>NZ_JAKCMI010000026.1 GCF_021412585.1 Halomonas alkalisoli | reverse complement strand
ACCGACCTTGCCAGGCCCAGCAATCGGCAGGCACCTCGCTGGCTGAGCCAGCCGCCTGCCACCAGGTGCTTCACCGCACGCCGCTTCGCTTCGGGCGTCACCATTTTCCCGAGACAATCTCCTTGAGCGCAGCATTGTCGAGGGCGCTTTCCGCCAGGAGCTTCTTCAGCCGGGCGTTCTCGGTCTCCAGCTCGCGCAGGCGCTTGGCCTCCGAGACTTCCATGCCGCTGTACTTGGCCTTCCAGCGGTAGATGGTCTGCTCGGTCACGCCGTTCTACCGAGCCAGCTCGGCGATCGAGACGCCGCGCTCGTTGGCCTTGAGGATGCTGATGATCTGCTCTTCGGTATGTCGGTTACGCTTCATCGTGAGATCTCCTGCTATCAGAGTAAACGTAGCGGAAATCTCACATCGACGGTGGACCGGTTTCTGGGGGGAAGGTCAGCGGGTCGTACTGCCGAGGGAAGGGCAAAGGCGCGATCCACATGGTCAGTGCCTTCAGCGCGGCGAATGGTGTAGTGCTGGGACAGGACAAGGCGGCGGAGAAATCTAACGAGATTACGGCGATTCCCGAGCTGCTCAAGCTTCTCAATCTGCAAAGTTGCCTGGTGACGATCGATGCAATGGGGTGTCAGAAAAAGATCGCCACACAGGTGCTGCAGAAGGGTGCTGATTACTTGCTATCGGTGAAGGACAACCAGCCGGCCTTAGCCGACGCCTTTGAGGCTGCGTTTCCCATGGCCAAAGTAGCCAGCTTCGAGGGTGGCGCCTATGTCACGGATGAGAAGAACCGCGGGCGGCAAGAGACGCGCTATCATATCGTCAGCGAAATCACCGATGAATTTCAGGAGATTAGCAACGAATGGCCTGGGATGAAAACGCTGGGTGTCGTAATGAGCTTTCGCCAGGAAGGCGAGGGTGCACCTGAGGCACCGATGATCCGTTACTACATCAGCTCTGCCGATCTGAGCGCCAAGAAGCTCGCCGAAGCGGCCCGCCAGCATTGGCATGTGGAGAATAAGCTCCACTGGTACCTGGATGTGGCGCTCCGCTTCACCGTGGTCAGGCGGCTGAAAACCTCGCCAGGGTCCGACATATCGCGCTGAATTACCTGAAAGGGGAGACCCGTTTCAAAGGCGGTATCCGGCGGAAACAGAAGAAAGCCGCGCTGGATGAGACCTATCTGGCAGACATTCTCGCGGTGTGACGGCTTTCATGCGTTTTCCCTGGTCTACCTGTCGCCCTACTCGCCGGAGCAGAATCTGATCGAGATTCTGTGGCGGCAGGTCAAATACTACTGGCTACGCTGGGGAGCCTACTTATCGTTCGATCGGCTCTGCAAGGAGGTACAGCTCCTGCTAAGAGACTACGGAACAGAGCGCACGATTAATTTTGCATAACCACTTGCATGTTTGATTTTCTGATGTGAAATATATCAACACTACTCATAAGGTTTATTTTCCGTGGCAGTGTATTTTTTCCTTTATTTTTATGCTTGTCTTCTGGCGATTATCGAGCCTCGTATCAAAGGTGCTTTTATTTGGCATTATCTATGGTTTTTAATATTTTTATTCCTAATTTTTTTTATTGGTGCTAGGTTTGAGGTGGGAGGGGATTGGGATAGCTACTATCGTATATATACAGTCTTTGATCATATTGGTTTTACGCTAGGCATCCTCAGAAGCGATGTTGGCTATATGGTTATTAACTGGCTCAGTTTCCAGTTGGGTGCAGGTGTCTGGGGGGTAAATACAGTTTGCGCTGCAATATTTCTTTATGGTTTGCGTAAGTTTTCATTTTCTAGAACTAGGCCTGCCTTAGTTTTGGCTATAGCGTTGCCTTATTTAATAATTGTTGTTTCAATGGGCTATACACGTCAAAGTGTTGCTCTTGGGATCATATTAATAAGTATATTGCAGGTTGAAAAGGGACAGCTGTTTAGAGCATTGTTGTTGATTGCATTGGCGGCAACTTTTCACAAAACGGCTGTTCTACTGGCCCCCATTGCTGTGTTGGCAGTTGCTAAAAGGAGCCTTTTCACATATTCAATGCTTTTTGCATTAATTCCTATCGCATATTTAATTTTTCTTGATGGGCATGTGGACAGATTGCATTATATCTATATCGAACGTGAGTATAATTCATCAGGTGCATTTGTTCGTTTATCAATAGGCGTTGTTGCAGCGATTATCTATCTCCTGTTCTTGAGAAATTATGAGGAAAATGAAAGTAAGCGTCGCTTATGGAGTATGTTTTCGATAGCGTCGCTACTTCTTTTGGCAGCGCTTCCTTTCTCGCCATCTTCTACCCTCTTGGATAGAGTTGCTGTATATTTTATACCATTGCAACTTTATGTGTTTTCTGTTTTTCCAGAAAATTTCAAAGGATGTTTTCGGACTATTTCTGTCTTGGTTATACTTTTATCTTACTTTGCAACATTGCTAATATGGTTGTTTTACGCAAATAATTCACAGTATTGGATTCCCTACCAAAATTCCATTTTTATATAATGCAGCCTGCTGCCTAAATGAGTGGCAATTTCCTGCCTTGATTAACTTGTCTTCTTCGGTACTGCAATGAAAATACTACTTATTGCGAACACTTCTTTCAAACTTGTTAATTTCCGTTCTACGCTGATCCAGCGGTTGGTTGAAGAAGGGCATAGCCTGACGGCGCTAGTCCCAGTTGACAATCGGACACCTGAACTGACTGCCTTGGGAGTGCGGGTGATTAATATGCCCATGCATGCGACAGGCACATCACCGTTTCGGGAGTTGAAGCTTCTTCTTCGTATTTTTCTTTCTATTCGTCGTATACGACCGGACGCTATTCTGGGGTACACTATAAAACCAAATATCTACGGTGCGCTTAGTGCGCGGGCACTTGGTATACCTTTTATTCCCAACGTGACGGGCCTTGGCTCGGTATTTGATAGGCCGGGACTGTTGAAAAAGATGGTTAAACCGCTGTATCGAACTGCATTTCGCCACTGTCCAAAGGTTTATTTGCAAAATCCCGATGACCTTGAACTCTTTCTTCAGGCTGGACTAATCGATAAACGCCAGGCCCGGTTACTGCCTGGGTCCGGGGTAGACCTAGCTCACTTTGCTGCTGCACCGTTGCCGAATCAGGACCAAGTGACTTTCTTACTTGTGGCCCGTATGTTGGGCGACAAGGGTGTGGAGGTTTTCGCTGAAGCGGCAGAATCGTTGCATGCGACTTACCCGCAAGCTCGATTTCAGCTCCTCGGTCCCTATGGTACGGGCAAGGCCGGAGGTCTGACCCAAAGGGACATTGCTCGCCTTACCCATTCAGGTGTGGTCAGCTATCTTGGTGAAACCACTGATGTTCGCCCCTATATATCTGCAGCTGACTGTGTGGTATTGCCAACTTTCTACCGTGAGGGCACTCCCCGCAGCCTGCTGGAGGCGGCGGCTGTGGGAAGGCCTGTTATTACTACTAATATGCCTGGCTGCCGAGATGTGGTGGAGCCAGGTGTGACTGGTTACTTGTGCCCACCCCGAGACAGCGCGGGGCTGGCTGCGGCTATGGGGCAGTTCCTGAAGCTTTCAGATGCAGAACGTACCGCAATGGGCAATGCTGCCCGAATTCGTATGGCAACACATTTTGATGAAGAAACGGTAATTAATGCGTACCTTGAGACTCTAGACTTGGTGTCCGCATCCTAAGTTTTATTAAAATAAAATATATTGCTGCAGACTCTGAGTGGCGTTGGCCGTTGGAATACAAGCCTCATACCCTGTTTCACCCGAACTTCGGTCCCGTATCTGTTATGGCTCTTCGCCGTGGGTGTGGAATTTGTCCCCCAATACGGCCAACCTTCACTGACGTTGACAAGCGGCCGGGGCATGCGCTGGAGCTGCTCTGGGAGGACTGCCTCCATCATGGGCCGGAAGATATCCCGGCCTATGCGCAGCGGGTGAGATCGGCTTTCCACCTCAATGACCGCGAGCCGGTGCATGATATCTGTGGCCTGCTGGAGGCGCGTGGCATCAAGGTGCGCTCCATTTCCGTGCCCAACGATGCCTTCATGGGGCTTTCCGTCGGGGCCGATGAGCGAGGCGGCCCTGCCATCGTGGTCAATACCTGGGGGCGGCTGCCGGTAGAGACCTGGATCTTCAGTGCGGTTCACGAGCTTGGCCATTTGTTGATGCATCTCGGGGCCTATGATGTCGCGGCATCGGAAGAAGACGCTGCCCAGGAACGTGAGGCCGACCGCTTTGCTTCACACTTCCTGATGCCCGAAGGGGCCTTCCGTCGCGAATGGGACGAGACTGCGGGGCTCTCGTTGCTCGACCGGGTGTTCAAGGTCAAGCGAGTGTTTCGCGTCAGTTGGCGTACCGTTCTGTTCCGGGTGGCGGAAAGCATGCCCGAGGCGTCGCGTGGCGGGCTCTGGGCACGCTTCAATGCCGAATACAAGCGGCAACGGGCTCGTTCGCTGCTCAAGCACGATGAGCCCAGCGGCATCGATGCCGAGGTCTACCATGCGCTCTACAGTGAGCGACAGCTCGGCGAAGAGCCTTATGGAATGGATGCCTACGACTTCAAGGAGGACCGGTTGGCTCGCCTGGTACGCCAAGGATTGGAGGAAGGCCTCATTTCGCTTTCCCGCGGAGGCGAGATCCTCAAGCTGCCGCTGGTAGAAATGCGTGAACTTACCCGTTCCTGGGAGGCCTGCGGCCTCCAGTAGCCGATGCGTCGGACCGGAGCTAAAGCTTCCTCCGACAGCGGTGTGGCTCCGTTGGTGGAGAGAATCGCTGTTGGAGCGCTGGTTTCCATCGCGACTGGCGCCGATAGGCGCCTCGGCGGAGGCGGCAAGGTCAGTGGTTATCGCTGGCACCGGCAACACCGCCAGGAGTCCTGCGGCCTCCAGTCGTGATCTAAAGATACTCCGACAGCGGCGTGGCAACGTTGGTGGAGAGGTTTGCTGTCGGAGCGCTCCGTTCGGCGCTCCGAGTCCGCATCGCGGCTGGCGCATGGCCGGTTAGCACGTGACACTCAAGGAGCTAACCATGATGGTTAGGAGAGGTGGGCGGTGCCGATCTATGACCTGAAGGATGCCCATGCCGCGGCAAGGCAGCTACGAATCGAATATCGGGGATAGTTAGGTGCTGGCTGAGATGACGGCCTGCTTTGCTGCGACCTACCGCTACCGGGATGGCCTTTCCGAAGCGGCAATCAGTGAATTCATGCGATACAACGCCGTACATAACACCTGGCCGTTCTGGCGTGAGCACGCATTACGAATATCGGCCGAAGCACGCCTGCCGCGTCCCACCATCCCCCTGATGAAACCGGTGGTCTGACGACTCCTGGAAAATCCATACCAGGCACTTCCCGTTTCCTGACAACAAATAAACCCATAACAACAATCAGGCCAGTAGAGCCCGGCGAGGCGTTATTGGCCTGAGTTTTCCCGCCTGTGTTTGTGGCTTCTGCCGCCACTCCGTTTCAAGTAAGGGTTTCGATCATCAAGAACAAGCCGTGCGTGAGTTCAACGCTTCTCAGAAAGCGCGGCCACGCCATGGCGATAACTGGAACGTAGGGAGTTATATGGGCTCATGGAGTTTCATTCCCCTGTTGGCCATGGTGCTGTCGGCCATTGCCATTGCGGTACTTCGTCGCCCCGCCGCGGCGGTGGGGCTGGCCGATAAGCCCGGGGGGCGCAAGCAGCATCAGGGGGTGGTGCCGCTGACCGGTGGGCTTGGGGTCTTCATCGGTTTCCTGCTGATCCAGCCGTTCCTGCCAGTTGAGCAGGGCGGTCATGGGCCGCTGTTTGCCGGCATGGCGCTGCTGGTGGCCTGCGGGGTGATCGACGATGCCCGCGACATGCTCAGTACGGTCAAGCTCGGCGTACAGTTGATGGCCGCCGTGTTGATGGTGGCGTGGGGGCGGCAGCTGGTGACCACGCTCGGCCATTACCCCCTGGTGGGCGAGGTCCAGTTGGGCTGGCTGGCGGTACCGGTCACGGTGGTGGCCGTGGCGGGGCTGGTCAATGCGGTGAACATGATGGACGGCATCGATGGCCTGGCGGGGGGCACGGTGCTGGTTATGCTGACCTGGCTAGGCGTCATTGCCGCCCTGCAGGGCCAGGTTTCGTTGCTGGTGGTGATCACCTCGCTGGCCGCGGCGGTGGTGGGCTTTCTGTTCTTCAACATGCGCCACCCCTGGCGCAAGCAGGCCAGCGTGTTCATGGGCGATGCCGGCAGCATGGCGCTCGGCTTTGCCATCGCCTGGTTCGTGATCGAGCTTTCCCAGCAGGAAGGGGCGGTGCTGAGCCCGGTGGCCTACGGCTGGGTCCTGGTAATGCCGGTGATGGATACTCTGAGCCTGATGATCCGGCGTATCCGCAAGGGGCGCAGCCCGTTCTCCGCCGACCGCGATCATTTGCACCACATCTTCCTGCGCGCGGGGTTCTCGCCGGGCGCGGCCACTATGGCGCTGATGGGCTTGACCGCCGCGCTGGGAGCCGTGGGGGTGTTGGGCTCGCTGTTGGGCGTGCCGGATGTGCTGTTGCTGCTCGGCCTTATCGGCGTCGGCGTGGCCCATTATGTGTTCATCCGCCACGCCTGGCGAACCAGCAAGGCGCTGCGCAGGTTGTACGCCACGCCACAGGGGCCTGGCATATTGACCCGCGTCCATGCCGATGGTGTGATGCTGCGCACTCGGCCCATCGTCAACGGCTGGCGATTCAACCTGGCACTGGGCGGGCTCTACCTGGCGCTGTTCACGCTGACGCTGAATCCCTGGGTCAGCGCGCTGGGCGCTTGCATGGTGCTGTTGGCCACGCTGTTTGCGCTGCCTAGCTTTCTGCGTGATGCCGTCCGGCTGCCGCTGTTCTGGGCCAGCCTGGGGCTTGGCGGCTATGTGGTGGCAAGAACGCTGGGGGCGAGTAGCGTGCTGCCGGTGTCGCCGGATTGGGTGCCGCTGGTATTGATCACGGGCGTCGTCAGCATTCCCATCGGCTGGTGGCTGGCCCAGGTGCGCCTGCAGTGGCCATGGCTCTTCACGCTGTTCCTGCTCGGCGGTGTCGCTTCCTTCGTGCTGCATGCCGACTGGGATCGATTGGATGACGGCGTGCTCTCCAATCCGCATGCCTGGGGCAACCCTTCCCAGACTGGCTTTGTCGCCAGTATCGGTTTTGTGATCCTGCTGGCCATGCTCTTTTCCGGCGTGCAGCGGCTCGGCATCGGCTGGCGCCCCACCTATCAGGTGGGGGCGGCGCTGCTGATGTGCATTCCGGTGCTGGTGGTGCTGGTGGCCACCGGCTACGCCACCGGATGGCTCGGCGCCATGGCGGGGGTGCTCTGCTTCGCCGGGATTACGCTGATGATGGGCATATATCGCAGCCGCCAGTTTGGCCTGGTGGGTGCCCTGACCCTGCTGCTGACGCTACTGGTGGGCTTGATGACCTGGCAGGTGCTGGTCAGCGATGACAGGACCCTGGTGGAAGGCCTGCTCGAACCGCTACAGGCCATTTTTCTGACCTTGAAGGGCGAGATGGCCGCGGCTCACGCCATTCATCCCGGCAGTACCGAACGGCTGATGCTGTGGGCGCAGGCGTGGCGCGAATGGCGGGGCAACGTCTGGTTCGGCACCGGCAGCATGGCACCCGGCGACCTCGGCCTGTGGCTGGATGGCTATCAGGGCTTCCATTCCCTCTACGCCGGCGTTGCCGCAGGCTTTGGCCTGGTGGGGCTTTTGGGATTCGCCGTGGTCACGCTGCTGTTGATTCGTGCGGTGCTGCAGGTGGCCATCGGAAAAATCTGGCCGTCGGTCTGGGCCATTGGGCTGCTCAACTGCGCGGCGGCGGTCGTCTCGATGTTCTTCCTGGCGGTACCGATACGCGACCCGGGCTCATTGGCCCTGGTGGTACTGCTCGTGGCCTGTGGTGCCACCGCCGCGTTTCACCAGTGCTGGATCGCCATGCGCTCCCAGCCAGAACGGTAGGCAGCCATGTAGAAACCATCTGAACTGGCCTTGGATTGGCCGGTGCCCTCAAGTGACACGAAAAGCCTGAGTCCTGTATTGCACGGGGCTCAGGCTTTTTTCGTTTCCTGATTACTCACCTTGATCAGCCATCGGGCCAATCTTGAGCCACACTGGAAGAGGCCTCCGCCGAGGCGCCTACCGGCGCCAGTCGCGATGGGGACCAGCGCTCCTACAGCGATTCTATCCACCGACGGCGCCAGTCGCGATGGGGAGTCGGAGCGCCGAACCGAGCTCTCCGACAGCTGCTTTCTCCACCAACGTTGCCACTCCGCTGTAGGAGTAGCTTCAGCTCACGACTGGAGGCCGCAGGCCTCCCGGCGGTGTTTGCCGGTATTTGCGATGAAAACCAACCTTTCAGCCTCCGCCGGGCGCCTATCGGCGCCAGTCGCGATGGAAACCAGCGCTCCAACAGCTGCTTTCTCCACCAACGTTGCCACGCCGCTGTAGGGGCCAGCGCTCTGACAGCGGCTTTCTCCACCAACGTTGCCACGCCGCTGTCGGAGTAGCTTCAGCTCACGACTGGAGGCCGCAGGCCTCCCGGCGGTGTTGCCGGTATTCGCGACAACAACCAACCTTTCAGCCTCCGCCGAGGCGCCTATCGACGCCAGTCGCGATGGGGACTCGGAGCGCCGAACCGAGCGCTCCTACAGCTACTTTCTCCACCAACGTTGCCACGCCGCTGTAGGCCCTTCACTCAGTCGCCCGGCACTACCGCGGTGGCTTCGATCTCTACCCTGGCTCGATCCTCGATCAGGTCGGCGACCTGAACCATGGTCATGGCGGGGAAGTGTTTGCCCAGCACTTCGCGATAAGCGGCGCCCACCTCTTTCAAGCGAGCCAGGTACTCCTGCTTGTCGACCACGAACCAGGTCAGCCGTACCAGATGCTGGGGGCCGGCGCCGGCTTCTTGCAGCACCTCTACGATATTGGTCAGTGCTTGGTGCACCTGGGCAACGAAATCATCGCTTTCGAACGTCTGGCCACCGTTCCATCCGATCTGGCCGCCCACATAAATGGTGCGGCCAGTGGCCATCATGCCGTTCGCGTAGCCCACGGCAGGCTTCCAGTGGGCGGGATGAAGGAGTTGATGGGTGGGGACGGTGGTCATGTTTGGTTTTCCTTCAGGTGTCGTTGCATGAAAAGTGCTGGCGCATGGCATCGGGCCAGGGCAATGGCCGGCCGGTTGTCAGGTCGATCAGTACCAGCGTTACCTGGGCTGTCAGTCGGCGCTGGTCGTTGCAGGTGGCGGTGATTTCGAGGGTGAGGCTGGTGCGCCCCACGGCCTGGGGAACGAGGTGGAAGGCCAGACTCTCCCCCAGCCGACTGGGCGCATGGAACTGAGTCTCCAGGGAGACGGTAGGAACGCCTCTACCCGATTCCACGAGTTGGTTGAAACCGATTCCCATGGTGTCATCGAACCAATCCTCGACGACCGCGTTGATCATTTCGAAGTAGCGCGGGTAGAAGACGATGCCAGCCGGATCGCAATGCTCGAAGCGAACCTTGCGTCGGGTGGTGAAGTACTCATTCATGTTTTTCTCGTGTCAGTGCTCATATCAGTACCCATGCCCGGATCTCGCAGTAGATAAGCGTTAAGTCCGACAGGCCCCTAGGCTCTGTCCGAAAACTGGCTGCACTCGGCCATACGGCGTTAAAAATCGGCTCAAAGTACTCATTTACACCCCGTAAACTCCGTCTTTTCGCCGATTTTTGCCTTGTCTGGCCTTCGCTCGCCGACTTTTCAGACAAAGCCTAGCGTCTATAACTGCTTCACGGCGATACGCGAGTCGTCCGCTGCCGTGGACGTTTCCGGCTTCCACTCACCCACGCTGCGCTGCAAGGTCTCGCCCTTCTCGTCGGCGAGAGCCGCCTCGCGAAGCTGGTGCAGGCGTGCGGCGGCATCGGGCGCTTCGCCGAAGCGCTCGAAGGCCTCCATCACGGTGGTGAAGCTGGCCAGGCCGCGGCGGTGGGTATCGCCATAGCCTTTCACCAACCCTTGTGCCTTGATCACCTCCAGGGCGACCTCCGGTGAGATGGCAAGCGCACGATCGACCGCTGCCAACCAGGCATCGATGCGCTGGCGCTCATCAAGATAGCGCAGGGTTTTCCTGCGCCAGCGCCGCAGGCTCGCCACGCTCAGCAGCAGCAGAAAGCCTCGCAGCCGCTGGGGGCTGATGCGTCGACCGCGCTGGGTCATTCTTGCCAGGGGGCGGCGAACCCAGCCGGTACGCATCACCCAGCGTCCGAGGCCGGACGGCAGGGTGTCGCAGATCTCTTCGACGCGTGGGTGCATATACTCGGCGGTATAGACGATCTGGTCTGGATCGGCCTTGACCTCGTTGCGCACCCGCGCCAGGCGGTCGCAACGGATTTTCAGATCGGCGACGCGAATGGTGTCCTCATAGCTCATCCAGAGTGCCAGATGCCGTGCCAGCTCTCGCAGAACGCTGTGATCCAGGTGTTCTTGGATTCCTGTCATGCGCAGTTGTAACAGCTCCAGATACTCGCGCGCATAGGGGATATCCTGATAATCGATCAGGCGCAGTACTCCCTCGTGCACTACCGGACGCACCGGTTCGGGGAAGCGGCTATCAATCTCGGCTCTCAAGGCGACAAGCTCCGCCAGCTCTGCCTTGGGAGGGGTGGTTTTACTGGCTGGGATGGCTTCATTGACTGAGGCGGTGTTGCTCGGTGCGCTATGGGGTTCGGCGCCCTGTGCCTGCTGGTAGCTTGCATCGAAGGCGCGCAGGCTTGCCGAGACACCAATGCCACCGTCGCGTATCGCATTTTCGAACGCTTCACGGGGGAAGGGTAGCGTCTGGCTGCCGGCCAGTGCGCCGAACAGTACGGCACTGATGACACTGCCCTGGCTATGCGCAGTGGCTTCCATATCGAATTCGATGAAGTGCTGGGCATGCTGCCGAAGCTGCTCACGGACTGGTTCAGGGTCGAGGATGCCGTTGCCCATGGCGCTTTTTTCGGTGATGCCATATACCCGGTGGCTCGAGGCAATCACCGTGGTGCGGTCCAGGGTCACGAGCCCGCGCTCCAGGGCTCGGCCCGCTTCCATGAACTCGGCGGCCAGCACGATATCGACGTCTCCCGGCGACGGCATCAGGGCCAATACCGGTGCCTGGCCGGCGCGTTCGGCCTCGGCCTCGGGAAACAGTTCCAGGTAGTAGATGGTGGCTCCGGTGCGCTGGGCGACCCCGGGCACCGAGGTCGCCTGGGCCAGGTAGCCGTTGCTTTCGGCCAGGTGGACGATCCAGTCGGAGAGGACCCCGCCGCCCTGGCCGCCCATCGCCATGATGGCCAGCGTGATCGGTCGTTTGGCTGTGGTCACGTCAGGCATGGGTGTCTCCCGATAGGTGAGCCGATGGGGGCAACGGGGCCAGGCGCTTTTCGCGCCACGCCTGCAGGCGCTGAATGATCCCCTGGCGCCAACGGTGCAGCAGGCGATCCCAGCGATTGGGGTGGCTGATCACGTCGGCGCGATAGAAGGAGGGGCAGAGCACGGCGGCATGGGCTGCCTCGCCACACAGGCCGCAGCCCACGCAGGTGTTGTCCACGTGGGCAACGGGGTGTTCCCGCAGAGGATCGGGGTTGGGCCGTATCGACAGGGAGGGGCAGCCGGATATACGGATGCAGGAGTGGTCCCCGGTGCAGGTGTCGCTGTCGACGCCGAAGCGCTGGCGGACGGTGCGCTTCCCCTCCTTGAGCGCCTGGCGCACCTTGGGTTTTTCGCGCCGCTGCAGATTCAGCATGCACTCCGACTGGGCGATGATGACCTTGGGCCCCTTTTCCCGGGTGGTCAGGGCTTCGGTGAGCGTCGCCTTCATGCGCTGGACGTCATAGGTGTGATCGATCACCCGAATCCACTTCACCCCCACGCCCTTTACCGCCTGCTCGATCGGAATGTTGGTGCGACGTATGGGATTCTCGGCGCGAGAGGAGGGAAGGTCTTGCCCTCCGGTGGCTGCGGAATAAAAGTTATCCACGATCAGCAGCACGTCATCGTCGCCGTTGTAGACGGCATTTGCGACGCCGTTGGTCAGGCCGTTGTGCCAGAAGCCACCATCACCCATCACGCTGATGGCGCGGCCGCCCTTGGAACCGTGGAAGGCCGAAGCCGCGGAGGCCCCCAGGCCATAGCCCATGGTGGTATTGCCGATATTAAAGGGCGGGAGGATGGAGAACAGGTGACAGCCGATATCGCAGCTCACGTGGCGTGGCCCAAGCTCACGCTCGACGAGCTTCATGGCGGTGAAGATCGGTCGTTCGGGGCAGCCCGTACAGAACCCCGGTGGGCGAGGTGGCAGGGTGGGTGCCTGCTCGTCGGGGGTGGGCAGTGCCTCAGGCTGTGGCAGCAGCGTCGGCGCGGCAGCCGCAAGGAAGCCGCGCAGGCCCTTGAGCATCACCTGGCCATTGTATTCACCGGCCTTGGGCAGCACATCCTTGCCATGCAGTCGAGTGTCGATATCGGCACGACGCAGGATACTGGCAAGTGCCTGTTCCAGGTAGTCGGGCTGTCCCTCCTCGATCATCAGCACGGCACGCTTGTCTGAGCAGAAGGCCTCCAGCTCGTCGTCCACCAGCGGATAGGTGACATTCAGCACATGCAGGGGGATGCGACTGTTGCCGAAGGTGTCGGCCAGGCCGAGGCGCTCGAGCCCGCGAATGACCGTATTGTAGAGCCCGCCCTGAAGAATCAGGCCGATGTCGGCATGATCGCCGGGAAAGGTCTCGTTGAGGCCGTGCTCCTTGATGAAGTTCACCGCCGCCGGCCAGCGCGTATTTACCTTCTCATGCTCATGCTGGAAGCTGGCGGGCGGTAATACTATGCGGCTGGTATCGCGAACCGGGTTGGCCAAGGCGTCGTCGATGGTGAAGCTGGGCGAGCGGTTGGCCTGGGTCTGGAAGCGCCCGTGGACATGACAGGCGCGAATACGCAGCTCCAGCATCACCGGTGTGTTGCTGGCTTCCGACAGCTCAAACCCTTTCTCCACCGCCTTGACGATGGAGGGCAGGTTGGGGCGCGGGTCGAGCAGCCAAATCTGGCTCTTCATGGCGAAGGCGTGGGTGCGCTCCTGCATGATGCTCGAGCCATCGCCGTAATCTTCGCCGACGATGATCAGCGCGCCCCCGGTCACGCCACCCGAGGCCAGGTTGGCCAGTGCATCGGAGGCGACGTTGGTGCCCACGGTGGATTTCCAGGCCACCGCACCGCGCAACGGGTAGTTGACCGAGGCCGCCAGCATGGCGGCGGCGGCGGCTTCGCTGGCGTTGTTTTCGAAGTGTACGCCCAGCTCCTCGAGAATGGGCTGGGCGTCGTGAAGCACATCCATGAGATGGGAAATCGGCGCCCCCTGGTAGCCGCCCACGTAGGCGACTCCTGACTGCAGCAGCGCTTTGGTGACGGCCAGGATGCCCTCGCCCTGGAAGGTTTCGCCCTCTCCCAGGCGTAGCTTCTTGACCTCCTCGACAAATGTTCTTTCAGCCATTGTGATTGCCTCGTCGCGTGGGTTTTCAGCCCAGGGCGTGAGTGGTGTTTAGTGGTTTCAGCGCATCATGTCGGGCAGGCCGGTCGCCAGCCAGGGGAGTGCAACGACCAGCGCCAGAACCAGCAATTGCAGGATCAGGAAAGGCAGTGCCGCCTGGTATACCTGGGTAAGCCGGATTCCGGGCGGCGCCACACCTTGCATCACGATCAACAGCAGCCCGAAGGGCGGTGTCAGAAAACTGATTTCCATGGCCACCAGGAACAGCACGCCGATCCAGATCGGGTCGATGCCCAGGGTCGATACGAGTGGCATGAAGAACGGCAGGGTGATCATGATCATGCTGATCTGGTCGGCGAAGCAGCCCAGCACCAGCAGTACCAGCAGCATGCCGAGTACGACCATCAGCGGTGTCAGTTCCCACCCCGTCACCACTTGCAGAAGCCCGCTTGTGGCACCGGAGAATGAGAGCAGCTGTGAGAACGTGGTGGAGGCAACCAGCACGAAGAGGATCATGACCGAGACCTTGGCCGTCTCCATCAGCGACGTGACCAGTGAGTCCAGGCTCAGGCAGCGATAGCAAAGCGCGGCAAACGTGGCGGCGACGGCGCCGAAAGCGGCAGATTCCGTGGGCTCGGCCCAGCCGGTCAGCAGGCTGCCCACCACGGCCACGAAGATGCCGCTCAGCGGCAGTACATAGACACAGAAAGGTTGCCAGCGCTGCCACGTGGTCAGGCTGGTATCCACGTCGTCGGCCGGTGCCAGGTCGGGATTTCTCGCACAGCGGATCATCACGTACAGGAGTACGGCGACGCCCATGAGCATGCCAGGAATGATGCCGCCTATCAGCAGCTGTCCGATGGAGATGCCGGCCAGGCTCCCCAAGGTGACCGCCAGCGCCGAAGGGGGAATCAGCATGGCGATGCCGCCCACTGCCATGATGGGTCCCATGGCGATGGAGGGGTGGTAGCCACGCTTGAGCATATCGGGGAGCAGTGAGCTACCCATCATGGCGGTGTTGGCAATGCTTGACCCGGAGAGCGTGGCGAAGGCCGTGCCGCCAAGTACCGAGACGATACTCAGGCGGCCGGGTACACGCTTGATCAACCGCTCGATGGCGGTGATCGCCTTGTAGGCAAGACCGGTGTGGAACAGGATTTCACCCATGAGCACGAAAAGGGGGATGGGGATCAGTGAAAAGCTGGTGATGGCCTCGGCGCTGTTGCGTGCCATCTGCATGATGCCCACCTCGCCGCCCATGAAAACGAAGGCCCCGACGAGGTTGATCGCGATGAAGGCGAAAACGACCGGCAGGCCCAACGCCATGAGCAGGATGAGTCCGCCTATCAGCAGCAACAGAGCAGAATGCCATTCCATCATGTCACCTCTCGCCGCTGCAGCATGAGGCGCCACAGGCGGCGCAGGAATTCGAGAGTCAGCAGGGCAAAGCACAAGACGGGGAGCAGGAAGGTCCACCATTCGGGGAACACGAACGACTTGTAGACCATGGTTCCTCGGCTCAGGTAGTCGGTGCCGGTTGCCAGAAGGAAATAGCCGAAGCATAGGCTGATCAGCGCGCCGAGCAGGTTGATGCCCATTTCCAGGAAATTCCGATAGGGCTGCGGCAGCGCCTGCTGCAGCAGGTCAACCCGTACGTGGGCGCCGTGATAGAGCACCCAGGGAGCGGCAAGAAAAGTGGCGGCGGCAATGGCATATTCGCTGCCTTCCACTGTGCCGTAGATCGAGCCGAAACCCAGGTTTCGGCTCATGACATTGAGAACGATGACAATCGACACGACACCGATGATGACACCTGCGGCCAGGCCGCAGGCTTGCATCACGTAATGGTATGTCTTCTGTAGCGGTGAACGCGCGGCCTTGTCATCGGCGAGTGCTGTGTCATTCACTGTCCAGAATCTCTCTCAGTCGCTCAGTATTTTCAGCATGCTCCTGAGCCAGCCGTTCCCACTGCACTTCGTAGGCCGTCTCGAGGAAGCGCTCCCGATCCTCACCCTCGAATTCGATCACCTCGATACCCGCTTCGGCCTGACGGCGCTCCTCCTCGATGTTGATTTCCTCATTGAGACCATTGAGCTCTTCCAGCCAGATCGCCTTGTCGGTGAGATAGTCACGCTGCTCGTCGGTAAGGTTGTCCCAGGTGTTCTGGTTGACCAATACGCCGACTTCCACGTGGTAGAAGCCGGGGTCGACGCGGTAGCGGGTATGCTCCTGCCAGCCGAGATCGAAGATGCCCTGGACCGGCCAGCCGTAGCCGTCCACCGTGCCTCGCTCCAGCGCGGTATAGACTTCGCCTGGCGGGGTCTGGGCCGCTTCGCCGCCCATGGCTTCGACGAAGGCGCGGTACACCGGCGTGATACGCATGCGCAGCCCGTTGAGTTCGGGGCCGCTGATCGGCTCGTTGAGATACAGGTGATAGCGATTGCCGTAGTTGGTATAGGCCAGGTAGTGCACGTTCATCTGCTCGCGCCACATCTCTTGCAGCTGCTCGAAACGGCCCGTTTCCCGCAGTTCCTCGGGGGAGTAGCGCGTCAGGTTCAGGGCGTGGGCTGCCGGCAGGGAACTGGTGTAGAACGCCGAGGTGACGAAGGCCATGTCGACCACGCCGTTGCTTACCGCATTGCCTATCTGGAAGGGCGGCATGGTTTCAGGGCCGCCGATGAAGTTGATCTCGATCGGTGCATCCGGATCGTTCTGAATCTCTTCGAGAAACATCTCGAAGGTATGCGGAATGGCAGTGCCGGAGTTGAAGGCGCTGACGGTTCTCAGTGTCGCCGTGTCGGCGGCAGCCTGGGTTACCAGCCCCAGGGAGACCAGGGCGGCACCGATGGTGGTGGTCCAGTGGATAGTGCGGTTCATGTTGTACTCCCTTGTTATTGTCGTGACGGGGTTCGTGATTCTCAGGGTTGCGCCGGAGCGCCGATGGCAACGGGCCTGACCGGCGCCTGGGCTGCTCCCTTCGTCAGGGTGGGAAGGATCATGGTGCAGGAAGTCCAGACCTGATCAGCTGCCAGCTCTGCCAGCCGCGCGTTCTGGATCTGGTAGATGCCTGACTGCGTCAGGTTGTGGTGATGGATGGCGAAGGGTAGGCCATCGGGCACGCCTTCGGGTATTGCCTGGCCCGTCAACATGCCTTCCGGAGCCGGATCGGTGAAGGGGTTATCCAGGGCGACCAGCACGACAGCCTGCTCTTCCAGCCACTCCATGGTGTCGTAGGCAAGGCCTGGCCCCTGAGCGTAGTAGCGCTCGTCTCCCTCCTCCCATAGGTTGCCCCAGCCGGTGTGGATGTAGAGCACATCGCCGGGCAGCAGGCCACGCCATGCGAGTCCCTGGGCCTCGATCATGCCCTGAATGTCGTCGCGGGTGACCAGGTCGCCGGCCGCAAGGGCCTCACCGTCGTTGAGGTATGCCGCGGCATCCAGCAGCACGGCAGAGGAAACGATCGGCGGAAGGTTCTCGAGGCCAAGCCTTTCGAGCGGTGCATCCGGTGTAGGCTTCACGTCGTCCTGTGAGAACCCGCCGTAGTAACGCAGGTCCTCGGCGGGAAATTCCCCTTCACCGCTCCAGGGCTCGGAGAGGTGGGCGAAATGGCCCAGGCCGTCCAGTTGGGTGCCTTGACCACCGATATTTCCGCTGATCGACTCGGTATTGAAGCCGTGGCGAGTGCCTGGAATGCCACTGGAAGGGTCGAAGCGATAGGACTCGGGTTCGGCAAACGGGGACTGCGGCATTGTCGCAGTGCGCGGGTAGGCTAGCTCGTACGCCTGTGCACCGGGCTGCATGAGGTGGAAGGCGCAGCGCTGCCATGTACCCGAACTCTGGGTATTGCCCATGCCGGCTTCATCGCCGCCGGGCCAGGGTGGCACAGGTGCCTGCTGGATACTCTCCAGGTGGGCTTGGTGTTCTCCTGACGGGGCCGCCAGGGCCGTTGCAACGTTCAAGGCTGCTATGCACGCGACAGTGGGCAGCAGTATCAAGCGGGATGTCATTGTCGTTGTTCCCTTGCTTGCTGAATTACCAACACATTGTGATAGGCACTGCTCGCTTGGCGGCAGGGCTGAAAATCAGCCTAGGTAGAAATGAAATATATTTCAAGGTTGAAGTTTCAAGTTTGAATACTTCGTGCGCTAATGAAAAATATGCATGATGGTCGTTCAGGTGGCGTTCAGGTGGCGTTCAGGGGGGATTTGTGCAGAGTTTCCTTAGGGCCGCTCAACTGCGCGACTGGCGCCGTCAGGCGCCTCGGCGGAGGCTGAAAGGTTGGTTGTTGTCGCGATTACCGGCAACACCGCCGGGAGGCCTGCGGCCTCCAGTCGTGAGCTGAAGCTACTCCTACAGCGGCGTGGCAACGTTGGTGGAGAAAGCAGCTGTCGGAGCGCTGGTTTCCATCGCGACTGGCGCCGTCAGGCGCCACGGCTGAGGCTGAAAGGTTGGTTGTCGTCGCGAATACCGGCAACACCGCCGGGAGGCCTGCGGCCTCCAGTCGTGAGCTGAAGCTACTCCTACAGCGTCGTGGCACCGTCGGTGAAGAGATTCGCTGTTGGAGCGCTGGTTTCCATCGCGACTGGCGCCGATAGGCGCCTCGGCGGAGGCTGAAAGGTTGGTTGTCGTCGCGATTACCGGCAACACCGCCGGGAGGCCTGCGGCCTCCAGTCGCCGATGCGTCGGACCGGAGCTAAAGCTTCCTCCTACAGCGGCGTGGCACCGTCGGTGAAGAGATTCGCTGTTGGAGCGCTGGTTTCCATCGCGACTGGCGCCGTCACAGGCGCCTCGGCGGAGGCTGAAAGGTTGGTTGTCGTCGCGAATACCGGCAACACCGCCGGGAGGCCTGCGGCCCCCAGTCGCCGATGCGTCGGACCGGAGCTAAAGCTTCCTCCTACAGCGTCGTGGCACCGTCGGTGAAGAGATTCGCTGTTGGAGCGCTGGTTTCCATCGCGACTGGCGCCGTCAGGCGCCTCGGCGGAGGCTGAAAGGTTGGTTGTCGTCGCGAATACCGGCAACACCGCCGGGAGGCCTGCGGCTTCCAGTCATAATCAGCCAGCGCTCAGATGAGTGATGAGACCGTCATTTGATCTGCATCAGGTTTGTCTCAAGTAATTGCCAGGCGCCTTAAGCTCAATACAACTATTCCATATACTTCTTTCCCTGGCGGGCTAATGTGCTGCATTAAAAAAGCTAAGCGCCATTTATTAAGCCTCTGATTCACAACATTTCTAGATCTACTTCCGGGCCGCCGCCCGCTGGAGGCATCGTATGGCCTACCTGCTTCACCGCATGCCGATGGGCATAAAGTTCCTTCTCAGCTTGCTGCTTCCACTCCTGGCCCTGGCCTGGTTTGCCGGCTCGGGCGTTCTCGAGCGTCAGCGGTTGGCGGCCAACATGGCCGATCTGGAGGAGATGACCCACATTGCCCAGCGCGCCGGCAACCTGGTCCATGAGCTGCAGCGCGAACGGGGGATGACGGCGGGCTTTCTGAGCAGCAATGGCAACAATTTCCGCGACGGCCTGCCTGATCAGCGACAGGCCACGGATGCCCGGCTGGAAACCTTTCAGCGCTATCTCAACAATGTCGACCTGGTCGCTCTTGCCCCGCAACTGGCCGCCCGCATCGACGATACCCTGAGCCGACTGGACGCCACCGCGGCGCTACGCCAGCGTATTGACGGCCTGGACGTCGCCACCGGCGAGGCCATCGCCCACTACACCGAGATCAATAGCGCCTTGATCACCATGATCGGCCGCATGACCCTGGCCACTGACGAAGGCAGCGTTTCAAGTCGCCTGGCCGCCTACTACAACCTTCTACAGGCCAAAGAGCTAGCTGGAATCGAGCGAGCTGTCCTCTCCGGCGCCTTCAGCGCCGATGGCATGACCCAGGCGACCTATCAGCAGCTGCTGATGCGAATCGGCCAGGAAACGGCCTACCATGAGGCCTTCCACACCCTGGCGACGCCGCCGATGCGCCAGCGGCTCCAGGCAGTCGCCGACAGCCCGGAGGTCTCTCGGGTCGAGCCTCTGCGCAGTGCTGCCATCAGCCTCGGCACTGAAGGTGGATACGGGGTAGATGCCCAGCAGTGGTTCGACTGGCAGACCGACAAGATCGATCTGCTGAAAGAGGTGGAGGATGCGGTGGCTCAGGATGTCGAATTTACCGCCGCTGCCTTGCGCCGTGAGGCCCGCCAGACGTTGATCACCTATCTCGTGGTAGCGGCACTGACCACGGGGTTGTCCATTCTGTTTGCCTTCCTTGTGGTGCAGAGTCTGGTGCGCTCCCTGCGCAGCGCTCTGGACGATATCGAGAGCCGCGGCGGCGACCTGACCCGGCGACTTCCCGTGCTCGGCAGCGATGAGCTGAGCCGACTTTACAAGGCGTTCAACCATTCTTCCGAGTCTACCGAAAGCTTGGTGAGCAATATTCGTCGAGGCGCGCTCTCGGTGGAAATTGCCAGTGGCGAGATCGCCCAGGGCAACCAGGACCTGGCCCAGCGTACCGAGGAGCAGTCCGCTTCGCTGGTCGAGACCGCTTCCAGCATGGAACAGATCACGGCAACCGTTCGCCAGACCGCCGACAATGCCCATCAGGCGCGGAGCATGACCGACGAAACCGCCCAGCAGGCACGTTCCGCCAACAACGTTGCGCTGCGGGCCAGCGAAGCGATGCAGCAGATCCATGCCGCCAACCAGGAAGTCACCACCATCGTGACGGCCATTGACAACATCGCCTTCCAGACCAACCTGCTGGCCCTCAACGCCTCGGTTGAAGCGGCTCGCGCCGGTGAACATGGCCGCGGATTTGCCGTTGTGGCTCAGGAGGTGCGCAAGCTGGCCAGCCGCAGCGCCGAGGAGGCCGAGCAGATCCGCCGCGTGATCGATACCAGCGTGGCGCGCATCAACGAAGGCGATGGCCTGGTGCGTACCACGGTAGAAACGCTGACCCATATTTCTCAGGCGGTCGAAAAAGTCGCCGAGCTGGTGGCCGACATGGCCGCCGCCACGGGCGAGCAGTCCGCGGGTATCGAGCAGATCAACCAGGCGATCTCTCAGTTGGAGGACGTGACCCAGCAGAACGCTGCGCTGGTCGAGCAGGTGGCAGCGGCCAGCCGCTCACTCGATGAGCAGGCAAGCGACATGGCGCAGCTGATTGGCCAGTTCAAGGTCAGCGATAGCAGGCAGCCGGACGGCGACTCCTTGCCGACAAGCCGGGCCGTGCAGCCGGAAGCAGCCTGGTGTTCATGATCGAAGCATTGTCGGAGACGCGGGCATATGCTGCGCTTCCTTGATCGGTTGTCCCTGGAGGCGCGCTTCTTCCTGGCTCTTGGACTGCCGCTGGTGGCCATCATCTGGATGACCACCAGCGGTGCTCTCGATCGCCACAAGGAGGCTTCCAACCTGCGCGAGGTGGAGACGCTTTCCCGGCTGGCCGTTCAAGTCGGCAGCCTGGTCCACCAACTGCAAGTCGAGCGCGGCATGAGCCATGGCTACCTCGGCAGCCGGGGCAGCACCTTCTTCGATGCGTTGCCGGCAGCAAGAGCTGCCACCGATCGTGAACTCCACCAGCTGCTTGACCATCTTGACCAGTACGATCTGGCGTTCTTGGAACGCTATCAGGAGCAGACGCCGGTTCAGTGGGCGCCTTCGCCTGTCAGCAACTCAGAGACGCCGGCAAGCGGCCCTGAAGAGATCGATGTCTTCCACTCGATGCACGACCTCGGCGTCATTATTAGAGAGCTGGAGAACTTGCCAGAGGTTCGGCAGCAACTCGATGATTTCAACATCAGCGCCCAGAAAGCGCGGGATTACTACACTCAGGTCAATCTGCAGCTGCACTCCCTGATCGCCCGGCTCGCTCAGCACCCCCGGCAGGTGGCCATCAATCGGCAGCTGACTGCCTATCACACTTTGATGATGTACAAGGAACTTGCCGGGCTGGAGCGCGCCACGGTTACCCTTGTTCTTTCCAGCGGGGTGTTCACGGCCGATCAGCGCCGCGATCTGCTGCAGCTATCAGGTGAGCAGCGCGGCTTCTATACCACCTTTCTCCGCCTGGTAGATACCCGGCATGGCGAGCAGCTGCAGGGAATGCTGCGCCGTCATGATCATCCGGAGCGGGCCAACATTCGCCAAACCCTGCTGGATCATGCCGCGCAGGCAGAGCTGGTGCTTGATGACCGCAGTGCCGGCCTGCCCCTCCTGAGGGTGGAGTCGTGGTTTGCCTTGCAGACAGGCTATATCGATCAGATCAAGGCCGTGGAAGACTCCCTGGCCGCTGCGATCATTTCCCAGGCCATAGCCCAGCGGGAGGCGGCGAATGGCTCGTTATTGCGCTACCTGATCATTTCCCCGTTGTCCGTGTTGGCTGCACTGCTGCTGGTGTACCTGATCATCCGCAGCACCCATCTGCGCCTGGAACTGGCTGACACCATTTTCAACCATACGCACGACGGCATTACGATCACGGATCACAATGCCAACATTATCGATGCCAACCGCGCCTTCACCCGCATTACCGGCTACGCCCGCGATGAAGTCGAGGGAAAAAACCCGCGGATTCTCCAGTCGGGGCGGCAGGGGCCACTCTTCTACCGGAAGATGTGGCAGGAGCTGGCAACTAACGGTACCTGGCATGGAGAAATATGGAATCGGTGCAAAAGCGGTGAGCTCTATGCGGAACTGCTTACCATCAGTGCCGTGCACGACAAGTCCGGCAAGGCAAAGAACTACATCGCGATCTTCTCCGACATCACCGACCGGGCCAACGAACATCAGCGACAGCTGGAAAGACGCGCATCCTATGATTCCATGACGGGCCTTCCCAACAGTACGCTGCTGGTCGACAGGCTCCGCCACGCCTTGAGAAATGCCGACCGCGACCAGCATGCGGTGGCCGTTGCCGTGATCAATCTGGATGATCTCAAGGTGCTCAACGAGCGCCATGGCTATGCGGCTGGCGACCGAGTGATCGAGATCATGGCAAAACGCTTCCAGAAACTGCTACGTGACGGTGACACCCTGGCACGGCTGGGCGGCAATGAGTTTGCCGTCATCATCGAAGGCGTTGCCTCGCCCCATGAGGCCACTGCCATTCTGGAGCGGCTGCACCAGCAAGCAGCGAAGCCCATTGTCATCCAAGACACCACCGTAAACGTCTCGGCATGCATTGGCACAACCTACTTCCCCCTCGATAGCGGCGAGGCCGAAACGCTGCTGCGCCATGCACATCAAGCGTTGCTTCAAGCCAAGCTGAACGGTCGGAACCGCATCCAGCACTTCGATTTGCGCGATGCAGAGCTGCAATCGTCGCTGTCACGCCTGGTACAGCGCCTGGAAGCCGCACTGGTCAATAACGAGCTGGTGCTTCACTACCAACCCAAGGTCGACCTGGTAACCGGCGAGCTGATAGGCACCGAGGCACTTCTTCGCTGGCAAGACCCCGAACGCGGCATGGTACTGCCGGGTGAGTTTCTCCCCTATCTGGAGCAGCACCTGATCGCGGTCACCATCGGCAACTGGGTCGTCGAAACGGCTTTGGCACAGATGGAGCACTGGCAACGCCAGGGAGCATCCATCAGGGTCAGCGTCAATGTGAGTGCCCAGGAGCTCCACCACCCGGGCTTCGTGGAAAATCTGCGTTCGCACCTGGCCGCACGCCCCGAGCTCGCCAACGATATGCTGGAGCTCGAGATTCTGGAAAGCGCCGCCATTGGCGACATCAAGCGTGCCAGTCAGGTGCTCAGCGAGTGTCGTTCCATGGGGGTATCCATTGCCCTGGATGACTTTGGTACCGGTTATGCTTCGCTTGACTATCTCAAGTTCATGCCCGCCAGCAGCCTGAAAATCGATCAGACATTCGTCCGTGACATGCTTGCGGACAGTGGAGACCGGATGATCGTCAAGGCCATCGTCAGCCTGGCAGATGCCTTCGGTTTTGAAGTCATTGCCGAAGGAGTTGAAAATGAGGCGCAGGGCCTTGCGTTGATTGAGCTGGGATGCAGGCAAGGCCAGGGCTTTGGCATTGGCCGCCCCATGCCGGCAGACGCGCTGCTCTCCTGGTATCGAGACTGGCATACCTTCCCGAGCTGGAAAAAGCAGAGCATGAGCTCAGCGTAGGTGAGCCTGGCTGCCCGCACCCAGGCTCACGGGCTGGAGGGTGGGATCCAACTTCAGCCGTCTATGCCCGGAAACCACAAGCCGCCGCCTCGATGACTCGAAGCGGCGGCTTTTCGTTTCTGGGGGAAAGGTCAGGCGAGCCTATCGGGTTGGCGGGCGGGTGCTGCCGCGCAACATAGGCGTGACCGGCAGGGTGTGCTGACTGTCGGTCGGATGACGCCAGCGACGCCGCTGCCGTGTTTCTACACCCGCTTCCCGCATCAGGCTCCGGGCTTGATAACGGCCAATGTGGTAGCCATGGCGTCGCAGCTCTCTGGCCATGCGACGGCTGCCGTAGCTGCCGCGCTTCTGGCGATGAATCTCTCTGACCTCTTGAAGTAAGGCCTGACGATGGTCATCAGGGCCACGTCGTCGCCAGGCATAGAATCCGCTCCGGCTAACCCGCATGACTCGACACAACACGGCTACGGAATAGGTGGCCTTCTCCGACTCGATGAACTGGTATCTCAGCTCGACTCTTTGGCGAAGAAGGCCGCCGCCTTCCTAAGAAATTCACTGCCCGAGGGCCTGCACTGGGGTCAGTTCATAGCCCAGGCGCCGGGCGGCCTCGGAAACGGAATATCCCTGATCAATCACCAGGCTCACCGCATCCGTCTTGAATTCATCGGAAAACCGACGTCGAGTCTTCTTGGTCATGAACACCTCCATTGCCTCCATTATGAGGCTTATCGGGGTGTCCGCTCCAATTGGACCACTTCAGTATTCTCCCAGGAATATCTGTGCCGGTGCCTCATGCCGAGGCTTATTCTGGGGCAGTCATTCCGTCTGGTTACCCTGTTTATTTCTCGACTTCCTTTCCCTGACAATGGGCATTGCAATCATCAATATCAGCAGCGCCGCACAGAGCGACAAGATGCCGGCACTGATCGGGGATTCGAGAAAGACCATCGGGTTGCCCCTTCCAATCAGGAGTGCACGACGTAGGTTCTCTTCCATCATCGGCCCCAAGATTAGACCAAGAAGGAGAGGGGAGGCAGGGCAGCCGAGCTTGGCGAACAGATAACCGGCCCCACCCAGCCCCGCCAAGAGGAATAACTGAAAGGCGCTATTCGATACGCTGTATACCCCAATGCAGAGGAAAACCATAATCGCCGGATAGAGTATCCGGTAAGGGATGGAGAGGATCTTTATCCAGATGTTGATGAAGGGGATATTCACCCACAGCAGCAAGAAGTTGCCGATCCACATACTGGCGATCAACCCCCAAAATAGATCAGGATGAGAGGAGATCACCCTGGGGCCTGGCGCTATGCCATGCATGATAAGGGTACCCAGAATCAGCGCGCCGACGGCATCGCCCGGGATGCCCAAGGTCAAGGTAGGAATATAGCCAGTCTGAGCCGCCGCATTATTGGCAGCTTCGGGGGCGACAACGCCTTCTATTGCCCCTTTGCCGAACCGTTCCGGATGAGAACTCACCCGCTTTTCGACGGTATAGGCCATGAAAGAGGCGATGGTGGGGCCTGCGCCCGGCAAAGCCCCGAGGAAGGCGCCTAGTGGCGTACCCCGCAACATGGCCCCGACCGACCGCCGGGCTTCGTCCCGAGTTGGCATCATCGAGCGCCAACCCCCCACTTGTTGCACCATTTGCCGGTGTACGTGTGGTTCGAGGTTGGTTATCACCTCAGCGAGCCCAAAAAACGCCATAGCGACCACTATAAAGCTGATTCCCTCTGCCATGATCGGCACACCAAAGGTGAATCGCATCATTCCCGACACGATATCCATGCCAACCATGCCCAGTAACAAGCCGACGATAACCATGCCGATTGAATGCAGCGGCATGTCACTGGAAGCCGCAGCGGCAGCAATCAGGCCAAGCAGCATCATACTGAAGTATTCCGCCGACCCGAATTCCATGGCGATCTGTACAATCGCCGGCGCCGCCAGCCCTACCATAACGAGGGCAGTACAGCCTCCCACGAAAGAGGCGATAGCGGTCATGAACAGCGGCACGCCTGCTCGCCCCTGTTGTGCCATGGGATAGCCATCGAGTGCCACGACGGCTGAGGCTGGGGTGCCTGGCAAATTCAGGAGAATCGATGCGGTCGAGCCACCATAGAGCCCACCATAAAAAATGCCGGACAGCATGATGAGCGCTTCCAGTGGATCCAGACCGAAGGTGAATGGCATCAGCATCGAAATTGCTGTGACGGTACCCAGTCCCGGGAGCACGCCAACGAAGGTGCCCAGAATCACGCCGGCAAGGCAATAAAGGAGATAGTTCCATGACAACGCAACGGTAAAGCCGTGGCCCAGGTTCGCCAGGTTCGCAAGCAAGTCCATTATAATTGTACCCACAGACGGAAAGGCAGCCCCAGCAGCAGGCTGAAAACGATCACCGAGAAAGCAGTCATCCCGAGAGCAATGAAGATGATTTCCTTCCAGCGCGTTTCGTGGGTGGCAAACCCCGACACCAGCACGCATGCCATGCAAGCGGCGATCAAACCCAACCGATCAATCAAGACCGCGAAGGCCAGTATCGATAGGGCCAGTGCGGCAACCGGCCGCCAATATAAGCGGGGTATGGGCTCGTATCTACGCCGCCATAGGGACTTGGCCGCAATCAGCGCGCCCACCAGGACCAGCAGGCCACCGAGAATCACGGGGAAATACCCTGGCCCCATTCTGCGGGCGGTGCCCATTCCGTAATCGGCAGCTCCCAGCGCGAAGGCACCGCCGATCAAAATGAACACCAGCCCCGTTAGAACGTCCCGGTCCTTCAGCATTGTCGACATCGCCCGACCTCTCGCCATTCATGGGGGACTAAACGTAGCAAGGCCCCTCGATCAAGGGGTGCGCTGCAACGAAGCTTTCGTCAACCTCCATGCCCAGGCCCGGGGCATCGGGAGGGGCAATCATGCCGTCTTTGTCGATCTCCAGGCTTCCCGAAACCATATCGGTTCGAAACGGGTTTATCGCGGTCGCATCTGCTTCGAAGTACCCGGGGTTATCGATCGCCGCCAGGAGGTGCAATGACGCTACCATGTTCAACGCTGTCATCGAGCTGTGTGGATTGATCTTGAGCTTGCGTGCTGAGGCCATGGCGGCGATTCGCAGGATTTCTGTCAGACCACCACATTTTGACAGGTCTGGCTGAAGTACCGTGACGGCATCCTGCTCGATCAGCCGTTGGAACTCGTAGCGGGTATAGTGATTTTCGCCTGCCGCGATGGGGGTGCGGCCAAGCGCTGCGGCCTTCCCGTAGGCGTAGTCGTCATAGGGAGGAAATGGCTCCTCCAGCCAGCCGACACGGCAAGCATCGAGCGCAGGCATCAGCTGGCGGACCTCATCCAGCCCGTAGGCCGCGTTGACATCGGTCAGGATATCGATTTCATCGCCCAAGGCTTTGCGTACGGCTTCAACCCTTGCGGCATCTCGGGCAGGGGTGTCACCGAGGCGCAACTTGAGTGCGCGGTACCCTGCCGCTATGTAGCCTTGAGCTTCTTCAACCAGAGCGCCCGTCTCCTGATAACCCAGCGTCAGCCCCCCGGCATAGGCCTTGATTCGCCGCTGTGCACCGCCGATCAGGCGAAAAACCGGCCAGCCAACCGCCTTGCCTCGGATATCCCAAAGTGCCAAATCAATACCGCTCATGGCGATGGCAGTGCCAGCGCCGAAGCCATGCGTTGCCAGATGTCCACGATACAGCCGATGCCAGACACCAACGGTGTCACAGGGGTCCATCCCGAGAATCATGGGGCGCAGCGTGGTTTCGATGAGCTTGGCTATCGCGCCGGGAGAGCGACCGTGGTGAGCCTCCCCCCAGCCCACGAGGCCTTCATCGGTGACGACCTTCACCAGGACGGCATCGCGCTTGACCATGCGCCCGACCCCCATGCGGAAATCGGTGCCGTCAGGGACGCGATAAGAGATAGGGTGAACAGTAATTTCTTCTATTTTCATTGTAACCTCTTCCAAATTTCGGCGCTGGTCCCTGGAACGGCCCCGATACAGGCGCATTCAGATTGCGGGCCATCAAAATGCTGTAATATTCAATTACAGGCTGGTTGATATTGAGTATAGTGTCAATAGCCGCAACGCAGCGTACCCATTCGCTTGGTTTGCTCGACAAAGCCGAATGATTTGTTGAATGCTGGTTGACCCAAAAATTGAGCGGGATCTGCCCGGAGGCGAGATGACTGAGAAGATCAGTCCCGACAATGAGTTGAGGAGAACGGATCAAGAAGCGTTTGAGAAGGCCATCCAGCCCGCTCGTCAGCGCAGCTTGGGAGATGATGTGTACGATGCGCTCGCGAAGCTGATTAACTCAGGGGAGTTGACCACAGGACAAAAATTGCCTTCCGAAGGTGATCTGTGCCGTCTGTTTGCCGTTTCGCGCCCTGTCGTCCGCAAGGCGCTATCGCGCTGTCGCGAAGCCGGGCTCGTTGTCTCCCACAAGGGATCTGGCTCTTATGTCTCGTCAAGCGTGGCCGAAAGAGACCCCGAGCAACAGTTGTCCAAGATGCTGTATGCTCTGGAATTTCGCCGCAGTACTGAACCTGAGGCAGCCTACTATGCCGCCATTAGGCGAACCCCTGAGGAATTGGCGTGCGTGGCCGCCGCACTCGAAGAGTTTCGCCGCTTCGCGGATGGGGAAGCGCGGCCACGTGTGGACATGGCATTTCATCGCTCGATCGCCCGTGCCTCTCAGAATGATCATTATGTGCGCTCGCTGGAGCTCATTGACTACGACATCGACCTTGGTATTACCCTGGCCAGGCACCTTTCCCGGTTAGGGCAGGCTGACCGGCGAGCGGCTATCTACGCCGAGCACCAGCAAATCTATATGGCTATCGAGGCACAGGCTCCTGATGCCGCCTACCAGGCGATGCGCAAGCATCTTGAGCACTCCCAGCTTCGTGTACTCGCCCGCGGGGAGGAAATGATTCGCCGAGCCCGAAATCGCCAGTAGCCCTTCGTTCAGCGCCACGTGGCGGCGTCTTGCTGCGCTACCGTTGAGGAATACTTTGACGTCACAACCTGTCATGTCCTATAACATGTTTGAAAGCCTTGCTTGTGCTTTGACGCTCTCAGGGCTATTGCGTTACAAAATAAAGAATCCAGGAGAACGCCATGAGATTCAATTTTACAGGTATGGCTAATGTTGCCCTGGTGGCAGCGTTTGTGAGCACGGTTGTTGCCGCTCCGGTACTGGCAGCAAACGAATTTCCCAGTAAGACGATCACAATTGTCGTGTCTTATCCTCCAGGTGGCTTCAATGACCGGGTGGCACGCATGATCGCCGAAGATTTCGGAGAGCGTTGGGACGTTGATGTAGTGGTGGATAATCGTCCCGGGGGAGGGACCGTCGTCGGTACCGACTATGTGGCCAAGTCTGACCCAGATGGCCATACCATTGGCATCTCACCCTTTGCCTTTGGTGTAAACCCCGGCCTCTTCCCGACCCTTCCCTACGATACGAAAGAGGATCTTCGCCATGCGATAGTGCTAGGTAGCGCCTTTAACGTACTTGCCGCCTACCCTGACTTTCCTGTTGACTCGGTCGAAGAGTTGATTGAATACGCCAAACAAAATCCGGGTGAGATCAATTATGCGTCTGCGGGAAACGGCTCTTCGAATCATCTTTCCGGAGAAATGTTCAAGGCGTTGGCTGACGTCGATATGGTCCATATCCCGTATGGCGGTAGCGCCCCTGCACGTACGGACCTGATGGCAGGTCGAGTCGATGTAATGTTCGACAATTATACGAATTTCAAGGAGTTGGTTGCAGCGGGGAATCTCAAGGCCCTAGGTGTGACGCTTCCGCAGGAAAGCGAGTTGATGCCAGGCGTACCGCCTGTCTCGGATACGGTCGATGGCTATGAGGTGGCGACCTGGTGGGGGGTATATGCCCCAGCGGAAACGCCCGACGCGGTGATAGCCAAACTGAATGGAGCGTTGAACGATTTCCTAGGAAAACAAGAAACCCTTGATGTTTTTGCTAATCAAGGCATCACGGCAATTGGAGGCACTCCCGAAGAGGCCGAGGCTTATGTCGAAACGCAGATGGAAACGTGGATTCCGATAGCCGAGCAGGCAGAGATGGAAGTCGACTGACTCGCCACTGCTCCCAAGGTGTCCTGCCGCCCTTAGGCGGCAGGATTTATGGCACTGAGGATACCTGATGCCCGTTGTGCTTCTTACTGATCCTATTGACCCGGCTGAGACGGCCAGGCTTCAACAAGTAGCCGAAGTCCGATTGCTTGGGGAGGCTCAGGCAGGACCTCTGGAAGATGAGATCATCGAGGCGAATGCCGTTATTGTCCGGCGGCCGATTCCCTCTGCGCTTCTTCCAGCGGCCACCTCCTTGCGTGCCCTGATCCGACATGGAGTAGGCCTTGATTTCATACCCGTCGAGGCCGCGAGCGCCGCCGGGATTGCCGTGACAAACACTCCCGATACTAATGCACAGAGCGTGGCTGAACATGTGTTTGGGCTGATTCTCGGGCTCCATCGTCGTATCGCACGAAATGACCGGCTTATACGGACTGGAGAATGGCATACGTTGCGTGCTGAAGCTCCCGCGCTGCACGAAATCGCGGGTATGACCCTGGGGGTGATAGGTTTCGGTAGTATTGGTGAGGCAGTTGCACGCATTGGCCATTTCGGTTTTGGCATGAATGTTATGGCTGCTCGGCAGACGCCACGTCTCGGACCCGACTGGGTCGAGTTCTCGAGCATAAGGGAAATCGCATCGCTGGCCGATGTCCTGGTTATAGCTTGTCCCTTGACGCCAAGCACACGAGGCATAGTCGATGCGCGCTTGATAAGCGCAATGCGCAAAGATGCCATCATTATCAACGCCGCACGCGGCGCGATCATTGATGAAATGGCGTTGGTCACGGCTCTGCGCGAGCAACGGATCGCGGGTGCCGCACTCGATGTCTTTTCGCAACAACCGTTGCCGGAAGACTCACCGCTTCGTTCATGCGCCAACTTACTGATTTCGCCTCATGTCGCAGGTATCACTTGCGAGAGTATGCGACGTATGAGTGAAGTTGCCGTGAGCGACACACTTCTGGCTCTAAAGGGAAAGAAGCCGAAACATCTCGTCAATTTCTCTGCCTGGCCAGAGATTGCTAAACGGTGGTCAGACTCGCTGAAATCCACCTGAACAATTAAATGCTCTGGAGACTATTTTTTCACTGATATAGCGTTTCGATGTCTGTTCGGTGTAGTCAACTTTAAGGCGACGGCGTGTTCGTGGGAGAAGAACCGCGCCATCTTAGTGTTCTGCTAATGTTGCAATCAGCACAGATCTGCGTCGCGGATTCGCACGAAGAAGGCGTCGTCGCCGACCTGGCCGCCCTTGAAGGCAACCTGCAGGCCGTCCAGGGTGGTGTCGGTGCTGTGTGCGACACACAACGGTGAGCCCGGCGTCTGCGGCAGGGGTAGGCAGGTGGTCAGCGCCTGGATGCCGAGTTCCTGAATGGCGTGGCTTGACGTGTCGCCACCGGCGACGACTACGCGTGTCAGGCGCTCGGCGCGCACCAGATCGCGCAGCAGTTCACCCAGCCGACGGCCGATGGCGTGCGCGCTGTTGTTGCCAGGCAGGGTCGCCAGGCTGGCGTCGGGCCCAAGGGCGGTGTAGAGCACCACGCTGCGCCCCAGGCCAAGTGCGGCCAGAGCCTGCTCTCGGGCAGTGGCCAGTTCGGTCGGCGCCTGGGTTTCATCGGCCAACTTCGCCACATTTAGCCGGAGTGCGTGGAAACCCTGGGCCTCGGCGTGGCGGATCTGGCGGGCGGTGGTCTCGGAACAGCTGCCTGAGACCACGGCGATGCGTTCCACCGGGCCCGGATTGGAGAAGGTTGGCGGCGCCTCGATCAGCCCCAGGCGGCGCCACTCGGCGAGCAGCGCGTACTCGACCCCTGAGGAGCCGACCATGAAGCCGCCGTTCGCCGGCCGGGTGCGCCACAACTGGCGTCCCACCGCTGCCTGGCTCGTCGAATCCAGCACGTCATAGAGGAGTGCAGCGTGATGGAGGCGAGCGGCGTCGACACGGGCATCGACCCCGCTTTCGGCCAAGGTCACCAGGTCGATGAGGCCAATAGTTAGCTCGGTCTGCGAAGCCAGGTGGCGCCGCAGGTCGGCCTCGTGCATCGGCGTTACCGGATGCCGCGACATGATCGGATGGCGGTCGATGCGGTATACCACGCCCTGGGCGGCGGCAAACAGCTGGCCAAAGGCGGTGTATCGACGTAGCTGTGGCGCGCCGACGACGATCGGCACACCATCGTGGCCGAAGATGCGGTGGCCGATCTCCAGAGCGCGGCCAATGCTGCCGACCTCTGGTGCGCTGTCGAAGGTGGAGCAGGTCTTGTAGTGGCATACCGCCGCGCCGCGCTCGCGCAGCCAGGCCAGCGCCGGAGTCAGGTGCTGGTCCATCCAGGCTGGCGATTCGCTGCGGCTTGTGCCGGCCAGGCCGATGGCACGGCAGTGGCGAAAGCGTGCCAGCAGGGCGTCATCGGGAATGGCCGTGAACAACACGGTATCGACGCCCTGCCCGGCGAGGGCCTCCATGGCATCGGTGGAGCCGGTCAGGTCATCGCCGTAGTAGGTGATAAGGGGGGCAGGGGCTTTCAGGGTCATCGGCGGAAAGTCTCCAGGGCACGGGCGAGTTCAGTGTGCTCACGGGCGTAGGCGTCGACATCGATGCCCGCCACGGCGGCCTCCCAGGCCTGGCGCAGGCTCCTTACCCCGGCGCCGATACCATCGGGGTGTGCCATGATGCCACCGCCGGCGCAGAAGATAAGGTCGGTACTGGCGATGGCCGCGTAGGTATCCGCTGCCTGGTCGGCAGTTTGGCCCGATGAGAACACCGGCATCACCTGGCAGCCTGGGGTCGGCGGGTCGAACATGGGCGTCAGGCAGGTGCGGGCGCTGGCAATCACGCTGGCGTCCTCCTCGCTGAACTTGTTGCGCAGGCCGTTGACGTGAATATGATCGACGCCGGCCAGGCGCCATAGCTTCTGGTAAGCCACGAAGCTCATGCCCAGGTGTGGCGAACGGCTGTACATCCCCCAGCCGGCACGGTGGCCATGCAGCGCCACTTGGCAGTGGCGCCGCAGCTGGGTCACGCCGCTGAGGCCAACGGCGTTCAGGGCGACCATGACGCAGCTGCCGCCAGCGGCGACCACATGGTCGTGGTGGTCGCGCATTTCATCGGCCTCACCGGTGATATTGAAGGCGTACATCACCCGGTGCCCGGTGCTCTCTGCGTGTTCGCGGATCAGCGGCATCACGGCATCGACCCGTGCCTTGAGGGGGTTGTGGGGGCCGTTGGCCTGCAGTTCGTCGTCCTTGATGAAGTCGATGCCGCCCGCTAACAGCTCGCTTACTACCTCGGCGGTGGCAGTCGGCGATAGCCCCACGCTGGGCTTGATGATGGTGCCGATCAGTGGTCGATCTGCAATGCCTGTCAGATCGCGGGTGCCGGCGACACCGAACTGCGGGCCGGGGTAGGCCTCGGCAAAGGGTGTTGGCAGTGTCAGGTCGAGCAGCTTGAGCGCCGAGAACTCCTTGAGTTCAAAGAGGTTGCCGGCCACCGTCGCGAACAGGGTGGGCAACGAGGGTCCGAGGTTGGCCAATGGCCAAGAGAGTGTGACCCGTGCGCGTCGGTAGACGGGGTGGGTATGGCTGGCCGGCAGCGCCGGGATCGGTAGCGAAGGGGTGTGATTCACCTCCAGCGGCTCGATGTGCTCAACACGGGCCGCATGGGCCTCGCGCAGTGCATCGGTCTCGCCGGCCAGGCGGGTGAAGGTGCCGCATGACTGCTCACCGGCCATCACCTCGGCGGCACGCTCCAGTGGGTAGGGTGTCTCGATCAGGTAGGTGGCCAGGATGCGATGACTCATAACTCGACCTCTCTCTAGCCTGGGCCTGCGTCTATAGCCTAGGCGTTCGTAGCGTTCTGCAGCCATTGCCAGTAGTCACGAATCCCCTCGCGGATATCGGTGAAGCGGGGCTCGAAGCCAAGCTCCTGCCGCGCGCGGGAGATATCCAACGGCGACCCTCTGACAACGAACGGGCCAGGCCCCAATGTCACATTAGCGGTCTTGCCTGTGATATCGGCCACCTCTTCGACGATCTTCAGATGCTCGACCGGTATCCCGCTGGAAATGTTGAAGTTGCGATTCGTCACCTGCGGCTTCTCGAACAGCTTCACGATGCCGGTGGCGGTGTCGACAACATGGGTCCAGTCCAGGGCCTGATCCGCGCCATTGGTGGCCTGGATGTCATCAAGCCCCTCCAAGGGGCCGAACAGCCCCTGATAGACCTTGTGCATATGCGATGGCCGCTTGCCGGGGCCGTAGACGAAGAAGAGCCTGGCATTGCGGATATCCATGCCGAAGGTGTCGCTGTACTGCAAGCCATAGAGTTCCCCCGAGATCTTCGAGGCGCCGTAGAGATCGGTGGCCTTGTAGGGCATGTCTTCGTGCTGGGGCCCCGGGGCATCGCCATAGATGGCGCCGGAGCTCATGTTGACGACTTTATTGATGCCTAAAATGCGGCACGTTTCGTAGACGTTGAGCGTACCCATGGCATTGATCGACAGGTGCTTGAAGGGATGCTCCTGGAAGTAGGGCCCGGCGATCACCGATACCCCGTGGATGACGCCTTCCAGCTCGTCCCGGTGGCGCAGGAAGATCTCGAAGAGACTGTGGTAGTCGAGGACGTCGACTGACTCGAGGGTGAGAAGGTCACGTACCTCCTCGAGGTAGTCCAGGCCCATGCTATCGAAGCGGTTGGCGGCCGTGTCACAGATAACCACCTGCTTGCCCTGTTTTGCCAACAGGTAGGCGACCCAGGAACCAACGTGGCCGAGGCCACCTGTGATGAGCACTGACATATGGGGACTCCTTAATTCAAGACCAGGTTCGGAAGGAACATGACGATGGAGGGGAAGCAGATGATGATCAGCAGGACGACGAACAGGGGGATGTAGAATGGCATCGTCTCCCGCACCAGTACGCCGAACGATAGGTTGGTAATCTTCTGGATGGTGAACAGCACCGTACCCACTGGGGGGGTGATCAGGCCGATCATCAGGGTGAAGATCATCACCACCCCGAAATGCACGGGGTCGATGCCGTACTGCACGACAACCGGTACCAGCAAGGGGGTCAACAGAAACAGCGCCGGGACCGAGTCGATGAACAGCCCAATCAGCAGGATGAACAGGGCCAGCAGCAACAGCAGACCCAGCGGGTCAGTCACGGTAGCGAGCAGGAAGTCAGCAACCAGAGCAGTGACCTGGTAACGCCCCAGTACCCAGCTGTACAGGGCGCTGCCGGCAATGATGAACATCAGGGCGGCGGAGTCGATGGCGGTAGCGCGCAGAATGCCGATGAATTCCCGAAAGCTGATGGAGCGGTAGACCACGAAGGCAATGAACAAGCAATAGACCAGGGCGACCACCGACGCCTCGGTGGGCGTGAAAACGCCGGTCAGGATTCCCACGATGATGATGAGCGGGGTCAGCATCGGCAGCACGCCGCGCATCAATGCCGCCATGAAGTCGTTGAAGCGGGCCCGGGGACGGGTCGGGAAGCCACGACGGTGCGAGATGATGGCGACCATGGCCATGAGGCCCAGCCCCATGATGAGCCCGGGGATGATGGATGCCAGGAAGATGCCGGCGATGGAGGCATTGGCCAGGGCACCATAGATCACCGCGGGAATACTGGGCGGAATGATCGGGCCGATAGTGGCGGAGCTCGCCGTGACCGCTGCGCTGAAGCCGGTGGGATATCCATCATCCTCCATGGCCTTGATTTCCAGGGCACCGAGTCCGCCAGCATCCGCCACCGCGGAGCCCGACATGCCGGCGAACAGCATGCTGGCCACCACATTGACATGGCCCAGGCCGCCCTTCAGGTGGCCCACCATCGTTCTGGCGATGTTGAAGACACGATCCGAAATGCCGGCGCTGTTCATAAGTCGACCGATCAGCAGAAATGCCGGGATAGCCAGCAGGGTGAAGCTGTTGACGCCATAGAGGGTGCGCTGGGCGATCATCTCCATGGGGATGGCATCGAAGCCACGCGTGTACCCGAGCACCATCGCTGAGGAAGCGATCATGGCAAAGGCGACCGGCACTCCTAGCATCAGCAGGACGATCAGGCCGACGAACAGGATGACGAAGACTTCCATGGTCACTCACTCCGGTCGTTTTGAATGGCGGGCAGTTTGACGAACAGGCGGTGGTAAAGATCACCAATCAACAGCCCGATCATCATCAGCGCGGAAATGAGCTGGATCAGGTAGATATACGAGAAACTCAAGCGAAAGGTGCTGGCCAGGACACCGGCGGTTCTCTCCATCATGTTCCAGCCGCCGATGGCCAGCATCAGCAGCACCAGGATGCAGATGACGTCGGCCAGGCTCGCCACGATATGACGCATGCGTGGCCCCAAAAGATCGGTCACGATCGTGATGCGAATGTGTTCCTGATAACGCAGCGCCAGCACCGAACCGAGGAAAATCTGGGACAGGAAGAGATAGCGTGAGGCTTCGTCGGTCCACGACACGGCAATGCCCAATGCATAACGTGAGATGACCTGGATGGCCATGATCGTCAGCATCAGCGCGAAGGCCGTCGTGACGATGGCCGTGAGAAGTCCCCAGAACAGAGCGATGGCACGGTTAATGCGGTCCGCGGTTGTCACGGGCGCCTCCGGATGCAGGATAGTCAGGGGAGAGAGCGCCCCCGGCCCGCCGGGCCGGGGGCATGCCTTACTCGAGCAGTGACATGACGTAATCACGCACTGCGGGATGGTAGGATTCGGCGATCTCACGGATAGCCGGCTCGGCGGCCTCGCGGAAGGCATCCACATCAGGCTCGACAACGGTCATGCCGAGTTCCTGCAGCTGCTCGTAGAGATCGGCTTGGCCGTTGGCGACCATCTCGTCGCCCCAGGCAGTAGCCTCTTCGATCGCCCCGAGAATGATCTCCCGGTTCTCGTCGGAGAGCCCCTGATAGAAGTCCTCGTTCATCAGCCAGTGGAAGAACGAATAGACGTGCTCGGTGCGGTTGATGTGGCTCTGGACCTCGTGGATGCCACCGGCATGAATGAGGTCAACCGGGTTTTCCTGCATGTCGATCACGCCGGTCTGCAGTGAGGTGTAGACCTCCGGCCAGGCGATGGGACTCGGCAGGGCGCCGATCTCTTCCCAGATCTTGATCCAGGGCGCGATCTCCGGCACGCGCATGCGTACGCCCTGGATATCTTCCGGCGTTTCTACGGGAGAGTTGGATGTCAGGTTGCGTGGGTTGCGCGCCGATAGCCCGACCAAGCGCATGTTGCCTTGGCTGATCAACTGCTCGTTGATCAGGTCACCGGTATCCCCCTCATAGACCTGTCGGGCCTGGTCACTGCTGCCGTAGACGAAGGGCAGGTCGGCGGCGGAGAACTCGGGGGCGTAGAGGGTCATCGGCATGGACCCGCCGAGGGCGATGACGTATTCCCCAAAGCTGGCACCCTCAAGGTGGTCGCGTTCCCCGCCGACCTCGGTGCCCAGCAGGGTGACGGTGTATTCACCGTCGGTTTCCGACTCGATGGCTTCCTTGAGGCGCTCGCCCACCTTGAACATGGCGTGAGAGGGTTCGACGTGGATGGCGATAGCGAGTTCTTCAGCGCTAGCGTGTGCGGCGAGGCCGAAACTGGCCAGGCTGGCTAGGACGATTCCACTTGCTGTTCTTGTATTCATCTGGCGTACCCCTTTGGGAATTCAGTATGAGTGGCGTCTTCGGTTCATCCTGACGTTGGACCTGAAAAGGCGTGCATCACGACATTTGAGATCGGATCCATGTGATTCGGGCCACTCCAAAAAAGCTAGCACGGGTTTTATGGTAGCGCTACCATTTCGCTTATTATCCCTTAGAATGAGAACATAAGAAGACGCATCCTCAAGGAGAGCCATGGTGAAACAGAGTCCCGTAACGCGAGAGCGGCGGCGCCACCGCGGCTCGGATCGTGTGACGATCCAAGATGTGGCATCGGAGGCCGGGGTGGCACCGATTACCGTGTCTCGTGCCCTCAATACGCCCGAGCGTGTGTCGCCCAAACTGCGCGAGCGCATTAATCAGGCCGTGGCCAACCTTGGCTATGTGCCCAACCTGGTTGCTGGTGGCCTGGCATCGGCGGAGATGCGGATGATTCCCGTTGTCGTACCGTCGCTGTCGATCTTGACCTTTATCGAGGTCATTCACGGCATTCAGCAGACCTTTGAACAGGCTGGATACCAGGTGCTGCTGGGCTCGACCGACTTCGACCTGGATCGCGAGGCGAGCCTGGTCGACTCGGTACTTGGCTATTCGCCGTCTGGCGTCATCTTGACCGGTCTTCGCCATCACGACCGCACTGCACGCCGCCTGAGGGGCTGGGGGCGTCCCGTCGTCGAGATCATGGAACTCGGCGACGAGTGTATTGACATGAATGTCGGCGTGGACAGCCATGCGGTCGGGGCCTGCATGGCACAGCACCTTCTGACTCGAGGCTTCCAGCGCATCGCCTACCTCGGAACCGGGATGGATCGAGACTACCGAGCCATGCAGCGTTTCGAGGGGCATCGGCGGGTGTTGGAGACGGCGGGTGTGGAGTGCGATCTACTGTTTCGTCGCGAGGAGCCGTCATCCTATGAGGCAGGGCGTCGCTTGTTCCTGGAGGCGCTGGCAACTCGGCCTGACCTGGAGGCACTCCATTTTGCCAACGATAATCTGGCCGCCGGAGCGCTTTTGGAGGCCAATCGGCGGGGGATCCGGGTGCCTGAGGAGATCGCCATTGGCGGCTACCTTGGGCTGTCGCTGGGCGAGCATCTTACCCCACGGCTTTCGACCGTGACCGTCCCGCGATACGAGATGGGGGTCGAGGCTGCCAGGTTGTTGCTGTCCAGACTCGAGGGTGGGAAGCCATCGGCGTCCCGAGTGGACATTGGCTACGAGCTCACGGCCCGCGAAAGCACTTGAGTCATCGCCATCCCCCCTGTTGCTGGACAGTAGGGCAGTGGCTGACTTGCGATCAGGCTGGTCAGTGCCAGCGTCAACTGAGCCGTCAGGCGACGCTGGTCAACGCATGGGCAGTGTCTCGAACTTGAGGCTGATACGCTCCACGGCCTGGAGTATGAGGCGAAAGGCCGGTTTTCTCCCAACCGGCTTGGCGCAGCGCCGGTATAACTCACATTGGATTAATTAGCCCGGAGCCTTCGAGGCCCGAATGTTCGCATGGATCGCTGCCCATGATTGCTGGGTGCGATCAGTCATTCCAGCCAGCCAGGCCACGCGCACGACGCTACCGAAACATGGTCAACCACGTCTCGCAGATGTACCCGGTGGTCCGCCTGTCCAAGGAGGCCAAATCCACATAAAACGTCAAAAAACCGATAATAAGGAGGTAGGTGGTTAGTGAGCTCAATAACCTGACTTTAACGGGGTTCATACAGATTTTTTCTCATGCGCTCATACTTTTTTTATATAGCTGATAATGGTGTTTTGTGCTGGTTTTAAATGATGCAGGCTATAAGATAAAAGGGATCAGGTTAGTCGATTGATTAAATCAAAGGCAATTTTTTATCAACCCTTTTCAGGAAATATTCCATGCTAATAATGCCGGCCTTCATTGGCCAGAATCAACTAGCCTTTGTTACACAATGACAACTAATAACGGCCTCAGGGATACGCTAGTTACCTTGGGGCGGTAGCGTGGCCTGACGTGTCCCACCATGAAGGACGCCCCGTGACAGATAAGTTCTCATCGTCATCATCCCCCGTGCCGGATATCGATATTGGCCACTTCGTTGGGTGGCTGGTCGATCATAAATGGCTGATTATTTGGGTGGTGTTTCTATTTGGCATTGGTGGGTATCTGTATACCGGCTCGCAGCCCCGCATCTACAGTGCCGATTCGCTCGTCCAGGTGGAAAGCGCGAATGGCTCGTTGATCAACCTGCCTGGTATGCCGGGGCAGGTGGGCATCGAGAAGAACCGAACCCTGACCGAGATCGGCATCCTGAAATCGAGAATGGTGCTGGGTGAGGCCGTCGATCGTCAAAACCTGACCATCCGGGTCTCACCCAGGCGCTTGCCCTTCCTCGGTGACTTTCTGGTCAATAAGGGCGTGTCCGTGCCGTCCTTCATGCGTGACCAGCCCTATGTATGGGCCAATGAATTTGCTGAGGTGTCGCGCTTCGAGGTGCCCGATGGGGCGGATTCAGGGCCCTATATCATCCAATCGATAGGCGATGGGGGGTACGTCTTGCGGCAGGGGGAACGTGTTCTGTTGACCGGCGAGGCCGGCCAGACGGTGCACAGCGATGATGGTTATCGGTTGTTCGTGCAGCGCATCGAGGCGCATCCAGGCGCCGAGTTCCTGCTCTATCGGAGCACCCACTTGAGTGCGATCAACGCGCTAAAGTCGCGCTTGAGCAGCGACCAGGCGAAAGGCGAGTGGCTGGTCAATCTTCGCCTGACCGGTCAGGACAAGGTGCAGATCGAGGACACGCTCAACACCATCATGCAGGTCTTCCTGGCTCAGAATATCGAACGTCAATCCGCCGAGGCCGACCGCCAGCTGGAGTTCCTCGAGGAGCAGCTTCCCCAGGTTGGTGATCAGCTCGCTGCGTCCGAAACTAACTTGAACAATTATCGCGCCCAGCGCGATTCCGTCGACCTGGACTTCCAGACCGAAACCATGCTGAAAAGACTGGTAGCGTTTGAGAACCAGCTGGCAGATATTGAGTTCCAGCGAGCCGAGCTAGGGCAACGGTTCACCAGTAGCCACCCCACCTACCGGGCGCTGCTGGAAAAGAAACAGCAACTGGAGGTAAACAAGGCAGAGCTGGAAGAGCGCATCATGGACCTCCCTGAGACCCAGCAGGAGATTCTTCGGCTGGAGCGGTCGGCGCGCGTCAATCAGGAGATCTATGTCCAGCTGCTCAACAAGCAGCAGGAAATGCGTCTGGTCCAGGCGGGTACCGTTGGCAATGTCAGGATCCTCGACCGTGCTGTCGTCCAACCTTCGCCTATCGAGCCGCGTTCGAGTCGGAACATGATAGTGAGCCTGATCACGGGCCTGCTCGTTGCCATTGCCATTGTCATGGCCCGTTACCTGCTCAATCGGGGTATCGAGACACCCCGGCAGCTAGAGGAGCTGGGCCTTCCCGTCTATGCCACCGTCCCTCTCTCCGGGGAGCAAACCAAGCTCTCCAGAAGCTCCAAGGCCCACCGCTTCACGCGCGCAGGCCTGTCTGACCTGCTGGCGCTGCGAAGCCCGTCTGACCTCTCCATCGAGGCACTGCGAAGTCTGCGTACCAGTCTGCATTTCGCCATGCTCGAGGCAGGTGATAATCGGCTGATGCTGACGAGCTCCTCGCCGGCGGTCGGCAAAAGCTTCATCAGTGTCAACCTGGCTGCGGTCTGTGCCCAGGCTGGCCAGAAAGTGCTGGTTATCGACGGCGACATGCGTAAAGGGCATGTACACCATGTCTTTCATGGCGACAGCGAAGGCGGGCTTTCCGAGCTGCTTGATGGAAAGTTGACCTTGACAGACGCGATCCGCAGCACCGCGGTGAACGGGCTGGAATACATCGCCCGTGGCCAGACTCCGTCTAATCCGTCCGAGTTGCTAATGCAGCCCAGCTTTTCCCAGTTGATGGTGGACCTTTCGTCCCGCTACGACCTGGTGGTCATCGACACACCGCCAGTCCTCGCGGTGACCGATGCCGCCATCATTGGAAAGCACGTCGGCACGAGCCTGCTCGTGGCACGTTTCGGCATGACCCCGCCGGGTGAGATACAGGCCACGGTGGAGAAACTAGAGACCAGCGGCCTCTTCCTTAAAGGTGCCATCCTCAATGCGATGCGCCGAAAGGCATCCACTAAATACAGTTATTATGCATACGCTTATAAATAAAAAATAATACAAGAAACCGGTTGATTGCCACCAGCCGATGGATAATGTCATGACAACTGTTAGCACCGTCTACCCGAGTCAAGGGCGGCAATCACATCTTGTCAGAAGGCTGCTTCTTAATGGTAAGTTGCAGCTGTGGCTAGGCTTGGTTTTCGCTGTTCTGATGCCTACACTGGTTAGCCAGGGCGGCAGCTTTTGGCTCACTGCCGACCAGGCCCAGTGGCTCACCTTTCTGCTCACGGCGCTAGCCTACTGGTGGTCGATCACGACCGTGCAGCGAATGGGGCGACTACCCGGAGCCTGTGCCTATCTACTGAGTATTCCGGCCACCTCCGTTTGCTTCGCGATACCCTACTTGGTGGTGCTCATCTCAGAAAGCGAGGTGCTTAATGAGCTCTATCTCGTCGGTTACCTACTCACGATGCTATACGGTACCGTCGGCTACTGGATCGAACGGCATTTCAAGGTGATCAAGCTCGCCGTGGTGCCCTTCGGCAAGGCGCCTAGCCTTTGCCATAACCACGGCGTCGACTGGCACAGCCTGGGCACCCCGGCACTGGGCAATGTCGGCGTGGATGGCGTGGTTGCCGACTTGTACGACGATCTACCGTCGGAGTGGGAGCGCTTCCTGGCCGACTGTACGCTTCGCCGTATTCCCGTGTACCACGCAACCACTACCTACGAGTGGTTGACCGGCAGAGTGCAGCTTGGTCATCTCTACGAGAATCGCTATGGCAGCCTGCATCCGGATGAGGGCTACGAGGTGCTCAAGCGCTGCCTGGACCTGTCCACCGTTGTGATAACCCTTCCTGTGACCCTGCCACTGATGGCTATCACCGCACTCGCCATTCGCCTGGAGAGCGAGGGACCGGTTCTCTTCACTCAGCAGCGCATGGGCTTTCAGTGTCGGCCTTTTACCGTCTACAAGTTCCGCAGCATGTTCATCGGTCAGCAGGGAATCGGCTATACCGTGGATAGCGATGATCCGCGCATCACCCGCGTGGGCAAGGTGATCCGTAAGTATCGAGTGGATGAGTTGCCCCAGCTATTCAATGTGCTTAAGGGAGACATGAGCCTGATCGGCCCACGTCCGGAATCCATGGACTTGGCCAATTGGTATCAGAAGGACGTTCCGTTCTTTCATTATCGCCACGTGGTGCGACCCGGCATTTCCGGCTGGGCCCAGGTGGAGCAGGGGTACGCCGCCGAGGTTGACGGCATGAACTGCAAGCTGGAATACGACTTCTACTACATCAAGAACATTTCGTTCTGGCTCGACCTGCTGATCGTGATGCGCACAATCCGTACCGTGCTTACCGGTTTCGGCAGTCGTTAGGCCCTCGGCCCTCAGCCCTTGCCCCTCGGCCCTGATATGCTCTTCCAACTCAAAGAACTCTATTCCCTGCTTACCGCCGAGCAACGCAAGAAGCTCCTGCGCCTGCAGTTCCTGGTGGTACTGATGTCCCTCGCCGAGATCGCCGGCGTGGTCTCCATCGGTCCCTTCATGGCCTTGGTGGGCGACATGAACCAGCTGAAGGGCGAGGGGATGATGGCCGAGCTCTATCGCGCCAGCGGCTTCGAGGAGCCCCACGGCTTCCTGTTCTGGATGGGGATCGGCGTGCTGGTTGTGCTCACGAGTTCGGCGCTGCTCTCGATGTACACCATCTGGCGCCTTTCCATGTATGGCGCGCGAGTGGGCGCCGAGCTCAGCAGTCGGCTCTACCGGCATTACATGCACCAAACCTGGCTGTTTCACGCCGGTGGCAGCAGCAGCCAACTGACTAACCAGATCGCTCAGGAGTGCCAACGCATCACCTCTAAGATTATCAACCCGCTGATGCAGATGAACGCCAAGCTGGTGCTGGCGGTATTCATGTCGGTGGTGATCTTTCTCTACAACCCGGTGGTGGCATTGGCGGGGCTGGCGATCTTCTTCATTGCCTATGTGCTGTTGTTTCGCACCGTGCGGCGGCGACTGATTCGTAACGGCAAGACTATTTCCCAGGCCCAGCGGCTGCGCTTCAAGCTGATGTCCGAAGGCTTCGGTGGCATCAAGGATGCCCTGCTGCTCGGCCGCCAGCAGATGTTCACCGACCGTTTCGATGGCGCGAGTGGGCGTTTCGCCGAGGCACAGGGCACCACCCAGGCATTGAGCCAGGCGCCACGGTACGCCATGGAACTGGTGGCTTTCGGCAGCGTGATCTTCCTGATTCTCTACCTGCTGGCCGCCCACCAGGGGAATCTCGGCACCATCCTTCCGGTGCTCTCCGTCTACGCCTTGGCGGGCTTCAAGCTGTTGCCGGCCTTTCAGCAGGTCTATACCAGCATCTCGCAGATCCGCGGCAACCTGGCGGCCTTCGACGCCTTACGGGACGACCTGCGCGCCAGTGCCAGGGTGCAACACACGCCACGGAGTCACCAGGCGCCTGATGCGCAGGAAGACAGCTGGGTGCCGTGTCATGCCATTCGTCTCGAGAATGTAACCTTCACCTATCCTGGCAAGCTGGAGCCAGCGCTGAGGGGGGTGGATCTGGAGATTTCGGTCAACCAGATGGTCGGCCTGGTGGGAGCCTCCGGCTCCGGCAAGTCAACCGCCATTGACCTGTTGATGGGGCTGGTCGAACCGGGGCAGGGGCGGCTGCTGGTCGATGACCAGCCGGTAACATCCGCCAACCGGCGTGCCTGGCAGAACACCTTGGGCTTCGTGCCACAGTCGATCTTCCTGGCGGACAGCAGCATCCGCGAGAATATCGGCTTCGGCTTGCCGCCTGATGTCATTGATGATGAGAAGGTACGCCATGCCGCGAGCCTCGCACACCTGGATGAGTTCCTGGGCGAGCTGCCCGATGGCCTGGAAACTCGAGTAGGGGAGCGGGGGGTACAGCTCTCCGGCGGTCAGCGCCAACGAATCGGCATTGCCCGGGCCCTCTATCACGATGCGGAGGTGCTGATTATGGACGAAGCCACCAGCGCCCTGGATGGCATCTCCGAGAAGCTGATCATGGATTCCATACAAAAGTTTTTGGGGAAAAAGACAATTATCATTATCGCCCATAGGCTGGCGACTGTAGAGAAATGCAATATCATCTATATGTTTAGAAAAGGATGTGTGGTAGATCGAGGGAGTTATCGTGAGTTAATGAACAAAAATCAAACTTTCAAGTTGATGGCTGCCCGAGCTTGATGGTCTTGATTTTAAGTCATGCTAATTCCTTGGCTTTAATTGATGTTTTTTTTGTCAGTGTGGGGATTGGTTGCTTAAGAAGAATGATTTATTTCAAGCTCTTCGTGAGCTAGAAAATAGTTTTTGCACTTGGAGCTTGAGGTCGTCCTTGAATGCGGCTAGAAAATAGAACTAATGGGCAGTGGGGTGATGGTCGAAGAAGCCAAACTTTTGTTTGTGAGGTTGTACGGTTATAAACTTTAAATTAAGAGAAGCTCCTGGTGGTTTATTTTATTTGAAGAAAATGTCTCCCAAAAAGGTAAGCAATGATTATTCGCTTGTTAGCAGTTCTTCCATTCTTTCCGGCGCCTGGCAGTATAGGCAATACTGGTGGAACAATCAGTAACCTAAACATGCTTCGCGTGCTTGCCCGGGAGTACTCAGTTACAGTTATATCGTTTGATGGTACTGCGCAAGTGACAGATTTTTCTAATGAGCCATTTCGAGTTGTTATACGGCCTGCGCCGGCGTGGCGGGTACCTCAACTGATTCGACATTGGCTTGACTTTGTTCGAAAAGAGGTCAACGCAGCTATTGAACATGAAGACGCTCCCGATGCCATTATGGCAACTACCTCGACCCTCGCCGCATTTGACGTTTGCCCGTCCGCTACTGCCCGCATTGCTATTGTGCGAGCATATGAAAACTTTGGCCTGCTGTGTCCTTGGGTGCCGGTGCGCCAAAGGATAAACCTTGGCAAACAGGCGACCGTACGTCGGTTTCAAGATCGGCGACTCATGCGTAGGTCCGACGCGGTTCTCACTAATAGCAACTTTATGCGGTCTGCAATCTCGTCACGCTTTCGAATGGATCAACATAAAATATATGTCTTGAAGCAGGCATGTGATGTAGTCCCTTCGGTCGTCTCAACTCCTCGATCGACTGTTGGGTTTGTCACCCGCGGACCCGAGAAGGGCCTCTCTTTTGTGTTAAAGCTTGCGCTCAGGTCACCTGATCTTCGTTATCTTATCTACGGCCAGAGCAGAGATTTACCCGACACACTTCCCGAAAATGTTGCATGGCATGGCTGGTCGTCCGACCGGGATGCTATGTTTTCTTCTGCTGCGTTATGGTTAGTGCCATCACTTTGGGCTGAACCTTTCGGTCGTGTCTCGATAGAAGCGCAAGGCGCAGATCGTGCGGTATTGGTAGCTTCCACTGGAGGGCTGCCGGAAACCGCATTTGATCCACGTTACCGGATTGAGGGCTTCGACGAGGAGGAGTGGTTAACCCGTATGCGCTCACTCCTGGTAATTCCCAACGACAAGTTGGAGTTAAACGGCAAGCTCATTCGCTCCTTATTTTCGTCTCAAGAGCATGATGCCAAGGTGCTTGATGCCGTGAATCACGTCTTGGGCGAAAAGGAAAAGCACAGCAGGTAATTGATCGTGTCTGGCTGTACCAAGGAGGCGAGAGACTACCCTCCGGCTTTGAGGGTGGGCACTTCTAATTAACAGGCTCGTGAGGTATAAAAACCGAGTGAAAATTTCCATTCTCGTTCCTGATCTGCGTGGTGGCGGTGCCGAACGGGTCAATATCGATCTTGCTCATGAGTTTTTCCGGGCGGGTCATGACGTGGAATTCGTGCTGTTGCAAGCGAGAGGGGAGCTACTGGCCGAGGCAGAAGCTCTCTTTTCAGTGCATGATCTCGCCTGCGAACGTATCCGCTATTCGCCGCTGGCCCTGGCACGCTATCTCAGACGTCACCGCCCCGACGCGCTGATTGCCGCCATGTGGCCGATGACTGTTCTCGCGCCCTTGGCGGCTCGGTTTTCCGGCCACGCGTGCGCCGTTCTGATCTCGGAGCACAATACGCTCTCCGAGCAATACAGAGGCTGGGGAAGGGTGCATAGGGGGATTCTGCGATTGAGCACTGCCTGTGGGTATCGCCTTGCAAAAGCACGTGTGGCGGTTTCTGAAGGCGTTTCCTGTGATATCGCTCTCTTGTCGGGAATCAATAAAAATCGATTCAGTGTGATCCATAACCCGGTGCCCCAAAGGCCTGTTCCGAATCTGGAGAAAATATCAGAGGCTGAGTCATTATGGGGCGTGCCCCGCGGCGGTAGAATCTTGTCGGTCGGAAGTCTCAAGGCCCAAAAGAATCATGATCTTCTTGTGCGCTCGTTTGCTCAGCTTGAAAGACCCGGAAGTCGGCTGATGTTGGTAGGTCAGGGAGGCGAAGAAGTAAGACTTCAAAAGCTTTCGCGAGAGCTAGGCATTCACGATCAGGTGATTTTTGCCGGCTTTCATCGTGATCCTACGCCTTTCTATCATACCGCTGACCTCTTTGTGGTTTCGTCCAACTATGAGGGATTCGGTAATGTTATCGTCGAGGCGTTGTCTTGTGGCACCCCCATTGTGTCAACGAATTGCCCCTCCGGTCCAGCCGAGATCCTGGAAAATGGGAAGTATGGCTCCCTCGTGCCGGTGGGTGATGGTGCAGCACTGGCTGACGCCATGACAGCATCACTCAAACGAGATCATTCGCGTAAGCGACTGAGCGCCAGGGCAAGTTACTTTTCTCCCTCCGTGGCCGCAGACAAGTATCTCAAGTTGTTGGGATGAAAATGAGAGGCATAATGTATACTTAGGAAAGACTTGAGAGTCGTGGCTCACGCCCCTGTTCGTGGAATTTATAGGTCCAGGGTGAAGTGGAATAAGTCTCGTTATAGTGAACGCTGCAATCTGTAACAAGCTCTCTGCTAGGGAGCTGAGTACGTGATTCATTATAAATATTCGTTCGGCTATTTGCCTCCCTTTGGTTTATGAAGGTCGGATGGAGTTGTTTATATGTACTTTGATGGGTTTTTGTGCGCAAGCCTCTCTAGCGAAATTGAGCGTAGATTAATGTTCTCTTCTTCCTTTAAGGATCCTGCTCAATATAGATTTGTAGAAAGTGTCGATGGTCGAGACTGGACGGTTGAGGACGCCGATAAGCATGTTTCAGAAGAATTTAAGTTACTGCGGAAAAAAGAAAGGGATAGAGGTAAGAGTTGGGTCAATGAAGCTGCTGTTGCTTGCGCGATAACGCATCGCGACAAGTTGCTGAAGGAAGCGGCGGAGAGGGAGTGTTTTCTTTGCGAGGATGATATCGTTCTTGATGGTTCATTTATAAGTTATTGGCAATGTGAAATGATAAGATCAAGGCTTTCAGAACTCAATGGTTTGGTGTTGGGTTGTTATAGTTCGCATAATATTATAGCAGTAAGGGAAAAGCCTTTGTTGACATTTGGGAAGTTTGGAGTTTACGAAGTGCTAGGTTGTAAGGTTTACAGTGGGGCATGTTACTTTTTGCCTCCACCGCTCGCTGAAAGTGTAATTTTTCTTCAGGCTCCTGTTAAATACACTGCTGATCAGTGGGATGCCATTAGTAAAAGTATAGGTTTTCCAATATTTTTAATTCACCCCGCGCCTGCAAGTTTTGTGGCTTTTTCTTCAAATATAGGCTATGGAAATTTTAGCGTGTCTTCAAACTCTCTGTTTTGGCGTTCAATAAGAAAAATAAATAGGAAAGTAAATTCTAATCATTTCATGAATAAAGTTACATTTAAGTCTGATGGGTAAATTCTTGCGTTCAGTCATAATATGAAGTTACTGGAGTCGTGTTTGTTCTTGATTGTCATGACGAATAATCTGGTCTTTTTATGCGAAATATTCCTTTTAATCGCCGACTTAACCAGTCTGCCCTATTCATTACCTATGATGGTTTGCTAGACCCGCTGGGTGGTAGTCAGATTTTGCCTTACCTATTCTGTATCGCGGATCATCCACGCCAGTTGCATATCGTGAGCTTTGAGAAGCCCGGTCGTTTTGAACGCGGAGAAAGTGCCCTGCGGCGGGAGCTGGATACACGGGGAATCGGGTGGACGCCGCTCACCTTTACGTCGCGCATGGGGAAACTGGGAAAAATGTGGGATCTGCTCCGAATGTATGCCACGGCACTCAGGTTGCAGCGGCGCTACCGCTTTGGTATCGCTCACTGCCGCAGCTATCCGGCCATGCAGGTTGGCTGTTTCCTTCGTCGTTTCACGGGCGTCAAGACGATATTCGACATGCGCGGATTGTGGGTCGATGACAGGGTGGAGGGAAATCTCTGGCCGCAAGACCGCTGGTTCTATCGGCGGCTCTATCGCTATTACAAGCGGCTGGAAAGACGGTTTCTGGAGTGTGCGGATGCAGTAGTCGTGCTCACCGAGCGAGTGGTCCCCGAATTAGGACGCCTGGCGCCTGGCATGCATGCCCCCGTTGCGGTGATTCCTTGTTGTGCGGATTTCGACCATTTTTCAGGGGTCTCGACATCGGACAGACTGGCAACACGCGCCGATATTGGCATCGACAAGGGCGCACTGGTCATTTCCTATCTCGGGTCGCTGGGGACCGTCTACTTGCTTGACGATATGTTCCGGCTGTTCGAGACCGTGGCCCGGCAGCGCGACGACGCCCATTTGCTACTGATCACCCAGGACTGGTCATCCGAGCATGATGCGCGCCTGGCTGAGTCGAACCTGGCCGACCTACGACATCGTATCCATATCAGGTCTGCTCGTCGCGACGAGGTCCCGGGGTTGCTTGGCACTTCGGATCTCATGCTGAGCTTTCGACGCGCCACCTATTCTCAGATGGCCTGCTCACCCACAAAGCTGGCCGAGGCGTTTGCCCTGGGCATTCCTGCGATCAGCAATGCCGGAGTGGGCGATATCGATGCGATTACCCTGGCACTGGACGCGGGTGTGGTGATCGATCTGAACGATCCGTCTGCCTTCGAGCGCATCGCCGGGGATCTCGACGGGATTCTTGCCAAGGGAGGCGAGCGGTTGCGACTGAGGGCGCAGGAATGTCTGGGGCTGGAAAGGGCGAGGATGTCCTATCACCAAGTCTATACGCAGATCGAGGCCTTGTCATGATGGGGTGGCCTGCTCCCGAACTCTATGTGGTGGATGTTTGCGGCACCCTAGTCTTCGATGACACCACGCTCGGTCTTCTGCGCCACCACTTTGCCAGGGATGCCGCGCGGCCGCTGCGCGCCAAGCTCTTCAATGCTGTGAGTTCCCGCCGTCGCCTGCTGTGGTGGGGCTTCGCGGTGGCAGAGAAGTTGACTGGGCAACATCTCTTGAAGCGTTTTGTCGTACGCCTGTTGGCCGGGGAGCGGTGCGAGGCGCTCGACGAGAGTGCCCGCGAGTATGCGAGCAAATTGTTGGCTGAACGGCGGATAGGGTCCGTATGGCATGTGTTGGAAGAACCGTTCGCGACAGGGCGTGTCGTGCTGGCCTCAGCCAGCCTGGATCCGGTAGTAGCGGCCTTGGCCTCCTTGACCGGTGCTCGGTATGTGGCTAGCACGCTGGAGCAGCGTGACGGCATCCTCTCGGGGCGCTACGAGACGGATCTGACAGGCCAAAAGCCGCAGGCGCTGGCCGCGAAGTATGGCAAGTCTCTCCTGGGAGGACCGCTTGGCGTGATGACAGACAATGCTTCGGATAGGGCTCTCGTCGAGATGGCCTCGGTGGCTTATATCGTCATTCACCATGCATCACACCGTGAACGCTGGCAGGGGCTCGGGGTGCACTTCATCGAGATCAACGCATGAACTTTGTCTACCTCCTCCCTTTTAGCTATTTCCTGGACACCCGTCTCCGGGAGGGCAGCCTTAGCTTCCACGTGATCTTCGAGTGGCTGGCTGCGATGGTGCTCGTGGTCGCGGTTGGTGCGGTGGAGCCGCGGCAGGCCCTGGCTATGGCGGGTCTTGCTTACCTGGCGTTCATCAGCCTGTACGAGATCGGCTACCTGGTGAACGATTTGTATGCGGCTCCACGGGAGGCGGAGGGGCGCAAGCGCGGGCCGCAGGGAGCAAGGCTCGGGTGGGGGCTGGCGTGGACGGGCAGTCGCCTGCTCGTATTCGTGCTGATCACGGCATGGCTGGACATGCTGGCGGTACCGGCGTGGTGGTCGTTTCACCTGGCCCTGTGTCTCACCTTTGCCCTGCACAATGCACTGCAAGACAAGGAGCTCAAGGCCGCGACCTTCCTGTGGCTGGCATGGTTGCGGTTCATGGCACCGGTGATGTTCGTGGTGGAGGACACCCAGCGGCTCGGCATCGGGTTGGCGGCGGCTGTGTCCTATGTCGTCTTTCGCCTGCTGGGCTACCTGGACAGCAAGGACCTTCTGCGTATGCCTGGCAGACAACGTGCCACGTTCCGGTTGTTCTTTTTCTTGATGCCCCTCATCGGCCTGCTGGTCCTGTGGCCCTATCCAGGCGCCGAAGGGTTCCTTGTTCTGACGGGCTACTTTGCCGTGGCGGCGGCGGCAGGCACTCTGGCAGGACCGGCCCTGGCGCGCGTCTCGCGTTTGGGGGGCTAGCGCCATGTGTGGTTGCACAGGCTTACTGACAGGGGGATCGCCTGCGCTGGCTAAGCTGAAAGGCGAGGTCATGGCAATGGCGGGTACCCTCCAGCACCGTGGCCCCGATGATGTGGGCATCTGGGTCGATCGTGGCGCCAGCGTGGCGCTGGGACACCGTCGGCTCTCCATCCTGGATCTCTCGCCGGCTGGCCATCAACCCATGCACTCGGCCTGCAAGCGCTATGTGATCGCCTTCAATGGTGAGATTTATAATCATCAGGCAATCAGGGATGAGCTTCGAGGGGAGAGCAGGTTCGAGGGTCGAGGAATCGACAAACACGAGGGCCGCGGCACTTGGGGTGAAGAACCGACTGCAGTGGGCATCCAGTGGAAAGGCCATTCGGATACCGAGACCCTACTGGCGGCGTTTGCGTTGTGGGGCGTCGAGCAGACGCTCAAGCGTTGCGTCGGAATGTTCGCCATTGCACTGTGGGATCGACGGTACCGCATCTTGACCCTGGCACGGGATCGCTTCGGCGAAAAACCGCTCTACTATGGTTTTGCTCGAGGCACACTCGGTGGCAATGCGGGTAAGGTCCACGGTACCGGGCCGCTGCTGTTCGGCTCCGAACTCAAGGCCCTGATGGCGCACCCCGCGTGGCAGGGTACCCTGGCCACCGATGCCTTGGAGGGATATCTGCGCTTCGGTTGTGTGGGCGGTGGGAGCAGCATCTTCCAGGGGGTGGTCAAGTTGCCTCCGGGGTGCCTACTGCAGGTATCGGTTGGCGATGTGCAGGCCGGTGAGCTGCCTGCCCCGCGGCACTGGTGGTCAGCGGAGCGAGCTGCTTATGCAGCCATGCAGGTAGGGCGCATCGAGCATCCCGAGGCCGCCGTTTCTGCGGTAGCACAGGCGCTAGGCCAATCGGTACGCCACCGTATGCTGGCCGATGTCCCGCTAGGGGCATTCCTGTCCGGCGGTATCGACAGCTCGCTGGTCGTGGCGCTGATGCAGCAACAGACAAGCCGGCCGGTGTGCACCTTCTCGGTGGGCTTCGATGATGCCCGCTACGACGAAACCACCCATGCCGAGGCAGTGGCGGCTCACCTGGGCACCGAACACATGACGCTGCAAGCTACCTCCCGAATGGCGGTTGAGCTGGTGCCTCACCTGTCCGAGCTCTTCGATGAACCGTTCGCCGACTCTTCTCAGTTGCCCACCGCGCTGGTTGCTCGGCTGACCCGCGAGCACGTCACGGTGGCGCTCTCCGGCGATGCCGGCGATGAACTGTTCGGCGGCTATAACCGCCACCTCTGGGTGCCGAGGATCTGGCACCAGTTGGAGCGGCTGCCGCTGCCGGCTCGGCGGGCCCTGGCGGTGACGCTCAGGGCGATTCCCTCGCATCACTACGATCAGTTGATGCGACTGGGGGGCCGGTTGCTGCCGAGCCAACTGCGCTTGCGCACCTTCGGCGAGAAGTTGCACAAGCTGGCTGCAGTGCTGGCCAGCCCCGGGGAGAGGGCACTGTTTGCCGGGGTGGCCGCGATGAACCGCCAGCCCGCTGCGCTGTTGGCCGGTCAAGGGCCATGCAGAGCGCCGGAATCCCTTTTCCCGGCACTCCAGAATTTCACCGGCGTGGAGTGGATGCTGCTGATGGATACACTCCATTACATGGTCGACGACGTGCTGGTTAAGGTGGACCGCGCCAGCATGGCCAGTAGCCTGGAAGTGCGGGTGCCGTTCCTCGACCCTGAGGTATTCCACACCGCCTGGCGCATTCCCGCCGAAATCAAGTTGCGCGACGGCCAGGGCAAGTGGGTGCTGCGCCAGCTGCTCTACCGCCATGTGCCTCATGAGCTGATCGAACGCCCCAAGATGGGCTTCGCCGTGCCGCTGGATGCCTGGCTGCGGGGCCCGCTGCGGGAATGGGCGGAGGACCTGCTCTCCACCGCCAGCCTTGCCGAGCTGCCCAGGCTGGATGGCCGCCAGGTTCGCAAGTTGTGGCAGGCCCACCTGAAAGGGCAGGGGCACCATGCCCAGCAGCTCTGGGCAGTACTGCAGTTACTGGCCTGGCAGCGGCAGTGGAAGCCTAGGCTGCCCTGATCCGTGACGCTGAGCACCGTATCCGCAGCGCCTCTCACTGCATAGGCGATAGCCATGCTGCCTTACTGGATTCTCTTTCTGATTCCCGCCGTGGGGGTGCTGGCACCCTACCGGCTGACCCCCGATTCTCGCCGCGTGATGTGGTGGTTAGTCGGTAGCCTGTTTGCCCTGGCTATCGGCCTGCGCTTCGAGGTTGGCGGTGATTGGGGGGCGTACCTTGGATATCTGAACCGTGCCTCGGCCATGACCCTGTTCGAGGTGTTCACGAGTAAGGATCCAGGCTATTACCTGCTCAACTGGCTGGTGATGAAGCTGGGCGGCAATATTTACTGGGTGAATCTGGCCTGTGGTGCCATCGTGATGACCGGGGTAGTGGCCTTTGTTCGCGATCAGCCGTTGCCCTGGCTGGCCCTGATGGTGGCGGTGCCCTACCTGATCGTTGTGGTAGCCATGGGCTACAGTCGCCAGGCCGTGGCGCTGGGATTCGTTCTGCTGGGCCTGGTGGCACTCGGCGATGGCAAGGTTCGCACTTTTGTGGTCTGGGTACTGATTGGCGCGGCTTTCCACAGGTCTGCGGTGCTGCTGTTGCCAGTAGCGGGGCTGGCGGCCAGCCAGAGCCGACTCATTTCCCTGGCCTGGGCGGGGATGGCCACGCTGATCGGCGGTTACCTTTTCCTGTTCGATTCCGCCGATGATCTCTGGACCAATTACGTCGAGGCCAACTACCAGTCCGAGGGTGGGCTGATACGTGTCCTGATGAATGCCGTACCGGCAGGGCTCTATCTCGTCTTGCAGCGATACTTGCAACTCAAGGAAGATGAGCGTCGCCTGTGGTGGTGGCTTTCGGTGCTGGCCATCGCCTGCATCCCACTGGTTATTATGTCTTCCACCGCTACCGACCGTGTCGCCCTTTATCTGATCCCCGTTCAGATCTTCCTTTTCTCTCGGCTTCCGTTGATAAGCCGGGACTCGCGCTGGTCGACTCTGATTGTACTCAGCGTGGTGGCCTACTACGCGGTGGTGCTGAATGTATGGTTGTTCTTCGCTAGCAATGCTCAATCTTGGCTGCCTTATCAATTGTCTATTCTTTCAATGCTTTAGAATATTACGGATGTAGGGCGGATCAAATGAAGATGAAAATTAAGCTTGTCGGAATGTTGGTTGTATTGCCGATGTTGTTTTTCACCTACTTGTTTATAACTCAGGTCGACAACGGAGTTACTCGGGAAGATAAGCTAGCCATAGGTCAAGTGTTAGGCCCATTTTTTGAAGGCTCAAATGACGGAAACCTGACGTTTCAGGAGGAGGTGGATTTCATACGTCTGGTGCAAGGGGCTGTGCTCGGCAACGTGCCTGTCAATTCCGGAATCCCACATGGCATGCCACGTGAGCCCAATGACCTGCTGGCGCGAGGTAAAGGCCTTTGCTTCGACCGTAGTCGCTTTATCGAAAAAGCTCTTCGACAACATGGCTTCGAAACACGTCATATCGCTATTTATTCAACAGTTGAAACTGGATCTGCGATCAAGTCTCTGCTTACGCCACAGGTCCGCTCGCATGCTGTAACCGAAGTGCTGACCTCAAAAGGCTGGATGGTGGTGGACTCTAACGAGCCATGGATATCACTTGACAATGGGTATCGGCCGTTATCGATCGATCATCTCTCGGCACTGGGCGGTTCTGGCATGGTGGAGCGCCTGATGTCACAGCCTGAGACCTCTATTTATGCGGGTGACTTTACTTTTGTGTACGGGCTTTATTCACGACACGGCATGTTCTACCCACCTTATGACCGGATACCAGATATCAATATCGCTGAGTTGAGCCAGAATATATCGCGCATTTTTAATTAGGCGCGCATCCGCTGCTGCCGAAACACTGCATGCAAGGCAATGGCGTTGTGGTGTTGGTGATCGGGCTGATCTTCAGGGCAAACTGTTCTGATCTGCGTAACACCCGTGGGTGGATATCCTCAGTTAACTTTCCGACTATAACGTGGCGGTAGACCTTAGGCTTTAAGCGGCCCGCGACTTCTCCTTCAGCGATGAGATCGGGGTAGGGGGGATCCGGCCAGTGTCCAGGTAGTCGCGCCCAAGCCTGAGTGAAGAAGCGACAGCCCTGCTCCCGGCTACCCGCTATGTTTCGTATCGCATCTTCCCTATCGGTATAGGAACCCGGGATATCGCAGGTGCAGCATTTTCCCAGGAGTTGATGAAATGAGGTATATAAAAAAAATACTGCCGCAGCCTGTAAAAAATTATATTAAAATAATGTTAATATGGATAGTAAGGCTGCGTCACGTACAGGAACTCAAGAGGATAAAAGAAAAGGAACGGATCAAGGTTGTATTTCTCGCCATCCATGAAAGTGTCTGGAAGGTTGATTCTGTATTTCGGAAAATGTTGGATGATCCTTTTTTTGATCCGATGGTTCTTGTCTGTCCTCATGTTGAATATGGCCATGAAGCGATGGTTGAGGATATGGAGAAGGCATATAGCTACTTTTCAAGGAAAAGCTATCCTGTAATTTTATCATACGACGAGGCGAATGACTCGTGGTTAAGAGTTGAAGATCTCAAACCTGATTTGGTTTTTTTTACGCGCCCATATGATCGTACTAGGCCTGAATATTATGAGCATGTTTTTTATAAATATTTGACCTGTTATGTTCCTTATTTTTATCTGGCAACGAGTCATATTAGGGAGGAGGATATGTTTAATATGCACTTCCATAATGCCATGTGGAAGATTTTCATGCCCCACCAGTATTCTATGGATAGGGCAAAAAAGGTTTCTGATAATAACGCTACCAACTGCGTCTTAACGGGCTATCCATCCTGTGAAAGCCTGTTGGTAAAAAATGAAGGCAAGAAAGGTGTATGGAAAGAACAGGTGTGTGGGAAGAAGAAAATTATCTTTGCCCCGCATCACTCTATAGGTGCGGCTTCAGGGTTGTCCAATTTTATTGAATATGCCGAATTCATGGTTGAACTTTCAACAAGATACCGCAATGAAACACAGTGGTCTTTCAAGCCCCATCGGATACTCAAGTATAATCTCCATCAACATCCTGACTGGGGAAAGGAGAAAACTGATAAATACTTTTCTTATTGGGCCTTTTCCGAAAACACTCAGCTAGATGAAGGTGAGTATAATGAATTGTTCATGCAGTCCGATGCAATAATACATGACTCTAGTTCCTTTATCGTTGAATATCTTTTTGTAGAAAAACCCTGCCTGTATCTTGTGAGCGACAAACAACAGCCTGGGTTGAAAAATAATTTCGGATTGAAAGCGCTAAAGGCTTATTACCTTGCTAGGGAAAAAAGCGATATTGAGAGCTTCCTGATTTCTGTAGTTGACGGGGATTGCAGTATCAAGCCCGATCATAAGCAATTTCTATTAGATGAAGTGGAGCCTCTATATTGTCATGATTCGCCATCCGATAAGATATTAAGAACCCTCAAGGGCGCGATTTCTGCAGGAAAATAAATGGTGAAATGATGCAGTTGAAACTTACTGATCTCATAGCATATGGGTTTGACTCTTGAAAGCGGTGGGATGCCTTTCACCGGAAGTTAAATTTGGGAGCGGGTGCCGGCTTGAAGAAATTTACAGCTAATATCCTAATCGGTATTACACCTTCAACGTGGAAAGGGAGAAGGCCGGTTCAGAGACTTTTTTCTGCATGCGCCTTTGATCTCTGCGCACGGCACTTTATTTCCTATATAAATATTTTATTTCTCAAATTATCTGTTCTAAGCCCTTCGCTCTTGGTTACCGGGCGCCGTCACAATAGTTTCTGGAAGAGCGCTCAGGAGCTCGGGATGCCGCATGTTCAGCATTTTTCCAGGAGTTGAGGAGATGGAATATATAAGAAAAATATTGCCACAGCCTGTAAAAAATCACATTAAAAGTATATTAATATGGGTAGTCAGGCTGCGTCATGTGCAGGAGCTAAAGAGGGTAAAAAAAAAGGAGCGGATCAAGGTTGTATTTTTAGCCATCCATGAAAGCATGTGGAAGGTTGACGCTGTATTTCGGAAAATGCTGGATGATCCTTTTTTTGATCCGATGATTCTTGTCTGTCCTCATGTTGAGTATGGCAATGAAGCGATGGTTGAGGATATGGAGAAGGCATATAACTACTTTTCAAGGAAAAGTTATCCTGTAATTTCATCATATGACAAGGCGAGTGGCTCGTGGTTAAGAGTTGAAGATCTCAAACCTGATATGGTTTTTTTTACGCGCCCATACAGACACACTAGGCCTGAATATTACGAAAATGCATTTTACAAATATTTGACATGCTATGTTCCTTATTTTTATCTGGCAACGAGTCATATTAGCGAGGAATATATGTTTAATACGCACTTCCATAATGCCATGTGGAAGATTTTCATGCCCCACCAGCATTCTATGGATAGGGCAAAAAAGGTTTCTGATAATAACGCCACCAACTGCGTCTTAACAGGCTATCCATCCTGTGAAAGCCTGTTGGTCAAAAATGAAGGCAAGAAAGGTGTATGGAAAGAACAGGTGTGTGGGAAGAAGAAAATTATCTTTGCCCCGCATCACTCTATAGGTACGGCTTCAGGGTTGTCCAATTTTATTGAATATGCCGAATTCATGGTTGAGCTTTCAACAAGATACCGCAATGAAACACAGTGGTCTTTCAAGCCCCATCCGGTCCTCAAGCCAAAGCTCTATCGACATCCTGACTGGGGAAAGGAGAAAGCCGATAAATACTTTTCTTACTGGGCCTTTTCCGAAAACACTCAGCTAGATGAAGGTGAGTATAGTGAGTTGTTCGTGCAGTCCGATGCAATAATACATGACTCAAGTTCCTTTATCGTTGAATACCTTTTTGTAGAAAAACCCTGCCTGTATCTTGTGAGGGACAAGCAACAGGCTGGGCTGAAAAACAAATTCGGATTGAAAGCGCTAAAGGCTTATGATCTTGCTAGGGAAAAGAGCGATATTGAGAACTTCCTGATTTCTGTAATTAACGGGGATTGCAGTGTCAAAGCCAATCATAAGCAGTTTCTGTTAGATGAAGTGGAGCCTCTATATTGCCATGACTCGCCATCCGATAAGATATTAAGAACTCTCAAGGACGCGATTTCTGCAGGAAAATAAATGGTGACATGATGCAGTTGAAACTTTAGTGATCTCAGGGCACAGCACTTTATTTCCTATGTAGATATTTTATTTCTCGAATTGTCTGTTTGAAGCCCTTCGATCTTGGTTACCGTACGCCGGCACAAGAGTTTCTGGAGGAGCGCTCAGGAGCCCGGGATACCGCATGTGCAGTATTTTGTCCAGGAGTTGATGGGATGGATTATATTAAAAAAATATTGCCGCAGCCTATAAAAAAATATATTAAACGAATGTTAAATAAATTGCATTTATGGAGAGTCAGGCTGCGTCATATGCAGGAGCTAAAGAGGATAAAAGAAAAGAAGCGGATCAAGGTTGTTTTTCTCGCCATCCATGAAAGTGTCTGGAAGGTTGATACTGTATTTCGGAAAATGCTGGATGATCCTTTTTTTGATCCGATGATTCTTGTCTGCCCTCATGTTGAGTATGGCCATGAAACGATGGTTGAGGATATGGAGAGGGCATATAGTTACTTTTCAGGGAAAAGCTATCCTGTAATTTCATCATACGACAAGGCGAGTAACTCGTGGTTAAGAGTTGAAGATTTAAAACCTGATTTGGTTTTTTTTACGCGCCCATACAATCACACTAGGCCTGAATATTATGAGGATGCGTTTCATAAATTTTTGACCTGCTATGTTCCTTATTTTTATTTGGCAACGAGTCATGTTAGCGAGCAGAGCATGTTTAATACGCACTTCCATAATGTCATGTGGAAGATTTTCATGCCCCACCAGCATTCTATGGATAGGGCAAAAAAGGTTTCTGATAATAAGGCCACCAACTGCGTCTTAACGGGCTATCCATCATGCGAAAGCCTGTTGGTAAAAAATGAAGGAAAGAAAGGTGCATGGAAAGAACAGGTGTGTGGGAAGAAGAAAGTTATCTTTGCTCCGCATCACTCTATAGGTGCGGCTTCAGGGTTGTCCAATTTTAATGAATATGCCGAATTCATGGTTGAGCTTTCAACAAGATATCGAAATGAAACACAGTGGTCTTTCAAGCCCCATCCGGTCCTCAAGCCAAAGCTCTATCGACATCCTGACTGGGGAAAGGAGAAAGCCGATAAATACTATTCATATTGGGACTTTTCCGAAAACACTCAGCTAGATGAGGGTGAGTATAGTGAGTTATTCGTACAGTCCGATGCAATAATACATGACTCAAGTTCTTTTATCGTTGAATACGTTTTTGTAGAAAAACCCTGCCTGTATCTTGTGAGCGACAAGCAACAGCCTGGGCTGAAAAACAAATTCGGATTGAAAGCGCTAAAGGCTTATTACCTTGCTAGGGAAAAAAGCGATATTGAGAGCTTCCTGATTTCTGTAGTTGACGGGGGTTGCAGTATCAAGGCCGATCATAAGCAGTTTCTATTAGATGAAGTGGAGCCTTTATATTGCCATGACTCGCCATCCGATAAGATATTAAGAAGCATAAAGTTGGCGATTGCTGCTGGAAAATAAATGGTGGCATGATGTAATTAAATCTTTAGCCATTTCATGGCCTATGCTCCTTGGCAACTTTCCACAAAAGGTTTCATGACATGAATGATACTATGGCAGCTCAATTAAATTCGGCTTCCATCTCAGCTGAACACTCGAGAAAAAATCAACTCATTATTCTCGGTGCTGGCCGTCCTTATAGCGGTGAGCAGCATCCAGTTCTCAGAGGGGGCGCCAGCCAAGGACGTGTATTGGATTGGCTCTTGCAAGCGGTGGGATGCCTTTCACCGGAAGTTAAATTTGTGGGCGGATACCAGCTTGAAGAAATTTCCAGCCGCTACCCTAGCCTTCATTACACCTTCAATGTGGAATGGGAGAGTACCGGCGCAGCGACTTCTTTGCTGCATGCACCTTTGATATCAGGGGCACAGCACTTTATTTCTTATGCAGATGTGTTATTTCGCGAGTCAGCTGTTCGTGGGGTTGCTGAGGCCAGCGGAGATATTGTGGTAGCTGTGGATAGCGCCTGGCGCCATCGTTTTTCCGGTCGTTCGGAGAACGATATTGCGCGTTGTGAGAAGGTGAACATGTTCCAAACTACAGTGACTCGCTTGGGGCCGGATATTTTGCCAGAAATGGCTGATGCTGAGTTTGTCGGGTTCGTGCGGCTCAGTCCTGACGTAATTAAGTTCCTGAAAGATAATGCTGAGTCACTTTTTCCACCGGTGAGGCATGCCAACCTTTCACAATTACTGGAGTTGCTGCGGATACGGGGCTTCAACATTCAGGCAGTGGATGTGGTGGGGGATTGGGCAGAGCTCAATGAACCTCGGGATTTGACGCGGTTCATCATGGGCACCAAGGCGCAGACTCTTCACCGCTTGCGGGGGCTCGTCAGACTTAGTCGCATTGAAGACCAAGTCAGTTTTACCGTTGCCGAATGGCATAGTGCTCCAGATCTTGTGATCCGCCGCATTCAGATAGCATTCACGACAGGGCGCCTGGTTGTACGCAGCAGTGCCCTATCAGAGGATGGGTTTACCTGTGCCAATGCCGGTGTCTACGCTAGTATCCTTGGGGTAGAGGCCACACCGCAGCCCGCTATACGGAACGCCATAGAGCAGGTAATCGCTTCCTATCCGGACGGCAATGGAGATCATCAGGTATTGGTACAACCAATGCTCGAGGAAGTTCAGGTCAGCGGTGTGGCGTTCACCCGTACCCTGGCCCAGGGGGCGCCCTATTATGTCATCAATTACGACGACCTGACCCACAGTACGGAATCCATCACGAATGGGACCAGCCGTGATCACAAGACGCTTCTGGTTCATCGCCAGGCCAGCATGAAGCATCAGCAGGCGCCTGAGTCTATTCGTGATATCCTTCCGGCCCTGCGTGAGATCGAGGATCTGTTGGGCTATGACTCGTTGGATATCGAATTTGCCATCAGTCCAGCGGGCCATATCCATGTTCTGCAGGTCCGTCCTATCACCGTTGATCACGGCCGATCAGAGGCCAGGGATGAGCAGGTTGCGGCACTGCTGAATAATGCCGAAGCCCGGTTCCGGGCCTTGCAGAAGTCGTCGCCCTTCGTGGTAGGAGGTCCTGCCATTTTCGGGGTGATGCCTGACTGGAACCCAGCGGAAATCATCGGCACCAAGCCGGGACAGCTGGCCATGGATCTATACCGATTTCTCATCATGGATGAGATCTGGGCGACCCAAAGAGCGGAATATGGATACCGTGACGTGCGGCCTCAACCCTTGCTGGTGGCTTTTGCCGGGCACCCTTATGTTGATATTCGTGCCAGTTTCAATTCTTTTGTCCCCGCCAGTGTGGATGATGCGTTGGCCGGCAGGTTGGTGAACTTCTACTTGGACTGGCTGAGACAGAACCCGCACCTGCACGACAAGGTGGAGTTTGATGTGGTGCCCACCTGTTTTGCTCTTGATTTTGAACGCTGGCAAGCGCACTTGATCGCGGAAGGAGGCTTCTCTGAAGGGCAAGTGGCCTGTCTAGCAAGGGGGCTCAAGGCCATTACCTGTGGTGCCATCATTCGCACGCCAGGAGACCTGGAGGCTATTGAAAAACTGCAAAGCCGTTTTGAGCGTATCATGCTGGCTGATATGCCGGCGCTGGAGCGTGCCTTGGTGCTGCTGGAGGATTGCCGGCGCTATGGTACCCTGGCGTTTGCTCACCTTGCCCGCAGTGCTTTTGTGGCTGTCACACTACTTAAGTCGGCTGTCTATCGCGGCGCTCTGAGTCAAGGAGCTGTGGATGCCTTCATGAACTCCATCCGCACGATAACACACCGCCTTACAGAAGATGCTGCTGCTACAGCAGATCATCGCCTGCCTTGGCAGGTATTTATCGAGCGTTATGGGCATCTCCGCCCTGGCACGTATGACATTACCTCGCTGTCTTATATGGAAGATCCGCTCCACTTTCTGGCCCCCCTCGTGGAGCGTGCGCGAGGCAGAAGGGAAGAATACCGGACTGATATTGATGCCCTGTGGCAAAGCGAGCGCGCGGTATTTGGCAGAGTATTGGCTGAAGAAGGGATATCGGAGGACTTGGCAGCGGTTGAGCAATTCATGCGGCATGCCATCGAAGGTCGTGAGTATGCAAAATTTGCCTTTAGCCGTCACCTGTCTGCCGCTCTGGACTGTCTGGTGGAGGTGGGAAATTCCTATGATGTCTCACGCGACGATATGGCACATATCCCACTAGAAGCCTTTACTGCTCTGCGCTCGGGCACTGCGGCTACCAACGATATAGGCGAATGGCTGCGTGAACAGGCAATGGACGGTAAGCGGTTCCATCAACAGGTGAGGGCTGTCGAGTTACCGCCCCTGCTACTGGATGACAAGGATTTCTATCTATTTCTTTACCCTAGCACTCAGGCCAACTTTGTCGGATCCGGTCGGATCATCGCCCCCTGCATGGACCTTGGGCAGGTCTCAAGCAGAAAGAGCTCAGCCCTGGAAGGAAAGATTGCCCTGATTCCTCAGGCTGACCCGGGGTTCGACTGGTTATTTGGTCAGGATATCGCGGGGCTAATCACCATGTATGGGGGGGCCAATTCTCATATGGCCATCCGCGCGGCAGAGTTCGGCTTACCAGCCGCCATTGGAGTGGGCGAAACCCGATACGCGAGTTTTGCTCGGGCATCCGTTCTTGAGCTTGACGCTGCCAACCATCTAATACAGGTTCTCCAGTGAGCCGGCGAATTGGTATTACTCAGCGAGTCGAAGACGTTGCATCGTACGCAGAACGACGCGATTGCCTAGACCAGCAATGGTTTGTTTTGCTGGAGCAGTTGGGCCTTACCCCGGTTCCTGTTCCCAACAGTCTCAATAATGTGGCTGCATGGTTGGAGGTGATGGAGCTGGATGGTTACATCCTCTCCGGCGGAAATGACCTGAGCTGCTTGCCTAATCCTGCTTGCCCAGCTCCCGAACGTGATCTAACAGAAAAAGCCATTCTTGACTACGCATGTGATAACCAACTTCCCGTACTGGGTGTTTGCCGTGGTATGCAGATGATGAACGTTTATCTGGGTGGCAGTCTCTTCCCCGTTAAGGAACATGTCGGCACTCGGCACTCGGTCAGGGCAGCCACCGCTGAAGCCCGGTTTGGTACCTACACCCGTGTCAACAGTTTTCATGACTGGGGTGTGCAGGTAGAAGGCCTGGCCGAGACACTGCAGTCATGTCTGACCGCGACAGATGGCACCATTGAGGCCGTCACGCATCGTCATCGGAAATGGACCGGCATAATGTGGCATCCCGAGCGCGAAATGCCTTTTATGCTATCGGATATTCGACTCATTATTCGGCTGTTTAAAGGGGATTTATGAGAGCTATCATTCTTGCAGCGGGCCAAGGAAGTCGCCTGCGCCCTTACACCAACGACAAGCCAAAGTGCATGGTACTCTTGGCCGGAAAGTCGCTGCTTCACCGCCAAATGGCCGTTATGGAGATGTGTGGTATTTCTGACAACATCATCATTGTTGGTGGCTACTGTATTGAAAAGCTTGACCCTCTTGGTGCAGAGGTGTTGGAAAATGCACGATACGAAACTACCAATATGGTTAGTACGCTTTTTTGCGCGCGAGAACACATGGTGTCCGGTGAAGATCTATTAATAAGTTATGGTGATATTGTCTACGAACCTCAGGTGCTTCAAGCTGTCCTTGATTGCAATGCTCCGATTTGTGTTGCTGCCGATAGAGAGTGGGAAAGACTATGGAGGTTGCGTATGGATGATCCCTTGTCTGATGCAGAAACTTTCGTTATGGATGAAAAACAGCATGTGCTTGAACTGGGGAAGAAGCCTCGGTTTTATGATCAGGTACATGCTCAATATATAGGGCTGATTCGTATTCGTGGTGACAAGGTGTCGGACCTGGTGGCTGCGTATGATGGCATCGACCCTGATGCAAAGTATGATGGTAGGAGTTTCGATAATATGCATATGACCAGCTTTATACAACAATTGATTGATGGGGGGTGGCTGGTGAAGGCGTGTTTGGTAGAGAATGGCTGGCTTGAGGTGGATACAGTGAGAGAGCTGGACACCTATGCACATCTGGCTGAGGAGGGCGAGCTGAACTCCTACTATAAGATCCTTTGATTCATGAGGCACAATTGATAGCAGACCGATCCTGTGCCGGGCTGCTGGTTTGTGTCCCAGGTTGATGGTCCCTATCAGGTAAAAATGGTTGGTCGGTACGAGGGTGCGGCGCTTTTCTTGGCCATTGAAACCTGTATCCCACTGGTGATTGTGTCTTCCACCGCCATCGATCGTGTCCCGTTCAGATGTTCCTTTTCTCGCGGCTTCCGTTAATTAGCCGGGACTCGCGCTGGTCGATGTTGATTGTACTCAGCGTGGTGGCCTGCTACGCGGGTATTGCTCGTGTGGCTCATGTTTGCGGCACATTCCCATGCCTGGTTGCCGTATCAGTTGGTGGGGTTGCAATGAGCTGCAAGGTGGCGAGGAACCTGGACTAGGGGGAAATCAGAAACGGGAGGGCGAGGATAATGCAGGACAATGGCATTGTGGTGTTGGTCTCCAATACCTCCTGGTACCTCTATAACTTTCGCCGTGGCACCATACTGGCGCTGCGTGAGTCAGGCTATACGGTGATCGGGCTCGCGCCTCAGGATGCCTACTCCCATCGCCTGGTGGACGAACTGGGTATCAAGCACGTGCCGCTTCCCATGGAGGGCAAAGGCACTCGGCTGCTGGGTGAGGGTAGAAGCCTGCTCGCGCTGGCCAATATGCTGTTGCGATTTAAGCCCACCTTCGTGTTCAACTTCACGGTGAAGGCAAACATCTATTCTGGTCTGGCTTGCCGTGCGTTGGGCATCCCCTATGCCAACAATGTCTCGGGCCTGGGCACTGCCTTTTTGCACGACAGTTGGTTGTACCGTCGGGTGCGTTCGCTGTATGGAGTCGCTAATTGCGGGGCGCGGCGGGTGTTCTTCCAGAACCAGGAAGACCACGACCTGTTTCAGAGCCATGGCCTGCTTCGCGAAACCCCCACAGCCGTACTGCCTGGCTCCGGCATGGATACAACCCGCTTTTCTTTCTCGCCACTGCCGGCCCCTGTCCCCTTTACCTTCGTGATGATCGCCCGCCTGCTGGGCGACAAGGGAGTTCGCGAGTACGTGCAGGCGGCGGCACAGGTCCGTATCGACCACTCCAATAGTCGGTTCTTGCTGATTGGTCCTCATGGTGCCAGCAACTGTACCGCCATTTCCGAAGTCGAGGTGCAGCGCTGGCAGGCCGCAGGTGTGGTCGAGGTGCTGGGCGAGCAGGGCGATGTGCGGCCCTTTATCCAGCAGGCCCATGTACTGGTCCTTCCTTCTTATCGCGAAGGGATGCCCCGCACGGTGTTGGAAGCCGCCGCCATGGGGCGGCCCGCCATCGTCTCCGATGTGCCGGGCTGCCGCCAGGCAATCGTGGCCGGTCAGACCGGTTGGCTATGCGAGGTGAAGAGCGCTGATTCATTGGCCCAGTGCATGAAGCGGTGCATTGCCCTTCCCCAAGCGGAACTGCAGGCCGCAGGGAAAGCGGCGCGTGTGCGAATCGAGGACGAGTTCGATGAGCGCATCGTCGTGGAGGCAGCACTCGATTGCCTTCATGACGCAAGGACAGGGTATGTCGAGGATCTAACTGGGTGACCACCGCAAAGGAAATAAAACGATAGCCATGGGGCTTGGCAACTCGATGCTGGTTGGAGCGGGGTGCCGGCACAGGTCCTCGGGATGACCATTCAACGACGCAAGGGGTGGGACGATGCTGACGATGGATGAGGTGCGCCTGGGCGTCATCGGCCTGGGCTATGTCGGGCTGCCGCTGGCGGTGGAGTTCGGTAAGGTGTGGCCCACAGTGGGCTTCGATATCGACACTCGGCGGGTGGATGAGTTGAGCGATCATGTCGATCTGACGCTTGAGGTGGAGGCGACACAGCTAGCCGAGGCGTGGCAGCTGAGCTTCTCGAACAACGCCGAGGCGCTGCGCCACTGCAATGTCTATATCATTACCGTACCGACACCCATCGACGCGAGTCGCTGCCCAGATCTCACGCTCTTGATCACGGCCAGTCAAACCGTGGGTGGGATGGTGCAGCCGGGAGACGTGGTGATCTATGAATCGACCGTGTTTCCTGGCGCCACCGAGATGTACTGCATACCCGTGATCGAACAGGCCTCTGGCCTGGTCTTCAACCAGGACTTCTTCGCGGGTTATAGCCCAGAACGTATCAATCCTGGTGACAAGGAGCATCGCGTCACTTCTATCAAGAAGGTCACCTCAGGCTCTACGCCGGAGGTGGCCGAATTCGTGGATTCGCTCTATCGCCGCATCATTCCCGCTGGCACCCACAAGGCCAGTTCCATCCAGGTCGCCGAGGCGGCCAAGGTGATCGAGAATACCCAGCGCGACTTGAACATCGCCCTGATGAACGAGCTGGCAGTAATCTTTAACCGACTCGGTCTCGATACCGAGGAGGTATTGCAAGCTGCTGGCAGCAAGTGGAATTTCCTGCCGTTTCGCCCGGGCCTGGTAGGCGGGCACTGTATTGGCGTGGACCCATACTACCTGACCCACCGCGCTCAGCAGGTGGGATACCATCCCGAGGTGATCCTCTCCGGGCGGCGCATCAATGATGGCATGGGGGCCTATGTCGCCAACCAGCTGGTCAAGCAGATGGTCAAGCGTCGCCTGGAAGTGCAGGGTGCGCGGGTGCTGGTGATGGGGCTGACCTTCAAGGAAAACTGTCCTGATCTACGCAACACTCGCGTGGTGGATATTCTCAGTGAGCTTTCCGACTACAACGTGGTGGTAGATGTCTACGATCCGCAGGTGAACAAGGCCGAGGCCGAAAGGGTGTATGGCATTCGTCCGGTCGAGAGCCCCGAAGTCGATGCCTATGATGCCATTGTTCTGGCAGTGGCCCACCGGGAGTTCCGCGAACTCAGGGCCGAGGTTATCCATGGTTGGGGGAAACCCGAGCATGTGCTTTACGACCTCAAGTTTGTGCTGCCCAAGGGCCAGGTCGACTTGCGCCTTTAGGTCAGATACCAGGTGCAACGGCAGGTTCGAGGTGGGAAGAGGCCTCGAACTTCGCCCCTTCCAATGGAGATACCATGAGAATCGTTGTCACCGGCAATGCCGGCTTTATTGGTTTCCACGTGGCCAAACGACTGCTGGAACGCGGCGACAGCGTGGTCGGTATCGATGTGGTCAACGACTACTACGATCCGAAGATTAAGGAGGCGCGCCTGAAGATCCTGGAGGCGACCGCGGCGCACACCGGTAGCGAGTATGGATTCATTCGGGAAGACCTGGCTGATCAGCAGGTGGTGCATGATGCCTTTCGCGAGCATGCCCCCGAGCGGGTGATTCATCTGGCCGCCCAGGCGGGAGTCCGTTATTCGCTGGAGAATCCGCATGCCTATGTGCAGAGCAACGTGGTGGCCTTCACCAACATCCTGGAGGCCTGCCGTCATCATCAGGTGCAACATCTGACTTACGCCAGTACCAGTAGCGTGTATGGCGCCAATACCAGGATGCCGTTCTCGGTGCACGAGAGCGTCAACCATCCACTGCAGTTCTACGCCGCCACCAAGAAGGCTAATGAGCTGATGGCACACAGCTACAGCCACCTGTTTTACTTGCCCACCACGGGGCTGCGCTTCTTCACCGTATATGGCCCCTGGGGGCGCCCGGACATGGCGCTGTTCTTGTTTACCAAGGCCACTCTGGCCGGTGAGCCAATCCAGGTTTTCAACTACGGAAACCATACTCGCGACTTCACCTACATCGATGACATAGTCGAAGGTGTGATCCGTGCCAGTGACGACGTGGCCCGACCTAATCCCGAGTGGGACAGCGACAGTCCCGATCCGGCCACCAGCAACGCGCCGTACCGCATCTTCAATATCGGTAACAGCGACCCGGTGCATCTCTCGGAGTACATCGAAGCGATCGAAGACGCACTGGGCAGGAAGGCGATCAGGGAGCTGCTGCCATTGCAACCTGGTGACGTGCCTGCCACCTATGCCGACTGCAGCGATCTTGAGAAGGCCGTGGACTACAAGCCTGCCACGCCGGTGAGGGAGGGCGTGGCCAACTTTGTGGCCTGGTATCGAGAGTTTTATCAGGTGTAAGTAGAGCGGTAGGAACGATTAAGGGAGTCGAGGAGAGCGGGGCGAGGGGGGCTCACTTCTCTTTTCGCTGAGTCCGCAAACTGGAGTACACCGCAAGCAGCCCGGCCATGTGCCGGGCTGCTTGCGTTCGGGCAGTCGTCAGCACGCAGGGGTACGAGCACGGGAGTGTTCCAAACTGGGCGAATCACGACGCCAGTGCGGCATACGGCCGGTGGCGGCTAAGTCACCACAGCCGTTTCGTGTCGCTACTTTGTCGCGGGTCGGGTGGGCTCACGCCTTCCCGCTCAGCTTTCCGGTACCGCCGCTGGCGAAGGCGGCGCGGGCGATGATGTCATAGTTGGTGAGGGAGGCCTTGCTGGATTCGAGCGTGCCGCTGCCGCTGGCTTGCGCGCCGGCCGAGGTTTCCGTCGTATTGGGTTCGGGGCGCTCGGCGCTGTGTCGCGCGCTGGACTGCTGGGCCATTTCCAGCTGGGCGGTGAGCAAGTACTGGCGTGCCTGGGCGGCGACCTGGTGGTCCTTGGGTGACGGATCGGCCGGAGCGAGGGCGGCGCTGATCACCTGCTGCATCTTGCCGATGGTGGCGCGGGGGTCGCCGGGCACCGGGCCGTAGTCGATGGGGACTTCGCCGGCCACGGCATAGCGCTGGCCGTCCGGGCCGCGCTCGAACTGGTAGCTGACCGCACCGGTGTACTGTCCGCCGGCGATCTGATGAGCCAGCTCATGCTGGCGCACTTCGCGGTCGGTGGTCTTGAGCTGCTCGAGCTGGCGCAGCTCTTCCTGGCTCAGCGTTTCGCCATTGGGCTTCTGTGCGGCCTCGCCCTCGGCGACCTTGCCCTGGGCCGCTTCCTCGGCAGCCCGGCCAGCCGCCTCGGCATTGCCCGGTTCACCAACCCGTCGTGCGGCTTCGGCGTTGCCGACAAGACCGGCGCCGGGCTGCCAACTGCTGGAAGAGAAGGGCACGGGGCCGATGACGGTGGATGCATGCATGGTGAATGTCCGTAGGGCGGGCCGAATGGGGTAAAGTATTGGCGACTTTTGCGTTGACGGCAACCTGACGAACCATGCCTACCATCGACGTGGTAATCGAGCTTTCCCATGATGCCTGCCTGGCCCATTACGAGGGCCGGGTCGGGCAGGTGCATACCCGTAGCCTGGATGGCAGGAAGGTGATCTTTCCCGCCGAGGCGCTACGCCGGGTGGTGACCCGGGACGGGGTGCATGGCCGCTTCAGGCTGACCTTTTCCGATGCGGGGAGGTTTGTTTCGATCGAAGCCCTTATCTAGTCTTGCCCTGGATCAAACTCTGTAACATTTCCAGGGAGACGGCGCTGTTACAATCCGGCTCACTTGGGCACAGTTCGTGCAACATGGGCCGCTCGTTGTGAAAGGCCTGTCAACGTGAGGTCATTCGATGGTCTTCAGTAAACTGAAGGAAGCGCGGGACAGCGAGCGCCGGAGACGCCGGCTCGACCTGCTGGCCGAACCGCCCGAGGCGGGCCATGAGCTTTTCGTTGGTTTCAGTTCGCTACGTGATACCTTCAGCAGTCGCCACCACTCCCGCGACTTCGCCTTCGCCCATGCTCGTTATCTTCGCAGCCGCGTGCTGGCGCTGGGCATCATCTTCGCCGTTCTCTCGCCGCTGTGGATCGTGGTGGACTCCCTGATGCTGCCTACGGCGCTGCTCAAGTACACCCTGATAGGGCGGGTGGTGCTGATGCTGGGCCTGGTTGTCGTGCTGCTGCTGGCCCTGTTCAGCCAGGAGAGGATCCGTCGTATCCGCTTTTGTGCCGGCATGTTGCTGGCGCTTCCTGCGGCGTTTTACACCCTGGTGTTGGTGATGCTGCCCCCGGGCGAGCTGCACAACCTGGTAGGCTACGGCTTCATTCCCTTCCTGCTGGTGGCGGCGCTCAGCGTCTTTCCGTTCACGCTGCTGGAGTCGCTGATTGCCGGCATCGCCCTGCTGGCGCTGCAGGTATTTTCCCAGATGGTCGACGGCAGCTGGATGACAGGGCGCGGTGTGGAAGCATTCTGGCTGCTGTCGAGCCTGCTGGCAGTGTCCATGGCGGCCAACCATTTCCAGCTCAGCCTGCTGCTGCGGCTCTATCGCCAGGCCACTCATGATCCCCTGACCGGCCTGTTCAACCGCGGCGCCCTGGAAGTGCATCTGGCCAAGATCCAGGCCTGGCAGCGCGACACCGAGGGGCTGGATAGTGCGGGTAGCGTGCCCTGTTCGCTGCTGATGCTCGACCTGGACAACTTCAAGCAGATCAACGACACCTTTGGCCACTCCGTGGGCGATAGTGTGTTGTGCCAGTTCGCCGATGTATTGATCCGGCAGACGCGCAAGCACGACTGTACGGCACGCTACGGTGGCGAGGAGTTCGTGGTGCTGCTGCTTGGCAGCGGCCAGGCCAGGGCGATGGAGATCGCGGAGCGTATCCGCTTTGCCGTGGAGGCCTTCGAGTTTCTCGACCGTGACCGGAGGCGCATCCCGGTGACGATCAGTATCGGTGTGACCCAGCTGATGCAGGATGAGCCCGCTCAGGATGCCCTCAAGCGTGCCGACGAAGCGCTCTATCTTGCCAAGCATGCCGGCCGCAACCGCGTCGTGGAAGCCGAGCCACTACCGCTTGTCTGACGGTAGCCTACCCATTCGTGATGCCTGAGGGCCTTCTCGATAGGCATTCCGCCCCACCTAATTTTCCCTAGACCCTCAAGAGTCATGCCACGCTGCCGATAACTCGGCTATCAGGACTCATTCACGAGCAGGGGGCACTATGCCCAATAACTCTCGGCAGGTGGCGCTTCAGACCCTGCTGATTCTTGTACCGATGCTGCTCATGGTCATGGGGGTGATCAACGCACTGGCCACCTGGCAATTGCCGGTGGCCTGGCATCCCGCGAAGGTCAGCCTGCCGCTGATGTTGCTGGTGGGTGGTGGCTTGCTCGCGACGATGTTGAACCATCCCCGGTGGGCACGGCTCTGTGGTGGTCTGCTGCTTCCGTTCGGGCTGTATGCGCCGCTGCTTGCGCTACTGCCGGAGGCGCAGCAAGGCCTGCTGGAGCTCTGGGGTGTGCCGGTGGCCCTATCCACCAGTGTTGCCCTGCTTGCGGTGGCGGCGTGCCTGCTGGCGGGTAAAGATTCCCGCCGGACGCGCCTGGGCTGGGTTCTGGCCGGTCTGACGACCATGCTGATGGGCGGTATCTCCTTGATCGGCGTGATCTTGCCAGGTGTCGTCATGCCGGGCCCTTGGGGGACGGCTTTTTCTACGCCCTTTACCGCCTTGCCTGCCTTGCTGAGTGGGGCGGCCATGATCCTCATTGGTCGCCGCTCCTCTGTGCCGCCCGTCCTGGGGCGAGCCATGGTGCTGGCCCTGGCCGGAGGGGTGGTGGCGAGCGGCCTGGCCTGGTATGCCCTCACCTGGCAGCAGTACGATGCCAAGCATCGCCACGCGGCAGAGATGGCCACCAATTTCAAGATCACGGCGGAGCGCGTCGTCGATACGCAGCAGTTGAATCTCCAGCGTATGGCCGAGCGCTGGGGGCATTTCTCGGGCCGCCCGCCGCTACAGTTCCGTGAGACGGAGTTCGATTCCTACTTCCGCGATATGCCAAGCCTGCTGTCGCTCTATTGGCAGGATGAAAGCGAGCGGTTTCGCTGGGGTCGCGATCGAAACCATGACCTCTCGCTACCTTACTGGTCACGACAGGAGGGTGCCTGGCTGCTGGATTGGCTGGCGGTAGGTGGCAACCACCCGCGGTGGGTGCTGCCCGACGAGCTGCGGCCCGCGCTGGCCCTGGTATCGGCGCCGCTGCCCGGCCTGCGCAGCGGCCAGCTGGTGGGGGTGCTCGATCTCGAGCGGCTGCTGGGGGAGGAGATGCGCTCCATCGTCACCCCGCAGTTGCTCTCGTTGCATCGCCATGAGAGCTTGCTGGCCACCAATCACGATCCCCAGCAAGAACGAGGCATGAAGCTGCACCGTAACCTGGTGGTGCTGCCGGGTGGAGTCACCCTGGAGGCGCGGGTATACGACGCCGCTTCGGGCCCGTTGGCCATCGGTGGCTTGATGCCGCTGAACGTGGCGATCGGCGGCCTGATTCTCAGCTACCTGCTGGCCTTCAGCCTGGGCATGGCAAGCCTGAGTCGTCGTCGCTCGGTCACCCTGGCCATCACCCAGCGGCACCTGCGTGCCCAGCAGCGCGTGCAGACCCTGATCGCCCGCGACCAGCCGCTAGCGGATACCTTGAAGGCCATCTGTCGCATGGTCGAAGCCCAGGCGCCCGGGTCGGTGTCGAGCATCATGCTCTGCAACGATGAAGGGTCGGTGCTGGATCATGTCTATTCGGTCAGCTTGCCCGAGCGCTATTGCGAAGCGGTGCGTGGCATCGGCGTGGGACCTGAAGCCGGTGCCTGCGGCCGTGCCGCCCATATCCGCGACTTCGTGGTCTGTGCCGACATCGCCAACGATCCGCGCTGGGCCGGTTACCATGGGCTGGCCGCCGAGTACGGCCTGCGCGCCTGCTGGTCCTATCCGGTGATTGCCAGCGACGGGCGCGTGCTGGGCGCCTTCGGCACCTACTTCAGGGAGCCGGGGGAGCCGACCCGTGCCGATCGTCGTCGCATCATCGAGTCGGCGGAGCTGGTGTCGCTGGCGGTGGAGCGCGAACAGAACCGCCGCGCCCTGCGCGAGAGCGAACAGCGCTACCGTTCACTCTTCACCTACCATCCCGATGCCGTCTTCTCGCTCGATCTACAGGGCTATTTCCTCACCGCCAACGCCGCCTGCTGCGAGATAACCGGCTACCCGCTGGAGCGGCTGACCGGCCTGCACTTCGCCGAACTGCTCGAGCCCAGCGACCAGGCGCGAATCGCCCAGCTCTACCAGGACGCCGGAAAGGGCGAAGCCTTCCGCTACTCACTGGCCTTCAAGCGGCAGGATGGGTCAATGGTCTATCTCGACCTGACCAATCTGCCTATTGTCGTCAACGAGCGGGTCATCGGCTTCTACGGCATCGCCAAGGACATGACCGAGCGTAATCGGCATGAAACCGAGCTGCGCATCTTGCAACGTAGCGTGGAGGCGAGCATCAACGGCGTGGTCATCGCCGATGCCCAGACATGGGGCCTGCCGATCATCTATGCCAACGAAGCCTTCGAACGCATGACCGGCTACGCCCGGGAGGAGGTGCTGGGCCAGAGTTGTCGATTCCTGCAGGGCCGTGAAACCGACCCGGAAGCCATTGAGCAGGTTCGTCGTGCCCTGGCCGAATGCGAGGAGGTCAACGTCACCCTGTGCAACTACCGCAAGGATGGCTCGCCCTTCTGGAACAACCTCTACCTGGCTCCGGTGCGCGATACCGCTGGCGTGGTGACGCATTTCGTTGGCGTGCAGCACGACATCTCCGAGCGCAAGGCCTATGAGGCGAAGCTCTCCTTCCATGCCAGCCATGATGCCTTGACGGGCCTGGCCAACCGCTCGCTGTTCGAGGACCACCTGCTGCATGACGTGCAGTTGGCACAGCGACACGGCAGGCACTTGGCGGTGCTGTTCGTCGACCTGGATGACTTCAAGCCGATCAACGACAGCCTGGGTCATGAGGTGGGGGATCAGGTGCTGGTTCAGGTCGCCCAGCGGTTGGCCGATGAGCTGGATCCCGGCGATACGCTGGCCCGCTTCGGCAGTGACGAGTTCGTGATCCTGCTGCCGGAACTGAGCCGGGAGGAGGCCGCCCTGAGGCTCACCGAGCGGCTGCTGGCCTGCGTTGGCCGGCCGTTCCGTATCGCCGAACAGGAGCTCTATATCGGTGCCAGCGTGGGGATCGCCTTCCTCTACGAGGGGCTGGAGAACCCGGTGGAGCTGATTCAGCAGGCCGACATGGCCATGTACCGCGCCAAGCAGAAGGGGCGCAACGCCTGGGAGTGCTTTACCAGTGATCTCAACGATGAGGTGAGCTCCCGCATGGCATTGCGCAATGACCTGCAGGAAGCCATCGAGGCGGAGAATTTCGAGCTGCATTACCAGCCGCTGCTGAATGCCGCCGACGGCAGCGTGGCCGGCTTCGAGGCATTGGTGCGCTGGAAGCACCCGGTCAGGGGCTACCTCTCTCCAGGGCTGTTCATTCCACTGGCGGAGGATACCGGGCAGATCGGCCCGATCAGCGAATGGGTGCTGAGGCGAGCCTGCCGCGACATGTGCCTGTTGGCCGCACAGGGCTACGGACACCACCGGGTTTCGGTCAACCTCTCGCCGCTGCAGTTCCATCGCTCCAACTTCATGGCCAACCTGCAGCAGGCCCTGCTGGAGACCGGCCTGGCCCCCGAGTATCTCGAGCTGGAGTTGACCGAGGGCATCCTGATGAACGACACGGCCGCCGCCATTGCCACGCTGCACAAGCTGCGCGACATGGGGGTCGAGGTCTCCATCGACGACTTCGGCACCGGTTACTCCAGCCTGAGCTACCTCAAGCAGCTGCCGATCGGCAAGATCAAGATCGATCGCAGCTTTATCCGCGATGTCACCAGCAACCCTCATGACAGCGCCATTGTCCAGGGGATCATCTCCATGGCCCACCACCTGGGCCTCCAGGTGGTGGCGGAGGGGATCGAGGAGCGTGACCAGCGCGACTTCCTGGCCGAGCACGGGTGCGATGTTTTCCAGGGGTTCTACTTTGCCCGGCCCATGCCGCTGGATGGGCTCAAGCGCTACATGATCGAGCAGCACCAGGCCGAGCCCGATAGCGCGAACCCGCTGGCCGCCTTCGATAGATAAGCGGCTGACAGGTAGCGGCTGACAGGTAGCGGCAAGACGTACACGGCAAGCATGGGCAGGCATCGCGTATCAGGTTGGCCGACATGGCTTCGGCCGGTGTCGGCCAGGCCGAACGAGTGACGCACTGACAGGGTTTCGGGATAGCCCGGCTTGAATTAGTCCGGATCGAAGAAGAGGCAAGGATGGTGAAGGCGCAAGATGATTTTGTACGGGTGGGCAGTCCGGCTGACATCGAGTCGTTGCTGGATTCGTTGATTCAGCCGGGAGGTGCATCGCTGCTGCTCGACAAGCCTGAAAGCACACCGCTCCCGGTGGTGCTGATGGAGCAGGTTCCGGCGGAGTCGCTGGCCATGGATATCACCGCGGTGCGCGAGATCGGCGGTGAGCTCAAGCGCGGGCTGGGATTTCGCCTGCTGGGCCAGGTTCAGGGCAAGATCGTGCGTACGCCTCTGCTCAAGATGGTGGAGAGCGAAACCCTCGATGGCAGGGTGATCTGCCGCTGCGAGTACCCCCTCTATCTGGAAGAGATGCAGCGACGCGAAGCCTTTCGGGCACGGCTGCGGCTGGGCATGGAGGTGGGTGCCATCCTGCGTGGTGACGGTGAGGCGACCGTGCAGGGCGACCTCAAGGATCTCTCCCAGCAGGGGTGTCAGCTCGAGTTGCCTGCCTCCGCCGCGTCGCTGCTCTCCGCGGTGGCCATGATCGAGATCGAACTCTGTTTTCCCAATGGCACGCGCTTTGCCGTCAAGGCGGCTGCCTGCCATACCGTGGCCGATGCCGATCGTCAGACGATCCGAGTTGGCTTCCGGTTCCAGGGCTGCAATGCCGAGCAGGAGCGCAAGCTGTGGTTTTTCGTGCGCGAGATAGAGCGGGAGTCCTCCCGCTATGCGGAGGAGGCCGATGTGGGGCGCCTGCCTTCCATGCTGTTCCAGGGCCAGTCGGTCGCCTCGGCGCCGGTGGGTCGGCGCAACCTGTTGAGCTACCCCACCCCCATGGCGCGCCGCCTGGCGCGGGTGGCCGGCTACCTGGACGCCCAGCTGCTGGAGCTGCAGCAGGGCGACGGCATCGGCTCGATCCAGCTTTCCCGGCATGCCGACATGCTGCTGATGCTGGCCGACGAGGACATGGAGGCGCTCCAGTTTGCCACCCGCTGCCTGAGCCGCGAGCCCCGGCTCGTTCGCCATGGGCTCGCCGTGGCCGTTCATATCCTGGCCCTGGCGAATGGTAGTACGGTGCCGCGGGACGTGCGCAAGGCCCTGGCGGCCAGCGCCATGGTCCACGACCTGGGCAAGGGGCTGGTGCCCGGCGAGCTGCTGTCGGCCAGCTCGCTCCAGGCGAACGGCTACGCTCAGCTGCAGGCGCATGTGCCGTTACTGATGAAGGCCCTGGCCAAGTGCCAATGGCTCTCTGCCGGTGTGGCCAAGGCGGTGGTGGAGGGGGTCAACGAACGCCTTGATGGCAGCGGCTACCCGGCCGGGCATGACGGAGACCATTTGCAGGAGCTCTCCCGCATGAGTGCGGTCGTGGACGTGGTCGATGCCATGCGCCGCGACCGGCCCGACCGCCCGGCCTGGCGCATCGATGCCGTGTATCGGCACCTGCTAACCCATCCCGGACAGTTCGATCCGCGCTGGGTGAAGCGCTACATCCAGCGCTTCGGCTTGCGACCGATCGGGTCGCTGGTTCGCTTTGCCAGTGGCGACATGGCGTGGATTCAGCGGCTCGACCAGCAGGGCAAGCCGTTTCAGGTGCAGTTGACCGACGCGATAGAGCCCCCGGGCGAGGCGCTGGGCGAGGTGTTGCGTGGCAATGTCACCGCCCGGCTGGGCGAGCCCGTCGAGGAGATACCCGTCTCGACTTGAGCTGTGCATGGCCGTCGGGCGCCAGCTGCGGTGTGGAAATGGTCCCGGCTGCGGGATGGGAATTGGGATGCGGCCCGACATTAAAGTTATCTGCCGTTGAGCCGATACAGGGAAATAACCCCAAGGTCGCGGGCTTTTCGCCAGAACCCCTGGCGGCGGGCCTGTCAGAATAGCCGGGATGAAAAAGTACTGTGCGACTACTGCATCCGTAAGTGTTCGCCGGAGTCCGTCTTGGGGCGCAAGGAGTACTTGTTTCTTGGCTTCATCGCTTAAGTCCAGACCTGGTTGGTCTCGTGCCACGAATGCCGCGAAACCCATCAGATAACAGGAGAATGACTGCCATGAGTACCATGCGAGGAGCCGCCGCCTATGGCCGCGGGGCCGGAGCCTATGCCCGGGTTGGCGTGGAAAGCGGTGTGATGTCGGCGAGCCCGCATCAACTGATCGTGATGCTGTTCGACGGTGCCCAGGGTGCCATTCGTGCCGCCCGCATCCATATGCAGGCCGGTAACGTCGCGGAGAAGGGCAAGTCCATCTCCAAGGCGCTGGATATCGTCAACAGTGGCCTCCTGGCGGCGCTGGATACCGAGAAGGGCGGCGAGATCGCCGAACGCCTCGGCTCGCTGTATGAGTATGTCTCCCGGCTGCTGCTGGCGGCGAACCTGCATAACGATCAGGAGAGTCTCGACCAGGCCGAGCAGTTGCTGGAGGACATCGCCTCGGCATGGCGGGAAATCGGCACCGCCGGGGTGCCGGGCTGACATGGCGACGATCAATGCCGGCGGCTCGGAAGCGGTGATTGCCGGTTACGTCCGGCTGCAGAAGCAGGTGTCGGTGATGCTGGGGCTGGCACGCAGCGGTGAGTGGGAGGCGCTGATCGAGCAGCAGGCCGACTATCTGCAGCTGGCGGAACGGCTCAGGCGGCTCGATGCCGAAGTGCCGCTGAACCCGAGCGATGCAGCACGCAAGGCCGAGCTGCTGGAGTCGATCCTGGCCGATGACCTGGCGATTCGCGAGCAACTCATGGCGCGTCGCGAGGAATTGGGTCACCTGATGGACAGCTCGCGACGTCAGCGTGACCTGCATCGCAGCTACGGCAGGCAGGCTTCGTCGGTGGCGAGCCCCTCCGATGACTTCGGCCAGGGAATCTCGTGAGTGGCATCACGCCACTGCTGGATACCCTGCTTCATCAGGTATTGGGCAAGCGTGTCGATACGGCGCCGCCGCGTGACCTGAATGAGCCGGTTCGTGCCGTTGACCCCGGCGAGGGCCCCAGGGCGCTGCATAGCGACTCAAGGCTGGATGGGCGCCGTCCTGCTGCGGCCCCCCTGTCCGGTGCCACTTCACCGCAGCAGCGTGGCGAGGCACCGGCCGGGCCGGCGGACACCTCTCGTCCTCCCGCTTCCATCCAGACCCACTTCAGCCCTTCTGCACGAACCATTGCCGACCTATTGGTGCGTTTTCCGGCGCCTCCCTCGGTGCTCAGTGCCACATCGCCGCTGATGGCCCTGGATGAGGCGCCGAGTGCGACGACGCTGGCGAGCCGACTGCAGTCGGGCGTGCGAGACAGCGGCCTGTTCTACGAATCCCACCTGTCACGTTGGTATCACGGTGAGGTCTCCCGCCAGCAGTTGGAGAGGGAGCCGCAGATGTGGCGAACCCTGCGCTTTTCGCCGGCATCCACGGCTCCCGCTGCGACAGCCCCGGACGCGCGTGGTGCCGCCGGGCCAATGGCGCCGGGCACCCTGGCATCCGCCGCTGCCCCCGGGCCGCTGTCGCCACCGGTGGCGGCCGGCAGTGGGGCTGCTCAGGGCCAGGCGGCCCAGGCCGGCATCTATGCCGCCACGGGCGCGCTGTTGCCTGGCGGCGGGGGGAGTGGCCAAGCGGCGGGGGGCGGGAGCGCCATGGAGGGCTCGGCTTCGCCGTTACGGGATTCGGCGAGTGCCGGACGTGGTGCCGCTGCCCAGGGGCAAGCGGTCGCGCCCGAGGCTGTCGCCGGACGGGAGCAGGGCGAAGGCCTGGCTCGTGCTCGACCGGCGGGTGGCGAGGCAGTTCACGAGAGCCTCCAGGGCTTGGTTCGTCACCAGCTGGAAATGCTGGTGACACCGATACTGCGTTGGGAAGGGGATGTCTGGTCGGGGATCTTCATGGCCTTGATGGTGCAGCTGCCGGCCGGCGCCAAGCGGGATGGCGAAGAGGGGCAGGGTGGCGATGACAGTGATGCGCAGCCGGAAACCTGGCACTCCGAACTGCAGCTCAGGGTGCCCAGCCTGGGCGACATCCGCGTGGGGATGTGGCTGCGCGAGACCGAGGTCAGGCTGGAGCTGAAGGCGCACGATGATGCCACCCTGGCAATCCTGCAACAGGGTGTTGCCAGGCTCGATGAACGCTTGAGAGCCGCCGGCTTGACGTCGGTACTGATCGATGCCCGGCTCTTGCACGAGGAGGGAGCCGATGGCGGAACCGGGGCCTGAGAAACGTCGCCAGGCGATAGCCCTGGCGTACCGCGATGGCGATGATGCGCCACGGGTCCTGGCCAAGGGCTATGGCGACATGGCCGACCGCATCCTGGCCGAGGCGAAGCGGCAGGGGATCTACGTGCACGATGCCCCGGAGCTGGTATCGCTGCTGATGGGCCTGGATCTCGATGAGCGGATTCCGCCGATGCTCTACCAGACCATCGCCGAGCTGCTGGTATGGGTCTATGAGCTGTCCGATACACAGGAATGACGATAAATAATGTAAAAAAATGTTACTTTATGTGTCGTAACCTTTTGTTTTCCCTTTTGTCAATGTTGCAATATGCTTTTTTTTGCTATACGGGCCAATGTGTTAACAAAATAGTATCGCAGACTGATTTTTGTCAGACTGTGCGTTGACACACTAATGCTTTTAGCTGGTTGGCAAGCTTGTTTCAAAACCTCACAATGACCCTGTAGAAAGCACGTCCTTAGGAGTGCTGTTCCAGCTTTTACCGATGCGTTTCATCGACAGCTGCTGCACTCTATGTAGAACATATAAAAAATAAGGACACGCGTATCATCGCGTGCAGGGAACCAATATGAAGACCACGAACCACCTGGATGACATCCAGGAGCTCAACCTTACCTATCTGCTGCTGGCCCAGCGTCTGCTCAACGACGATCGGCCCGCTGCAATGTTTCGCTTGAAGCTCGACGACGAAACCGCAGACCTGCTGCTGTCGCTGGGTGCCGCCCAGTTGACCCGGCTGGCCCGCACCAACCAGCTGCTGTGCCATTTCGGACTCGATGGCGCCGAGCAGTTGCGTCAAGTTGTCGAAAACCCCCGTGACAATGGATTGTCGCAGTTCCACGCTTCGCTGCTGATGGCAGGGCGTGGGACCGCATCCATTGCGCGGGGGGGAGCGGCATGACACAGCAGAAGAGCCTTGTCACCGAAATGCAGCAGGTGCAGTTGGCCATCGAGCTGATCGAGCTGGGTGCGCGCCTGCAGGTGCTGGAGACCGAGACCGACCTGAGCCGAGCGCGCCTGATACGGCTTTTCAAGGAGGTGCGTGGCATGTCGCCCCCCAAGGGGATGCTGCCTTTCTCCACCGACTGGTTCATCACCTGGTTGCCGAATGTGCATGCCTCGCTGTTCTACAACATCTTCCGCAGCCTGCGGGAAGAGCAGCAGTGTGAGCGAATGCAAGCCTTCGTTACCGCCTATCGGCTCTACAGCGAGCAGGTGAGCATCGACCAGGTCGAGCCGGTGCTGGGCCTGACCCGCGCATGGACCCTGGTGCGCTTCTTCGAGAGCGACCTGTTGCAACTGTCGGCCTGCACCCATTGCAGCGGCCATTTCGTGGCCCATGCCCATTCGCCGGACCATGACTACGTCTGCGGTATCTGCATGCCTCCTTCGCGCGCAGGCAAGACTCGCAAGCGTCGTGAAAGCGAGGCGGCCCGGCTGGCGCCCGTGGGCATGGAGCTGCCCGACGCGCGTTGCGCCGGTTGATCGAGCCTTCCGTCGGTCGGTAGGTTTCCAGCCCTAACCGGTTCCGGCCGGACTCCCTTCGCCGCCCCGGCCCTGTGCCGGGGCGGCGTTGTTTTTTCTCGATCTTTCTTGCGCTTTTTTGGGCGTCGGCCTCAAGTCCGGGGAGGCCTGGCCGATAAACTGAAATATCGACAAGTCGCGTCCCCATTAAGGATACCGGTTGTGCTGATTCTGCTTGGCTATCTCGTTGTCATATTTTGCGTCTTCGGCGGCTTCGTGCTCGCCGGAGGCTTTCTCGGCCCGCTCTACCAGCCGACCGAACTGCTGATGATCGGCGGTGCGGGTGTGGGTGCCTTCATCGCTGCGAACAACGGCAAGGCGATCAAGGCCACCTTCAAGATATTTCCCAAGCTCAAGCGCACCCGCAAGTACAACAAAGAGATGTACATGGAGCTGCTCGCGGTTCAGTTCAAGCTGCTGAGCAAGATCCGCCGCGAGGGCATGCTCGGCATCGAGCGGGATATCGACAGCCCCCAGGAGAGCGCCCTGTTCCAGGAGCACCCCAGGGTACTGGCCGATCCGATGATCATGGATTTCCTTACCGACTACCTGCGCCTGATGGTCAGTGGCGGCATGGACCCCATGGAGATCGATGAGCTGATGCTCCATGAGATCGAGACCTTCGAGCAGGAGGCGCACATTCCCGCGGATGCCATCGCCAAGGTGGGTGATGCCATGCCGGCATTCGGCATCGTCGCGGCGGTCATGGGCGTGGTCAAGGCACTGACCTATGCCGATGCGGGGCCTGAGCAGATGGGTGAGATGATCGCCCACGCCCTGGTGGGCACCTTCCTCGGCATCCTGATGGGCTATGGCTTCATCAATCCGGTGGCCAGCAGTATCGAACGCCAGATCAAGGAGGCCGAGAAGATGCTCCAGTGCATCCGCATTACGCTGCTGGCCAGCCTGCATGGGTATGCGCCGCAACTGGCCGTTGAGTTCGGCCGCAAGGCGCTGCACACCGCCGAGCGCCCTGGCTTCACCGAGCTGGAGGAGTATGTCCGTAATGCCAAGGCGGGTGCGGTAGGCGAATGAGTGCCGCCGGCGACAAGCGCCCGATCATCATTCGGCGCAAGAAAGTGGTCCATGGCCATCATGGCGGCAGCTGGAAGATTGCGCTTGCCGACTTCATGACGGCCTTGATGGCGCTCTTCCTGGTGATGTGGATCCTGTCAGTGGCAAGCGAGGAGCAGCGTCAGGGGGTGGCGGACTATTTCAGTACGCCGCTGACCAGCGCTATCAGTGGTGGTGACCGCTCGGGCAGCACCCGGGTCATTCCCGGCGGTGGCCCCGATCCGGTACACAGCGATGGCGAGCGGGCGCGGGTCGATACCCGCAGCCAGACCCGGCCCAGCGATCAGCAGCGACGCTTCTTCATGGACCTGCAGCGTCGCATCGAGGCGGTGATCGAGGCGGACCCCGAGCTGCGCGAACTGCGCCAGCAGATGCGCTTCGACCTCACTCCCGAAGGGCTGCGTATCCAGCTGCTGGATACCGACCATCGGCCGATGTTCGATATCGGCAGCGACCGGGTCGCCCCCTATATGCGTAACCTGCTGCGCACCATTGCGCCGCTGCTCAACGAGTTGCCCAACTACCTGAGCATCAGTGGGCATACCGACAGCCTGCCCTACGCCGGCGGCTATCGTGGCTACAGCAACTGGGAGCTTTCCAGTGACCGGGCCAATGCCTCGCGGCGTGAGCTGGTGGTCGGCGGCCTGGATTCGAGCAAGCTGCTGCGGGTCTCCGGTTTTGCCGATCGGGTAGAGCTGCCGGACACGGATCCGCGCGACGCCGACAACCGCCGGATCGAACTGTTGATTCTGTTGCCCGAGGTGGCGGACTACATCCGCCGGCCCAGCATCCTCAACGGTCCTGGCGTGCCCAGCCCCATGAGCTCGCGGCTGGAAGGCGAGGTGGATCTGGCGCCAGTGGAACAATTTACGGAAAGCCTGCGTCGTTCGCTCAATCCGGAGTGAGCGGGCTTGGGAACACATTCTGACACCAGGTGGTGATGCGCATGGATATCACGGATTTCTATGACACTTTCTTCGAGGAAGCCGAAGAGCTGCTGGCCGACATGGAGCGCTACCTCCTGGAGCTTGACGTGGACGAGCCGGATACCGAAGAGCTCAATGCCATCTTCCGTGCCGCCCATTCGATCAAGGGCGGGGCGGGGACCTTCGGCTTCGATGCGCTGCAGAAGACGACCCACCTGTTCGAGAACCTGCTCGACCATACCCGCAAGGGGGAGCTCGCCCTGCGCCGGGATATCGTCGATACCTTTCTGGAAACCAAGGACATGCTCAGCGATCAGCTAGACGCCTACCGCAATGGCGGCGAGCCCGATCAGGAAGCCTTCGAACGCATTTGCCAGACCCTGCAGCAGCTGGCCCTCGAAGAGATCGGGCAGGACCTGGACGGTGGCGGTGCCGCGGCACCGAAGGCCGAGCCCGTACCCGAGGTTGCCCCGGCCACCCCGCCGGAGCCGGCCAAGCCTGCCAATGACGGGCAGCGCATCGTGACGCTGCTGAACGTGGGTGAGAAGGACCGCCAGTTGCTCGTCGAGGAGCTGGGGCAGCTGGGCGAGGTGCTCTCCCACCAGGGCGATGAGCAGCGCTACGACGTTGTGCTCGCCTCCAGCGATAGCGACGACGATATCGAAGCCGTGATGTGCTTCATCATCGAGGCCGATCAGTTTCAGATCCGGCCTGCCGTCTCCGGCCAGCCCGAGGAGGCGGACGGTGAACCAGTCGTCGCCGGCGAGGGGCAGCGGGTCGTCACGCTGTTCAACGTGGGGGAAAAGGACCGCCAACTGCTCGTCGAGGAGCTGGGTCAGCTGGGCGAGGTGGTTTCCAGCCAGGGTGACGAAGCCCGCTATGACGTGGTGCTGGCCTCCTCGGTCAGCAATGACGATATCGAGGCGGTGATGTGCTTCATCGTCGACGCCGATCAGCTCCAGATCAGCAAGGCCGGTGAGGTTGGGCCGCCTGCGGAGGCAGCAAAGGCAGGGGCAGCGCCGGTCGCGGCGGCGAATACCGCCAAGCCTGCTGCCACCCCCGAGCAGGCCGCGAAGCCGCCGGTGAAAGCGGCCGCCGATGAGGGTGCAAGGACCGCTCGGGGCAAGCCCAAGGCAAAGGGGCCCGAGACCTCTTCCATTCGCGTTTCCGTCGACAAGGTCGACCAGATCATCAATCTGGTGGGCGAGTTGATCATTACCCAGTCGATGCTGGACCAGACGGTGAGCGACATGGATGCCGTTGCCGACAGCGCCCTGCTCAACGGCATGAGCCTGCTGCAACGCAATGCCCGGGATCTCCAGGAATCGGTCATGTCGATCCGCATGATCCCCATGGATTTCGTTTTCAGCCGCTTCCCGCGCGTCGTCCGCGAGACCGCCGGCAAGCTGGGCAAGGAGATCGAGCTGGTCACCGAGGGCGAGTCCACCGAGCTGGACAAGAGCCTGACCGAGCGAATCATAGACCCGCTGACCCACCTCGTGCGCAACAGCCTCGACCATGGTATCGAGATGCCGGAGGATCGCGTTGCCGCCGGCAAGCCCCGTACCGGGCGCCTTACCCTCTCGGCTCAGCATCAGGGCGGGAACATTCTCATCGAGGTGATCGATGACGGCGCCGGCCTCAACCGCGACCGGCTGCTGGCCAAGGCGCGCGAGAACGGGCTGCCGGTCTCCGACGCCATGAGCGATGACGAAGTCTGGCAGCTGATCTTCGCGCCGGGCTTCTCCACCGCCAAGGCGGTTACCGACGTCTCCGGCCGTGGCGTGGGCATGGATGTGGTCAAGCGCAACATCCAGGGCATGGGCGGCCATGTCGAGATCATGTCGAAATCCGGCGAGGGAACGCGGATTCGTATCGTGCTGCCGCTGACCTTGGCAATCCTCGACGGCATGTCCATCAAGGTGGGTGGCGAGATGTTCATCCTTCCGCTATCGGCGGTGCTCGAGTCGCTGCAGCCGGCCAAGGGGGACCTCTATGCCATGGCGGGCGACGACGTGGTGCTCAAGGTGCGCGACGAGTACCTGCCGGTGGTGGCCGTCCACGAAGCCCTGGATGTGCCCGATGCCAAGACGAAGCTGACCGAGACCATCGCGGTCATCGTCCAGGGCGAAGGGCGTCGATACGCCCTGCTGGTCGATGATCTGGTGGGCCAGCAGCAGGTGGTGGTCAAGAACCTGGAAACCAACTACCGGAAGGTGCCGGGCGTATCGGCGGCCACCATTCTGGGCGACGGCAGCGTGGCCTTGATCCTGGATATCACCGGTCTGCATCGCCTCAGCCGTGCCAAGAAGGAGGTGCGCCGACCCGAGCGTACCTATCAATCTCTCGAAGCCTTAACCGACAAAGAGCTGGAGACTTCCTCATGAACCAGACGACCGAAGCGGCCATGACCGCGGCCGAAGCCCACAACCGTGAATTCCTGGTGTTCTCCCTGGGTGAGGAGGAGTACGCGGTCGATATCCTCAAGGTGCAGGAGATCCGCGGCTACGAGAACGTCACGCGCATTGCCAATGCGCCCGACTTCATCAAGGGTGTGACCAATCTGCGCGGCGTGATCGTGCCCATCGTCGATCTGCGCATCAAGTTTCATCTCGACAAGGTGGAGTATGGCGGCCAGACCGTGGTGATCGTGGTCAACGTCGAGGATCGCGTGGTAGGGATCGTGGTGGATGGCGTTTCCGACGTGATGACGCTGTCGCCCGACCAGATCAAGCCGGCGCCGGAATTCGGCGTGACGCTCTCGTCCGATTTCCTCAGCGGGCTCGGCAGCCTCGAGGATCGCATGCTGGTGATCGTGGACATCGACAAGCTGCTGACCAGCGACGAGATGGAGCTGGTCGAGCGTGTGGCTGAATAGGCCTGATTCGACTCAAGTTTTCTCCCTGCTGGCCGATAGTCAACCCAGAGGGTGATCCGCGGCAGGCCAGGCTTTGGCTTGTCGCCCATCGATACTTGTCGCCAACCATCATCGGGCCCTGGCCCTGCCGATCATGAGGGAATGACGTGAAGCTTCTCGACAACCTGACCGTCCGAGCCAGCTGGGTCCTGGTGCTGCTGTTCTTCGGTGGCATGATCGTCGTGCTCAGCGTGCTGGGGCTGTATGCCCTGCAGCAGGGCCATGCCGCGGTTACCGAGATGGCTCCCCATGCCGGTGAGTCGGGCGCCCTGCTGTTACAGGGCTTCGATGTGGTGGCCGGCTGGATGCGGTTGGCCATCATTGCCGTGCTGGTGGGTTCGGCGCTGGTGATGGCGGTTGTCATGTGGGGCATCACGGTCAATGTGTTGCAGCCGCTGGCCCGGCTGGTCGGCTATTTCGAGGGCCTGGCACGGGGTGATCTTTCCCAGCCGGTGGAGAACCGCGGCAACAACGAGATAGGCCGACTGTTCACTTCCCTCAAGCATATGCAGGACGGGCTGTCCGACACCGTGGGTACCGTGCGCAGCAGCAGCGAAGGTATTTACCAGGGCGCCCATGAGATCGCCCGAGGCAACGGCGAGCTCTCCTCGCGTACCGAGCAGCAGGCGGCATCGCTGGCAGAGACGGCCTCCAGCATGGAGCAGCTGGCCTCCACCGTGGAGCAGAATGCCGACAATGCGCGCCAGGCCAGCCAGCTGGCGGCCGAGGCATCGCGTACCGCCGCTCAGGGTGGCGATGTGGTCAGCGATGTGGTGTCGACCATGCACGACATCAGCGACAGCTCGCACAAGATGTCGGACATCATTAGTGTGATCGACAACATCGCGTTCCAGACCAACATTCTGGCCCTCAATGCCTCGGTCGAGGCAGCCAGGGCCGGCGAGCATGGCCGTGGATTCGCGGTGGTGGCCCAGGAAGTTCGCAGCCTTGCCGGTCGCAGTGCCTTGGCCGCCGGCGAGATTCGCACCTTGATTAAAGCATCCCGCGAGAAGGTGGACGTGGGCACCTCACGTGTCGACCAGGCCGGCCAGACCATGGCCGAGATCGTGGCGGCCGTCCAGCGTGTCAGCGACATCATGGACGAGATTGCCTCGGCGTCGCTGGAGCAGAGCAACGGCATAGGCCAGGTCAACCAGGCCGTCACCCAGATGGATCAGGTGACCCAGCAGAATGCAACGCTGGTACAGAAGGCCGCAGCCGGGGCCACGCAATTGGAGGCCGAGGCCGGTCGCCTCCGTGAAGCGGTGCTGCGCTTCCGCGTGGCGGGGCAGGCGGCAGCCCATGGCGCCCCAACGCAGCATGATCCCGGCAGGGCGCTTCAGGCCCCGCCGTTGAGCGATCCTTTGCCTGCCGGTAGGCGCAGCGGCCATGAGTCGTCGCCCGAAGCTTCTCGAAACAGCGTGTCTCGAAACAGCGCAGCTCGAAACGGCGCGTCTCGAAAAGAGGAAGAGGAGTGGGCTTCCTTCTGAGAGCCAGGCAAGACAGAGATTCCGGCTCCATGCGGCATGTATTGCTGAAGGGTGTGTAAGAATGGTTACGTAAATTACGTAACATTGCTTATGTAAACTGTTGCGTAAGGATCTGCGGGAAGGCTTTCTATAGGGGCTTTCTATAGGGGCTTTCTATATAAGGCTTTGCATAAAGGGTCGGGGCGCTCCGGGCGTGACTAGTGTGACAAGGGATAATAAACATGCGCGATAATCAGCCAGTAACACAGCGTGAATACAAGCTGAGCGATCAGCACCTTTTGATCACCCGCACGGACCTGGAGGGGCATATCACCTATGCCAACGCGGCGTTCGTGGAGGTCAGTGGCTTCAGCCATGATGAGCTGATCGGTTCACCCCACAATCTCATCCGGCACCCCGACATGCCGGCGGAGGCCTTTGCCGACCTGTGGCAGACCATCAAGCAGGGCGACACCTGGCAGGGGGTGGTCAAGAACCGGCGCAAGGACGGCGATCACTACTGGGTGCACGCCACCGTCACCCCGATCCTCGAAGAGGGAAAGTGTCTCGGCTACACCTCGGTGCGTGCCAAGGTCGACCCGGCCACCGCCGAAAGGGCCGCAGGCGATTACGCCCGCCTGCGCGAGGGACGTGCCAGGCACCTGGCGTTCCGCCAGGGTCAACTGGTGCGGCGCGGGCCGCTGGGCTTTCTTGCCCGCCTCAACCTGCGCACCATTCGCGCCAAGCTGGTCATGATGACGCTGGTACCCGTTCTGCTGCTTCTGCTCAGCGGTGCGGCTGGCCTCTATGGCCTCAAGGTGTCGGGGGACCGGGTCGCACAGCTCAACAACAACGGCGTGCAGGATATCGCCGACCTTCAGCGTATCGACCAGCTTCTTAGCCAGCTGATGATCGACCTGGAGCGTCCGGTGCGCAACCCGCGTGCGCTGCGCCTGGAGCAGATCCACGAGCTCGACGATGAGGTCAATGTCGTGGTCGATCGTATCGAGGCCTCCTGGCAGAGTTTCCTGGATGGCGAGGACGCCACCCAGCCGGAGATTGCCACCCTGGACGGGCAGCTCGATGTTGCCGTACAGGAAGGCATTCGCCCCACGCTGGCCGCTCTTATCGAGGGCAGCGGTTTTGCCGCCTACGAGGCCTTCAACGATGTGCTGCGCGCGGAAGTCGAATTGATCGGTCAAAGCATCAACGTACTGGTGGAGGGCAAGCTGGCCTATGCCAACGTGTTGGCCGAGGAGGCGGCCCAGGGGCAGGCGCTGATGCTGAAGGGGCAGGTGGTTGCGGTATCGCTGGGGGTCGCTTTCCTGATCATGCTGGGGCTCTGGACCATGGGCTCGATTACCCGTCCGCTGCGCCGGGCGGTGGACTTCACGCTGCAGGTTGCCTCCGGCAACCTGGCGGTGCGCTCGCCGGAGCCGCGGCGCGACGAGGTCGGCATGCTGCTCAAGGCGCTGAACACCATGCGCAAGAGCCTCTATACCACGACTCACAGCGTGCAGCAGGGCATCGACGTGGTGACACCGGCCTCGCGCTCCATCGCCCGTGGCAACGAGGATCTCTCGGCGCGCACCGAGCAGCAGGCCGCCTCGCTGCAGGAAACCGCCTCCAGCATGGAGGAGATGACCACTACGGTGCAGCAGAATACCGACAATGCGCGCCAGGCCAGCGGGCTGGCCCTGGACAATGCCAGCCGCGTACGGGATACCGGCGACCTGATGCATGGCGTGGTGCAGACCATGGAGCGGATCACCGCCAGTTCCAACAAGATGACCGACATCATCAACGTCATCGACGGGATCGCCTTCCAGACCAATATCCTCGCCCTGAACGCCTCGGTGGAAGCGGCCCGGGCCGGCGAGCAGGGCCGCGGCTTCGCCGTGGTGGCCGGCGAGGTGCGCAGCCTGGCGGGGCGCAGTGCGGATGCCGCCAAGGAGATCCGCCAGCTGATCGACGGTTCCGCCAGCGAGATCAAGGAGGGCGCGGCCCAGGTGCAGAAGGCCGAGAGCGCCATGGCGGAGGTGGTGGCCGCATCCACGCGGGTCAACGACATCATGGGCGAGATCACCGCGGCCTCCGAGGAGCAGAGTAGCGGCATCGGCCAGATCAACCAGGCGATCACCGAGATGGACCAGGTCACCCAGCAGAATGCCGAGCGCGTGCAGCAGAGTGCCCGTGCGGCCAGCGACCTGCAGTATCAGGCGGAACAGTTGGCCCAGGCCATCCGGGTGTTCCGCTTGCGCGGGGCGGGGCCTGAGCAGGTCGAGGCGATGCAGCAGGCGACAGACGGCAGGGAGCACAGCCTGCGGCCCGCGGTGCCGGCTCTGCGGCAGGATCCCCGGCCGGTGAAGCCGTCACCGGCGAAGCAAGGCAAGGCAGTGTCATCCATGGATGAAGAGTGGGAAACGTTTTGACGGCAACAGGCTCAGGTTCCGATCCGGGCCAGTGGTCCGGACTCGGTCAGCTGGAGCGTGATCTGATCCTGACCGACGAGGACTTCACGCAGATTCGCCAGCTGATCTACCAGCGTGCGGGCATCGTGTTGGCGGAGCACAAGCGCGAGATGGTCTACAGCCGACTGGCCAAACGCCTGCGCCACCACGGCCTGACCCGCTTCAGCGATTATCTGGCTAGATTGTCTCGCCAGCCCGATGCACGGGAGTGGGAGGCGTTTACCAACGCACTGACCACGAATCTCACCGCGTTCTTTCGTGAGATGCACCATTTCCCGCTGCTGGCCGAGCACGTTCGCCAGGTCAGCGGGCCGGTGCGTGTCTGGAGTGCCGCGGCGTCTTCGGGGGAGGAGCCCTATTCGCTGGCCATGACGCTGCTCGAGAGCCTCGGCTCGAAGGCGGCCGACGCACGGGTGGTGGCAACCGATATCGACACCGAAGCTCTCGCGAGAGCCCGAGCGGGAGTCTATCCCATCGAGCAGGTGCGCAAGCTCGATGAGGCGCGAGTGAAGCGCTTCTTCCAGAAGGGCAAGGGCCGCCATGAGGGATTCGCCAGGATCCGGCCCGAAGTCTCGTCGCTGGTGGAGTACCAGTCAATGAACCTGCTGGCGCCCCAGTGGTCGGTCAAGGGACCCTTCGACGCAATCTTCTGCCGTAACGTCATGATCTACTTCGACAAGGAGACGCAGGCGCGGATTCTCGAGCGCTTCGCACCGCTGCTCAAGCCCAACGGGCTGCTGTTTGCCGGCCACTCCGAGAACTTCTCCTATATCAGCAAGGTGTTCCGGCTGAGGGGACAGACCGTCTACACACTGGCAGGCCATCGCTGAGCGTGCTTGCCGTCCGATCCGCCTGCCATCTTTTTCCGACTCGGCTATTGCCGGCTGGGCGCTAAAGTTTCGGCCGCCGAGGCCGATGGTAGAGCTATAACGTCATTTGCCTTGGGTCGTGTCGAGCGGCCCTTGCCATCAAGGAGGCCTCGTCTTGGTATCGAACAGGATCAAGGTGCTGTGTGTCGATGACTCAGCGCTGATTCGCGACCTGCTGAGCGAGATCATCAACTCCCAGCCGGACATGGAGGTCGTGGCCGTAGCGCCGGACCCCCTGGTGGCACGTGATCTCATCAAGCGTCATAACCCCGATGTGTTGACGCTCGACGTCGAGATGCCGCGCATGGACGGTCTCGATTTCCTCGAGCGGCTGATGCGCCTGCGACCCATGCCGGTCCTGATGGTGTCGTCACTGACCCAGGCAGGCTCGGAAGTCACACTCCGAGCCCTGGAGCTGGGGGCCGTCGATTTCGTGGCCAAGCCGGCACTGGGGATACGCAACGGCATGATGGATTATGCCAACGATATCGCCGAGAAGATTCGTGCCGCCGCCAAGTCGCGTCCACGACAGGCCAGGCGCCCGGAGACGACCGCGCGTCCGACGTTGAAGGCGCCGCTGGTTTCCAGCGAGAAGCTGATCATCATCGGGGCATCGACGGGGGGCACGGAGGCGATACGCGCCGTACTGGAGCCCCTGCCGGCCAACAGTCCGGCCATTCTGATCACCCAGCACATGCCGGGCGGCTTTACCCGCTCCTTCGCCGAGCGGCTCGATCGCCTGTGCCAGATATCGGTCAAGGAGGCCACGGACGGCGAGCGCGTGCTGCCGGGGCACGCCTATATCGCCCCGGGGGACTCCCATCTCAAGCTGGCGCGCAGCGGGGCCAACTATGTCGCGCGACTGGACGACGGCCCCCCGGTCAACCGCCATCGCCCGTCGGTGGACGTGCTCTTCCATTCCGCCTCGAGCCAGGCGGGCCGCAATGCCATCGGTGTGATCTTGACCGGAATGGGCAAGGACGGGGCGGCGGGGCTGCTGGAGATGCGCCAGGCCGGTTCGGCCACCCTGGCCCAGGACGAGGCGAGCTGCGTGGTATTCGGCATGCCGCGAGAGGCCATTGCCCTGGGCGGGGCATCCGAGGTGCTCGGCCTGGACGATATACCGGAACGCTTGATGGCGCTGGTGGCGGCCTCCGGCCGGGCACAGCGGGTCTGAACATAACAATCATGACTGAAGACGCTAGCGTCTCCGTGCGCGAGGAACTGCCGATATGAGTCGATTCATCCGCAACATCAGTATTCATGCCGCCATGGTGTCCGTTCTGGCAGCTTTCGTCGTCTTCATTGCGTTGATTGCCGGCATGGGGTTCGTGGCAGAAAGAAATGCCAATCGTGCCCTGACGACCTTGAATGAGCTCAGCGCCGAGCAGCTGAACGAGATCAACCGGGCCGATGCCCTGCTCAATGTGGCGCGGGTGAACCTCGAGATCGCCTCCAACCAGGTCATGCTGGGTCGTATGGCCCAGGCCAACGAGCAGCTCGCCCTGGCACTCAGCAACCTCGACCGTTCGGAGCAGCGACTGGCCAGCTTCTCTGCCTCCCCCAAGTCTGAACAGGGTGGGCTGCTGGCTGCCGAGGTGGAGTCGCATTTCACCACCGTGCTGGATCTGGTGCGTCAGCAGCATGTCGCCCTCGACGAGCTCAATACGCCGGGGTTCGGCAATCTGCGTGACGAGCTGGAGGCGCCGAGTAATGCCCTCGGGGAGAGCATTAGCGCATTCGTTGCCTATGGTTTCAGCACGACCAATGCGCTTGTCGAGGACTTCCACACCCAGGCACTCTGGTTCGAGCGAGCAGGGCTTGCGCTGCTGGTCCTGATCGGTTTGATGGTGATAGCGATCTATGCAGGCCTGCGCAAGATCGTCATTCGCCCCTTGCATGCCGCGGTCCAGCACCTGCAGACCATCTCCAAGGCCGACCTGACCGGGAAGATCCCGGAGGGCAGTCGTAACGAGATCGGCAAGCTGTTCAACGCCATGCGCAATATGCAGCAGAGCCTGGTGCGTATCGTCGGTCAGGTGCGTGACAGCAGCGGTTCGATTCATATCGGCACCCGCGAGATCGCCGGTGGTAACGCCGACCTCTCGTCACGTACCGAGCAGCAGGCGGCATCGCTGCAGGAGACCGCGGCGAGCATGGAGCAGATCACCGCCACCGTGCGCCAGAACGCCGACAATGCCCGCCAGGCCAGCGGCCTGGCCCTGGACGCTTCCACTACCGCGGAGCGTGGCGGCGAGGTGGTCGATCGCGTGGTGCAGACCATGGGCGGCATCTCGGCCAGCTCGAAGAAGATCAGCGATATCACCAGCGTCATCGACTCCATTGCCTTCCAGACCAATATCCTGGCGCTGAACGCCTCCGTGGAGGCGGCCAGGGCCGGTGAGCAGGGTCGAGGCTTTGCCGTCGTGGCCGGCGAGGTGCGCAACCTCGCCAGCCGCAGCGCCACGGCTGCCAAGGAGATCAAGGAGCTGATCGACGGTTCGGTCGCCCAGGTGAAGGAGGGATCGACGCTGGCCGAGCAGGCCGGGGAGACCATGGATGAGGTGGTGTCGGCGGTTCGGCGCGTCACCGATATCATGGACGAGATTTCCGCGGCCTCGCAGGAGCAGAGCGACGGCATCGAGCAGGTCAGCCAGGCGGTGGGACAGATGGATCAGGTGACCCAGCAGAACGCTTCGCTGGTTCAGCAGGCCACAGTGGCGGCTTCCTCGCTGGAAGAGCAGGCCAGCCGGCTGGAGCAGGCCGTGGCGGTGTTCCGCCTGGCTGGTGACGCGCTCCACGCCTCGCACCAGCCGACAGCGAACGCCGATACGGATCAGGGGCGTGCCGACATGGCGGCCCGCACCCGAGTGCCGGCACTGGCCCAGCCTGCCCGGCGCCAGGTCGCCGAGGTGGACCCCAAGCCGCAGCGCAAGAGTCGCGCCGAGCCTGTGGCCGAGGGCGAGTGGGAAGAATTCTGAAGCAGGACGGCGGAGACGCCGCCGTCAGTCAACTATTCATGACATTAACGAGGAATCCCGATGGCTGACAAGAACATGAGCTTTCTGGTGGTCGATGACTTCCCGACCATGCGTCGGATCGTTCGAAGCCTGCTCAAGGAGCTCGGCTACACCAATGTCGAGGAGGCCGAGGATGGCCAGGAAGCCTTGAGCAAACTCCGTGGCGGTGGTTTCGAGTTCGTGGTGTCGGACTGGAACATGCCCAATCTCGATGGCCTGGAGATGCTCAAGCAGATTCGTGCCGACGATGGGCTCAAGACGCTGCCGGTGCTGATGGTCACCGCCGAGGCCAAGAAGGAGAATATCATCGCCGCTGCCCAGGCAGGCGCCAGTGGCTATGTGGTCAAGCCGTTCACGGCCGCAACCCTGGAAGAAAAACTCAACAAGATATTCGAGAAAATGGGCAAGTGATGGCCGAGGGCTGGCCCCTGGCGAAGGAGAACAAGATGAGCGCAAACGAGCAGCCCGGTGAGGCGCAGCCGTCCAGCGCCGCCGGCGAAGAACTGGTGCAGCGTATCGGTCAATTGACGCGCATGCTCAGAGAGAGCATGCGTGAGCTGGGCTTGGACAAGGAGATCGAGAAGGCGGCGGAAGCCATACCCGACGCCCGGGACCGCCTCAGCTATGTGGCGACCATGACCGAACAGGCCGCCGAGCGGGCGCTGAACGCCATCGACAGGGCGCAGCCCCTGCAGGACTCGCTCAGCGATGGTGCCGAATCCCTGGACAAGCGCTGGGCAGAGTGGTTCGCCGAACCCAAGGAGCTCGATGAGGCTCGCGAACTGGTCAACGAGACCCGCTCCTACCTGGCCGCTGTGCCCGACAAGACCCAGGCGACCCAGAAAGAGCTGCTCGAGATCATGATGGCCCAGGATTTCCAGGACCTGACGGGCCAGGTCATCAAGAAGATGATGGATGTGATTCGCGAGATCGAGCACCAGCTGGTGCAGGTGCTCATCGACGCCGTTCCCGAGAACATGGACCGGGAGACGATGCAGCAGAAGGCCAACGACCAATGGGAAACCGATCGCAAGCGTGAGGAGGGACTGCTCAACGGACCTCAGATCAAGCCTGGGGTCGATGTCGTCACCGATCAGGACCAGGTCGACGACCTGCTCGATCAGCTGGGGTTCTAGCCTCCTCCCGCGCATATTATCTTCCGATAACGCTTCTGCGCCGAGGGTCATGGTCGATAAGGCCACGATCATCGGCGCTTTTTGGCGTATTACCCCTCCCCTGAAGCCCCCACAATGGCCAGCGTGCACACGAATGTCCGGACGCCATGGCCGACCAGAGCAGTGATCAGGAAAAGACCGAAGAGGCCACGCCACGACGACTCGAGAAGTCGCGCGAGGATGGGCAGGTTGCCCGATCCCGCGAATTGACCACGTTCATGCTGCTGCTGGGCGGCGTCGTGGGGATGTGGTCCATGGGTGCCATGCTCTATGACCAGTTGGGTCTGGTGATGGAGCAGGCCTTTCTTTTCGAACGGCAGCAGGCCTTCGAGACGGGGCCCATGCTGGTCAACGTGCTGAACCTGGGGCAGCGAACGCTATGGACGATGCTGCCGCTGTTTCTGCTGCTGGCCCTGATCGCCCTGGTGGCACCGGCACTGCTGGGCGGCTGGCTGATATCGGCCAAGTCGCTCAAGCCCCAGCTGTCGAAGCTGAACCTGTTCAAGGGCTTGAAGCGAATGTTCGGCGTGCAGGCCCTGGTCGAACTGTTCAAGGCGATTGCCAAGTCGACGCTGATCGGTGGGGTGGGGATGGCGTACCTTTACTTCAATCGTGGGGAGTACCTCTCGCTGCTGGATCAGCCCACGACCCAGGCCCTGGCACGTGCCCTGATGATGGCAGCCCAGGCCTGCGGCCTGATGGTGCTGACGCTGCTGGTGGTCATCCTGATCGACGTGCCTTATCAGCTATACAGCCATGCCAAGAAGCTGCGCATGTCCAAGGAGGAGGTCAAGCGTGAACACAAGGAGAGCGAGGGCGATCCGCACGTCAAGGCGCGCATCCGCTCCCAGCAGCAGGCGATGGCACGTGGTCGAATGATGAGCAAGGTGCCCGAGGCGGACGTCATCATCACCAACCCGACCCACTATGCCGTGGCGCTGCAGTATGACGAGAAGCAGATGGGGGCACCGCGCGTCGTGGCCAAGGGGGCCGACATGGTGGCAGCACGCATTCGCGAAGTCGGGCAGGAGGCCGGCGTGCCGCTGCTCGAGGCTCCGCCGCTGGCGCGCGCCCTGTACCATCACGTGGATCTCGACAGGGAGATCCCGCTGGATCTGTATACCGCTGTGGCGGAGGTGCTGGCCTGGGCCTTCCGTCTCAAGCATGTGTCACATGAGGGAGGAGACGTGCCGCCAACGCCCGAGGATCTACCCATACCGCCTGCGCTGGCCGTGCCCGGTGACAATGACGAGGCTGATCGAGATGCGCCACAGGGCAATGAACCCACCGGGGGACGCCAATGAAGTCCCTTAGTCACTTCATCGGTCGTCGCGACTGGATGGGCGACGTGCGCATGAAGCTGCTGGCAGGCCCGATCCTGATCCTCATGATCCTGGCCATGATGATCCTGCCGCTGCCGCCCTTTGCGCTGGACATGCTGTTCACCTTCAACATTGCGCTGGCGATCATGGTCCTGCTGGTCAGCATGTTCACCCAGAAGCCGCTGGATTTCGCCGCCTTTCCGGCGGTGCTGCTGTTCACCACCCTGCTGCGCCTGTCGCTCAACGTGGCTTCCACCCGCGTTATCCTGATGGAGGGCCACCAGGGCGGTGATTCGGCCGGCAAGGTGATCGAGGCCTTCGGCACCTTCCTGGTGGGGGGCAACTTCGCCGTCGGCCTGGTGGTCTTCCTGATTCTCGTGATCATCAACTTCATGGTCATCACCAAGGGCGCCGGGCGGATTGCCGAGGTGGGTGCCCGCTTCATGCTCGACGCGATGCCGGGCAAGCAGATGGCCATCGACGCCGACCTCAATGCGGGGCTGATCGGCGAGGAGGACGCCCGCAAGCGGCGCGGCGAGGTGGCCCAGGAGGCGGACTTCTACGGTTCCATGGACGGCGCCAGCAAGTTCGTGCGCGGCGATGCCATGGCCGGCCTGGTGATCATGGTGGTCAATATCATCGGCGGGCTGCTGATCGGCATGCTTCAGCACGGCATGGGCTTCGGCGATGCGGCCAGGACCTATACGCTGATGACCATCGGCGACGGCCTGGTGGCACAGATTCCGGCGCTGGTGATCTCCACCGCCGCAGGCGTCACCGTCTCCCGGGTCAACACCGAGGAGGACGTTGGCCAGCAGATGATCAGCCAGCTGTTCGTCAATCCCCAGGTGCTGATTCTGGCCGCGGTGGTCATGGGCCTGCTGGGCATGGTCCCGGGCATGCCCAACATGGTGTTCCTGATCTTTACCGGCCTGCTGGCTGGCCTGGCCTGGATGCTGACCCGTCAGGCGGAGCAGCGCCTGGTCGAGCAGGAGATCAGCGCCGAGCCGCCACCACCACCCGAGGCCCCCGAGGCGAGTTGGGACGATGTCCAGCTGGTCGATACCCTGGGGCTCGAGGTGGGGCACCGGCTGATCCCGCTGGTCGATCAACGCCAGGCGGGGGAATTGCTGGGCCGCATCAAGAGTGTGCGCAAGAAATTTGCGCAGGAGGTGGGCTTTCTTCCGGCGGTGGTGCATATCCGCGACAATCTTGAGCTGGGTGCCAATACCTACGTCATTACTCTCAAGGGTGCCGAGATCGGCCGTGCCGAGGCCTTCCCGGGGCAGTGGCTGGCCATCGATCCCGGCCAGGTGACGGGCCAGCTGCAAGGCACTCCCACCCAGGATCCGGCTTTCGGCCTGCCCGCGGTGTGGATCGATTCCGGCCAGCGCGAGCATGCCCAGGTCTATGGGTATACGGTCGTCGATGCCGGCACCGTGGTGGCGACGCACCTCAACCATGTTCTTCATCGTCATGCTGCCGAGATGCTGGGGCGTCAGGAAGTCCAGAAGCTCCTCGACAAGCTGGGGGACGAGCAGAAGTCCCTGGTCGAGGAGGTGGTGCCCAAGGCGATCAATCTGACCACACTGCAGCGCATCCTGCAGAACCTGCTGGAAGAGGACGTTTCGATTCGCGACATGCGCACCATCCTGGATACGCTGGCCGAGTACGCGCCCCAGCAGCAGGATGCCAATGAACTGACCGCCCTGGTGCGCATCGCCCTGGGACGGTCGATTACCCAGCAGTGGTTCCCCGGCCAGGACACGCTCAACGTCATTGGCCTGGAGGCACAGCTGGAGCAGGTATTGATGCAGGCGATGAACGGCAACGGCGCCCTGGAGCCGGGGCTGGCGGAGACGCTGATGAGCCAGGCGGAGCAGGCATTGACCCGCCATGAAGCCAGCGGAGAGCCGCCCGTCATGGTGGTGCAGCACAGCCTGCGCCCGCTGCTCTCCCGCTTCCTGCGTCGCCGGCTGCGTCATCTCGTGGTCATGTCACAGGCGGAGATTCCCGATGATAGGACACTGCGCGTCACGACGCTGGTGGGAGGTCGATAAGCGATGAGTGTCAAGCGATTTACAGGCGTCAACAGCCGGGATGCCATGCGTCAGGTGCGCGAGGCGCTGGGCGACGAGGCGCTCATCCTGGCCAACCGGCGGGTCGACGATGGCGTCGAGATTCTGGCCATGGCCGAGTCGGCGACACCCGACGGCAGCGACGCCCCGGAGAGCCGAGTGCCGGCGAAGGCCCCCGTGCCGCCGCCCCCTGCTGTGGGGCAGGATGCTTCGAGTGCCTTCGAGGCCATGAGTGCAAGGCTGCTCGATGAGATGCGCGATATGCGGGCGCTGCTGTCCCGCGAGCAGGCCCCGCCGGAAGCGGTTGGTGGCCTGCGCGAACGGCTGCTGCAGATACTATTGGAAGCCGGGTTCCGGCAGACGTTGGCCGAGGAAGTGGTTTCGGCACTGCCGGAAGAGCTGGCTGGCCATGATCTGGGTGATCGGGCCATGAGCTGGCTGCACCGCCAGCTGGTGAAGCGCCTGAAGGGGCTCGATGACGAGGGTGCCTTCCTGGATCGCACCGGCATCGTGGCCCTGATCGGACCAACGGGAATCGGCAAGACCACCACCACGGCCAAGCTGGCCGCGCGCTACGTGATGCGCCACAGTACTCGCCCGGTCGCCCTGGTGACCACCGACAGCTTTCGTATCGGTGCCCATGAGCAGCTGCGTATCTATTCGCGCCTGCTCGATGTCCCCATGTATGCGCTCAATGCCGACCAGCCGGTCTCCGACCTGCTCGAGCGCATGCGCGGCAAGTCCTGGGTGATCATCGATACGGTGGGCATGAGCCAGCGAGACCATCGTGTCATCGAGCAGGTGGCGCATCTGCGCGGCGGCGATGCCCCGGTGAGACTGGTGCTGCTGCTCAATGCCGCCAGTCAGCCGGAGACCTTGGAAGAGGTCGTGGTCCGCTATCGCCAGGCGGCCCAGGCGGCGGGCGCCGAACTCAACGACTGCATCATTACCAAGCAGGATGAAGCCGGACGCCTGGCACCGGTACTGGATATCGTCATGCGTCACGGCCTGCGCCTGCTGTTCGTCTCCCATGGGCAGCGCGTGCCTGAGGACATGTCCGTGGCCGACGTGCCGGCCCTGATCGATCGCGCGCTGGAGTCCCGCGTTGCCGTGGCAGGATCGACGGCTCGCCAGGGAGCAGCGGAAGCGCCCACGCGCTCCCCCAGCCTGCTGGGGCAGGGGCGCCGGCTCTCCGGCACGCTGCTGGCCTTGCGACAGCGGCTGGCCGGGTTCCAGCGGCTGGAGGCGGTGTGGGACCTGCTGGGCCTGCCGGAAGCCGTCCAGCAGCGGCGGCTGGAAGCATTGCTGGCAGACTACCCCGCAGGCGAGCAGGCGCTGGGCATGCTGTGGAGCGAGCGTCGGCGCGTCAAGGGCGAGCGCTGGTCGATGCCGGATGTCGCCATCGACCCGGACGGCGCCTGGCTGGCACTGCCGCTGCTTCAGCACCGCCAGGTAGCGGGGCAGCAGGCGCGGCTGGAAGATGCGCTGCAACGCCTGGCGGTCAGCGTGCATCTCTTCAACGGCCTGCCCGATGGCGAGGCCGCTGGCTGGCTGGAAGGGCAGGCGCTGACCTGGTGCAGTCAGGTACGCGGCAGCCAGCGCGTCGAGCATGCCGGCGAGCGTCAGCCGCTGTCGGCGTTGGGTGAACTGGCCGAGCCGCTGGGGGATGTGGCCTGTCGCTTCCGTGGCCAGCCGGCGCGCATCACCCTCTCGAGCCTGCCGGTGGCGGTGAGCCTCAAGGCGGGGAAAGGCGTGAGCCAGACGGTTTCGGTGCGAGCCTGGCTCGGCGAGGTACGAGATGCGGAAAGCGGCCGGGTCCTGGTCAAGCGCTACTGGGTGGCGCCGGCACGGCTGGGGCGTGACCCGCAGTCGCTGCTGCTGGCGCAACTGCAGGGGGACGCGCTGCCACAGCTGACCCGGCGAGCCTGGCAGCGTCTGGCCCCCGCCGAACTGGGCGAGGTGCGGCCCGATGTTCGCCTGCTGATGGCGAGCGGGCTGGCCACGGTTGCGGCGCATCTGGACCTGGCCGAAGACGAGGCGGCCATGGACCTGCGTGCCGAGCTGCTGGGCCTGGCTGGAGGCCGGCAGCGCCGCCGCGACGTGGCGCTGCTGGAGTCGCTGGCGCAACTGTTCATGGTACGAGATGCCATTCGGCATCTGGGTCTCGGTGAAAGGGAGTCAGGCTAGATGGGTATGGATCAGGCCGCCGGGCTACGCAAGTGGGCGACCACGACGCCTAGACAGTCTCAGGAGGCGTGCCCCGGCCACGTCGCCGAAATGCTGGTGACGATGGCAGGGACGACGCAGCCGACCGCCGCTCAACCTGCCGCCCCTGGCCACCCGGCTGGGCCTTCCTCGGCCAGCCGGGAGGTGGCGCCGCGTCCGGCACGGCATTCGGCAGCGGAGGCGACGCTGATGGTCCTGGGGCTTCCCGGCACCGGCCCGCGCCATACCGATAAAGTGAGCGAACTCTTCGCGTTCTGGGCCGGCCAGGGCCGCCAGTGGGTCGGTAATCCCGACGCCTGGCGTGTGGTGGCTCTGCCTGCCGGTAGCCCGCACCTGCCGGTACTGGCCGAGGAGCAAGCACGCTGGGCGCTGTGGGTGGATGCCGACCCGGAGGCGTTTCGTCGTGCCTATCGGGTGCTGAAGCAGGTCGCCGAACGGGGGGGCCCCCAGCGGTTGCTCCTGGTCCACCCGCCCGGGGTGGGGCGACAGGGGCTGCTGAGCAATCTGCGCCATGCCGCGGCGAGTTATCTTGGTATCGAGCTGCTGGTGTTGGCGCGATGAGCAAAATTCGATCGTGGACGTGGATGATGCTGGGTCTGGGAGGGACTCTCCTGGCCACCCTGGCACAGGCATCGGGCAGCTGGGTGGCCAGTGCCCCTGCGGTACAGGTGGTCATGCCGGATCGCCCGGTGCAGTCGGCGAACATGGTGCCGCCCACGGCCGAGCTCACCCGAAACCAGGTGATGGGGCGTGTGAGCTGGCAGTTCCAGCCCCCTGCCGGAGGCGAGGTGAATGCCCGGCTCTGTCACGCCGGGGGCTGTGTGGCGCTGGCGGGGCCGCGAGGGCATACCGAGGCATTGGCCGGCATACCGGCGGATACTGCGCTCTATTTCCAGTTTACGCTGCAGGATAGCCGGCAGCGTGCCATGACACTGCAGGGGCTTCAGGTGATCGTGAACCACCATGATCAGGCACGGCTTTCGGCCCGTCGGGATGATCATGGTCGGTGGGACGCCGGGCAGTGTGACACGACATTGAAACAAGCGAGACCCGTTGAGCGAATCAGAACCCTTTGAATTGGGCTGGCAGCCACGAGAGCAAGAGTATGTACACAGCACGAGGCAAGATCGACCAGGGGGACATGCTGGCGGAATATTTTCCGCTGGTGAGACGTCAGGCGCTCTCCCTGCAGGTGCGTCTTCCGGCGAGCATCGAGCTGGATGACCTGATTCAGGCCGGTACGGTCGGGCTTCTCGAGGCCATGGGGCGTTTCGACTCCTCCCAGGGCGCGAGTTTTGCCACCTTTGCCAGCCAGCGCATTCGTGGGGCGATGCTCGATGAGTTGCGTAGCCGTGACTGGCTGCCGCGCAGCGTGCGGCGTAACGCCCGGGCTGTCGACGAGGCCGTCCGCCGGCTGGAACAGCATCTTGGCCGGCCCGCCGAGGAGACGGAGATAGCCGCTGAGTTGGACATGGACCTACCCACCTATCGCCAGCTGCTGAACGACACCAATAGCGGCCATTTGCTGCCGTTCGAGGCGTTGCTGGCCGAGGGCGTAGAACCGGGGGTCGTGGACGTCACCGCGAATACACCCTACAAGCAGCTGATCGACCAGGAGAAGCGGCAGCAGCTGGTGGAGGGGATCGAGGCATTGCCTGAGCGGGAAAAGCTGTTGATGGCGCTCTACTACCAGGAAGAGCTGAACCTCAAGGAGATCGGTGCCGTCATGGGCGTGACCGAGTCGCGGGTGTGTCAGCTCCACAGCCAGGCGGTCAGCCGGCTTCGCAGCCGGCTGGCCGATCAGGACGAGCAGGAGGACTAGCCGGCCAGGGCGGGCTCTTTAAAAGGGCGCTTCAAAGATTGGTCATCAGGGAGCGGGCACTGGCCAGGGCAGCCATATAGCAGCTATGCAGCTGATCCGCCGGTATATCGTCGTTGGCTTCCTCGACCTGGCGCTCGTGATTCTCGCAGAGCCTGAGCACTGCCCCGAGGGGGCCCGCCCGGTCCTTCACGGCGCGAATGATGAGCGGGTTGAGCGGTAGCTGCGCGAGCAGGGTGTCGCGGTCTTCCTCGAGCAGGGCATCCATCATCGAGAAGAGCCCGGTGGTGAAGGCATCTTCGGGATCGAGGGTGGCGAAGGGGGCCGACAGGTTGCGACACATGAAGGCGCGAATGAGCGCCATGCGCAGGATGATCCTGGACGACGGCTGGAGGCTGGCGAGGGTCAGGGTGAGGATGAGGCGTCTCAGTTCGATAAGGCCGAGCACCTGCATCGCCCGTTGTAGGTCGATCTCCTTTCCGCCACGGTTGTAATAGGTCGAGTTGGCACGCCTCAGCACGGCCACGTGAAGGTGAGGAATCTGCACCACGAGTTCCTGAAGACGATGGATATCACTGTCGTCCTCGTACAGGGTGCGAATCAGCCGGATCTGGGCGGCGCGGTTGCCGTGTCGCCCCCGCGGCGGGGAGGCGATGAAGTTGGGGCGCGCCAGGTAGTGCCCGTTGTAGTAGGCACAGCCGATCTCGCGATAGCGCTCGAGCTCTTCGCGATCCTCGATATTCTCCACCAGCAGCTTGATGTTCCGGGCGGGGAGTCGTTCGAGGATATCGGCATCGAGCTCAGTGGGTGTCTTGACCAGAATGATGTCGGTTCTGGGTAGCATCGCCTCGAGATGCTGCATGATGAGGCTGGCGGGAAGGATGATGCGATAGCCCCGTTCCCGCAGGTCATCCAGCCGGGCGAGTAGCCTGTCGTCGACGTCCGGCATATCGGCAATGCCGATGGCCAGTCGAGGGGCCGGGGTGGGGAGCAGTTCGGGGCGGTCGAGCCACACCATTGGCAGGTCGACGAAGAGCGTACGCTCGCCGAGCAAGCCCGCATCCCCGAGTTCGTAGACCGCGCTGGCCAGGGCCCTGGCGGTGGCGGCCAGGGTGTCGTCGGACTCGGACACGCCGCTTTGGCGATACACCAGGCGGTCCGCCACATGGGCGTGTTTCGCATCGTGAATCGGATGAAGGGCAATGGTGCAAGGATCGAAATTCGCTTGCTCTGGCATGCTGCTGGGCTCCCTGCTGAGCGACACGGCACTCAGGATGTCGTCATGATTCGATGTTCTGCGCCTATTCGACCGATCAAGGTTCCTGGCGCCCCGCTAGAGTGCCTCTCTCAAGGCGTGAAGGCTGGGCTCCAGGCCGCTGACGAGGCTCGCCAGGCTGGGGCGGGCATAGTAGAACCCCTGCTGATGCATCAGGCCGTTGCGCGCCAGCCACAGGGCCTCTTCACGGGTTTCCACCCCTTCGGCTATGAGGGCGATATCCAGGGCGCTGCCAAGCCCGACAATGGCCCGCAGGATGGCCTGTCGTCGTGGGTCGCTGTCGCAGCCATCCACCAGGACACGATCGATCTTGATGCGGTCCGGGCGAAGGTCGGTGAGCAGGTCCAGGTTGGCGAAGCCATTGCCGAAGTCATCGAGGGCGGTGGCGAACCCCATGCTGCGGTAGGCCTCGATGATGCCGCGGAGGTGTGCCTGGCTGCGGACCTTCTCGGTCTCGGTGATTTCGAAGACCAGCCGTTCCGTGGGCCAGCCCACCTTGGCAGCGATGGCCAGGGTCGCCTGGATGCAGGCGGCGGGTTCGTAGACGGCATTGGGCAGGAAGTTGATCGACAGGTCTTCGGTCATGCCCAGCTGGCTGGCGAGCTCGATGGCTCGGACGCGGCAAGCCTGGTCGAAGCGATAGAGCAGGTCGGGAGTGACCTGGGAGAGGATGCTGTAGGCCGACTCGCCCGCGGGGCCGCGCACCAGGGCTTCATGGGTGGTGACGCGGGCAGTGGCAAGGTCCACGATCGGCTGGAAGGCCATGGTGAATTCGAACGGAAGCGGTCCGTCGCAGATGACGCAGCGTCCATCCTTTTCGGCGCATTGATGCATGGAGACTCCCATCGTCTCTGTCGGCTGTGGGGAACGGATTCCCCGTTACCCGTTGAATCGGCAGACGCGGTCGAAACTTGAGCCCCGTTTCTGCCCATGCTGGACGCTGCATAATTTGGAGGGCCAGCGAATTGCTTGACATAGATCATGTGCGGGCGGCTTCTCGGCAGCTCGCACCTCAAGTTTCGGCCTATCCCGCCGATTGATGCCCTAGACTCGAAGCCCCTATCAGGAGCCTGCATGAACCCTTCAACCATCATCGGTATGTTTGCCAGCGTCATTCTACTGGTCAGCGTACTCTTCTTCACCGCCGAGTCGCCACAGAGTTTCCTGAACCTGCCTGGGCTTGCCATCGTATTGGCCGGCACCATGGCGGCCACCTTCATCAGCTATCCGCTGAAGGAGGTCGTTCGGGTGGTTCGTCTGGTGGGGCTGGTGTTTCGGCGCGAGAACACCTACATGCGAGACGACATCAAGGAGCTGGTGGATATCTCGCGGCTGTGGTTCAAGGGTGATGTCCGGGCCGTGGAGGAGGCCCTGGAGAAGGCGCGCAATCCCTTCCTGCGTACCGGCATCCAACTGGTGATCGCCAATACCAAGGAGGACGAAATCTTCGATCTCCTGCGCTGGCGCATTGCCCGCCTCAAGGCTCGCGAGCATGCCGAGGCCCAGATATTCCGCACCATGGCCACCTATGCGCCGGCCTTCGGCATGATCGGCACCCTGGTGGGACTGGTCAACATGCTGGAGGTCATGGAAGCCGGCGATCTTCACGTCATCGGTCCGCGGATGGCCATCGCCCTGCTCACGACCTTCTACGGCATCCTGCTGGCCAACCTCGTCTTCAAGCCCATTGCGGTGAAGCTCGAGCGCCGCACCGAAGAGCGGCTCATCGCCATGAACATGGTCTTCGAGGGCATCTCGTTGATCACCAAGCGGCGTCTGCCTTCCTTCATCGAGGAGACCCTCAACTCCTTTGTCGCCAACTATCATGACGAGATTCGCGACCCCATCGTGTCCGAGCGTGCGCGCGCGACGGGCGATGGGCCTGCAAAAGGGAAGGGGCCGGCAGCAGGGAAGGGGCAGAATGCTTGATCGCGGTATGCGTGACATGCTTGCCCCGCCGACGGTGGAGAGCGACAGCGATGGCTGGCTGATGAGCTATCTCGATGTCCTTACGCTGCTCATCACCCTGTTCGTATTGCTGCTCTCGTTGTCAGGCAACGGCCTGGCCATCAAGGGAAGCCAGCATGGCGGCGAGATCGCTGCATTTATCACGCCCCAGGCCGAGGCGTCGGCGCGTATGGTCGCAGGGTCGGGGCTCAAGCCGCGCCATGATGGCCTGCAGCCGCAATTCTCCGGACTCGATATCGAGGGCGTCAGCATGGCAGAGGGGCAGCAGGGCATCACGCTGCGGATCGATGACAACCTGCTGTTTTCCAGCGGCCAGGCGGACCTGACTTCTCAGGGGCGCGAGGTGCTGGGTCGGCTGCGTGACCTACTGCAATCCTTCGACGGTGACGTCTCGGTAGAGGGGCACACGGACAGCATTCCCATTGCCACGGCACGCTTTCCCTCCAACTGGGAGCTCTCGTCGGCGCGGGCCATCGCCGTGCTGCGGTACCTGGCCGAGCTGGGCGTCGATATCGAGCGGCTGCGCGCGGTGGGCTACGCCGAGACCCGTCCCCTGGCAAGCAACGATTCCGCAGAGGGCCGCGCCGAGAACCGCCGGGTGGAGCTCCTTCTCAAGCAGGAGCTGGGTGCGAGGTGACTGAAGGCGAGACGACCTCAGGGGCTATCGAGCGATGATTCATGCTCGAGACCAGCGGCCGCGGCGGCGCTGGTCGACACGACAGGCCACTGCGCTGTATCTCGTGTCGATCGCCGTTATTCTCCCCGGCATGGCCTTGGCCGGATACGGCGTGCTCAGTGCGCTCACCCTCTGGCATCAGAAAGTGCTGTTACTTTCCGTGGGCTGGCTGCTGACGGCGGTGCTGGCACTGCTGGTTCTGCTTCATTACCTTCGTCTTTCACGTACGGAGGCGGAGCTTGAGCGCAGCGAGCAGTCACTGCGACAGATCAATGATTCCCTGGAGGCTGAACTGCGGATTGCCGCCATGGCGTTCGAGACGCACCTTGGCATGTTCATCACCGACGCCGACGGCATCATTCGCAAGGTCAATGTCACCTTCGAACGCATCACCGGTTACAGCGCCGATGAGGTGCTGGGCGAGAATCCGCGGCTGCTCAATTCCGGCCGTCATGATGCGGATTTCTATCGTGAGATGTGGGGTAGCATCCATGAGAAGGGCAGCTGGCAGGGTGAGGTCTGGAACCGGCGCAAGAACGGCGATACCTATCCGCAGTGGGTCACCATCAGTGCGGTAAAGGACGCGGAAGGGAAAATCACCCACTACGTGGCGACGATCAGCGACATCACGCACCGCAAGGCCGCCGAGCAGGAGGCGCATCGGCTGGCCTTCTTCGATCCGCTGACGGGGTTGCCCAATCGTCGCATGTTGCTGGACAGGCTGGCGGAGGCGCTCGAAGCGTCACGGCAGAGCGAACAGCAGGGTGTCCTGCTGTTCATCGACCTGGATGGTTTCAAGCATATCAATGACAGCCTGGGTCACCAGTGTGGCGACGAACTCCTGCAGCTCATGGCCAGGCGCATCCAGGCGGTCAGTCGCGATGTCGACCTGGTGGCCCGCCTCGGGGGCGACGAGTTCGTGATCCTGGCGGAGGGCCTGGGCGAGACCATCGACGGAACCTCGCAGGCGGCGGAGCGCCTGGCAACCAAGCTGCTGGGTAAGCTGACCGAGCCCTGCTGGTTGAGCGAGCGCCGACACCTGCTCTCCGGTAGCATCGGTATCACCCTGCTCGGCGATGGTGTCGGGCGAGCGGAGGAGTGCCTGCAGCAGGCGGAGATGGCCATGTACCAGGCGAAGCAGGCGGGCCGCAATACGCTGCGTTTCTTCGACCCCGTGATGCAGGCGGTGGCGGTGCGACGCGCCATGATCGAGTCGGACCTGCGCCAGGCAGCCAGGCGCGGAGAGCTGAAACTCTTCTATCAGATCCAGGTGGACGGCAAGTCGCAGGTGACCGGAGTCGAGGCGCTGCTGCGCTGGGAGCACCCGGAGCACGGCATGATTCCGCCGAATGATTTCATCCCGGTGGCTGAAGAGAGCTACCTGATCGTTGCCATCGGTAATTGGGTGGTGGAGACGGCATGCCGACAGTTGGCGAGGTGGGCCAGTGATCCCCGAACAGCCGAGCTGACCATGGCAATCAATATCAGCCCGCTGCAGTTCCAGCAGCCGGATTTCGTGGCCAATCTCGCGGCGGTACTCGAGACGACCGGGGCGCGGCCGGAGCGGCTGAAGCTGGAGCTGACCGAGACGCTGTTCATGGAGGAGCCCGAGGCGGTGCGCGAGACGATGCTGCGGGTTCAGGCCATGGGGGTGCGCTTCTCGCTGGACGACTTCGGCACCGGCTACTCATCCCTTTCCTATCTCAGCTGCCTGCCGCTCGACCAGCTCAAGATCGATCAATCCTTCGTACGCACCCTGTTCGAGGATGCGTCGAATGAGATGATCTCCGCCACGATCATCAGCCTGGGGCGCAATCTGGGGCTGGAGGTCATCGCCGAGGGCGTGGAAACCCTGGCGCATCGCGACTGGCTGGAGGCCCACGGCTGCCATGCCTACCAGGGCTATCTCTACTCGCGGCCGCTGCCCATCCATGCGTTGACAGGGCTGCTCGAGTTGTCCACCTGTGCCGCCGGGCGCTAGCCGGCGGAACAGGCAGGTTGGTCAGTCCTCTACCCGCCCCAGCAGCAGGAACTCGATCAGTGCCTTCTGGGCATGCAAGCGATTGCCGGCTTCCTGCCATACCACGCTGCGCGGGTCATCGAGCAGCGTCTCGCTGATCTCTTCGCCACGGTGGGCCGGCAGGCAGTGAAGGAACAGCACGTCGTGACTGGCACGGTCGAGCAGGGCCTCGCTGACCTGGTAGCCGGCGAAGTCCGCTTCACGCTTGGCCTGCTCCTCCTCCTGCCCCATGGAGGCCCAGACATCGGTGGTGATCAGGTCGGCATCGGCAACGGCCTGCTGGGGGTCGTGCAGGATGCTCACGCGATCGCCTGCGGCATCGAGAATGTCCTGGCGCGGTTCATAACCTTCGGGGCAGCAGATACGCAGCTGGAAATCGAACTGCCGTGCGGCGTTGATCCAGGAGTGGCACATGTTGTTGCCGTCGCCGACCCATACGGCGGTGCGCCCCTTGACGCTGCCGCGCAGCTCGGTCCAGGTCATCACGTCGGCCAGCAGCTGGCACGGGTGGTAGTCGTCGGAGAGCGCATTGATGACCGGCACCGAACTGGCGGCGGCGAACGCTTCCAACCCCTCATGGGAAAAGGTGCGGATCATGACCGCATCGACCATTTCGGCCAGCACCCGGGCGGTATCCTCGATGGGCTCACCCCGGCCAAGCTGGGTGTCGCGGGGAGAAAGGAACAGTGCGTGGCCGCCGAACTGCGCCATGGCGGTCTCGAAGGAGACGCGAGTGCGAGTCGAGGATTTCTCGAAGATCATCGCCAGGGTGCGGTTGGTGAAGGGGGAATAGGTAGGCCCCTGGGCACGCAGGCGGTTCTTGATCGTGATGGCGCGTTGGATCAGGTAGTGGAGCTCTTCCGGGCTCAGGTCCAGCAGGGTCAGGAAATGGCGTGTCGCCATGGGGATCTCTCCGCGCGAAAAAACCCCCATCCTATCCAGCCCGCGGGGGATGCGCAATGCGCTCGTCATCAGTAGAATGAGGGCCATGAGCAAAGTCTGAGCGTCGTAGTCGGGTATTCGGCGGCGCCGTCAGTACCATTGATCCAACAGGAGCGCACATGAGCACCACCCTCGAGAACATTCAGCGCCAGATCAGCGAAAACCCCATCCTGATCTACATGAAGGGCACCCCCCAGCTGCCCCAGTGCGGCTTCTCAGCCCAGACCGTCCAGGCCCTGATGGCCTGTGGCGAGCGTTTCGCCTTCGTCAATATCCTGGATAACCCGGATATCCGCGCCGAACTGCCGAAGTACGCCAACTGGCCGACCTTCCCGCAGCTGTGGGTCGAAGGCGAGCTGGTCGGCGGTTGCGACATCGTCGGCGAGATGCACCAGAACGGTGAACTGGAGACCCTGATCAAGGCCGCGGCGGCACGTGCCAAGGAGCAGGAAGAACAGGGCGGTAACGCCTGATCGGTTAGTGTCTTGGACAGTCGCTTGGGATAGTCGACACGGACCCGTGAGGCGAACTCGCGGGTCCGTGTCGTTTCGGCCGGGCCTGTGTGGGAGCTTTCTTCGGCAAGCGCCCTGCGTTGACGATCCCGGGGATACGTACGCTCTCCCAGCCCAGCCCAGCCCAGCCCAGCCCAGTTCAGTTCAGTCAGCCGTGTCGTTCTGCCAGTTCACCTGGTTGCGACCTTGCTCCTTGGCCACATAAAGCCCCCTGTCGGCGCGCTTGATCGCCGGCTTCAATGAAGACTCTTCGGCCATCACCATCGTCACACCCAGGGAGGCGGTGTACTGGAGCTGCCCCCCTTCGCTGACATCGTGGTCGACTTCTACCGGTGAGGTCTCAAGCGCCTGGCGGAGTCGCTCGGCTACCTGAAGGGCTGCATGCTTGGCGGTGTCAGGGAGCAGGACGGCAAACTCCTCGCCGCCCATCCGGCACAGCACATCGCCCTCACGAAGCTGCTCCTTGGCCGTCCTGGCGAAAGCCTGCAGGACAAGGTCCCCTACGTCATGGCCGTATTCGTCATTGATGCGTTTGAAGTGATCCAGATCGATGGCGATCAGGCTGAGCGGGGCTCCGCTGCGTCGTGCTCGGGCTATCTCCATGGCCGCCTGATCTTGAAGGAAACGACGGTTACCCAGCCCTGTCAGTGGGTCTGTCATGGCCTGTCGCGCCAGTGTCTCCTCCATCTCCTTGCGTTCGCTCAGGTCGAAGACCATTGCCCTGGAATGCACGAAGCCGTGAGCAGCGATGTAAGCCGTGGCCTGGATGATCACGGGCAGCCGCGCTCCGCTGCGGGTGAGCAGCTCGCATTCGGCCGCTCCCTCCTGATCCGGACCCCGGACTCCCTGGAAGGCGGCGTCGAAGGCTTCGCGAGTCTCGGGAGTGATGAAATCCCGATAAAGTCGCTTGTCGATCACCTCAGCAGCGCTGTATCCCAGCCAAACGAGTTCGGTTCGATTGATTTTGACCACGCGGCCATCGCTATCCAGTGAATGGTAGCCGCAGGGCGCGTTCTCGTAGAGATCTCTTACGTCACGAGCATATTGGTGAGCCTCATGGGAAAGCCGCTGCGTTCGGTGTCTCAGGCTCTGCTGCCGATGGTGGCTGATTGCCCAAAACACGCCGAAGGTGATGGACAGAACGTAAAGCAGCAGGGTGATCAGTAGCGGTGTGATATCTTCCGCGAGTAGCTCGCTGAGGCTGGGCTTGTCAATGATGACACCTAGCTGCCAGGGGTCCCGCCCTGGTTGGCTGGCTACCATGCCGGCTAGGCTTTGGTAGTGATAGGTGCGGGCATCGTACGCACTGAATATGACCAGCCGATGGCTGAGAGCCGTTTCGCCGCGATGGCGTAACTTGAGGGCTTCCCATACCTCGGGTGAGTCAGTCGCGAAGCTGCCGCCGAAGGATAGCGGCCCCTTTGCCTCGGTAAGTAGCCAGGTTCCCTCTGCGTCCACCATAAAGGGATGGCCCCAAGCATTCATGACCAGATTTTGCTGGATGTCGGCCGCCAGGTACTGCCAGTCCAGCGTGAATCGTAGTACACCTTTGCGAGTGCCATCCGTATCGAATACCGGCGTTGTGATATCCATCACAGGGATGCCAACGGCATGACCACTCTCATGTGGCAAATGACGGCGAGGAGGGGAGATGTAGAGGTCACGTGGTGCAAGTGCCATCGCCTCCCGGAAGAAGATAGCGGTGACATGGTGCTCTGCCTGGTCTAGTGGGTCATGGCCGACGCGCAGCAATTCTCGCCCGTCGAGCCCTATCAAGCTGAACTGGGTGTAACGGACATAATGAGGCAACAGCGTATCGAGCAAGGTGTGCAGCTGGGCTGCGGTGAACTGTTCCATCTCTTCCTGAGACGGAGACTGGGCGACTCCCACGCCATTGAGGTAACGCTTGAGCAATGGCATTTCGGCCGTTGCCAAGAGATGATTGATGCTGGCGTTGATTTCTCTCTTTAATGATCTTTCGCCGGCTTCAATCTTGGCGTTGGCTGTGGATATAGTACTATCGAGACGAGCGTCAAGATGTGCCTGGAAGATCGGATACAGGGTGGCTGTTACGAGAATCACAGGCACAACGACAGCCATGACCAGGCGGGCGGTAAGCAGCTTGAGCGTCACCGGCGAGTCTCCAGAGCGATAGCTTGAAAAAGGAAAAGCGAGACATGCTTCTTGAATGGAAAAACACCGTTTCCTTTTATTTTCCGTGACCTGGCCCCGTGTGCCATCAAGCAGGGTCAACGGGTAGAGTGTCAGGCAGGGCTCGGAGGCTTTCCAGCGGCATTGGCTTGGCGAAGTGGAACCCCTGAAGCAGGTCACACCCGCGCCGGATGAGATCTTGCTGTTGTTCAGGCTCTTCGATACCTTCGGCGACTACCACCAGGCCCATGTGATGGGCCATGGAGATGATGCCTTGAACGATGGCGGCATTGCTGTGGTTGGTGAGCATGTCACGAATAAAGGCACGGTCCAGCTTGATCTTGTGGATAGGCAGGTCGCGCAGGTAGCTGAGGCTGGAGAAACCGGTGCCGAAATCGTCGATGGCAACCGTGATGTTCATTCCACGTAGGGTACGGATCATCTCGATGGCCTGTTTGGCGCCCCCCAGAAGAATGCTCTCGGTCATCTCCAATTCCAGCAGTTCGCGCGGAAGGCCGGTCTCGTCCAAAATGCGTCGTAGCTCATCGAGGAAACCGTCACGGCGGAACTGCAGCGACGAGATGTTGACGGCCACTGGAAACACGCGCTCGCCTTTGGCGTGAAGGTCGGCCAGGTTCTGGCAGGCCTGTCGAAGTACCCAGCGGCCCAGCGGTATGATCTGGCCAGTCTGCTCGGCGATAGGGATGAAAATTCCAGGAGACACCAGCCCATGTCTTGGATGGTGCCACCTGACCAACGCTTCGACGCTGCGGATCTGTCCACTGACGGCATCCACGATGGGTTGGTAATAAAGCTCGAACTGGTTTTCACGTAGCGCGGTATAAAGGTCATGACGCAGCAGCGCGTGCTCGCTGATGTTTCGCCTTTCATCACCTTCATACCACTGCCAGGTATTGCGTCCCTGCTGTTTGGCCGCTTCCACAGCAATATCAGCGTGCTGTAGCAACTCATGGGCCTGATGAACATCCTCATCATTACTGGCAATCCCAATACTGGTGCTGATATGCAAGGGGCGCCCTTTGATGTCGAACGGACGCTCCAAAGCTGAAAGTACATGCTCAGCGGTGGCTTCCGCTTCGTCTCGGGACTTGAAGTCGGGCATCAGGAAGACGAACTCATCTCCGGTGAGGCGTGCCAGGGTGTCGTTGGAGCCAAGCAATAGACGAAGACGATCGGCCACCGCCATCAGCAGTTGGTTGCCGGTGGCGTGGCCCAGGCCGTCGTTGATTGCCTTGAAGCCATCAAGGTCGAGATACATCACCGCCAGCAATGTCTGATTGCGCTTGCTCGAGCGGAAGTCCTGCTCGAGGCGAGCCTCCAGCGCCGACCGGTTGGGCAAGTCAGTGAGCAAGTCGTGGGTAGCTTGATAGGCAATACGGGCTTCCTGGTTACGGTCTCGGGTGATGTCTACCATGGTGCCAATGAAGTGGGTGCAGCTGCCTTTCTCGTTGAAGACTGGGCTGATAGCCAGCCGATTCCAGAACGGCGTACCGTCCTTGCGATAATTGAGCAACGTGACTTGAACACTACTAAAGGTCGACAGGGCTTGCCGGATCGCCTCGACGTCGCCAGGGTGGGTTTCGGGGCCTTGCAGGAAGCGGCAGTTCATTCCGAGCACTTCGTCCAAGGCGTATCCCGTCAGATGGCAGAAGGCCTCATTGGCATAGACGAGGGGCATGTCTGGCTGGGTGGCATCAGCCATGAGAACCCCATTGGGGCTGGCCTCGATGCCTCGCTGAAGCAGACGGAGCTCGCTTTGCTGACGCTTGCGTTGAGTGATGTCATGGCAAATACCGTAGACGCCCACGATTTCGCCGTCGACCATCACTGGGAAATTGGTAACTTCGAGGTGATAAGGGTGTCCTTCAGCATGGGTGCCCACGGTTTCGTATTGGCGTGAAGTACCGGCCTTGGCAGCATCGAAGGCCTCCTGGGTCAGCTCGCGGTAATCAGCATCGACAAAGTCGTTGAAGTGGCGGCCAACCAGGGCCTTCTCGGGGTAGCCCGTAATCCATTCCAGGGCGGCATTGCCGCGCTGGAACCTGCCCTCTAAATCGAACTCGTAAACGCCATGGGGATGGTTCACGAAAAGCGAACGATGCCACTCGGCCAGCGTTCGGTGATGATGGCTGTCTCGATCCTTGACAATTGCCAGGGCGACCAGGGCCGCGGCTTGGCGAAGTCGTCTCTTGCTCAATTCGCTGGGCGCGCTGGACGCGTGGTAATACGTGCCGAACGTGCCCAGTAAATCACCCTTCGCGGTGACCACCGGGCTCGACCAGCAGGCACGAAGCCCCTCGGCAGAAGCCGCGCTACGGAAGCGCTCCCAGCGCGAATCAGTCTGGATGTCCTCCGTGATGACCTGCCGGCGCAGATAGGCAGCGGCCCCGAAAGAGGCTGCTGCAGAACCGATGGGAACATTCTGGAGCCGCTCGGAATAGTTTCGAGAGAAGCGATGATTGGGAAACAGGCTGAGCGAGCAGCGCGCTGGGTCGAAGCGCATGAAGGCCACCACGGCACCGGGGAACTGGATGCCGATCCAATGGGCAATCGCCTCAAGGGTCTGCTCCAGTGGGGCCTGCTGGGCAATGAGTTCGTGGACGCCCTGCTGGGCTTCCAGCAGGCTGAGTTCGTCGGTCACTTCAATATCTCCAGCAGTGTTAGTGCTCTCCCTCAAGGTGAGAATCCCAAGGGGTCCCCATAGAGCCGTCAGGGTAAGCAAATTGTGAGGTCAAAAGATCCTCTAATACTGCATTGGATAATGAGTAAAGTAGGAGTCACTTAACTGTGCCAACGTTCCTGTCGCTGAGAAAAAATGCTTTTTTTCTTTCGGTTCTTCGGCCTGGGATAGATTGTTGGCGTTATCGATGAGGGCTGCGTGCGCTTCAGGTATGAAATGGAATTGCAACAGTTATTGATTGAATTATTGTTACTTTATTTAAATTAAATATATTTGAACTTTTTGCTCTTTGGCGATCGGCTAATTTAACTTCGGCTATCTTGGGTGCTAGACGAGTGGAGGATACTATTAATTAAAGTGACCTGCATTACATTAATATCAAATATATCTATAAGGATATTGAATTGATGGCGGTTTGAGCGCTTGGGTCAGCCTTCGTCGTTGCTGCTGATCGCACTCATTCGCAAAAAGTCGATCAAGGTCCAGCGATGCCTGCCAAGGAGCAGGAGGAGCAGGGCGGAAACGACTGATCTCCCTGGCTAGTGTTTTGGACAGTCGCTTCGGATAGTCGACACGGACCCGCGAGGCGAATTCGCGAGTCCGTGTCGTGTCGGCCTAGAATTCCTCCAGCCCCTGCTCCCGCTGTGCCAGGGCCCAGCCGCCGAGATCCTTGTAGCGATTGACGATGGCGCAGAAGAGCTCGGCGGTACGTTCGGTGTCGTAGCGCGCCGAGTGGGCTTCCTGGTTGTCGAAGGCGATGCCGGCGGCGCGACACGCCCGGGCCAGTACCGTCTGGCCGTAGATGAGGCCCGACAGGGTCGCGGTATCGAAGCTGGAGAAGGGGTGGAAGGGGTTGCGCTTGATGCCGCAGCGAGCGACGGCGGCATTGAGAAAACCGTGATCGAAGGCGGCATTGTGGCCCACCAGCACGGCCCGGGTGCAGCCATGGGATTTGATCGACTTGCGCACCGGCCTGAATATCTCCCCCAGGGCGTCGGATTCGCTGAGAGCGACACGCTGGCGCAGCGGGTCATCGAGCTTGATGCCGGTAAAGTCGAGTGCCGACTGCTCCACGTTGGCGCCCGTGAAGGGCTGCACATGAAACGCGTAGGTGGCGTCCGGGATCAGGTTGCCCTCCGGGTCCATGGTCAGGGTCACCGCGGCGATCTCGAGTATTGCGTCTCGTTCGGCATTGAAGCCACCGGTTTCCAGATCCACGACGACGGGCAGGAAGCTTCGAAACCGTTGGGCCATCAGCTCGCGGGCGATCGCCTCACTCATGCGCCTCTCCTTATCGTGAGCATCGTGTTCCTTATTGGTCGGCTCGAGAGAAGTCGGGGCCAGGCCCCGCTGAATCCGCGAAAGTCTAGCAGTTTGCCGCTCGCACGTCCCGCCGCCGGTATTCGTCGGGCATCAGCCACGCTATACTTGACGGCCTATGACGCTTACCAGAAAGGAGCCCCGAATGTCCGATGTCAAGAAGGTCGTGCTCGCCTACTCCGGCGGCCTGGACACATCCGTCATCGTCAAGTGGTTGCAGGAAACCTACAGCTGCGAGGTCGTGACCTTTACCGCCGACATCGGTCAGGGCGAGGAAGTCGAGCCGGCACGCACCAAGGCCGAGGCCCTGGGCGTCAAGGAGATCTACATCGAGGACCTGCGCGAGGAGTTCGTTCGCGACTACGTCTACCCGATGTTCCGTGCCAACACCATCTATGAAGGCGAGTACCTGCTGGGTACCTCCATCGCACGTCCGCTGATCGCCCGGCGCCTGATCGAGATCGCCAACGAGACTGGCGCCGACGCCATCTCCCATGGCGCCACCGGCAAGGGCAACGACCAGGTGCGTTTCGAGCTGGGCGCCTACGCGCTCAAGCCCGGCGTCAAGGTCATTGCACCCTGGCGCGAGTGGGACCTCACGTCCCGCGAAAAGCTGATGGCCTACTGCGAGCAGCACGACATCCCCGTCGACTTCTCCAAGAGCAAGAAGAAGTCGCCGTACTCCATGGATGCCAACCTGCTGCACATCTCCTACGAGGGCGGCATCCTCGAGGACCCCTGGGCCGAGGCGGAAGAGGACATGTGGCGCTGGAGTGTTTCGCCAGAGGCGGCGCCCGACCAGCCCACCTACGTCGAGCTCACCTATGAGCGTGGCGACATCGTGGCCCTCGACGGCAAGACCATGAAGCCCCACGAGGTACTCGAGACACTCAACAAGCTGGGTGGCGACAATGGCATCGGCCGTCTCGATATCGTCGAGAACCGCTATGTCGGCATGAAGTCCCGTGGCTGCTACGAGACACCGGGCGGCACCATCATGCTCAAGGCTCACCGGGCCATCGAGTCGATCACCCTGGACCGTGAAGAGGCTCACCTCAAGGATGAGCTGATGCCCAAGTACGCCAAGGTGATCTACAACGGCTACTGGTGGAGCCCGGAGCGCCGCATGCTCCAGGCCGCCATCGACGAGACCCAGAAGAATGTCTCCGGCGTGGTTCGCATCAAGCTCTACAAGGGCAGTGCCACCGTGGTCGGGCGCAAGTCGGAGCAGTCGCTGTTCGACGAATCCATCGCCACCTTCGAGGACGATGCCGGCGCCTACGACCAGAAGGATGCCGAGGGCTTCATCAAGCTCAACGCCCTGCGCCTGCGTATTGCTGCCGGCAAGGGCCGCAAGCAGGATTGATCCCAGGCGAGTCTCCCTCCGTGCAGGAGGGAGACTATGCTTCGCGAGCGCAGGAGAGACCCATGCTGAAGAAACTGTTCTCTGGCCTGTTCGGTTCAGGTGACGATACGCCCAAAAGCGCGCCGGCTGCCGAGGCCGTCGAGTACAAGGGCTACCAGATCATTTCCGAGCCGGCCGACCAGGGTGGCCAGTGCCGCGTCAGCGGCTGGATCCGCAAGCCGGGCGCTGACGGCGAAATCCTCGAGCATCGCTTCGAGCGCTCCGACCTGGTGCCCGGCCGCGACGCCTGTGACCAGCTGATGGTCAGCAAGGCCCAGCGCTATATCGATCAGGTTGGCGACGAGATGTTCAAGCGGGGCTGATACGCTCCTGCCATCAGGCTTGTCTATTAGGGCCCTTATCCATTAGGACAAGGGAAAACAGCACGGTGCGGCCTTACACTGGGGGGAGCCTATTCAGGGAGCCTTCATGCGCCTACTGCACCGTGCCTCGTCCTGGCGTGAACTCTTTGCCGCCGACACTCTGCCCGCCCCCGAGACGCTTCCCTCCTTGCTTGCCCCCCTGCGTGATGCGCTGACCGAGCTGGGGCCCGAACCGGACCTGGCGGTGGCTCACGCCTGGCAGGCGCGCCTGGTCGAGGCGCTGCAGCGGCTCGATATTCCCGCCTGGCGCATCAGCCAACTGATCAGTGACCATAACGAACTGCTCTACCGCAGGGCCATCCAGCTTTCGCTCAACGAGATGAAGGGGCTGGGCTGGGGAGAGCCACCTGTCGCTTTTTGTGTGTTGATCCTCGGCTCCGGTGCTCGCCATGAGAGCCTGCTGGGGCCGGACCAGGACAACGCCATGATCATCGCCGACTACCCGGACGCGCGGCATACAGAGATCGATGGCTTCTTCCAGTCACTGGGGGAGCGGTTCACGGCACGGCTGGATGAGGCGGGGATCCCGCTGTGTAGCGGCCATGTCATGGCGCGCTGGCCGATGTGGCGAAAGCGGCTCTCCGAATGGCGCGACCAGTTGACGCTGTGGAGCAGCGATCGACGCATCAAGCGCGTCCAGCAGAGTAATATCCTGCTCGATTTCCATCCGGTGCATGGCGACGTTGGCCTCGCCGAATCGCTGAGCGACCACGTTCAGCAACTGATGCCACGCTCGAGCCTGTTCCTCGATGAGATGGCGGCACTGCTGAATGAGACACCCGTGGCCCTGGACCGTTTCGGTCGCCTGGCGGGTAATGGCGAGGGGGCGCCCCACGAGAACGCCATCAACCTGAAGCTGCAGGGCTTGATGCCGCTGGTCAATGCCGTGCGGCTGCTGGCGCTTCGCCATGGCGTGCGTGTCATCGATACGCGCCTGCGACTGCCCGCATTGGTGCTGAAGGAAGTACTGACAGCTGCCCAGGCCCGCGGCCTGATTGCCGCCCTGGATCGGCTGCAGGAGAACGTGCTGTTGGCGCAGCAGGCCAGCCTCAAGGCGGAAGCCTTTCCCGATGGATGGGTCGATGTGGTTCGTCTGGAAGACGACCAGCGATTGCTGCTTCGCCATGACATGCAGGCGATCCGCAGCCTGGTCAGGCTGGTCCAGGGGAGTTCGAGAGCGCGTTGATCTGGGGGTATTGCCTCCCTCCCTGGAGGCAGCAAGCTTTCAGCGGGCTCAGAAGGTCTCCCAGTCCTCTTCCACTTCTCGCACGGGTTGCTGGCGCTTGGACGAGCCCTTCACTCTCTGCTGCGAGATGGCGGGTGCCAAGGGCAGGGCCGGATGGCTCGTCGGCCGGCTGGGCCGGGCCTCGACGAACGACTCCTCACCGAGAATGAATTCTGACATCAGCTCATCGAGACGCCGGGCATTGTCTCTCATGGTGGCGGCCAGGCCGGCATTCTGGTGAACCATGGAGGCATTCTGCTGGGTCATGGTATCCATCTCCGCCACGGCGGTGTTGACCTGTTCGATACCTGAGGTCTGCTCACGGGCGCCGGCAGTGATCTCGCTGATCACATCCGAGACCTGGATCACGCTCTGACGCAGCTCCTGCATGCGTTCGGCCGCGCCCTTGACGATCTGGCTGCCCTCCTGGGTGTGTTTCACCGAAGTATCGATCAGCCCGCGGATGTCCTTGGCCGCGTCCGCTGAACGGCTGGCGAGATTGCGCACCTCCTGAGCCACCACGGCGAAGCCCCTGCCATGCTCGCCGGCACGGGCGGCTTCCACCGAGGCATTCAATGCCAGGATGTTGGTCTGGAAGGCGATCGAGTCGATCAGGCCGATGATGTCGCTGATCTTGTTGGCCGACGCATCGATGGATGCCATCTTGGCCTGCATCTCGGTCATGGCCTGGTTGCCGCGCTCGGCCACGCCGGCGGCGTTGGTGGCCAGGCCGTTGGCCTGTTCGGACGCCTGGGCGGTGTGCGAGACGGTGGAGTGAATCTCCTCCATCGATGCCGAGGTCTCCTGCAGGTTGGCAGCGGCCTGTTCGGTCCGCGAGGAGAGCTCCTGGGTGCCGTCGGCCATGTCGCTGGCGCCGGCGAGCACGGTACGGGCGTTACCGCGAACTTCCTGCAGGGTTCGCTGCATGCGCTCGACGAAGCCGTTGAACTGAATGGCGAGCTCGCCCACTTCATCCTGGCTATGGGCCGTCAGTCGGCGGGTCAGGTCGCCCTTGCCCTGGGCGATATCGGCCATGGCCTGGGCGGTCTGCTTGATGGGTGCCAGTGCCTTGCGCGCCGAGAAAGCGACGATGACCAGCAGCAGCAGCAGGATCACGACGCCCACGATCAGCAGGGAAAGCAGTAGATTCGTCGAGACAGCGGTAAAGACATTGCTGGGTATGGCCGCTGCGAGCGCCCAGCCCCCGGTCCCTGGGATCGGACTCCAGATCATGGTCACGTTGCCACCGAAGGGCGACACCACCCGTCCGATACCGGCTTCGCCGGTGAGCATGCGTTGGCCCAGTGCGTCGGCGCCCTGGAAGCCGGCCTGGTCGGCCTCGGTGACGTTGAGGTTCATGCGCAGGTCGGGATCGGGATGGGCCACGATCATGCCACTGCTGTCGACCATATAGCCGTAGCTGCCCTCGCCGACGTCGATGGCGGAGGTGATCTCCGACACGGCATCCATCGACAGGGTGATGCCCAGCAGCCCGACGCGGTTGCCCGCTTCATCGAAGATCGTCTCGGCAATTATCGCGGTGGGCAGGCCGCTGACCAGGGAGAGCACCGGGTCGGCCAGCAGGCGATCTGTCGTGCCATCGGTGACCAGTTCCCGGAAGTAGCCGCGACCGGAGATGTCGGCCCTGGCCCCGGTGTGGGTCACGGTATCGCCGCTGGCATCGGCGAAATAGAACGACTCGATGGTGGCATCGCCAGGATGACGGCTGGCCAGCCAGTCGAGATGCTCTTCCACGGGTACCGCTTCGGCGAGCCGTTCGTCCTTGGCAAGCCCGGAAAGCAGGGTCCGGTAACCTTCGATCCAGCGGCTGATTTCGTTGGCGCGTGCCTCGACCTGCCGTGCACTGGTGTCTTCCAGCATCGGTGGGATGGCATTGTTCAACTGAGTATTGACGATCAAGCCTAGCGCGATGAACGCCAGCAGTAACGGCAGGCCGATCGCGCCCAGCAGCTTCTGCGTGAGTGTCAGGCGTGTTAGTCGATTCATTAGGGAGGAGCTCTCTCTATGGGACGTTACTTGTCTCAGGGCGAGTATTTGACGAAGCAGCGAATCGTGGCGTGCACCGGTCTGTGCCAGCGTCGCGTCACGGCAGCGGCCTGCTTGCGGATTCTTGTCGTTATTGGGCGTAAGTCGGGCTAGGAGCCTGTCGGACTTAACGCTGATCTACTGCGAGATCCGGTCTTTCGGCCAATTTCATTCGATCTGATTCGTTAAATAGCGGGCTATTCGCCTCATCAGATCGATAAACTTGTCTCGAAATCCAAATCTCTCGTGACGATCGGTCAAATCCGACAGGCTCCTAGCTGAACGCTTGGGCAGGCAGTTTCGTTATGCCTTGCCGGCAGTAGGGGATATCGGCAGGCAGGAGTCGTTCTTTAGCAGTTGCAGCATAATAGTCGCGGCGCTGTGTTCACTCCGGCGCTTGGGGTAGCTCCATGACCAGACAGGCACCCTCGAGCTGGGGGGCGTCCTCTACCCAGAGCCTGCCGCCCAGGTGAGCGACGATCCCACGGCTGATCGGCAAGCCGAGGCCGCTTCCCCTGGGGCGCCCCTTGGCCTTGCCGGCGCTGCTGCTCAAGCGCTTGATCTGGTGGAATTTCTCGAAGACCCGCTCGCGCTCCTCCGCGGCGATGCCGGGGCCGTTGTCCTCCACGCTGAGTCGAAAGTGCTCCTTGTGCCGCGTCAGGTGGAGGCGAACCTTGGGATCGTCGTCGTCGGCAAATTTCCCGGCATTGTCGAGCAGGTTGATGATGACCTGCTCCAGGCGGTCCGGGTCGCCGATGACTGGCGCTTCATCCATGTCGATATCCAGCTGCAGCGTTACCCCGCGGTCTTCCTGCAGGCGGTGGACGGCGTCGACGCTGTGCCGGGTCAACGACACCAGGTCCAGCTTCTGCGGCGTCAGGGTCAGCCTGCCGCTTTCCAGCCGCGCCAGGTCGAGTATCTCCTCGATCAGGCGGGAGAGCCGCTGGCTTTCCAGCACCACCACTTCGAGGAAATGAATGCGCTTGTCCTCCGGCAGGTCCTTGCCGTCGCGCAGGATCTCGGCGAAGGCGCGTATCGAGGTGAGCGGTGTACGGAGTTCATGGCTGACCATGGCGACGAACTCGTCCTTCAGTCGGTCGAGCTCGCGCAGGCGCTCGTTGGCGGTACGCAACTCCTCGCCGATCTTGGCCAGCTCGTTGGACTTCTGTTCGAGACGGCGGTTGTACTCGAGCGTCTGGGAGGTGGTGTCGAGAATGCTCAGGATCGACTCCAGGTCCAGGGCCTCGCCACGCACCACGGAGTTGATCAGCACCCTTGCCGAGGCGCTGCCCAGTGCCCCCGACAGGGCCTGTTCGGCGCGGGCGATCATCGCCGGGGGGGCCGGGTCGGAGTTGTCCCGGCTGCTCTTCTGGTCGGCGAGTATCCGGGCGGTGGCGTTGGCCCCCAGGTAGCGGCTGAGCAGGCTCTGGAGTTCGCCGCGGGTGGTCTGGCCACGCCACAGGGAGGTGTGCTGCAGCCCCGGGTTCATGGCATTGGTGAACAGCGCCGCCTGGGTCTGCTCCAGCGGGCTCTGGCGGGTAAACAGGGAAACGCCGACCAGGATGCCGACGTTGGCCAGCATGCTCCACAGCAGCGAGTGGCTGTAGATGTCCCAGCCCTCGAGGCCGAACAACGCATAGGGGCGCAGCCAGCCCACCCCCCAGAGCCCCCGTTCGAGGAAGTCGGGATCGAGCCACCCCGACTGGGCGAAGCCGGGCAGCAGCAGGGTGTAGACCCAGATCAGGAAGCCGGCGATCAGGCCCAGGCTGGCGCCCACTCGGGTGGCGCCGCGCCAGTACATGCCGATCAACAAGGCGGGTGCGAACTGGGCGGCGGCGGCGAAGGAGACCAGGCCAATGGTGACCAGGCTGTAAGAGTCGCCGATCAGCGCATGGTAGAGGTAGCCCAGCAGCAGGATCAGCACGATGGCCACCCGGCGAATGCCCAGCAGCCAGCCGGCCAGCTCGCCTTGGGAGCTGAGCTGCAGGCGCTTGGAGCGCAGCAGCAGCGGCATCACCAGCTGATTGCTGACCATGGTAGAGAGGGCGATGGTCTCGACGATCACCATGCCGGTTGCCGCCGAGAGACCGCCGATGAAGACCAGCAGGGGTATGCCCTCGAGCCCTGCAGAGAGGGGCAGCGTCAGCACGAAGCTATCCGGGTCACTGTTGCCGAAGGGCAGCAGCATTCCAGCCATCGCAATGGGAATCACGAACAGGTTGATGGCGACCAGGTAGAGCGGGAAGAGCCAGCTGGCGCGCCTGAGGTGGCGTTCGTCCACGTTCTCCACCACCAGCACCTGGAACTGGCGGGGCAGGGTGAGGAACGCCAGGAACGCCAGCACCAGGGTGCCGACCCAGCCGGTTGCGCCGCCCGGCACCGCATCGAGACCCAGGGCTCCCACCAGTCGCGGGCTCTCGGCCACCTGGCTGAAGAGGTCCATCGGGCCATTGAACAGCACGAACACCACGAATACGCCGACGGTCAGGAAGGCGACCAGCTTGACCAGCGACTCGAAGGCAATCGCCGCCACCATGCCTTCGTGGCGCTCACTGGCGTCCAGGTGGCGGGTTCCGAACAGGATGATGAACACCGCCAGGACCAGGGCGACCCAGAAGGACTTGTCGACCCAGAAGCTTTCGTCGGCCAGGCGGAAGTCGGCGGCTTCCGGATAGTTGACCAGCACGGCATGGCTCAGGGTGATGGCCTTGAGCTGCAGGGCGATATAGGGGGTGATGCCGATCAGGGCGATCAGTGCCACCAGGGCGCCGAGGCTCGAACTCTTGCCGTAGCGGGCGCTGATGAAGTCGGCAATGGAGGTGATGCGCTGGGTGCTGGCGATGCGCACCATCTTGCGAATCATGAAGGGGGCCATGAGCATGGCCAGGGTCGGGCCCAGGTAGATCAACAGAAAGCTGGGGCCGGACTCGGCGGCACGCCCGACGCTGCCATAGAAGGTCCAGGCGGTGCAGTAGACCGCAATTGACAGGGCGTAGACGGTGGGCGACCCGATCACCGAGCGGCCCTGTTCGGCACGCCGGTCGCCCCAGGCGGCAATGACGAACAGCAGCGCCAGGTAGCCGAAGGCGACCGTCAGCACCACCGGATCGGTTCTCATCGCGTCAGCTATCCTCCTGCCGGTGTTCCATCAGCCAGGCGGCCAGCCCGATCACTATCAGCCAGACGACGAAAAGATAGAGGGGCAACCACGACAGGCCTTGCTCGGCGGGGCGATCGAAGATCAGTACCAGAGGAGGCGAGAACAGCAGGGCGGCCAGGCAGATCAAGGTGATCAGTCGCGCATGGGTGCGGGTTTCGTTCCTGGATTCGCTCATGTGCAGGCGTCCTCCCTGTCGAAGGCGCTGGCCTGCAGCGCGAGCGCCTGCTCCAGGGTTTCGATCCCCCTCGCTTCGAGGCGTGGAAGCAGGGCCAGCCACAGCTCCGCCGTGACCCGGGCGTCGCCCAGCGCGGTGTGTCGCGTCCCGGGAGGGAATCGGAGGCTATATCGATCGGCCAGGGTATCCAGGTCATGTCCATCCAGGCTCTCGTCCAGGGCCCGCGATATGAGCAGGGTATCCAGCACCGGCATATCCAGGGTGACGCTGGCCCCCGGGGGCTGCAACGCGAGCAGGTCGAAGGCGGCGTTGTGCGCCAGTACCACCGCGTCGCCGATGTAGTTGCGAAAGCGCGGCAGCAGGACCGGCAGCGGGGGAGCGCCGCTGACGTCACTGTCGGTGAGGCCGTGGATCGCCGTGCTGGCCGGGGGGATCGGCTTGCCGGGGTCGACCCGAACGTCGAAGACGTCGCTGGCCAGCAGCCTGGCGTTGACGATACGGCAGGCGCCGATGCTGATCACCGTGTCGCCGCGGCGCAGTTCGAGGCCCGTGGTTTCGGTATCGAAGGCCACGATCTCCAGGGCACGCAGGGGCCTGCGGGCGAGTTCGGCATCGGGCGGCGGCAGGTCGGCGATGCCGAAGTCATGGAATTCGGGGCGCGGTGCCGCCGGCGTGCGGGGGGCGCCGACTCTTTCCACGGCGGGGAGTGGCAAGCGCAGCCTGGCGTACTTGCCGTCACTGTCGGCCAGGCTCCAGGCATCGCTGGCGTGCTGGCGCAGCAGGTCACCGACACGGGGCGACAGCGGCAGGGCGTCGAGACGCTGGTCGCTCCAGGTCGCCAGCTCGCGCTGGGAGAGCGGCTTGCCGGGCCAGATCAGGTCGAGATAGACACGCCGGTTGCCGAGCAGCATCTCGCCCTCGAAGGAGGTGGTACCGGCATGGTGCCGCAGGCGCTCCAGCAGGGATTCCAGCAGTACCAGCAGCGCCGGGGCGTCGCCCTTGAACCAGGCGGGCATGCCGATGGGCAGGACTTCCAGCGGGTCGTCGCCGAGCCGTTCATTGAGCGACTGCCAGAGGTCGTTGGACCACAGCGGCACCAGGCGCTCACCCTGCTGCTGCATGTCCTCGATTAGCTTGCCGAGACTTTCGATGCCCTGGCCCAGGGCCTGGCTCTCCTCATCGATCACGGACTCGAGACGGGTGCGAAGGGTATCGTCCAGCCGGCCGGCATGGCGCGCGCTGCTCAGCGCCTCAGCGGCGCTGCTCAAGCTGGCCCCGTGGCGCCGCAGGGGCGGCAGCATGTCGGCGAGCCCGGCCCGGGCGCCCATCTCGCTGGTCCAGGCGGCGGTGGCATCGGTCAGCGTGAGCAGCGTTTCGCCGTTGCTGTTGGGCACGCGACGCATCACCACGTGCAGCCAGCGCTCGTCGCAGGGGATCAGCAGCTCACGGGGGGCGCCATCTTCCGGCAGCTGGGCCAGGGCGTCCTGAAGGCTGGAGACCGGCAGCAGGGCGTCGAGGCGCTTGCCGAGCCCGAGGCCGGGGTTATCGCCGAAGAGCGTTTCGGCCGCCTGGTTGAACAGCAACAGGCGTCGGTGATGATCGCTGAGCAGCAGGGGGGTATCGAGGACCTGCAGCAGCGTCTCGAGCTCCTGGCGGATGCGCGCGGCACTGCGGGCGCCCTCGGCGTGGGCGGTGGCCAGGCGCTGGCGGTCGGCACGCCAGGCTTCGCGAACCCGCATGAGATCGGGGCCCAGGCCGCGCAGCCAGCCCTCTGGAGGGTAGTCCTCACGGGCGTCGGGGTTGGCGACGAGGCGGGCGAGTTGAACCTGCAGGTGGCGCAAGGGGGTGAAGAGCATTCTCTCGAGCAGCAGCCCCACCAGGAAGATCGTGCCGCCGCCGGAGAAGCAGCCCAGCCAGAGCACCAGCCGGGCCAGCCCCTGCGGCTGGAAGAGGCTATCCAGCCAGGCGGCAAAGATGGCCCCGCCGAAGATACTGATACCGCTGAGCAGCAGCCACAGGCCGATCAAACGCTGACGCTTCGGGAGCTTGCCCCGCATCATCAGGCATCCTCGCTGAGCAGGGCCTTGACCTTCTCGACCAGGGCCTGGGTGGAGAAGGGCTTGGTCACATAGTCGTCGGCCCCCAGAGCCAGCCCCTTTTCACGCTCGACCTCGCGGCCGTGGGCCGTGAGCATGATGATCGGCAGCCTGGCATGCTGTGGGTCGCCGCGCAGCTGCTCCAGCACATCGAAGCCACTGATGCCTGGCAGGCTGATATCGAGCAGGATCAGATCCGGTGGCGTTTCCGCGACGCTCTGCAGTGCGCTTTCGCCATCCTCGGCGGTGGCCACATCGAAGCCGGCCTGCTGCATCAGGAACTCGATCGACAGAACGATGTTGGGTTCATCGTCTACCACCAGCACCTTGGCCATCGGATACTCCTTATATGGGATCTTTTATACCTTGTTGCTGATCAGTCTAGTGGGCGCGGGGAGGCCGGCAAAGACGACCTTGGCAGGAGGGCCCGGACGGCAACGACTGAAAGCCCGCCATCACAACGGGCAGATGGGAAGCACGGAATAGGGAAAGGGCAAGAGACGACGGCGCTATCGGCCTTCGTCCCCGTTCTTTTCGAGTCGCTTGAACTTGGGTCCCCATGGCCCCAGCCACAGCCAGACCTGAAGCACGATGAGTATGGGCAGCAGCCAGGTCGGTGCGCCGGTGGTCGACGCCAGGACATAAAAGATCATGTAGGCGGTGATGCCGGCAATCAGGCCCACGACCGGGAACATGAAGGGGCGCTCATAGCCGGGCCGGCGTGTCAGGCGGAACAGCGAGCCGGTGAAGGCGCCGAAGGTGGCGGCCATGGCGAAGTGAAGCAGGATCTCTTGCATGGGAGTCTCGATATTCTGGAAAGCGTCTGACGTTGAAGGCAGCGTAACGTGTTCGCCTTGGTAAGGACATTAAGACCTTTGACTAGGCGGAAGGCAGCGGCACTCCCTGTTGACCGCCATGGTATGGCATTCGTGCACAGGCATGGTGAGAGAGGCCATTCGTGGTCTAGGCTTTGGGTGTTCCACGGCATTTCCGGATGATGTCGGCCTCGCGCAATTCATCCTCGAACGTGCAGTGATTCGGCACTGCACGCGCCACCGCTCGCGCAACACGTGAGCCGAAAAGAACCAAGAATCCTTGCAAAGGAGCCGACCAGAATGAGCGCAATCGTTTTATTGGTCCTGGGTCTTGCCGCGATGGCGGCGGGGTACTTCCTGTACTCCAAGTTCATCGCCGAGAAGATCTACCGCCTGGACCCGGATTTCAGGACGCCCGCCCACGAGTACGAAGATGGCGTTGACTTCGTGCCAACCAATCGCTTCATCCTCTGGGGGCATCACTTCACCTCGGTGGCCGGGGCGGCTCCCATCGTGGGGCCCGCCATCGCCGTGATCTGGGGCTGGCTTCCGGCCTTTCTCTGGGTGGTCTTCGGGACCATCTTCTTTGCCGGTGTGCATGACTTCGGCGCCATCTGGGCCAGCGTACGCAACAGGGCCAAGTCCGTCGGGGCCTTGACCGGCGACGTGGTCGGCAAGCGCGCCCGCAGCATCTTCATGATCGTCATCTTCCTCGTGCTGCTGATGGTCAATGCGGTATTCGCCGTGGTGATCGCGGGCCTGATGATGAACTTCTCCAGCGCCGTGGTGCCGGTCTGGGGCGCGATCCTGGTCGCATTGATCATCGGGCAACTGATCTATCGCCGCATGCTGAGCCTGCCCATGGTCTCGATCATCGGTGTCATTGCGCTCTATGCCCTGATCGGTATCGGGCCCTCCGTACCGTTGCAGATGCCCGCCGAGGTGGCCGGGCTTTCCGGCAATGCGGTATGGATCCTGATTCTCTTTGCCTACGCGGCCATCGCTTCGCTGTTGCCGGTGTGGGTGCTGCTACAGCCACGTGACTATATCAACGGACTCCAGCTGTTCATCGGCCTGATCGTCCTCTACGGTGCCATCCTGTTGCTCAACCCGACCCTGGTGGCACCGATGGTCAACGACAACGTGCCCGCCGGGACGCCCTCGATGCTGCCGCTGCTGTTCGTCACCATCGCCTGTGGTGCCATCTCGGGGTTCCACGGACTGGTCTCTTCGGGCACCACCTCCAAGCAGCTCAACAAGGAAACCGACGCTCGTTTCGTGGGCTATTTCGGGGCCGTGGGCGAAGGCATGCTGGCACTCGCCGCGATCCTGGCCGCCACGGCCGGCTTTGCGACCTTCGCCGACTGGGAAGCCATGTATACCGCCTTCGGGGCCGGTGGCGTGACGGCCTTCGTCGAAGGCGGTGCCTTCATGATCCACAATGGCCTTGGCCTGCCGGAAGCGACCGCGGCGACCCTGCTCACGGTGATGGCGGCGCTGTTTGCCGGCACCACCATGGATACCGGGCTGCGTCTGCAGCGTTATATCTTCCAGGAGTGGGGCGAGATCTATAACCAGCCCTGGATGAAGAAGAACGCGCCGGCAACCCTGCTGGCGGTGGGCAGCTGCCTGTTGCTGGCCTTCGGTGCCGGTGGCGCCGACGGCACCGGTGGCATGATCATCTGGCCGCTCTTCGGCACCACCAACCAGCTGCTTGCCGGCCTGACGCTGTTGGTCATCACCGTGATGCTGGTGCGCCTGCGTCGTCCCATGTGGTACACGCTGGTGCCGCTCTGCTTCCTGCTGGTAATGACCATAGCGGCCCTGCTGATCCAGCTGCGCACCTTCTTCGAGCAGGGCAACTATTTCCTGCTGATTGTCGATATCGTGGTGTTGATTGCCGCGATCATGGTGGCCATGGAGTGCGCGTCGGCCCTCAAGCGTTCGCGGGCCGAGATGGCCGAGCAGGCCGACAATTGACAGTGGAGGATTAGCGTATGCACGACGATCATGGCAGCGGTCATGATCCTCGTCTCGAACGGATTCGGGCCTGGCTCGGCCAGGCCCGTTTCTTCGCGGAGGAGGTCTACTCTTCGCGCTACCGCGGTGCAATTGCCCGGGCACGGCGAGACGAGGACGACCTGTTCATGCTGCTGGTGTTCTCCGAGATGATGGGCGTACCCAATCCGGCCGCCTACTACACCCTGGAGCTCCAGCCGCTATTGCTCGAGCGCTTCCACGACTGGCACCGCCGCATGGGCATGGAGCGCTCGCCGCTGGATCATTTCAAGTGCTGTTAGGCACATGTTGAGAAAAGCATGAAGGATCTTCTAGATAAACGCCTGCTCTGGGTAGGCGGCAAGGGCGGTGTCGGCAAGACCACCGTAGCCGCCTCGCTGGCGGTGCTGGCGGCGCGGCGCGATCGCCGCGTGCTGGTGGTCTCCACCGACCCGGCGCACAGCCTGGGTGACGTCTTCGACCGGGAGCTGGGCGATACCCCGCGTCGGCTGCTCCCCAACCTGGATGCCATGGAGATCGACCCGGACATCGAGGTCGAAGCGCACCTGTCCCGTGTCACCGAGCAGATGCGCCGCTATGCCGCGCCGGAGATGATGAAGGAGCTCGAGCGCCAGATGCGCTTGACGCGGCAGTCGCCCGGCACCCAGGAAGCCGCGCTGCTGGAGCGACTTTCGCGGCTGGTGACTGACGACGAGGCGCCCTATGGCCTGATCATCTTCGATACCGCGCCCACCGGCCATACGCTGCGGCTGCTGACGCTGCCGGAGGCGATGGCCGCCTGGACCGATGGGCTCCTGTCCCACAGCCGCAAGTCCGAAGAGCTGGGCAAGGTCCTGTCGCACCTGACGCCCAAGCGGGGTCGCGATGTGGCGACCCCCTTCGACGACCCCCAGGAAGATCCGCTGAGCGACCTGGATGACAGGACCCGGGATATCGCTCGCACCTTGATCGATCGGCGGCGGCTGTTTCACCGTGCCCGTCGCCGCATCGAAAATCCGCAGGAGACGAGCTTTCTGTTCGTCATGACACCTGAGCGATTGCCGATCCTGGAGACCGTGCGTGCCGTCGAGGCGCTGGAGGCGGTCAATATCCCGGTGGCCGGCACCCTGGTCAATCGGGTGATTCCCGATGATGCCGATGGGGAGTTCCTGCGTGCCCGTCGCGAGCAGGAGGCCACCTATCTGGCACGTATCGATGACCAACTGACGAGACTGCCGCGCCCGCGCCTTCCCTGGTTGCCCACCGACGTCCAAGGAATCGACGTCCTCGAAGGGCTGGCCGATCGACTGGAAGCGCTCGGTTTCTAAGCGTGGGCTCCAGGAGCCTGTCGTGGAGCAATAGTTTCGTGTCGGGCATGTGGTGCCCCCGAGGCCTCACTCTGGCTACACTGGCGCCTTTCGAATCACCGTGATTGGCAGGAGGGGCCATGTCCGACAGCGTGCAACTGATTCAGGGTTACTACGCGGCCTTCAACCGCGGCGACTGGGAGGCGATGCTGGCCTGCCTCGACGAGGCGGTGGTGCACGACCTCAACCAGGGTGAGCGGGAGAGTGGCCGCGAGACCTTCCGTGCCTTCCTGGCGCGCATGGATCGCAGCTACGTGGAGCGCCTTGAGGATGTCGTCGTCATGGCCACGCCCGACGGGGCGCGGGCGGCCGCCGAGTACGTGGTGCACGGCGAGTACCGTGCCACCGACGAGGGGCTTCCGCCGGCCCGGGGCCAGCGCTACGTGCTGCCGGGCGGCGCCTTCTTCGAGGTACGCGACGGCAAGATCACCCGGGTCACCAACTACTACAACCTGCAGGAGTGGCTGTGCCAGGTGGGGGCCGAGGCGTGATGCGGGTGGCGGTGGCCAAGTATCCGATCGGCATGCCGGCGGACTTCGACGCCTTCGCTCGTCGCCAGGCGGCCTGCCTGGGCGAGGCCAAGGCGCTGGGTGCCCGGGTCGCAGTACTCCCCGAGTACCTGAGTCTGGAGCTCGCGGCCGGCTTCGCCCCCGAGGTGCGCGATGACCTGCACGCTTCCCTGGCGGCACTGCAGCCGTTGCGTCAGGCCTGGTGTGACCTCTACCGCCGCCTCGCCCGGGAACTCGATCTCTATATCGTGCCGGGCAGCTTCCTGATCGAGGTGGGCGACGGCCGCTACCGCAACCGTGCCGACTGGTTCGCCCCGGACGGCCTGCACGGCTGGCAGGACAAGCTGCAGCTCACCGGCTACGAGACGTCCAGCGGTGTGATCGAGCCGGGCGATGCGCTGCACGGCTTCGACTGCGATGGCCACCGGGTGGGGATCGCAGTCTGCTACGACGTGGAGTTCCCGCTGCCGGTGCGAGCCCAGTACGAGGCTGGAGTGCGCCTGCTGCTGGTGCCGAGCTGCACCGACACCGCGGCCGGCGCGACCCGGGTGCGGGTGGGCTGCCTGGCCCGGGCGCTGGAGAACCGCTTCTTCGTGGCCCAGGCGGTAACCGCGGGCGAGGCGCCCTGGAGCCCGGCATTGGACGTCAACACCGGCGAGGCGGCCCTCTATGCTCCCATGGATCACGGCTTCCCTGCCGATGGGGTGCTGGCCACCACCCACGACGAGGCGCTCTGGGCCTGCCACGAGATCGATCTGGCGGCCCTGGAGCGTAGCCGCGAACGCGCCCAGGTGGCCAACGACCGCGACTGGCCCGCCCAGCTCACCGCCCCCCTGCGCCCTTGGGCGGAGGTGATGCCCCCGCCACTGCCGGAGATGGCCTAAGCCGGCAGGAGCCGGCAGGAGAGAGAGGCGGGGTCTTCAGTGTCGCCGCAGCTGACGGCGCAGTGCCTGTTCGCCCCGTCCGAGCCACTCGTTCAGTGCCCGGGTACTCTGGTTGAGGTGATACGCACGGGGTATCCAGGCGGCAACCCCCTTGGGCGGGGGACTGCTGAACTCGGTGGGCGCCGGCACCACGCTCAACCCCTGCGCCTCGAATTCCGCCACGGCACGCGGCAGATGCCAGGCCTGTGATACCAATGCCACCCGGGTGATGCCGTCGGTGCGCAGCATCTCGGCACTCAAGCGCGCATTCTCGGCGGTATTTCGGCTTTCGCCTTCCAGCCAGCGAACCGGCACGTCGAAGACCTCGCGCAGCGCTGCCGCCATCAGGCTGGCTTCGGCACTGTGCTCGTCATGCACCCGGCCTCCACTGACCAGTATCGGCAGCTCGACGCTGCGATGCAGATGCGCCCCGTAGGCAAGGCGTCGCCAGGTGGCGTTGGCGGGGGCATCGCCCCAATCGAATTCCGGGGCATCGTAGTTGCGGCCGCCGCCCAGGATCACGATGGCCTGCGCGGTCTCCAACTGGCTGGGCATCGGTACGGGGTAGGGCTCCAGGCCCTGGCGCAGGGCGTGGCTGGCCACTGGGGTGGCGAGTGCCAGCAGCCCGACCAGGCCCAGCATTGCCAGCAGTGCGCCAAGCAGGCTCCGAAGCCCGAGCATCAACCCGAGCAATACCAGCAGCACATTGAGGGTGGGTGGCAACAGCAGGAATTTAAGGTCGCTCATGTCGATCTCCGGCGGGTCAGGCGTCGCTGAGCAGTTCCAGCCGGCGGCTGGGCCAATGGACCACGGCGGTACGCCGAAGCATGCGCTTGGCCAGTTTCGGGTGTTCGCGGTGGATGACCTGAGTGGCGAACTCCGTGAGAAAGTGGGACTTCATCACGGCCCGGGCTCGGTCGACGCCGACCTCCTGGTAGGGGGTCGAGGCCAGCAGCAGGAAGCCGTCATCGGGAATCCTGCTGGATTTCATGTTGGCATCGATGATGGCTGCGGCGGTGCCGACGGGCTGCGAAAGGTCGGGGCTATAGGGCCCGACGATCAGGGCGGTATTGGGCAGGTGCAGGAAGTCGAAGCCGCGACCCACGCAGATCACCCATTCCCGATGCTCGATATCGAGCTTGCGGGCGACGCCCCGCAGTGAATCCACATGCTGCAGGTTGCCTTCCAGCAGTGGCAGCAGGTCGCGACGAATATCGCTGGGCATGTCGGGGCAGAGGACGGTGACCCGCCGCTCCAGGTCGCTGGTGTCGGCCAGGCACAGTTCGCTCATGTCGAGGCGTGTGTCGCCGTCGCCATGCACGATCAAGGCGTCGCCGTCGGTTTCGAAGCCACAGACCAGGGGATAGACATGACGATGGTCATGGCCGAACAGCTGCTCGGCCTGCGCGCGGATCTCTCGGGCGTGGGACAGGGCAGCCTCGGCGTCACAGTCAAAGCCGGCACAGCCGCGATTCTTCTCGCCCCGTGAAAAGTGATAGGTGATGATCATCAGCACACCATGGCCGCCGCGAGTCGCCTCGTACACCGTATCGGTGAGCATTTCGCCCAGGTAGGGCCAGCCGAGATGGAAGATGCCGCCAAGGTTGCGAAAGGGCGTGATTATGCCCAGCGGTGTGCGGGTGGCATGGGGAATGTGAATACGGCCGTCCATGCACTTCATGACCACGATGCGCGTGGGATGCGCGGCGAGATAGCGCTCTCGAGCCAGCCAGGCGGAGGGGCTGCAGAAGGTGTCGGCGTGCTCCCGGGAGAGGGAGAGCAGCGCCTCGATTCGTTCTTGAATGGGGCGGTCGTGGATGCGCATGGAGCGGCTCGATCGTTGTTATTGTCGGCTTGCCTGAGTCGCTATCGTCCAACAGCTTGCGCGAATATGCAAAACCGCCCTTGGTCGAAGTCGTGGCTCAGGCGATGTCGATCTTGCCCTTGAACTCGCAGAGATCCTCGATGACACAGCTGCCGCAGCGCGGCTTGCGCGCCACGCAGGTGTAGCGTCCGTGCAGGATCAACCAGTGGTGGGCGTCCTGTAGAAACTCCCTGGGGACATGGCGCAATAGCTTCTTTTCCACTTCCACCACATCCTTGCCCTTCGCCAGACCGGTGCGGTTCGAGACCCTGAAGATATGAGTGTCGACGGCAATGGTCGGTTCGCCGAAGGCGGTATTGAGGATCACGTTGGCGGTCTTGCGGCCGACGCCGGGCAGCGCTTCCAGGTCGGTGCGGGTTCTCGGGACTTCGCCGCCATGCTGTTCGACCAGAATGCGACAGGTCTTCATCAGGTTCTCGGCCTTGGTGTTGTACAGGCCGATGGTCCTGATGTGCTCCTTGAGCCCGTCGATACCGAGGTCGAGTATCGCCTGTGGCGTATTGGCCGCCGGGAACAGCCTTGCGGTGGCCTTGTTCACGCCGACGTCCGTGGCCTGGGCGGAGAGCAGTACCGCCGTGAGCAGCTCGAAGGGGGTCGACCAGTGCAACTCGGTGGTGGGCTCGGGATTGTGCTCTCGCAGTCGTGTAAAGATCTCGTGGCGTTTCTGGGCGTTCATCTCGGGGCCGATTCTCTGGAGGTCAGCGGGATGGGGTGATGTCGAGGGATGCGCGGGCGTCGTCGAGCAGACTGCTGGCCTGTGCTACCCGATCCCGCGCCGACGCGATCGCGTCGACAGTGCCCTGGCGCTCGGCATGGGCCAACTGCTGCCTGGCCCGGCGCAGGGCCTGTTCGGCGGCGTTGACCGCCATCTGCCGTTGACGCTGTTCGAGCCGGTTGTCCGAAGCGCCGCGGCTGGCGCGTGAGGTCTGGCGTATCAGGCGCCGCTGGCGTTCCAGGCGCTTTTCCCGTGCCTGGCGTGCCAGGCGCTGGTTGCGAGCCGTGAAGCGTTGGCGGCCCTTGCGGGCACGAGCGTCCAGATACTCTTGCTTGGCTGCCTCGCTGTCGGCTGCCACCCAGCCGGGATGGGGCAAGAGGTCGATGCAGTCGACCGGGCAGGGTGCGACGCAGAGCTCGCAGCCGGTGCACTCCGCCGCGATCACCGTATGCATGCGCTTGGATGCCCCCAGGATGGCGTCGACCGGGCAGGCCTGGATGCACTTGGTGCAGCCGATACACTCCGCCTCGCGAATCAAGGCCACCAGGGGGGGCTGGTGGGGCTCTTCGAGCGGCGTGGGCTCGCGCCCGGTCAATTCGGCGAGTCGCGCGACGGTGGCATCGCCACCTGGCGGGCAGCGATTGATCGGCTCCCCGGCCACGATGGCTTCGGCATAGGGGCGACAGCCGGGGTGCCCGCACTTGCCGCACTGGGTCTGCGGCAGGGCGTCGTCGATGGTGTCGATCAGAACGTGCTGGCCCGTCACAGTGGCTCCTTGTTGGGCTCGTCGACAGGCCGATATTGTACGTGCTTTGATGCTGAACAGGTACCGGCGTACAGCCAGTTGCCGCGTCAGCTCGACGGCGTCGTGGTCGTCTCGTGTCGACCGGCAGCGCCGGCCTTGACCCGATTCCGACCGCTCTCCTTGGCCCGGTAGAGCGCCCTGTCGGCGGCCTGCATCAGCGCAGTAGGATCACTCAACGCGCTGGGGTGGCAGCTCGCAACGCCGATGCTCACCGTCACGCAGGTGGCGGTTGGCGAGGTGGCATGGGGCAGGGCTCGCTCCTGGATGGCCAGGCGCAGCGCCTCCCCATGATCGATGGCGGCTTCGAGCGAGGTGTCCGGCAGCAGCACGCTGAACTCCTCCCCACCCGTGCGGGCTGCCAGGAAGAGCTGGGAGCCCAGATGGTCTTGCATGCACTCAGCAAGCGCAATCAGGCACTCATCGCCGGCAAGATGACCGTAGTGATCGTTGTAAAGCTTGAAGTGGTCGATATCGATCATCAATGCCGACACCTCATGGCCCGAAGCCTGCGCCACGTGCATGGCCTTTCCGAGACGTTCATCGAACAGGCGGCGGTTGGCGAGGCCCGTCAGCGAATCATGTTGCGACAATTCGAGCAGCAGGGCGGACTGCTGCTGCTGATGGTCGAGGAGATTACGAAACTCCTGGGCCAGGGTGCCGATCTCGTCGCGACGCTGCAGCAGGGACGCGGGCATGGTGGGCGGTATCGCATCATGATGCACGCGTTGGGTGAAGTGCGAGAACTGGCGAATCGGCGCCAGCACGATTCTCTCGAGGAGCCACAGTACAACCAGCAGGGTCACGACCAGTACGCCGACTGTCCAGTAGAGGGCGAAACGAAAGGTTTCCAGGCTGGCCTGATAGCGCTGGCGGGGCAGCAGCGTATCGATGCGAACCAGCTGGTCGTCGGGCATGGCCTCGACCGCTCGGCTGGCCGCCATGCGATTGGCTGATATGCGCTCAAGGCTGTCGCGAGCCATGTCATTGTCGTATGCGATGCTGGTCAGGTTCAGGTCGATGCCGGTCGTGTCGCGCAGCTGTTCGACCCAGGGCGCCGAGAGGGGGCGCACCATCAGCAGCCAGCCGGCTGACGGGGACTCTTCCCGGCTCTGGTAGATGCCCGACATGGCCGCCATGGCCAGTTCGGGCTTGGCCAGCAACCAGGTCTGTGATTCCTCGTTTTCACTCTCGAGCCTGGCTTGCAGGAAGTCGATATAAGTATCGGCCCAGTCGCAGGGAGATGCCGTGCCGGGGCATGAGGTGAACTCGCCGTCGTCGTTGTAGCCCACCACCCAACTGGGCTGATTGTGGGCATCGAGAAAGATCATCAGGTCGAGATCGAGGGTTTCCAGGGTGCTCTCATAGAGGTTGGAGTCGACATACTCCGGTCGTTCGCCCTGAACGAAGTCGTAGGTGTCGTCCCAAAAGGCCCAGTCTTCCACCAGGCGCCGCATGTGATTGAGTTCACTGCCGATGGCGCGCTCGACTCGGTCGAGTTCACTGCCGGCATACTGTTCCTCGTCCTCCAGCAGGATCGGCATGATCTGGAAGCGTGCAATCGCTACAAGGGCAAGCAGGGCCAGGCACAGCACGGCACATAGCGACAGGAGGAAACGATTACGCAGGGAGCTGTACAGTGCGGTCATATGGCGCGCCTGTGTCGTTTGTCGCCAGTGGAGCAAGAGGCTGACGACGCTGAAGTAGGTGATCTCTTACACGGTTATCGGCCAAAAACTACATGTCTTTAATAAAAATAGGCGTGCTGAACCAGCAAGAGCACGGCTGAAGCCGTGCCCTTGCTGGTGTACTCATGCTGGCCTTGGGGTCATCTGACGCGCTGGCCGGGTTCAGCACCCGAATCGGGCGAGAGCAGGTAGATGCCCCCGTCATCGCCTGCTGCCAGTACCATGCCCTCCGAGACGCCGAAGCGCATCTTGCGCGGCGCCAGATTGGCGACCATGACCGTGAGCCGGCCCTCCAGGGCCTCCGGGGCATAGGCGGCGCGAATGCCGGCAAAGACGGTGCGGCTCTCGCCGCCCAGGTCCAGGGTCAGCTTCAGCAGCTTGTCCGCCCCCTCCACGTAGTCTGCCTTGGCGATACGGGCGATTCGCAGGTCGACCTTGGCGAAGTCGTCGAAGGCGATCTCCGGGGCGATGGGGTCTTCGGCCAGCGGTCCCTTGACCGCCTCCTTGAGCTTCTGTTCTTCCACCAGATCCTCCTTCGATGCCTCGATCATGGCATCGATCTTTTCCCGTTCCACGCGGGTCATCAGCGGCTTGAACTTGGCGATGTCGTGGCCCAGAAGGACTTCGTGACGACTGTGCCAGTCGAGCGAGTCGAGCTGCAGGAACTGCCGCGCCTGTTCGGCCATGGCCGGTACCACCGGCGCCAGGTAGACCATCAGCTGACGGAACAGGTTGAGGCCAACCGAGCAGATATCGAGTACTTCCTGCTCGCGCCCATCCTGCTTGGCCAGTACCCAGGGTTCCCGGTCGGCGATGTAGGTGTTGGCCTCGTCGGCCAGCTCCATCACCTTGCGGATCGCACGGCCGAACTCGCGGGCCTCGAAGTCCTCGGCGATGCCGTCGCCGGCGGCAATGAAGCGTGCCACGAGCTCAGGCTCCGCACAGTGAGCGGACAGGCTTCCATTGCCCAGCTTCTTGACGAAGCCGGCGCAGCGGCTGGCGATGTTGACCACCTTGCCCACCAGGTCCGCGTTGACGCGAGCGGCGAAATCCTCGAGGTTCAGGTCGAGGTCGTCGACCCGTGAGGTGAGCTTGGCGGCAAAGTAGTAACGCAGGTACTCGGGGTCCAGCTGTTCGGCATAAGTGGCGGCCTTGATGAAGGTGCCGCGCGACTTCGACATCTTGGCACCGTTGACGGTAACGAAGCCGTGGCAGTTCACCGCCGTGGGCGTGCGGAAGTCGGCACCGTGCAGCATGGCGGGCCAGAACAGGGCATGGAAGTAGACGATATCCTTGCCGATGAAGTGATAGACCTCGGCCTTGCTGTCCTTTTCCCAGTAGGCGTCGAAGTCGATGCCCTCGCGGTCGCACAGGTTCTTGAAGCTGGCGAGATAGCCAATGGGGGCATCGAGCCAGACGTAGAAGTACTTGCCCGGTGCATCGGGAATCTCGAAGCCGAAATAGGGGGCATCGCGGGAGATGTCCCACTCGTTGAGGCCGGACTCGAACCACTCCTGCAGCTTGTTGCCGATCTGGGTCTGGACATGGTCGCTACGGGTCCAGCGCTTGAGGAAGTCGGCGAAGTCCGGCAGCTTGAAGAAGTAGTGGGTGGAACTGCGCACCTCCGGGGTGGCGCCAGAGATTGCCGACACCGGCTTGATCAGGTCTGCCGGGGTGTAGGTGGCACTGCAGGCCTCGCAGTTGTCGCCGTACTGATCCTCGGCGCCGCACTTGGGGCAGGTGCCCTTGATGAAGCGGTCGGCCAGGAACAATCCCTTCACCGGATCATACATCTGCTCGATATCGCGGGTGGCGATGTGCCCCTTGTCGCGAAGCCGGGTGTAGATCAGCTCGCTGAAGTAGCGGTTCTCGTCGGAATGGGTCGAGTGATAGTTGTCGAACGCCACTCCGAAGCGGGCAAAATCCTGCTGGTGTTCGCGGGACACCCGCTCGATCAGTGCCTCCGAGGTGATTCCTTCCTGCTCGGCACGCAGCATGATGGCGGTGCCATGGGCATCGTCGGCACAGACGTAATGGCACTCGTGGCCACGGCTCTTCTGGAAGCGTACCCAGATGTCCGTCTGGATGTACTCCAGCAGGTGGCCAAGGTGGATCGAGCCGTTGGCGTAGGGCAGGGCGCTGGTGACCAGGATCTTGCGCGGGGCGCTAGTGTAGTTCGACATATCGGCTCTGGAATTCCCAAGAAAATCAGACCCTCGATTGTAGCCATCTTCGCCGCCCACTGCACCCGCTGACACGGCCATGGGCCGAGACGATCCCCAGGTGTGCACTGGGCAGGCATGCCGGGCCTGCTGGCAGGAACCTCTGGCCGGCTGCGGTGCCCCCGGGTGGCAGCGAATGGAACACTCGTTTAGAATGGCGGAACTGCTGGCGGGTGCGTCAAACGGACTGACGACCCTGGCAGCACTCAACGCATTGCCCGTTACGCATCATCCAATAATCGCACGAATGCAGCACATTCTAGTGAGGATGATACGATGAAACTGCGACACGCACTCCCCCTGCTCATGGTGGCAGCACTGGTCGCCGGCTGCGGTGCCAACGCCGTAGCGCCACGCTATACCAGCGAAAACCCCGATATCATGCGGATCGGCAACGACCGCCCGGCGGACCCCGAAAGAAGCGTCGAGGACCTGGGGTCCTACTGCGTCGAAGTGACCGAAACCTGGAATGCCCACGGCTCGACGCCCGACGGCCAGACCCTCTGGGCCAAGGATACCGCCCGCGCTGTCGTTCCCTGCGACTGAAGCGATTCCATCTTAGTGCTTCGCCGGCCCATCCCTGCATGGGCCGGAATTTCCCCGCACCGCGCCATCCACATGACTCCCTTCTTTATCAAGATCCATCAAAATCCGAAGTTTCCCTACGCAAACTAACAAATGTGTGATTAGGCTGTAGTGCAAAAGCATGTATCAGCGTCACCCGGGTGTGTCGGCATGCGGCGGCAATGTGTGCTGCTACTGCCAGGGAAGGCGACCATTCGCCCCAATTCCCCTGCGGTAGCGTACCCAGGAGTTGACTCAAAACTGCCACCATACGTCGCATCGACCAACTGTGGGAGGCAGCTTTAGCGCGCGACAAGCGGAGCCGGCCGATCAGGAGTCAAGATGCAATTCTGGCGTTTCGATACCTCCGACCCCACGCTGGGCCCGTTGCTGGAAGGCACCTACGATCCCTTGCTGGTCACGCTTTCCATTGCCATTGCCTGCTTTGCGGGCCTAACGGCATTGATGCTGGCGGACCGCATGGTCGCCTCGCCTTCGCCCACGAGCAAGACCTGGTGGCATCTCGGCGGCGCGGTGGCCATGGGTTGTGGCATATGGGCGATGCACTTCAGTGCCATGCTGGCCTTCTCCGTGGAGGGGCACGAGCATATGGGGTACACCATGGGGCTGACGGTGCTGTCCCTGGTGCCGGCGATACTAGGCAGCGGCGCGGCGCTGCACTTCATGGCTCACCCGAGCCTCAAGGCGCAACAGCTTCTCGTGGGAGCACTGCTGATGGCCGTCGGCATCGGCAGCATGCATTACACCGGCATGGAAGCCATGCACATGGAAGGCCTGCGCTATCACTTCCCCTTCTTCGTTCTCTCTATCGTGGTGGCCTTTCTGCTGGCCCTGGCGGCTCTCTACCTCCACTTCCGCGTGCGCAGCCTGCCGGCGTTTTCCGAGAGCGGCATGACGCTGATAGCCGGGGTCTTCATGGGCTTTGCGGTGGCCGGCATGCACTACACGGCGATGGGCGCCTCCCGCTTTTATGAAAGCCCTCTGGCCGCCGCGCATGGTTCGCTGCTGTACCAGGAGGGCATGGCCGCGGCCATTGGCGGCTTCGCCGGCCTGATCCTGGGCCTGAGCCTGCTGGTGACCTGGGTCGATCGACAGAAGGCGATCCAGCGGATGCTTGAGCAGCTCGCCAACACCGACGCACTGACCGGTCTGCCGAACCGGGCGCATTTCCGGCGAGGCCTCGGGCTGGCGCTGTCGCATAGCCAGCGGCATGGCACTCGCCTGGCCGTGATGTTCATGGACCTTAATGACTTCAAGACGATCAATGACAGTCTCGGCCATGCCACGGGGGACAGGGTGCTCCAGGAATTCGCGCGGCGGCTCACCGAGCACGCTCGTGGAGAAGACGCGGCAGCACGTTTCGGTGGCGATGAGTTCATCATTCTGATCCGGGACCTGGTCATGCCGGAGGACGCGGTCCAGACCGCGGATCGATTGCTGCGGGCCATGGAGGCGCCGATCGAGTTCGACGACTGGAAGTTGCATGTCCAGGCCAGCATCGGCATCAGTATCTATCCAGATGACAGTGAACAGGCCGACGCGCTCATCCAGCAGGCCGATGCCGCCATGTACCAGGCCAAGCGCCATGACTCTGGCTATCACTTCTTCGACCAGGACATGACCGAGCAGGCGATGCTGCGGGTGCGACTGGGAAACGACCTGCGGGATGCCCTGAGGCAGGATCAGCTGTTGCTCCACTACCAACCCCAGGTCAATCTGCGAACCGGGAAATGGACAGGGGTGGAAGCCCTGGCACGATGGCAGCATCCCCGGGAAGGCAATATCCCGCCGTCTGTTTTCGTACCCCTGGCGGAGCGCACCGGCCTGGTATTGCCGCTCGGCGAATGGGCGCTGCGGCGGGCCTGCCAGCAGGGGCGGGCCTGGCTGGATGGCGGCCTGGAGTTCGGACACATCGCCGTCAACGTGGCGGCTCCCCAACTGGCGCAGCCGGGGTTCGTCACGCAGCTTCGGCGTATCCTCGAATCTGCCGACCTGCCCGCCAGATACCTGGAGCTGGAGATCACGGAGTCATCCCTGATGCACTCGGACCAGATGACCATCCAGCGACTGCATGAGATACGGCGCATGGGGGTCTCCCTGGCGATCGATGATTTCGGGACGGGCTACTCGTCGCTGAGCTATCTCAAGCACCTCCCCATCAACAAGCTGAAGATCGATCGCAGCTTCGTGCATGGCATCCTGGACGATCCCCGGGACCAGGCCATCGTCCGCGCGGTGGCCGATATGGGAGCCAGCCTGGGATTCATCGTTCTCGCCGAGGGGATCGAAACCAAGGAGCAGGGGCAAGCCGTGCTGCAACTGGGTTGCCGCCAGGGGCAGGGGTACTTCTTTGCCCTGCCTGCGGTTGCCGAGTCGATTGACGGAGCGCCGCACTGGTCCAAGTGGGAAAATGTCGGCGGCTAGCGGGGGATGCAACGAAGGGCAGGAAGCGTCCCCAATAGCCCCAATCGGTTGCAGCGACGATTGTGGGAGGGCAGAAGACGACACAAATAGCCCAAATCGGTTGCATCGGCGATTGTTGGAGGTAGCTTTAGCTCGCGACAGGCGGAGGTTGACGTAGCCGGGTGAAGGCAGCTCGTTATCGGCAGCTAGTGGGGTGTCCAACGAAGGGCTGGAAGCGACCCGAACAGCCATTGTGGTTGCATCGGCGATTGTTGGAGGTAGCTTTCGCTCGCGACTGGCGGAGGTTACCCTGGCCTGATGAGGGCAGCTCGGCATCGGCAGCTAGTGGGGTATGCAACGAAGGGTCGGAGACGACCCGAAGCGGCCACGCCGACAAAGGTTCCAGCGTGTTCATCCGTAATATGCAACATTTATTCGCCATGCTCCGCACGGCGAATAAATGCTGAATAGTTAAGTGGGAAATAGCATGGCCTCAGAAGGCTGGGATCAAGTCGCAAGCCAAGTCAACTTCAACCTGGAAATAGATCGGGAACGATTCTGCGGTGTGGTTAACCTGCAGGCCAAGGTGCTTGATTTTGGGTGTGGCTACGGTCGGATCGTTAAGGAGTTAACTGAGTGTGGGTACACCGATGTGATCGGTATAGATCCGTCTTCTGTAATGGTTGAGCGCGGGTGCAGGATGTTCCCAGGGCTTTCTCTGTTGCATTCATCTAAAGCAGTACTGCCCTTCGACGACCGGTCATTCGACGCAGTCGTGGCTTGTGCGGTTTTTACGTGCATTCCTTCATTGGAGGAGCGGGCCGAAGCAGTTGCGGAGATTGCACGTGTATTGAAGCCCGGCGGGTTCCTTCACATTTCTGAGTTTTGTTCAGAAGAAGGGACGGTTTTTACGTCGGGTCTGGGAATATCTATGCGCTACAGCAGGCCCGAAGAACTGCGGGAGCTATTTGGAGGCTTTCAGTATTTCCACGATGAAGTTGTTGGCGCAAGCACCATGAGTGGCAAGAATGCGCAAAGCTACCGTGCCTTTGTCAAAAAGCCACTTAACAAGGAAATGCACGTGACAAGCGCGTGATTGCGGCGTTACATCAGCATTTCCTAAATGTCCGTTTCTGGCCGATTTCTGCCATTGGACCGGTTGGCCAACTAGGTGGTGGAACAAAGGCAGTTATTTTTGCACTTTTGTCGCAACGCTGCTGTTGGTATTCATCGGCAAGGCTAGGCAACACCGCGGTCGCGAGCTAAAGCTACCTCCAACAGGGTTCTTTTCTTATGTGGTGGGCGGTTGGGTGGCCTTTCTTCTACTCGTCTGTAGCGCTAGCGTTTGTGCGACTCACCGAAGCGGCGGCAACACCGCTGTCGCCGATGCGTCGGACGGAGCTAAAGCTACCTCCAACAACGTTTTTTTCTTGTGTGGTGGCGCGTCACCTGCAGGGCTTTCTCGTGTTCTTTGCCGCTGCGCCGCACTCGCCCAGGTAGGAAGATGCCCAACAATGATAAGAGGTAAGGATGAACGATGGATAATAATAACCTTGCGGTCCTGATCGATGCGGACAATGCCCAGCCGGGCATCGTCGATGGCTTGCTGGCGGAAATTGCCAAGTACGGTGTCGCCAATGTGAAGCGAATCTACGGCGACTGGACCGGGCCGCAGTTGAAGGGCTGGAAGGAGACCCTGCTGCGGCACTCCATACAGCCGGTCCAGCAGTTCGGCTACACGACCGGCAAGAATGCCACCGACAGTGCCTTGATCATCGATGCCATGGATCTGCTGTATACGGGGAACTTCACGGGGTTCTGCCTGGTGTCGAGCGACAGCGACTTCACCCGCCTGGCGTCCCGGCTCCGGGAGTCGGGGCTCACGGTCTTCGGCTTCGGCGAGAAGAAGACGCCTCTTCCCTTCGTCTCGGCCTGCGACAAGTTCATCTATACCGAGGTGCTGCGCGAAGGCGAGGAGGAGGGGCCGGAGACGATCCGGCGTTCTACCCGGGAGCTGAAGTCGGATGCCACGCTCGTCAACTCCCTGCGCAATGCGGTCGAGTCGTCTTCGGACGACAGCGGTTGGGCGCCGCTCGCCGCGGTCGGCAGCAATATCGTGAAGCAGTTTCCGGATTTCGATTCACGCAATTATGGCTACCGAAAGCTCGGGGAGCTGGTGGCGGCAACCGAGCTTTTCGATATCGAGGAGAGGCCCTCGCGGGGCGAGAGCTCGAAGGTCATCTACATTCATGACAAGCGAAAGAAGTGAGGGGCCAGGGCAATCGCAGTTACCCAAAGCGAGAGGCGCTGGAACAGCCTCGAGCGTTACCGCGATCTGCGATAGCCCTGAGTGAGGGGCGCTGGAACAGCCTCGAGCGTTACCGCGATCTGCGATAGCCCTGAGTGAGGGGCGCTGGGGGCGTGACGCCTCGCGGCCACTGGAGTAGGGTAGAAGCAGGCTCATCACTCGACCGGGGGCAAACGCCATGACCGAAGCCCGCATTGCCCAGAAGGCGCCCTATGCCGTCGATGTGGTCGCCGGCAAGACCTATGTGTGGTGTGCCTGCGGTCGCAGCGTCACCCAGCCGTTCTGCGACGGGTCCCACAAGGTGACCGAACTGCAGCCGGTGGTCTACAAGGCGCAACGGGACGAGACGCTCTACTTCTGCGGCTGCAAGCACACCGCCACGCCGCCGCTATGCAACGGCACCCACAAGACGCTCTAGATACCATCTCTCGATAGGTTGTTCATCCGGAGCCTACCCGAAAAACGGAGGTGCCAACCACGCTGGCGCCATACCCGAGAGAGTGGTGTGTCATGAGTGATCGACTATATACGGCGAGCTGTCTCTGCGGCGGAGTGCGGATCGACCTGTTGGCCGAGCCCGGCGCCATCGATATTTGCCACTGCTCGATGTGTCGCAAGGCACAGGGCAGTGCCTTCGCCAGCAATGCGCCCGTGGATGCGCGGGCGGTATCTCTCGTGTCGGGCTCGGAGCTGTTGGTCAGCTACGAGTCCTCGCCTGGGCACGAGCGCGTCTTCTGCCGAAAGTGCGGATCACCGTTGTTCAGCAGGAACGCCAGACACCCGGGAGTCCTGCGTATTCGCATGGGAATCGTCAACGAACCCGTCGGGGCCAGGCCTCACACGCACTTTCACGTCGAGAGCAAGGCGAACTGGTGGGATATCAACGACGATCTGCCCCGGCGCTACGCCCCTGACGACGACATTCCCCCCGTCACCGAGTAACATTCCACCCAGGCTCAGGCGGGTGCGAGGTAACGGTGGAGCGACAGCAGGGTTTCGTGTTGACCCGCCATTGGCGGGACACACCCGCGGGTACCGAGGTCACATTCTGGCTGGCGACCGATGATGGCCCACGGCATGTCAGCCTGACGGCGCAGCCTTCGGTGGCCTTCATTCCCGTCGAACAGCGCGTGCAGGCGGAAGTCCTGCTGCATGGCGAACGGGACGTCGAGCTGCGCCCGCTCAAGCTGCGTGATTTCCGGCAGCGCTCGGTGCTGGGGCTCTACTGCCGGCAGCATCGACAGCTGATGAACCTGGAGAAACGGCTGCGCGAGGCCGGTATCGATGTCTTCGAGGCGGATGTGCGGCCGCCCGAGCGCTACCTGATGGAGCGCTACATCACCGCTCCGGTGTGGTTCGCGGACCAAGAGACTTCCCGGGGTGCATTGGTCGAGACCCAGCTCAAGCCGGCGCCTGAGTACCGGCCACGGCTCAGGCTGGCGTCGCTGGACATCGAGACCAGCGAGCGGGGCGATCTCTACTCCATTGCCCTGGAGGGCTGCGGTCAGCGCCAGGTCTTCATGCTGGGGCCGGCGAATGGAGGGGAGGCTGAGTCGGGCGATGCGCCCGAGTCCCGGGACTTTTCCCTGCTCTACTGCGATGACCGCAAGGCGCTGCTGGTACGATTGAATGAATGGATCGCAGAGCATGATCCGGATGCGATCATCGGCTGGAACCTGGTGCAGTTCGACCTGCGCATCCTGCAGCGCCACGCGGAGCAGCTCGGCGTGCCGTTATTGCTGGGCCGTGGCGGCGAGCCCATGGAGTGGCGCGCCCACGGTAGCAACGCCAACCACTTCTTTGCCTCGGCCGCGGGGCGGCTGATCATCGACGGTATCGAGATGCTGCGTCAGGCAACCTGGCGTTTCGTTTCGTTCAGCCTGGAGCATGTTGCCCAGGAGCTGTTGGGCGAGGGCAAGGCCATCGACAGCCCCTATCAGCGCATGGACGAGATCAACCGCATGTTCGCCGAGGACAAGCCCCGGCTCGCCCGCTACAACCTCAAGGATTGCGAGCTGGTCACGCGCATCTTTGCCAAGACCGAGCTGATCGACTTCCTGCTCGAGCGGGCCGCGGTGACCGGCCTGCCCGCCGACCGGAGCGGCGGCTCGGTGGCGGCATTCTCGCATCTCTACCTGCCGCGCATGCATCGGCTCGGCTACGTCGCCCCCAATCTTGCGCCACGCCACGGCGTGGGAGTGAGCGAGGAGAGCCCCGGCGGCTTCGTGATGGATTCCCGGCCAGGGCTCTACGACTCGGTACTGGTACTGGATTTCAAGAGCCTCTATCCCTCGATCATCCGCACCTTCCTGATCGACCCGGTGGGGCTGGTGGAGGGCCTTGGTGAGCCGCAGGAGGATAGCGTGCCCGGCTTCCGCGGGGCTCGTTTTTCACGCACGCAGCACGCCCTGCCCGATATCGTGGAGCGCGTGTGGCAGGGCCGCGAGGCGGCCAAGCGCGAACGCAATGCGCCCTTGTCCCAGGCGTTGAAGATCATCATGAACGCCTTCTATGGCGTACTGGGTTCCCGGGGCTGTCGTTTCTTCGATCCACGGCTCGCCTCGTCGATTACCCTGCGCGGCCACGCCATCATGCATCGGACGCGGGAACTGATCGAAGAGGAGGGGTATACCGTTATCTACGGTGACACCGACTCGACCTTCGTCTGGCTCGGCCGCCGTCGCAGTGAGTCGGAGGCCAGCGCCATCGGTCGCGATCTCGCTGCGAGCGTCAACCGCTGGTGGGATCAGCATCTGGCCTCGACGCTGGGGCTGGAAAGTGCCCTGGAGCTGCAGTTCGAGACGCATTACTGTCGCTTCCTCATGCCCACCATCCGCGGTGCCGAGCAGGGCAGCAAGAAGCGCTACGCCGGGCTGGTAGGCGGTGAGGGTGGCGACGAGAGCATCGTCTTCAAGGGCCTCGAGGCGGTGCGCGCGGATTGGTCTCCACTAGCCAAGGCCTTCCAGCAGGAACTGTATCGGCTGGTTTTCACCCACCAGCCGCACCGCGAGTTCGTACGTGACTACGTTCGGCGCACGTTGGCCGGTGAGTTCGATGAGCGGCTGGTTTATCGCAAGCGGCTGCGACGAAGGCTCGACGACTATCGTCGCAACGTGCCGCCCCATGTGCGTGCGGCGCGGCTGGCCGACGAATACAATCAGCAGCTGGGCCGGCCCAGGCAATACCAGAACGGCGGCTGGATCCGCTATGTGATGACCGTGGCGGGCCCTGAGCCGCTGGAGACACGCCGCTCCGCCATCGATTATCACCACTACCTGAGCCGGCAGCTGCAGCCGGTGGCCGATGCCATCCTTCCTTTCGTCGGCGACGACTTCTCGGCCCTGATCGATCGTCAGCTCGGCCTGTTCTGAGGGAAGCCCCACCCAGGCTGACGGCCTTCCAGCATTTCCTTGCGCCGCGCCTGCAGGCGCTCTTCGTCAAGCGCTACCCCGCAGGCTTCATGGACTTCCTGCAGGAAGCGCCGGGGCCTGCCCCGCCAGGTGCCTCCCAGCACCGTGGCGACGGTCAGTATCTCGAGCACCCAGTGCATTTCTGTCTCGTCCAGCGTGTCGAGTTGACGCCGATGCTCCGGCCAGTCGATGGTTAATTCCCTGTCGCTGGCTTCGAAGGCGTCGAGAAGCCGGGAGAGAAGATAGACGTGGCTCGGGTGGGCATCCTGGTTGCGCATGATCAGCTCGCCCATGCCCTGCAGGATCACATCCCGCGCGGTACTGCCCAGCCGGTCGAGGTCGGCGTCCAGGCGATGCAACAGGGTCTCGATCCTGTAGGGGCCGAGGGCCTGGACCTTGGCCTTGCGCATGATGCGCCAGGTGATGATGGCGTTCCAGATGGCATAGAGCGGCCCGGTAACCAGCGGCAGCATTCCGCGCAGGGCCATGCGGCCGAAGACGCGGCGCATCAGTACGCGCAGGATGAAGCTGCTGACCCCGACCTTCATCCGGTACATGACCGAGATGGCGGCCAGTTTCCAGCGACCCATCTGGGCATAGGGGTCGATGCCATAGATACGGTGCCTGGGACTGGGGAGCTCCAGTGCAACGCGTGACATGCCGCTCAGTAGCAGCCTTGCGTATTGGCTGTCCTGGAGCGGGATGCCAGTGATCCGGCTGATCCGTGCGACACCACGCAAGGCGTTCCAGTAGAGGAAGAGGATCTCCACCGCACTGACCACGCCCGCCACCGCGAAGAAGCCGGCCCAGTAGGGCAGTTGCTCCATCAGGGTCATGTCCTGCATCCCATCGAGGATGCCCTTGCGCATGAACCACTCCATGCCGCCGATGATGGCCCCGGAGAGGATCCCCGCAATCGCCGACCAGATTATCGCCTGACGACCTGCGCGCTTGAGTGCGATGCGCTCTTCGTCACGGCACGCCTGTAGTGGATAGCTCGCCTTGGGGTTCTGTTTGCGAAGATAGTCCGCCGCGCGGCGTTCGAGGATATTGGGTTCCGGCGAGTACTGCTGGTCTGGATCCCGGGAGGAAGCGGTTTCTGCCATAGAGGATGGGCCGACGTTGGATGGCTTCAGGATTCGAGATCATGATGCTCAGGGTAGTCGTATATCGGCGAAGGGGAGCCGCGGATGAGTGCGGCAGCAAAGCCGGGGCTGAGAGGGGAGAGAAGGCCGCGCCGTGGCGCGGCCGATGGAGTCGTGCGATCTAATCGTCGCGCTGCATGCAGTTGTCGTAGAACGCCACCGTGGCGGGCCAGTCGGTGAAGATGCCGTTGATCCCGACGTCCTGTACCAGTACGTCCAGTGTGATCAGCTTGTCGCCTTCCCGGCGAATGACATCCTCGGTAGTGCTGTGGTACCACTGGCCGCCTGCCGCCAGGGGCCCAGAGCGCTCCAGGGTCCAGGTCATCAGCTCGAGCCCCGCTTCCTTGGCACGCTCGGTGTAGACCGAAGGGATGATCCGGCTATCGTCTTCTCCGAAGTCGGGGTTCGATGCCAGTAGCATCCAGGTCGGTGGGGCGATGGTGTGTACGCCCATCTCGACGAGTTCCTCCATGTTGGGTGACCAGCTGTCCGGGTCCGCGTGGTCGAAGTCGTCGTCGTTGTATCGCCCGTCCAGGTAGTAGGCCTGTGCGCCGAACTCAGGCTCGTTCTCGAGCCAGTACAGCACGTCGTCGAGCAGGAAGGATTGGGCAAAGACGTCGCCGGCGGGGACCCCGGCCTCCTTGTACTCATCGATCATCTTCTGGGCATAGTCTTCCTGAGAGAAGCCGTTGAAGGGCATCTCCACGCTGGGCTCCTTGAGCTCCGGCGTCATCTTCACGCCCAGGTCCTTGAACAGCGCGATGGTATCGGCGTGGCTCATCAGGGTGCCGCGGGTGGCGTAGAGATCCGAGCGCCAGCGGGGGGTGCCGTCAAGGTACTCCTCGATGCTGGTAGCCTCCCGATTGGCGCCTTCCATGGTGCCCTGAAGGGTACGGAATTCGGCCAGGGTGATATCGCTGGTGCAGCACTGGATATCGGCGGCATTGGTCAACTCGCCGCTGTCCGGGTCGAACTCGGGAGGAACGCTGCACTTCTCGACGAGATCGGTCTCGACGATATTGGTGGTGTAGTGCAGGTCGCACTGCCCATGGCGACAGACCAGCTCGTGATCGGCGGTGAAGGTGACATCGCATTCAATGATGCCGGCGCCGCCCTGGGCGCCGGCGAGATAGGACTCCAGGGTGTGTTCGGGGAATTGGAGGGGCGCGCCACGGTGGGCAATGGTCAGCTCGGAAGGCTGCCAGTCGGTGTTTTCCGCGGCGCAGCGCATCAGTCTCGACTTGAGCTCCCGTTCGCGGGTGGTCTCTTCGCTCATGTCGTTGACCAGGAACAGCGGTCGGGGCCCGAGCGTCACGTTCTTGGCGGCGGCGATCAGGGTGTCGTCCCATTCGGGGCCATTGGCGTCGTCGGCATGGACCGTTGAGCCAAGCAGGAGGCAGAGCATCAGGGCAGCGAGGCTGCCGAGCAGAGTCAGGGGATTTTTTTTCATGAGGTGTCTCGCTGGCTTCCTTGTTAGCGTTATGGAAACCCCGACTGTGAGCGCCGCGCATGACAAGCGTATGGCGGGATGGAGACAGTCAGGGAACCTCTACTAGCGTAGAAGCTTTGCCGGACTCTGCGACCGTTGCGGCCATCAGGCTCGATGCAATCAGGGTTGGGGGATCGCGTTCACTTCCTTCGGGCAGTGATAGCCCCGTTGCACCGCCGGCCTGGCGGCTATCTCCTTGTACCAGCGTTTCACGTTGGGATAGTCGTTGAGGTCGATGCGTTGCCACTCGAACCGGGAAACCCATGGCCAGGTGGCCATGTCGGCGATGCCATAGTCACCGGCAAGGTACGCCGTCTCGTCGAGTCGTCTGTCGAGGACGCCGTAGAGGCGCTGCGCCTCGCCGTGAAAGCGCTCCTCGGCGTAGGGTGCCTTTCCCGGGTTGAAGTGCAGGAAATGGTGAGCCTGGCCCAGCATGGGGCCGATACCGCCCATCTGCCACATCAACCACTCCAGCGTACGGTGCCGCCCCTCCAGGTCCTCCGGCAGGAAGCGGCCGTGTTGTTCTGCGAGATAGACCATTATGGCTCCCGACTCCATCAACACGATGCCGGTATCATTGTCACGGATTGCCGGGATCTTGTTGTTGGGGCTTACCGCCAGGAAAGCCGGGTCGAACTGCTCCCTCTGTGTAATATCCACGGCGTGGGCACGATAGGGCAGGCCGAGCTCTTCCAGCAGGATGGAGACCTTGCGGCCGTTCGGGGTGGTCCAGGTCCAGAGGTCGATCATCGTCGTTTCCTTGTCGCGTTTTTACGGTCTCAGGCAGGTTGGCACAGCCCGGCGAGGCTTGCCATCCAGACGATGAGAACACTGTTCGAAAAAGATTGACGGCGGTGGGAAAGCGATGCTATTTAGCGCTACCGGCAATGTCTGCCGGAGCGAAAATCGTAACTTCCGAGGGTTTGTGAACATGCCGCTGCGCCGCTGTTTGCCCATTCTGCTGGTGGCTCTCTTCGTCACCGGTTGTGCCAGTAACACCACCATTGCTCCGCGTTACACGACCGACAATCCCGACCTGTTGAGAATCGGCGGCGACCGTCCTTCCAATCCGGACGTGCGTACGGAAAATGCCGGTTCCTTCTGCGTCGAGATTACCGAGCGCTGGAACGAGCACGGCAAGACGCCCGACGGCCAGGTTCTCTGGGCCAAGGATACCCTGCGCAAGGTCGTTCCTTGCCGCTAGATGTCCTGAACGCTTGATGCGATTGATGCTATACCCAGCTCGGCGCGCCAGCGCCGGGCTTTTTTTCGTCTTGCGATCGGGGTATACGTGACGCGACTCGGATATCAAACATATGTTTGAACATGCCGCTGCTGGCCGATGCCTTCTTCAACAGCATGGCGGTAACGATCATGGGCGGCCTGGCCTTCGCGTCGTTGTTGACGCTGATCGCCGTGCCGGTGTTCTACTCGCTGTTGTTCGGCATTCCCTATCGCCGTGCCAGTTCCTGTGCCGACAAGGGGGAGGCGGCCGAATCCGGGACGTGATCCGCCGGTCCGGCGAAATGAAATACATCCGTCTCGTCGGTGGGCACACAGGTGTTTCTTCCGGGCTGGAGGTGGGGGCGCAGGATCGGCTCCATGCCCTTGAGCACCTGTACGGGTAACGCCGAGGTGAAACGGAAGTTGTCCGATTCACTGCCCGCCACATAGGCGGTGAGCGTGCCGAAATGGTTGTCACCGAGATAGAACACGAAGGTGGCGGTGCGGTTGCGTGCCCTGGAGTCGATGACTTGCCCGCCCCGCGTCACGGTCTCGATACGGTTGTTGCCAGTGCCGGTCTTGCCGCCCAGGGTCAGGGCCGTCCCATCCTCCAGGGTGAAGCTGCCCTGGAGCCGCCGTGCGGTACCCCCATCCACCACGCTGGAAAGCGTTTCCCGAAGAACTGCTGCTACTGCAGGCTCCATTACCTGCTGGGCAAGCCGGTTGGAGTGCTGGAAACGGGTCTCGTAGGGCGTGTCGGCGGCGAAGTGGAGGTCGTCGATGCGCAACGTCGGCAGGCTTACGCCGTCGTTGAGAATGATGCCCATCAATTCGGCCAGGGCCGCTGGACGATCCCCGGACGTGCCCACTGCGGTGGCGAGCGAGGGAACGAGGTGCTCGAAGGGGTAGCCCAGGCGCTGCCAGCGCTGATGGATATCGAGGAAGGCCTCGACTTCCAGCATGGTGCGGATACGCACATCCCTGGCGCTGCGGTGGCGGGTCCTGAACAGCCAGTCGTACACCTCCTGGCGTTCCTGCTGGCTGGCGGCGGCAATGTCGAAGAAGCTCGCCTCTGGGTAGTCCAGCAGATAGCCGAGCAGCCACAGCTCCAGGGGATGGACCTGGGCAATATAGCCCTGGTCGGAGAGCGAGAAGCTGCCCGGTGCGTGGCGCTCATAGAGCGTGTCGATCGGGAGTTCGCTGAGCGCAGTGCCGGTGGGGAGCCACTCGGCGAGGAAGGCGGCGAAGGCGATGCGGTCGGCCTCGGGGTACAGGTAGCGGTGAACCGCCGCCAGGCGTGGCGCGGTACTCCGCAGGCCGCCGAGGAAGACCTCCAGGCGCTCGTTGCTGTCCAGGTTGCGATACTTGCGCCAGAAGCGCTGCAGGAAGACGCGGCCTTCGCGGTCGGCAAAGCGTTGCAGGTACTCGAGGCGGCGGGGGTCCTTGTCGTCCTCGAGCAGCAGGCTGCGATGCTCGTTATGGTGCGTGCTGTAGCGAACAAGATCCCGCAGCAGCCGTATGAAGGGCAGGTTGAGCGACTCGCGCATGGCTTCCTTCAGCGTCGGGTTGCGTCCGTTGTCTTCACGTCGGAAATTGCTGAAGGTGTGGCGTCCGCCGCCGGTGAAGTAGGCCTCGTTGGGGCTGGCGGAATAGCGGCGTTCCATGGCGGCGTCGAGCAGCTCGGCCAGGGAGAGGTCGGGCCGGGTAGCCAGGGTGTCGACGACCCAGCGGCTGAGGACATCCTGACGGTCCAGCTCTACCTGTCGCAGCGATTCCGCCGATTCGCCGGCGTAGCGCCGGTGGAGCTCGGCGATGACTTCCAGATAGGTGGCGAGCACCCTGAGCTTGGCAGTGGAACCGAGCTCTAGCTTGCTGCCCTCGTTGATATCGAAGGGCTGGCCGGTATTGTCGGTCTGTACGCGTACGCGGAAGCTGTCCTCGCCACGCTCATAGAGCGTGAAGCTGTAACGTACCTCCCGCGTCTTTTCCGGTGCCAGAAGGCGGTCGCCGAACAGGCCGACCTCGCTGGCGAACTCTGGGTCGGCCAGGCGATGCAGATAAGCCGTGACCTGTTCCTGGAGTTCGCCGTGCAGCGTCGTGCGGGCGCTGAGGTCGAGCCTGTCCAGGTCGTAGAACGACTGGCCCAGGAGGTTGCCCAGGCGACCGCGAGCCGTCTGCAGCCCCTTGTCCTGTTCGACCTTCCGGGATGCCGGGTCGCGGCTGAAATCGCGAAAGGTCAGGCGCTGAGCGAGGGCGGTGTCGCGTAATGCAGGGGCAATGACGCCTTCGTCGGCCAGAAGCCTCAGGTAGCTGTCGGTGAGCTGCTCCAGTCCCTGGCGTCCACCGTTGAGGTACCAGGAGGGGCGCCGCTGGGCAATCATCAGGGCCACGATCTGGCGCAGGGCCAGGCCTGGTTGTGCCAAGTCATCGCCCCGACTGCCATCAGCCTCCAGCTGTCGATTGAAGGTGTCGAAGTCCTCACCGAACCATACCCAGAGCGCATCACCGATGCCGTGAACCTCGCCATATCCAGGAGCCGCCGCCAGCGGCACCGAATTGATGTAGTCCAGCGCCACGTCCTGGCGTGCCGACAGCGTCTGGGGGCCATGCATGTAGCTGCGTACGCTGGCCGAGATCATCTGGCGCAGCTTTTCCATGGGCGATCCGGTAAGGCCGCCGGGCGAGTGGCGATATTTCTCCAGCTGGGTAGCAAGGGTGCTGCCACCGGAAGACTGGCCGGAGACATCCAGTGCCCTGCCGACCTGGGACACGGCGGCCATGGTGAACCGTGGCCAGTCGACGGCTGGATTGGCATACGGCGTGCTGTCATCGAGCAGGTGACGATTCTCGATGAACAGCAGGACCTGCACTATCAGCGGTGGAACGGCATCGAAATGGGGGTAGTGGCGCTGTGGGTGACGAAACGTGTAAAGCGTTTCCCCGCGACACTCAAGCAGGGTCAGGCCGGCTTGTGTCTTCTCCGCATAGGGGGGGAAGAAACCGCGCTTGGTATACTCCAGCAGCGACGGGGAGAATCGTGCCTGTTGGGTTACCTCGTAGCCCCTGCCCAGCAAGCGCTTCTCGATAGTGGGCAGCTGTGTATAGCCCAGCCGCTGGTCGAAGGGTCCATGGCTGGGAAACAGGATGCGATCGCTCTGTCCCGGGGCGAGGGTGTAGCGCAGGGTACCCGCATAGCGCGATAGCTCCTGGGCCTGGAAGTGGGAGGTGCGCGCTTCAGCCACCAGAAGGGTGGCCAGGGTCACGGCAAACAGGGCCAGCAGCACAGCCAGCACGAGATACAGCAGCCGGTGGGACCTGGCCGGCACAGGGGCCGGCTCGAGCGGCGGCTCCTCGATGAACAGGGATGCCCGGCGCCCTGATGCGTTTCTCTCGACCCAGGACGCAGCGGATGAGTTCCGGCGTGACGAACCATCGTACGGTGCCATACGCCCCTTCCTCTGCCGATTCTCCCTCTTATTCTTGTAGCCTAGTTCGCCGCGAGAAATACAGTAGTTTTACCAACGGTAAAAGAAATGTAATTTTCAGTCAGGCAAAACAGCCCCCTTGGGGCCGTCCGAGAGGGGGGAGTCGCTGCTCGGCGAGCCGCTCCCTGTCAGGCGCCTCGATAGATACCGAAGTGGGTGAGGCCACGGTCGAGCAGGTGCAGGGCCTGCACCCGGCTCATCACACCCTGATCGCAGTAGAGCAGGTAGCGGCGATCGGCCGGCAGAGCCTCGGCCTGCGCCTGAAGCTCGTAGAAGGGGATCTGCAGGCACTCGATGCTGGGGAGCGTCAGTGGGGTCGAGTCACGCTCGGCGTCGGGGCGAATGTCGATCACGCTGACATTCTTTTCTCGAGCCAGCTCATGGGCGCCCTGCACGACATGAAGCGACGGCTCCGGTGTCGTCATCTGCTCCAGTAGCCGCTCCGAGCGAGTCATGGTGAGGCGCTCGATGGCGGTGTCGAGCACGCTGAAATCGAACCGCTGTTCTGCGGCTATTACCCGCGGACGCTGCGCCTGGGTATTGGGGCGCTGGGAAATCGCGCCGCAGACTTCCGGCATCACCTCGGCGAAGCGAGCAGTGCCGATTCGACGGGCGGTATCGATGATGTCCTGCTTGTCCTCGGCGACCAGTGGACGAAGGATCGGCAGGTCGCTGGCCTCGTCGATCAGGGCGAGGTTGGTCAGGCTCTGGCTGGAGACCTGGGCGATGGCGTCGCCGGTGACCAGCATCGGTATGCCTGCGCGTGCAGCAATACGACTGGCGGCCCGCATCATCATGCGCTTCAAGACGACGCCAATCAGGCCATCGGGAATGCTGCGCTGGAGCTCGGCGACGACGCCCTCGAACGGTACCGAGAAGAAGTGCACCCGGTGTGAGCGACCATAGGCTTGCCAAAGGTGATGGCAGACTTGGCGTACGGCTTGCTCATGACCGACACCGCCCAGGTCGAAGAACAGGAAGTGGGTCTTGATCCCGCGCCGGATCATCTTCCAGGCGGCAACCGGTGAGTCGTAGCCACCCGAGATCAGTGTCATTGCCTGACCCTGTACGCCCAGCGGATAGCCGCCAAGGCCGGGGTGCCGGTGTCGAACCAGCCGCATTCGGTTGTCGATGACATCCACTCGCACATCCACTTCCGGTTGGCCGAGATTCACCCTGGCACTGGGCACGGCATCCAGCAGGGCCTGCCCCAGGTATCGTTCCATCTCTTCGGAGGTGAAGTCGTGCCGGCCCCTGCGCTTCACGGTGACGCGAAAGCTGCGGTCGGTCAGTGAAGCCTGCCAGGCGGTCAGCAAATGTTGCGCGGTGTCGTCGAAGGAGAGGAAGGGCAGGTCATCGACGCTCTGCACCTCATGTACCCCAGGGATACGAACCAGGGCGGCCTCCACCTGCTGGCTCAATGCCGGCGTCGCCGTTTCCGGCAGTTTGACATGCAGCGCATCCCAGCCGCCCTGTACCCGAAAGCCTTCTCCCAGGGGGCGCAGCACATTGCGTACGTTGCCGACCAGGCAGCGGGTCATCTGGCGGCGGACGGAGCGCGACTTGATGGTGATTTCGGGAAACAGCTTGAGTAAGTAGTACATCGGCAGGTGCTTGTAAAAGAGGCGTAAAATCAGATGGTTGCCCATTGTAGCAGAGTGTCGCTTCCGCAGGCAGGCTGGTCGTCATGGGCGTTCGATACAACATGCCCGGCCGGGGCCGGGCATATCATCGGATAAAGGCAGGGGCAGGGCGGGCTCAGTAGAGGGCCTGCTCCTCGCTTACCACTTCCTTCAGCAGCTCGAGAAACAGCCTGTCGGCTTCGGAGTGATCGGCGGGGTCTTCGGGTATATGGATGCCGGTGGTGTCGGAGATTTCGTTGGCGATACGAGACACGACCCCCTCCTGGCTATTCTCGCCCAGATGACGCCTTGCAATGGCAAGCGATTGTTCGAGGATCTCCGGCTCCTGAAGGAGCTTCTTGATGAACCCGCGCAATTCATTGATCACACGAGTCTTCTGAATTTCGGATGCGGACATGGCGGTCTCCTTGTGATGATGGCCGTGTCGGTGATGGCTTGACGATAGCATGTTTGGCGGTGGTCGGGAGAGGGCCTGATCGGTGCGCGGGATCAAGAGCGGCGAGTGTTGGGTCAGCGTTTACACGGAAGTTGTTGGACAAAACGACAAGCTCGGTTACGCTATATTACAAACCATCAGACATCACAAAAAAGCCTGTGGTGGTTCATATTCTGTCGGCTGGTGTCACTGGTTCTGGATAGCTTGTGGTATGACAGGCTATTTGAGCGGAAATAGTGCATTGTGTCATGACGCTCAGGACGCGACACGCTGGAAACGCGTGATAACAGCCCTGTGGTGTGGCCGTGTGAGCGGTTCGCATGATGCCAGCGATAGATCAGGTTTCGAAAGGGAATCGGGAAAGGATGCACCACCCCCTCCAATGGGCGGGTGAGCCCCGAAATAACAACAATTCAAAGAATACTTCAAGCCGGACCATACCTGTAGTGACAGGCGTCCGATCTCATGAAAAGGGAACACCATGAAGAAGAACTCTGACCTCTCTCGTACCCGTCGTCTGGTCAAGGCCGTCGCGCTGGGCTCATCGTTGACGCTACTTCCGATCGCGGCAGCCGTAGCACAGAGCCTGCCACCGGGAATGGCAGCCCCGGGATCTGCCGACCTCCAGCAGGTGATACGCCAGGCGCTGATGACAAACCCTGAAGTACAGGCAGCCTGGAATGGGCTGAACGCCGCCGGTCATGATGTGGGTGTGGCACGCGGCAACTACCTGCCCAGCATCGATGTGGCCGCCGGTATTGGTCGTGAAGACACCGAAGGGGATGGTCGCGGCAGCTACGATACCGATTTCGCCGAACTGACGCTCAATCAGATGATCTACGATGGCTTCGCCACGCGTAGCGAGGTCGAGCGCCTGGACCGTGCCAAGCTGGTGCGCTACTACGAACTGCTGGGTGCCAGCGAGAACGTGGCGCTCGAGGCGGCGCGTGCCTATCTGGATGTCAGCCGTTACCGCGACCTGGTGCGTCTGGCCCAGGACAACTACGCCGACCATCAGCGGGTCTTCAACCAGATCGAGGATCGCGTCCGCTCCGGTGCCGGTCGTGGGGTCGACCTCCAGCAGATCTCCGGCCGCCTGGCACTGGCCGAGTCCAACCTGATGACCGAGGCCTCCAACCTGCACGACGTGACGGCACGGTACCAGCGGATCGTGGGCGCCCTGCCTGCCGAGAATCTCGCGCCAGCGCCGCAGCTTGACGACCGCCTGCCGCCTTCGGTCGCCGACGCGGTCAACATGGCCTTCGAGGGGAATCCCGAGTTCCATGCCGCCATCGAGAACATCGAGGCGTCGCGGGCGGAACAGGCGGGCACCCGGGCGGGCTTCCAGCCGCGGCTGGACCTGCGTGGCCGTACCGGTACCAACAACGAAAGCGGCATTGCGGGGCGTCGCGACCAGCACAGCATCGAGCTGGTGGCGAGCATGAACCTGTACCGTGGCGGCAGCGACCTGGCCTCCTTCCGTGCCGCCAGTGACCGTGTCGAGCAGTCGGTGAGCCTGCGCGACAAGGCGTGTCACGATGTCAGGCAGACCACCCAGATCGCCTACAACGACACCCAGCGACTGCGCGAGCAGATGCAGTACCTGAACGAGCACCGCCAGTCCATCGACCGGGTTCGCGGGGCCTACCAGCAGCAGTTCGATATCGGTGAGCGTACGCTGCTCGACGTGCTGGACAGCGAAAACGAGTACTTCGAGGCCAGCCGCGCCTACGTCAACGCCGAATATGACGTCGTGCTCGCTGATGCCCGCACACTGGCGGCCATGGGACAGCTGATGCAGGCGATGGGGGTGGCGCGTGACGACATGCCCAGCCTGGCGGAAATGGGCAGTGACGGTGTCGAGCTCGACCCCAGCGTGATCTGCCCGGTGCAGGGCCCGGCCGGCTTCACCCTGGCGGACCTGACCGGCGGCGTGAACGTACCGGCTCCTGTCCGGGGGCCGGATGTCACTCTCTCCGCCGATGCCCTGTTCGCCGTGAACAGCGCCGACCTGACCCCGAACGCCAGGAATGAACTCGATGCGCTGGTCACCCAGATTCGCGATCGGGAAAACCTCGGCGGCGTCTTCATCGCCGGCCATGCCGACAGCACAGGCACCGATGCCATCAACGATCCGCTGTCACAGCGCCGAGCCGATAGCGTTGCCGACTACCTGGTCAGCCAGGGCGTGCCGCGTGACCTGATCGAAACGCGGGGCTACGGCTCCCGGCAGCCCATTGCCAGCAATGATACGGCGCAGGGGCGTCAGCAGAATCGTCGGGTCGAGGTAACCCTGGAGACTCGCCAGGAGAATGCCAGCCGCCTCCAGCAGCCGGGGCAGCAGGACGAAGCCGTGTTCGGCAGCGTGTCGAAGCCTGCGGTGCAAAAGCCGGAAACGGCCGAGCAGGCGATTGAGACGCCACAGGGCCTGTATGCCAACATCCCGCAGGGGTTGGCTGACATCGAGAGCACCAATATGGCTGCTATCGTGCCGGAAAATGCCATGTTCCTGCAGGTGGCGGCGCTGTCACAGGAGGAATCGGCGCTCGGCCTGCGTGATGAGCTGAGCCGCGTGCTGGATCGTCCGGCCACCCTCGCCAGCGGTTCCGGCCTGCACCGGGTTCGTCTGGGGCCGATCGACTCTCGTGAGCTGGATGAGCTCCAGACCCGGCTCGACCGGATGGGGTATCACGGTGCCTATGCGGTGCGTGGTTAGGAGCGAGCAATGCCTGCCTATGAGCCCGGTTACGGCCGGGCCATTGCCTGATGTCAGGCCGCACGCTCGCTGCGGCCTGCATCGCTCCCGCTTTCGCAAGAGGTAGCTGTGACCCGACAGGAAAATCTTGAACCGGCGCCGGAGTCGGCGCGGTCCGCAGTGCGTGATGAACTGCTCGCCTGCCTGCAAAGTATCGCCCTTGCGCATGACCACGGTGTCACTGCCGAATCCCTGACGGCGGGCCTGCCGCTCGAGGATGGCAGGCTGACCCCGGGCGTCTTTCCGCGTGCCGCCACCCGGGCAGGCATGACGGCAAGAATCGTCAAGAGCCGCCTGGTGCAGCTCAATCCAGCCCTTTTTCCTGTCGTCCTGCTGCTCGAGCCGGGTCGTGCCTGCGTGCTCGTCGCCCTGGATATCAAGACACGACAGGCCAAGGTGATCTTCCCCGAACTGGGGGAAGCCGTTACCGAAGTGAATCTCGATGGCTTGCTCGGCAGCTACAGCGGCCAGGCCATCTACGTGCGTCCGCGTTTCCGCTTCGATGAGCGTGGTCCGGAAGTCAAGCAACAGCGGGCTCGCCACTGGTTCTGGGGCGTCATTCGCGAGAACCGCAAGCTCTACCGCGACGTCATCATCGGCTCATTGCTGATCAACCTGTTTGCCGTGGCGATGCCGCTGTTCGTGCTCAACGTCTACGACCGCGTGGTGCCCAACCAGGCGACAGAAACGCTCTGGGTGCTGGCAGCCGGTATCTTTGTCGTGCTCTGCTTCGACCTGGTGCTGCGCCTGATGCGCAACGCCTTCGTCGACCTCGCCGCCAGCCGGGCCGACGTCAAGCTCTCGTCCTCCATCATGGCCAGGGTATTGGGCCTGCGCATGGAGGCGCGGCCGGCTTCCACGGGTTCCTTCGCGGCCACCCTGCAGTCCTTCGAATCGGTGCGTGCCTTCATTGGTTCGGCAACGGTGGTCTCCCTGGTCGACCTGCCGTTCGTGCTGCTCTTTGCCGGCATCATTGCGCTGATCGGCCCGCCACTGGTGCTGCCCGTGATTGCCGGCATCCTGTTCGTCCTGCTCTATGCCATGGCGGCGCAGGGCAAGCTGCATGAGCTTTCCGAGACGACCTGGCGGATCGGTGCGCAGCGCAACGCCACCCTGGTGGAATCGATCTCGCACCTGGAAACCGTCAAGACGCTGCGTGCCGAGAGCCGCATCCAGGGCTCCTGGGAGAAGGCGAGCGCCTTCCTGTCGCGTACGTCAGCACAGTTACGCCTGGTCAGCTCCTCGGTGACCAGCGTGGCGCAATGGGCGCAGCACAGCGTCGCCGTCAGCGTGATCATCATCGGCGTCTACCTGATCATCGATGGACAGCTGACCCAGGGTGGCCTGATCGCGGCCTATCTGCTTTCGTCCCGGGCCATGGCGCCGGTCAGCCAGGCCGCTGCGCTGCTGGCGCAGTATCACCAGTCGTCAACGGCGCTGCAGTCACTCAATGGCGTGATGGAGCGGCCGGTGGAACGGCCCGACGGCAAGCAGTTCATCAGCCGCCCGGTCATTCGCGGCGAGATCCGCTTCGACAAGGTGACGCTGCGCTATCCGGAAGAGGAGCGCGATGCGCTACGCGATATCTCGTTGAAGATCGAGCCTGGCGAGAAGGTGGCGCTGCTGGGCCGGGTCGGATGTGGCAAGTCGACGCTGAACAAGCTGATGCTGGGCCTCTACCAGCCCACCGGCGGGGCCGTTCTGGTTGATGGGGTGGACATTCGCCAGTTCGACCCCATCCAGCTGAGGCGCCATATCGGCTACGTGCCCCAGGACGTCAGCCTGTTCTTCGGTTCGCTGCGTGACAACGTGGTGGCGGGCGGCGGGAGCGATGGGGTGGACGATGAGGCGCTGCTGCGTGCGATCGAGCTGGCCGGCCTGCAGGGCCTGGTCAACTCACACCCCCACGGCGTCGACCTGCAGGTGGGTGAGCGCGGCCAGTCGCTATCCGGCGGCCAGCGCCAGGCCGTTGCCATTGCCCGGGCGCTGGTTCACGACCCCCAGATACTGCTGCTGGACGAGCCGTCCAGCGCCATGGACCATGCCAGCGAAGAGAGCTTCAAGGCGAGCCTGCAGTCCTATGCCAAGGGCAAGACCATGATCGTCGTCACGCACCGTACGTCGTTGCTGTCACTGGTCGATCGCATCATCGTCATCGACGCCGGCAAGGTGGTCGCCGACGGTCCTCGCGACAAGGTGGTCGAGGCCCTGCGCAAGGGTCAGATCGGGAGGGCCAACTGATGGCGAAGCCGAAGGGGCCAACGGCCGAGCAGCAGGGTTTCGAGGCGATCGGGCGCTTTTCCGAGGTGGGCGGCAAGCCGTTCCGGCCATTCATCGACCGGCTCTTTTCCCGGCGAGTCACATCGGCCCACCTCAACCGCGACTGGGCCAGCGACGCCGACTGGGCGCGCATGCAGCAGGACCCGATTCGGGCGCGGGCCTTCCTTTACACCTTTGCACTGGCCGTGGCAGCGCTGATCACCTGGGCTTACTTCGCCTCCATCGACGAGGTGACGCGTGGCACCGGGCGGGTCATCCCCTCAAGCCAGCTGCAGAAGGTACAGTCCTTCGACGGCGGGGTGGTACAGGAGATCCTGGTACGGGAAGGGCAACTGGTCGAGGCGGGAGAGGTATTGATGCGCATCGATCCCACCCGCTTCGTGGCCAACTTCCGCGAGAACCGGGCCCAGGCCTTGACGCTCAAGGCCCGGGCCGAGCGTCTCCGTGCCTTGATAACGGATACCCCGTTCGATCCGGACGAGGAGCTGCGTGCCGAGGCGCCCCATATCGTGGCCCAGGAGCGCGAGGTCTACGAGAGCCGCCGTGAAGAACTGCGCGAGCAGGAGAGTATCCTTCGTGACCGTATCCGCCAGCGCGAGGAGGAGCTCAACGAGGCGAAAGCCAGGCGGGACACCGCCCAGCGCGAGGCGAACATGGCCGGCCAGGAGCTGAACCTGACCCGACCGCTGCTGCAGTCCGGCGCTGTTTCAGAGGTGGACATTCTGCGGCTGGAGCGGGAGGTGTCGCGGGCCACCGGTGAGCGCAACCAGGCGGCATCGGCGGTGGCAAGGCTCGAGGCGGCGGTGGAGGAGTCGAGGACACAGCTGCGTGAAGTGAGTATCGAACGGCGCAGCGACTGGCGCAACGATCTGGCCCAGACTCTGGGCGATATCAACGCGCTGGACGAGTCGAGTGCCGGTCTCGAGGATCGGGTCCGCCTGGCGGAAGTGCGCTCCCCCGTGGCTGGCGTGGTGCAGCGCCTGGCGATCAACACCATCGGCGGCGTTGCGCAAGCCGGCCAGGAAGTGGTGGATATCATACCCAGCGATGACCAACTGCTGGTCGAGGCACGAATCGCTCCGCAGGACATCGCTTTCCTGCGTCCCGGGCAGCCCGCCACGATCAAGTTGACCGCCTACGATTTCGCCATCTATGGCGGCCTGCAGGCCGAACTGGATCATATCAGTGCCGACACCATCACCGACGATGAAGGCAATACCTACTACCTGGTTCGTGTGCGGACGGTCGACGGCGAGGAGCTCGCGAACGAGCTGTCGGTGATACCCGGCATGACCGCCCAGGTCGACGTCATGACCGGCAAGCGCACCGTGATGCAGTATTTGCTCAAGCCCGTGCTGCGGGCATGGAGTGACTCTATGGGGGAGCGTTGATGGCACATTTCTTCGTCTGTCACGGGCGCGACGAGATTCCTCGCTGGCGCATGGCATTTCCCGAATCCAGTTGGGTGGGGCCGACCCAGGCCCTGGAGCAGGTCGGGCGGGGCGATCTGGCATGGGTCATGAGCAACCTCGACGGCTGGGAGACGCTGGTACGGGATCTCGTGAACCGTGGTGCGGTTCTGGTCGTGCTGAGCTACACCCCGGACCCCGCGGAAGCGTCGCTCGCCCTGAATGCCGGCGCCCGCGGCTATGCCCACGCGCTTTCCCCCGCGGTACTGCTGCGTCAGGTGGCGCTTGTCACAAGCAACCAGGGCATCTGGGTACTGCCAGAGCTTTTGAGCAGTGTGGTAGGGGGCACCTTCAAGGCGCTGGGGGGGCGAGCACGCATGCACGGCGAGACCCTGGCGGCGTTGACCGAACGGGAGCGGACAGTGGCTCTCGCCGTGGCCGAAGGCAAGAGCAACAAGGTCGTCGCCCGTGAGCTCGATATCACCGAGCGTACCGTCAAGGCGCATCTGGGGGCGATTTTCCGCAAGCTCGGCATCCGTGACCGCATGCAGCTGGTGCTGCGGCTTTCCCAGCAGGAAGTCGGCATTGCCGATCACAGCCACTGATTCTCCGCGTCTATTTTCGTTACTGCTCGTAACCCCGCCCGGCCGTCGTGTCGGGCGTTTCTCATCCAGGCCCTGTCCATCGGTCCAATATCAATGCAGTGCTTCGTAACCTAATGTGACAGCATAAGCCAGTAATGGGCCTGCCCTGGATATTCCCGGTCGACCCGTTCAGGCACCGATAATGACCAAGTCCGCAGGGAGTCACCACATGAGCATTGCTACTGTCGTATCCATTTCCGGTCAGGCCTGGGCGCGCGACGCCGATGGCAACATGCGTGAGCTACGTGTGGGTGACACCCTGGCCGAGGGGGAGTCGCTTGTCACGTCCGATAACGGACGCGTCGAGCTCGATTTTGCCGACAACCTGGATCCGACCATCATCGAGGGTGGCCAGGTCGTCGCCATGACGCCTGAGCTCGATGCCGACCTGCCTGTGGACATGGACGAGTTCAGCGCCCTGGACGAAGACCTGGAGGCCCTGCTAGCCGCCCTGGACGATGACGACATAGACCTCCTCGACGTGCTCGATGCCACCGCGGCCGGTGCCGGCCCGGGCGGCGGCGCCGATGGCGGCCACAGCTTCGTTCAGTTGGCCCGTATTGCGGAAAACGTCGACCCGCTGGCGTTCGAGTTCGGTATGGGAGCGTTTGAAGAACCGCCGGAAATTGAAGGGGCGGGGCTGTTGGCTGCTGAAGCGGAGGAAGAGCCGGAACTGATACCTGAGCCCGAGCTGTTGCCGCCTGGCTCCATCACGGTATCGATCGACAACATCAATAGTGAAAACGTTACTCAAGTTCCTATTACCGGGACGACAACTAATGTCCCGGTAGGCAGCACCGTCAACATCGTAGTGACCGATCAGGAAGGAAACACAGCTACTACAACCACCATTGTGAATCCCGACGGGAGTTACCAGACTGAGATCGACCTTAGCAATCTCGTCGATGGGCCTATTACGGTCAACGCGAGCACTGTCGATCAGATTGGAGAAACAAGAGTTGCAACTGACCAGGCGGTGCTGGACGCCACCGCCCCGACGGTCAGCGTGGCTCTGGAAGACGCCTCGGGTGGCATCTACAGCGCCGAGGAGATCGAAGACGGCATCAACGCCACGGTCACCCTGGGTGCCGGCACCCAGGTGGGTGACACCCTGGTGGTGGTCGACGGCAAGGACAACGAGCTGTTCAACGGCCCGGTGACCCAGGCGATGCTGGATGACGGCCTGGTGGTCACCATCACCGACCTGGAAAACAGCGACACCGCGGTCAGTGTCACCGCCACGGTCACCGATCCGGCGGGCAACAGCGATACTGACAGTGACAACGGCGTGATTGATGCCGAGGTGCCGACGGTCAGCGTGGCCCT
>NZ_JAKCMI010000025.1 GCF_021412585.1 Halomonas alkalisoli | reverse complement strand
TCCAGCATCGGCAGGTCGAGGCCGTTGTCGCGGGCGCACTGCTTGGCAATATCGTACCCGGCATCCGCGTGGCGCATCACCCCGGTGCCCGGGTCGTTGCGCAGCACCCGGCCCAGGCGCGCGTGGGCTTCGTCCGTGCCGTCGGCGACGATCACTACCCCGGCATGCTGTGAATAGCCCATGCCCACGCCTCCGCCGTGGTGCAACGAGACCCAGGTCGCGCCGCCGGCGGTATTGAGCAGGGCGTTGAGCAGCGGCCAGTCGGAGACGGCGTCGCTGCCGTCCATCATCGCCTCGGTCTCGCGGTTGGGGCTGGCCACCGAGCCGGAGTCCAGGTGGTCGCGGCCGATGACGATGGGTGCCTTGAGCTCTCCTTTTGCAACCATCTCGTTGAAGGCCTGGCCCAGGCGGGCGCGATCCTTCAGGCCGACCCAGCAGATCCGCGCCGGCAGGCCCTGTAAGGCGATCCGCTCCCGGGCCATGTCGAGCCAGTTGTGCAGGTGCGGGTCGTCCGGGATCAGCTCCTTGACCTTCTGGTCGGTCTTGTAGATGTCCTCCGGGTCGCCGGAGAGCGCCACCCAGCGGAACGGGCCGATGCCCTGGCAGAACAGCGGGCGGATATAGGCCGGTACGAAGCCGGGGAAGTCGAAGGCGTTCTCCACGCCCTCTTCCTGGGCCATCTGGCGGATATTGTTGCCGTAGTCGAAGGTCGGCACGCCCATGGCCTGGAAGTCGAGCATGGCACGCACATGCACCGCCATGGACTGCTTGGCGGCCTTGGTCACCGCCTCGGGTTCGGTCTTGCCCCGGGCCACGTATTCGTCCCAGCTCCAGCCCGACGGCAGGTAGCCATGCAGCGGGTCGTGGGCGCTGGTCTGGTCGGTGACCATGTCCGGGCGCACGCCACGCTTCACCAGCTCGGGCAGCACGTCGGCGGCGTTGGCGCACAGGCCGATGGAAACCGCCTTGCCCTCGGCGGTGTAGCGCTCGAGGCGCGCCAGGGCGTCGTCCAGGTCGCTGGCCTGCTCGTCCAGGTAACGGGTGCGCAGGCGGAAATCGATGCTGGTCTGCTGGCACTCGATATTCAGCGAACAGGCCCCGGCCAGGGTCGCGGCCAGGGGTTGGGCGCCGCCCATGCCGCCGAGGCCGGCGGTGAGGATCCAGCGCCCGGCCAACTTTCCGTCGTAGTGCTGGCGCCCGGCCTCGACGAAGGTCTCGTAGGTACCCTGGACGATGCCCTGGGAACCGATGTAGATCCATGAGCCGGCGGTCATCTGGCCGTACATCATCAGGCCCTGCTTATCCAGCTCGTTGAAGTGCTCCCAGTTGGCCCAGGCCGGTACCAGGTTGGAGTTGGCGATGAGCACCCGCGGGGCGTCCCTGTGGGTCTCGAACACGCCCACCGGCTTGCCCGACTGGATCAGCAGCGACTGGTTGTCCTCCAGGCGCTTGAGGGTCTCGACGATGGCGTCGAAGCACTGCCAGTCCCGGGCGGCACGACCGATGCCGCCGTAGACCACCAGGTCCTCGGGGCGCTCTGCCACGTCCGGGTGAAGGTTGTTCATCAGCATGCGCATGGGGGCTTCGGTGAGCCAGCTCTTGCAGCTGAGTTCAGTCCCGGTGGGGGCGGCGATCCGGCGGCTGGGATCGTGACGGGGGTCGCGGTCGATGGGCTGATACTGGGTCATGAAGGCATCCTCGTTCTTGTGGCCGGACGGGTGCAGCCGAGTCAGCTGCACAATCTGTATATACAGATATCGGCCATTTCACGAGGTGTCGTCAAGAGGGAATTTTTTCAAGACCACTCAAAAAGACATAACATATTGTTTTTAAAATATTAAAATCCAGTACTCATCAAAATTATTAGACTAAGGTCTATTTGCCGCAGAGATAAAAATGGCTAAATCTTGTTCATGCTGTATATACAAATACTCCTTCGGACAACGACGCGACGGTAGAATCCCATGGAAAAACTGGCGGAATATCCCAAGAACAGAAAAAGCAGCTGGTGGAACCTGATGAAGCTGGTGATTCCCAGCGGCATTGGCATTCTGTTCTTCTTTGTACCCATCGAGATCAGCGGACGCTCCACCATCCTCCTGGATCACCTCGTACGCTACTGCATCGGTCTGCTGGGTGACTGGGCTCCCTGGTACGCCTTGGCCGTGATTACCGCAGGTGCCCTCTACCCCTTTATCACCGGAAGCTGGCGGCACAGCACCACCAATCTGGTGTTTACCCTGCTCAAGGTAGCCGGGGTAGTCTTCATGGTGATGGCCATGAGCGGTGTCGGGCCTGCCCTGCTGCACGAGGCCGACAAGTTGCCCTTCCTGCTCGACAAGCTGGTGGTACCGGTGAGCCTGATCGTGCCTATCGGGGCCATTTTCCTCGCCCTGCTCACCACCTACGGGCTGCTGGAACTGGTGGGGGTGATCTGCCAACCGCTGATGCGTCCTCTATGGAAGACGCCGGGGCGCTCCGCCATCGATGCGGTGGCCTCCTTCGTGGGCAGCTACTCCATCGGCCTGCTGATCACCAACCGGGTCTATACCAGCGGCATGTACTCCAACCGCGAGGCAGCCATCATCGCCACCGGGTTCTCCACCGCATCGGTGACCTTCATGATCGTGGTGGCGAACACCCTGGACATCATGCATGTGTGGCTGCACTACTTCTGGCTGACCTTGCTGATCACCTTCCTGATCACCGCCATTACCGCGCGCATCCCGCCGATCAGCCGCATGAGCACTGACGTAGCCAACCCCGAACCGATGGTGCCCCGGGGAGAGCGCCTGAGCAGCGCCCTGCGTGCCGGACTGGAAGCCGCCGAGCGGGCACCGAGCCTGCAACGCAATGTGTTCAACAATGGCCGCGAAGGGTTGTTGATGGCCATGAGCATCCTGCCCTCCATCATGTCGGTGGGGCTGATCGGCCTGCTGGTGGCCAACTATACCCCGGTGTTCGACTGGCTCGGCTACGCCCTCTACCCCTTCGTGTTGCCCTGGGGACTCGATGACGGCCTGATGCTGGCTCAGGCCACCGCTTCTGGTCTCGCCGAGCTGTTCCTGCCGGCGCTGCAGATGACCGAGGCCTCCTTCGTGGCCCGCTTTGCCACCGCCATCGTGTCGATCTCCTCGATCCTGTTCTTCTCAGCGTCGATTCCCTGCATTCTCTCCACCAACATTCCCATTTCCATTCCGCAGCTGCTGGCGATCTGGTTCATTCGTACCGCCATCGGCCTGTTCCTGGCGATTCCCGCAGGCTATCTGGTGCTCTTCCTGGCCGGTTAGCACAGAGGACACACAACGACACAGGCCATCCCAAGGGATGGCCTGTGTCGTTGTCAGGGAGTGACACCCGTTATAAAGAGCCGGTATGAAATCGAGCGTTAAGCTTGTAACGGGAGCCCGGATGCAACAGCTGGGTATAGCTGATCAACAGCTCTCCCGACCAGCTACGCCGAATCACCTTGAGACAGGCCTCCCGCTCCGAAATATCCAGCAGCGCTGCCTCCTGGGGGCTTGGGTGCACCGCTTCCACCGAGTGTTCCACATCGGTGACCGGGTAACGAGCCACCAGGATGGCGTTGGGGGTCTGGCGCTCGAAGTCCTGCTCCAGGTAGTCCGGTGCCAGTTTGGGGTTCACATGCCGCCGCTCAAGCTGGATCTTGACCCCGTTCTCCCGATGCACGATCTCGGAGTAGAACACACGGGAGCCCGTCTGGACCCCCAGGAAGATGGCAACATCTCCCAGCGCCGGCACCTCTTCGAGACAGATGACCTCGCTGCTGTGCACGCCGCCCCGAGCCCGGATCTCGTCTGCGATGTTCTTGATCTCGAACAGCGATGACTCAGCCTTGAGCTCGACAACATACGTACCGGATCCTGTGCGCCGCATCAGCATCCCCTGGTGTACCAGGTCACGTATCGCCTTGTTGGCGGTCATACGACTGACACCGAACTCCTTGGCCAATGTATTCTCGGCCGGAATTCTGTCGCCCGGCGCGAACGCTCCCTGCTCGATCTGCTCGGTCAGGTAGTCTTTGATCCTCGTATAGGATGGCTTCATATCCGACCTTCTGGGTTCCCTTTAGACTATCGCCTCACTATACCAGCCAGCATCATCATCTTACCCCTGCCGCCTGGTGCGGGCGGTGGCCTCGGCGGTGAGCGGATCCTCGGGCCAGGGGTGCTTCGGATAACGCCCGCGCATCTCCCGGCGTACCTCCGGGTAGCCGTTGGCCCAGAAGCTGGCCAGGTCACGGGTGACCTGCAGCGGGCGCCGTGCCGGCGAGAGCAGGTGCAGCAGTACCGGCACGCGCCCACCGGCGACGCACGGCGAGGCCCGCCAGCCGAACAGCTCCTGCAGCTTTACCGCCAGCACCGGCTCGCCTCCCTCCAGGCAGGGCCTGTAGTCGAGACGGATATACGATCCACTGGGCACGCCCAGTCGTTCCGGCGCCAGGTCGTCGAGGCGTGAACGAAGCGACCAGTCGAGACTGTCGAGCAGTTTTCGCGCCAGGGGCAGGCGCTCCACGGCATCGAGCCGGGTGATGCCATCGAGATGCGGGCCCAGCCAGCTCTCGAGATCGTCGAGCAGCGCCGCCGTCGACCAGTCGGGCCAGTCGTCGCCCAGTTCCCGGCGCAGCAGCGCCACCCGCCCACGCAGTTGGTCGGCCGCCTCGTCGAAAGGCAGCACGCCGCGGTGGCGCAATGCCTCTAGCAGTGCCTGGCGGACCGCCTCAGGCGGCAGCTGCTGAAGCGGCCTTCGCGCCAGCACCACCGCCCCCAGGCCACGCACCAGCTCGCCCACCAGCCGTCCCTGCTCATCCGACCACTCGATGTTCGCCCGCCATTCGGCGGTCTCGGGATAGAGAACCTCGAGCCGGTCGGCAGCCAGCGCCACCCCGCGATATATCCTGGCGCCACTGGCCTGGCCATCCAGGTCAGCGGCCACCAGCAGCTCGGCGTGAGCCAGCGGATGCTCCTCGGGAAGGGTGGCCAGCCCTCCCCCGGCCAGCCGAAAGCGCCCCGGGGCGAGACGCTGTCCGATGCGCTCGGGATAGGCCAGCGCCAGCAGCTCACCCAGCGGGGCGAGGCTTTTCACCTCCAGTCCGCAGCCGCCGATGCGCGCCAGGCGACGTGCCTCCTGATGCCACTGGCCAAAACGCCTGGCGTCGGCGAGTCGCGCCTGAAGCGCCGGCTCCAGGTCCTTCTCGCCATCCAGGTCACGCCCCTCCAGCGCGGCCACCAGCGCACAGGCCAGCGGCAGCGCCTCCAGCTCATGGGCTCGCTCCAGCATCACCGCCAGGCGTGGATGGGTGGGCCAGCGGACGCAGCGACGTCCCAGCGCGGTGAGATGACAAGCCTCGTCGATCACGCCGAGCCGCCGGAGCAGATCCCGCCCGGCGGCCAGCGCACCGGACGGCGGCGTGGTGACCCAGGCGAGTGCCGCGATGTCCGTGACTCCCCAGCGGGCCAGTTCGAATGCCAGCGGGGCCAGGTCGGCCTGTCGTATCTCCGGCTCGCCGTGGGGAATCAGTGGCTGCTCCTCGGCCCATAGCCGCAGGCAGAGGCCGGGGCCCTGACGCCCCGCGCGGCCACGGCGCTGATCGGCGCTGGCGCGATTGACCCGGCGCGTCTCCAGGCGGGTCAGCCCGCTGCGTGGCTGAAAAACCGGCACCCGCTCCTGGCCGGCGTCGACCACGATGCAAACCCCTTCCACGGTCAGGCTGGATTCGGCAATCGCCGTGGCCAGTACCACCCGGCGATGGCCTTGCGGGTCCGGGCGTAGCGCACGACGCTGGGCATCCAGCGGCAGCCGCCCATGCAGTTCCATGACCGAAAGGTCGGGCCGCCGCGCGCTCAGCTCCCTGGCCAGGCGGCGAATTTCGGCCACCCCGGGGAGTATCGCCAGGACGTCACCCGCGTCCTCTTGCATGGCCTCCATTACCGCTGCGCACTGCTGGCGTGCCGTATCCCGGCCGCCATTGACGGGGAAGTATCGCGTCTTCACGGGATGGGCCCGGCCAGGGCAATCGATCACCGGGGTGTCCTGGCCCAGTACGCCGAGCAGCGCCTCGACGTCCAGAGTCGCCGACATCACCAGCAGGCGCAGGTCGTCGCGCACCGACTGGGCGTCAAGCGCCAGCGCCAGGCCCAGGTCGGCCTCCAGGCTGCGTTCGTGAAACTCGTCGAAGATGACTCCCGCGACCCCTTCGAGCAGGGGGTCGTCCTGCAGCATTCGGGTCAGTATCCCCTGGGTAACGACTTCGAGGCGGGTTGTGGCACCCACTCTGCTCTCGCCCCGCATCCGGTAGCCGACGGTCTCCCCCACCGGTTCACCGAGGCTATCGGCCATAAAACCGGCGGCAAGTCTGGCCGCAACGCGTCGGGGTTCCAGCAGCAGCAGCTTGCCCTGGCCACACCAGGGCGCCTCGAGCAGTGCCAGGGGAACCCGGGTGGTCTTGCCGGCACCCGGTTCCGCGACCAGCACGGCACGGTTATGACCGGCGAGTGCCAGGCGGATGTCATCCAGACGGGTCTCGATAGGCAGAGCCGATGACGCCGACGCTGTCATCGAATTGTCATCCTTTTTCATATACGATTTGCCATATATTTCAGGCGCATTTCAGCGACACGTCTCAGGCACCCAACATCTCAGGGAAAAAGGAGCGGACCATGTCCCTTCGTATCGGTATCAACGGTTTCGGCCGCATTGGCCGCCTGGCACTTCGCGCCGGCTGGTCGACCCCCGATCTCGAGTTCGTGCGTATCAACGACCCGGGCGGCGATGCCGCCACCTTTGCCCACCTGCTGCAGTTCGACTCGGTGCACGGCCAATGGACCGGTGGCGGCGATGATATCACGGCCAATGACGACGCCCTGTTCGTCGCCGGGAAACACATCGACTTCACCGCGAACCGCGACATCGCCGATACCGACTGGTCCGGCTGCGACGTCGTCATCGAATGCTCGGGCAAGATCAAGACGACCGGGAAACTGCAGGGCTATCTCGCTCAGGGGGTGAAGCGCGTGGTGGTCAGCGCCCCGGTCAAGGAAGAGGGTGTGCTCAACGTGGTGATGGGCGTCAATGATCACCTGTTCGACCCGGCCAAGCACCGTATCGTCACCGCCGCGAGCTGCACGACCAACTGCCTGGCGCCGGTGGTCAAGGTGATCCACGAGCAGCTCGGCATCCGCCACGGTTCCATGACCACCATTCACGACATCACCAACACCCAGGTGATCCTGGACGCTCCCAGCTCTCCACAAAAGCCGGACCTGCGCCGCTCGCGGGCCTGCGGCATGAGCCTGATTCCCACCACCACCGGCTCGGCCAAGGCGATCACCGCGATCTTCCCGGAGCTCACCGGCAAGCTAAATGGCCATGCCGTGCGCGTACCGCTGGCCAACGCCTCGCTCACCGACATGGTGTTCGAGGTGCAGCGCGAGACCACGGTGGAAGAGATCAACGCCCTGCTCAAGCAGGCCGCCGAAGGCGAACTGGCCGGTATCCTGGGATATGAGGAGCGCCCGCTGGTTTCCATCGACTACCGCAGCGACCCGCGCAGCTCCATCGTCGACGCGCTCTCCACCATGGTGGTGGCCGGCACCCAGGTGAAGCTCTACGCCTGGTACGACAACGAGTACGGCTACGCCTGCCGCACCGTGGAACTCGCCGCCAAGGTAGGGAAAGCCGACGCATGATCGCTCGCGTCGCCGCCCTGCCCCGCGAGGTGCGCCAGTACCTGCTGGTCACCGGCAACTACTGGGCCTTCACGCTGACCGACGGCGCCCTGCGCATGCTGGTGGTGCTCTACTTCCACCAGCTCGGCTACTCGGCGCTGGAAGTGGCGCTGCTGTTCCTGTTCTACGAGTTCTTCGGCGTGGTCACCAACCTGGTGGGCGGCTGGCTGGGCGCGCGCCTGGGTCTCAACCGCACCATGAACCTGGGACTGGGGCTGCAGGTCTTCGCCCTCGCCATGCTGCTGGTGCCGGTAGCCTGGCTCAGCGTGCCCTGGGTGATGGCCGCCCAGGCGCTCTCGGGCATCGCCAAGGACCTCAACAAGATGAGCGCCAAGAGTGCGATCAAGACCCTGGTGCCAGCCGGCGATGCCGGCCATCCGGCGCTCTACCGCTGGGTGGCGCTGCTCACCGGCTCGAAGAACGCGCTCAAGGGTGTGGGCTTCTTCCTCGGCGGGCTGCTGCTCACGCTGATCGGCTTCCAAGGGGCGATCCTGGTGATGGCGGTGATGCTCGCCGGCGTGCTGGCGCTTTCGCTGGTCAGGCTCGATGCCGACCTGGGCCGCGCCAAGGCCAAGCCGAAGTTTCGCGAGATTCTCTCCAAGAGCCGGGCGATCAACGTGCTGTCGGCGGCACGGCTGTTCCTGTTCGGTGCGCGGGACGTCTGGTTCGTGGTGGCGCTGCCGGTGTTCCTGGCCACGCAGTTCGGCTGGGACAGCTGGCGGGTGGGTGGTTTCCTGGCACTGTGGGTCATCGGCTACGGCGCGGTACAGGCAATGGCACCTCGCATTACCGGGCGTCATGCGGGGCGCTCTGCCGCCATCCTGTGGGCGGCGGGTCTCGCCGCCCTGCCGGCGCTGATTGCGCTCGGACTGGAGTGGCAGCCACATATCATGCTGCTCGGTGGGCTGCTGCTGTTCGGTGCGGTGTTCGCGGTCAACTCGAGCTTGCACAGCTTCCTGATCGTCAAGCTGGCCCGCGCCGACGGTGTCTCGCTGGACGTCGGCTTCTACTACATGGCCAACGCCATGGGGCGGCTGATCGGCACCCTGCTCTCGGGATGGCTCTACATGTCCGGCGGGCTCACCGCCACACTGTGGGTCTCGAGCGCCATGCTGGCAGCCACGGTGGCGATCAGCCTGGCATTGCCGAAGGAGGCCTGACCCCACACCCCTTGAGAATCACCTGAGTGAGAAAACGGGTGATCCGCTCCACGTCGGCATCACTTATCTCATCCTTGCCGGTAATGCCCAGCACCTGGGCCTCGAAGTCGGCGTAGTGCTGGGTGGCCGACCAGATCAGGAAGATCAGCCATACCGGATCGACCGGGTCCATCAGGCCCCGCTCGGCCCACTGTTCGAAGATCTTCGCCCTGGCGTGCACCCACTCGCGCAGCTCTCCTCGCAGATAGCCCTGGAGGAAGGGCGCGCCGCCGAGGATTTCCGCGGCAAATAGCCGGGAGCCTTCGGGATGGCGGCGAGACAGCTGCATCTTGCTGCGGATGAAGGCTTCCAGCACCTCGGCCGGGTCGTCCTCCACGCTGATATCGTCGAGCAAGGCATTCCAGCGCGCCATCATCCGTTCGAGCAGGCGGACGTAGAGGCCGCGCTTGTTGCCCATGTAATAGAGCACGTTGGACTTGGGCAGCCCCGCGGCTTCAGCAATGGCCTGCACGCTGGCACCGCGATAGCCGTACTGGGCGAAGACCCGCTCGGCCGCCGCCAGGATCTCGCGCTCGTTGCGCTCACGGGTGGCACCGTTACCATCGGCACCGCCGCGAGAGCGGTTCCCTTTTTCTATAGTTGGCAGTTCTGACATCGCAAGGCCCCTGCCCTTGTTGTGTTCAGTAAAGCGAAAAGAGTGCCCCACCCCGGGGCTTCCTGCAAATTGGCTCCACTCACGGGCAGGATACCGCTTTTCCGCGCTCCGCTCTTCACTCCTTGCCCAGTCACTCCTTGCCCGGCCCATCTCTCGCCTGCCTGCACGGTAGATGCCCTGGCAGGAAAAGCCCTCTTCCGGACTTGCAAAGTGCGACATTCTGGCCCATGCTGAAAACATCCTGACCATTTGGTCAAATAACTGCGGCATACCATTCACTCATCAAGGTCAACAAGCGACTCAACAAGAGACACGGCGATGATCGACTTCCTGCTCAACGGGCAGCCACGCCACTGCGAGGCGACACCCGAAACCAGCGTGCTTGAACTGCTGCGAGAAACCCTTGGCGCCACGGGTACCAAGGAGGGTTGCGCCTCCGGTGACTGCGGTGCCTGCACCGTCGCCATTGGCGAAAAAGGCCCCGACGGCGAGCTGCGCTACCATAGTGCCAATGCCTGCATCACTCCGGCCCATCAGTTGAATGGACGCCATCTGGTCACCGTGGATGGCCTCGCCGATGGCGACAACCTCCATCCCGCCCAGGCCGCCATGGTCGAGTGCCATGGCAGCCAGTGCGGCTTCTGCACCCCGGGCATCGTCATGTCGCTGTTCACCCTTCACGAGGAGCAGCGCCGGCAGGCCGACAGGGCCCTGGCACCGCTGACGCCGCAGCGCCTCGAGGCCGCCCTGGGAGGCAATCTCTGTCGCTGTACCGGCTACCGCCCGATCCGCGACGCCGCGCTGACCATGCACGAGCACCCGGAGCATCGCCCGCTGTGGATTGACGCCGCCGCTCCTGAGCCGAAAGCCCAGCACACCGCTGATGAAAGCCTCTTTGCCCAGCCCACCACGCTCGCCGAATTGACCGAGTGCCTGGCGCGCCACCCCGAGGCGCGGCTCGTTGCCGGGGCCACCGACCTGTGGCTGGAGAGCACCCAGCGCCTGGTGCGCTTCGAGCGGCTGATCGATGTCACTCGCGTCGACGAATTGAACGTCATCGAGGAAACCACCCTCGAAGATGGCCGCAAGGGCTGGTGGATCGGCGCTGCGGTGACCTATACCCGTATCGAGCCGCTGCTCGAAGAGCATTTTGACGCTTTCGCCCACCTGCTGCATCGACTGGGCTCTTCCCAGATTCGCAACCGGGGCACCCTGGGCGGCAACGTGGCCAACGCCTCGCCCATCGGCGACACCCCGCCGGTACTGCTGGCGCTGGGCTCGCGCCTGCGCCTGGTTGGCCCCGAAGGTGAGCGCGAGTTGCCACTGGACGACTTCTTCCTCGACTACAAGCGTACCGCCCTGCAGCAGGGGGAAGCGATCCGCGCCCTGTTCCTGCCCCACCCTGTCGCGGGGGAAACGCTCAAGGTCTGGAAACTGTCCAAACGGCGTGAGGACGATATTTCCGCCGTGCTCAGCGCCTTCGCCTGGCGCATGGAGAACGGCGTGATGCGCGACGTGCGCCTGGCCTTTGGCGGCATGGCCGCCATTCCCAAGCGTGCGGCCCGGGCCGAAGCGGCGCTCGAGGGCAAGGCGCCCTCATCGGCTGCCTTCCAGGAGGCACGGCTGGCACTGCGCCAGGACTTCCAGCCCATGTCGGATGTGCGCGGCAGCGCCCACTATCGCCAGGTCTCTGCCGCCAACCTGCTCGAACGCCTGCGCCTGGTCATTGCGCAGGACGCCACAGACAGCCCTCGGGAGGTGATGCTCCATGCGTACGCTCACTAAGCTGAACCAAGAAGCCACCGCCGACGTGAGCGCCGACTCCGCGGCGGCGCGCCACGAGCTCGATGGGCGCATCAAGGGCGACGGTCCCCTGGCCCGCGACACGGTTCCTTATACCAACGCTCACCCCCACGCCCAGGCCCACGAGAGTGCGGTCAAGCATGTCACCGGCCGGGCAGCCTATATCGACGACCTGAGCGCCCCGGCCGACACCCTGCACGTGGCACTGGGGCTCTCACCCGTCGCCCATGGCCGCCTGACCCGCCTCGACCTGGACAAGGTCCGCGCCATGCCCGGCGTCGTGGATGTCATCGCCGTGGGTGATGTACCTGGCCACACCGATATCGGCCCGGTCTTCCCCGGCGACCCCATCTTCGTCGAGGAGGAGATCAGCTACGTCGGCCAGGTCCTCTTCGCCGTGGCCGCCGAGAGTCATCGCGCCGCACGGGAAGCCGTCCAGGCGGCCATCGTGGAGATCGACGAGCAGCCGGCCTGCCTCGACCCGGTGGCCGCCGCCGAGCGGGAAGAGTTCGTGCGCCCCACCCACGTTCAACAGAGCGGTGACTGGGAGCAGGCGCTGAAGGATGCCGCCCTGGTCGTGGAGGACGAACAGTTCGTCGGCGGCCAGGAGCATTTCTACCTGGAAGGCCAGGCTTGCCTGGTGCAGCCCACCGAGGACGAGGGCGTGGTGGTCTTCACCTCCAACCAGCACCCCAGCGAGACCCAGAAACTGGTGGCCGAGGTGCTGGGCATTCCGTTCCACGCCGTCACCGTGGAAGTGCGCCGCATGGGCGGCGGCTTCGGCGGCAAGGAGACCCAGGCCTCGCCCTGGGCCTGCATCGCCGCACTGATCGCCCGGCGCACGGGCCGCACCACCCGTGTGCGCCTGCCCCGGGCCGACGACATGCGCGTGACCGGCAAGCGTCATCCGTTCCATAACCGCTACCGGCTGGGCATCGACGACCAGGGCGTGATCCTGGGTGGCGAGATCACCGTGATCGGCGACTGCGGCTACTCGCCCGACCTGTCCGACGCCATCGTCGACCGCGCCATGTTCCACAGCGACAACGCCTATTCGCTGGGCGATGCCCGGGTGACCGGCCACCGCGCCCGCACTCATACCGCCTCGAACACCGCCTTCCGCGGCTTCGGCGGCCCCCAGGGCATGATGGTGATCGAAGCGGCCATGGACGATATCGCCCGGCGCATCGGCGAGGACCCGCTGACGGTGCGCAAGCGCAACTTCTACCGCCCCGACCGCCAGACCACCCACTACGGCCAGCATGTGGACCAGATCGCCCTGCTCAAGGCGCTGGTCGAACAGCTCGAGACCAGCAGCGACTACTGGACGCGGCGCCGGGCCATCACCGAGTTCAACGCCGACAGCCCCATCGTCAAGAAAGGCCTGGCGCTGACGCCGGTGAAGTTCGGCATCTCCTTCACCGCCAAGCACCTGAACCAGGCCGGCGCCCTGCTGCACGTCTATACCGACGGCAGCGTGATGATCAACCACGGCGGCACCGAGATGGGCCAGGGGCTGCACACCAAGATCTGTCAGGTGGCCGCCCGGGAGCTGGGCCTCGATACCAACGAGGTTCGTATCAGCGCCACGCGTACCGACAAGGTACCCAACACCTCGCCCACGGCGGCCTCCAGCGGCGCCGACCTCAACGGCCAGGCCGCCCGCGATGCCTGCGTGAAGCTCAAGCAGCGCCTGTTCGACTTCGCCCATGAGCATCTCTACAAAGACCAGGGGCTCGATCGCGAGGACATGCGCCTGGAGGCCGGCCATCTCGTCGCCGGTCACGGCGAGAGCGAGCAACGCATTCCCTGGGGCGAGCTGGTCCAGGCGGCCTACCTCAACCGCATCTCGCTTTCTGAGAAGGGTTTCTACGCCACGCCGCTGATCCACTACGACCGTAACGTCGGCCAGGGCCGCCCCTTCTACTACTACGCCTTCGGCGCCGCCGTGGCGGAGGTCAGCGTGGATACCCTCACCGGCGAGTACCAGGTCGACCGGGTCGATATCCTCCACGACGTGGGCGATTCGCTGAACCCGGCCATCGACCTCGGCCAGGTGGAAGGCGGCTTCATTCAGGGCATGGGCTGGCTGACCAGCGAGGAGCTGAAGTGGAACGAAGCCGGCCGGCTGATCTCCGATGGCCCTGCCACCTACAAGATCCCCACCTACGGCGACCTGCCGCCGGTGTTCAACGTCAGGCTGATGGAGGGGCACCCCAACTCCATGGCCAGTATCTATCGCTCCAAGGCGGTGGGCGAGCCACCCTTCATGCTCGGCATGGCGGTGTGGTCGGCGCTGCGTGACGCCTTGGCAAGCCTGGCCGACTACGCCGAGGCGCCGCGCCTCGACACGCCGGCCACGCCGGAACGGGTACTGATGGCCGCCGAGACTCTGCGGGCTAAATATGATGCCTGGCCCCTGAAAAAGGATGGCGTGTGATGAGCGCGTCGCGTCCGCAGGCCTGGCATGAGGCTCTGCACCGCTTGCAACGGGACGGTCTCCCCCATGCGCTGGCCACCGTAGTGACCAGCGCCGGCTCCACGCCTCGTGAGCCCGGCGCTCGCATGGTGATCACGGCGGACGCCGTCCACGACACCCTGGGCGGAGGCACCTTCGAATTTCAGGTGATCGACTCAGCCCGCGAGCGGCTGGCATCGGGAGAGCTCGGCATGAGCCTCGAGGCCTTCGCCCTGGGCGGCCGCAGCGGACAATGCTGCGGCGGCTTCGTCAACGTGCTGCTGGAGATCTTCCCCGGCAGCGCGGCGACGCTCGCCCTCTTCGGCGCCGGCCATGTCGGCACCGAGCTGGTGCGCCTGGCCGCCCCGCTGCCCTGGCGTGTGCTGTGGCACGACAGCCGCGACGGCGTCTTCCCCGGCTGGGCCGAGGCGCAGCAGCGCCTGGCCTGTCGCCACGCGGCCGACCCACGGGCCGCCGTGGCCGCCCTGCCGGCTGGCAGCCACGCGCTGGTGCTGACCCATGATCACGCCGAGGATCGCGAGCTGGTCGACGCCCTGCTACAGCGCGGCGACATGGCGTCCATCGGCCTGATCGGCTCCAAGAGCAAGTGGGCGAGCTTCCGCTCTCGGCTCACCGACGCGGGGCACGACGCGGCGGCCTTGGGCAGCGTTCGCTGCCCCATCGGCACGGCTTCCGGTGGCACCGGCGGCGACAAGACGCCCTATGCCATTGCGCTGGCTGCCCTGGCCGAGCTGCTCCCCCTGGTGGGCAACGCCGAACGCGCCGACCAACGCGGCCTCGATCCGGCAGAACTGCGAGCCCTGTTTGGCCAGAATGCTTAATAGCCATGCTCAATACCCAATGACAACCGCCCAACGATGACGAAGGGCGCCGGGGGCAGGCCGAAGAGGAGGTCATTCTTCATGGATGAAGAATGTAGCGTCCAGGGAAGGATTCACAGCGCCTCCTCGCAGGTCTGCCGCCGGATCAGCCCGATAGCAGAAACGAACGAGCCCCTATCATGACGACAAACGACTCGCGCGTGATACGCGCCGAACTGCTGAGCTTCGATGCCAACCCCGGCGAGGGTGACACACCTGCCGAGGGCAGCGTGCGCCATATCGAGGACGGTGCCCTGTGGATCGAGGATGGCCGCATTCACGCCATCGATGAATTTGCACGTCTCGAAGAGGACCTGCCACCGGGCATCGAGGTGATCGACCATCGCGGCAAGCTGCTGATGCCCGGCTTCATCGACAGCCACGTACATTATGTCCAGCTCGAGATCATGGCCTCCTACGGGCGCCAGCTGCTCGACTGGCTCAACGACTACACCTTCCCCGAAGAATGCCGTTTTGCCCAGTACGATCATGCCCTGGCGCTCTCCAATGCCTTTCTCGACGAGATGCTTCGGGTCGGCACCACCACTGCCCAGGTGTTCTGCTCCAGCCACCCCGATTCGGTGGACGCCTTCTTCACCGCCAGCAGCAAGCGCGACCTGCGCATGCTGGCCGGCAAGGTGCACATGAATCGTCACGCCCCCGAGGCGCTCTGCGACGACACATTGGGCGGTGTGCGCGACGCCGAGCGGCTGATCAGCGACTGGCACGGCACGCGCCGGCTCGGCTACAGCCTGACGCCACGCTTCGCCCCCACCTCGACACGAGAGCAACTGGACGCTACCGGCGGAATGCTGCGCAACGACCCCAGCCTGTGGCTGCAAACCCACCTTTCCGAGAATACCGGGGAACTGGACTGGGTCGCCGAGCTGTTCCCGGAGAGCCGCGACTACCTCGAGGTCTACGAGCAGTCAGGCCTGGTCGGTCCGCGCAGCACCTTCGCCCACGGCATTCACCTCGACCAGGGTATGCGCCAGCGTCTCGCCGATCGCGGCGCCAACCTGGCCTTCTGCCCCAGCTCCAACCTGTTCCTGGGTAGCGGCCTGTTCGACCGCCAGGCGGCATCCGACGTCGGGCTCAACGTCACCTATGCCAGCGATGTCGGCGGCGGCACCGACCTCTCCGGCCTGGCGACCCTCAAGGCCGCCTATCAGGTCGGCCAGCTGCGCGGCCAGCCCCTGACCGCCTGGCAAGGCCTCTATGGACTGACCCTGGGCAACGCCCGGGCGCTATCGCTGGATGAGAACATCGGTCGCCTGGCAACCGGCATGGAGGCCGACTTCGTGGTGCTCGACCCCGATGCCACACCGCTGCTGGCCAGGCGCCATGCCCGCTGCCGCACTCTCGGCGAGCGTCTCTTCGCACTGATGATGCTGGGCGATGATCGCAGCATATTGGAGACCTGGGCGGGCGGACGCTGCCAGCATAGGCGCGATCAGGCCTCCTGAGTTCGACACGGACAGAGCCGTTGCAGGAGGGAATCCAGGGAGATACGCCTTCACCCATAGCGGATGGTTCTCTGGAATCAGGTTCTTGGCGGAATGCCCTGATTTCTCAAGAGAATAGCATCCGCTATCTTCGTTTTCAGGCCTGCCTCATGAATAAGGCGGGATCATGGGAATTTCAGAATATCACGGAGTGTATAGAATTAAAGGTGAGCTCCCCGGGTGCGGCGGTGGGCTGACCTCTCCGTCGTGGATTCTGGGCCGTGCCTCCGGTACGGGCAGGGGCAGCTCGTCGGGCGGCAGGGAACTGTCCGTCTTTCATCGCGGAGCCCTACCGGTGCTCCGTACACTAAGGATGGCTTACCACCAACCGGGCCGGCACGGCCGGCTCAGGGTGCCCGCCGGGCCACGACGCCGAGCGAGAGCGCCCGAAGGGGAGGCTGTCATGAAAAAGTCACTCGTACTGCTGTTATGCATAGCGTTGGCCCTCGTGTCGCATCAGGCGCTCGGCCAACGCCAGTTCCTCACCATCGGCACCGCCAGCGTGGTGGGTATCTACTACCCGGTAGGCGGCGCCACGGCGCAGATCATCAACCAGGCCGATGTGGGTCTGCGGGCCACGGTGGAGGCCACCGGCGGTTCGGCCTTCAACGCCCGGGCCCTGGCCGCCGGCGAGCTCGACCTGGCCATCGCCCAGTCCGACGTGGTCTATCAGGCCTACCACGGCGAGGCGGGGTTTGAGGGCGAGGCGGTGGATCAACTGCGCACCGTGATGGGCCTGCATGCCGAGCCGCTGCACCTGGTCTGCTCCCGGGAGTCCGGGATCACCGAGGTGCGCGATATCGCCGGCAAGCGGGTCAATATCGGCAACCCCGGTTCCGGCATTCGCTTCACCGTGGAGCAGGCACTGCAGGCACTCGAGATCGGCCTGGACGACTTCGAGCCGTTCAGCCTGACCGCCCCCGAGGGCGTCGACTTCCTGCGTGACCGTCGCGTCGACTGCTTCTTCTACACCATCGGCATCGGCGGCGCCGCCCTGCAGGACATCAGCACCACCCAGGACGTGGTCTTCGTACCCATGGATGATGCGGTGCTCGAGGCCCTGGTGGCGGAGCACCCCTACTATGCCTTCACCGAGGTGCCCGCGGGCACCTATCGCGGCCAGGAGGAGGACATCACCCTGTTCGGGGTCAAGGCGCTGTTCGTCACCACCACCGACCTGGACGAGGAGGTCGCCTACAACGTGACCAAGGCGGTACTCGACAACCTGGAGGACTTCACCCGGATCCATCCGGCCCTCAACCTCCTCACCGCGGAGGACTTCCTGAGCGGCCTCGGCGCCCCGCTGCATCCCGGCGCCGAGCGTGCCTATCAGGAGGCCGGTCTGCTGTAAGCGTGGGACTAGGCCGGGGCCCGCGGCCCCGGCCGACTCCCGCTGACGGCCCCTCTGCGAGGCACCGCCATGGCCGTAGCTTCCCCACCCCCCGAGTCGCCCCGGGAGCCCGGCTCGGCGTCCCGGGTCGATGCCGAAGCCGCCCGCGAGGCGCGGCGCCTGGTCGAGGAGTTCGAGACCGGGGCGCGGTTGCCCCACGGGTTGCTGCTGTGGGTGATCGTCGCCCTCTCACTGGGCTGGTCGCTGTTCCAGCTCGGGGTGGCCAGCGTGCTCGCCGTGGACGTGGTGATCCAGCGGGCGGTGCATGTGTTCTGCGGCATTACCCTGGCCTTCCTGGTCTTTCCCGCCATTCGCGGTCGCCGGCGTCCGGGCGTCTTCCAACTGGCGGTGCTGGGGGGCATCAGCCTGGGGGTGGGCTATGCCGCGGTGCGCCTGATCGGCGAGGTGACGCCGCTGGCTCCGCCGAACTGGCTGGCGCTGGGCATGGGCCTCGTCCTTTGTGTGGCGGTACTTGTCTCGCTACGCGGTGAGCAGATCGAGCGGCTGCCCTGGTTCGACCTGCTGTTCGCCCTGCTGGCCGGCGCCGGGGCCCTCTATCTGGTATTCGACTACCAGGGCCTGCAGGCCCGCCAGGGGTTGGCGCTCACGCGCGAGATCTGGATCGGCCTGCTGTTCATGCTGTTGCTGCTGGAGGCGACCCGGCGCAGCCTGGGACCGGCATTGGCGGTGATCGCCGGGCTCTTCTTCCTCTACCAGCTCACCGGGCCGCGGGGGGCCGTGCCCTGGCTGGCGGAGTGGATGCCGGACCTGCTGGCGCACCGCGGTGCCAGCCTGCAGCGGGCCATCAGCCAGCAGTACGTCACCACCGAGGGCATCTTCGGGGTGCCGGTGGGGGTCTCCACCGCCTTCGTCTTCCTCTTCGTGCTGTTCGGCTCGATGCTCGACAAGGCCGGGGCGGGCAAGTACTTCATCGACGTGGCCAACTCCTTCCTCGGCCATCTGCGTGGCGGCCCGGCCAAGGCGGCGGTGGTGGCCTCGGGGATGACCGGTATGGTCTCCGGCTCGTCCCTGGCCAATGTGGTCACCACCGGCACCTTTACCATTCCGCTGATGAAGCGCACCGGCTACCCGGCCCACAAGGCTGGGGCCTGCGAGGTGGCGGTCTCCACCAATGGTCAGTTGATGCCTCCGGTGATGGGAGCGGCGGCCTTTATCATCGCCGAGTTCGTCGGGGTGCCCTATATCGAGGTGGTTCGCGCCGCGGCCATTCCGGCCTTCGTCGCCTACTTCGCGCTCTTCTACATCATGCATCTGGAGGCCCTGAAGCTGGGCCTGCACGGTATCCCGCGCCATGAGCTGCCGCCGCGGCTGGCGACCTTTATCGGCGGCATCCACTTCCTGATTCCGGTGGCGGTGCTGGTCTACTACCTGATCATCCTGCGGCGCACCCCCGGCTATGCGGTGATGGTGGCGATCCTGGCGCTCGCCGTGCTGATGCTGGTGCAGGAGCCGATCAAGGCCTGGCTGCAGGGGCGGCCGCTGTTGCCGGCACTGTGGCACGGCGTCGTGACCCTCTTCCATGGCCTGCTGGCCGGGGCACGCAACATGGTGGGCATCGCCGTGGCGGTGGCCACCGCCGGGATCATCGTCGGTTCGGTGAGCCAGACCGGGGTGGGGCTCAGGCTCACCGAGATCATCCAGATCCTCAGTGGCGCCATGGCCTCGGGGATCGGCCTGATCACCCTGCCGGTGGTGGAGTTCTTCGGTGGCAATGTGGCGACCTTCGATACCACCACCCAGTTCGCCATCGTGCTGCTGATCACCGCCGTGGCCAGCCTGATCCTCGGCCTGGGGTTGCCCACCACCGCCAACTACGTGGTGATGGCGACCCTGACGGCGCCGGTGATCTACAACCTGGGCAACGAGTTCGGCTTCGGCATCCCGCTGCTGGCCGCGCACCTCTTCGTGTTCTTCTTCGGTATCCTCGCCGATGACACCCCACCGGTGGGGCTGGCCGCCTACGCCGCCGCCGGCATCGCCCGCAGTGACCCGATCCGCACCGGGGTGCAGGGCTTTATCTACGACATGCGCACCGCCATCCTGCCCTTCATGTTCATCTTCAATGTGTCGCTGCTGCAGATCGGCGTGAGCGGCTGGCTCGAGATCCTGCATATCTTCGTCAGCGCCCTGGTGGGCATGATGGCCTTCGCCGCCGGGGTGCAGGGCTTCGTGCGCCTGAAGACCCTGCTGCTCGAGCGCCTGGTGCTGCTGGCGGTGGCCTTCATGCTGATCCAGCCCAACTGGTTCACCGACCTGCTCGGGGTGAGCCTCTATGGCCTGGTCTACCTCTCCCAGTGGCTGCGTCAGCGCCGCCGTGCCGATACCGCCTGACGCGACGGTTGTGGTTCAGAGACGCTGCTGGCCAGGCGCCATGCCCGCTGCCGCACCCTCGGCGAGCGGCTGTTCGCCCTGATGATGCTCGGCGACGACCGCAACATACTGGAGACCTGGGCCAGCGGACGCTGCCAGCATCGGCGCGACTAGGCTTAGGTTAAGCCTGAAACGAAAATGGCGAGTGGTTGGAAGACCACTCGCCATTATGTGAAACCCGGTTGTGAAACCTACTGCTTCGAGGGCCGTACCTCCCCGCTATCCGGATCGAAGACCCAACGCTCGCCGCCCACTCGGAATAGCAGCTCTCCGTTCCTCCACGCCAGCGCCTCGTAGATGCGCTCCTCGGGTGCTCGCTCCTCATGCTCGGGGCTGCGCACCGGCATGGAGCTCGCCTCCACCGTTTCTCCCAGCCGCTCTGCATCGACCACCGTCAACGTCCGATCCCCTGCAGGCCCCTCCTGAACGAAGACCACACGTCGTGCATCATCGCTCCACGGCCCGATGGCGATGTTGCCGCCATACTGGAACGCAGCCGGTCTTGACTGCCGTGCTTCCACTCGGACAAGCCAGCCGGCACTGTGTGCCGCCCCCGTGGTGACCACGGTTAGCCAGTCACCGTCCGGCGAAATCGAGGCTTCCTGGAAGCGATCCGCAGCACCAAACTCAGTCTGTTGATCCACGCGAATGGTGTCCGGCACATCGGCAATGCCGACCAGCACGGATCCATCCGCCGCACGTATGCGCTCGTCGCCCACATCAAGCGGGGCAAGAGCCGCTTCTGATTGAGCGGTATCGGATGCTTCGATTGCCGTTGGCAATTCGCCATTTCCCGGCGACGGACAGCCGCTGAGCACGAGAGCAGCGGCTGCGATTGTGAGAGCGAGCGGAAGCCTGAGTGACGTCATGAAGCCTCCTGATGCTGAATTGAATGCTTCATATGCACGGTAGTATACGTGACGGCGAACACCTGCAAACCTGTAGAGCTAACGTTGGCATCAGTGGCGGCGCACAGCGTCGTCCACTGCATACTCTTGTTCGGCGCTGGCACTATCCCGAAGCATCGGAATTTCGTTGATGGCCGTATAATCGGACCAACTGACGGTTCCATGGACCCTCATTTCACCAATCGGCTTTACATCTACGATCGATTGCATAAAGTGGCCCCAGCTTAGCGGCTGCGATTCCACTACGGCGGACTCGAACCTCCTATACATGCGTCGCGCAAGGGGTGCCACTTTTCGGTGAGGCTCCCATGTGGGACGGGGATCGTCAACCTCAACCGCAATGGTTCCCGGTGTCGCTGAAAAGATGACAACATTGGTCGAGTTAAGATATGGCGCAACTCCGAACTGACGAATAGCATCAGCAAATCTTTTGAATTCTCGAGCACCACCAGAAATATCTGGGCCGTAGTAGTCACCCGTTCCCGTTAGATTGAAATTCCTGCGGAGATGATCCATTTGCTCGTGCTCATAGCAGGCATCAATGAGAATCACGAATGGCCGGCCTGCGGCCTCCAGGTCTTTAACAAGCTTACTAACGGGGTACAATCCGCGAACCTCTGCGGGAGCCTCTGTTTGGATAGCCACAACCATATCCAATAAGTCGTGAATGTTGCTGCCTGCGAGTGGCGAAGAGGGCGCATCCAGCTGAGCCCGGGGTAATCCAAGGAATAGATCCTCCCCAAGGTCCTCGGCCGGATTGCCCTTATAGTCCTGCATGACGAGATACAACTGTCCTCCGCGTCCAGAGACCGCGTGTCCGGCATAATAAAAGACAATAAGCTGAGCATCGTGCGCAGTAGGCGCGCCAACAATCCGAGAAACAGCTTCTTCCATCGAAGACTCGCTCAAAATGTGTGGAAGCGGCTCAGAAAGTAATGGTCTGGCACCAGCTCCACGAAACACGCTCTCGGCAACCTGAATGCTTGGCTCGACAACTCTCAGATTCCCGAACTCCTCGCTGCTGTAGCTGCTATTTCCCAAAAGAGCGTATCGAACGCCGGCCATGCCGCCCGTAAGGCCGAATGCCGAAATGTCCAAGTTGCGAGGCGCTACATTCACGGCAACCGCTTCACGGATTTCAACGTCACTGGGTCGCCCACCGGAGAGACTCGTGGCAATATAGTTAACCGTGACGGTTTCATAGGCGATGGCAGTGGCACGATCACCCTCGAAAGCAATAGTGCTTGCGTCCTTGATCCTTCCACCCGCCTTGATCAATCCATCTTGAGCCTTTTCCCACGCTTCAGCAGAAAGCGATCCTGTGCGACGCACACTCACTGACATAACTGCCTCGTAAGTACGTACGATCACCCGTGGGTTACTTCCACGCTTCTCAGCTCTGTATACATCTTCATCTTCTATTAAGCTATTTCTGAACTGCTCATTTAGATCAACTTCGAACAACCGCAAGTCATTGAGCGCGATATCAACAGCGAGATCTCCAGCCGAGGAAGCGGACCCAATGAATTGGCTCGCTAATGCCGCCTCCGCTTGACCGACTAATCTGGCCGTTAGACTTGTCGCGAAGTCCGGGACTTGACTCGGGCGGTAAGCTCGCCGTAGTGGAAATGCTTGGCCCGGCTGCGGCATCACAATTACTGCACCGGGGTATCTGCCGTCAGCCGGGGGCAAATTAACCTCGATATACTGTGCTGGTCGATTAAAAGCACGGCCAAGGCCATCCTGGAGTGAGGTGTGCTCAGGTTGTCGAGACCACAGAAAGACAGCAATTACAACCGCAACCCCAATCCCTGCCCCCGTGGCGATCATGAGTTTCTGTGAGGTTTTCATTCTTCACCTATGCCTCGATTAAAATTTATATTCGATAACCGAATTTGTCTCCTCGCCGAACGCCCGCAGCACGCGCGGCTTTGTAGTGAAGGCGAAGCCGCAACGAAAAGCCGTCGCCGTGCCTGCGATTGTTAGAGGTTGCTGGCATATACTTTGTACCTCTGGTCGTTACTCGGGTTTACCGACATATAGTAAGAACGGAAATTCCCGCGCACTAAGTGCTTTCGGAAGCGACCTTGATCGATCAAATCCTGCCAAGGGTATAGCCACATTTCCGAGACAACATAGTCTTCGTTCAGGTGGACAAACATCAAATGACTGGGGATACCTTCACCCTTAATCTTCGGGATAGCGCTGGTTCTTGTCCATCCGTTGTTGGTGCCTCGGCGAGTTTTAACTGATATAGCCATTCCGGTTGTTGTTTCAACGTCGTGTTCAAAGCTATCGTCTACAAGGTATCCACCAACAGCTATTTTTGTATAAATCTCTCCAAGCCAACCAACAAGCTCGTCACCCTTCAGGACTTTTCCATCTGAGTGCGCAACGAGAAGCTCCCTGATCTTTCTTTGCGTCATAGACAGGGTCACGAAATGCCCAGAAAAGTCTTTTTCCACCCGGTCCATCGAATCAAAGTCGAAACTCATCAAGACCTCTAACGCGGAGCGCACCGGTGACCTTGACGCAGCGAAGCGGAGACAAGGGCATCCGAGTGACGCGAATTGTTAATTCTGGTTCTACGGCCAATGCCCACATAGCTCACAACTTCCACCATCATAGGGCACGGTATATTCATCACATTCTTCACAGTATTCTGGATGCTCGCCATTCTCTTGTAGTCTTTCGGCGATCCGTTTGCCATAAGCTCGTACAAAATCAGTAAGTTCTTGGAGAAGCGCTCGCCAGGTGTCATCCCGCTTGAATTCTGCAGCCAAGTCTATTCCTAATTCCTGATCCGCAAACGAGAAAGCGAAACTCAAGGCATTTCCCACAATAAGTTTTGCCTCCTTCTCAGAAGTGCTCCACTCGTAGTGCTCGATGGCATTCCGGGTATTTCTGAGAGATTTGAGGTTGTTTTTATCACTCTGGGACAGCTCGACCCCGCCAACTCTCTCAAGTCGGACAATAGCAGTACTAACATTAACCGTCTGAGCCTCAAGGCTCGGATATTTATCAATTTTCTCCCAGATAAAGGCCGGATGTATTAACCTAAGCCTTTCCTTAAGCAGTAGTTCCACAGCGTGTGCTGAGTTCGTAATGGCGTGCTTCAATCGTGTGTGATCGGTACCGATGTCCTTCCAGGCCAAGAGTTCAACGGCATGACTGAGGCTATCACGAGCATTATCAAGCAGGCGGAAATGAATATCAGGACTTTGGGACATTGCCACCTCCTTTGGAATTAACGCCTGGGCTCAGCGGCCGGTTTGGAGGCGCACAGCGCCGGAAAAGCGGTCCGCTGCAGCCCCTTGTTAACACCTAAAACCACCGCACAGTCAAACTATTATTATTTTGCTTGTAGAATCTTTTCATCGAGCTCTTTCAGGCCTTCCACCAAACTCTGAACCGTTTTATATTCATCTTCCGGATTTACCTGCCCTGTGGCTCTCTTTGTTTTATGAGCTGTTTCCCCGCGACTGGCACCGAAATTATCAAGGTTTGTTAGCCACGTTCCGTCCAATTCGTCAATCTCAATACCCAGCGGAATAATTAAGCGCTTGAAGTTCTTCTCTTTCACGCCGTGATTATCTCGCACGTTCGTGATGTATTGTTTTTGAGCAATATCTATCGCCTCGTTTATTGAGTCTTTCACGCGTGAGCGCGCTTTCGCGAGCCTTACGATTTCCTCATTTTCTCTGTCGTCATTAGAATTCCAGCCAGAATGGTATGCCGCCAGAAAAGCCAAAAGGATCGTCGAAGGTTTTTTGTTATTCTTCCACTTTTGTATTGCCTGCGTTACAGCTTCTCTTGCGACGTCTTCCAGATAGGACTCGATTTCTGCATGAACAAGCACGCGGTAGCCGCGTGTACGATCTAATTGTCGATCGCTATAGTCACCTGTAGGCGAAAACTTCGCGGGCAACATGTGATGGCGAAGTTCGGTAAGACGAGCTCGCATCTCTTTAAAACGAATAGACGTCGGCATTAATCGCCTCCTAGACTATGCGGCCGTCTACTAGTTTCGGCACCTGCAACTTTGTTCCAACTAAGTCATTAAGAGTCTTGTTCCAACGGGATATCCTTGTTTGAGTTGCCCAAATGCTTTTTGTTGTAGTCTCAATCGAGCTCAGAAAATCCTGATCCTTGGCGCATAGATCGCGAAATGCTTCTTCTATGACTGCCTCTTTTCCCACGGCAGCTTGTCGGACATTGGCATCAACAAATGCGAGGACAAGAACATCAAACACGGCGCGATTAAATCGCGTCTCGTATTTTTCTCCATTCCACTTCCGATACAGAGAATTACCGAATACCCCCCTCAAAAACTGATGCGCAGTTTCAAATTCATCGAGCTGAACAAGCAAATTATTTTCTTCTTTTTCCCATAATTTATTTAGCTTCCCGCAAGTGCTATCCAAAAAAGCTTTGAGATTACCAGTATAATCCGTCAGGTAGTTTCTCAATCCGTAATAGCGGAGAAGCAGTTCCGCATCGCGCATCCGAAAATCTGGTTTTTTTAGCTTGAGAATTTCTCTCATAGCCTCACTTTTGGATGAAGCTTGGTCGAGAAAAGTGACAAAAGGTCCGGGATGAAGAGCTTGACGGAGTTCTTGGGGGGATAAGGATACACTCCCGGTATTAAGCCTAAGAAAGACATGATAAAGAAAGTCCTCATTAGGCCAATTTTTTATAACCACAGTTCTGATTGGCTGATTTTCAAAAGAAGACAAGTCATCGAACAGGGTTAAATCTTCTTGAAGATCTTGAAGAGTTTTTCCCTTTAGATCATCTCTTATCTCTAATCCCGTTAGTTTTAATTGCTCATAATGCGGATCATCTTGATCCGCAGCGAACTGCCGGATACTAAGCATTCTCTGCTTCCCATCTAGAACAATATATGCCCCTTTTCTTTCTTTTGATTCGGCGAGCACGAGCTGCGGGACTGGGAGGCCTAGAATCAGAGATTCAACGAATAAACTTTTCCTCTTCTTATCCCACGCGTCACGACGTTGGAACTCTGGATTTAGGAGAATGTTGCCTTTATTTATTTGGTTTATCAGGGTCTCTGTCGTCCAGTCATTTCCACTGACAACAGCTGACGAAAAGAGCGATTGATCAAGGTCAGCGATGTCAGCTTCGTTCTCCCGCTGGTCTTCTTCTTCCAAAAATTCGTGTTCTTCTAATGACATGACTACTCCTGCGGGTAGGGTTTACGAGATCACAGTGTAACCCAACAGATCCTCAATGGTTGATGGCCTAGGACAGTCCTTGTGTTAACAGGTATTGGATAGCACACTCGTTCATCATCTTGAACGCGCCGGCGCGTTCAACAATCTTATCTAGCCTGCTGCTTCGCACCTAACCCATTGATATCTCGTTAGGCTAAGAATAGCTAGGCAACCTATGCAGAATTCGCGTGCTTGCGCGTTTAGCTGGAACCGATATACTGTATAAATAACCAGAAAAAAGAATGCAAGGAGCAGCTTATGGACGCGCGCAGGCGACCTCCAAAGCTCATGTATCGCGTGAAGGCCACCATGAAGGTTAAACGCTACAGCCCTCGCACCGTGAAAACCTACTGCTACTGGATACGCTACTTCATTCATTTCAATGGCGTACGTCACCCCGCCAGCATGGGTGGCCCTGAGGTCAGGGCTTTCCTGGAACACCATGCGGTGCAGCGCCATGTGGCAGCGGCCACGCAGAACCAGGCCCTGAATGCCATCGTGTTCCTCTATCACCATGTGCTCGCTCAGCCTCTCGGAGATATTGGTGATTTCGCGCACGCCAGGCAATCACGGCGGCTGCCGGTGGTACTGAGTCATGAACAAGTGACGTGTGTGTTGAATCAACTCTCCGGCTCCATGCATTTGATGGCGAGCTTGATGTATGGCTCGGGGTTGAGAGGAGTTACTGGGCCACAAGAGCCTGGAAACCACGCAGATCTATACACATGTGCTGGGCAAAGGTTTTGCCGGAGGTCGAAGCCCGCTCGGTTGAGCATCTATCAGCGGATAAACAGCACGCTACCGCCCTGCTGGCAGAATGGATGATGATTTCCATCATCCCTAATGCGGCATCCCTGAGTACGTCTTGGTCACGTAAGCCATCTTCTGCAGCTTTTTACCTACCGTAACCAAGCGAAACGTTGAGGGCAACGCCTTCGCGCGGGATCAGCCTGCCGCGCCCTGTGCAATGACCGAGGTGAACTGAACCTGAGTCTTTCCCTCTCCCGTCTTGTCCCATCTCCGCTTCCCTCCCCACCTACGACCTTGGTCGCAACCCACTTGTCCAATCGGTCAAATACCGTCTAGGCTGTAGCCGAACGGCCTGACCAAATGGTCAAGCATGTCGCACGAGATCATCCGCTGACGTCTCTCCAACAACAATGGACACAAGCTATGGAACCGACTTCTTCTTCCCTTGCCGGCAAGGCCCAAGGCCAGTCGCCCGCGCAGGCCTCGGAACCTGCCAACTGGCTGGACCACTACTTTGGCGTGACCCGGCGTGGCTCGTCGCTGCGCACCGAGTTCCTCGCCGGCATCGCCACCTTCCTGGCCGCCATGTACATCATCGTGGTCAACCCGGCGATTCTCAGCGATGCCGGCATCCCCTTCTCCGCCGCCCTCTCGGCCACGGTGCTGATCAGTTTCATGAGCAGCCTGGCCATGGGCCTCTATGCCCGTAACCCGATCCTGGTTGCACCGGGCATGGGCATGAACGCCCTGTTCACCTATACCCTGGTGCAGGGCGCGGGGCTCTCCTGGGAAGTGGCACTGGGCTGCGTGTTCTGGTCCGGGGTGCTGTTCGCCACACTGGCCATGTTCAACGTCCGCAAGGCGATCATCGAGGCCATTCCCCCCTCGCTGCGCTACGCGATCACCTGCGGCATCGGCCTGTTCATCACCTTCATCGGCTTCAAGAACGCGGGCTTCATCGTCGGCAGCGACGCCACCCTGGTCACGCTGGGCAGCATGGATGCCAGCATGATCACCTTCTTCATCGGCATGATGGCGACGGCGATCCTGGTCATCCTGCGCTTCAACGGGGCGCTGATCCTGGGCATCGCCCTGACCACCCTGCTGGCATCGCCCATGGGCCGGCTGTGGGGCGGCGACGTGGTGGTGCAGTGGAGCGGCCTGGCGGCCTGGCCCGACTTCAGCGCCGTGATGCAGGTGGACATCTGGGGGGCGCTGAAGGTGGCCTACCTGCCGTTCATCTTCGTGATGCTGTTCACCAACTTCTTCGATGCTCTCTCCTGCTTCATGGCGCTCTCCGAGTCGGCCAATCTCAAGGACAAGGATGGCAACCCGCGCAACCTGAAGCGATCCATGACCGTCGATGCCTTCGCTTCGATGATCGCGGCGCCATTGGGTACCAGTGCGGCCCAGACCTTCATCGAATCCGGTGCCGGCGTTGCCCAGGGCGGCCGGACCGGCCTGGTGGCGGTGACCATCGCCCTGCTGTTCCTGCCTTTCCTGTTCCTGTCGCCGCTGCTCTCGCTGGTGCCCGGCATCGCCACGGCGCCGGCACTGGTGCTGGTGGGGCTCTTCATGCTGGCTCCGATCAGCAAGATCGAATGGGCGAAGTTCGACCAGGCCTTCCCCGCCTTCCTGGCCATCATCCTGATGCCGCTGACCTACTCGATCACCCTGGGTATCGCCTTCGGCTTCCTCAGCTTCGTGGTCATCAAGCTCTTTACCGGCCGCATCACGGACATCAAGCCGGCCATGTGGGTCTCCGCCGCCCTCAGCGTGGTCATGCTGGTCACCACGCACTGAACCACGGTTGCCGCCAGGGATGGCGGCATTCTCGTCACTGGCGATGGCGCATGGCATCGACTAGCCGGAAAACCGTCAGGCCGGCCAGCACGGCAGCCAAGATCGACGGTACCAGGTAGTCGGCCCGGGTCAGGACCCACAAGTGGGTCACACCCAGCGCCGCGGACACGTAGATGAGTCGATGTAGCCAATGCCAGGCACGGTACCCCATGGCCTGCTGCACGCGGCGAAAGGACGTGATGGCCAGCGGCACCAGCAGCAACAGCGCGGCAACACCGTAGCGAATATAGGGCAGTTCGATCATCTCCCGCCGAATCCAGGGCCAGTCCCAGTACTGGTCCAGCCCCATCCAGGCCAGCATGTGGGCGACCAGCCAGAAGAAGGCCCATAGGCCGATCTGCCGCCGTGCCGCCATGAAGCCGACCCAGCCGGTAACACGGTAGGCGGGGCTGACGGCGATGGTAACCAGCAGCAGCGTCAGCCCCGTCATGCCGGTAAAGTGCACCACCGCCTCGCCGGGTACGGCACCCAGGTCGCCGAAGAACCACTGCCATGCCAGCCATAGCGCCGGGGCGCTGCAGCCCGCAAGCACCAGCCACCGAAAGGCGCTTATCAAACCCAGTCGCGATCTCATGCCTTGGCCCCCTACCCCGACACGCTCAGCTGATGTCGTTCAGCAGTGATGCTCAGCCGCTCAGGCTCAATAGTGGCGATCCAGATCCATTCCGGCATAGAGATGGGCCACTTCATCGGCATAGCCATTGAACATCAGCGTTTCTCGCCGACCGCTCTCGCCAATTCTCCGCTCACGGGCCTGGGACCAGCGGGGATGATCGACTCCGGGATTGACGTTGGCGTAGAAGCCGTACTCCTCGGGATTCCGGGCATGCCATGACGTCGTCGGTCGCTCCTCGACCAGCGCGATGCGCACGATGGACTTGATGCTCTTGAAGCCGTATTTCCAGGGCACCACCAGCCGGATCGGCGCCCCGCTCTGGTTCGGCATCACCTCGCCGTAGAGCCCCACGGCAAGCAGTGTCAGCGGATGCATCGCCTCGTCGATGCGCAGTGCCTCCCGATAGGGCCAGTCGATGATCGAGCGGCGCTGCCCGCGAAGGTTGTCGGGGTCGTGTATCGACTCGAAGACGACATACTTTGCCCGTGACGTCGGGCCGTGACGCTTGAGCAGGTCGGCCAGGGGAAACCCGACCCATGGAATGACCTTGGACCACGCCTCCACACAGCGATGGCGATAGATACGCTCTTCCAGCGCCTGCCCCGCCAGCACGTCCTCCAGGGCAAAGCTCCCCGCCTTCTCCACCTCCCCTTCGATGGCCAGCGACCAGGGATCGGTAACCAGGCGATGCCCATAGACCTCCGGATCCCGCTTGCCGGTGCCGAACTCATAGAAGTTGTTGTAGGTGGTGATGTCGCGCGGTGACGTCAACGACTCGCCATCGGCCAGTTCACGGCTGGGTAGCTCAACCGCCAGACGCTCCTCCAACAGGCCCTGCCACGCTTGAGCCTCGCGCGACCAGAGCAGGCCGGGGGCAACCGCGGCAGCACCCAGCGCCAGCCCGCCCCGCAGCAGACGTCGGCGCGACTCGAACAGCTCACGCGGGGTCACCTCGGATTCGGGGATTCTCGGATAGCGATAGCGAGCCATGCCCTCTCCTGACGCAATTCACAGTACGTAAAATCCTGACGATGCAACCTTGTACAACACCTTATCGACCAATATCACCTCAAGTCGACGAAAACTTGACTTACCTCAAAGCCCCCCCTTTTCCGACCATTTCAGTTGGTTGATATGCATCAAGTCTCAAGAATAAGCTGGCTTCAGGATATAGGAGACTGGCCTGTATCGATTGCCTACCAGGGAGATCACAATGGAATTTCAAAAAATTGTACAACCGGCCCGACTCGTCGCTGCTGTGGCGCTGGGCGGCGCCCTTGCCTTCGGCGGCACGGCCCTGGCCGATGACGGTCTCGGCGACTATCGCGACCGCTTCGAGCCCTTGCCCCACTTTCCACCGATACCCGCACACAACTCCCTGACCCCCGAGAAGGTGGAGTTGGGCAACATGCTGTTCTTCGAGCCGCGCATCTCCTCCAGCGGTGTGATCAGCTGCGCCACCTGCCACAACCCGGCACTTGGCTGGAGCGACCGGATTCCTCGCGCCACCGGCCATGATGGCCAGATCGGTGAGCGAAATACGCCGACGGTGCTCAACTCCGGCTTCCTGGGCGCCCAGTTCTGGGATGGCCGCGAACCGGATCTGGAAGGACAGGCACTCGGCCCCATCGAGGCCGATATCGAAATGGCCATGGACCTCGACATGGCGCTGGAGCGCCTGGAAGAATTCGAGCTGTATCAGAAGAAGTTCGCCGAAGCCTATCCGGACGACGAAGATCCGATCAACGCCGACAACCTGGCCATGGCCCTGGCGAGCTTCCAGCGCACGCTGAATACGCCGAACTCACCCTTCGACAGGTACCTGCACGGTGACATGGAAGCCCTGAACCAGCAGGAAAAGGACGGCATGGTCGCCTTCGTGGAGAGCGGCTGCGTGGCCTGCCACAGCGGCCCCGCGCTGACCGACAGCAACTTCCATCGCATTCAGGTACCCGGCTCTACCGACGTGGGTCGCTATGAGGTCACCGGCGACGACAATGACATGTATCGCTTCCGTACCCCGACCCTGCGCAACGTCGGCGTCACCTATCCGTACATGAACAACGGTGCCACCGAGACCCTCGAGGAGGCCGTTGCCATCATGGGCAGCGAAATGCTCGGCCGTGAGTTCGACGACACCACCATTGCCGACATCACCGCCTTCCTTCACACCCTGACCGGCGAGATGCCCGATTTCGAGGTGCCGGCCCTGCCGTAACGCCACGACGCATCTGACCTACTGGCTCCCGGCGAAATCCGGGAGCTTTTTTATGCGCTCTCGGCCAGCTTCCGGTGCAGCTCGAGGCGACGGGTATCGCTCATGAAGGCCGCTTCGATGGCGGTACCGGCCAGTTGCACGAAGGTCTCCCGGGACCAGTCGAATGCCTCATGGCAGGCCCGGTAGTTGTCGAGCACACCGCCGCCGAAATAGGCCGGGTCGTCGGAATTGATGGTCAGCCTCAGGCCCGCCTCCATCAACTGGGGTAGCGGGTGATCCTCCATGCGCTCGACGACCTTGAGCTTGACGTTGGAGAGCGGACAGACGGTGAGCACCACAGCCTCGTCGCGCAGCCGTGCGACCAGCTCGGGGTCTTCCAGGCAGCGCACGCCATGATCGATGCGGCAGACGTCCAGCAGGTCCAGCGCTTCACGGATGTACTCCGGCGGCCCCTCCTCGCCGGCATGGGCGACCCGGGGAATGCCGAGCATACGGGCACGCTGGAATACCTCGACGAACTTGGAAGGGGGATGCCCCCGCTCGGCGCTGTCGAGCCCCACGGCATCGATCATTTCCCAGTAGGGCGCCGCGCTTTCCAGCACTTTCATGGCCTCTTCGGCCGACCTGTCGCGCAGGAAGGCCATGATCAGTGCCGTGGACATGCCCAGCTCCCGTTCGGCATGACGCTGGGCCAGGCTCAGCCCCTCCATCACGACATCGAGCTCGATGCCACGAACCAGGTGGGCCTGGGGATCGAAGTGCATCTCCACGTGCACCACCCCTTCGTCATGGGCACGACGAAAATAGTCCATGGCCAGGTCATGGAAGTCTTCAGCGGTCCTCAGCACGCTCATGCCCTGGTAATAGAGGTCGAGAAAGGCGGGCAGGTCGTCGAACTCGTAGGCCGCGCGCACCGCCTCCACCGAAGCGTATGGCAGGGCGATGCCGTTTCGTTCCGCCAGGGCAAACATCAGCTCCGGTTCCAGGGAGCCCTCGATATGCAGATGGAGCTCGGCCTTGGGTAGCCGCTGAAGGAAGTCACGCATTTGTCACCTCGTCGTCAGTTTCTCTTCATCCTGATCGAAACGAGTGCGCTGCGCAATCGGTCAACCGCCCCTGATAGAGGCGCTCATGACGGGTGATACCCGGTGGTTCGAAGGCCCCGGCGAGCTGGTGCACCAGGTAGATAACGGTGCGACCGGCGAGCCATTGGTCGAGGCGACCCGAGAGCCTGGCCGCCAGCTCGGCATCCAGCCCGGCAAAGGGTTCGTCGAGGATCACCAGCCCAGGGTCACGCAGCCACAGCCGCGCCAGGGCGAGGCGACGCGCCTGCCCCCCCGAGAGCTGACGCCCACCCTCGCCCACCCGGGTAGCCAGGCCGCGGGGGAGCGACTCGGCCCAATCCGCGAGCTCCACCCAGGCCAGTGCCCGCCACAGCTCAGACTCATCGGCCTTGGGGTCGGCCAGATACAGATTGTGCGCGAGGCTGTCCTGAAAGAGATCGACGCGCTGCCCCAGGATAGCCACTCGCTCGCGCAGCGATCGTTCTTCGATGTTATGGAGTGCGCTGCCACCGAGCCGTATCTCGCCGGCTGTCGGTGGCAACTGGCGCGTCAGCAGCGCCGCCACGCTGGATTTGCCGGCACCGGAGGCGCCCGTCAGGGCCAGTCGCGCTCCGGCGGGCAGCGCGAGGTCGACACTCTCCAGTGCCGGCTGCAACGCGCCGGGATAGCGCAGGGTCACCCCCCGCAGGACAACCGACAGCGGCCCTGCCGGCAGCGCCTCATGGCCCGGCTTCGTGCCCTCGCCCCCGGATGCCACCAGCTCATTGAGCCGTTCGGCCGCGGCGCGAGTCGCCCCCAGGTGGGTGAAGGCCACGGGCAGCAGCGCCAGCGCCTCCCCCGTGGCAAGCACCGCCAGCGGCAGCATGACCATCACGGCCCCGCTGATGCCGCCCTGCTCCCAGGCCATCGCGGCCAACCAGAGTGCCGTCAGCATGGCGAGCCCGACCATCAGGTTGACCAGCGACGTGCCAAAACCGGACAGCCGCCCCAGAGAGCGCTGGAGCTGCTGCAATTGCGACTCGCGCTGCAGCAGCAGGCGGCGATGAGCGTCGCGGGCGCCGTAGGCCTCCAGTTCCGCCTGGCCCTGCAGATGCTCGATGGCCTGGCTACGCAGGCGCTGTACGTGGCTGACCTGGCTGTGGCTCGGCGCCATCCCGAGCCAGGCCTGCCCGACGGTGAGCCAGAGCCAGGCAGACAGCAGCAGCGCCGCCACCGCCAGGCCCGCCACGGGCACCCACAGCGCCACAAAGCCCGACAGCAGCAGGACCGCCAGCAGCGCTACTGCCGGCGGGGCGAGCAGACGCAGGTAGAGACTGTCCAGGGTGTCGATATCGGCGGTCAGGCGGTTGAGCCAGTCGCTGGCACGCCGACGAGCCAGCACACGCTCGTCGAGCCGCGCCATGACGGCAAAGAGCGTGCCACGCAGATCGGCCAGCAGCCGCAGCACGGTGTCATGGTTGTAGAGACGCTCGACGTAGCGCGCCACGGTCCGGGTCACGGCGAAGGTGCGTATCCCGCCGCCGGGCACATGAACGTCGAGGGTCGCCGCGAGCCCCGCCGCCAACGCCATGCCGGTCAGGGCGCTGGCGGTAATGAACCAGCCCGAGAGGGCCAGCAGGCCGATGGCGGAGCCCAGCGTAAGCGCCAGCAACGCAGCCCCGGCCATTAGCCGCCGGCGCCGGCGCGCCAACAGGCGTAGCCAGGGGCGCAGGGTTATCGGCAGCGAAGGATCACGCATCGTCGCGCCTCTCATCGTCCTTCTCATCGCCCTTCGCCTCGCCGCTATCCGACACGACCCGGCCTTCGGCCAGTACCAGGCGCCGAGTCGCCAGCGCCATCAATGCCGGATGATGGGTGGCAATCACCAGGGTACGACCGGTATCGGAAAGCTGTCGCAGCGATTCGATGATCCCGGCCTCGGCACCCTCGTCGAGGCTGGCGGTGGGCTCGTCCAGCAGCACCAGTGGCGAATTGGAGAGAAACACCCGCGCAAGCGCGAGCCGCTGCGCCTGGCCGCCGGAGAGCCCCGAGCCGCGCTCTCCCAGAGGGGTCGCGAGGCCACCAGGCAGCGCATCCACCACATCGGCCAGACCGGCGTGACGCAGGGCCTGGTGCAATTCGGCGTCACTCGCCCCGGGGGCGGCCAGGCGAAGATTGTCGGCCAGGCTGCCAGGGATCAGCAGAGGCCGCTGGTCCATCCAGGCGAAGCTCAGCCCATCCATGACACGCCTTTCGCCCTGGTCCGGGGCCACGAAGCCCGCCAGCAGCTGCAGCAGGGCCGACTTGCCGACCCCGGAAGGCCCCGTTATCGCCAGGATATCGCCCTGGCGCACGGTCAGGTCCAGCGGCCCCAGCACCCGGCCACGCCCCGGGTGGTCGAGGGTGACATTGACGAGTGAGACCACCTGGCCGGCTTCCCGGACCGGCCGGGGCCGACCTGTCCTCTGCTCCGCCGCCGCTTCGGACAGCAGCGCCACCATGCCGTCCGCCGCACCCAGGGCGGCGGCGCGATCATGATAGTGCTGGGCCAGGCTGCGCAGGGGCTGGAAGAACTCCGGCGCCAGCAGCAGCACCAGCAGCCCGGTGAACAGCGTCAGCTGCGGCGACGGGCCATAGTCGATATAGCCCAGCAGCCCGAAGCCGACATAGATGGCGACCACGGCGATGGCCACCGAGGCGAAGAACTCCAGCACCGCCGAGGAGAGAAAGGCGAGCCGCAGGGTGCGCATGCTCAGCCGCCGGTAGTCGTCGGCCGCCTCGTGCACCTCGTGGGTTGCCGCTTCGGTGCGGTGGAACAGCTGAAGCGTGGCGATGCCGCGAACGCGATCGAGAAAGTGGCCGGCCAGGCGACTGACCGCGGCAAACTGCGCCTGATTCAGTCGCTCCGCCCCCATCCCCACCAGCGCCATGAACAGGGGGATCAAGGGAGCCGCCAGCAGCAGGAAGAGTGCGGCCAGCCAGTCCAGCCACAGCACCACGACCAGGATCATCACGGGAATCGCCACGGCCAGCCGAAGCTGCGGCAGGAAGCGGGCGAAATAGCCGTCCAACGCCTCGACCTGCTCCACCAGCTGGCTGGCCAGCCCTGCCGTATGGCGAGCACCGGCACGCACAGGCCCCATGGCCGCGAGGTGATCGAGCAGTTCGGCCCGCACCGCCCGGCGGATGCGCAGGCTGGCTTCCTGGCCCGCCAGCTCCTGCCCCCACTGGGCCAGGGCACGCACCGGCAGCACCGCAGCCAGGGCCAGAAAGCCACCGCCAAGCGACGCCACGCTGGCACCGTCCACGAGCAGGCGACTGATGATCCAGGCCAGCAGCAGCATCTGCACGATGGTCAGGGCGCCGACAGCGAAGCCGGCCAGCGCCGCCAGCGTCAGCCAGACTCGCTGGCCGGCGGCATGGGCCGCCAGCCAGCGGCGCGGCGTCAATTCCGGGCCGAAGCGCTCGCCCATTGGCTCAGTGATACCCTTCGCCAACCCTGACCTTGCCGCGGAAGACCCAGTAGGACCAGAAGGTATAGACCAGCACGAAGGGCAGCACGAAGAGCACCCCGATCAGCAGGAACAGCTGCGATTCCGGCGCCGAGGCGGCGTCCCAGATGGTGTAGTCCGGCGGCACGATCATCGGCCACTTGCTGACCACCAGCCCCAGGTAGGTGAACAGGAACATGCCCAGGGTGGCCATGAAGGGCATCAGCTCCCGGCGACGCTTCACCGACCAGTGGACGACAAACATGCAGAGCAGGGTCAGCGCGGGGAGTATCCAGATCCAGCCGATGTTGCCGAACCAGCGCTCCCAGACCAGTGGATTCACCAGCGGCGTCCAGATGCTGATGATGGCGAAGATCGCCAGCACCGCCAGCAGCAGCCGCGGTGTCAGCCTGTAGGCCCAGGCCTGGATATAGCCCTCCGACTTGAGGATCAGCCAGGTGGTACCCAGCAGCGTGTAGCCGATCATGATGCCGATCCCGGTCAGTACCGAGAAGGGAGTGAGCCAGTCGAAGGCGCCCCCCACGAAGACGCGGTCCTGGGTCTCGAAGCCCTGGATATAGGTACCCACCACGGCCCCCTGGGCAAAGGCGGCGATGGCCGACCCCCAACTGAACGCTCGGTTCCACATCCGGCGACCGCGGCGATCGCGATGCGACTTGAAGCGCAGCTCGAAGGCCACGCCGCGAAATACCAGCCCCGCCAGCATCAGGAATACACCGATATAGAGCGCCGGCAGGAACACGGAATAGACCAGAGGAAAGGCGCCCAGCAGCCCCGCGCCCCCCAGCACCAGCCAGGTCTCGTTACCATCCCACACCGGCGCGACAGAGTTCATCATCACGTCCCGGGCATCCTCGTCCGGTGCGAAGGGAAAGAGGATGCCAAGCCCCAGGTCGAAGCCGTCCATGAGCACGTACATCATGATGCCGAAGCCGATGATCAGCGCCCAGATCAATGACAGGTCGAACATCTCCATGTCTCAGCCCTCCGCCTTGGTGGGGTCGTCGTCGAAGGGGGTGCTGGCAGCCGACCAGGGCCGCTTGGGCGTCTCGAAGTCGTCGACCAGCTTCTCTTCATCCCGGGGCTGCATGCCGTAGCGGATGACCCGCGTCAGGTAGTAGGTGCCGGCATAGAAGATCACGCCATAGACCGTGATGTAGCCGAGCAGCGTGAACAGCGCCATGCCACCGGTCAGCGAGGGCGTGACCCCTTCCGCATGGGTCATCATCCCGTAGACAAGCCAGGGGGCTCGTCCCGACTCGGTGGTGACCCAGCCGGCTAGCACCGCGATGAAGGGCGTCACCGACATCAGCCGGAGCGTCTGCAGGAATCGACGGGAGTGATAGAGGCGCCCGCCCCGCCGCAGATAGAATCCCAGCAGGGAGACCGCGATCATCAGGAAGCCGAGGCCGACCATGATCCGGAACGACCAGAACACCAGGGCAACCGGCGGCTGCTCCTCAGGCGGCGCCTCGAGAATGCCCGGCACCTCGCCATGCAGCTCGTGAGTCAGGATCAGGCTCGCCGCATAGGGGATGCCGATCTCGAAGCGGTTCTGCTGGGCCGTCTGGTCCGGCCAGGCAAACAGCAGGAACGGCGCCCCCTCCCGGGTTTCCCAGTTACCCTCCATGGCCGCCAGCTTGGTGGGCTGGTACTCCAGGGTATTGAGACCGTGGAAGTCGCCCACCAGGGCCTGGCTCGGCGTCAGCACCAGCAGCATCCACAGGCACATGGAGAGCGCCTTGCGGTTGGCTTCCACGTCGCGGCCGATCAGCAGGTACCAGGCGCTGACCCCGGCCACCACGAAGCCACCGGTAATGAACGATGCCATGGCCATATGGGCGAGACGATACGGAAACGAAGGGTTGAATATCGCCTCGGTCCAGGAGGTCACGCGAAAGACGCCGTTGATCACCTCGACCCCGGCCGGGGTGTGCATCCAGCTGTTGGCGGAGAGTATCCAGAAGGTCGAAATGAAGGTGCCCACTGCCACCATGATGGCGGCGAACAGATGCACGCCCTGGGGCACCCGGCCACGGCCGAACAGCAGCACGCCGAGGAAGGCCGCTTCGAGGAAGAAGGCGGTGACGACCTCGTAGCTCAGCAGCGGCCCCATGAAGTTGGCGGTGGACTGGGCGAAGTTGCTCCAGTTGGTGCCGAACTGGAAGGACATGACGATGCCCGACACCACCCCCATGCCGAACGCCACGGCAAAGACCCGGGTCCAGAGCTGGGCCAGGCGGTCCCAGGCCGGGTTGGCGGTCTTGTAGAACAGCGCATGAAGCACGGCAATGTAGGACGCCAGGCCGATGGTGAAGACCGGAAAGATGGCGTGGAAGGAAACCACGAAAGCGAACTGCAATCGTGACAGCAACAGGGGATCTAGCTCCATGACGCAATACCTCTTGGCTGCAAAGAGTTCACGTCTCAAGGGATGCGGATGCACACCGTGTGCTTTTGTGCCTCCGGCAACGCCCTCCTGGCTTGCCGTGACGCATTCCACCTCGACACTCTGATGAGACTAACGGCCTGCTGATGAGCCTAGCAGCCTGGCTGGTGTGACGCCGTCCTGTAACGGCGTTGCGACCAGCGGCTGCCCGGCCTCACGACAGGGCCGACAACGAAGCTGAACAGTAACCGTTATGACTCCGCTTTTCCTGTGTCTGGTTGTCGCAGCACTCCCTGGATGCTCTCCCTCTTCAGGTGGGCTCAAGCGCTGCCGGACAGCACCACCAGCCGGATCATGAAGAGCATATAGCCGAGGAACAGGGTCAGCAGCACGGCCCCTTCGAGGCGATTGATACGGCCCGGGCGCCCCCGCCAGCCCATGGCGAAGACCACCATCAGCGCCGTCATGACAGCCATCAGGCTCCAGTCCCGCAGCAGCACCTCGCTGCCGACCTCGATGGGCCGGATCACCGCGGCGAGCCCGACGACGCCCAGCGTATTGAAGAGGTTCGAGCCGACCACGTTGCCCAGCACCAGGTCGTGCTCACCCCGGCGCAAAGCGCTGACCGAGGCGGCCAGCTCGGGCAGCGATGTACCCACCGCCACCACGGTGAGCCCGATGATCAGGTCGCTGACGCCAAAGCCCTGGGCGATGGCAACCGCCCCCCACACCAGGATGCGTGAACTCACGATCAGCAGCAGCAGGCCCACCAGGGTCCAGACCAGCCCAGCCTTGAGCGACATGGGCTTGACCGCCAGGCTCTCCTCGGTCTCCGCCGCCAGGGCATCCGGCCCGGCTCGGCGGGCCTGCAGGATACTGAACAGGATGAACGCGGCCAGCAGTGCCAGCAGCAGGCTGCCCTCCATGCGCCCGATCACCCCGCCCCACATCAACAGGGCCGACAGCAGCGTCACCCCACCCAACAGCGGCAGCTCCCGGCGAATCACCCCGGAGTGCACCGACAGCGGCGACGCCAGTGCCACCAGCCCGAGAATCAGGCCGATGTTGGCGATATTCGAGCCGTAGGCATTACCCAGCGCCAGCCCCGGATTGCCTTGCCCCGCCGCCAGTGCCGATACCATCAGTTCCGGTGCCGATGTACCGAAGCCAAGCACCAGCATGCCGATCAGCAGTGGTGAGACACCCAGGCGACGGGATGTGGCTGCCGCCCCTTCGACGAAGCGCTCGGCGCTCCAGACCAGCAGAACCAGACCGCCAATGACGGCGAGAGCGGGTAGCAACATTCCATTTCCTCGGGAACATTCAGTGCCGAATGTTTGTATATGGTATGCATGGCGTCAACATGTCACACTTTCGTTTGACGCCCATGGCCATGTCGACATGATGTGTACTGCCGAGCGGCAGTTGGTGGCGCTCTTTTCTTCCCGTCTCAGGTAAATGCTTCAGGTAAACGACGCCGGTGCCCAGGCAACCCGTACGAACGTTCCGAACTCCTGGTTTTCCGCAGGGCGAGCCCCTGGTGGACCAGTACCCGCCCGAGGCACGCACCTCGCGGCGGCGCCTGCGCGCCTGCCACGAGTGCGACTGGCTGGTCGCGCTGCCGCCCCTGCGTGGCGGACAGAAGGCCGACTGCCCCCGCTGTGGACATACGCTGGCCACGCGCCACCATCGACCGGCCCAACGTAGCATGGCCCTGGCCATATCGGCACTCATCGCGCTGATGCTGGCGGCCTCCTTTCCGTTCGTCAGCTTCAGCGTGGGGGGTATCGGCAACAACATCGAGCTTTCCCAGACCGCCACGACGCTGATCGGCTTCCACCAGCCCCTGGTGGCGATCGCCGTGATCCTGACCATCCTGGTCTTGCCCGCCGTCTACCTGCTCGGGGTGATCTGGCTGCAGTTCGGCCTGCTGCGTGGCGAGCCGTTGCCGTCCAGTCGCAATATCGCCCGCTCGCTCTCCCACCTGCACCCCTGGATGATGGCAGACGTCTTCATCATTGGCGCGCTGGTCAGCCTGATCAAGGTCGCCGGCATGGCGCAGATCGAGCTCGGCGTCTCCTTCTGGGCCTTCTGCGCCTTCGCCATTCTGCTGCTGTCGACCACGCAATCCCTCGATTCGGACTGGATGTGGTTCTCTCTCAGCGGCGAACCCTTGGCACCGGAGGGGGCTCGCTCGGGCCAGACAGCGGCCTCCCAGGGTTTGACCGGCTGCCCCACCTGCGGCCTGGTCAACCGACTCTCGCCGCAAGGGAAAACGCATTGTCGACGCTGCGATGAACAGCTGCACGCCCGCATGCCGCATAGCCTGCAGCGAACCTGGGCCCTGCTGGCCGCCGCCGCGGTGATGTACGTGCCGGCCAACCTCTATCCGATCATGACCACCACCAGCCTGGGACATTCCACGCCATCGACCATCATCGGCGGTGTCGTGGAGTTGATCCAGATGGGCTCCTGGCCTATCGCGGCAGTGATCTTCACCGCCAGCGTGATCGTCCCGGTGGGGAAACTGGTGGCACTATCCTGGCTCTGCCTGGTGGTCAAGCGCAGCAACGAACTCAACGCCGGCACGCGAACGCGGCTCTACCGCCTCACCGAGTTCATCGGCCGCTGGTCCATGGTCGACGTCTTCGTGGTGGCCATCCTGGTCGCCCTGATTCGCGCCGGGTCGCTGATGTCCATTACCCCGGGCCCCGCCGCCCTGGCCTTCGGCAGTGTCGTGGTACTGACCATGCTGGCCGCCATGACCTTCGACCCACGCCTGATCTGGGACACGCCTCCGCCGCGTGCCACCCGCGACCCGCAAGGAATCTCTGAATGAGCGAGACACCCCGCGAACCCGATACCCGGGAGCTGCACCGTGCCAAGCCCTCGCCCCAGGCACGGCTGTCGCCGATCTGGATCGTCCCCATCGTTGCCATCGTGATCGGCCTGTGGCTGGTATACGACAACTATCGCAGTCGTGGCCCGTTGATCACCTTGACCATGTCCAACGCCGAAGGCATCGAGGCCGGCAGCACGCTGATCAAGACCCGCAACGTCGAGGTGGGGCGCGTCGAACGGGTACAGCTTTCCGACGACCTGACCCATACCGTGATCTCCGCACGCATGGCGCCGGACTCCGATGCCATGCTGACCGAGGGCAGCCGCTTCTGGGTCGTGAAGCCGCGTATCGGCCGCGAAGGCATCAGCGGTTTGGGCACCGTGCTCTCCGGGGCCTTCATCCAGCTGCAGCCCGGCAGGGGCGAGCCGGGCGTCCGGGAGTTCGAGGTGAGCGACCAGCCCCCAGTGGCCCCGGCGGATGCCGCCGGCGTTCGCGTCAACCTGATCAGCCAGCTGGGCAACTCGCTGCGTCCCGGCGACCCCGTCACCTTCCAGGGCTACACGGTGGGACGCGTGGAGGAGGTCAACTTCGATGCCGAGGCCCGCCGCATGGACCAACGCATCTTCATCGAGAGCCCTTACGACCGGCTGGTCACCGACACTACGCGCTTCTGGTCCGCCAGCGGCGTCGACCTGCGCCTCGACGCCGATGGCATCCGGGTCAACGTCGAATCCCTGGAGGCCCTGCTGGGAGGCGGGGTGACATTCGGCGTGCCCGAGGACCTGCCCCGCGGCAATCCGGTGGCGGACGACACCGCCTTCAACCTCTATCCCGATGAGGACAGCGCTCGCCAGGGCACCTTCAACCGCTACCTGGAATACGTACTGCTGGTGGAAGATACCGTTCGCGGCCTGTCCCGGGGGGCGCCGGTAGAGTTTCGCGGGGTGCGCATCGGCACGGTGGCCGCGGTACCCTGGCAGTTCACCGCCTCCCAGCCGGCGAACCGCGGCGGCTTCTCGATCCCGGTACTGATCCGCATCGAGCCCCAGCGGCTGGGCATCGAGAACCAGGAAGTGGATCTCGAGGAGTGGGAGCAGCGCTTCCGGCGGCTCTTCGATACCGGGCTGCGCGCCTCGCTCAAGTCGGGCAACCTGCTCACCGGCGCCATGTTCGTGGATATCAATTTCCATCGCGAAGAGGCCGACAGCTACATAGCGGAAACCTTCAGCAACCGGACCGTCTTCCCGATCACCTCGGCCGGATTTGCCCAGATCGAATCCCAGGTGACCAGCCTGCTCACCAAGCTCAACGACCTGGAGATCGAGCCGCTGCTGGCCGGCCTCGACCGCAACCTGGCAACATCGGAGGCCATGCTTACCGAAGTGCGCGAGCTGAGCAGCTCGCTGCAGGCCATGCTCGACGACCCTGGCACTCGCAGCCTGCCGAGCAACCTGAACGCGACGCTGGTGGCCCTGCAGGAGACGCTGGAGGGCATGTCGCCGGACTCCAGTGCCTATCGCGAGCTGAGCGGCGCCGCCGAGCGCCTCGAACGCATGATGCGCGACCTCCAGCCGGTGACCCGCACGCTCAACGAGAATCCGCGGGCGCTGCTGTTCGACAGCCTGGATACCGACGACCCGCAACCCCGCGCACCGAGACGCAACTGAACTGAACAGGGAACCTGGAATGAGTTTCAAGACTTCGAGACCTGCGCAACGGAGCCGTGCATGAGGACATTGCCTGCCCTTCTCACCCTGGCGATGCTGCTCGGGCTCAGCGGCTGCGCCACCAGCACCACGCCGGCCAATCGCTTCATGCTGCCCGACAGCCAGGCCGTACCCTCCGGCGGGCCCGGTGCCGAACATGTGCTACGGGTCCGTGCCCCGCGCCTGGCCCACTACCTGGACGTGGATGGCATCGTGCTGCAGCTCGACGACATCAGCCTGAATGCGGCTCGCCAGCACCTCTGGGCCGAACCCCTGGGGCGCCAGCTCGAACGAGGCATGCGGGCACGCCTTGCCGAGCGCCTGGGCGACACCCGTGTCCTGCGCGACGAAGGCGGCCAGCGGGAGCCCGATGCGCTGTTCCTGCGGCTGGAGGTCGATAGTTTCCAGGGCCGCTACGACGGCCTGGCGGTGGCCAGCGGCCAGTGGCAGCTGCTGGCAGCGGATGGAACCCTGCTGGCCATGGAGAACTTCCGCGCAGAGACGGAGCTCGACGATGACGGCTACCCCGCCCTGGTGAGGGCCCTGGGCAGAAGCTGGGATCAGGTGGCCGACCAGGTGGCCGCAACCGTACGTCGCCATCGATGAGGCGACGAGTACGCTACGCTAGTAGCGTACTGCAATCACAGAATCGAACAGGAACAGCGTCATGAGCGATACCGGGCAGCATGAAACCACCCTTTCACGGGACGATGCGCTGTCGCTGCAAGCGCAGGCGCGTGAGTTCGAGTCGAGCCTGCTCGCAGCAATGGATGCCGAACCGGCAACGGCGGTAGCCTCGCTGCAGACGGCCAGCCAGGCACTGACGGAGCTGCAGGAGCGCCTGCGGCAGCATCCGGACATCGAGCTGCCGATGCTGGAGCGCCTCGAGCGGAGCATGAACCGGCTGGCCGGCGAGCTCTATGGTCGCGGCGCCTGTGATCACCTGGACCAGCAGGCACAGCAGGCCTACATCGACCGCTTCGCACAGCGGCTCACCCTGCTCGACGGCATCGGCCCGGTCAGCGCCAGGGCGCTCTTCGCCCACGGTATCAGCGACCTCGAGCAGTTGAAGGCACTCAAACCGGAAGCCCTCGACAACGTCAAGGGCCTCAATGCCGCCACTCGGGCACGCATCAAGCAGAACCTTCCGTAACCGGGAGCCTGGAAGGCATTCCTGGAAAATCCCGTTGGACAAGCGCCACGCTGGAAAATCATCTGCCCGGAAAACAAGGCGGTGGCGCAGGAACAAGCTGCGCTACCGCCAACGCTGTGGCATAATGCGCCTTCGCGGCAACCTGTAGTCCCTCCTGCCGCGCCCTGAACCGAATTTTTCACGCCTTGGCCCGGGACTGGTCATGTGCAAGACGCACATGGCACGGCGGAGGCGTATCTGCGGAGACCGCATGACCTTTTCCGAACTCGGCCTGCGTGCCGAACTGCTCCGTGCCGTTGAGGCACAGGGCTACACGATTCCGACCCCCATTCAGCGCCAGGCGATACCTGCCGTCCTCAATGGTGGCGACCTGCTGGCCAGCGCCCAGACCGGCACCGGCAAGACCGCCGGCTTCACCCTGCCGATGCTGCAACGCCTGGCGGAAGGACCGCGACCCGGCAAGCGCCAGATTCGCGCCCTGATCCTGACGCCGACCCGCGAACTGGCCGCCCAGGTGGGCGAAAGCGTGGCCGACTACGGTCGCCACCTCACCATGAAGAGCCATGTCATCTTCGGCGGCGTAGGTCAGCAGCCCCAGGTGGATGCCATCCGCCCCGGCCTGGACGTCCTGATCGCCACGCCCGGCCGCCTGCTCGACCTGCACCAGCAGAAGCACGTGGACCTCTCCCACGTCGAGATCCTGGTGCTCGACGAAGCCGATCGCATGCTGGACATGGGCTTCATCCACGACATCAAGAAGATCCTGCGCGTGCTGCCCGAGAAGCGCCAGAACCTGCTGTTCTCGGCCACCTTCTCCAACGAGATCCAGGCGCTTGCCGGCAAGCTGCTCGATAACCCGGCCATGATCGAGGTGGCGCGTCGCAACACTACCGCCGAGACCGTCGACCAGTCGATCTATCGCGTCGACAGGGAGAAGAAGCGTGAGCTGCTGGCCCACCTGATCACCCGTCACAGCTGGAACCAGGTGTTGGTCTTCACCCGCACCAAGCATGGCGCCAACCGGCTGGCCGAGCAGCTCTCCAAGCAGGACATCCCTGCCATGGCGATTCACGGCAACAAGAGCCAGTCGGCGCGCACCAAGGCCCTGGCCGCCTTCAAGACCGGCGACCTGCAGGTATTGGTGGCAACCGACATCGCGGCTCGCGGCCTCGATATCAACGAACTGCCCCACGTGGTCAATTTCGAGCTGCCCAACGTGGCGGAAGACTACGTTCACCGTATCGGCCGCACCGGCCGAGCCGGCAGCGACGGCCAGGCCGTTTCACTGGTCTGCGTCGACGAGCATGGCCTGCTGAAGGGTATCGAGCGGCTGATCAAGCGCGACCTGACCAAGCATGTCGAGCCCGGCTTCGAGCCCGACCCCAACGCCAAGCCCGAGCCCATCGAGAACGGTCGCGGCGGGCGCGGTGGTCGCTCTGGCGGCCAGGGGCAGCGCGGCAACGGCGGCAACAGCACCGGGAACCGCGGTGCCGCTTCGCGTGGCAGCGAAGGCAACCGTAGCGGCGACGACAGCCGGGCACCACGCCGGCGTCGCAGTCGCGGCCAGGGCGCTCGCCAAGCCTGATTCGGCACATGGTAGACTGCTGGGATCTGTGCCAATGTAGGCAGCCAAATTGTGCCGTACGAGTGCTACCGATACCGAGTGTACCGTGCCGATAGGGAGAGAACAGGGATGAGCGCGTATCGGCGTGCCGTTGTGAAAGTGCCCTACCAATGCTGAAGTGGCTGACCGGCAAACAGCCCATTCCGGTCTGGGTCATCAAGCAGATCGACGACGGCCTGCTCCACCTTTGCGGGCAGGCCACCGTCGAGCCCCGGAAGAAACGCAGCGTCGTTCTCACGGAACTGCATGAGAGGCGTTACCAGGGTGCAGTGAACATGGCCAGCGGAGGACTCGTCCTGAACGCTCGGCTCTTTGCCGCGCTGGTACCGCTGGAGGCGCTGGAACTGGATACACAGGCCCTGGCTCACTGGCAGGGGCGCACCTGGCATGTCTCACAGGTTCCCCAACGCTGCTGGACCTTCGATGGCCCCTTGATCGCACAGCGTCAACGACAGGACGACCGGGAGCTGTTGATCAGCACCGAGGATGTCTCCGGCATTCGCCGCCAGGTCAAGGCCAGCCTGGATCCCGGCGTGGTGACCTTCGGCTCCCCCACCCCCGAACACCCCTTGATTGCGCCCCGTGACGGCGAACATACCGATGCGTCGGGCACATCCAAAAAGCCGCCCAAAGGGCGGGAATGGCGAGGCGATGACGACTGACACGAAGCGTAACACCGCCCGCATGATACTGTTTCTATTCCTGATGGTGCTGGTCGGCCTCAACCTGAGGCCCGCGCTCTCCTCGCTCGCCCCCCTGCTGGTCAGGCTGCAGCTGGACACCGGCCTCTCTCCGCTGGCCATCGGCGCGCTCACCACCCTGCCCGTCCTCTGCCTGGGCATCTTCGCCCCCCTGGCCCCCTGGCTCGCCAAGCGGCTCGGGCCCGAGAACACCCTGACACTGGCGCTCGCCGCCCTGATCGCCGGCCTGCTGCTACGCGGCCTCCCCGCCACACCGCTGCTTTTCGCCGGCACCTTGCTGGTGGGCGCCGCCATCGGCGTGGCCGGCACGCTGCTACCGGCCCTGGTCAAGCGCGAGATACCCGCCGGGGCCGACCTGATGACCGGTGTCTACACCATGGCACTGTGCCTCGGGGGCGCCCTCGGTGCCGGCCTCAGCATCCCGCTGGCCGACCTGCTCGGCAGCTGGCGACTCAGCCTGATCAGTTGGTCGCTGCTGGGCGTGACGGCCCTGCTGGCCTGGATCATGCTCATGCCGCGAACCCCAAGGGGCACGCCGCTGCCCGGAGGCGGCGGCTCCCTGCGCCAACTGCTCTCCCAGCCGCTCGCCTGGCAGGTGATGCTCTACATGGGCACACAGTCGTCGCTGGCCTATATCGTCTTCGGCTGGCTGCCCACCCTGCTTCAGGCCCGTGGCTATGGGGAGTCGGAAGCCGGCTGGATGATGGGCGCTTCGGTCATGGTGCAGCTCATCTCGGCCCTGGGGGCACCCTGGCTTGCACGCTTCAGCCGTGACCAGCGCCCCGCCCTGATGCTGGTGCTGGGCTGTGTCGGCGCCGGCCTCTGGCTGCTGCTGCTCGGTCCCACGAGCTGGCGCTGGGCCGGTGTGGTACTGCTCGGCCTTGGCCAGGGCGGCTGCTTCAGCCTGGCATTGACGCTGATCGTACTGCGCACCGCCAACTCGCGCCTGGCCGGCAAGCTCTCCGGCCTGGCCCAGGGCGGCGGCTACACCCTGGCCGCCATGGGGCCGCTGGCGGTGGGTATCCTGCTGCAGTTCGACGTCAGCCTGACCATCGTCACCACCGCCCTGCTGCTGATCGTCGCGGTATCCGCGATCTTCGCCATGCTGGCCGGGCGCAACCAGCGCCTGGACGTGAATGAAGCGGGCCAGCTGGTGACACGCTGAGGGTGCCACGGCAGGAAAAATCCGCTGTTGGAGCGCTGGTCCCCATCGCGACTGGCGCCGCCAGGCGCCTCGGCAGAGGCTGCTGCGGCAGCAGTTATTGCTCACATCGGCAACACCGCCGGGAGGCCTTCGGCCTCCAGTCGTGAGCTAAAGCTTCCTCCAACAGCGGCGTGGCACCGTCGGTGGAGAGGATCGCTGTAGGAGCGCTCGGTTCGGCGCTCCGACTCCGCATCGCGACTGGCGCCGCAGGCGCCCCGGCGGAGGCCGCCGCCACGGCGGTAATCGCAACGTTTCCAACACCGCCAGGAGGCCTACGGCCTCCAGTCGTGAGCTGAAGCTTCCTCCGACAGGGTGGCAATCGCTTGCCACGGCAGGAAAAATCCGCTGTAGGAGCGCTCGGTTCGGCGCTCCGACTCCGCATCGCGCCTGGCGCCGCCAGGCGCCACGGCGGAGGCCGCCGCCACGGCGATAATCGCATCGTTTCCAACACCACCGGGGAGGCCTTCGGCCTCCAGTCGTGAGCTAAAGCTTCCTCCAACAGCGGCGTGGCACCGTCGGTGGAGAGGATCGCTGTAGGAGCGCTCGGTTCG
>NZ_JAKCMI010000024.1 GCF_021412585.1 Halomonas alkalisoli | reverse complement strand
TCAGTTGCCGCGCACGGCGGTGATGTCGGGCAGCCAGGTGACGATGCCGGGGAAGGCGATCAGGATCACCAGCACCACCAGCAGCGCCGCGTAATACGGCAGCATGGCCTTGACCAGCGACTCCATCGAGACCTTGCCCACCCCGCAGCCCACATAGAGGCAGGTGCCCACCGGCGGCGTCAGCAGCCCGATGCCGAGGATGAAGGCCATCAGCACCCCGAAGTAGGCCGGATCGACGCCCACCGTGGTGACGATCGGCGTCAGCATCGGCGCCATGATCACCATGGCCGGGGTCAGGTCCATCACGAAGCCCACCAGCAGCAGCAGCGCGGCCACGATCATCAGCAGCCAGAACGGGTCCTGGGTGATCGCCTGCACCTGGCGCACCAGGGTCTGGGGCACCATGTTGATGGTCAGGAACCAGGCGATCACCGTGGCGAAGGCCAGCAGCAGCAGGACCATGCCGGTCAGGCGAGCGGTGCGGATCAGCATGCCCCACAGGGCGCGCGGGTGGAACTCGCGATAGAAGACCAGCGAGATGAACAGCGAGTAGAGCAGCGCGGCTACCGCCGCCTCGGTGGCGGTGAACACCCCGCCGATGATGCCGCCGATCACGATCACCGGAAGCACCAGGGCCAGCCAGGCGGCCTTGAAGGCCTGCCACAGCAGGTCGAGGCGGAACTTGCGGGTCTTCCCGGCGTGTTCCAGGGTCGCCATGATGAAGGTGGTGACCATCAGCCCGAAGCCGATCAGCAGGCCCGGCACGATGCCGGCGATGAACAGACGGCTGATCGAGGTCTCGGTGACGATGCCGAACAGGATCAGCGGAATCGAGGGGGGGATGATGATGCCGATGACGGAGGAGACCGTGTTGATCGCCGTGGCATGCGGGGCGGAGTAACCCTGCTGCTTCATCGAGGGGATCATCATCGAGCCGGTGGCGGCGGTGTCCGCCACCGCCGAGCCGCTGATGCCGCCGAAGAACATCGAGCCGGTGATCGCCACCTGGCCCAGGCCGCCGCGCACGAAACCGACCAGCGCACCGGCCAGCTCCATCAGCCGCCGGGCGATGCCGCCGGCGCTCATCACTTCACCCACCAGGATGAAGAAGGGAATCGCCAGCAGCGGGAAGTTGTTGACCCCGCGCACCGACTGCTCGATCAGGATCGACAGGGGAATGTCGGACATCACCGCCAGCACCACCGCGGCCACGCCGAGGCCGAAGGCGATCGGCAGGCCCAGGGCGATGGAGGCGAACAGGATGCCAAGAAAGATCCACAGCATGGGCTACGCCTCCTGGCCGGTGCGAATGAGGGTGATACTGCGCCAGGCGCGCCAGATGGCCACGGCGCCGATAAAGGTCGCGCAGAGCACCAGCGAGACATTGATCAGGTTCCAGGGCACGCCGAGGATGGCGGTACGCCCGGTGGAACGGGAGATCACGACGTAGCCGCCCCAGATCAGCACGCCCATCAGGCCGGTGATGATCAGGTGCTGGATCAGGTAGAGCACATGGGCGGCGCGGGGCTTGAGGCGGCGCACCAGGAAGTCCACGGCGATGTGTTCATAGCGGGCGAAGGCCGCCGCGGCGCCGATGAAGATCAGCCAGATGAACAGCATGCGGGCCAGCTCGTCGGCCCAGGGCAGTGAGTGATTGAGCAGCGAGCGCCCGATGACGTTGGCCGACACCGACACGATCAACGCCACCAGGATCGTGGCGATCAGGTGCTCCATGAGCACCGTCAGCCAGCGGAACAGCGCCGGTCCCTTGCGAGTCTCGATGTCGAGCTCCAGCGCCTTGCGGTTGGGGTCGTCGAGGTATTCGGCCGGGTCAGGGGGCGGCGAGTGAAAGGTATTCATGGGCGCTCCAATGGCAGGCAGACGCACGCGGACCAACCTATGGCCCGCGCCTGTCGTCGTCCTTCCGGGTCAATCGTTCATGGTGTTTTCGACGATCTGCTGGATCTCGGCGACCAGGTCTTCTCCGATACGCGGCCCCCACTGCTCGTAGACGGGCTGCACCGCTTCCTGGAAGGCGGCGATCTGGTCGTCGTCGAGGCGGGTGATCTGCATGCCGCGCTCCTCGAGCTGGTCACGGGCCCAGTCGTCGTACTCGGTGGCCAGCTGGATCTCGTAGGCCGCTGCCTCCTGGGCCGCTTCCTGCACCAGCTCCTGATAGGCCGGGTCGAGGCGATCCCAGGTGCGCTCCGACATCATGATGATGAAGGGGGTGTAGACGTGGCGTGTCTCGGAGCCGTAGTCCTGCACCTCGTGGAAGTTGGAGGTCAGGATGGTGCTCCAGGGGTTCTCCTGGCCGTCGATGACGCCCTGCTCCATGGCCGAGAAGACCTCGCCGAAGGCCATTGGCGTGGGGTTGGCGCCCAAGGCTTCCCAGATGCTCAGCTGGACCGGATTTTCCATGGTGCGAATGGTCAGGCCGCTGACGTCGAGCCCGGCAACATCGTCGGGAGATTCGACGGCACGCACACTGTTGGTCAGCTGGCGATAGCCGTTCTCGTGATAGGCGAAGGCCTTGATGCCGGTACCCTCGAACTTGTCGAGCAGCCCGAGGGCGACATCGCTTTCCAGCACGGCGATGGCGGCTTCACGGGTCGGCAGCAGGAATGGCAGGTCGAAGACGGCGAGTTCCGGGACATAGGTGGTGGCTGGCGAGGTCGAGGGAATGGTCATGTCCAGCGAACCCGTCTGCAGCATTTCCATCATCTGGGCATCGTCGCCCAGCTGGCTGTTGGGGAAGACATTGACGGTCAAACGACCCTCGGTGCGTTCGGCGAGAATGTCGCCGAAGTACTGGGTGGAAATGTAGAGCGGCGAGGTCTCGGCCAGGCCGAGGCCGACACGGATGGTGTGTGAACCGAGATCCTCGGTGATCACTTCACCTTCGATGGGGGGCGGGTCGGACAGGTCCGGCGTCGCGGCATAGGCAAGACTGCTGCCAAGGAGCGTGGCGCCGGTCACTGCCAAGGTAAGCTTCCAGGGGTAGTGCATGGTTCGAGTCTCCATGCGCAGTGCCGCTGGGGTGGTGCCTCCAGCATCTGGCTGACTGCGCGGTGCGTTGTTGTTGTGAAATATGGCGTTTATCGACATGACGGTTGATCGGCCATGCCTGGGATAGAATGTCGGACTTATTCGCCATTTGTTCAACATATACTTTTGTATGTATCGACTTGACTGGTGCTTGAGGCGTAAGGTCAACGGCATGAGGAGGCAATCGAGCTATCCTCCCCCTTATGTCCAACTCAGGCGTGGAGCGAGACGATGGCCAAGCCACACCGGATCAGCCCCGACCAGTTGCGCTCGCGCTACTGGTTCGACAACCCCGAGCATCCGGGGACCACGGCGCTGTGCGTCGAGCGCTACCTCAACTACGGCCTGACCCTGGAGGAGTTGACCAGCGGCAAGCCGATCATCGGCATCAGCCAGTCCGGTTCGGACCTGACACCCTGCAATCGCCACCACATCGAGCTGGTGAAGCGGGTCAAGGATGGCATTCGCGCCGCTGGCGGGGTGCCGTTCGAGTTCCCCATGCACCCGATACACGAGAACGTGCGTCGACCCACCGCGGCGCTCGACCGCAACCTGGCCTACCTGGGGCTGGTCGAGGTATTGCACGGCTATCCATTGGATGGTGTGGTGCTCACTACCGGATGCGACAAGACCACACCGGCGGCGCTGATGGCTGCGGCCACGGTCAATATCCCGGCCATCGTGCTGTCCGGTGGCCCGATGCTCAACGGCTGGCGCGGCGCGGAACGGGTGGGTTCCGGCACCATCATCTGGGAGCTGCGCAAGCGCCTGGCTGCCGGCGATATCGACTATGCCGAATTCCTCTCTCGGGCCAGTGATTCGGCGCCGTCCATCGGCCACTGCAACACCATGGGCACGGCCTCGACCATGAACGCCATGGCCGAGGTGCTGGGGATGAGCCTGCCCGGCTCGGCAGTGATTCCGGCGCCTTACAAGGAGCGGGCCATGGTCTCTTTCGAGACCGGCACGCGCATCGTCGGGATGGTCTGGGAGGACCTGCGACCGCTGGATATCCTCACCCGCGAGGCATTCGAGAATGCCATCGTCACCTGTTCGGGATTGGGCGGTTCCAGCAATGCCCCGGTACACGTCAACGCCATTGCCCGCCATGCCGGCGTCGAGCTCACCAATGACGACTGGCAACGCCTCGGCTACGAGGTGCCATTGCTGGCCAACGTGATGCCCGCCGGGGCCTATCTTTGCGAAGAGTTCTACCGTGCCGGTGGCGTGCCGGCGGTGCTGCATGAGCTACTGCAGGCTGGCAAGCTCCATGGCGACGTGCTGACCGTCAATGGCCAGACGCTCGCGGCGAACCTGCAGGATCATGAGACCCAGGATGCCGAGGTGATTCGCCGCTACGCCAACCCGCTGGTGGCACATGCCGGTTTCCTCAACCTCAAGGGCAACCTGTTCGACTCGGCGCTGATGAAGACCAGCGTGATCTCACCCGACTTCCGGGCGCGTTTTCTCAGCGACCCGGACGACCCCGATGCCTTCGAAGGCAAGGTGGCGGTGTTCGACGGTTCCGAGGACTATCATGGGCGCATCGACGACCCGCAGCTCGGCATCGACGAGCGCACCATCCTGGTGATGCGCGGTGCCGGCCCGGTGGGCCACCCCGGTGGCGCCGAGGTGGTCAATATGCAGCCGCCGGCAGCCCTGCTGCAGCGGGGCATCGAGTCGCTGCCGTGCCTGGGCGACGGGCGCCAGTCGGGGACCTCCGGCTCGCCGTCGATTCTCAACGCGGCGCCGGAAGCGGCCACCGGCGGGGGGCTGGCGCTGCTCGAGAATGGCGATCGGCTGCGCGTCGACCTCAAGCGCGGTGAGGTACGGCTGATGGTGGATGATGCCGAACTCGCGGCGCGCCGCCAGCGGCTCGAGGCACGCGGTGGCTATATCTATCCGGACCACCAGACCCCCTGGCAGGAGATCCAGCGCAGCATGGTGGAACCGCTGGATCGTGGCATGACACTGGAGCCGGCGACCAAGTATCGTGACGTGGCCCGTCGACACCCGCCGCGGGACAATCACTGACATGAGCCGCTTGAGCGCGTTGTCCCATCGCCAGCAGGGGCTGTTGCTGACCGGCGGCGGGGCGCTGATCATGGCGCCCGATGCGCTGCTGATAAAGGTTGCCGACCTTCCCGATGCGGAGATCCTGATGTGGCGCGGTTTCCTCTCGGCACTGGGCTTCCTGCTGATCGCCCTGGTGCGCTATGGCCGCGGCACCCTGGCGGCCTATCGCCGCTGCGGTTGGACGGGTATCGCCGTGGCGCTGCTGTTCAGCCTGACCACCTGCGGTTTCGTGCTGGGTAACCAGTACACCAAGGCGGGCAACGTGCTGATGATCCTGGCTGGCGCACCGCTGATCGCCGCGGCGCTGTCCTGGGTGATTCTCAAGGAGCGGTTGCCACGGCGAACCTGGATGGCCATCTGGCTGTGCATGGCGGGCATCGCCATGATCGCCCTGGACGACGCGGGCGCCGGCTCCTGGGTGGGCAACGCCTTTGCCCTGATGGCGGCCACTACCCTGGCCATCAACTTCACGCTATGCCGCACCCGCCCGGGCGTGGACATGAGCCCGATGCTGGTCTTCAACGGCCTGATCGTCGGCAGCGTTGCCGGGCTGTTCTGGCTTGCCGGCAGCGAGCCGTCGCTGCCGGCGACGAACCAGCTCGCCGTGGTGATCCTGCTGTGCCTGGTCATTGTGCCCTGCGGGGTGACCCTGCTGCAGCGCGGCCCCCTCTATCTGCCCGCGGCCGAAGTGGGCCTGCTGCTATTGCTGGAAGTGGTCGTGGGCACCTTGCTGGCCTGGTGGATTCTCGCCGAGCAGCCGGCGCCGATGGCAATGGTCGGTGGTGTCCTGGTGCTTGGCACCCTGTTCGCCAAGGGGCTCTATGAGCGCCGGCTGGAGCTGAGGCTGCGAGCGGGTGTGGACCCGGCGCTGCGGGCGCCGGCAGACCAGTCGAGTGCGTTATGATATTCAGGAATCGCAACAGGATCTCATCGCCGTGACGTCATCTCTACGCAAGCCTCCGGCCCGTGCCAGTATCGCCGAATATCTGGCCGAGGCGATCTTCGCCGGCCGCTACCAGCCGGGCGACTTCGTGCCCCGTGAACTCGACCTCTGCGAGCGCTTCGCCATCAACCGCTCGGCGGTGCGCAGCGACCTGCGTCAGCTGGTCGATGTCGGCATCATCGAGCGTATCTCGGGCCATGGCTCCAAGGTCCGCGAGTATGCCGAGTGGCATATCCTCGATCCCCAGGTGACCGAGTGGATGTCCCGCTATGCGGCGCCCAACCCGGAGATCCAGCGCGAGATACTGGCCTTTCGCCTCGACGTCGAGCCCTATGTGGCGATGACTGCGGCGCGGCGCGCCACGGCCCGCGACCTGGTCGCCATCGAGGAGGCCTTCGAGGGGCTGGGGCAGAACCTGCGCAATGCCAGCTGCGCCGAGGAGCGGCGCCTGCACAGCGAGTGTGACGTGGCCTTCCACGTGGCGATCTTCAAGGCCACCCACAATATCGTCTGGGCGCAGCTGTCGCACATCCTCAGGCCGTCGATCCACCTGCTGGTGACCATGTCCAACGAGCATGCCAGCGACCCCGAGGAGAGCCTCGAGCGGCATCGCCAAGTGATGGAAAGCATCCGCATGCGGCGTCCGAAGGAGGCCTTCCTGGCCGCCCAGGCGGTGCTTGCCGGCACCGCAGAGGCCCTGGGACTCGAGCCCGGCGCCAGTTCGCTGGGCCGAGGCTTCGAGCTGCCCTGAGCGTCTGAACCAATACCTTGGCCAGACCGGTCCCAGACCAGGGATATCCACGCCGAGACCGAAACCGGGCGCCTGAACCTGACCCCCGATATTGGAGATTTTTCATGACCGATCGCCAGCGTTCGTTGCGTTCCGCTCAATGGTTCGGCACCGCCGACAAGAACGGCTTCATGTACCGCAGCTGGATGAAGAACCAGGGCATACCCGACCACGAGTTCCAGGGCAAGCCGATCATCGGTATCTGCAACACCTGGTCGGAGCTCACGCCCTGCAATGCCCATTTCCGCAAGCTCGCCGACCACGTCAAGCAGGGCGTGCTGGAAGCCGGTGGCTACCCGTTGGAGTTTCCCGTCTTCTCCAACGGGGAGTCGCTGCTGCGGCCCACGGCGATGTTCACCCGCAACCTGGCAAGCATGGACGTCGAGGAGGCGATTCGCGGCAACCCACTGGATGCGGTGGTGCTGCTGGTGGGGTGCGACAAGACCACCCCGGCACTGCTGATGGGCGCGGCCAGCTGCGATATCCCGACGATCGTGGTCAGCGGCGGGCCGATGCTCAATGGCAAGCATGAGGGCAAGGACATCGGCTCCGGCACCGTGGTCTGGCAGCTTTCGGAGCAGGTCAAGGCCGGCAAGATCTCGCTGCATGACTTCATGGCCGCCGAGGCCGGCATGTCGCGCTCGGCGGGCACCTGCAACACCATGGGCACCGCCTCGACCATGGCCTGCATGGCGGAATCCCTGGGCACCTCGCTGCCGCACAACGCGGCGATCCCGGCGGTGGACTCGCGCCGCTATGTGCTGGCGCACCTGTCCGGTAACCGTATCGTCGAGATGGTCGACGAGGACCTGCGGCTGTCGAAGGTACTCACCCGCCAGGCCTTCGAGAACGCCATCCGCACCAACGCCGCCATCGGCGGCTCGACCAACGCCGTGGTCCACCTCAAGGCGATCGCCGGGCGCATCGGCGTCGACCTGGCGCTGGACGACTGGAGCCACGTGGGTCGTGGCACGCCCACCATCGTCGACCTGCAGCCCTCCGGTCGTTTCCTGATGGAAGAGTTCTACTACGCCGGTGGGCTGCCGGCGGTGCTGCGTCGACTCGGTGAAGCCGAGCGCTTGCCACACAAGGACGCCCTCACCGTCAACGGCCAGAGCCTGTGGGACAACGTCAAGGACGCGCCACTCTACAACGATGAAGTGATCCGGCCACTGGACAAACCCCTGGTTGCCGATGGCGGGATATGCGTGCTGCGGGGCAACCTGGCGCCCAACGGGGCGGTGCTCAAGCCTTCGGCCGCCAGCCCAGAGTTGATGCAGCATCGTGGTCGGGCGGTGGTATTCGAAGACTTCGATGACTACAAGGCGCGCATCAATGCGCCTGACCTGGCGGTCGACGCCGACAGCGTGCTGGTGATGAAGAACTGCGGCCCGCGTGGCTATCACGGCATGGCTGAAGTCGGCAACATGGGGCTCCCCGCCAAGCTGCTCGAGCAGGGCGTCACCGACATGGTGCGGATATCGGATGCGCGGATGAGTGGCACCGCCTACGGCACCGTGGTGCTGCACGTGGCACCTGAGTCGGCCGCCGGCGGCCCCTTGGCGGCGGTACGCGACGGCGACTGGATCGAACTCGACTGCACGTCCGGCCGCCTGCACCTGGAGATCGACGATGCCGAACTCGAGGCGCGCCTGGCGCAAAGCGACCCCACCGCGGCCTCACGGCGCATCGCCAGCGACGGCGGTTACCGCCAGCTGTACATCGAACACGTACTCCAGGCCGACGAGGGCTGCGACTTCGACTTCCTGGTCGGCTGTCGTGGCGCCGAGGTGCCCCGGCACTCGCACTGATGCTGTGGACGTCTGCCTGGGAATCGCCTGGTCCTTGCCACAGTCGATCAGGCACTCGCCTGGCAGCCGGCCAGGGTCTGGAGGTCGGTGGCATGAAGCGTCATGGCAATGCCGCCGAGGAAGGTCATGTCCCGGTCCCACGGGCTCGTGGCCAGGCGGCTCGGGCCGATCAGTTCCTCGACCAGGGCGTCGTCGATAGCCTCTTCCATGGCCGGCCGCATGGCCTCGAAGCCACGTACGCCGGAGCCGGTGATCAGGACCAGGTCGGGGTTGAACAGTGCGAGTACGTTGGCAATGCCATAGCCCAGTGCGCGGCCGGCCTTGCTGTAGATCTGGCTGGCGACGGGATCGCCCTCCATGGCCATCTGGTTCAACGCCTGCATCTGTGCGTCGGAAGGGTGGGCGCTATCGCCGGGCGGCAGGGTCAGCATGGCGCGGGCTTCACGATACAGGGCGTAGTCACTGGCATAGGCCTCGATACAGCCGCGCCGACCGCAGGCACACAGTGCCCCGCCAGGTTCGTACTTGGTGTGGCCGAACTCGGCTGCCGAGCCGTTGGTCCCCAGGAAGGGCTTGCCATCGATCAGCACGGACATGCCGATACCGTAGCCCAGCATGATGACGATCAGGTTAGGGTAGGCGGCATATTCCGGGTGGCTGGTCAGGGCCCTGGCGATGCAGTTGGCGTCGTTTTCGAGCAGTACCGGGCAGCCAAATGTTGTGGTGAGGCGCTCCGAAATGGGGGCGTTGCGAAAGCTCAAGGCCGGCGACCAGATGATGAGCCCGCTGTTGGGTGAAACCACCCCCTGGATGGCCAGGCAGATGCCGGCAAGATAGTGAAAGGTATCGCAAACATCCGCTCGTATCGCTTCGATTTTCTCTTCCAGGACGGCGCATAGATCGTCCTGAGTCAGGGTCAGTGTCGTGAGAGGGTGGTGAGTGCTGTGGCGTATCTGGCCGGTGAAGTCGCCCACCACGATCTGGATCTCGTTGATCGACACCTTGACGCAAATGACGAAGGCGGCATCCGGGTTGAGCTGGATCAGGGTCTTCGGCCGCCCGCGGCCGCCGCTGCGGATCGTCTCGGGAGGCAGTTCGCTGATGAGCCCCTGGCCCAGCAATTCCGCAGTAATCGAGGTGACGGTGGCCGAGCTGATGCCGTTCATTGGGCCCAGGTCCACTCGCGCCATCGGGCCCTTCGTTCGTAGCGAATGAATAACGGCTAACGTATTGTCCTGCCTGCTGTTTTCAATGATCTGAGTGGCCATTAAGGCTGCCGATATGTTTAATTTTATAGAAAAAGTATATCAGCGTCATGGCGCTGACGTCACTGCCATGTTGCTGTGATATGCCTCTCTCAGGCAACTGCCAGGTCGTTTTTTACGCTGTCGAGTGCCTGGGAGGCTCGATAATTCCACAGAAAATACGACCTAAGTGGTATGTGCAGCGCTTTAATTTATCACCTAAAGTAAATGCAGATCACGTGCCTTGTGCTCTGAATAACAACAAAAGGTGACCTCCATGCTACTCCCTACTGCCCGCTATCCCAGCCTTGATGGGCGCGTCGTCTTCGTGACCGGAGGCGGTGGCGGGATCGGTAGTGCCTTGACCCGCGCCTTTCATCGCCAGGGCGCTCGAGTTGCCTTCGTTGATATCGATGATGAAGCCAGCCAGGCACTGTGTCACGAGCTTGAAGCGGAAACGGGCAGGGCACTCCTGTATCGCCACTGTGATATCCGCGATATCGCAGCCCTCCAGGCGGTGATTCAAGAGGTTGGCGAGACGCTGGGCCCCATCCGCACGCTGGTGAATAACGCCGCGAACGATGATCGCCATGACTGGCGTGAGGTCAGCGTCGAGTATTGGGATGAGAGAATGTCGCTCAACCTGCGTCCCATGTTCTTCTCCATCCAGGCGGTCGCCGACCAGATGGCGGCGGCTGGCGGTGGCTCGATCATCAATTTCGGTTCGATCAGTGTCCGCCTCGCGCTGGGTGACCTCGCCGCCTACGTGACGGCCAAGGCCGCCGTTCACGGCCTGACACGCACTCTGGCCCGTGACCTCGGCGTGAAGGACATTCGTGTCAACACGGTGGTGCCAGGCTGCATCCTGACCCGGCGGCAGCTCGACAAGTGGATCAGCCCCGAGGATGAGGCGCGCATTCAGGAGCACCAGAGCCTGAAGGTGCGCCTGGCGCCGGAGCATGTGGCGCCCACGGTACTGTTCCTGGCAGCGGATGACAGCGCCCAACTGACCGGCCAGGAATTCCCGGTCGATGCGGGGTGGGGGTGATGAGCCGTCAGGATCAGCCGCTGCTGTCGGCACGCCGTATTTGCCGCTCGTTTGGCCAGAACCAGGTGTTGTTCGATATCGACCTCGACCTCAAGCCCGGCGAGGTTCATGCGCTGCTGGGCGAGAACGGCGCCGGCAAGTCGACGCTGGTGCGGATCCTCGCTGGATATCTGTCCCCGACATCCGGCGAGGTTGTCATGTCAGGCGAGCCGCGACGCTACCGCTTCTGCGGCGAGGCGGAGGCCGATGGGGTCGTGATGATCCATCAGGAGCTGGCGCTGGCGGAACTGTTGACCGTGGAGGAGAACATCTTTCTCGGTCGTGAATTACGGCGCGGCCCTTTCCTGGATCGCAGGGCGATGCGGGCTCGATGTCGTGAAGCCCTGGCTGAGCTCGAGACGAATGTCGAGCCCACTGCACGGGTCAAGGACCTGGGTACCTCGGATCAGCAGATGGTGGAGATCGCCAAGGCAGTAACACGGGACGTGCGCGTGCTGATCATGGACGAGCCCACTGCCACCTTGACCGAGCATGAGGTGCAGGTGTTGTTTGCCCTCGTGTCTCGCCTCCGCAAGCGTGGCGTGGCGATTCTCTATATCTCCCACAAGCTTCGCGAAATAGAGCAGATTGCAGACCGGGTCACGGTGCTGCGCGACGGTCGGTTGATCGACTCTGGGCCCATGAAAAGGCGTAGCAAGGAGGAGCTCGCCCGGCTCATGGTGGGCCGTGAAATCACCGAGATGTACCCGGCTCGCACCCCCGTGCCCGACGATGCCCCCTACGTTTTCGAAGCTCGCGACATCGTCGTGCCCGGCGCGGTGCACTGGGCCAGCTTTGCCTTGCGCAAAGGCGAGGTGCTCGGCTTCGGCGGCGTCGTGGGGGCCGGGCGCACGGCACTGATCGAATCACTGCTGGGACTGCGGCCACGCAGTGCGGGGCAGGTGCTACGCCATGGCGAGCCGGTGACGCTGCGCCACCTGCGCGATGCGGTGCGCCATCGCATCGCCTACCTTACCGAAGATCGCAAGGCCAAGGGGCTGGTGCTCAACATGGGGCTGCGCCCCAACCTGACCCTGCTCAACTTGCGAGCCTACTGTCATCCGCTGATCGACCGCAAGCAGGAAGCCCAGGCCTTCGAGGAGGCGACGAGCCGCTTCGATATCCGTCTGCGCACCCAAGCGCTCACGGCAGCGGAGCTCTCCGGTGGCAACCAACAGAAGCTGCTGCTGGCCAAGGTCATGTCCATCGACCCCGAGATCGTCATCATCAACGAGCCGACGCGGGGCATCGATGTCGGGACCAAGCACCAGATCTATCACTTCATCCGCGAACTCACCGACGCCGGGCGCTCCGTCATTCTCATCTCCTCGGAGATGGGCGAGCTGATCGGCCTCTCGCATCGGGTGGCGGTGATGTGTGCCGGCGTGCTCACCGGCATCCTCGAAGGCGAGCAGATCAACGAGCAGGAAATCATGCAGTACGCATCCGGAATCAAGGGGGTAGGGGTGGATGAGCATCGTCGTGCCTGATAGCAAATCGATCAAGCGGGGAAGTATCCCCCTGGACTTGAAGACGTGGGGCCCCTTCGTGGCGCTGATCGCGCTGGCATTGCTGGGCGCCCTGATCAATCCCGCCTTTCTGGGGCTGGATAATCTCTCGAACATGCTGACGCGCAGTGCCTTCATCGGCATCATCGCGATCGGTGCCACCTTCGTCATTACCGCCGGGGGGCTCGATCTCTCGGTGGGTTCGATGACGGCCTTCATCGCCGGGGTGATGATCATCCTGATGAACAGCCTGGTGGAGCAGTTCGGCCCGGGCCTCACTACCGTGCTGCTGGGCGTGGGAGCCTCGCTGATCCTGGGCCTATGCGCCGGCTTCATCAACGGCATGGTGACCACCAAGGGCAAGATCGAGGCCTTTATCGTCACCCTCGGCACCATGGGCATCTATCGCTCGCTGGTGACCTACCTCGCCGACGGCGGCACCCTGTCGCTGGACTGGGGCGTGCGTGACATCTACCGGCCGGTCTACTACGGCAACCTGCTGGGCATCCCGATTCCGGTACTGGTGTTCCTGATGGTGGCGGTGGCCGGCTATATCCTGCTCAACCATACCCGTTTCGGCCGCTACTGCTTCGCCATCGGCTCCAACGAGAAGGTGGCCGAGTACAGCGCCATTCACGTCGATCGCATCAAGACCATGACCTACATGCTGCAGGGCGTATGCGTGGCGCTGGCGACCATCATCTACGTGCCGCGGTTGGGTTCGGCGTCGGGGGCCACCGGGGTGCTCTGGGAACTCGAGGCGATTGCCGCGGTGATCATCGGCGGCACCATGCTCAAGGGCGGCCACGGACGCATCTGGGGAACGGTGGTAGGGGCGATCATGCTCACCATGATCGGCAATATTCTCAATCTGACGGATGCCATTTCCAACTATCTCAACGGCACGGTGCAGGGAATCATCATTATCGTCGCGGTGTACCTGCAGCGCGCATCGTGGAGGAAGACGGGGGCCTGAACAGGTCTACTTACGCATTAACCAATGACAAGTTAAGCACCAACCAATAACAAACAAGGTAATAGGAGCGTCACCATGCGAACCATAAAGACAACATTCGCTGCGCTAGCCACCGCTGCCGTGATGGCAACACCGACCGTCGCCATCGCCGCGGACTACACCATCGGGGTGTCGATACCGGCTGCCACCCACGGCTGGACCGGTGGGGTGAATTTCCACGCCGAACAGGCCAAGCAGCGCCTGGAGGCGGCCCATCCCAATATTGCCATTACCATCTCCACCGCCAGCAATCCGGGCGAGCAGGCCAACGACCTGGAGGATCTGGTTTCGCAGCGCAATATCGATGCGCTGGTGGTGCTGCCCTTCGAGTCCGGGCCGCTGACCGACCCGGTGCGGCGGGTCAAGGATGCCGGCGTGTTCGTCACCGTGGTCGACCGCGGCCTCGAGCAGGAGGGCATCGAAGACCTCTACGTCGCCGGCAACAATCACGAGCTGGGCCGCGTCTCCGGCGAGTACATTCGTGACCGGCTCGACGACCAGGGCGATATCGTGGTGCTGCGCGGGATTCCCACGGTGATCGACGACGAACGCGTGCAAGGCTTCCAGGAAGCCATCGAAGGCTCCGAGATCAATATCCTCGACATGCAGCACGCCAACTGGAACCGCGACGATGGCTTCGAGGTGATGCAGGACTTCCTGGCACGCTTCGACCGCATCGATGCGGTGTGGGCCCAGGACGACGATATCGCCCTCGGCGTGATCGAGGCGGTGCGCCAGGCCAACCGCGAGGACGAGCTGTTCATCGTCGGCGGTGCCGGCATGAAGGACATCATCAAGCGCGTCATGGAGGGCGACGAGCTGGTGCCGGTGGACGTGCTCTATCCGCCGGCGATGATCGCCACCGCCATGGACCTCACCGTCCAGCACTTTACCTCCAACGGGCCGGTGACCGGGCAGTACATCCTCGGCTCCCCGCTGATCACCCAGGAGAACGCCGAGCAGTACTACTTCCCCGATTCACCGTTCTGATCGATCCCGGCGGGCGGGCGCCGCAGCGCTTGCCCGCGTCTATCTGCCCGAGAACCCATCGGAGAGCCCACTATGCAAACCATCAAAGGGCCGGCGATCTTCCTCGCTCAGTTTGCCGGAGATGACCCCCCCTTCAACAGCCTCGACAGCATCGCCCGCTGGGCGGCGGGGCTGGGCTACGAGGGCGTGCAGATCCCCAGCTGGGACGCGCGCCTGATCGATCTGAAACGCGCCGCCGAGAGCCAGACCTACTGCGACGAGATCAAGGGCACCCTGGCCGAGCATGGCCTGGCACTGACCGAACTCTCCACCCACCTCCAGGGCCAGCTGGTGGCCGTGCATCCCGCCTACGACGAGATGTTCGATGGCTTCGCCGTACCCGAGGTGCGCGGCAACCCCAAGGCCCGCCAGGCGTGGGCGGTGGAGCAGCTGATGCTGGCCGCCAGGGCCTCGAAGAACCTGGGCCTGACCGACCACGGCACCTTTTCCGGCGCGCTGGCCTGGCCCTATGTCTATCCGTGGCCGCAGCGCCCGGCGGGGCTGATCGGCGCCGCCTTCGACGAGCTGGCCAAGCGCTGGCGACCGATCCTCGACGCCTTCGATGAGGCCGGGGTCAACCTCTGCTACGAGATCCACCCCGGCGAGGACCTGCACGACGGTGTTACCTTCGAGATGTTTCTCGAGCGGGTCGGCCACCATCCGCGCTGCCACATTCTCTATGATCCCAGCCACCTGATCCTGCAGCAGCTCGACTACCTGGGTTTTCTCGACGTTTACCGCGACCACATCCAGATGTTTCACGTCAAGGACGCCGAGTTCAATCCCAGCCCCAAGCAGGGCGTCTACTCCGGCTACCAGTCCTGGACCGAGCGCGCCGGGCGCTTCCGCTCGCTGGGCGACGGCCAGGTCGACTTCAAGTCGATGTTCTCGTGGATGGCCGCCAACGACTACCACGGCTGGGCGGTGCTGGAGTGGGAGTGTTGCCTCAAGCACCCGGAGGTCGGCGCCCGCGAAGGAGCCACCTTCATTCGCGACCATATCATCCAGGTAACCGAGCGGGCCTTCGACGACTTCGCCGACGCCGGCGTCGACGAGGCGACCAACCGCCGCCTGCTGGGCCTCGACTGAAGGATACAACGACATGAGCCAACAACAGGATACGTCCCGCCGGCTGCGCCTGGGCATGGTCGGTGGCGGCCAGGGCGCCTTCATCGGCGGCGTGCACCGCATGGCGGCACGGCTGGATGACCACTACGAGCTGGTCGCCGGTGCCTTCGCCTCCGATGCCGATCGCAGCCGCGCCTCTGCAGCGGAACTGCACGTGGCGCCGGATCGCGCCTATCCGGACTACCGCGCCATGGCCGAGGCGGAAAGCCAGCGTGACGATGGCATCGATGTGGTCGCCATCGTCACACCGAATCATGTTCACTTCGAAGTTGCCAAGTGCTTCCTCGAAGCAGGCATCCATGTCATCTGTGACAAGCCGATGACCACGACCCTGGAGGAAGCCCGGGCGCTGGCGGAACTGGTCGAACGCAGCGGTCGGTTCTTCGGCCTGACCCACAACTACACCGGCTACTCGCTGGTGCGCCAGGCCCGTGAGATGGTGGCCAATGGTGAGCTGGGCGAGCTGCGCGTGATTCAGGTCGAATACCCCCAGGACTGGCTCTCCACGCGCCTGGAGGATAGCGGCGTCAAGCAGGCCGAATGGCGAACGGACCCCAAGCGCAGCGGTCCGGCAGGATGTCTGGGGGATATCGGAACCCATGCCTATAACCTGGTGCGCTTCGTCACCGGCCTGGAACCCCAGGCCCTGGCCGCGGATCTGCATACTTTCGTGGAGGGGCGGGCGCTGGACGATAACGTCCACATGATGCTGCGCTTCAAGGGCGGCGCCCGAGGCATGCTGTGGTCGAGCCAGGTTTCCCCGGGCAACGAGAACGGTCTGCGGCTGCGCGTCTACGGCAGTCGCGGGGGGCTTGAGTGGTGCCAGGAGGAGCCCAATCGGCTGGTGCATTCGCCGCTGGGCGAGCCGCCGCGAACACTGACCCGAAACGGTCCCGACCTGGGGGCCGCGGCACTGGGGGCGGCACGCATTCCACCGGGGCATCCCGAGGGCTACCTGGAAGCATTTGCACAGCTCTACAGCGACTTTGCCGAGCAGATCCGGGCGCGCGAGAGCGGTCGGGAACCGGAGGCGCTGGCAACCGGTACTCCAGGGGTCGCCGATGGTGTCGATGGGCTGGTGTTCATCACCCGCGCGCTGGAATCTTCCTCGGCAGGGGGCATCTGGGTGGACTTCTAGTATGGCTATTCGGCTCGACAATGGGCGGCTGCGGCTGGTAGTGGCGCCTGAGCTGGGAGGATGCGTAGTGCGTTTCGACGCCCTGACAGCGGCCGGCCCATTGCCGCTGTTCCGCCCCGGCAGCGAGGCGGACCACGACCCCAACAAGATGGGCCTCTACCCGCTGCTGCCCTGGTCCAATCGTATCTCCGGCGGTGGCTTCGACTGGCGGGGGCGACACTATCCACTCGCAGCCAACCTGGTGGGAGAGCCGTTACCGATCCACGGTGATGGCTGGCAACGGCCCTGGCAGGTCGAGCACCAGGGGCTGACCGAGCTGCGACTAGGCCTCTGCTCCTCCTGGCAGCCACCCTTCGACTATCGTGCGGTACTCAGGTATCGCCTGGAGGAGGGGAGCCTGACGGTTGAACTGATGCTGACTCATCTTGGTGATATCCCCGCCCCTTACGGCCTGGGCTTGCATCCCTGGTTTCCACGCAGCGCCGACGTGCGCCTCGAGGCGCTGGCCGACGGCGTCTGGGAGGTCGGTGCCGAGCAGTTGCCGACGCGCTGGCGCCGCCTGGAGGCGGGCGATCCCTGGTCTTATTCCGTGGCCGCTTCGCTCCCCGCAGGCCGGATCGACAACCTCTTTACCGGCTGGAATGGGCAAGCGCTGCTCAACTGGCCCGAGCGCGGCATTGCCCTCGACGTCACTACGCTGCCCAACCTGTCGCGCTATCTCCTCTTCTCGCCGGGGGAGAACGCCGACTTCTTCTGCTTCGAGCCGGTAAGTCACGACGTCGATGCCCATCACTTCCCAGACCCGATGGCCCATGGGTTGGTGGAGCTGCAGCGAGGCCAGAGCCTGAGACAGCAGTGGTGCTTCTGCCTGGCTGAGGCGAATCGATGACGGCTCGGCCGATGAGACCGCAAATGACATAAGGGATGACGGCATGCAGGAGAACGCGATGACGGTGGCGGTCGAACTCGACATGAGCCTGGGCGAGAGCCCGGTGTGGTCGGTGGCACGCCAGACCCTCTACTGGGCCGATATCAACAACGGCCATGTCTACGCCTGGCGACCCCAGGATGGGGCTGCCCCGACTCGCACCGAGCTTGGCGAGAAAGTGGGCTGCGTGGCGATTGCCGACTCGGGGCTGGTGGCCGCCGCCACGTCGGGCATCCTGCGCCTGGCCGCGGAGGGTGAGCCCGAGCGACTGGCCGACAACCCTGAGTGGGAGAAAGAGAGGCCCGAAGGGTGGCAGGCAGGGCGGGGCAACCGCTTCAACGACGGCCGCTGCGATGCTGCGGGCCGCCTGTGGGTAGGTACCATCGCCGCCGACGAGGCGAGCCCCACGGCGGCGCTCTACTGCTTTGACCGCGGTGAGCTCACGCAACGACTGACTGGAATCGGCATATCCAACGGGCTCGCCTTCAGCCCCGACCGGCGCTGGCTCTACCATACCGACTCGCTGACCCGACGAATCCTGCGCTACCCCTTCGACGTCGATAGCGGCACGCTGGGGGAGGAAGAGACTTGGGTCGACCTGGAGGCGCTGGGATTGCCCGGCGTGCCCGACGGTGCAGCGGTGGATAGCCAAGGGTGCTACTGGAGCGCGCTCTACGGCGGCGGTCGTGTCGTGCGATTCTCGCCGGAGGGCGAACTGATGGCGGAGCACGAGGTGCCGTGCCCGCATCCCACCATGGTGGCCTTCGGTGGGCCTGACCTGAGCACGCTCTACATCACCACCGCCACTCAGCATCTGGATGCCGAGGGCAAGGCGCGCTGGCCCCTGGCAGGCAGCCTGCTACAGATGAAAGCCGGCGTGGAAGGGCTTGCCGAGCCCAGCTTTGGAGCCTAGCGTTCCCGGCGAGCTCTTGCGTTCCTGCCCAGGTCACTAAAGGCGGTCTCCAGTTCGCCGACACTGGCAACTCCCCGTATCACGTCGGTGCGCTCGCCCCGTCCGTTGAACAGCACGATGGTGACGTGGTCGACCAGTTGCTCACCGGCGAATCGTCGCCCCTGGGAGCTGTTGATGTTCACCACGCGCCAGGCCGGTGGTCGTTCGATATTGGCCAGCGCCTGCTCGGCGTTGTCGCGCAGCCGGCGACAGTCGGGGCAGCCCTGGTCGAAGACCTGCACCGCCACCGGCTCGCCGTTGCCGATCACGCTCAGGTCGGCCAGCGCGCGTGCCTGGCGCTCCTCGAGGATTAGCCAGGTCACCGGTACGGCGAGGATCGCCAGGGCGATCAGGACGCCGCGCACCAGGCGGCGAGGGCTGAAGCGCCGTGGGGCGCGGGCATGGGGCTTGCGTGCTGAGGCTGTCGGCTTTTGACGCTTGCTCCTGCGCTTCGCCATGCGGGGTACCTCTTGAAAGAATGGAGGTTCGCAATCCGTCTCTACGTCGCGGGAACGCTCAGGTCCGAGCAGCTAAACGCTTGCCCAGGGCCCGCATGAACTCGCTCCCTGCCGCAAGCTGTTCGCTCTCGATGTACTCGTCGGGCTGGTGGGCCTGGGCGATGCTGCCGGGACCGCAGATCACGGTGGGCAGCCCCTCGCGCTGGAACTGACCGGCCTCGGTAGCGTAGGCCACCGCGCCGCTGGGCCGCTCACCGAGCAGTTCGCAGCACAGGGCGAGTACCTCGGCGTTGTTGTCGTCGGCCAGCGCCGGCACCGTGACGTTGAGCGCCTCGGTGACGATGCTCGTCTCGGGAGCCTTGGCCTGCATTTCGGCCTCTAGCTCGGCGGCGTAGGCGTTCACGCGGCCGATCAGGTCTTCGAAGCGGTCCTGGGGCAGGTGGCGAATTTCCCACTCGAAGGTACATTCGCGGGCCATGATGTTGATGGCGGTGCCGCCGGCGATCTTGCCCACGTGCAGGCTGGAGTGGGCGACGTTGAAGGCCTCGTCGATGCGTCCTTCGGCGCGCAGTTCGGCCATCACGTCCTCGATCCTGGTGACCAGTCGTGCGGCCACATGGATCGCCGAGACGCCCTGGTCGACCTGGCTGGAGTGCGAGGCGCGGCCGGTCACCGTGGTGCGCAGGTTGGTGGCGCCCTTGTGGGCCACCACCGGCTGCATCAAGGTCGGCTCGCCGACGATCACTGCTGCGGGGCGGGGGTGGTCGGCCATCAGCCGTTCGATCATGCGCGGCGCACCGATGCAGCCAACCTCCTCGTCATAGGAGAAGGCCAGGTAGATCGGTCTCGCGAGGTCCTGCCGTACCCAGTTAGGCACCTCCGCCAGGGCACAGGCGATGAAACCCTTCATGTCGCAGGTGCCGCGTCCGTAGAGGCGGCCATCACCCTTGTCGACGAGTTCGAACGGGTCGGTAGACCACGGTTGACCGTCCACCGGCACCACGTCGGTATGTCCCGACAACACCACGCCGCCTTCCACCGCCGGACCGAGGCGCGCCAGCAGGTTGGCCTTGCTGCCGTCATCGTTGGTGATCCGCCAGTGCTCGACATCGTGTTGCGTCAGATACTCTTCGACGAAGCGGATCAGCTCGAGATTGGAATCCCGCGAAACGGTGGCAAAGCCCACCAAGCGTTCGAGCAGCTCAGCCGCTGTCATGATGCTCTCCTGTCCTTGTGTTGCCGTTAGCGTACCACGCTCGCGATAAGCGGGCAGGCATGCGGTGTGGGGGCGTGTGCCGATCGTTTTTCATATCCCGAGCGACTCCAGGACAGTCCTTCCAATAAACTATTGAACTGTAAGCTGTCATTGGAAATAGCTATTGATCGGTTGTCGAAAATCAAATCCCGTACCGGCCAGCAAAGCTGTTATACCTATTCTTACATAAGGAAAAGCAAAGAACTTGCCTCGCTGACCGTCATGGAGCGATGGATTTTACATCGAGGCTGTAGCCATTAAAGCAGCAGTGATACGTGGAGAGCGATATGGATCAGAAAGTAGACAGCACCGGGGGCAAGTGCCCTGTCATGCATGGGTCGCGTACCAGCCAGGGGGACACGGGAAAATCGATACATGACTGGTGGCCCAACCAGCTGAACCTGAACATCCTTCATCAGCACTCCCCGAAATCCAATCCATTGGGCGTGGATTTCAACTATGGCGACGCGTTCGAGCAGCTCGATCTGGCCGCGGTGAAAAAGGACCTCGAGGCCCTGATGACCGACTCCCAGGAGTGGTGGCCGGCCGACTACGGGCACTATGGTCCCTTCTTCATTCGCATGGCGTGGCACAGCGCAGGAACGTACCGGGTGGGGGACGGCCGGGGCGGCGCCGGTACCGGCTCGCAGCGTTTTGCGCCGATCAACAGCTGGCCGGACAACGGCAACCTGGACAAGGCGCGTCGCCTGCTGTGGCCGATCAAGCAGAAGTACGGCAACAAGCTCTCCTGGGCCGACCTCTATATCCTCACGGGGAATGTCGCCCTGGAATCCATGGGCTTCAAGACCTTTGGATTCGCCGGTGGTCGCGAGGACATCTATCAGCCGGAAGAGGACATCTACTGGGGGGCCGAGGAGGAGTGGCTCGCCACGAGTGACAAGGCCAACAGTCGTTACAGCGGTGAACGGGATCTCGAAAACCCGCTGGCTGCGGTGCAGATGGGCCTGATCTACGTCAACCCGGAAGGCCCGGACGGCAATCCGGATCCGCTCGCCTCGGCCAAGGACATTCGTGAAACCTTTGCCCGCATGGCGATGAACGACTATGAGACGGTAGCCCTGACCGCCGGTGGCCACACCTTCGGCAAGACCCACGGCGCCGGTGATCCGGCCAATGTGGGGTCCGAGCCGGAAGCCGCGCCGATCGAGGAGATGGGCTTCGGCTGGAAGAGCAGCTACAAGAGCGGCAAGGGCCGCGATGCCATTACCAGTGGTCTGGAGGGAGCCTGGACGCCGACACCCACCAAGTGGGACATGAGCTATTTCGACGTGCTGTTCGGCTATGAGTGGGAGTTGACCAGGAGCCCGGCCGGTGCTCAGCAGTGGCAGCCGAAGGGCCTGGCCGAGAAGGACATGGCGCCGGATGTCGAAGATGCCTCCCGGCGCGTGCCGATCATGATGTCCACCGCTGACATGGCCATGCGCGAAGACCCGGAGTACCGCAAGATCTCCGAGCACTTCCACAAGAATCCGGAAGAGTTCGCCGATGCCTTCGCCCGGGCCTGGTTCAAGCTGACCCACCGCGACATGGGCCCGAAGTCACGCTATCTCGGCCCGGAAGTGCCGGCGGAGGATCTGATCTGGCAGGACCCGGTACCCGCTGTCGATCATGAGCTGGTCAATGCACAGGACATTGCCAGCCTCAAGGGCAAGATCCTTGGCTCCGGTCTCTCCGTTGCCGAGCTGGTGTACACCGCCTGGTCGTCGGCTTCCACTTTCCGCGGTTCCGACATGCGTGGTGGGGCCAACGGTGCGCGTATTCGCCTTGCACCGCAGAAGGATTGGGAGGCCAACCAGCCCGAGCAACTGGCCAAGGTATTGAAGACGCTGGAGAGCATTCAGGGCGACTTCAATGCAAGCCAGTCCGGCAAGCGGGTCTCGCTGGCCGACCTGATCGTGCTGGGTGGCTGTGCTGCCATCGAGAAGGCGGCAAAGGATGCCGGCCACACTATCGAAGTGCCGTTCTCGCCGGGGCGCACCGATGCTACCGACGAGCAGACCGATGCCGAATCCTTCGAATGGCTGCGCCCGGAGGCCGACGGCTTCCGCAACTACCGTCGGGCCCGCTTCACCGTTTCCGACGAGGAGATGCTGATCGACAAGGCTCAGTTGCTGGGGCTCTCCGCGCCGGAGACGACGGCGCTGGTGGGTGGCCTGCGGGTGCTGGAAGCCAACCACGGCAACGTGCGCCACGGCGTGTTCACCGCCCGTCCGGGTATCCTGACCAACGACTTCTTCGTCAATGTGGTCGACATGAACACGCAGTGGCAGCCCACCTCGGTGGATGCCGACGTGTTCGAAGGCCGCGACCGCAGGAGCGGCGAGTTGAAGTGGACCGGAACGCGGGTAGACCTGATCTTCGGCTCCAACTCACAGCTACGGGCCATTGCTGAGATCTATGCGCAGGACGATGCCAAGGAGAAATTCGTCAAGGACTTCGTGGCGGCATGGGACAAGGTAATGAGCGCGGACCGCTTCGACCTGGCCTGATCGTGGTCGAACGACAGGTGGCAGAGGCGCCCCGGCAACGGGGCGCTTTTTTAATCTGAAAGGGAGCTGCCAGGGAGGTCACCGACATGGTCTATGCTGAATGTGAATCCTTGAGCAGATTGAGGAGATGGGCATGCTGAATAAGCTGGGAATAGCCTTGTACTTTCTCTTTTGGGCAGCAGCCATCGTTGTGCTTTTCGCTCTGATGGCTGGCCTGGTCTATCTGATTGCTATCGATCAACAGCCCATAAGCTGGAATCTTGTCTCAGGCAGCCTGTTCTTTATCATACTTGCCGGAATTTTCTGGGTCTGCGCCCAGGTAGCAAGGCACTGTCTGACAGATGGAAGCTCAGCGCCACCGGACAGGCATGCATCGCCTTGATGAGAGCGTCAGGGCCTGGAGGCCGATAGATAGAATGAAGGCCGAGTGAAGTGTCACTCGGCCTTTGTCATTTTGAAACCAGTAGAAAACTGCCGGTAGAGCAGCCCCTGGCACGGGATCGACCACGGCGGACTGAAGCAGCTCGACGCCGTGCTGGGCAACCACCTCGATGAGGTGCGGGAGGCCCTTGACGACCCGCTATGGGAGGCGAGCTGAGTCGTCCAGGATATCGACATATCTCCATACATGTTCAAGAAATGCGATCTCTTCGACACGCTCCTGGGGTGTGTCGATGGCATTGACACGTCAGTGGCTGAGTGGTGACGAAACTAAAATAACATCAGCGCTTATTTTAATTTCGCCCTCAAGTTAAAATAAGACCTGACGCTATTTTACCCAAGCCCGCTTTCGAAGCGGTCAGGTGGAGCCCATGGATCGCGGATTGACAGGCCACTACGTAGACACCATTGCCGGAGGGGTACGCTGCCAGGCGTTCATTCCCGACCCACTGCCGCCTCGGCCGCCCTTGGTGCTGGACGGCAAACTGCAGAACCGTCTCAGCCACGCGATGCTGGCGCTGGGGCGTCTCGATGCCATCAGCACCTTGCTGCCCGATGCCTCACTCTTCCTCTATAGCTATGTGCGCAAGGAGGCGGTCATGTCGTCTCAGATCGAGGGCACTCAATCGTCGCTCAGCGATTTGATGCTCTACGAGATGGAGGGCATGCCGGGGGTGCCCATGGACGACGTGCAGGAGGTCTCCTGCTACGTGAACGCCTTGACCTTGGGCGTGCAGCGTATCCGTGAGGGCTTTCCCATCAGCCATCGGCTAGTCATGGAGATGCATGCCGCGCTGATGACGTCGGGGCGTGGTATCAACCGTGGGCCGGGTGAATTTCGCAGCAATCAGGTATGGCTGGGAGGGCACCGCCCCGATGAAGCAGTTTTTGTCCCGCCACCACCTCAGCACATTGCAGATTGCTGGTCGGCGCTTGAGGGGTTCGTCAACGACATTCCCGAATCCACCGACCCGCTTATCAAGGCAGCACTGACCCATGTACAGTTCGAGACCATCCACCCCTTCATGGATGGCAACGGGCGGTTAGGACGGCTGTTGATACCGCTGATCATGGTCGAGGCAGGCATCCTCCATGAACCGCTGCTTTACCTTTCGGTGTTCTTCAAGAAGTATCGCCAGACCTACTACGAGCGGTTGCAGCAAGTACGTGTGACCGGAGACTGGGAAGCCTGGTTACTGTTCTTCGTGGATGCCGTTGCCCATACAGCCACTCAGGCAGTGGCCACTGCCCAGCAACTCAACCAGCTGCGGGAGCAGGACAAGGCCCGCCTGGCAGAGCTGGGTCGCCAAGCCGGCTCGGCAGGCCTCTTGTTGGATGCGCTATTCCAGCAACCCATCGCCAATATCAATCATCTACGCCAGCGCACGGGTCTGACACCTGCGACAGTCGGCAAGTTGCTCACCGCATTGGAAAAAGAGTTCGGGATCGTTAACGAGCTTACCGGGCAGAAGCGTAATCGAATCTACGCCTACCGTGCCTATATCGACATTCTCAATCAGGACCCCTCATGACCCAGAACGATATCGTCCAGAAGCTGTGGAACCTCTGTTTCCGCCGAAGCGCTGCTGGCGCGGATCAAGGTGGAGAAGGCCAGGCAGAAGCCCGCGGACCGGCGGCGGAAGAAGAGTGCAGCGGAAACGACAGGCTAGTCGCCATATCTAGAAATCAACCTGTCGAATGGAGGGGAGGGAAAACCTATGTTGAATCGATCAGCTCTATTACTGCGCTACAAGGCCCCTGCCGTGCAGTGGATCAACGATGCCGATCCCTCGCCGGGGGGCAGCCCAGTCACCGCGGAAGAGGTCAACCACGACCGCATCGTCTACCTGGTGAGCGATGAGGTATCCGAATCGCCCGAGGAGGTCAGGCGGTGGGTCAAGGCCAACTGGCGCAACCTGTTCGAGTCGGAGCTGGAGGCGTGGTACACCGTCCCTTCGCTTTGGCCAAAGCGTACCCTGAAACGTTTCGATGAGTGGTTTGAGGTCGAGTGTCACAGCATGATGATCGATACGCTGGGTACGCCCATCGTCGACGATGAGGCGGCAGAATAACCGGGAGACGCCATGAAGCCCTTTTCCATCCTGCTGATCCGAGTGCTGGGCCTTTACCTCTTTCTGAAGACGCTGTTCTCGGTGCTACCAGCGCTGTTAGGGCCCATGGGCAGCGAGTTCTGGTCTGTCGCGGTGTTACCGATGCTGATTGCTACGGTGGCCGTGCCGATGCTGGGCGGCGTATTGCTGTGGTGCTTCGCCGGCCGCCTGGCTGCATGGCGATGGCGAGGTTCGTGTCAAGGATGACGACCTGGTGCGGGCCGGTACCTTCCTGATTGGCGTCTATCTGGTGGTGCGCCACGTCGGCGTGTTGGTGGGGGTGTACTCTACGTCCGGCACCGTGGCCTATGACGCCTTGGTCGTCGTGGTCGCGGGCCTGGGCATGATGCTGGGCGGGGGACCTCTCGTGGTGTTCTACCGCAGGGTCAAGTATATGGGTGCGGATAGGTAGCGAAGGGCGAAAGCTGCTGGGCTGAGGTGAGAGACCTGGTGGAGGGAAGGCACCTTCGTTAGCGATAGCATACTCGCTGATCGCATCAGATGCCTGACATAAGGAAATCGATGGAAGCAATTATCTGCTCTCTATAGCTGCCAAGATCATGAACGGTTTTGCCGAGACGTTTTCTTTCGATACCTGCAAGCTCCTGTGTCATGGCGACATAGCGCCTGCCGTCGATTTCGAGGCTTGGATTCAGATGAGAAAGGCGCATGTTTTCGGCCAGGTCGGCAGGGCATAGAGGTACGACCACGGTCGTTCGGAGTTCGCCAAGCAAGTCACTCTGGATATCGAGAAGGTAGGGGTAACGTTCACGCGAGGCCGGGTTGCGGTTCTGGTAGGCGTGGAACTGGGTCATCAGAACTGCCGCTCGTTATCACCGAAGGTGCCGTGCTTCTCAGTGTATTGATTGTAGGCACTGATGGCGTCAGCGTTTTCTCGCCGCCACCGCTCGCGCTGCTCCGCACGCACCTTTTCAGATAGGGCGTTTTCGAACGTCGCTGACAGGTTGATCCCGAGATGCCTCGCCTGCTGAAGCAGGTCGCTGTTGATGCTCACGTTGGTGGCCTTCTTAGGGGCTTGTACATCGTAGGACTGGCTCACTGAAATGGCCTCGCAGGGGCTATGCGCATAAGATATGCGCATAGTGTTCGTTCGGCAAGGTTGGATGTCGCATCTTGTAGCGTGGTGCTATGAAACTTCCCAGCCTGGTAGCTAACATTCTTGCCAGCGAGCTCTGCTGGCTCTGGACCTGGCACCCTCGGCTGTCTCATGGTGGCGTGCCGATCATCCGCTCCAGCTCACGGTTGAAAGCCTCCGGCCTGGCCATGTGCAGGAAGTGGTCGGTGTCTTCCATGATAACGGCATCGAACTCGGGCAGGAGCTGCCGGTTGGCTTCGATGTCAGTCGGCCACAGGTCGGAGTTGATAGCCATCACGGGTATCGTCAGCTCCCTGAAATGCCGTGCCGCTTCACCATCGGCATGCCGCGCTAGCATATCTTCCATGGCGCTGATGGCCACCTCCGGCGGAGCGGCCGCCATGTCATGCATGACCCAGTCGCGGAGCTTGGGGTCGGTGCTCTCGATGAACATCGATGCGACGAACTGGCGTGCGGCCGGTGCAAAGTCTTGCTGGAGCGGTTCCAGCATCCCGTCGCGCTGTTCCTGGCTGATCTCCGAGGCCACGTGGTGGAAGGTGTCGACGCCCACGATCCCGATCACGCGCTCCGGCATCAGGCGTGCCGCTTCCACGCTGACCGGGCCGCCCATGGAGTGTCCGATGAGGATCGCCTGCTCCACTTCCAGGTCGTCCAGTACCGCCTTCACGTCCTCCCCGAAGGCTGGCGTAGTGAAGGACTCACGCTCCAGGCCAGAGTGGCCGTGCCCGGCAAGGTCGACCGTCACCACTCTATGAGTCTGCGAAAAGTACGGTAGCTGCCCGCGCCAGTACCGCCCATCGCCGCTCCAGCCATGAATGAAGACGAGCGTCGGTTCGCCGCTGCCCTGCACCTCGTAGGCAATCGGCACGCCGTCCGCCGATTCGGCCATCCGCGGCCAGTTGACTTCGTCTGCCAGCGCCGGGCTGGCAAGCGCCAACAGCAGCACCAGGCCCAGGTAACGCATGCCGTGCAATGCAAATCCCCTCATGACGCCTCCCTTGAGTTTACCTGACTCATCCAGCATAGCCGAGCCAGCCGCGTCGTTTCGCGGAACTTGCGATCTGCTACCCCCCGATCGAAAACAGGCCGCCGATCATGGATCGGCGGCCTGGGATGTGGCGTCTTCGTGGCCCCCGGGCGGGGGCAAAGGCTTACTTGGCCTTGGGAGCGGCTTCCTTGACGGCCTTGGTGGCGGTCTCGGTAGTCTCTTTGGCGCTTTCCTTGGCCTGCTCGACGCTGTTTTCGGTCAGCTTCTGGCTTTCCTGAGCGAATTCCTGCTGCAGGGTCACTACCTTCTCGGCATCGCCCTTCAGGCGCTCAGTCAGGTCCTGGACCACCTGCTGCTGGCCTTCCAGATAGCTCTTCAGGCCTTCGGCGTCCTTGACCTCTGTCAGGCTGCGCAGCTGCGTCAGGTTGATGTCGGCATAGGCTTTGGTGGCCTCAAGCTGGGTATTGATCAGCTTTTCGGTGAAGTCGACGGAGAGGGCGGCGAAGGCGCGCGCCGGGGCGAAGAAAACGGACTCAAGCTGGGCGGTGTCAAATTGCTTTGCGTCGAATGCGAATGCGTTGGTCATGATGAGAACCTCCGGGGTTCTGAATGCGATGGAACGGGAGATTTCCGTTCTGCTGCATTGCACAATAACAAGAATTTTTGTGCAGTGCAACATAGTCCGAGGATGCCGCCCCACTGACTCGTCCGAGGATGGCGCCCCACCCTGGTCCAGCTCATGGGACGAATTCCACAACCAACGACGAAGAGCCGGAAAAATATAGCCGATTACCCTGCAAGGCGTTTGCTGCTGGACCCCTCATCGCGCTGGTTTCAAGGTATGGTGGTGGCAGCATGAAGACGCACCGAGCCGGCCTTGGCAGGTGTTGTTCTGTTTTCTTTGATATAGGAGAAGCCCATGCAAGATATAAGACGTCTTGAGGTTGGCATGACCACAAAGATTGGTACTGATCAGGTGAAGGAGCCTGAGGTGGGCAGGGAATATGTCCGGGGGCTCGATTCCAATAGCTGGCTCCTGTTTACCGAAGATCCGGCTGAGGATCGCCCAGTTGTTGTTCGCATTGATAGCATCGACGGTGATGTGTGCCACTGCACGGTCACAAGAAAGCTAAGTTGATTGCGGTTGTCCTGATGCACGTAAAAAATGTCTATCGGGATAGGGAGTTGGAGGAAGTGAGTCGGCTGCCGGGTCAACTCCCGGCGCGCCGAGCTATTCTCTTCAAGCACTCACCAGCCTTGCCCGGCTGGCGCCGTTGCCCAGCGGTTCCACCTTGATCTGCACCGGTATGCGTTCATGCATCTCCTGGATATGCGAGATCACGCCGACGCGCCGTCCCTGGGCCTGCAGGCCGTCGAGGGCGTCCATGGCGAGTGCCAGCGACTGCGGGTCGAGGCTGCCGAAGCCTTCGTCGATGAACAGCGACTCGATCACCAGGTTGCCCGAGGCCATCGAGGCCAGGCCCAGGGCCAGTGCCAGGGAGACGAGGAAGGTTTCGCCGCCGGAGAGGGAGTGCGCGGAACGCTGCTCGTCGCCCATGTCATGATCGATGACCAGCATGCCCAGCGGACTACCGCCCCGCGCCAGGCGATAGCGTGGGGCGAGGTTGGCCAGGTGGGCGTTGGCGTGGTCGAGCAGCAGTTCCAGGTTGTAGGCCTGGGCGATGCGGCGGAAGGCCTTGCCGTCGGCGGAACCGATCAGTTCGCTGATGCGCCCCCAGCGGTGATGCTCGGTGCGCGCCGCTTCCAGTTCGGCCTGGCCAGCCTGTTGGCGTGCCCGGCGGCGGTCGTCGTCGCGCAGGGCATGAACGGCGTCGTCCCGCGCTCGTTGGGCCTCGGCCAGCCTGGGTTCAAGGGCTTGTCGTTCGGCTGCCAGGGCGTCACGGCGCCTGGCGATCCTCGCTTCGCACGCTTCGCCCAGTAACTCATGGTCGCTTTCGTCATCGGCCAGCCCCTGGGCGCGGCGGTGGCGAAGCAGGGCGGTGCGGCGTTCGGCCAGGGTGGCGGCGGCGCGCTGGCTGGCCTCTTCCGCCGCCTGCAGCCGGGCTTCGTCGCGGTCGGCTTCCTCCTGAGGCTGGGCCAGCAGGCGGGCGAGGGTGGCATCGTCCAGCTCGGGGTGCGCCTGGCGCCACTCGCCGAGTGAGCGAGCGAGCTGGTCGCTCTCCTGCTGCAAGGCGCCGAGCTGCTGCTCCTGGTGGTCGAATAGCTGAGTCAGGCGTTGCAGCTCTTGCTCAGCAGCATGTTGGCGACTTAAGGCGGCATCCAGGGCCTGACGGGCCTGGGCCTCGGTGTGATCGAGTCGTTGCTGCCAGGCCTCCGGCGTGGCGTAGTCACCGAGCAGGGTGCGCAGGGCGGCGGCGGTCTCGTCATGCTGGCGCTGCAGGGCGGGGCGGCGTGCGTCCAGCTCGGCCAGCCGTGCCTCGGCGTTGGTCTTCTCGGTCGTCAGGCGCGTCAGCGCCAGCTCACCCTGGCGCAGCGACTCCTCCAGCGGTGCCAGTTCGGCCTCGGCGCGGTGGAGCCGTTCAAGGGTGGCCTGGTGGGTGTTGCGCTCGTTGCTGCTGTTCTGGCGCTGCCGGCTCAGCCAGGCGTCACGCTCGTCCGCCGCCACGGGGGTCAGTTCCTCCGTCAACGGGTGGGCATCGAGTGCCTGGCGAGCCGCTTGCAGACGCGCCTGGCCTGCCGGCTGCTCATTCTGGTGCTGCTGCAGGGTATCCCGCACCACCTTGTACTGCGCTTGCAGCTCCTGATGGGCATTCAGTGCCTGTTCGCAGTTCTGCCGGGCGTCATCGAGCTCGCGCTCCTCTGCGGCCTGTTGGGCGGCGAGCTGGGCCGCCTCGGGGGTGGCCGGGGGATGCTGGCGCCAGGGATGGTCGCGCCCGCCGCATACCGGACAGGGCTCGCCTTCCTGCAGGCCTTCGCGGAGCATCACCACACTGTCGCTCCGGGCGGCCCGGGCCCGTTCGATAAAGGCGCTCAGGCTGTCGTGGTGTGCCTGGCGCTCTTCCAGGCGCTGGCGGGCGGCCTGCCCCTCACGGGTCAGCGCCTCCAGGCGTTCATGGGCTTCGGCAAGACGCGTTTCGCGCTGCCGATGAGCGCGCTCGGCCTCGTGATACTCGCGCCAGACGCCCCGCAGTTCGCCCAGGGCAAGCTGGCGGCTGGCGGCACTGTCGTGGGCCTGCTGAATGGCCTGGCGGGCGGCAGGCTGGTAGGTGTGACTCCCCATCAATTCGGCCAGGGTGGCCTGCCACTGGCGCTGCTGCTCGAGCCGCTGCTGCTGCCTTTCATACTCCTGGCGGTGCTGCTCCCGGTGCCGAGCGGCCTGCTCCCGAGCACGCTCGCATTCGGCAGTCAGCTCAGCCAGTTCGCGCCGCCGCTGGGTCAGGGCGTGGTGCTGTTCACGCGCCTGGTTCAGGTCGGGTTCGGCCTTGCGGCGCGCTTCAATGGCCGCCTCCAGGGCCAGGGCGGCCTGGCGGTGGAGGCCGGTAGCGTCCTGCGCTTCCTGCTGGGCCCGAGCCAGCGCCTGGCGGGTGGTGTCGCGGGCATGCTCTGCCTCGGCGATCAGCTCGGGCAGGCGGGCCTGACGGGAGAGGTCCTGGCGGCGGGGAGCCATCAGGCGGCGCCACCGGCGGTCAGCACGCTGCTCAGCCAGCGCTTGCCAATGGGTGTCGGCTGCCTGCTGCTGGTCCCATCCCTCGACATGGGCCGCCTTGAGGTGGGCGTCGTCGCTGTGCCAGCGCTGCTGTGCCTTGAGCGACTCCTCCTGCCTTTGCAGGTGAGTGAGGGCTTGCTGGGTGGTCTCGGAGTCGCGTTCCAGCTCGGCTCGTACGTCAGGGGTTGCGGGCAGATCGTCGGCCAGCCTGGCCAGCAGGGTATCGACGACGCCCTTCGCCTCCTTGGCGCGACGATAGGCGGCCATGGAGATGGCGGAGTATTCGGTGGTGCCGGTCAGTCGCTCCAGCAGGTCGCTGCGGTCGTTGTCATCGGCCTTGAGGAAGGCGGAAAATTCGCTCTGGGCCAGCAGCACGGCACGGGTGAACTGCTCGAAGCTAAGCCCCAGCACCTCGGGCAGGAGGCGGTCGAACTCCCGCTTCTGGGCGGTGAGAAGACGCCCGTCCTCGAGGTCGGTGAGCGATTGCTCGGCGGCCTGCAGGCGGCCTTCGGCCTTGTCGCGTGCCCGGCGCACCGCCCAGCGTGCCCGGTAGCGATGCCCATCCCGGCCGAGGAAATCGACCTCGGCGTAGCCGCCAGCCGCACCGCGGCGCAGCAGGGTGCGCGGGTCGAAGCTGGTCACGTCGCTGTCGCCGACGTCGGGCAGGCGCGCCTGGTCCTGGCGTGCCCCGCGCAGCCGTGGGGTGTTGCCGTAGAGCGCCAGGCAGAGGGCGTCGAGCAGGGTGCTCTTGCCGGCGCCGGTGGGACCGGTGATGGCGAAGAGGCCGGCGTCGGCCAGCGGCGGCTGGGTAAAATCCAGTTCGTGGTTGCCGGCCAGGGAGGCGAGGTTCTCGAGGCGAATGGCAAGGATCTTCATGGGTTGCCTTCCTCGCTGGGTGACGCGTGATGCAGCACCTCCTGGCACAGAGCGTCGAAGTCGCGCAGGGTGTCGGCGTCCGGCGTCGCGCCGTAGCGCTCCTGCCAGGCACGTTCGAACAGGGCGCAGGGGCCCAGGCTCTCCAGCGTTACCCGTGGGTCATGACCGGTGCCGGTAGCGGCGGGAAAGCGGGTGTGAATGCGCAGCAGGCGCACCGGGCAGTCGGCCAGCGCCGTCTCGATACGGTGGCGCAGGTCGGGGCGGGGGGCGTCGAGTTCGACGCGTACCTCGAGCCAGGGCCAGCACTCGCGGGGAGGGGTGTCCCCGGCCGAGGCTTCCTGCTCCGGCGTCGCTTTCTGGTCCTCGCGTGGCAGGACCTCCAGCTCGGTCAATACCTGGTCCAGCGGGGCGGGGCCGACACGCAGGAGTTCCACCGCCCGGGGAATGGCAATCGACTCGCTGCCGACCAGGGCCTCGCCCTCGAGGGTGACCTCCACCACCTGGTGTGGATAGTTCACCTCGCTGAAGTCCATCGGCAGGGGGCTGCCGCTGTAGCGGATGCGCGGCTCGCCGACCTGCTGCGGACGGTGCAGGTGGCCCAGTGCCACGTAGGCGATGTCGTCGGGAAACAGCGCCGCCGAGATCGACTCCTCGCCGCCGATCACGATGGGCCGCTCGCTGTGCTCGGAGACTTGGGCGCCGCGCAGGTGGGCGTGGCTCATGGCCACCAGTGCCTGCCCGGGCCGGCGCTGCCGGCGGGCGGCGTCGATCAGTTCCCGATGGACGCGCTGGATACCGGCGATGTAGCCGCCTTCGTGTTCGCCGTCGGTCGCGCTCTCGCGCCGGTTGCCGGTGACCTCGGCGGGGCGCAGGAAGGGCAGCGCCAGGCACCAGGCGCGGGTCTCGCCATCGGCGTCGGTCAGTGGCACCAGCAGGCGCTCGGCGTCGAGGCTGCCGTCGTCGCACCAACTCACCCGGCCGAGGGCATGGGCATTGAGGCGGCGCATCAGTGGGCCGGGCAGTTCGATGCGGCTGCCGCTGTCGTGGTTGCCGGCGATCATCACGATATCGAGCCCGGGCAGGCGACGATGCGCCTCGACAATGAAGCCGTACAGCTGCTCCTGGGCGCGCAGGGAGGGGTTGACCACGTCGAACACATCGCCGGCGATCAGCAGGGCGTCGGGCTGTCGTGCCTCCAGGGTCTGGAGCAGCCAGTCGAGGAAGGCACCATGCTCGACATGGCGCTCCTGGCCGTGGAAGGTCTGGCCCAGGTGCCAGTCGGCGGTGTGGATCAGTTTCATCGAGCCTCTTCCCTGCTATGGTGACCAGCGACATGGAAGCGATAGTCTACGCGAGACACAAGGACGAATCAGGAGGCTCGAGCATGCCCGTCGCAGCGCTGCATGACTGGAACCTGACCCCGGAGGAGGCCATCGCGCTGCAGAAGCGCCTGGCCGGCAACATCGAACGGCAGGATCGGATCGACCCCGTGCGGCTTATCGCCGGGGTCGACATCGGCTTCGAAGAGGGTGGGGAGGTGACCCGGGCCGCGGTGGTGGCACTGAGCTGGCCGACCCTTGCGCCGGTGGAGCAGGTGGTCCACCGCGAGCCGACCCGCATGCCCTATGTGCCCGGCCTGCTGTCGTTTCGTGAGATCCCGGCGGCGCTGGCGGCCTTCGCCCTGCTCACCACCCGGCCCGAGCTGGTCATGGTCGACGGCCAGGGTATCGCCCATCCGCGTCGCCTGGGGGTGGCCTCGCACCTGGGGCTGTGGCTCGACCTGCCGACCATCGGCGTGGCCAAGTCGCGGCTCTGCGGCACCCACGGCGAGGTGCCCGAGGCGAAGGGGGAGTGGACGCCGCTGCGTCATCGCGGCGAGACCATCGGCGCGGTGCTGCGCTCTCGCCTGGGGGTGAAGCCGCTCTATATTTCGCTCGGCCATCGTATATCGCTTGAGACTTCGCTCGACTGGGTGGTGCGCTGCCTGGGACGCACCAAGCTGCCCGAACCGACGCGGCTGGCCGACCGGTTGGCCTCGCGGCGTGACGAGAAAAGTCGCTGAGGGTCGCCTTGGGCTTTGCATTCCTTGCCGCCGCGTTCGAACATGGGGTTCCGTCACCTGCCGAGCCCTGCCATGTCCGCTTCGATTAGCCCCGCCCTCGCCGCTACCCGCACCTGGGTCGAGAGCTTCGTGGTCGCCCACGACGTCTGCCCCTTCGCCGGTCGGGAGCTTGCCCGCGACACCATTCGCTATACGGAAGTGGAGGACAGCGAGTGGGAGCCGGCCCTGCTGACGCTGATCGAAGAGTGCCATCGCCTCGACGAGACCCCGGCGATCGAGACCACCCTGCTGGTGCTGCGTCATGGCCTGGGGGATTTCGACGACTACCTCGATTTCCTGGCCGTCGCCGAAGCATTGATGGCCGACCAGGGGTATGAAGGCATCTATCAACTGGCCAGTTTCCATCCCGACTACTGTTTCGAGGATGCCGAGCCGGACGACCCCGCCAACTACACCAATCGCTCCCCCTGGCCGATGCTGCACCTGCTGCGGGAGGCGAGCCTGGAACAGGTGCTGGCGCACTATGCTGACCCCGAGGCCATTCCCGAGCGCAATATCGAGGTGATGCGTCGCCTGGGCGCGGGACACCTGGCCGCCAATCTGGCCAAGCTGCGCGACAAGAACGCTTCCTGAGCGGTAACCACCTGCCTAGACGATATCCAGCGGCACCTTGCCTCTCGGCGCCGGAAAGGCATCGTCGAGCCGCGCCACGATTTCGTCGTCGAGCCGAATCGCCAACGCCGCGGCATTGTCTTCGACATGCGCCGGCTGCACCGCCTTGGGAATGGCGATGACGTCGCGACGCCCCTCGACCGGACGGGTGACCCAGGCCAGCAGCAGCTGGGCGGGGGTGATGCCCAGCCCATCGGCAAGCTCGCGGACCACAGGATGACCGAACAGGTCGTGGCGCAACTGGCCGGCCTGGGCCAGCGGGCAGTACGCCATCAGCGGCAGGTCGTGACGGCGTGCCCAGGGTCGCAGCGCCGTCTCGATGCCCCGGGAGCCGAGGTGGTAGAGCACCTGGTTGACCGCGCAGTCACCGCCGCCGGGCAGGGCATGGAGCGCATCGAGTTCATCGACGTCGAAGTTGGAGACGCCGAAGCGGCGAATCTTGCCCTGCTCGCGCAGTCGCTCGAAGGCCTCCAGGGTCTCCTCCAGGGGTATGCTGCCCGGCCAGTGCAGCAGGTAGAGGTCGAGGTGGTCGGTGCCCAGGCGGGAAAGGCTGCGTTCGCAGGCCTCGATGGCGCTTTGGCGACCGGCGTTCCAGGGGTAGACCTTGGAGACCAGGAAGGCCTGGGTGCGACGCCCGGCCAATGCCTCGCCGACGACCTCCTCGGCGCCTCCGTCGGCGTACATCTCGGCGGTATCGATCACGGTCATGCCGAGTTCGAGGCCTTGCTGCAGGGCACGGACCTCGTCGCGGTGAGGGGCCAGGCCTTCGCCCATGTACCAGGTTCCCTGGCCGATGACCGGCAGCTCGATGGCGGATTCGTGTGCCGTGGCGGGCAAGGTGACACGGGGAGTGCTAGGGTGTGTCATGGTATTGAGGCGCTCTTGGTTGAAAGAGAATGAAAAATATTTCCATATAATTGCGCAAAAGAAATGGCGAAGACAAGCCCATGCGCTATGGTGAGGGATGGTGGCGGCAAGCTCTGCCGTTCTCGCCATTCCTTATTGACCAGTTCCCATCATCGCAAGGAGTCGACATGAGCATGAAGAAATCCGCTAGCGCTGTCTGGCAGGGTAGTCTGAAAGAGGGACGCGGTCAGGTTTCGACCGAGAGCGGTGCGCTCAAGGAGGTGCCCTACAATTTCGGTCAGCGCTTCGAGGGCAAGCCGGGGTCCAATCCGGAAGAGCTGGTCGGCGCGGCCCACGCCGGGTGCTACTCCATGGCGCTGTCGATGATCATGGGGGAGGCAGGCCTCGAGCCCGAGAAGATCGAGACCGAAGCGACGGTCACGCTGAGCCAGGACGACGGTGGGTTCAGCATCAGCGCCGTGCATCTCAAGACACGGGTGCGTAGCCCGGGCGCCGACCAAGCCGCTTTCCAGGAAGCCGCCGACAAGGCCAAGGTGGGCTGCCCGGTCTCCAAGCTGTTGAATGCCGAAATCACGCTGGATGCCAAGCTGGAAAATTGATACCTCCCTGACAATCACGACTGCCAGCGGCCACCTTCGGGTGGCCGCTGTCGTTCGGGGCATTCGGCAGTCATTCGGCGTTCGCTGAGCGCTCAGCGGACATGCCGCGACGGGCCGCTTCGACCAGGGCGTGGATGAGCCGCTGCTGGGGGCGATTGAAGATCAGCCACTCCGGATGCCATTGCACACCGATCAGGAACTCGTGCTCCCGGGATTCGATGCCCTGGACCAGGCCGTCCCGGTCGCGGGCCACGATCTCGATGCCCGGCCCGGTCTGTTGGACGGCCTGGTGGTGAAGGCTGTTGATGCGGCACCAGGTAACCTTGAGGATACGATGCAGCTGGCTGTCGGCGACGATATCCACCGTCTTTCGAGGCAGTACGGTTCGGCGCCGTTTCAGCCCTTCATGGGTGGTATAGATGTCCGGGTCTAGGGTGCCACCCAGGTGGACATTGAGCAGTTGGGCGCCGCGACAGATGCCGAGCACCGGCTTTCCCTGGGGAACGAAACGCTCGATGAGCTCCAGTTCCAGCTCGTCCCGCTGGGGGTCCACCCGGACATCGAGTTGGACCTCGCCGCCGTAGAGGTGGGCCTGGATGTCGTCGCCACCGCCGATGATCAGGCCATCGAGGTAGGCCGGCAACGGGCGCGAGGGGGAGAGCCGCAGTGGGCGGCCGCCGTGGCGCCAGACGGCGAACCAGTCGAACCACCAGGCGATGCGGCTCTTGTAATCAGAGGTCGTGATTCCGATGAGGGGGCGGCTCATGAGGGGGTGCGGGCCTCCCGAATCCAGTCGCGCAGCTTTCCGACCCAGCGGATCAGGCGCGGCCGTGTGTGATAAGTGACAAAGGCCGCTGCCTGCTTGGTGAGGGCTTCGTGATCGGCCGCGAGGCGTTCGACCTCCACCCAGCGGTTCCACTCCACCACGGCACCCCAGCCGAGCTGTGACAGCTGAGCATTGGGCAGACGGTAGTGGAAGGTGGGGCGCGCCCTCACCAGCTTGTCGCGGAACAGCTCGTGCGGGTAATCCGGACGGAGAAAGGCAAACAGGGGGTAGAGGTCCAGCTCCCGGTTGCGGGTCGGGTTGAACGCGATGTAATCGGCGATCAGGCCATCGAGATCCGGGGCATAGTCGGGAGCCAGCACCTTGAGGGCGTAGGGCTTGGGAAAGGGGTTGGCGTGGGGCAGCACCTCGCGGGTGATGTCGATATCGATCTCCCGTCGCAGCCACTCCGCCATCAGCAGGTAGGCGCGCAGCTGCCCGAGAATGTCAGCGACGTCGAGGCTGGCCACCTCGGGGTTGAGGTGCAGGCCGAAGCCGTAGAGCAGGCTGGCATCGGTGCCCTTGGCACCATGGCTGCAGAGCGCCGTGAAGAGGGCGTCCAATTCACCGAGCTCGTCCCAGGGCACCGGCGGGCAGACGATTTCGGTCGGCACCAGGCCGGTGACGACATCGCCAATCAGTTGACGCGTCCGGTTATGGAAGTCCACCCGCATCTGATGCCGCTGGCGTTCCCATTCGCTCTCCTTGAGTGGCGCCTCCTCGAGCAGCTTCGCATCGGGGTGGGCATACTGCGTATCGAGTTCGATGACGAAGGTGCCCCAGCGTGTTCCTTCCACCTTGAAGCGATGGGGGCTCACCACGCTGATCTCACCGCCAAAGAGGCTATGCACCAGCTCGGCGGTTCCCAGGGGGGGCAGGCCGGCAAATTCGATTTCGACACCCACACATCGAGTTCTACCTTGATAGCTCAGCGGTGCGGGTGGTGATTGAGGCAGCATGGAGGCATCCTGTGCGAGTCGCGCGATCTTGGCGGCCAGCCTAGCATAGTGCTGAGCAGGCTCGGAGGAATCGGTGCTGGTTGGCTGCTGTCACAGGGCGAGGCAGCGAACATGGACAAGGAGTGGTGACGTAATGCCAGGTGGTTTCTTTCAGGCAGTGACGGATGTCAGGCGAGGTACCAGTTGTTGGAGCTGGTTACCGTTCATGGTTGCCTTTGCCGGCCTGTTGCTTCTCCTCAGTACGCCGCTGAGTGCTCAGTCACTGCCGCTTGGCGGACTGGGAGCCGGCGACGAGGGCACGGCCCACGATCCCGAGGCGTTCCAGCAGTCGCTGGACGAGGTGATCGGCACGCTTGAGGATACCCAGCAGCGCGAGGCGCTGCTCGAGAGCCTGCGCGAGCTGCAGCAGGTGCATGCCGAGCGGGCCGAGGAGGGGGCCGGGCAGCGCCAGGGACTGCTCGGCGCCTTGGCGGAGACGTTCAGCGAACTGGGCGAGCAGGCCGAGGCCGGCGAGTCGCCGATTGACGACTGGCGACGTCAGCTGGAGCAGGGTTGGGATGACCTCAGTGACTTGATGGTCGAGACCGGCAGTGCCGAGACAGCGCGCTTCATGATCGAGAGTGCCGTGCTGATTGCGATCTGGGTGGGGCTGCTGGTCATCCTGATCGCCCTGGGCAGGCTGCTGTTCCTGAGGCGAGGGCTTCCCCTCGACCTGCCGCGGGATCCGCGCGGCTGGCTGCTGGCACTGCATTTCCTGCGGCGCATGCTGCCCTGGGCGCTCGCCTTCGTCCTGATCATGGGCCTGGCCCAGGTGTTGCCGCCCAGCCCCGGCCGGACCCTGGCGTTGATCGTCGCCTACCTGGCGCTGTGCGGTCGCACCCTGTCGGTGATCGTGGAGAGCGTGGTATCGGTCTTCACCCGAGGCCATCGTTTCACTGCGGTGCTGATCCTGCAGCAGCGGGCCCTGCGCATGCTGTTCGTGATCGGTGCACTGATCGCCCTTGGCGATGCGCTCAATTCGGAACGGCTGTCGCTGATGGTGGGGGATGAGCTGGCGGCACTGGGCTCGGTGCTGGCCAATATGCTCGCGGCAATTCTCAGCATTCGCTTCATTTTCAGGTTCAAGCGACCGATCAAGCACTTGATCCGCAACCGCTCCTGGGGCGTGCGCCGTGACGGCGGCACCATCATCGAACTGGCCCGTATCGTCGGTGGGCTATGGCATGTGCCGGCGCTGCTGGTCGTCGTGGGCTCGCTGCTGGCGATCTTCGTCACCGTGGGGGACGTTGGCGCGGCACTGGCCCGCTCGATCGTCTCTGCCGGCCTGCTGGTGTTGACGCTGGTGGTCACCGGCTTGATCCAGCGCCACACCGAGCGGCGCACCAAGCGGCGGCGCATCAGCGAGTATCGGCGTCGTCTCGAACGCTTCGGCTATGCGCTCTCGCATGTGGTCGCCTGGATCGTCTTCGCTGAACTCTCGCTGCAGGTGTGGGGTGGCTCGCTGTTCGGCCTGGGCCGGGAGGGGGTAGCCGGCATGCGCATTGGCCAGGCACTGCTGGCGCTGGGTTTCACCGTGCTGCTGGCATGGCTGGTGTGGATCTTTGCCGATACCGCGATCCAGCGGGCGCTGATCACCTCGGGGCGCTCCCGTGGCCGCCGGGTCAACCAGGCACGGGCACAGACCATCACCCCGATGATCCGCAACGTGATCTTCGCCACCATCGTGATCATTACCGGTATCGTGGGGCTGGCCAACCTGGGGGTGAACGTCACGCCGCTGCTGGCCGGTGCCGGCGTCATCGGCCTGGCGGTGGGCTTCGGTGCCCAGACCCTGGTGCAGGACCTGATCACCGGCATCTTCATCATCATCGAGGATTCGCTGGCGGTGGACGACTTCGTCCAGATCAACGGCCACATGGGTACCGTCGAGGGGCTGACCCTGCGCACCGTCAGGCTGCGAGACCTGGACGGTATCCTGCACATCATCACCTTCAGCGCCATCCAGTCGATCCACAACATGTCGCGTCATTTCGGTTTCGCGCTGATGCGTATTCGCATACCTCACACCATGAAGATCGACGATGCCATCACCCTGATGCATGAAACCGCTCAGGAGCTGCGCCAGGACCCGATGATGCGTCACCATATCTGGTCGCCACTGGAAATGCAGGGCGTCGACCGCTTCGACGAGGGCGCCGCGGTGCTGCGCATGCGCTTTCGTACCGCTCCGGCCATGCAGTGGGACGTGGCCCGTGCCTTCAACCTGCTGCTCAAGCAGCGCATGGAGGCCAAGGAGATCGACCTGGGCATGCCGCGGCTCAGCGTCACCATGGAGGGCCAGCCCGGCGATGACATGTCCGGCAGGGCAGGATCGAACGTCGACGGCGCGCAGGGGCGCTTCCGCGACGCCAAGGGGCGTGAGCCGGGAGAAGCGGGCATCGCCGACCCGCAGGGCGACACCAATCCACAGCGGGCCTCCCCCGAATGATGACGGCCCTGCGTTGACTGGCAGGCGCATCGTCAGCGCAGGGCGTTGGGTGGGACCGTGGCAAGCTGGCCGCCTTCCGCCGTACCATGGGACTGGATACTACCGACCTTCGGTCCCTGGATCAGGAGCAGCGGCGACGTGATCACCGTCGAGCGCAAGGATAGCTTTCATCTCAAGATTTCCCGCGTACTGCAGGAGGAGACCTCGCACCGGCTGGACGTCTTCCTGTTCGTGCCCGGCGAGCTGGGACTGAACGATCACGTCATCTCGGAGGACGCCTTCTACCACAGTGCCATTCACAGCAAGCGCACCTATTACAGCGACAAGCATCACCTGCCGCTGGTGCTCAGCCGGCTGGCCAGCCGCGGCAAGCTGACCAGCGACCAGTATCGGTTGAGCCTCAGCCTCTACGCCTACCAGTACGTCATCGCGCTGGAGCGCTCGACCCAGACCCTGCTGGACACTGCCCGAAAAGTGAAGGAGGAGGAGCGGCGTCAGGACAGCCGGGAAGAGTCGAGCGCCGAAGGCGACCCGCCCGCCGTGGAGGGTGAGCGAGCCGAGGAGTCGATCACCCCGGCGGTGCGCCTGAGCGAACAGCTCGAGGAGCTGTGCGAGCTTGCCCAGGGCATACTGCGCCGCCTGCGTCGCAACCAGCCCGGCAGCGACAAGCTGCATAAGTATTATGCCAATATCGACAACTACCTTTCCTGGTTCACCGAGCAGCAGCTGCTGGCGCTGGTGGCCAACCTGCCGCGAGGCAAGGGCTTTCGTTCGATTCGCAAGCGGCTGCTGGCGATCTGCAGCGCCGAGAGCGACCATCGCGAGCAGGAGGAGTACAACTCCCGCCGGGTCACCCAGGACCCCACCCGGATGTCCAACAAGATGCGGCTGCTGCGGCGGCTGATCGAACACCCGGTGACCTTGAAGCAGCAGAGCCAGGAGCTGGGTGGTGGCGAGCAGAAGGCGGTCAAGGGGCTGGCCACGGCAGTGGTCATGATCTTCGTGTCGCTGGGGCTGCTCCAGGCCCGCGATTCCCTGGGCGACATCACGGCCCTCTTCGTGCTGGCGATGGCCGTGCTCTACGCCATGCGGGAGGTGTTCAAGGACGACCTGCGTAATACGCTGTGGCGCTGGCTGCGCAAGGGCCGCCCGAAGTGGCGACGCCAGTACCTGGATGCCACCAGCGGTGCGCTGGTGGGGCGCCAGCTAGAGTGGTTCGACTACAAGCGATTCGGCAAGCTCGATGATGAGATTCAGCGGGTGCGCAAGCGCAATGTGGCACAGCGCGAGGAAGTGGTGCTCCACTATCGATCGAGTTCACGCATGTCGCCCACCCGCTTTCTCAGCGGCTACGAGAAGACCCGTGAAACCCTGTCGCTGGACCTGTCGCTGCTGGCGCGCCTGATGGACAAGGGCGAGCACCATGTCTATCGCCTCAAGGATGGACAGGTATCCCAGGAGTCGGTGGAAAAGCGTCATCTGCTCAATCTGGTCATCCGCGAGGAGGGGATCAATAACCGGCCCATCATTCAGCGCTGGAAGATCGTCATGAGCCGTTCCCGGATCGTCGATGTCGAGCAGGTCCATCAGGAGGGGGGCGAGGAGCTGGAGGAAGAACGAGACTCGGCCATCGCGGTATCGACTTGAGGGGCAAGCTTGCTTCACGTCAAGCGGATGAAAACGCTTGTCTGCTAATGTAACTGCCAGAGGGCGGTTTGTGGGAGCCGCCATGTCAGGCTAGATTCAAACCTATGCCTTCCCGTTTTCCCTGCTCGGAGATGCCGCCATGAAAGCCGTTGATGTCATGACTGCCAAGGTCATTACCGTACCGCCCGACGCCGACGTTCGGGAAATCGCCCAGCTGCTGCTTGACAACAACATCAGCGCCCTGCCGGTGGTGGATGCGGACCAGAAGGTGTTGGGCATCGTCAGTGAGGGCGACCTGATGCGACGGGTCGAGAACGACACCGATCAGCGCAAGTCCTGGTGGCTGAAGTCGATCTTCTCCGGTGCCAATAACGCCAGCGAATACATCAAGTCCCACGCGCGCAAGGCCCACGAGATCATGACCCCCAACCCGGTCACCGTCAGTGAGGACGAGTCGCTGCGACGTATCGCCAAGCTGCTGGAGCGCCATCATATCAAGCGGGTGCCGGTGGTTCGCGATGGCCGCCTCGTCGGTATTGTCAGCCGCGCCAACCTGTTGCGTGGCTTTTCGGCCACCACCGGGGAGGGCGAGCCCCCTGTCACGTCCGACGACCGGGAGATCCGCGATGCCATTCTCAAGGAAATCGACGAGCGTACCGGTGTCTGGGTCGACCGCATCAACGTCATCGTGACCGATGGCGAAGTGCAGCTCTGGGGGCTGGTCGAGAGTCAGGAAGAGAAGATGGCGGTGCAGGTGGCTGCCGAGAACATGACGGGGGTAAAGGCGGTGGAGAACAACCTGGGCATGATACCTCGGGGAATTGGCGGCTACTGACCCGGTGGGCGACCGACAAGCGTCATGAACAAGCGGGGCGGCCTCATGGCCGCCCCGTTCGATTCATCCATTCAATTCATCGTCGCCTGTGTCCGTCAGTCGACCTGCCGGAGTGCAGCTTCCAGGCTGGCCAGGCTGCGCTCGAGATGGTGCAGCTTGTCCAGGCCGAACAGGCCGATACGAAAGGCTTGATAGCCCTCTCCTTCGTCGCACATCAGCGGCACCCCGCCCGCCACCTGGACTCCGGCGGCGGCAAACTTGCCGACGATACCCGGGTCACGGGTGTAGTAGACCACGACGCCGGGCGCTTCGAACCCGGGAGCCGCCACGCTGCGGTAGCCGTACTTGGCCATCAACGAGCGCACACCCTCGCCCAGCGCCCATTGCTCTTCGCGGACCTTGTCGAAGCCATAGGCAGCCGTCTCCGCCATGATGTCGCGCAGCCGTGCCAGGCCGTCGGTGGGCATGGTGGCGTGGTAGGCGTGGCCGCCGTTTTCGTAGGTCTCCATGATGGTGAGCCATTTGCGCAGGTCACAGGCAAAGCTGGTGCTGGTGGTCTCCTCGATCCGCTCTCGGGCCAGCTCGGAGAGCATGACCATGCCGCAGCAGGGCAGGCCGCTCCATCCCTTCTGCGGCGCGCTCAGCAGCACGTCGACGCCGATCTCGCGCATGTCCACCCAGAGCGTGCCGGAGGCGATGCAGTCGAGGACGAAGAGTCCGCCCACCGCATGAACGGCGGCTGCGATGCGCTTGAGATAGTCATCGGGCAGCAGGATACCGGCGGAGGTCTCGACATGGGGGGCGAAGACGACGGCAGGGCGCTCTTCCTGGATGGTGCGTTCGACCTCTTCGATAGGCGCCGGGGAAAAGGGTGACATGGGATCGGCCGGGTCCACTCGGCGTGCCTTGAGCACCGTGATGGAGTCCGGAATGGCGCCCATTTCGAGGATCTGTGACCAGCGGTAGCTGAACTGACCGTTGCGGATCACCAGGCAGTGCTTGCCGGTGGCGAACTGCCGTGCCGCGGCCTCCATGCCGAAGGTGCCGCTGCCGGGCACGATCACGGCGCTATGCGCCTGGTAGACCTGCTTGAGGGTAGTGGAAATATCCCGCATCACGCCCTGAAAGCGCTGGGACATGTGGTTCAGTGAACGGTCGGTATAGACCACCGAGTACTCGAGCAGGCCATCGGGGTCGACATCGGGCAGCAGGCCGGGCATTTCTTTCTCCCTGTGTACAGTTCGGGTCGTGCGGGTATGCAATCCCTAGAGGATATTCCCATTGAACACCCTGAACCAGTTTTCGGACAGAGCCTAGGGTGATCCGTCGTGCATGGGCAGGGGGTACCTGGCCGGGACGTGCATTCGCATGCCGCCCCGGTGTGAGGCCGGGTCAGGGGCGGCAGAAATAGACTTTCGCCGGGGGAATGTTGATGGGCTCGAAGCCGCATTCCACGGCGGAAAAGACCTGACGCAGGTCGGGCAGGACCTTGGGTGAAAACTGGTAGACCAGCATGGCGCCCTCCGGCAGCAGCGCTTTCCGGCTGCCCTCGAGGATGCGTTCGCGAATCTCCGCCGGCATGGTGCTGAAGGGAATGCCCGCCACCACGTAGTCGGCGGCGGGCAGGCCGAGTCGTTCGAGTTCGGCCTGAATCGTCTCGGCGGAGCCGCTGATTATCTGCAGGCGTGGATCGAGTATGGAGCGCTGCAGGAAGTCGACGAACTCCTCGTTGGTCTCTATGACCACCAGTGTCGCCTCCGGGTGCAGGCGGCTCAGGATCTCCCTTGTGATCGTGCCGACCCCGGGACCGTACTCGACGATGACGCGAGCGCGCTCCCAGTCGACCGGTTCGAGCAGCCGCCGGACCAGGTACGGTGAGCTGGGAATGATGGAGCCCAGCATCCGGGGGTGCTTGAAGAAGTTGCGAGCGAATAGCGAGAGCTGAGCGCGTCGCTCGGTCCCTGCCATGACCGAGGGTCGGTCTTGAGCCGTCATGGGCTAGCCTCCTGATTTACTGCGTAACATGACTCCACTCTAGGCTAGCGGACGCACGTGGGAAAGGGCCCTTTGTTCCGCCCCCCATCCGGCAGCTCTCGACCGGGGAGTTTTCCGTAGCGTTGCATGGACGAGTCAGGTGGTCGAAAAGGGTCTACGGCTAAAGAAAATGTGGAATATACTTGACGTGAGCTTGGCAGATGCATAGCTTGGAATGTGGATATTTTGTGTGAACGTCTGTAATTATTGACGTCGCAGCACCCATTTCTAACTGCGGGTGAAACCATGCCAAACAATAATACCAGCGAACCCTCCCACCCAGCGCCGCCCCTGGTTCGCTTCGATGCGGTACAGAAGACCTTCGATGGCGAGAACCTGGTGGTGAAGGATCTCAACCTCACCATCCACCAGGGGGAGTTCGTTACCCTGCTGGGTCCTTCCGGTTCCGGCAAGACAACCTGCCTGATGATGCTCGCCGGCTTCGAGGTGCCTACCAATGGGGATATCTACCTGGGCACCCAGCGCCTCAACAGCGTGCCTCCCCACAAGCGCAACTTCGGCATGGTATTCCAGAACTATGCGCTCTTTCCCCACATGACGGTGGAAGAGAACATCCGCTACCCGCTCAAGACACGCAAGATGCCCGCCGCCGAGGCCGACCGCAAGGTGGCCGAGATACTGGATATGATCAAGCTGGGCGAATTCGCCCGACGACGACCGACACAGCTTTCCGGTGGACAGCAGCAGCGGGTCGCCCTGGCCCGCGCCCTGGTCTTCGAGCCGCAGTTGATACTGATGGATGAGCCCCTCGGTGCACTCGACAAGCAGTTGCGCGAGCACATGCAGCTGGAGATCAAGCAGCTTCATGAGCAGTTGGGGCTGACGGTAGTGTTCGTCACCCATGATCAGGGCGAGGCACTGACCATGTCGGATCGGGTGGCGGTCTTCGACGACGGGATCATCCAGCAGATCGACACCCCGAGCAATCTCTACGAATACCCGGCCAATGCCTTCGTTGCCCAGTTCATTGGCGAAAACAATACCCTGCCCGGCCGCATCGAGTCCGTGGAAGGTCGCCAATGCCGGGTCAGCTTCGGTGGGGGCCTGAATACCGGTGCGCTGCTCGGTCCCAACCTGGGGGCAGGCGATGCCACTCGGCTGTCGATTCGCCCCGAGCGCATCAAGCTCAATGGCGCGTCACGGCAGTTGCCCAACCGCTTGCAGGCGCGTGTGCGGGAGTTCATCTACCTCGGGGATCACATGCGGGTGCGCTGTGAACTCGCCGGCAACGACGACTTCGTGGCCCGCGTCCCCGTGGATGAGTTCACCAGCAGCATGCAGTCGGGCGATGTGGTGGAGCTCGGCTGGCGGGACGAGGACGTTCGCGCGCTGAACGCCTCCTGAACGTATCCAGAGAGCCGCCTGCACGGCCAGAGGCTATGCCGGACGGGCAAGATGCAGCAACAGCGTTTCATAGCAACAGCGTTCCATATCAGCAACGTTCCATATCAACAAAAAAGGTCTCAGTGACCGGGAGAAAGATATGACTCACAGCCGTTTCCCACTTTCGCGTCTTGGCCGCAGCGTCGCCATCGGCAGCCTGCTGACGGCGGGGCTGGCCGTTTCCAGCGGTGCCCAGGCATTGACCGTCATCTCCTTTGGCGGTGCGTCCGGTGACGCCATGCAGCAGGCCTATTACGGCCCCTTCCAGGAGAGCACGGGCATCAACCTCACGCCGGGCGACTACAACGGTGAGCTGTCGCGGATCCGTGCCATGGTCGAGACCGGCAACGTCAGTTGGGACCTTGTGGAGATGGAGTCTCCCGAGCTGGTCCGCGGCTGTTTCGAGGGGCTGTTCGAGCCCATCGACTGGGGCCGGCTGGGCCTGGGTAACGAGCTGATCGACTCGGCATTCGATGAGTGCGGTGTCGGTACCTTCGTCTGGTCCACGGTACTGGCCTACGATGCCGACGCTCTGGACACGCCGCCGACCTCCTGGGCCGATTTCTGGGATGTGGAGCAGTTTCCCGGCACCCGTGGCCTGCGTCGCGGCGCCAAGTACACCCTGGAGTTCGCGCTGATGGCCGACGGCGTGCCTGCCGATGAGGTCTACGAGGTGCTCGAATCGCCGGAAGGCGTCGACCGCGCCTTTGCCAAGCTCGATGAGATCAAGGAGCACATCCAGTGGTGGGAAGCGGGTGCGCAGCCGCCCCAGTGGCTGGTTGCCGGTGACGTGGTCATGACCTCTTCCTACAATGGGCGCATCGCCGCGGCTCAGGAAGAGGGCAGCAACCTGGAGATCGTCTGGAACGAGAGTATCTACGACCTGGATTACTGGGCCATCGTGTCGGGCAGCGAGTATGTCGACGAAGCCTACGACTTCATCGCCTTCGCCAGCCAGCCCGAGAACCAGGCCGCCTACTCCAGTCAGATTCCCTACGGGCCGGTGCATCCGGATGCCATCGCCCAGCTCGATGAGGAGCAGGCGCGGCGCATGCCAACCCATGAAGAGAATATGGCAGGTGCACTGGCCGTGGATACCGGCTTCTGGGTCGATTACGGCGAGGAACTGGAACAGCGCTTCAACGCCTGGGCGGCGCGCTGATCCCACGACGTCGGCAGCGGCTTCCCGGCCGCTGCCCCGTTTCCTGTGGTGTGACCCGGCTCGCTGGGTCACGCCGGTCGTCATCAGTGGGAGAAGGCCATGACCACGACCATTGCGGCTTCGCAGCCGCCGCCCAGGCCGGCGGGTACGCTCAAGGCGCAGCTGCGACGCGCCGAGCGGCTGCGCAAATGGAAGGCATTCGGGCTGGTAGCACCGCTGGCGCTGTTTCTCATTGTCGTTTTCGTCGTGCCCATCGGCAGCATGCTGTGGCGTAGCGTCGACAACACCGAGCTGGAATCGGTCATGCCGCTTACCACGGCCGGTTTGCAGCGGTGGGACGGTACCGGACTGCCCGATGAGTCCACCATGGCTGCCTTCGCCGCCGAGCTGCGTGATTCGCGCCAGGGGGGTGGGCTGGGGCGCATCGGGCGCCGCCTCAACTATGAGGATACCCAGTACCGCAGCCTGCTGATGCGCACGTTGCGAGGCCTGCCTGCGAGTCTCGATGCCGATGGCAATTGGACGGCCACCCTGGTCGAGATCGATGAGGCCTGGGGCGAAACAGCCACCTGGCTGGGTATCCAGCGCGCGGCACCGCCGACCACGGACCGCTATCTGCTGGCGTCGGTGGATCTCGAGCGCGGCGACACCGGCCAGATTCAACGTATCGGTGAAGGCGACCGTCTCTATCAGGCGGTATTCCAGCGTACCCTGGTGATCGCCGGAGGCGTCACGCTGATCTGCCTCGCACTGGGTTTTCCGCTGGCCTACCTGCTGGCCACGCTGCCGGCGAAAACCAGTAACTTGCTGATGATACTGGTGTTATTGCCGTTCTGGACGTCGCTGCTGGTGCGCACCGCGGCCTGGATCATCCTGTTGCAGTCCAATGGCCTGGTAAACCAGTCACTGATGGCCACGGGCGTAATCGACTCTCCGCTACAGCTGGTGTTCAACCGCATCGGCGTCTTCTTCGCCATGGTGCATATCCTGCTGCCGTTCATGGTGCTGCCGCTCTACAGCGTGATGAAGGGCATCTCGCCCAGCTACCAGCGCGCCGCCGTATCGCTGGGCGCGCATCCCTTCGCCGCCTTCTGGCAGGTCTATGTTCCCCAGACGATTTCCGGCATCGCGGCAGGCACGATCCTCGTCTTCATCATGGCGCTGGGCTACTACATCACTCCGGCCCTGGTAGGCGGACCGGCGGACCAGATGGTCAGCTACTACGTGGCCTATTACACCAACAGCACCAATAACTGGGGTATGGCAGCGGCACTTGGCAGCATCCTGCTGGTGGTAACGCTGATGCTCTACCTGGTTTACCACCGCCTGGTGAACCGCAAGCAGATGATCAGGCACTGAACCGCTCAGGAGAAGAATAATGGCTCTGCCGCCCTATGCATCGCCGATAGAAAAGGTCTGGTTCTGGTTCTTCCGCGGATTCTGCGGCCTGGTCCTGTTGTTTCTGATCACCCCGGTGCTGGTGATCATTCCGCTATCGTTCAGCAGCAGCTCCTTCCTGACCTATCCGCTGCCGGGGTTCTCACTGCGTTGGTATGAGGCCATCTTCAATCCATCCGGCCCCTGGATGGACGCGTTGAAGAACAGCCTGATCGTGGCACCATTGGCGACCCTGCTGGCGATGACCTTCGGCACCCTGGCCGCGGTAGGGCTCAATCGGGCCGATTTCCCCGGCAAGGGGCTGATCATTGCGCTGCTCATCTCCCCCATGGTGGTGCCGCTGGTGATCGTGGCGGTGGGGATGTACTTCTTCTTCGCCCAGGTGGGCCTGCTCAACTCCTATGCCGGCCTGGTCCTGGCCCATACCGTGCTGGGTGTTCCCTTCGTTGTGATTACCGTGAACGCTACCCTGCAGGGGTTCGACTTCAACCAGGTGCGGGCCGGCGCCAGTCTCGGCGCCAACCCGCTGCGGGTCTTCTTCACCGTGGTACTACCGCAGATCGTGCCCGGGGTGGTGTCCGGCGGCCTGTTCGCCTTTGCCACGTCGTTCGATGAGGTAGTGGTGGCACTGTTCATCGCCAGCCCCACCGAGCGCACCCTGCCGATCCAGATGTTCTCCGGCATTCGCGAGAACATCAGCCCGGCCATCGCCGCCATGGCCACCATCCTGATCCTGATGTCGACCCTGCTGCTGGTGACCATGGAGCTGTTGCGTCGGCGCAGCGAGCGGTTGAAAGGGGCGGCCTGAACAGCGAGTCTCAGATTTTGTTGCACCACCCTCTGCGCCCCGCCTTCGCGGGGCGTATCGCGTTTGGAGCGTATGTGCTGAGACGCATGTGCTGAAGACGACAGGGAAGCTGGCAAGGTAAGCTATGGCGGCAGGTGGGATGGCGATGCCGGCCGGGCCGCTGGTTTGGTACTCGGCTTCACGACTTAAGGGGTCATGGTGAAAGACTTTCTGATTATCGGTGGGGGCGTCATCGGCATGATGACCGCCTGGCAGCTGGCTTCAGCCGGGCGTACCGTCACCCTGGTGGAGCGAGGAAAGTGCGGGCAGGAGGCGTCATGGGCCGGAGGAGGTATCGTCTCGCCCCTCTACCCCTGGCGCTATAGCGAGCCGGTTTCCAACCTGGCGCGGCAGGCCGAGGACGAGTACGCCGCGCTGACGGCACAGCTGCTGGAGGCGACGGGTATCGATGCCGAGTATCGCCAGAAGGGGCTGCTCTACCTGCGGGTCGACGACGGCGACAGGGCGTTCGAGTGGGCGAAACGTGCCAACAAGCCGCTTGAGGTCGTCGATGCGGCATTCATCTACCGCAAGGAGCCTTGGTTGGCGGCAGGCGTGCCCAGTGGCCTTTGGATGCCGACCCTGGGCAGTGTCCGCAACCCACGGCTCTGTCAGGCACTGCGAGCCCATCTCATGTCGTTGCCCGGCGTTACCCTGCAGGAGGGGGCATCGGTCGAAGCACTGTGCATGGAAGAGGGGCGTGTAACAGGGGTGGATACATCCCTGGGACGTATCACGGCAGGGCAGGTGATTGTGTGCGGCGGTGCCTGGAGCGGGGTCCTGCTGGGTAGCATCGGGGTCGCGCTACCTGTGCGGCCCGTGAAGGGCCAGATGATGCTGTTCCGTACGCCGCCGATGCCCGGTGGCAGGCAGCTGCTGGAGCGCGTGGTGCTGGCCGATGGGCGCTATCTGATACCGCGCGCCGACGGCCGTGTGCTTGTCGGCTCGACTCTGGAACAGGCGGATTTCGACAAACGCCCCACCGAGGCGGCGCGGGAGTCGCTGCGACAAAGCGCCATCGCCATGTTGCCGGCACTGGCCGAGTGCGAGATCGAGCACCACTGGGCCGGGCTCCGGCCCGCGGCGCCGGATGGCATTCCGTTCATTGGTGCGGTGCCCGGCATCGAGGGGCTCCATGTCAACGCCGGGCACTACCGCAACGGCCTGGTGCTGGCGCCAGCGGCGACACGACTGCTGGTCGACCAGCTATTGGGTCGACCCACCCGGATCGACCCCGCTCCCTACCAGCCGTCGAAGCGCCTCCGGGAGCGGGGTTGTAGCGAAACAGAGGATGGCGAGACTTTCTTGCTCTAGAGTTTCATCCGCTGCGCTGCCTGAATCGCCGTCAGAGCGATGGTATAGACGATGTCGTCCACCAGGGCGCCGCGGGAGAGGTCGTTCACCGGCTTGTTGAGGCCCTGCAGCATGGGGCCGACGCTGACCACCCGGGCGCTGCGTTGCACCGCCTTGTAGGTGGTGTTGCCGGTGTTGAGGTCGGGGAAGACGAACACCGTGGCGCGCCCGGCCACCGGTGAATCGGGCGCCTTCTGGCGGCCGACGCTCTCGATGGCGGCGGCATCGTACTGCAGCGGCCCGTCGATCAGCAGGTCCGGCGCCTGCTGGCGTGCCAGCCGGGTGGCCTCGCGAACCTTCTCCACGTCGACGCCGCTGCCCGACTCGCCGGTGGAGTAGCTGATCATGGCGACCCGGGGCTCGATACCGAAGGCCTGGGCGGAGCGGGCGCTCTGGATGGCAATCTCGGCCAGCGCCTCGGCGTCGGGGTCGGGATTGACCGCGCAGTCGCCATAGACCACCACCTGCTCGGGCAGTAGCATGAAGAAGATCGACGATACCTGGCGGTAGTCGGTGGCGGTCTTGATCAGTTGGAAGGCCGGACGCACGGTATTGGCGGTGGTATGAATCGCGCCCGAGACCAGGCCATCGACCTCGTCGAGCTGCAGCATCATGGTGCCCAGCACCACGTTGTCCTGGAGCTGATCCTCGGCGGTCAGCGCGTTAACCTTGCCACCGCGCCGTTCGACCATGGGCGCGACGTAGCGGGACCGTATCGATTCCGGGTCGATGATCTCCAGTCCTTCCGGCAGCTCGATGCCGCGGTTTCGCGCCACCTCCTCGACCTCCTCGCGACGAGCCAGCAGCACGCAGCGCGCGATCCCTCGCCGTTGGCAGATGGCGGCGGCTTCCACGGTGCGCGGTTCGCTGCCTTCGGGCAGGACGATGCGTCGGTCCGCCTGCTGGGCGAGCTTGACCAGCTGGTAGCGGAAGGCCGAGGGCGAAAGCCGGCTGGCGTAGCCTCGGCTCAGGTGGTCCTTCAGCCACTGCAGGTCGATGTGCTCGGCCACGAAGCGCGTCACCTGCTCGGCGCGTTCCAGGTCGTCCATGGGAATGTCATTGCCCATCCGCCCCAGGTCCTTGGCCGTGGTGAAGCTGTCGGTATCCACGGCCAGCACGGGCATGCCGGTCTTCAGGGCGGGACGGCACATCTCGATCATGTTGTCGTTGGGCATGTAGCCGTTGGTCAGCAGCACCCCGGCCATGGGCACGCCGTTCATGGTGGCCAGCGCCGAGGCGAGCACGATGTCGTCACGATCGCCCGAGGTGACGATGAGGTTGCCGGGTCGGAAGGCGTGGAGGGCGTTGGCGGCGCTACGGGCGCAGAGGCTGGTGGAGAGCACCCGGCGGTTGGCAGCGTCGCCTTCACTGAGGAAACGCGCGTTCAGGGCACGTGCCACGTCGACGACCCGCGGGGCGATCAGGGCGGCGTTATAGGGCACCACGCCGATCAGGTGGAAGCGGTCGGTGGCCAGGGCAGGCGAATAACGGCGCAGCTCGGCCAGCAGGCTCTCATCGACCTGCATGCGGCCACCGGGAGCGAGCAGTGGCGGCGCTTCGCTGCCGGGCGGGTTGGGCATGCGCATCAGGATGCAGCCCAGGGTTCGAGCGGAGCCGATACCGCCGAAGGCCTGGGCATGCATGTCCAACTGCTCGGCCAGGGCCCGAGGTTCGACCGTGTCACCGCTGCCCACCAGGATGATGCGGGCATTGAGGGCGTGGGCCAAGTGGGTGTTGAGCTGGGTGGCGTAGGTGCCGTGAGCCGTCGGCACCACCCCTTCCACCACGATCAGTTCCGGTGCCGTTCCCGCCTGGCGCTCGATGGCCTGGTCATGCAGCTCGATCACCTGCTCCATGAGCACATCGAGCCGGTCCTGGCGCAGCAGCCGCTCCATCTCGGCCTGGGGCATGGGTGGCGGCGCATCCAGCCCCAGGGTACTGCTGACCAGGGCGGTGGAACGGTCGGGCCCGGGGCCGTTGAGTTCGTCCTGGCGAAACGGCTTGAGGAAGCCGGCCTTGAGGCCGATGGTATCGAGAGCCTGCATCAGGCCCAGGCTGGCCGATGTCAGCCCGACACCCACGCTGGTAGGCACCATCAGCAGGACCTGGGGTTGCGGGCGGGCATTGCGTGGTGTCATGGGGTGGTCTCGTCCAGTAGCTGGAGGGTTTCCTCGGCGATGCGGCCCTCTTCATCGGTGGGGATGACCCAGAGGCGAGGTGCCGCCGGATGCCCCCCGTCGATGCGGCCTTCGCGTCCACGCACCGTCTGGGTGTTGATGGCACGATCCAGGCCCAGGCCGAAGTGGGGCAGATGGCTGACGACCTTTTCGCGGACCAGCGGCGAGTTCTCGCCGATGCCGCCGGTGAAGACGATGCCGTCGAGGCGGGGCAGGGCGCAGGAAAGAGCAGCCAGTGACTTGGCGATGCGATAGCAGAACACCTCGATGGCCAGCCGGGCGTTCTCGTGCCCTTCGCTGGCGGCGACTTCCAGCTCGCGCATGTCGTTGGTCAGCCCGGAGAGTCCCAGCAGGCCGCTGCCGCGGTTGAGGACCTCATCGATGCGCTCCAGGCTCCAGCCGAGCTGGCGTGCCAGATGGGCGTGAAGGCCGGGATCCACGTCGCCGCTGCGGGTGCCCATCACCAAGCCTTCGAGCGGGGTCAGGCCCATGCTGGTGTCGAGGCTGCGGCCCTCCCAGACGGCACAGGTGGAGCAGCCATTTCCCAGGTGTGCGGTCAACCAGCCACCCTCGATGCCGCTCAGGGCATCGGCACGCCCGCTGACGAAAGCGTGGCTGGTGCCGTGGAAGCCGTAGCGACGGATGCCGTGATCGCGGTAGAGCGCTTCCGGCAGGGCGTAGCGGAAGGCTTGGGGTGGCAATGACTGGTGAAAGGCGGTGTCGAACACGGCCACTTGCGGGAGATCGGGAAACAGCTTGCATGTGGCCGCCACGCCTTCCAGGTTGGCGGGGTTGTGCAGCGGGGCCAGGGCTGCGGTGGCCTCGATGGCCGCTATCACCTCATCGTCGATCCGCGCGGCCCGCGTGAAGCGCTCGCCGCCGTGAACGATGCGATGGCCAACGGCGGCGGGCCGGTGGCCCTCGAGATGCTCCAGGATGGCCTCTAGCGCCCGGGTATGATCGGCGCCGGGCAGGGCCTTCTCGAAACGCTCGCCGTGGCTATCGACCCCCTTCAGGAAGGCGTCGCTGCTGCCCAGGCGTTCGGCAATGCCAGCGAGGCGCGGCTGGTCCGCTGCGGCGGGTATCAGCGCGTACTTGATCGAGGACGAGCCACAGTTGATGACCAGTACCGAAGCGTTCATCGGTTCTCCCGGTGGTATGAGTTAGGGGTAGCATAGACGTTAGACCTTAGTCTACCATGCAATGATTTGCAGGCTATCGTTCGACGCGCCCATTGTGCATGACTAGGGGAGAATGGGCTTCTGTTGAAAACGCTGGCATGCTGACCGCCATCCTTCAACCACGGAAAAACCACTCATGTCGTCACCGTCATCGGCGATGGCCGTACCCGTATTGCTGTCCCGCCATGTTGCCGTCTTGCTGCTGGCCGGTGTCGCCACGCTGTTTGCCGGCAATCATGTGGCCGCACGCCTGGCCTTCGACGAGGGCACCGGGTTGCTGCTGGCCGTACTCGTCCGCTCCGCCGTCGCGCTGGCCGTGCTTATCGTCCTGTTCATGGCCCAGGGCAAGCGCCTTGTGCTGCCGGCGGGGGCACGACGATGGCAGCTGCTGGCGGGGCTGATGGTGGCGGTACAGAGCCTCTGCCTCTACTCGGCGGTGGCCCGCATACCGGTGGTGGTGGCGCTGCTGCTGATGAACACCTTTCCCATACAGCTGGCACTGCTGACCTGGGTGTTGGGAGGGCCGCGCCCGACCCTGCGGGCGGCGTTGATCATGGCCGTGATCCTGGCGGGGCTGGTAGTGGTACTCGATGTGCCGACCCTGGTGGCTTCGCCCCAGGCCCTGGGAGAGGAGTGGCTGACGGGGGTGGCCTTCGGTCTCGGCGCCGCTACCGCCTTCTCCTTTGCGCTGTGGATCACCGAGCATCGCCTTGCCGAGGTGGGCAGCACCCTGCGCAGCCTGCTCACCATGCTGACGGTGCTTGTCGCCATGCTGCTGGCCGGTGCGATGAGCCTGGTGCCCGGTGGCATGGCGCTGCCGGCGAGCGCCACCGGCTGGGCGGGGCTGGTGTCACTGGCCGTACTCTACAGCGTGGCGTTTTCGGTACTCTTCATCAGCGTGCCGCGGTTGGAGATGGCCCGCAATGCGCCGGTGATGAACGTTGAGCCGGTGGCTTCGCTGGCGCTGGGCTACCTGGTGCTGGGGCAGATGTTGAGCGGCATACAACTGATCGGCGGGGGTATCGTGCTGGGGGGCATCGTGCTGTTGAGTCTTTCACGGCGCCCCTGACAAGGAGGAACTTTTTCAGTCGGTAAATTCACTTGCGTGATTGCCACGGCTGTACCAGACTTCCCCTGCGTGTAAGGAAACGCTGTTTCTTAATAGAGGTGCATCATGAAACTGCTAGCCATTCCCGCTGCCCTATTGATCACCGGCGCCTTCGCAGCCGCGGCGCAGGCCCAGTACCAGGCACCGATGTATCCTCAAGGTTATGTCGGTGGCGACGCCATGTTCTGGGATCTCAATCCCGATGGCGCTTCATCCGCCAACTCGACGGGTCTGCGCATCAGGGGTGGCGCCCAGTTCAACGACTTCTTCGCCGCAGAGGCTCACGTGGGCACCGGCGGTTCCGATGGTGATGTTGAGCTGGACTACCTGGTGGGCGCCTACGCCAAGGGTATCCTGCCGGTTTCGGAGGAGATCCGCCTCTACGGTCTGGCGGGTGTAACCGAAGTGGATTTTGACGTGGACCGTGAGAGCGGTTTCTCCTATGGAGCCGGCGCCGAGTTCGACGTGGCGCCAAACCTGGCGGTCGGTGCCGACTACATGCGCTACCTGGACAAGTCAGACCACACCTTCGATGCGGCAAGCGTCGGTGTACGCTTCCGTTTCTGATTGGACGGCATCTGCCAGATCCCGGAGTGCATAAGCCATTTCCTCGCCCCTGTCGCCTGACGGGGGCGTTTTGGTTTACGGGCTCAGGGCGTTCCACAAGCTCAGGGCTGTCTACAAGCTCATGGCTGTCTACAAGCTCATGGCTGTCTACAAGCTCATGGCTGTCTACAAGCTCATGGCTGTTCACAAGCTCAGGGCTGTCTACAGGCTCAGGGCTGTGGCCAGCGGCCGGTCTCCATCCAGTGTCGAAGATAGACGGGCAGTTGCTTCAGCTCGCCGCATTCAATGACGGCCACCTCGAGCCCCTGGCTGCGCTGCAGGTCGGTCAGGTGCTGGCATGCGCGGTCGAATTCGCCGCAGGCCAGAAGCAGGCGGGTGCTGGCCAGTCCGGCTGAGTGGTCGAGCATGTCGTGGAGTCGCTTGAGCCCTTGTTGAAGGCAGGCATCGGGGCCGGGTCCTGTGGTCAGGCACTCGATGAACAGCAGCTGGTTGTGGTGCACGGCGAGGCAGTCGGAGACCACGGGTTCGCCGTTGTGCTGCCCGCTGAGATCGAGTACATGGGCCCCACAGCAGGCCTGGTGCAGCCCGACTTCCTGGGCGCAGAGCCAGGCAAATTCGGTTAGCCAGCCGCCGCCGATGTAGAGTGCCCCCGCCAGGGAGGAGAAGCTCACCCGCTGAGGGTCGGCACTCGACCACTCGAGCAAGCCGGCGGCATTCAACTCGCTCAGTGCGTCGGTGCAGGGGAAGTGCGGTGCGCGACTCAGCCGCTGCTGGCGGGCGGATGGGTCGAGGTGTGGGCCTTCGTTTGGGTCGGCGGTGCCGAGTGCGCCCTGGGAACCGTGAACCCGTTCATGTAGCTCGCTCAACAGCCACGCCAGCTTGTCGGCCTGGTGGCCCAGGTAGTGGGTCAGGGCCTTGTGCCGTTCGGCGGCGCTGCGCCAGGCCGGGTTGTCGGATAGTGCCTTGATGCGCTTGCGGCCGTTGGCCTGCAGGAAGGTATCGACATCAAGCACGGGCTCGATGGCCACGGCCTCCAGCGTCGAGGGGTTCAAGCCCGGCCCCATGCGGTAGAGCGCGCCGGCACGGCTGTCGACATAGAGCCAGTCGGCCTTGCAGTGTCTCATGGCCTGCTGGAATAGCAGGGCGGTGAGCTTGTCGCTGTCGGCCAGGTCATAGGTAACAGTGAGCTCGGGGGTGTCCCGCTGTAGCCGAGACAGCCATTGGGCCAGGCCAGTGGCGAACGCACTGATGCGTTGCGGGTCTCGCTCCGGCATCTCGTCCCATCGATCGATCTCGGTTTGAGAGGACAGCTCGTGCTGCAGCAGGATCTGCAGCCGCTCGACGGTCTGTTGCTGCTGCCGTCCGGCAACCAGCACGACCCGCTGGGGTCGAAGCTGCAGCAGGGGGATCAGGCTGGCTTCGGGACGCTCTGTCACTAGCGCTACATGCAGGTGGGGCATGGTTTTGTCCTTCTGCACTATATCCTTGCACAAGGGGTGGCATAAGCAGATATCGGCCACCGTCATGGCTACAGGCTACATCCGCACCTTCTTCGCTGTCGCCATGGGACGAAAAAAAACACGCCGACCACTGGCCGGCGTGCAGAGTTTTCCAAGCATCGGGAAAGAAAGCATCGGGAAAGATCAGACTTCCTTGTAGAGCTCGGCACCCTCCTTCCTGAATTTTTCCGCCTGCTCCTCCATGCCTTTCATCACCGCTTCCTGATCGCCGTTTAGCCCATGCTCGTTGGCGTAGTCGCGGACCTCCTGGCTGATCTTCATGGAGCAGAACTTCGGCCCGCACATGGAGCAGAAGTGCGCCACCTTGGCGGAGTCCTTGGGCAGGGTCTCGTCGTGGTACTCCCGGGCGGTATCCGGGTCCAGGCCGAGATTGAACTGGTCCTCCCAGCGGAACTCGAAGCGCGCCTTGGAGAGGGCGTTGTCGCGGCGCTGGGCGGCCGGGTGCCCCTTGGCGAGGTCGGCGGCGTGGGCGGCGATCTTGTAGGTGATGATGCCGGTCTTGACGTCGTCCTTGTTGGGCAGGCCCAGGTGCTCCTTGGGCGTCACGTAGCAGAGCATGGCGCAGCCGAACCAGCCGATCATCGCCGCGCCGATGCCGGAGGTGATGTGATCGTAGCCCGGGGCGATGTCGGTGACCAGCGGGCCGAGGGTGTAGAAGGGCGCTTCGTCGCAGTACTCCAGCTGCTTGTCCATGTTCTCCTTCACGAGATGCATGGGCACGTGGCCGGGGCCCTCGATCATCACCTGGACGTCGTGCTTCCAGGCGATATGGGTCAGCTCGCCCAGGGTCTTGAGCTCGGCCATCTGGGCCTCGTCGTTGGCGTCGGCCACCGAGCCGGGACGCAGGCCGTCACCCAGGGAGAAGGCCACATCGTACTGCTTGCAGATCTCGCAGATCTCTTCGAAGTGGGTGTAGAGGAAGCTCTCCCGGTGATGGAACAGGCACCACTTGGCCATGATCGAGCCGCCGCGGGAGACGATGCCGGTGACACGCTTGGCGGTGAGCGGCACGTAGCGCAGCAAGACGCCGGCGTGGATGGTGAAGTAGTCCACGCCCTGCTCGGCCTGCTCGATCAGGGTGTCGCGGAACACCTCCCAGGTGAGGTCCTCGGCCACGCCATTGACCTTCTCCAGCGCCTGGTAGATGGGCACGGTGCCGATGGGCACCGGGGCGTTGCGGATGATCCACTCGCGGGTTTCGTGGATGTTCTGGCCGGTGGAGAGATCCATGATAGTATCCGAGCCCCAGCGGATGCCCCAGGTCATCTTGTCGACTTCTTCCTCGATGGAGGAGGTGACCGCCGAGTTGCCCAGGTTGCCGTTGATCTTCACCAGGAAGTTGCGGCCGATGATCATCGGCTCGGACTCCGGGTGGTTGATATTGCAGGGGATGATCGCCCGCCCGGCGGCCACTTCGGCACGCACGAATTCCGGGGTGATCTCTTCCGGCAGGCGTGCGCCGAAGCCCTGACCCGGGTGTTGGTGGCCCAGAATTCGTTCGACTTCCTCGGTACCGAGCGCCTGCCGGCGCTGGTTCTCGCGAATGGCGATGAACTCCATCTCCGGGGTGATAATCCCCTGGCGGGCATAGTGCAGCTGGGTGACGTTCTTGCCCGCCTTGGCGCGCCGTGGCGTGCGCTTCAGGTCGAAGCGCAGCTGGGCCAGCATGGGGTCGTTGGCCCGGCGCTTGCCGTAGTCGGAGGTGGGGCCATCGAGGAATTCGGTGTCGCCACGCTCCTCGATCCAGGCGCGGCGCAGCTCCGGGAGGCCACGGCGCAGATCGACGCTGATTTCGGGGTCGGTGTAGGGGCCAGAAGTATCGTAGACCAGCAGCGGCGGGTTCTCTTCGTCCTCGCCGGAGGTCTTGGTCGGTGACAGCGAGATCTCGCGGAAGGGCACACGAATGTCGGGGCGTGAGCCTTCGATATGGACCTTGCGCGAGCCGGGTAGCGGCTGGATGGCGGCCTCGTCGACCATGGCGGTATCGGCGAGGAAGTGCTGGGTCTTGCTCATGGAGTGTTCTCCCTAGGGTATTGCGGCTGTTGTGCGTTGTCAGGGAGGACAGCTGGGAGGACAGGGGCAGGACCCGGTGGGTAAGCCTGCCTGTCGCTTGATCCCTACGCTGGTCCTAGCCAGTTCAGGTTCAACGGGATCCATGCTTCGGCGCGCTGCGCTGCATGATCTCAGCCGTTTTCAACGGCACCCCGTCAAGCGTGGTGGTCGATTGCTCAGGGCTATCGCAGATTGCTCCATCGCTCGGGGCTGATCCGGCGACAAGCCTGTGAGGAGGCGCTGTGAACCCGTCCCTGGGCGCTACCTACGCCATCCCTGGCGTAGGACCTCCTCTCTGGCTTGTTCCCGGCGCCCTTCGCTGTCGTCAACTGCGATAGCCTTGGACAATTGCTTAGGCAAGTGACATCTTGCCCGCCGCGCCTGGTGTGACCAGAGCCAGCGCGGGTCTTTCAGTGGGGCCAGGCCGTCAGTCCGCGCGGTCCAGCCCCATCTGCCAGAAATCGATCTCCAGTCGCGTGGCGTCGCGGAACACCTCCGACAGCTCCTGGAAGCGCGCCGGGGTGACGTCGGCCAGGCGCGCATCGAGCCACTCCAGCTCGGCGCGCATGGCGCCCTGGAACTCTTCGCCTTCGTACATGGCGATCCAGGCGTCATAGGGGTTGGCCTTGCCGCGGACGGTGCCCTGCCGGCCATTCAGCCAGTTGGCGATCTCGCCGTAGCCGATCAGGCAGGGCGCCAGGGCCACGTGAAGGTCGAGCAGGTCGCCGCGATTGCCGGTGTCCAGCACATAGCGGGTATAGGCCATGGTGGCCCGGGCCTCGGGCAGGCTGGCGAGCGCCTCCTCGCTGATGCCCCACTCGCGGCAGTAGCCCACGTGCAGGCCCAGCTCCACGTCGACGATGGCCTTCAAGCCTTCGTGGGCCTGACGCAGGTCGGCCAGGGTGCGGCTCTTGTAGGCGGCCAGGGCATAGGCCCGGGCGAAGTGGATCAGGAACAGGTAGTCCTGCTGCAGGTAGTGGCGAAAAGCGTCTTCGGCCAGTGTGCCGGCCCCGAGGCTGCGCACGAAGTCGTGCTCGATATAGGCGCGCCAGTCGTCCTGGCAGGCGGCGGTGAGGTCGGTAAAGCGGTAGCCCATCTAGCCTCCGGGTGATCGAGGATCCGGAGCGAGGCTGAAGTCGGGCAGGGGAGATCATGAGAGAAGGGGAGCGCAGAGAGACGTGTCATCAAACCCCTTCGCCTGATTCCCTACGCCGGTTCATGCGGGGCCAGCGGCCCTGCTCACCCGGATCAGGTTCCACGGGATCGGCGCTGAGGTCACCCTTGGGCTCCCTGCGCCATCTCAGCCGGAATCACCGGCACCCCGTCAAGCGTCCAGGCAGTCTAGCAGGCTGGCAGCGTGTTGCCAGTCATGTAGAAGTGAAATTCATGGAAATAATTTCCATTGATATCGAGGGACGTTCTAGTAAAGCCGGAAGGAGCCATGTTCCGGATGCCCCTCCTGCTCCTCGATCACCTTGCGGTAGCGCTTGTACTCCCACTGGTACTGGGCCGGGTCCAGGGCGATGGCATCCTCGACGCAGGCATTGACGCCGGTGGCGGAGGTGGTCTCATCGGTTTCGTAGACCCGCTCGTCGGCGGCCAGGAAGTGGATGGCGAAGCCGCGGCCGGGGATGCGCCGCGCCACGCCGGTGACGACGCGTGCGTCGGTGCGGGCCACCAGCTTGGGCAGCAGGGTGGCGGTATAGGCCAGGCGACCGTAGAAGGGGGCGAAGACGCCGCTGCCCCAGCTGGGTTCCTGGTCGGGCAGGATGCCGATGGCTTCGCAGCGCTTGAGCGCCTTGAGCAGTGCCGCCACGCCGCGGGGGTTGGTGGGTACCAGCGTCGCACCCATGCGCTCACGACCCTCACGCGTGACGGGGTCGAGCTCATCGACCTTGGGTGGCTCGTACATGGCAGTGAAGGGGAAGTGGCTGGAGAGCCAGAAGTTGAGCACCTCCCAGTTGCCGAAATGCGGCGCCAGAACGATGACGCCCCGCCCCTGGGCGCGGGCCTCGTCGAGCAGTTCCCGGCCATGGACTTCGACGATGGAGGTCTCGACCCGGTTCGGGTCGGCCATCCAGGCGAAGCCCAGCTCCAGCATGGTGGCGGTGGAGTGCGTCAGGCTTTCCCGGGCCAGGCCACGACGCGCTGCCGCGCTCTGGTCGGGATAGACCTGGGCGAGATTGATTTCGGTGACGTCGCGCTCGCGTCGGCTCAGGCGATACACCAGCGGGCCGATCAGCCGGGAAAGGCGCCACAGGCTGGCGAGACGACGGCCGGCGAGGGTGCGCCACAGCGTGGTGGCGAGACGCGCCTGGATGGCGCTGGAACGGGGTCGAGATGCGCTCATGAACGTCAGAACAGCCAGGTATCCACGTTATCGGGCGCGCGCTTCTCCTGCAGGCTCTTGAGCCCTTTCACGCAGCGAATCACAAGCCAGATCACCGCCAGTAACCAGGTGACGAAGCCGATCATGATCAGCGTCAGCAGGCCGGAGACCGCAAAGTAGAGCATCGCCATCCAGAAGGTACGGATATGGTAGCGATAATGCTCATCGAGCCAGTGAGGTCCCTTGCCGCGGTAGACATAGGCGATCACCACACCGACCAACTGCGTCAGCCCGCCGCTGATGATGCCGGCAAGAAACAGCGCATAGATGACGATGGGAATGGTGGTGTCGGGCGACCCCGGATCGGTCACGGCCCGGTGGTCACGGTTATCATCAGGATGCAGGTTATCGGTCATGTCACGTCCAGCAAGTGAATGGCGAGGTGTGTTGCTGACTTGGCCAGTCACACCAATGATACCGGCCAGATGAGACAATGCCAGTGGAGCGGCTATTCGCTGGCCGTCTTCAGCGGACGGCTGATCTCCAGCAGGTTGCCGTCCGGGTCGCGCAGGTAGAGCGACTCGATGGGGCCGGTGGCGCCCTGACGGTCGACCGGGCCGAGCTCCACCTCGACATCCAGCGCTTCCAGATGTCGCTGCACTTCGTCCAGCGGCAGCAGGCTGCGCAGGCAGAGGTCGAGGCTCCCCGGGGTGGGGGTGGCGGCACGGGGCTCGATGTCGGTGGCCGTCCAGTGCAGGCGCAGGGCCACGTCGCCGAGCATCAGGTCGACGCGCTCACGGTCGCGGTAGCGCACCTCCAGCCCCAGCACCCGGGAATAGAAGTCCACGGCGCGGGAAATATCGGTCACGGTGATGACCAGGTGGTCCAGACCTGACAGCATTGCCGGCCTCCTCGTTGTGATCTGTGTTCTATAAGCTCGAGTCGTCAAGCCCAGAAGGATACGATGATGCTGACCTGCCCGCTATGTGCATCCGCCGAAACGACACATTTTCATCGGGATACGCGGCGCGATTACTACCGTTGCACTGACTGCCGGCTGGTCTTCGTGCCTTCCGCCCAGCGCCTTGCGCCCGAAGCGGAGAAAGCGGTCTACGACCAGCACCGGAACAGCCCCGACGACATCGGTTATCGGCAGTTCCTGTCACGGCTTTATACGCCGCTGCGCGAACGGCTGGTACCGGGTGCCTGCGGTCTCGATTTCGGTGCCGGTCCCGGCCCGACCCTCTCGGTCATGTTCGAGGAGGCGGGACACCCCATGGCGATCTACGATCCCTTCTACGCCCCCGACCCAGCGGCCCTGGAACGTCACTACGATTTCGTCACCGCCACCGAAGTGGCAGAGCATCTCTTCGAACCGGGGCCTGAGCTCGAGCGGTTGGCCAGCCTGCTGAGGCCCGCTGGCTGGCTGGGGCTAATGACCAAGCGGGTTACCACCCAGCAAGCCTTCACCCGCTGGCACTACATCCTCGACCCCAGCCACGTTTGTTTCTTCAGCGAGGCGAGCTTCGCGTGGCTGGCCGATCACCTGGGCATGCGCGTCGAGTTTCCTGCGGCGGACGTGGCCCTGTTGCAGAAGCGGTAAATCATTCTGAAGTTCAGGCTGTTTGCCGAGCAAAATTCCAGGACTGGCGAGCATGGTCCACAAAGCGATTGACTTGGCCGGTCGCGGGCGTATGATTCGCGCGCTTCGACGTTGCGTCAGCATCCTCGGGAGCCGCCGAACCCTGATCCCCGGCAAGGCGCCGTGCGGCAATTTCTGCCACGCTTCTCTTCTTCATCTGCTGCTGTGAGGCCCGTTCATGTCGCGGCAACTGCTGGCCATGGCCCTGGCGCCCCTGCTGGGGCTCTTCATTCTCGGAATCGGCAACGGTTTCCTGGCGACCCTGATCACCCTGCGCCTGGACGCCGCCGGCGAGTCTCCGGTGGTGATCGGCTGGGTTTCGTCGGCCTACTTCATTGGCCTGGCGCTGGGGGCGATGTTCAATGACCGGCTGCTGCTGCGCATCGGCCATATCCGCGCCTATGGCACCTTTGCTTCGCTGGTTGCGGTCACCGTACTGCTGCAGGGGCTATGGCTCGACCCGATCTCCTGGTTCGGGCTGCGCCTGATCGGCGGCTGGGCCACCGTGGGGGTCTACCTGGTCATCGAAAGCTGGCTGCTGACGTCCGGTGAGGCGAAGGTGCGCGGCCGCCTGCTGGCGCTCTACATGATTTCGCTGTATGCCGCCGGTGTCCTCGGCCAGCTGCTGCTGGGTGTGACCGATGCCATGGGTGTCACCGCACCCTTCATGGTGATCGGCATGCTGGCCTCGCTGTCGGTGCTGCCCATGGCGATGATCCCGCGGGTGTCCCCGCTGATCGAGCATGCCGAGCCGCTCTCGCCGATGCGCCTGATCACCCTGACGCCTACCGGGGTCATGGGCAGCTTCGGCTCCGGGTTGGCGGTGGCCGCTGTCTATTCGCTGCTGCCGCTCTATCTGCAGCGCATCGGCCTGACGGTGAATCAGATCGGCCAGATGATGGCGGTGGTGATCCTGGGGGCGATGTTGCTGCAGTATCCCATCGGCCGCTGGTCCGACCGCCACGATCGCCAGATGGTGCTGATCCTGATTGGCACCTTCTGTACGCTGATATCGGCTGGCATGCTGCTGTTGCCGCCGAATATCTGGGTGATGGCGGGGCTGCTCTTCCTGCTCGGTGGCGGCGTCTTCGCGCTTTATCCGGTCGCGGTCGGCCATGCCGCAGACCGTGCCCCGGCAGGCGCCCTGGTGCGCATGAGCCAGGGCCTGCTGCTGATCAATGCCATCGGCTCCACCGTGAGCCCGCCGCTGATTTCGCCGGTCATGGCGGTGGTGGGCGATGCGGGCCTGTTCTGGGCCTTCGGAGCCATGAGCATCGGCATGGTGGCCTTCTTCGGCTGGCGGCGTAGCGTGCGTCCGGCGCCGCTGCCGGTGGCACCGTTCTCGCCGACTACGCCCATGTCGTCGGCCGGCGCCGAGCTGGCTGTGACCGAAGAGCTGATGCAAGGCGCAACCGAGCATGAGTACGTCGAGGACCTGTCCGACGCAGTGCCGGAAGTGGAGACGGTCGAGCCACTGGTTGGCCCGCCGCCTCCCGATGAGCCACATATCGTCTACTACGAGGATGAGGAACCGCCCCATGCGGCGGCGTCCGACCAGGAGCGGCTGCCTGACGAGACGACGAGCCCCTCCCGCGGCTGAAGCGATTGAATAGTCCGCCCCGTCGTTATTCTGCGCCCGATGCCTTGTGTCTCGGGCGCACTGTCTTTGTCGGGTGATTCGCCTTTTTCTGGTGAATTGCCTGCGACCTAGGGATAATGGTTAACGAGAAGTAGTGAATCTACTATTCCGGTTATCATTTTCCCGAGGTATTGTCATGTATCCCTTTGCTGCCCCCGTTCGTGATCTTCGCTTCGTGCTCGAGGAACTGCTCGAGCATCGCTCGCTGGCCCTGCCTGGCTTCGAGGAGGCCAGCCCGGACCTGGTCGAGGCGGTACTGGAGGAGGCCGCCAAGCTGGCGGGCGAGGTATGGGGGCCGCTGAATGCCAGCGGCGACCAGCAGGGCTGTACCCGTCGTGACGATGGCGGCGTGACCCTGCCCGAGGGCTTCATCGAGGCGTATCGGGCCTATGCCGAGGGCGGCTGGAACGGCATCGGCGTCTCCGAGGCACTGGGGGGCCAGGGCCTGCCCGAGGTGGTGGCAAGCAGCGTGCAGGAGATGCTCCACGGCGCCAACATGGCACTGGGGCTCTGCCCGATGCTCACCGCCGGTGCCATCGAGGCGCTGGCACACCACGGCAGCGACGCGCTCAAGGAGACCTACCTGCCCAGGCTGGTAGAGGGGAGCTGGACCGGTACCATGAACCTCACCGAGCCCCAGGCCGGCTCCGATCTTTCCAGGGTGCGTACCCGCGCGGTGCCATGCCCGGAAGAAGAGGCGGATCGTTATCGCCTGTTCGGTCAGAAGATATTCATTACCTGGGGCGAGCACGACGCCGCCGAGAACATCATCCACCTGGTGCTGGCGCGCAAGCCCGATGCCCCCGAGGGCAACAAGGGCATCTCACTGTTCCTGGTTCCGAAATTCCTGGTCAATGCCGACGGCTCGCTGGGCGAGCGCAACGACGTGGTCTGCGCCTCCATCGAGCACAAGCTCGGCATCCACGGCTCGCCCACCTGCACCCTGAGCTTCGGCGAGGGCGAGGGTGCCATCGGTTACCTGGTGGGTGAGGAGGGGCGCGGCCTCAACCACATGTTCACCATGATGAACGAGGCGCGCCACAAGGTCGGCATTCAGGGTATCGGCGTGGCCGAGCGTGCCTGCCAGCATGCCTTCGCCTATGCGCTGGACCGTGTGCAGGGCAAGGTCCACGGTAGTGAAGCCACCATCAGCGAGCATCTCGACGTGCGGCGCATGCTGCTTTCCATGCGTGCCCGCACCGACGCCCTGCGTGCCCTGGCGCTCTATTGTGCCGCCGAACTGGACGTGGCTCGTCATGCTGGCGACGCGTTCGAGCGCAAGGCCGCCCAGGCCCGGGCCGACGTGCTGATTCCCGTGGTCAAGAGCTTCTCCACCGACCAGGCGGTGGATATCGCCTCCATGGGGGTGCAGGTTCACGGCGGCATGGGCTTCATCGAGGAGACCGGCGCCGCCCAGCTGCTGCGTGATGCCCGCATCGCACCGATCTATGAAGGCACCAACGGCATCCAGGCGCTCGACCTGGCCGGGCGCAAGCTGCAGCGCGACGGTGGCGCGGCGCTCAACGACCTGCTCGGGCGGGTCGAAGCCACTGCCGAGGCATTGCGCGGCAATGGTGAACTGGCCGCCCTTGGCGAGAGCCTGGCCGCCGGGGCCGCCGACCTTCGCGCCGCGATGGCCATCGTGCTGGAACAGGGCAGCGATCCCGAGAACGGTGCGGATGCCATCCAGGCCTATGCCACGCCCTTCCTCAACCTGGCTGGCCACGTGCTGTGCGCCTGGCAGATGGGGCAGTCCGCCCTCAAGGCCAGTGCCGCCCAGGCTGCCGGCAGCAGCGAGCCGTTCTATCAGGCCAAGCTGGCCGCTGCCGACTTCGCCCTGCGCCAGTGGCTGCCGGTCGGCCGCGCCAACCGCAGCGTGATCGAGGCCGGCATGGCGAGTCTGGCCGGTTTCGATGCCAAGGCCATCTGATCCCGCCGCCGGTACTGTCCGCAAGAGCCAGACCACAGGAGCCAGGCCACAGGAGCCAGGCGGCAAAGCACAGCACTACGATAACAGCGCCAGAATGGAGCCCACCATGAACAACAGCATCTTCGAACAGGGCCTGCCCAAGACGCAGGCCAACTTTGTCCCGCTGTCGCCGCTGACCTTCATCGAGCGCAGCGCCTCCATCTACCCGGATTATCCGGCGGTGGTGCATGGCGACGTCCGCCGAAGTTGGAGCGAGACCTGGGCGCGCTGTCGCCGGCTCGCCTCGGCGCTGGAGAAACGCGGCATCAAGCCCGGCGAGACGGTAGCAGCCATGCTGCCCAACGTGCCCGCCATGTTCGAGGCGCACTTCGGCGTGCCGCTGGCCGGCTGCGTGCTCAATACGCTGAACATCCGCCTCGATGCCGAGGCCATCGCCTACATGCTCGAGCATGGTGAGGCCCAGGTGGTGCTGGTGGACCCGGAGTTTGCCGACGTCGTCGAGGAAGCTGTTTCGCAGCTGGCCATCAAGCCGCTGGTGATCGACGTGGACGATGCCCTCTTCGAGGGCGAAGTCCGCCATATCGGTGAGCTGGAGTACGAGGCGCTGCTGGCCGAGGGCGACCCGGACTACGCCTACCGGCTGCCCGAGGATGAGTGGCAGGCGATCTCGCTCAACTACACCTCCGGCACCACCGGCAAGCCCAAGGGGGTGGTCTACCATCACCGCGGCGCCTACCTGAATGCGGTGAGCAATATCCTCGAGTGGGCCATGCCACACCACCCGATCTATCTCTGGACGCTGCCGATGTTCCACTGCAACGGCTGGTGCTTCCCCTGGACCATCGCCGCCAATGCCGGTACCAGCGTGTGCCTGCGCAGGGTCGATCCCAGAAAGATCATGGCGCTTATCGCCGACGAGGGTGTGACCCATTTCAGCGGGGCACCCATCGTCCTCAACGGCCTGGTCAATCTCCCCGACGAGGACAAGCGCGACTTCGACCATCCGGTGAAGGTCACCACCGCCGGCGCCGCGCCTCCCGCCTCCGTGATCTCCGGGGTGGAGAAGATGGGCATCGAGGTGACCCACGTCTACGGCCTCACCGAGGTCTATGGCCCGGTGACCGTCTGTGCCTGGCGCGAGGCGTGGGATGAACTGCCGGTGGAGGAGCGGGCGAAGATCAAGTCGCGCCAGGGCGTGCGCTACCACATGCTCGAAGCGCTCTGTGTCGCCGATCCCAATACCCTGGAGCCCGTACCCAAGGACGGCGAGACCGTTGGCGAGATCCTGATGCGTGGCAACAACGTGATGAAGGGCTACCTCAAGAACGAGGCGGCCACCGAGCAGGCGCTGGAGGGCGGCTGGTATCACACCGGCGACCTGGCGGTCTGGCATGCGGACGGCTACATCGAGATCAAGGACCGCTCCAAGGACATCATCATCTCCGGTGGCGAGAACATCTCCACCATCGAGGTGGAAAACGCCATCTATTCGCACCCGGCCGTGGAAGAGGCCGCGGTGGTGGCCAAGCCCGACGAGAAGTGGGGCGAGACCCCCTGCGCCTTCGTCAAGCTCAAGGTGGGCTACGGCGAGGTCACCGAAGCGGACATCATCGCGCACTGCCGGGAGCACCTGGCCCGCTTCAAGGTGCCCAAGACGGTGATCTTCAGCGAATTGCCCAAGACCTCCACCGGCAAGATCCAGAAATTCGTGCTGCGTGAAGAAGCGCGCAAGTCATAACGCCTCACAGGAGAGTGAATAGATGAACTCACAGCAGATTGGTGTAGTCGGCGCGGGGACCATGGGGCAGGGCATTGCACAGGTTCTGGCGACAAGCGGCTTCTCGGTTCAGCTCTATGACGTGGCCGACGAACAGCTTACCCGTGCCCAGGCGGCTATCGACAAGGGGCTGGGCAAGCTGGTGGCCAAGGAGAAGCTCTCCGAGGCCGACAAGGGGGCGGCCCTGGAGCGGCTGGCGGTGACCACGGCACTGGACGCCCTGCGTGACTGTGCCGTGATCATCGAGGCGGCACCGGAGCAGCCGGCGCTGAAGGAGAAGCTGTTCCGCGACCTCAGCCGGCTGACCCATGAGGCTATCCTTGCCTCCAACACCTCATCGCTGTCGCTGACCCGGCTTGCCGCGGTGTGCGAGCGTCCCGAGCGTGTGGTGGGCATGCACTTCTTCAACCCGGTGCCGGTGCTCAAGCTGGTCGAGGTGATTCGCGCCGAGCAGACCTCTGATGCCACCGTGGCGCAGATCGAGGCATTGGCCGAGGCCCTGGGCAAGACGCCAGTGGCCATCGCCGACTCGCCGGGGTTCGCCGTCAACCGCCTGCTGGTGCCGATGATCAACGAAGCGGCCTTCCTGCTGCAGGAAGGGGCTGCGACCGCCGAGGACATCGACCAGTCGATGAAGCTCGGTGCCGCCCACCCCATGGGGCCGCTTCAGCTTGCTGACCTGATCGGCCTGGATGTCTGCCTGGCGATCATGGAGGTACTGCAAGAGGGCTTCGGCGATCCCAAGTACCGGCCCTGCCCGCTGCTCCGGCGCATGGTGGCCGCCGGTTACCTGGGGCGGAAGAGTGGCCGAGGGTTCCACGTCTACAGCTGACCGTATCCCGGGGCTATCCCGGCAATGGGTCCATCGAGGAGGCGCTGTGAACCCTTCCATGGGCGCTACATTTGCCATCCATGGCAAATGACCTCCTCTTTGGACCCATTCCCGGCGCCCCTTGTGCAGGGAACTACCATTTCTACACTGCGACGAAAATGGGGATTGCCGACCTACCAAGCGTTCGCTAGGGTAGGTCGGTATCCCTTCAACAAGAATGCGTTTGCATTGATCAGGAGCCCCACATGAGCGAGAAGCTGATCGAGATTGACGATCGCGATGGCATCGTACGCCTGACCATCACCCGGCCCAAGGCATTGAACGCGCTGAACAGCGCCGTGCTCGCCGAGCTGGAAGCGGTTCTGACGGACCTGGAGAAGCGCGACGACCTGCGCGGCGTGCTGATTACCGGCTCCGGCGAGAAGTCCTTCGTCGCCGGTGCCGATATCACCGAGATGCGCGAGAAGACGCCGGAGGAGGCGCGGGCCTTCGCCAGCCAGGCACTGCGTACCATCAAGCGACTGGAAACGCTCCCGGTGCCGGTGGTCGCCCTGGTGAATGGCTTTTGTCTTGGCGGCGGCTGCGAACTGGCGCTGGCCTGCGACTGGGCAGTAGCCAGCGATAATGCCGTCTTCGGTCAGCCGGAAGTGCTGCTGGGGGTCATTCCCGGCTTCGGCGGCACCCAGCGCCTGCCGCGCCGGGTCGGTCCGGCCATGGCGCTGGACCTGGTCACCACCGGCCGCAAGATCGATGCCCAGGAGGCGCTGCGCATCGGCCTGGTCAACCGCGTCATGCCCCAGGCCGAGCTCGAAGCCTATGCCGATGAGCTGACCAAGCAGCTGTCCGGTAACGGCCCGCTGGCAGTGCGCGGTGCCAAGCAGGCGGTCCACGATGGCATGGACCAGGATCTGGACAGCGCCCTGGCCCTGGAAACGGCCCTGTTCGCCTGCTGCTTCGCCGGTGAGGAGCAGAGCGAAGGCATGAGCGCCTTCGTCGAGAAGCGCAAGCCTAACTTCTGAGGCTCTGCGGAATGTGAAGAGGCGGCAGTGGCGAATTGGCCACTGCCGCCTTTTTTCGTACTCCGGTGTTACCGCCGAGTGCTGCTACGGTACCCCATCGCTTCACAGGGTGTGATGGGCGCAGCTCACCAGTGGGTTGAAGGGCTCGAGATGGGTGACAGCATTGTCCCGAAACCACACGTGCTGGTCGTAGTGAGGAGCGAAGCCGTGTGCCTCGTCGATGGCGGTCTCGGGGTCGTTGGCCATGTAGTCCCAGGCGCGGCCAGCGAAGGTGGGCGGCTCGGTATTGCCCGCCTCCTCCCAGGCCTTCTGGAACACCAGGTTCTCGACGCCGACCAGCACCAGTGTCCCGTCTTGCTGCGGTTCGTAGAGCAGGATGGAGGGATTGAGAAAGTCGGTATGGGTTCCGGTGCCGTCGATCCGCGGCTCGGTTGCCGTTATGCCCAGCAGGTCGGGGCGCAGGTAGTGGATACCCATGTCTCCGAGTTCGGCGGGCAGCCCCTCTGCAGCCGCGCTGACACACTGGCCGGTGGGGTCCGGAATGTAGCCCTCGGCCAAGGCCACGTCGACGTCCTCGAATCGCTGGGTGGCAATTCGAATCGACTCGACCAGTGCGGCGACATCCTCTCCCTCTAGGGCGTCAGACGAATGTGCCAGGGCAAGACTGGAGGCCAGGCTGCCAGTGACCACCAGGCCCGCTATTGCAATGCCCACTGCGTTTGTTGTTTTCATAGTTTTGTCCCCATGCAGAGTAGACCTGCCGGGTTCATGGACAACCGTCATGGTCCATGGGGATCGTCGTGGGTGAAAGGCTGACGCGACTATGCCCGGCATCTTCCTGAGCATAGCAAGCGGGTTGCCGTCTGCTACGGACTTTTTGCAGTCTGTAACCTGGCTGGCAGCGTGGTGAAAAAGACCCAGATGGGCGTCAGATCATTGTCCGGCGACGCAGCCGCAGGATGCCAGTGGCGACGGCGGTACCCACCAGGGTGATCGCCATGCCGGCCAGTATCTGCAGGCTGAGCACTTCCCCAAGCAGCAGGTAGCCCCAGAGCAGTGCGCTGACCGGTACCAGGAAGGTGACCGTCGAGGTGGCTGTCGCCCCGGCGCTGGAGATCAGCCCGAAATAGAGCAGGAATGCCACGGTGGTACTGAACACCGCAAGGCTCAGGCCGTTGGCCCAGGCCAGTCCGCTGATGGGTTCGGTTGGCCAGAGCAGCAGGCCGGGGATGAGCAGGATCAGTGCCGACATCGCCGTGCTGCCCGCCGCCAGGACGCGAACCGGAAGATGCGAGAGATAGGTCTTGGAATAATTGCTGGCGACGCCATAGCAGAAGGTGGCCCCCAGCGCCGACAGAATGAACCAGCCGTCACCGCCCAGCGCGAAGTCCAGCCGGTTGGCCGAGAGTACATAGACCCCGGCGAAGGCGAGGGCGAGTCCCAGGTACTGCTGGCGCTGCACCGGCGTAGTGAAGAACAGGGCCCCCAGCAGCGCGGTGAAGATCGGGGTGGTGGCGTTGATCAGCGAGGTGAAGCCAGCCTCCAGGCGCACCGTGGCCAGCGCCAGCAGGACGAAGGGCAGCACGTGATTGACCAGGCCCAGCAGCAGCAGCCCGCCCTTGTTTTCCCAGACCAGCTTCAGGTAGCGCAGGCTGAGCAGCAGTGGAATCAGCAGGAGGGCGCCGACGCCCATTCGCACCAGGATCAGCGGCACGGGGCCGAACTCGGGGACCGCCACCCGCATGAAGATGAACGACATGCCCCACAGCGAGGAGAGCAGGATCAGGCGGAGCGTATCGGCCGGCGACATGCGTCATCCTTGGCAAGAAAAGGCTAAACAGCAAAGATTACGTATGAATTTGGACTATGGGAAGTGGGAGATCCCATCAAATTTTCTGATAGTTTTTATCAGGGCCTTGCAGGCGAGACAGCGCTACTCAGCGTTGCCGATCACCAGCCAGCCGTCGTCATCGACGCTCAGCGGCACCGGATCCAGGGCGCAGCCCTCGCCGTGGCCGCTGAGCCCCTCGCCGGTACGGGCGGAGAAAGTGGCGTCGTGATTGGTGCAGCGAAGTGCTTCGCCGTCGTGGCTGAGAATGCGTGAGCCACGCTGGTCCAGGGGCAGGTACTGGTGCGGGCAGGCGTTGACGTAGGCGAGAGGGATCTCGTCCAGGCGCACCAGCAGCAGGGGAAAGCTCCCCTTTTCGCATTTCAGGGTCAGGCTGTGGGTGCTGCCCACATCGACTTCATCGAGCCTGACGAGGCGCGTGCCAAGTGCGGGTGCGCTACGATACTGTTGCCAGGCCTGAGTCATGCCGATTGTCCTCGTAATGTAAGCGGACCGACATTGTCGCCAATGCCGGCCCGCTTGTCAGTGCTCTCTCCGCCCTCGGATCAACCAGACATGGCTGGCTTCTCCGGGTAGAAAGATGCTGTTTACCACTGCGATGTCACCGTTGTCATTCACCGCTAGCTTGCGGGTCAATAGCCCCTGAAGGCTGCCATTGAAGCCGGCGACGGCGCTGCTCTGCGGTACGACGCTTGGGGTGGCGAATGTCTCGCCGGCATCCGGGGAGTGCGTCATGCCCAGGCCGCGAGGGCGCAGGCCTGGGTCGGGGAATTGCTCCCAGAGCAGGTGGACATGGCTGCCCGCCACCGCGATGGATGGATACCCTTGGCCGGCAGCGCTTTCGCTCCGCTCGTCGACCAGCTCCCTTGGGGCGCTGAAGTGTTCGCCGCGGTCGGCCCGGGTATAGCGAATGCGGACCGGCTGCCCAGGGCCTTCGGTGGCCTCGGCATAGGCCAGGTGTACGGTACCGTTGGCATCCACCGCCAGGGAGGGGGCGTCCGAGTGCCCCCGAGAGGTAGCGACGGCTGCAGGCTCTGCCAGGATAGCCCCGCTGCTGTCGAACAGGGTGTAGTGAATATCGGCGGCCGGGTCTTCGCCCACGCTCCAGGCCAGATGTACCCTCCCTTCGCCATCCACGGCAAGGCTGGGGCCTCGGGCGGGCCTGGTGTCGTCCCTGGCCACCGGCTGCGGCCGGACAAAGGTACTGCCACCATCCTGAGAATGGCTGATGTACAGGTCGCCCTCATAGGCCGTCCAGGCGGCCCAGATGATGCCATCGGGGCCTTCGGCCAGGTCCAGGCTGCCATTGTCCCAGCGCTGCTCGGTCAGCCGCCCCTTGCCGGCACCTTCCCGTGACCGGGAGAGATTGAGCGGTTCGCTGAACGTCATGCCGCCATCCTGCGAACGGGCGAACAGGATGTCGCCGCCATGGCTGCCACCGGAAAAGATAATCTCTTGCCAGAGTACGTAGAGGGTGTCGGGGTCGTCGCCAGCGATCACCAACCGGGGGAGCCAGGAGAAGGTGCCGCCGCTGCGTGATACGTTGATGGGCTCGTCGTGCTGTGGTTCGCCGCTACGGCCGATAGACTGGAAGAAGATGTCCTGCCGCGCCTGGTCGACCCAGAGTACTGCTGCGGTGCCGTCCTGGTGCAGGGCAACCGTTGGGTCGTCCACATAGCGAAAGTCCGACTCGTTCATGCGCCATGGCCCTATATGGGCTTCACCGCTGGCGATCTGCAGGGCCGGCTGCCAGGTAACGCCCCCCTCATCGGCGATACTGGTGGCAGCCAAGGGCAGCAGCAGTGACGCGGTCGCTACCAGGATCGGTCGGCGAAGAGCGGAGAGCGACAGACATAGGGCCAGGCGGTATTTCACGACATAGGGCATGCTTCTCCCTCGCGCGATTGAGTTGTTACCAACGCAGTGTAGCAGCGAGATTGAAGCCGCATTGCGGTATAGGCAGGGCGGCAGCGAGTGGGCTCAACGATGTGCAGGCGTATGCTTTGTCCCAGCCGCTGCCTTGATGAACGATGGGGGTAAACGACATGGGGAGGTCGACGTGAAGATTTCAGGAATTCATCTGTATCCGGTCAAGTCGCTGAGTGGAATTACCCTGGAGCGCGCGGTACTCGGTGAACGAGGTATCGCCCATGATCGAAACTGGATGGTGGTGGATGATGTGGGGCGTTTCGTGACCCAGCGGCAGATGCCGGCCATGGCCCGGATCGCTGTCCGCCTGGAAAGTGACCGGCTGCTGCTGGAGCATCCTGAGGTGGCGCCGCTGGCCATCGAGCTGGCGCGCAGCGACCAGCCGTCACTGACGGCCTATGTCTGGGAAGATGCCTGCCGGGCGCTGGACGAAGGCCCCGAGGCGGCGCAGTGGTTGAACAGCGTGCTGGGCGACTGGAAAGGCAGCGGGCTGCGCCTGGTGCGCTTTGCACCCGACGAGCGTCGTGCCATCGATCCCTTCTACCAGCAGGGCGAGAACGCCCACACCGCTTTCGCCGATGGCTATCCCTTCCTGATTGCCTCGGAGGCGTCACTGGCAGCGCTCAACCAGGCGCTGCAGCGCAAGGGGCTGTCGCCACTGCCGATGAACCGTTTTCGTCCCAATATCGTGGTGGAGGGAGCCGCCCCCTTTGCCGAGGACGGGTGGAGTGAGCTTGGTTCTCCCGAGGGCTATCGCTTCGGCATACGCAAGCCCTGCCAGCGCTGCAAGATCACCACGGTGGATCAGGCGACCGGAAGCATCGCGATCCCCGGCGAACCGCTCAAGACCCTGATGGAGATGAAGACCCAGCCGTTTCGCCCCGGGGCCTATTTTGGCCAGAATGCCACCCTGCTCGAAGGCCGGGATCAGTTCATCTCGGTCGGTGACAGCCTGGTGGGTTGAGCCGTCGCTCCCCAGGCATGCCTTCTTGTGCGATAGGACTTACGCCATGGTATCGAGCCGGGCCTGAAGTCAGCGGTGGCTCCATAGGCTATGATGGGCACCCTTCATTTATCAGCCCAGGAGTCCTCCATGAGCTTTTATGTCTACCTTTCCGGGGAAATCCACACCGATTGGCGCGACGAGATTCAGCGCGGCGCCGAGGCGGCCGGCCTGGACATCGTCTTCACCTCGGCGGTGACCGACCACGCGGCCAGCGATGCCGCCGGCGACCACCTCGGGGCGGAGAGCAACCCGTTCTGGCGCGACCACAAGTCGTCCAAGGTCAACGCCATCCGCACCAAGACGCTGATCGAGCAGAGCGACCTGGTGGTGGTTCGTTTCGGCGACAAGTACAAGCAGTGGAATGCCGCCTTCGATGCCGGCTACTGTGCGGCACTGGGCAAGCCGTATGTCACCCTGCATGGCGAGGAGATCATCCATCCGCTCAAGGAAGTCGACGCCTCGGCCATGGCCTGGGCGACCACCACCGATCAGGTCGTCGAGATACTGCGCTACGTCACCAAGGCCTGAAGCCTAGGCCCTCTTCCATCTGCTAGCTGTGTTCATCTGCCCCCGGTTCAGGGGGCGGGTGTTCGCCTTCAGCGTCATGCTGGCCTTCCTTCGACCGGGACAACCCCATCTCTTTCCTGCCATGCAGTCGACCTGACTGGCGGGCTGGTTTTTTTACGGATTTTTTAGACGATGGCGTGATGTCATGTCGGCTTGAGAGTGATGGGCTCGGTTTCTACTCGGATTGTCATGGGCGAAGACGGCATGTTCGAACAGCGGGGGCTGCATCAGCGGCTCGGTTATCAATGGCGGAGCTGGGCGCCGGTCCTCAAGGTGTTGTCGGTCCTCTGGATGGTGCTGGCCTTGTTCATGGCGTTGCCCTGGGTGGTGTTGTTGGTCGAGGGGGAGCCCGACGCCACGGCATTCGGCCTATCGATGGTCATCGTGCTGAGTGCGGTGGCGCTGAGCTGGCTCGCCACGCTGAAGGTGGCGATAGAACTCAAGCCCTGGCAGATGTTCGTACTGACGACCTTCAGTTGGGTCAGTATCAGTGGTTTTGCCAGCCTGCCCCTGGTATTGGGTGCCCCCCAGCTTTCTTTCACCAATGCCGTCTTCGAGTCGGTGTCTGCGATCACCACCACCGGCTCGACGATTCTCGTGGGCATCGAGACCCTCTCCGATGGCCTCAAGCTGTGGCGGGGGATCATGCAGTGGCTGGGCGGCATCGGTATCATCGTGATGGGGATCGCCATCCTGCCGTTCCTCAAGGTCGGCGGCATGCGGCTCTTCCACACCGAGTCCTCGGACTGGTCCGACAAGGTGATGCCTCGCACCGGTGGTATCGCCAAGGCCACCCTGGGCGTCTATTGCGGCTTCACCCTGATCGCCATGCTGACCTACTGGCTGGGTGGCATGGCGCTGCTCGATGCGGTGGTGCACGGCATGACCTCGGTGGCTACGGGGGGCTTTGCCAATTCGGATGCCTCGTTCGGGGCCTATGGCGATCGCCCTTTCCTGCTCTGGGCGGCCAGCCTCTTCATGCTGGCAGGTGCGCTTCCCTTCGTGCTTTATATCCGTGTGTTGCGCGGTTCCCGGCTGGCACTGTGGCGAGATCAGCAGGTGCAGGGTCTCTTGCTGCTGCTGGTGATCGTCATCCTGAGCCTTACCCTATGGAGAATGTGGCTGGGAACGCCGCCCTTCGAGGCGCTCACCCATGTCGCCTTCAATGTGATATCCGTCGTTACGACCACCGGCTACGCCTCGGATGACTATAGCGTCTGGGGGCCGCTGGCCTTCGTCGCGTTCTTCTACCTGACCTTCGTCGGCGGCTGCAGCGGCTCCACCAGTGGCGGCATGAAGATCTTCCGCTTTCAGGTGTCGACCATTCTGCTGCGCAACCAGCTGCGTTACCTGATCCACTCCAGCGGTGTGTTCGCCTCACGCTACAATAATCAACCGCTGACCGATGAAGTCACTCGCGGCGTGGTGGCCTTCTCCTTCTTCTTTTTTCTCACCATTGCCGGGTTGGCCCTGGGGCTCTCCTTGCTGGGCCTCGATTTGGTCACCGCGCTTTCCGGTGCGGCCACCGCCGTGGCCAACGTCGGGCCGGGGCTGGGTGACACCATCGGCCCGTCCGGCAACTTTGCACCGCTACCGGATGCGGCCAAATGGCTGTTATGTGTGGGTATGCTGATGGGGCGGCTCGAGATACTCACGGTGCTGGTATTGCTGACGCCAATGTTCTGGCGCAGGTAGTCTGAAGAACTCCCCAACCCCGAGGACGACCGGATCGATGAACGCCACTCCCGATTCACGCCCCGCCAGTGATCCGACGCCGGCAGCGGCGCCAGGTGATGTCGAGCAAGTTCGCCGAGGGGCGGCGAAAGGCGTGCGCCTGCTGGTGGCGCTCAGCGGCGGCAGCGAGGACGCGGCCCTGGTACGCACCGCCCATCGCCTGGCCGAGCGCGATGGCGTGCGCTGGCGCGCAATACACGTGGACAACGGCCGCGACGACTCCGAACGCCGGCTGGTGCTGGAAAAGGACTTCGCCATGGTGCACCGGCTGGGCGGCGAGACCCGGGTGCTCCAGGGGCAGGACCGGGCCGCGGAGTTGCACGACTATGCCCGCGAGCATCGCATTGCCACCCTGCTGGTGGGCTGTTCCCGGCCTTCCGGTTGGCGTGTCTGGCGCCGCACCCTTGCCGAACAGCTGCTGCGCCGCGGTGGGACCTTCGACCTGATGGTGGTGGCGGAGGCCCGGCAGCGCTCGCGCTTCCGGCCGCGGCACGTCTGGCAGCCGCTGCGATTGCGCGAGCCGTTGGTGGCGCTGCTCAGTGTCCTGGGCGCCCTGGTGGTGGCCTGGGGACTGGAGTCCTGGCTGGAGCTGGCCAACCTGTCGCTGGTGTTCCTCGCCGCGGTGCTGGCCAGTGCCACCCTGGCCGGCACCCGGGCGGCGATGCTCAGTGCTGGGCTTGGCTTTCTGGCCTTCAACTTCTTCTTCACCCAGCCGCGCTTCTCCCTCGCCATCGTTGAGCACGGACAGCTGCTCACCGTGGTCTTCTTCCTGCTGGTGGCGGTCGTGGTCGGCCAACTGGCCGGCAGCGGGCGACGCCGGTTGCTGGCGTTGCGCTCCAGCCGGGAGCAGACTCACCGGCTGCTGACCTATGCCCGGGCCTTGTCGGCCGCCACCGACCGGGACCAGGTGGGCGATATCGGTGTCACGTCGCTGGAGCGCTGGCTGGGCGTTCCCGTGGTGCTGCTCGACCGGGATGAGAAGGGCGCCGACTTTACGATCCGCCACGCGGCCCCGCCCGGCATGACTCTGGACGCGGGGGCCCTCACGGCGGCGGGCTGGAGCTGGCAGCATCGGCAGCCCAGCGGCCGCGGCACCGAGAATCTGCCCGACCAGCAGTGGCGACTGCTGCCCCTGGTGGAACAGGGGCGAGTGCTGGGTATCGTGGGCCTCAAGCTGGCGGTACGCGAGACGCCCCCGGGTCCCGATCAGGAGGCGTTGATCGAGGCGCTGTCCAGCCAGCTCACCATGGCCCTGGAGCGGACCCGGCTGGTCAGCGACCTGGGGACTGCACGGCTGTCAGAGGAGAACGAGCGGCTGCGATCGGCGCTGCTTTCGTCGGTTTCCCACGACTTGCGCACTCCTTTGGCATCGATCATCGGATCGGCCAGTACGCTGCGTGAGCTGGAGGCTCAGCTCAGCGACGAAGACAAGCATGAGCTGCTGGATGGCATCCTGTCCGAGAGCGAGCGGCTCAATCGCTATATACAGAATCTGCTGGACATGACGCGATTGGGGCATGGCAGCCTGAAGATCGAGCGTGACTGGATTTCCCTGGAGGACCTGATCGAATCGGCCATCAGGCGCCTGGGGCCCTCCCTGGAGCACGTGAAAATCGAGCGCAGAGGGATCGGTGAGTTGCCGTTGCTCTTTGTTCACCCTGCACTGATTGAACAGGCGCTGGTCAATGTCATCGACAACGCCGCCCGCTTTTCGCCGTCAGGGGGCAGGGTCATCATTGCCGGCCGTCTGGACGAGACCGACCGGCAGTTGGAGGTCCGGGTGACCGACGAGGGGCCGGGCATTCCCCCGGCACAGCGCCAGGCGGTATTCGACATGTTCTTCACGGGGGGCGAAGGCGACCGTAGCCGCTACGGCAGTGGCCTCGGCCTGGCCATTTGCCGTGGCATGCTCGGCGCCCACGGGGGCAGCATTGCGGCAGAGCCGGGCCCGGCGGGCAGCGGCACCAGTATCGTGATGCGCCTGCCGCTCAGCGAGAGAGAAGAGGGCGCGCTGGATGATGGCTGAGAATCGGCATGTACTGATCATCGACGACGAGCCCCAGATTCGTCGTTTCCTGCGCATCAGCCTTGTGTCGCAGGGTTTCAGGGTGAGCGAAGCGGCTACCGGCGGCGAAGGGCTCGCTCGTGCCCTGAACGAAGTGCCCGACCTCGTGCTGCTGGATCTTGGGCTACCCGACATGGACGGCCAAGCGGTACTCGATGAGCTGCGGTCAGGCAGCGCGGTCCCGGTCATCGTGGTGTCGGTGCGCGGGCACGAGGCCGAAAAGGTCCGTGCCCTGGATCGGGGGGCCAATGATTATGTTACCAAGCCCTTCGGTATCCAGGAGCTGCTGGCACGGATACGCTCGCTGTTGCGGCGCCATGGGGAGCCAGGCGAAGGCCCTGCGTTGACGCGTTACCGCCGCGCCGAACTGGTCATCGACCTCGCGGCTCGGCGGGTCACACATGGTGATTCGCCGGTTCACCTCACGCCGAAGGAGTACGCCGTGCTGGATCGCCTGGCACGCCATGCCGGCCGGGTGGTGACCCAGACCCAGTTGTTGCGTGATGTCTGGGGGCCGACCCACGCCCACGACACCCACTACCTGCGCATCGTCATCAGCAAGTTGCGCCACAAGCTCGGCGATGACCCCCAGTCACCGCATCTTCTCCAGACCGAGGCGGGTATTGGCTATCGGCTGCTGGTAGAGCCAGAAACGGCTACGGAGCAATAGCAATGAAGATCATCATTCTTGGCGCCGGCCAGGTCGGCGGTACGCTGGCCGAGCATCTGGCCCGCGAGGAAAACGACATCACCGTGGTGGACACCGACGGCGAGCGGCTGCGCGAGCTGCACACCCGGCTCGACATCCGCACCGTGGTGGGGCCGGGCTCCTACCCCGTGGTGCTGCGCCAGGCCGGCTGCGAGGACGCCGATATGCTGATCGCGGTGACCAGCCAGGACGAGGTCAACATGATCGCCTGCCAGGTCGCCCACACCCTGTTTCGCACCCCCACCAAGATCGCCCGGGTCCGCGCCACCGCCTACCTCACCCGCAAGGGGCTGTTCGCCCACGAGGCGGTGCCCATCGACGTGCTGATCAGCCCCGAGCAGGTGGTCACCGACCACATCCGCCGGTTGATCGAGCACCCCGGCGCGCTGCAGGTGCTGGAGTTCGCCGGTGGGCTGGTGCAGCTGGTGGCGGTCAAGGCGTTCTACGGCGGCCCGCTGGTGGGCCAGGACCTGGGCTTCCTGCGACGCCACATGCCCAGCGTCGACACCCGGGTGGCGGCCATCTACCGCCGCAACCGGCCGATCATTCCCCGCGGCGACACCGTGATCGAGGCCGACGACGAGGTCTTCTTCATCGCCGCCCGCCGCGACATCCGCGCGGTGATGAGTGAGCTGCGCCGGGTCGACCGCGACTTCCGCCGGGTGATGATCGCCGGCGGCGGCAACATCGGCGAGCGGCTGGCCGAACACCTCGAGCACAGCCACCAGGTCAAGATCATCGAGCACGGCATCGAGCGCTGCACGGTGCTCGCCGAGCGCCTCGACCGCACCGTGGTGCTGCACGGCAGCGCCACCAACAAGCGGCTGCTGGAAGAGGAGAACATCGAGGACTGCGACATCTTTTGCGCGCTGACCAACGACGACGAGGTCAACATCATGTCGTCGATGCTGGCCAAGCGCATGGGTGCCAAGAAGGTGCTGACGCTGATCAACAACGCCGCCTACGTGGACCTGGTCCAGGGCGGCGAGATCGACATCGCCATCTCGCCGCAGCAGGCCACCATCGGCAGCCTGCTGACCCACGTGCGCCGCGGCGACATCGTCAACGTGCACTCGCTGCGCCGCGGTGCCGCCGAGGCGATCGAGGCCATCGCCCACGGCGACATGCAATCCTCCAAGGTGGTTGGCCGCGCCATCGGCGACATCGACCTGCCCAGCGGCACCACCATCGGTGCGCTGGTGCGCGGCAAGGAGGTGCTGATCGCCCACGACGACGTGGTGGTGGAGTCGGGCGATCACCTGATCCTGTTCGTGATCGACAAGCGCCGCATTCGCGAGGTGGAACGCCTCTTCCAGGTCGGCCTGACCTTCTTCTGA
>NZ_JAKCMI010000023.1 GCF_021412585.1 Halomonas alkalisoli | reverse complement strand
CAGCCGAAAGCCGAGCAGCCCAAGCCAGAGGCACCCAAGCCGGCAGAGAAGCCCGCCGACGCGCCCAAGGCGGAAGCCAAGCCCGAGCAGCCGAAGGCCGAGCAGCCCGGTGAGGCAGACGCGGATGCCGACGCCCCCAAGGACGAAACGCCGGCACAGCGCCGTCGGCGCCGCCGCGCTCACAACGATCCGCGGGAGATCCGCCGTCGTGAGCAGGAAGCCAAGGCCCAGGATGGCAAGCAGGGCTGACGCCCGGCCTGCCGTAAAGAAAACGCCCGCGCATTTGCGCGGGCGTTTTCGTTTCGGTGGCTGTCTTTCGACGACGGGCGAGCGACGACGGACTGTCTATGACGGACTGTCCATCACGGACTATGGAGGCTCAGTGGCAATCAGCCCGCCAGGCGTGGCTCGCGTTCGAGTTCGACACCGAAACGCTCGGCCACCTGGCCGGCCACCGCTGCGGCAAAGTCCAGCAGCTCGGCGGCACTGCCGCCACCGAAGTGAACCAGCACCAGGGCCTGGCGGTCGTGTACGCCGAAGTGCCCTTGCCGCCAGCCCTTGAGGCCACAGCGTTCAATCAGCCAGCCAGCCGCCAGCTTGATACGACCATCCGGCTGGGTGAAGTGCGGCAATTCCGGATAGGCCGTCAGCAGTCGATCGGCTGCCTCCCGGCTCACCAGGGGGTTCTTGAAGAAGCTGCCTGCATTTCCGAGCAGTGCCGGGTCGGGCAGCTTTTCGCGGCGCACCCGGCAGACGGCCTCGGCCACCTGCAGGGCCGTCGGAGCGTCGCCGACCCGGCTGGCCAGGTCGCCGTACTCGAGCCGCGGACGCGGCGTTCGGGAGAGGCGGAGCACCAGGCGGGTGATTACCACCCTGCCCGCGAGCTCAAGCTTGAAGATGCTGTCGCGATATCCGAAGGCGCACTCCCCTGGCGTCAACACCTGTTCACGAGCGTCGTCCATGTGGATCAGGTGCACGGCCTCCAGCACATCGCAGAGCTCCACGCCATAGGCGCCGATATTCTGGATCGGTGCGGCGCCACAGTGCCCCGGGATCAGCGCCAGGTTCTCGATGCCCCATAGCCCATCAGCGGCCAGGGCCATGACCAGCGCATGCCAGTTGACCCCGGCCCCGGCGTGCACCAGCACCTGGTCCGGCGTCTCCTCCAGCCACCAGTCATCCAGGGCCGGCTGCAACACCAGCCCCGGCAGCCGCTCCGGCAGGATCAGATTGCTGCCACCGCCCAGTACCGTCACCGGCGAACCCTGCTGCGTGGCCTGCATCAGGAGCTCCTGCAGCGCACGAACGCAGTGCGGTGCCGCGAAGGCTTCGGCGACACAGGGCAGCCCCAGGGTGTTGGCGCGGCTCAGGTCATGGTCGGTCAGGATCTCACCGCTCAAGACGGCTGCGCCTCGAGTCGCTGGCGAATCTCCTCGATCAGCCCCCTGGAAGCCGCATCGACCAGGTCCAGCACCACCTCGAAGCCCTGCTCGCCCCCGTAGTAGGGATCGGGCACCTCGCGCCCGGCATGGCCGGCGAAGTCAAGAAACAGCCCCACATGGGCCCGGCAGTCGGCGGGGCGCTGCTCATGCAGCGCCGCCAGGTTGGCCCGATCCATGGCCAGCAGGTAGTCGAAGCGAAGGAAGTCGTCTGCCGCAAGCTGGCGAGCCCGCAGGCTTCCCAGGTCGACGCCCCGCTGCATAGCGGCTTCATGGGTCCGAGGGTCGGGCGCCTTGCCCACGTGCCAGGCAGCGATGCCGCAGGAGTCGACCTCGACCCGTTCGGACAGGCCGGCGGCTTCCAACTGCTGGCGAAAGACGCCTTCGGCGGTGGGGGAACGGCAGATATTGCCAAGGCAGACAAACAGTACGCGCATGGCGAGCTCCTCAGTGATTCCGGGCCAGCAGCGACCTGACCCGCTCAAGATCCTCGACGGTATCCACGCCGGCAGGATTGGGCAACGCTGCCAGGGCGACCTGAATGGCATGGCCGTGATGCAGCGCCCTCAACTGCTCGAGCTGCTCGAGCTGCTCCAGGGGCGACGGCGTCCAGTCGCCATATTGCGCCAGGAAGCCGGCGCGATAGGCGTACAGCCCGATGTGACGCAGCCACCCATCGGTCTCGAGCCAGTCGGGGCGCGACGCGAATGCCTGGCGATCCCAGGGGATGGGCGCACGGGAGAAATAGAGGGCCCGCCCGGAGAGGGCCCGCACCACCTTGACCACATTGGGATTGAACAGCGTGTCCACGTCGGTGATCGGCTCGGCCAGGGTCGCGATGGAGGCCTCGGGGTCGTCGAAAAGCCGAGCCGCCACCTGGTCGATCAACTGCGGCGGGATCAGCGGCTCGTCGCCCTGAACGTTGACCAGTACCGCTTCGTCCGCAAGACCCAGCCGTTCGGCCACTTCGGCGAGTCGATCGGTACCCGACGGATGGTCGGCCCGGGTCATCACGACCTCGGCATCGAAGGGAGCCAGCGCTTCACGGATACGTGCATCGTCTGTCGCCACGATCACCCGCTGGGCGGCGCTTTCGCAGGCGCGGCGCCAGACGTGCGCCACCATGGGCTCGCCGGCGATGTCGAGCAGCGGCTTGCCCGGCAGTCGCGACGCACCGAAACGAGCCGGGATCACGGCAATGAACGCATTGGCAGCGTCCCCCATCAGGCGCCTCCCATGCGTCCGGGTGACGTCGGCAGCTTTTCATCGACGTCCAACTGACGGGCTTCTTCGGGCAGCATGACGGGGATACCATCGCGAATCGGATAGGCCAGGCCATCGTAGAGGCAGTGCAGCTCCTGGGCCTTACGATCATACTTGAGCTTGCCCTTGCACAGCGGGCAGACCAGCATCGCCAGCAGTTCCTTGTCCATCTTGTACCTCCGCGGTGAACGGTGACCGCCGCCAGACAGTGGCCACGGTATCGTATAGGTTATCGTAGCGCTTCCAGCCGAGCATCCAGCCATGCCGCGAATCCGGCATCCGGCTGCGCTTCCACCTCCAGCACCCAGCTGTCGGCCGGCGCAAGGAACTGGCATTTCTCGGCATCCTTGGCCGTCATCACCACCGGCAAACCGTCGTCGAAGGCAAGATCCCGCGCGGTGAAGGCGTGATGGTCGGCCATGGCATGAGGCCGGGCCTCTATTCCCATCTCTGCCAAAGTGGCGAAGAAGCGGCCCGGGTTGCCGATACCCGCCACCGCATGGACCGGCCCCGAGAAAGGCAGCGGCAAGAGCGGAAAGCGTGAATCGTCCTGCAGTGCGCGCCACTGCATGGGCGCCAACCGAAAGGTCCAGCCCCGTTCGGGCATGGCAAAGGATGGGGCGCCGTTTACCAGCACCGCATCCACCTCCTCCAGTCGGCCCAGCGGCTCGCGTAGCGGACCTGCCGGGAGGCAGCGTCCGTTACCGAAGCCACGCCGTCCATCGACGATGACCAGCTCCATATCACGGCCCAGCGCCAGGTGCTGCAGCCCATCGTCACTGATCAGGATATCGCACCCCGCCTCGACCAGCGCCTTGCCGCCACGCGGACGATCCGGGTCCACCACCACGGGCAGCCCGGTCTGGCGTGCCAGCATGCGCGGTTCGTCGCCACAGCGATCGACCGGCGTCGTCTCGGTCACCCGCAGCGGGTAGTCGGCGGCGCTGCCGCCATAGCCCCGCGAGACGATACCCGGGCGCCAGCCCCGCTCGGCCAGGTGCCGCCCCAGCCAGGCCACCATCGGCGACTTGCCGGTGCCCCCGAGGGTCAGGTTGCCGACCACGATCACCGGCACCCCGGCCCGCCATGTCCTGCGCCTGCCGCTGCGGTAGGCGGCGACCCGGCGCGCCACCGCGAGACGGTAGAGGGATTCCAGGGGGCGCAGCAGCCTGAGCCAGGCAGCGCCGCCATAGGCGGCTTCCAGCCAGCGCTCTGCCACCCTCCCCTTCATGGCGTCGGGGCCTCCTGGAACTGCAGCCGATGAAGAGCGGCATAGGCACCGTCACGGGCCAGCAACTGATCGTGGGAACCCTGTTCCACGATGCGGCCCTGCTCCATGACCAGGATGCGGTCGGCCCGCTCGATGGTGGAGAGCCGATGGGCGATGACCAGGGTGGTCCGGCCCCGGCACACCGTCTCCAGCGCCTGCTGGATATAGCGCTCCGACTCGGTGTCCAGCGCCGACGTGGCCTCGTCGAGGATCAGCAGCGGCGCATCCTTGAAGATCGCCCGGGCGATGGCCAGTCGCTGACGCTGGCCCCCGGAGAGCATGACCCCGTTGTCGCCCACCACGGTGTCATAGCCCTGGGACAGCGGTTCGATGAACTCGTGGGCATGGGCCGCCCGAGCGGCGGCCTCGATGGCGGCCGGGTCCGCATCCGGCACGCCGTAGGCGATATTGTCGGCGATGCTGGCATTGAACAGGGTGACCTGCTGAGAGACCAGGCCGATCTGGCGTCGCAGCGGCGCCAGACGAAACTCGTCAATGGGCACGCCATCGATCAGCACGCGCCCCGCAGTGGGACGATAGAAGCGCGGCAGCAGCCCCACCAGGGTCGACTTGCCACTTCCCGAGCGCCCCACGATGGCGATCATCTCACCGGCCTTGACCGTCACATCGATGCCCTTGAGCACCTCGGGCTGGTCGTCGCCATAGCGGAAGTGCACGTCCTGCAGCTCCACCCGCCCCTCGAGCCGGCCCGGCTCACGGGTGCCTTCATCGCGCTCGGGGGGCACTTCGAGCAGCCCGAACAACTCTGCCGCGGCGGCGATGCCCTTCTGGATCTCGCTGTTGACCTCGGTGAGCTGACGCACCGGCTTGGCCATCAACGAGGCGGCGGTGATGAAGGCGACAAACTCTCCGGGGGTCATGTCGTCGAGCAGCGCCGGCGACATTGCCAGCCAGACCAGCACCGCCAGCGACAGCGCCACCAGCAGTTGGATGACGGGCGTGCTGATGGCCTTGGTCAAGGCCTCCTTCATGCTCTGCTGGCGATTGTAGTTGCTGGCCTCGGCGAAGCGGGCCTTCTCGTACTCCTCGGCCCCGTGGGTTCGCACCACGCGATAGCCGGAAAGGGCCTCCGACGCCACGTGGGTAACGTCGCCCATGGAGTGCTGGATACGCTGTGAAATGCGCCGGAAGCGCTTGCTGGCATAGCTGACCACTCCCGCGATCAGGGGAGTCACGGTCATGAAGAGCAGCGTCAGCATCCAGTTGGTCCACATCAGGTAGCTCAGCAGGCCGATGACGAACAGGCCTTCGCGCAGCACGATGGTGACCGCCTTGGTCGCCGCACCGGTGACCTGCTCGACATGATAGGTGACCCGGGAGATGAGATGGCCGCTGGAATGGGAGTCGAAGAAGCGGCCCGGCAGATGCAGCATGTGGTTGAACACATCGCAGCGCAGCGCGTGCACCACGTTGCGTGCCACGTTGCTCATGAAGTAGGTGCCCAGGAAGGTACCCACCCCCCGGGCGGCGAACATGCCCACCACGAACAGCGGCAGGAAAAGGCGAAAGGCGGCGTCCGGGCTCTGGATGCCATCGATGAGGCGCTTCATCATTTCCGCCAGGGCGGTACTTGAGGCGGCATAGATGGCATAGCCGACGATGGCCAGGGCAAAGGAAACCCAGTGGGGTTTCACATAGCTCAGCAGCCGCTTGTACAGCGTCCAGCCCGAATGTTGGATACCGGGTCGAGTCACGGTGTCTCCGCTTGGGTAGATGTAGCCTGGGGCTCACGGGTCGCGATTCGCACCTGACGGATGCCCAGCGTGCCCGCCTGGTCCAGTGCCCGCACCACGTCCGCGTGCATGGCCCGCGCATCGGCCTCCAGCACCAGGCCGTGCATGCGTGCCTGCTCCGCTTCGGCACCAAGCGCGCCGCTCAGCTCGGCAGCGCTCAGTTCTCGCTCGCCCAGCCGATAGCGCCCCTGCTCGGTAACGACCAGGGTCACCGGTGACAGCTCCAGGTCGACGCCCGCCACGCTCTCGGGCAGTTCGAGTTCCAGTGCCTGCCGGGTTTCGAAGGTGGTGGACACCATGAAGAAGATCAGCAGCAGAAAGACGACGTCTATCAGCGGAGTGAGGTTGACCTCCACCGGGTCGCGGCGACGGCGCGCAAATCTCACGACCGCTTGACCTCCGGTGCGAGACGGCCATCGGCCTCGACACGCTCACCCTCGCCGCCATCGGACAGGCTCACGCTGCCCTGGTAGTGGGCGATGAACTCGACCACCTGGCTGGCCTGCTCCTCCATGCGCACCGTAATATCCTCGACCCGGCGCTGAAAGTAGCGATGGAACATCAGCGCGGGAATTGCCACGGTAAGGCCCGCCGCCGTGGTCACCAGGGCGCGGGAGATACCGCCGGCCAGGTCGGCGGTGCGACTTGCCCCATCACCGGCAACGATGACCGAAAACACCTCGATCATGCCTACCACGGTACCGAGCAGGCCGATCAGGGGCGTGATGGCGGCAATGGTCCCCAGCGGGCTCAGGAAGCGCTCCATGTCATGGATCACGGCGGTAGCAGCCTCCTGCAGGCGGGCACGCACCTGCTCATGACCCAGGCGGGCATTGCGCAAGCCGGCGGCCAGCACCCCGCCCAGCGGCGAGTGCCCCTCGAGCCAGTAGAGATTGACCTGGCCACGGGCGACCAGGGAGCAGACCTCCTGTCCCAGACCATAGGGCGCAATGCGCTTGGCACGCAGGGTCCACAGGCGCTCGATGATGATAACCGTCGCCAGCAGCGAACAGCCCAGCAGCGGAATCATCAACCAGCCCCCGGCGATGAGCGCATCCATCATGTTCATCCAGCCCCTCCTTTCACAACCACGACGGCTGCGGTCAGTGGGGCGATTCTACCGCATGGCACCCACCTTCGACACCGCTGCGGCGCCAGGGTATGACACGGGCGGACTGAACGCTGGAATCCTCTGCCTTTCCGAGCCACAGGGTCACGGCTCCATCGAGAGCGGTACTCCACTGGCAGCTGCCTGCGCGTCGAAACCGCCGCACCACCTCATCGTGAGGATGACCGAAGGCGTTACGGCGGCCGGCGCTGTAGATCACGTGCCGGGGCGCCAGGCTCTGGACCAGCAGCGGCCCGGAACTGGTCCGGCTGCCATGATGACCCGCCAGCAGCGCCGTCACCGGGCGCTCGACGTCGAGCAGGAAGGCACGCTCCACTTCGCGGCCGACATCGCCGGTGAACAGCAGCCGCTGGCGACCGACCGTCACCTCCAGCACGCAGGAGCGGTCGTTGCTGGAAAGTGCCGCCGTATCCTCGGGCGGCCACAGCACCCGGTAGGTCACGCCGTCGCGCTGCCAGTGCTGCCCCATGAGACAGGGCGTGAAGGAAACGCCGATCGCCTCCCCCGGCGGCGCGAGAAACTCATCCACATGGTGCTCCTCCGCCAGCAGTGACACCCCCCCGGCATGGTCGATATCGTCATGGCTGACCATGACGCGGTCGAAGCGTTGCCCCGGCGGCCACAGCGCGGCCAACGGGGCGAAGCCGGACGCGAAGCGCGGCCCGGCGTCATACAGCATGCGGTAGTTGGCGCTGCGCAGCTCCACCAGTTGCCCTTGCCCTACATCCTGCACACGGACCCGCAGCGTGCCGGGCTCCTGCCTCGGCTCCGTGAGCCCCAGCATCGCCGGCACCAGCAGCAGGCTGCCACCGACACGCAGCGTCGCCGCCAGCCCCGGGAGTGCCCATAGCAGGGCGATCAGCCCCAGCATGAGCGCCAGTGGAACGGTCATCTCCGGCGACGGCCACCACAGCGGCAGCCAGGCCACCGCGAGCTCGAGCAGGGCGATCAGGACCAGGGCGATGCGCCCGAAGAGCCACCAGCAGAGCTGGGACAGCGCCGGCATCGGGGTGAACAGCCAGCCCAGCAGCCCCAGCGGGACGAGCAGGGAACTGACGACCGGCACCGCCACCAGGTTGACCAGCGGAGCGGCGGGGGCCAGCCGAGCGAAGGCGAGCAGCACCGCTGCCGCCATCAGCGGCGCCAGCAACAGCTGGGTGCGCAGCAGCGCCCAGGCCCAGCCACGGGCGCCTGCAGGCCGCGGCCGCCCCTGCCAGATCAGGATAAGCAGCGCCACGGCGACGAACGACAGCCATAACCCGGGGCGCCAGACCGATAGCGGATCCAGCACCACGATCAGCCCCAGGGCCAGCCACCAGGCCTGCCACGGCCCCGGTGCATGTCGGCCGCTGGCCACCCAGAGCCCGACCAGGGTCATGATCATGGCTCGCATGGCCGGGGGCTGCAGCCCCGCCAGCCAGGCGTACCCGATGGCCACCACTCCGGCCAGCCACCAGGGCCAGACCGCCAGCCGCCAGTGTCGGGGAGCGACCAGCCGTGCGAGTCCCCGCGCCATCAGCAGGGTGAAGGTAGCCACCAGGCCCACATGCAGCCCCGAAATCACCATCAGGTGCGTGGTACCAGTGGCATTGAGCAGGTCCCACTCTTCCCGGGTCAGGTGCTCGCCGGCACCCAGCGTCAGGGCAGCCAGCCAGCGCGCCGTCAGGGGTGGCAGCTGTTGTGCTTCGAGATGATCCAGCGCCAGTCGCCGCGGGGAGACGTCCCTCGGCCACAGGCGTTCGCCCGGCGGTTCGCTACGGACATAACCGGTGGCCTGAATCCCCTCGCGCCACAGCCAGGCGCCATAGTCGAACGTGCCGGGGTTGGCGAAACCGCCCGGCGGGCGCAGTCGAACGGTCAGCGCCCAGCGCTCGCCCGGTGACATCTCGGGGGCCTGGTAGTGGCTGAGACGCACTCGGCGCAGCCGGTCGCAGGGCAGGCTCTCGTCCGTCAGGGGCCGGCAGTCGTCAACGCGCAACAGCAGACGCGTCAACTGGCCCTCTTCCTCGACGGATTCGAGGCGCCCTTCCACGACCAGATCGACACGCAGCAGGCCCAGTGGCAGCTCAGCCCCCTTGGCCAACAAGACCTGCCCCGCCGTTAGCGCCATGACCAGGACCAGCCCCACCCCTCGCCAGTTGCCTCTGGCCAGCAACAGCAACAGTGCCAGGCTCCAGAGCTCCACCAGGCCCTGAGGCGCCCACCAACCCAGACCGACACCCGCCATGGCAGCCACAGCTGCCGGTAACGCCATGCCAACTCGCATTCCCTTGCCCTTATCGCCGCCCCCTGGCTGCCCCCGACCGAGCCCCCTGGATGCCCCTGACCAAGCCCCCTGGATGATAGCGGCCGGCCCTGGCACATCGACGCCTGCCCACTGCCCATACCTACATACGGCATGGCGAGCCAGCACCCTTCCATGGATAATAGCCGGGTCCCGAAGCAGCGAGCCAATCCGTCATGCCGCGCAGATTCCTGCAACGCTACATGCCTCACCCCGAAACGCTCAGACGTCAGCGCTCGCTGCGTTTTGTGAGCCATATCATCGGCGACCCCGGCCTCTGGGCGCTGTCACGCCGCACCGTGGCCAATGCCTTCTCGGTCGGGCTCTTCAGCGCCATGCTGCCGATCCCCTTCCAGATGATCGTGGCGGCGTTCGGTGCCTGGCTGTTGCGCTGCAACCTGCCACTCTCGGTGGGACTCGTATGGATCACCAACCCCCTGACCATGCCGTTGATTTTCTACGGTAACTATCGCCTGGGGGCCTGGCTGATGAACACCCCTGCCCGGGAGGCGCCGGCGCGCGTTTCGACACGCTGGATCGCCGACCGCATGGCCGACATCCTGCCGGCCCTGGCGCTGGGCTCGGTGGTGTCGGCTATCGCCTTCGCCATCGTGGGCAATGTGATCATTCGGCTGGTCTGGCGCTGGCATGTCTCACGCAGTTGGAAACAGCGCGCCATACGGCGCCGACGAGTGCGGCTGAGCAGGGAGGAGTGAGCCCCGGCCTCTGGCCGGAGCTGGGGTCTGTCTCAGGTGAGGTCGTGCTGTTCCGCGAGCCGTCCGCCATCGAGCTTGAGCACGCGATCCTGATGTGCGGCCATGGCAGGGTCGTGGGTCACGATGACGAAGGCACAGGCCGTGGTGCGGGCCAGCTCGTCCATCAGTGCCAGGATGCTGGCGGCCGTGGTCTGGTCCAGGTTGCCGGTGGGCTCGTCCATCAGCACCAGGCTGGGATCGGTAACCAGCGCCCGGGCGATGGCGACCCGCTGACGCTCGCCGCCGGAGAGTTCACCCGGCTTGTGGTCGGCTCGCTCGGCGATGCCTACCCTGACCAGCAGTTCCCGGGCCCGCGACTCGGCCGCCTTCTTGCTCTGGCCACGCACGATCAACGGTAACGCGGCATTCTCCAGGGCAGTGAATTCTGCCAGGAGGTGATGGAACTGGTAGACGAAGCCGATATGCCGATTGCGGAAGCGGCCCAGGGCCGCCTCGCCCAGGTCGAGCAGTGATTCACCGGCGATGCGCACCTCTCCACGGGTCGGGCGATCCAGGCCGCCCAGCAAATTGAGCAGCGTCGTCTTGCCGGAGCCGGAGCTGCCCACGATGGCGACCCGCTCCCCCGCCCGCACTTCCAGCGCGAGACCATCCAGCACGGTGACATCCTGGGGCCCTTCGCGATAGATGCGGGTCAGGTCATGGCATGCCAGCATTATCTTGCCCTGGGCGTTCGCCGCCTGGCTCATGGCACTCTCCTTCACGGTGGCCGAATCATTCATAGCGCAGCACCTCGGCAGGCTGGACCCGCGCCGCTCGCCAGGCCGGGTAGATCGTCGACAGGAACGTCAGCCCGAACGCGGCGGCGATGATGTCGCGCACGTCGGACCAGTGCAGGCGTGACGGCAGGTCGCTGATGAAGTAGACCCCGGCGTCGAGGAACTGAATGCCCAGGGCCGATTCGACCCAGCCGATCAGGTCCGAGATGGTCAGCGCCAGCAGTATGCCCAACCCGACGCCCACGGCAATGCCGATGACCCCGATCGCCATGCCCTGCACCATGAAGATGCCCATGATCGAGCGGGGCGTGGCGCCGATGGTTCGCAGGATGGCGATGTCGGCATGCTTGTCGGTGACCACCATCACCAGTGTCGAGACGATGTTGAAGGCCGCCACCGCGATGATCACGGTAAGCAGCAGCGCGATCATGCGCTTCTCCATCTGGATTGCCTGGAACAGGTTGCCGTGGGAGAAGGTCCAGTCGGTACCGCGGTACCCCGTGCCGAGCTGGTTGACGATGGCGCGGGTCTCGCTGGCCGCGGCAAAGAGATCGTCCAGCTCCAGCCGCAGCCCCCCTACCGCATCGCCCAGGCGGGCAAGGGTCTGCATGTCCTCGATATTGGCATAGGCCAGGTTGGCGTCCAGGTCGGCGCCGACGCTGAAGATGCCGCTTACCGTGAAGCGCTTGAGGCGTGGAAAGACCCCCGCCGGGGTGATCGAGGCCTCCGGTACCAGCAGCGTGACCCGATCGCCCACGCCGACACCGAGATGCCGGGCCAGCAGGGAGCCAAGCACCACATTCCATTCACCGGGCGCCAGGTCATCGAGGCTGCCCTGCTGCATGTGCCGGCCGATGATCGATACGCGGTCCTCCCATTCGGGATGGATGCCGTTGACCATGGCACCCTCGTTGCGACCGGCCGACGAGAACATCCCCTGCTGTTCCACGAAGGGGGCCGCACCGATCACCCGCTCGCGTTGCATCAGCTCTTCGGCCAGGGCCTCCCATTCGACAAGGCCGGCGCGGGACTCGATCTTGGCATGGGGCACCATGCCCAGGATGCGGGTGCGCAACTCGTGGTCGAAGCCGTTCATCACCGACAGCACGAGTATCAACACCGCCACGCCGAGCATCAGGCCCAGCATGGAGGTCAACGATATGAAGGAGATGAAATGGTTGCGGCGCTTGGCGCGTACATAGCGCAACCCGATCAACAGTGGCAAGCGGTCAAGCATGATTGGCGTTCCTTGTCAGCGGGGGGTCATGGTACGGTTTTTTGCCGTCCACTGCACCGGGTAGGATGGCGTTTCCCCTATGCTTGCAACATTACCCGGCTGGGCCTACATTTCGCCGACTCGGCGATAGGACGCCGAACGACGAGACGCAACCCAGAGGCTCCCACCATGGCCAACCGCCTGCTTCCCGAATGGCACCCCCAGGACGCCATCCAGCTCACCTGGCCCAACCCCACCAGCGATTGGGCACCGATGCTCGAGCGCATCGAGGCCACCATGGAGACCATCGTGGTGGCGGTGGCGCGCTACCAGTCCGTAGTGATCAGTGTGCCCTCGACCGCAACGCGCCACCATCTGCAGCGCCGCTTCACCTACCTCGGCGTTCCCGCCGAGCGATTGCACCTGGTCGTCGCCCAGGCCGACGACACCTGGGCACGGGACCATGGCCCCATCGGCATCCTCCGCGACGGTGAACTCCATTTGCTGGACTTTGTCTTTACCGGCTGGGGCGGCAAGTTCGAGGCGGCCCGGGACAACACCCTGACCCGGCGGCTGGCGGAGACCGGCCTCTTCGCCTGCCCGGTGGAACCACGCGAACTGGTGCTGGAAGGCGGCGCCATCGAGAGCGATGGTGAAGGCACTCTCTTGACCACCGAGGCCTGCCTGCTCAACCCCAATCGCAACCCGGAGCTCGACCGCAACGCGGTGGAAGCCATGCTCCAGGAGACGTTCGGGGTCGAACGGGTGCTGTGGCTGGCCAGCGGCCACCTGGAAGGAGACGATACCGACAGCCACGTGGATACCCTGGCGCGCTTCTGCGACAGCGAGACCATCGCCTACGTCAGGTGCGACGATCCGACCGACCCTCACTACGCCGCCCTCACCGCCATGGAGAATGAACTGGCCGCTTTCCGTCGTGCCGATGGCCGACCCTACCGGCTGATTCCGCTACCATGGCCGCGACCCTGCTTCGACCCGGTGGATGGCCATCGACTGCCGGCCACCTATGCCAACTTCGTTATCATCAACGGTGCGGTGCTGGTGCCCACCTACGGCGATGCCGCCGACAGCCGGGCACTGGTGGCACTTGCCACGGCCTTTCCAGACCATGACATCGTGCCGATCGACTGCCTCAGCGTGATCCGCCAGCACGGCAGCCTGCACTGTCTGACCATGCAGCTCCCCCGGGGCAGCCTGGCAACACTCACCTGAGTCAAGAGGCGCCGGGGACAGTCCGAAGAGGGGGTCCTACGCCAGGGATGGCGTAGGTAGCGTACAAGGAAGTATTTTCAGCGCCCCCTCGAAGGAGTGTCGCCGGATCAGTCTCGAATACTGAACCACCAAGGAGGCATCATCATGTCCCGTCAACTCAAGGTCGGCCTGGTCCAGCAGCCCGCCTGGCCAGACAAGGCGGCAAGCCTGGCGGAGAGCGAAGCCGGCGTGCGTGAACTGGCCGCGGCCGGCGCCGAGCTGGTCATGCTCCAGGAGCTGCATGCCACGCATTACTTCTGCCAGTACGAAGATACGGCGCTGTTCGACCTGGCCGAGCCGCTGGATGGCCCCACCGGCACTCGCCTGGCCGCACTCGCCGCCGAGCTCGATATCGTGCTGGTGGGCTCGCTGTTCGAGCGCCGCGCTCCCGGGCTCTACCACAATACGGCCGTGGTCTACGATCGCGGCCGCGGCCAGGTCGGCCACTATCGCAAGATGCACATCCCCGACGATCCCGGCTTCTACGAGAAGTTCTACTTCGCCCCGGGGGATCAAGACGACAGCCGCAAGCAGGGTTTCCAGCCCATCGACACCTCGGTGGGTCGGCTCGGCCTGCTGGTCTGCTGGGACCAGTGGTATCCGGAAGCGGCAAGGCTGATGGCACTGGCCGGGGCGGAGCTGCTGCTCTATCCCACCGCCATCGGTTGGAGTCCGCCCGACGATGAAGCAGAGAAGGCGCGCCAGAAGGAGGCCTGGACGCTGATCCAGCGCAGCCATGCGGTGGCCAATGGCCTGCCCGTGATCGTGGCCAACCGCGTCGGCCACGAGCCGGACCAATCCGGGGTTGGTGAAGGCATCGACTTCTGGGGCGGCAGCTTCGTCGCCGGACCCCAGGGTGAGCTACTGGCCCATGCCGGCACCGAGGCCGAGCGCATGCTGATCACGCTCGACATGAGCCGCGGCGAAGACGTGCGGCGCATCTGGCCTTACCTTCGCGACCGCCGTATCGACGCCTATGGCGACCTGACGCGGCGCTATCGGGACTGAGTGAAGCACTGCGGCTGATCCGGCGAGAGCAGGAGTACTGGCAAGGAGGCGATGTGTTAGCACCTGTGGGCTCCGCCGGGCGCCTGACGGCGCCAGTCGTGATGCGGAGCATTCCTCCTACAGCGTTATCCTCAATTGAAGGTAGCTGTCTGTCACTTCCAGAAGTCACGTATCGAGGCGATGCCCTGGGCGCCCACCGCACGCGCATGGTTGGCGTCGAAGCGGGTCATGCCGCCCAGCGCAAAGACCGGCATGGCGGCGCGCTCGACCAGCTGCTGGAAATCGTGCCAGCCCATGGGCGGCACCTCCGGATGGGACGGCGTCGTACACAGCGGCGACAGGGTCACGAAGTCGCAGCCGATGCGCGAGGCCTGGGTCAGCTGCTTCTGGTCATGGGTCGACGCTGCCAGCCACTTGGCCTCCGAGATCGGACGCCGTTCCAGCGACATCAAGCGCTCACTGGTGAGGTGGATGCCATCGGCATCGACTTTCTCCAGTAGCGCGGGGTCGGCGTTGAGGAGTAGCCTGGCACCGTGCTCACGGCACAGCGCCAGGGCACGCTCGGCTCGGGCCAGGTAGGCCGTTTCGTCCAGCGACTTGGCGCGCAGCTGCACCAGCCTCACGCTGTCCTCGACCAGCGCCCGGGCCAGGCGAGCCTCGAATACCTCATCGTCCGGCTCCTCCGCCGTGATGAAATACTCGGTGGGCAGCATCACGGCCTGGAGAATCGGCAGGTTGGCCGCCGGGAACGGGTAGTTGACCAGTTCCTGCAACGGCACCCAACGCACCGCCTGGCCTTCACGGCCAAACGGCTCGCCGCTGAACTCATGCACCTGCCAGACGTCCAGCAAGATATGCTTGTCGGGATATTCGTGATGAATGCGGATCAGCGGCTGGGCACGCTTGATCTCGACACCCAGTTCCTCATGGAGCTCACGCTTGAGCCCTTCCAGGCCCGTCTCGTAGGGTGCCAGCTTGCCGCCGGGAAACTCCCACAGGCCACCATGATCGACATTGGACGGACGACGGGCGATCAGCGCCTTGTCGCCATCGCCGCTGATGATGGCGGCGGCCGCCACATGCACCCTTCTCTTCACCATTACGCTCATTAACCCTTTACCCGCTTGACCCATGCCGTCCACCCGGCACGGGGTTGTTCGTCTGCCAAGCTCGCCCTCAGCTGCGGTACTCGGCGTTAATGCTGACATAGTCGTGGGACAGGTCGGACGTCCAGACCGTGGCGCTCTCCTCGCCACGCCCCAGGGAGATACGAATCACGATCTCCTCCTCGCCCATCACCCGACTACCGGCTTCCTCGGTGTACCCTGCCGCCCGGCCACCGTACTCGACCAGGCGAATGTCGCCCAGGTCGATGGTCACTCGCGTCACGTCGAAATCCTCCACCGGTGCCCGCCCCACCGCGGCGAGGATGCGCCCCCAGTTGGCATCGGAAGCGAACAGCGCCGTCTTGACCAGGGGCGAATGGGCAACGGTGAAGGCGACATCCAGCGCCTCCTCCCGGCTCGACGCCTCGTTGACCTGAAGGGTCACGAACTTGGTCGCCCCCTCGCCGTCGCGAATGATCGCCTGGGCCAGCTCGGTCATCACACGCTGCAGACCATTGCGGAACACGGCGATCTGCTCGTCGCTGGCCACTTCGGCGCCTCGCCCCGTGGCAATCAACATGCAGGCATCGTTGGTGGAGGTATCCCCGTCGACGGTGATGCAGTTGAAGGAGCGGTCCACTGTCTCACGCAGCAGTGCATCCAGCAGCGGCTGCGCAATGGCGGCATCGGTCGCCACGAAGGCCAGCATGGTGGCCATATTGGGCTTGATCATGCCCGACCCCTTGCTGATGCCGTTGATGACCACCGTCTGCTCGCCCATTTCCAGGCTCACGCTGGCGCCCTTGGGTCGGGTATCGGTGGTGAGGATGCCCTCGCCGGCCTGCTGCCACGCCTCGGCACCCTCGTCCAGGGACGACAGCGCCGCCGGCAGGCCGCCCAGCAGCCGATCCATGGGCAGCGGCTCGCCGATCACCCCGGTGGAGAACGGCAGGACGGTATCCTCGCTCACGCCGGCCAGCCGAGCCAGCTCGGCGCAGGTGGCCTGGGCATCGCGCAGCCCCACCTCGCCGGTGCCGGCGTTGGCGTTGCCGGTATTGACCACCAGCAAACGGGCACCTTCGCCGCGGGCCTGGCATGCGGCCAGATTTGCCTTGGCCACGGTAACGGGGGCGGCACAGAAGGCATTGCGGGTGAAGCTCCCCGCCACCCTGGCTCCCTCGGGAATCTCGATGACCACCAGATCCCGCCGTCCAGGCTTCTTGATGCCCGCCATGGCGGACCCCAGGCGCAGCCCGTCTATAGCCGGCATCGCCGGAAAACGTGTCTCACCCACAGCCATCCTGTCGTCTCCTGTCTTGGTCAGCTCAGCTGGCCGCAGCACTGCTTATACTTCTTCCCCGAACCACACGGGCAGGGATCGTTGCGACCGACCTTGGGTCCTTCGCGACGAACCGGGCGGCCATCGGCACCCGGCGCCATGGCCGCCGGCGCACGCTCGTCGCCCTCTTCAGCCGGCGGAGCGTCATGCCGGCTGTTGGCTGCGGCCTTCTCACGCTCCAGCGCTTCACGCCGCTGGCGTTCCAGCTCGTCGACTTCCTCGGGCTTGCGCACGTGTACGTGACTGGTAACGCGGGTGATGTCCGCCTTGATATTGGTCAACAGCGTCTGAAACAGCTCGAAGGACTCGCGCTTGTACTCCTGCTTGGGATTCTTCTGAGCATAGCCGCGCAGGTGAATACCACGACGCAGGTGATCCATCGACTGGAGATGCTCCTTCCAGCGAGTGTCGAGTATCTGCAGCATGATCTGCTTCTCGAAGCGACGGATCAATTCCGCCCCGGCCGCCTCGACCTTCTCCTCGTACCCCTTGCGATGCATCTCCCGCAGGCGTTCGCGCAGCTGCTCCTCATGGAAGCGGTCATCCTGCTCGGCCCACTCCACCACCGGCGCGTCGAGGTTGAACTCACTGCGCAAGTGCTCCTGCAGCCCTGGCAGGTCCCACTGCTCCTGCAGGCTCTGGGGCGGCACGAAGTCGCTGATGGTCTGCTCCAGGACTTCGTCGCGAATGCCCAGCACGTTCTGGGAGACGTCGTCGGAGGAGAGGATCTCGTTGCGCTGCTCGTAGATCACTCGCCGCTGGTCGTTGGCCACGTCATCGTATTCGAGCAGCTGCTTGCGGATATCGAAGTTACGGCTTTCGACCTTCTTCTGGGCCCGCTCCACGGCATTGGAGACCATCTTGTGTTCGATGGCTTCGCCACGCTCGAGGCCCAGCGCCTTCATCATGCGCTGCACCCGGTCGGAGCCGAACAGGCGCATCAGGCTGTCTTCCATGGAGAGGAAGAAGCGGGTCGAACCCGGGTCGCCCTGGCGGCCGGCGCGGCCACGAAGCTGGTTGTCGATACGCCGTGATTCGTGGCGCTCGGAGCCGATCACATGCAGGCCACCCGCGGCCAGCACCGCCTCGTGGCGGACCCGCCACTCCTCCTTGAGCTGCGCGATCTGCTCCTCAGTGGGATTCTCGACCTTGGCCGCCTCAGCCTCCCAGTTGCCGCCCAGCACGATATCGGTACCGCGACCGGCCATATTGGTGGCGATGGTAACGGCGCCGGGCCGGCCGGCCTGGGCGATGATCTCGGCTTCGCTCTGGTGCTGCTTGGCGTTGAGCACGCTGAAGGCGAGACCTTCCTCCTTCATCAGGCTGGCCAGGTACTCCGAGGTCTCGATGGATGCCGTGCCCACCAGCACGGGGCGCCCCGCCTCGGTCTCGGCCTTGACGTCCTTGATGATCGCCTCGAACTTCTCCTCGGCGGAGAGATAGACCAGATCGTTCAGGTCCTTGCGGATCAGCGGCCGGTTGGTGGGGATCACCACCACATCCAGCCCATATATCTGCCGGAATTCGAAGGCTTCGGTATCGGCGGTGCCGGTCATGCCGGCCAGCTTCTCGTAGAGGCGGAAGTAGTTCTGGAAGGTGGTCGACGCCAGGGTCTGGCTCTCGCGCTGTACGGGCACCCCCTCCTTGGCCTCCACCGCCTGGTGCAGGCCCTCGGACCAGCGGCGACCCGGCATGGTCCGGCCGGTATGCTCGTCGACGATCACCACCTGGTTCTCGGCGACGATATAGTCGACGTCACGCTGGTAGAGGTGGCGAGCGCGCAGCGCCGAATGCATGTGCTGCAGCAGGTTGAGGTTCTGGGCGGCATAGAGCGAGTCATGCTCGCCCAGCAGCCCCTCCTCGCGCATCAAATCCTCGACCTTGTTGTGGCCCGACTCGGTGATCTCCACCTGCTTCTGCTTTTCCTCGATCAGGAAGTCGCCGCTGACCGGGACGTCCGGGTCCTCCGACACCTCGCCCTTGACCAGGTGCTTCGCCAGCCGGTCCACCACCTGATAGAGCTCGGTGTTCTCGTCCACCGCACCGGAGATGATCAACGGCGTGCGCGCCTCGTCGATCAGAATGGAGTCCACTTCATCGATGATGGCGTAGTGCAGACCCCGCTGTACCTTGTCCTCCAGCGAGAAGGCCATGTTGTCGCGCAGGTAATCGAAGCCGTACTCGTTGTTGGTGCCGTAGGTGATGTCGCTGGCATAGGCCGCCCGCTTCTCCTGGGAGGTCTGGCCGGCGTAGATGGTGCCCACCGACAGCCCCAGGAACTCGTACAGCGGACGCATCCACTCCGCATCACGGCGTGCCAGGTAGTCGTTCACGGTAACCACGTGCACGCCCTTGCCCGGCAAGGCATTGAGATAGACCGCCAGGGTCGCGACCAGGGTCTTGCCCTCGCCGGTCTTCATCTCGGCGATGCGCCCGCGGTGCAGGGTCAGGCCGCCCACCAGCTGGACATCGAAATGACGCATGCCCATCACCCGCTTGCTCGCCTCGCGTACCGCGGCGAAGGCTTCGGGCATCAGCGAATCGAGGGTCTCACCGGCGGCCAGGCGTTCGCGGAATTCACCAGTACGCGCCTGGAGTGCGGCATCGTCGAGGGCCTCGAACTGCGATTCGAGAGCGGTCGCCTCGGAGGCCTGGCGGTGCATTCGCTTGACTTCACGGTCGTTCTTGGAGCCGACGACCTTGCGTAAAAGAGAGTTGATCATGAAACGTCCAATATCGGCATATGACAATCGGCCAGTAGTAAAAGCGGGCATGGCATGTCGCCAAGCCCCCACCGGCAGGAATCGATGGCTTCAGAGGTGGTGTCGCGCGACGGGTGGACCGCGGCGCGTCAGGACGTCATGAGCGGCGGGCCAGCACCGCCAGGGTGGCATCCGCCGCGGAGGTCGAACACGGCACGCCACGACCCTTGGCTTGCGCCGCGGCCAGTGGGGCAGCGCCCGTCGGCGTGCCACGTAACGGCAGCGGGCGCGCATCAGCGTTGGCGCCAGGATACAGGTCTGGACCACGCGTTCCGCCAGCCGCAGGGTCTCCGCCTGGCTCAGCCCGGCGGGCAGCAGGCAGCTCACCAACAGGCCGGCCAGCCACCAGCGCGAGCGCTGTCGGCGGCGCGCCGCCGCTCCCGCGTTCGTAGCGGCGACGGAATGGCCTTGTGGCTGGTCGGTGGTCATGCTGTAGCGTATCTCCCGAGCGTGCTAGGCTTTGCCGTAACCACGGGCGTTGGACATCAGAACAGCGGCCAAGGTCGCAATCGGCAACCTGGAGAAGGCCTCTGCCCCCGAGAATAAGCCCATGAGTATAAAGGTTAAGCGTTCACGCGCACAGCCCATGTCTCGTCTGCTGGGTGGCGGCGGCGAATTGGCGCCGCTGATGCGCACCGCGAGGCTGATCGCGCGCGCCCAGCAGCACCTGCGGGACCACCTGCCGGATGAGGTGGGCGAGCACGTCCACGTCGGGGGATTTCGCGAAGGGAAGCTGACGATCATCACCGACCGTGCCGTGTGGTTGACCTGGCTTCGCTACGAACAGCAGCGCCTGCTCACACTGCTGCATCAGCTGCCGGAGTTCGCCGCGGTGACGGGGTTCACGCTCAAGGTGCGGCCGGTGCGGCCGCTCAAGGTGCCGGCACGCCAGGTGCGCCAGCTGCCGGCACCCGCCGCCGACGAGATCGCCGCCTGCGCCGCCGATACCGAGAACCCCCGCCTCAAGCGCGCCCTGGAACGGCTCGCCTCCCACGCCCAGCCCCGCGACTAGACCAGCCTGCGCGGGATGGTGTAGTCCCACGTCCGCGAATAGACCCGCCGCTCCCCTTCATAGGCATCCAGGGTGGCATGCAGGAGAAACTCGGAAGCCGTGGAGGTCTGCACGGTGCGCGTCACGGTGCTGACCTCCCAGTCGTCCCGCTTCAGCGAACGTTCCCAGACGCTCTCGCCACTCACGGAGTCGAAGTCGTCGCCCCGCGAACGGTAGCGCTCCACGGCCCGGGTAGTGACCTCCAGGCCGCTATCCTCGAGCCGCACCGTGCCACTGTCATTGACCACCTCCAGGGTCGACACGTCCTCGGCCAGGTCGCGATGCACGTACCAATTGTGATGCTCCGGCTCAAGCTGCGTAGAGGGAAGGGTCGGAGCCGCCTCCGCTTCGTCGAAGCGTGCCAGTTCCGCATCCTCCTCCCGCGGCCGACGCACGGGCAGCAACAGTGCGCTGCCCTTGTCGAAGACGGTCAGCCGGACAGGTTCGGGGGGCGGCCAGGCCAGCGGCCAGTAGGAGGTGGAGAGCGACAGCCGGAGCCGGTGGCCACGGGGAAAGACCTGGGCCACGTCGTTGAGCTGAACCCTGACCCGGTATCGGCGGCCGGGTTCCAGGGGCTGCGGGTCGGCATGGCTATCACGGTGGGTCAGGTTCAGCAGGCCATAGGTGACGCGAGTGGCCTTGTCGTCGGGAGCCACATCCGAAAGGCGAACCGCCACCATGGCCACGGGTCGGTCGGACGCCACCTCCAGCTCCACCTCAGGAGCCCCCATCGTCTCCACCGTCTCCTCGAGTGGTGGGCTGTCGAAGGTCAGGGCGCCGCCATCCTCTTCCCGCTGGTCGTGGGCCAGGTCCGGACCGGCGGCATAGGAACACCACTTGCCGGCAAAGAGGCCGCAGGTCAGCGGCGATTGCACGGTCAATGCCGTTTCCTCTCCGGGTCGCCCGTCGTCCAGCGCCAGGCGGCGCCCCGGAGTCAGGGGCAGACGCCAGCTCTCGATATTGGGGGACGGCCAGGCCGGCTCCGCCACCCAGCGTCCCGGGCGATGCCCGTAGCGGGTCGTCGGCGGCACGCTGTCCTGCATCCAGACCCGTATGGCCGGGTCGTCCTCCACCCCGGTGGCCTTCCCCTTGAGCCAGCGGTCCCACCAGCGCAGGCACTCCTGCAGGAAGCCGATGGCGGGTCCTGGCTCGCCGATATGGGGATACTTATGGCTCCAGGGCCCGATCAGCCCCTTGCACTGCTCGGGCAAGTGGGCAACCAGCCGCTTGACCGCATTGGAATAGCCGTCTGCCCAGCCACTGGCGGCTAGCACCGGCACCTCCACCCGGGAAAAGTCCTCACAGATGGAACCATGCTGCCAGTAGGCATCGCGATGGGGATGCTCGAGCCAGGTCGCGAGCCACAGGCCGCTCCCCTCGAGGCGCTCGTGCCACATGTCGCGCCAGGCATCGCCCACCACGGTCGGGTCTGGGGGTAGGGAGTTGTAGGCGAACATGGTGGAGGCCCAGGAGAGATTGTCTCCCAGCAGGCACCCGCCCATGTAGTGCACGTCGTCGGTATAGCGGTCGTCGGTGGAGCAGACGGTGACCACTGCCTTGAGCGCGGCCGGCCGCCTGGCGGCGAGCTGTAGCCCGTTGAAGCCACCCCAGGAGATGCCGATCATGCCGATGTTACCGTCGCACCAGGGTTGGGCGGCAATCCAGCGCAGTATCGCCTCGCCATCCCGCAGCTCCTGCTCCAGGTATTCGTCCTCGAGCACGCCGCCGGAGTCGCCGCTGCCGCGCAGGTCGACGCGCAAGGAGGCGTAGCCATGCCCAGCAAAATAGTGGTGGTGCATGGCATCGCGCTTCGCCGAGCCGTCGCGCAGCCGGTAGGGAATGTACTCGAGGACGGCTGGCACCGGGTCGTCGTTCGCGCCCCTGGGCAGCCAGAGGCGCGCATTGAGCCGGATGCCATCGGCCATGGGTATCCAGACGGGATCCCGGCACTCGACCGAATGGGGGAAATCGTTCACGACTCGCATCGGACCCTCCCGTCTCTGTGAAATGGCGGTCCCTCGGTTACCGATTCAATCCGTGGCGATCGGCTCGATATCGAACGGCAACATCTCCCGGCACTGCTCGATGCGGGAGAGCATGTCGCCATGGGACTCGCCACCGATGAAGAGCACGCCAAGCTCATAGGAGAAACTGTCCTGATGCAGCAGCGTCGACAGCCGCATGCCCTCGCTCACATTGAGCTCGACCTTCGCCCCGGGAAACGTCTCCTCGACTCGCCGCACCTCCTCCTCGGTCGGCATTCGACGAACCACGCCATCCTCGAAGACGCGCAGCATCTGCTTGGCGGCGACGGGATACTGGCCTTGCCGGTAGGGCAACCGCGGCTTGATGCCAAGCGCCGTGTCGACCATCACCTGAAAATGTGGCGAACCATCCACCAGTTGATAGATGGCGGCGTGGGAGCGCGATAGGCGAGAGTTGATCTCCAGCACCCAGATACGGTCGCTCTCCTCCTCGTGATAGAACTCGATATTGAAGGGGCCGTTGTCGAAACCGAGCTGCTTGATGACGGCACGGGCATAGCCGATCATCCGCTTCTGCACCGGCTCGGGCAGGCGAGAGGGATATTCATAGCGCAGCAGCACCGAGCGATGGGTTTCATCGCGGACGGAGTCGATTATTCCAACCCCGGTGAGATGCACCTCTCCGTCCTGTACGTAACCCTCGAGGGTGCACTGATTACCCGCAGAAATGATGGTCTCCGCGATGCAGTGATGCCCGGTCACCCAGGCCACATCCTCAGGCAACGTCGCGTAGGAGCAAACCTCATCGAAGGGTTTGCCGAAGCGGCCGATTCCCTGTCGAATGCGCGGCAGGACCTCACGCAACTGTTCCGGCGTGTCGATGTAAAATCCCAACTGGGAGGAGTGGGCCTTGATCGGCTTGATCCAGAATGGGTAGTCGATCTCGAGCTTTTCGACGGCAGCGTCATCGAAGGGGTCCACGGCCTCAAAGGGCGGCACGCACTCGGGCATGACACGCTTTTGTTCGACTCGGCTCCAATACTTGTGCTCGCACTTCAACACCGCTTCGAGGGAGGGCCCGGGGAGCCCCAGTCGCTGCCTCAGTACCGGTACCAGTGCACTGGTCGGAAAGTCCCAGTACCCGACGATGGCATCCACGGAGCCGTCGAAACGCGCCAGCTCATCCAGCGCATCGGTCACCAGGCGCTCGAAGGGGTACTCAGCGGCATGAACCACCTCGTCGAGGGACAGCAGGCCATGAAAGGAGTAATCCTTGGCATGGTTGAGCATCGGCAACAGATGCCTGCCCAGATCATCATAGCCGACCACGAAAACATTCCAGCTCATCGGTCCTGACCCCCTTGTCGAAAAGCCTCCCTTTCCTTTTCATCAAGTACGGGCTTGATTGCCGGCCGCCTTGCCGGAGCCGGCCAGTGTCGGCAGACAGGCTATTTCAATCGATAGCGTTCAATCGATAGTGCTCATTCCAGTCGATAGGTATTACCCTCGACCTCGACTTCCTTGATGTCGGCAAACGAGACCATCACGCCCTGGATATCGCCGGGCTCCCCGTCGTGCTCAGTCAGCGTCGTCTCGGGAATGACCTTCACCCCCGTTGCCCCGACATGCTGAACCCGCGCCGAGAAACGCTTGCCCTCGCGCTCCACCACCACTCGCTCACCGAACACGCAGCGCCCTATCTGAACCAACAGCTCGGCTTCACTCACACGATTGACGGCCATGTCTCTCCTCCCTGATTCGTTTGCCCTTCATTGCTTGCCTACATCCAATGACAAGCGAAAAGCTCATGAATTCACCCCGCTGCCAGGAACCTGCCGGATTTGACCGATCGTCGCGAGAAATCTGGATTAGTCGATCAGCGTCAAGTCCGACAGTACTCCTAGTACTGTAGGCAATTCTCCCGACCTCCACCCGGAACCGAACCACCCTGGATACCGGTGGCTAACCCACCGGCGCTGACGCTATCCTTGACCGACTCTCGTCAGCTCCTCATGGCCCTGCGCACAGTTGATTGACACAGCACACTCCCAGGAAGCCCACATGCCCCTCAGCAAGACCCGATCCAGCTTCTATCGTCGCCTCTACGTGGCCCACCTGGTCAGGACCGGCATCGCCAGCGTGCCGGCCATCATCGAGGCAACCGGCATGCCGAGACGCACCGCCCAGGACACCATCACGGCTCTGGAGGAACTTGATATCCGCTGCGAGTTCGAACCCGAGACCGGCGGAAGGCACAATATCGGACGCTATGTGATACGCGACTGGGGCCCCATCTCCCCGGAATGGGTCTCCGCCCATGCCGACCGGCTTCGCCAGGTACTCGACTACCCTGCCATACCATGAGCCGTATGCGTTCCATGCCGCCGCTACCGCTGCAACATCGCCCGTGCAGGCGCGTCTGGCTGAAGGTCGCCGGGCTAAGGCCCGCCTTGCTGATGGTCGCACTGCTGTCTGCGGGCGGCTGCGCCAGCAATGCAACGCTGCAGTCGCCCGGCCCGGGCGCCGAGGAGCCAAGGCTCACGACACACCAGGTCGTTGCCGACGATGGCTACCAGCTCCCGCTACGCCATTGGCCCGCACAGGACGAAGCCGGCAGCGTGGTCCTGGCGGTACATGGCTTCAATGACCATGCCGGTAGCTTCGATGTGCTTGCCGACGCCCTGACCCGCCAGGGCGTGGAAGTCTATGCCCATGACCAGCGTGGCTTCGGCACCACCGAACAGCGCCGCCTGTGGGCGGGGCATCAGCGACTGAGCGATGACGTGGCGCTGCTCGCCGACCTGCTGCGCGAACGCCACCCCCACACGCCGCTCTACCTGATCGGCAAGAGCATGGGGGCGGCTATCGTGATACTCGCCATGACCGATGACGACCCTCCCCCCGTGGATGGCAGCGTATTGATCGCCCCCGCCGTGTGGGGGCGAGAGGCGATGCCATGGTATCAACGGATGGGCCTGTGGCTCGGCGTTCGCCTGATACCGCAGGTGTCCTTTTCGGTACGCACCACCCGGCGCATGGGAATCGAGCCCACCGATGATGAAGCGATCAAGCGTCAGTTGGCCCAGGACCCACTGATCCTGCGCAGCGCCCGCGTCGACACCCTGGCCGGCTTGACCCAGGCAATGGGAAGGGCCCTGGAAGCCGCCAGCGAACTGCCTGGGCCGACACTGATCCTCTATGGCGACGAAGACCAGGTCATCCCGGCCGAGGCATTCTGCGCGTTGCTGGAGAACCTGCCTGAACCAGGTCCGAACGAGACACCTGGCTGGCGCATGGCGCTCTACCCGGACGGCTACCATATGCTGACCCGCTATACGCAACGCGCTCGCACCGAACAGGATATCGTCGCCTGGCTGGCCAATCCGGCAGGCCCCCTCCCCTCCGGCGAGGAAGTGAGTCGCGAAGAAGCAAGGGCAGCGTTATGCAATGGTTAGGCGAAAACACACCAATGTGGCGCAGGGTATATAGGGTTATAGTGCCCAAGGTGTCCAGCGACGGGGATGATGGGCTTGATCCCGGCTCACCGCATCGCTTACCGCGCCGTGTCGGGTGATCGCTCGACCTCCGCATCGGGCATGGGCACTATCCGAACCAGCACCTCGACGGTCCTTCCGTCATCCGGGAAATCGATAGCCCTCCCCGAACAAGGCAGGCCATCTACGCTGAGCCGGGGGGCTCCCTCGCTCAGTCCCTCGGGCTTCTCGACACGAATCACCAGGCTACCACCGGGGCGCTCGAGACGTGCCTCGAACCCGGTCCAGGCCGTCGGCAGGCATGGTGCTATTTCAAGCCTGCCCGAGACGAGCCGCAAGCCCAGGATGTATTCGACCGCCAGCCTCCAGCTCCAGCCGGAAGCGCCGGTGTACCAGGTCCAGCCGCCGCGCCCCAAATGCGGCTCGACCCCGGCGATATCGGCAGCGACCGCGTAGGGTTCGGTCAGGTAGCGTCGGACCTCGTCGAGCGACCGCGCGTGCAGCGCGGGATTGAGCCGGTCGAAGACCTGCTTGGCGCGATCGCCTTCGCCAAGCTGGGCAAAAGCGATACCGAACCATGCGGCGGCATGGCTGTATTGCCCCCCGTTCTCGCGGATACCGGGCGGATAGGCCTTGATGTAGCCCGGATCACGAAGCGTGATATCGAAGGGTGGCGTGAGCAGGCGCACCAGCTCGTCGCTGTCGCGCATCAGTTCCTGCGCGGCGTGGTGCATGGCGCTTCGCGCCCGCTCGGGGTCGGCGGCCCCAGAGAGCACCGCCCAGGACTGTGCGATCGAGTCGATCCTGCACTCCTGGTTCGATGCCGCACCCCAGGGCTGGCCATCGTCGTCCAGCGCACGCAGATACCAGTCCCCGTCCCAGCCAGCTTTTTCCACCGCCTCGGTCAAAGCTGTCATCCGCCCACTCCAGTGCGGCATCAGATCCTCGCGCCCCGCATCGGTGCAGAGCTTCAAAAAGCCACGGATGGTGGAAATCATGAACCAGGCCAGCCAGATACTTTGCCCCCGGCCCTTGGCGCCGACCCGGTCCATCCCATCATTCCAGTCACCGGTTCCGATCAGCGGCAACCCGTCGGCGCCCAGTCGATACGCACGTTCCAGCGCACGTTCGCAATGGTCGAACAGTGGCCAGGAATCGGCTGTGGCATCGAAAAGCGCGTAGTGGTCATGCTCCTGCTGCCCCAGCGGCGGACCAGTCAGGAAGGGCGCACCCTCGGACAGGATCGCGACATCGCCGGTGGCGGAGACATAACCGGCGGTGACATGGGGCAGCCACAGCAGGTCATCGGAAAAGCGAGTGCGCACCCCCCTACCCAGGGGTGGGTGCCACCAGTGCAATACATCGCCCTCCTCGAACTGATGGGCAGCGGCGTACAGGATGTGGCGGCGGGCCAGGTCCGGCGCTGAGTGCAGCAGCGCCATCACATCCTGCAACTGGTCCCGGAACCCGAAGGCACCGCTCGCCTGATAGAAACCCGCGCGGGCGAACAGGCGCGAACTCAGTGTCTGATACGGTAACCAGCGATTGACCATGAGATCGAAGGCCGGGTCTGGCGTCGCGACCTGCACCGTGCCCAGGCGACCCTCCCAGACCCGTTGCAGACGAGTGAATTCGGCCAGGCTCCGCGCCGGATCCTGCCAGCGCAGGACGAGTTCGCGTGCGGCTTCGCCGGTCACGCCCTGCCCCAGGACAAACACCGCCTCGGCCGTCTGGCCCGCGGGAATATCTAGATGCACTTGGAAGGCGCCGCAGCAATCCCCGTTTGCATACCGGCACTCCCCCAGGTCCCAGCGCCTCAAGGCGTCGGGTTGGCGCATGTCAGCCCCGGGGCCCAGGAATTCAGAGCGCGATGTCGTCAGGCTGTGTGGTGCCAGTGTGCTGGTCAGGAAGGCCTCACGGTCGGCGAACTCGGCGTTGCGGGTGTTGCGCGCCAGGATCGCGTGGGTGTCGGCGTCATAGCGCGCCGCGAGCATCGGGTCGGCCTGCCCGGCGACACCGCCCAGCAGCCAGTCGGCAAAGTAGGTGGCCGTTATCCGCCGCGTCTGTCCGCTGGGGTTGCGTAATCTCAGCCGGACCAGCTTGACCGGCTCGTCGACCGCGACGAAGGCCAGGAGTTCTTGCTCCAGCCCTTCGCCGGTGCGTTCCCATATCGTATAGCCGATGCCATGGCGCACCCTGCATGGACTGCCTCCGCCAGAAGGCAATGGTGTCGGTGTCCAGATCTGCGTGGTCATCTCGTCACGCAGGTAGATCGCTTCCGCCTGCAGGTCGCAGACCGGGTCGTTGTGCCAGCGTGTCAGGCGGTTCTCGCCGCTGTTCTCGGCCCAACTCCACCCCAGACCGGCCTCCGTGACGATGCTACCAAAGCTCGCATTGGCCAGCACATTGGCCCAGGGCGCCGGGGGCGGGACTTGCCCCTGGAAGGTGATGTCATACTCGCCGGTGTCGGGACAGAAACTGCCAAAACCGTTGGCCAGAAGTCGCTCAGACGGTTCACTCAGCGGCGGCAATTGCGGCCACTTCCACGCCCCCATCGGCTCGAAGACAGGACGCTCGATAGGCGTCTGCCGATACAACTGACGCTCCAGCGAACTGCCGGCGGTATCAAGAATGAGAGCCGCTACCGCCTCGATCACCTTAGCAGGCCTCTGATTGCTCGGATCCTGCGACACCAAATGCACCCCGCCCCGATGCCCCATGAGCTCCTGCGCCCCGGCATCGCGGACGCCCTCCATCAACCGGTCGCGCACCGGCTCGACATAGCCGGGTATCCCGCTGTGCAGGATCACGAGATCAATCCGAATGCCGCCGTCGCGCCATAGTCGATGCGCCGCCAGCAGGGTGGCGAACAGTGCCGTGCGATGCCCGTCACCCACGCGAACTGCCAGGATCGGATAATCGCCCGAGATACCCAAGGCCCAGAGGTCATGCTGTCCGGGCAGTGTCTCGCCCTCTCCACGCATGGCCGCCCTGCCAGGACCCTCGGGCCGCAGCAAGGCGGACAGAAGCGCCTGCACGGAGGGCAGATCACTGGGCATCAAGCCGCGCCGGTGGACATCGCCTGCCACCTGGGCACCCGCCGCATGCAGGGCCCAGTCGAGCGCAGTCAGTGTGGTAAAGCGCTGGGCGGTTTCCTCGGCGGCGACTCGTGTGTCGGCCGCGATGGTGACAAAGGCCAGGCTGCAGCTCAGGTTCGGCTCGAGAGTCAGGTCGGCCTGCAGCGCGACCACCGGGTCGAGAACCCATCCGGTCCCTCCCGCTAGCGTTCCTGCGCGGAGTGCCGCCGGCCGACGTGCATCACCGTGGCGCCCGAGAAAGACGCGTCGATCGGTCTCGAAGCCAATGATGGTCACCTCAGGAGCGTCGCAGACCAACCGATGCAGCAGCACCGGTGAACGTTTGGCAGGATCTAACGGACGCCGGATGAATAGCAGCCCCTGCAGCTCGGCTAGATAAGAGCTGCCCACGAAGAGCCGGCTGAAAGCGGGATGACGAGCGTGATCGGCGGCGGGAGCCAGAATCACCTCGGCGCAACTGGTCAGTGAAAGATGCCGTGGCCGGTCTGTTTCGTTCACCACGGTGATGTAACGAATTTCGAGATCATCGCCAGGCGCCACGCTGACAGTCATGCTGACGGCGATACCGTGCTCACGGTGCTGGAATTCGACCTGATGCTGATGAAACACCACCCGCCAGGGGTCGCCGCCCTGTGTCTCGAAGGGGTGGTCACCTAGGCTCCAGAGGTAGCGGTCATGACGGTCCTGCAGGTAGAGCACATGACCACCGATACCGGCCTCGCCCGTGCCACCCAGCGCTCGCATGAGCAGGTGGCGATGCCAGCCGAGGCTACCGCCGGCCGCACTGGTGACCATTCTGGTCATGCGCCCGTTGCCCAGGGCATGAAGGCTACTAAAGCCACCCCATGTCCTGGGCACCCAGGGGTGCAGGGCGGGGGCTGACTCCTGGCGCCGGTCACCGGGGACGGCCGCGTCCTGATCGCTTGGGCGCTCGAGCGGGGCTTCCCAAGGCACACGCTCACTCAGGAGCAGTTCCATCGTCGCCACATGCGGGTCGCTGTGAAACCAGGTCACCAGCCTGTCGTTGCACAGCACATTGCCGAGCGCGGCAAGGCTCATGCCGTGATGATGCGCCATATAGGACCGCACCATCGTAAAACCACCGACCACCGGCACCCGCTCAGGCGTGAAGTCCACGGCCTCGAAGAAGCCAAAGCGACCCAGGGCGCCCAACTCCACCAGTGCATGCAGATTGGCCAGGGCGGCCTGAGTGCGGACCGGCAGCGCCAGTAGCGTTGCATACGGCGCCACCACCCGGTCGAGCGATAGCCCGCGCCGCGCTCCCAGCTCCGGCACGCCGAAGGCACGGTAGCGGTAGCGCTGCTCGGGATCCTGCTCAGCGTATCCGGACTCCGACATGCCCCAGGGGATGCCGAGGGCTTCGCCATGCTGGCGCTGAATGTCGACCGCCGTGCGATCGCTTTCGTACATCAAGGATTCACGATAGGAGCGCATCAACAGTCGCGGCATGAGGTATTCGAATATGGAGCCGCTCCACGAGACGAGTGTCAGCCCACTCGACTGCCGGGTGACCGGTCTACCGAGATGGAACCAGTGCTCGAGGGGAACATCGCCCTTGGCGATGGCGAAATAACTTGTCAACCTCGCCTCACTGGCCAGCAGGTCATAGTGGTTGGCATCCATCCGCCCCCGACTGACGTTGTAACCGATGAAGAAAAGCCGACTGGAAGCATCATAGAGAAAGCCGAAGTCCATTCCATGTGCCCAGGCGCTGGCGCGCTGTGCAATATCATCGAGCGCCAGATCCAGCCTGGCATGCGCTGTGGCCGACTGCGAAAGCGCAGCGTCCAGCGTCTCCACCCAGCGCGTAGCCACCGGGTCTGTGCAAGCATGCCCGTGGTCCGCCAACCATCGCCGAACCGCCTCCATGGCCGGTGCCACCTCGCCGAGCGAAAGGTGCACCGACAGCTGCTCCGACAGGCTGCGAGCCAGTTCGGCGCAATCAGCGGGCGGGCTTGCGGCGAGCAGGCGCCAACCCTGGAGCGACTGCAGGTCTCGATGCATGACGGCAATGTGGTGGCGTGTCCGCTCCAGCCAGACCTGCACCTCGCGCAAGCTATCGTGGGGCGTGAAACCGGCACGGCTTATCAGGTCACGAAGGCAGGCCTGAAACTGCGGCAATCGTTGATCACGAAGATCGTCAAGCAGTGCCGACCACCCGTCGGGGGCATCGCACCCCTGCCCTATCGTTTCCCGCATCTCGTCGACTAGCGCGACACAGCCACCAAGGCTCCCGCCTGGATCGTCGACCTCGCCCAGGGACTCAGCGAGCAGTTGCAGCGCGTCATCCAGCCCATTCCACTGCTCGGGCAGGAAGGCCGGCCCACACTGTGCGTCGAGGCAGGCCTGCTGCAGCGTGATCAGGCTGACGGCGAGGTTGCCACTGTCGACGGTCGAGACATAACGTGGTTCAAGCGGGGTCAACTGCTGTGTCTCGTACCAATTGAGGAGGTGACCGCGGTGCCGCTCCAGCCGATCCATGCTATCGAGCATGTTGCTAAGACGCTCGGTCAGCTCGGGCAGCCCCACATGCCCCAGCCGCCAGGCGGTGAGCGAAGAGAGCATCAGCATCCCGATATTGGTCGGTGAGGTACGGTGGGCGGCGCCAGCCTGCGGCGCCTCCTGATAATTGTCCGGCGGTAACCAGTGATCCTCTGGGCGCACGTGGGTTTCGAAGAACAGCCAGGTGCGCCGGGCGATGAGGCGTAAAAAGGCTCGCTCCGCTTCGGGCAGGACGTCTTCAGGCGCCTGGCGCCGGCGCCCCAGGCGCCAGGCGATCTCGGGCGCCGCCACCCACAAGGCGAGCAACGGCACCGCCCCTGCAAGCGCTCCCGGTGCAGCCAGTACCATCCCCAGGGTGACGAGAGCGGCCAGGGCGGTCGCTGGCCACATTGCCTTCCAGGCTCTATGGCGATTGTCCTCACTGTCCATGCGAGCGGCTACCTGGGCCGCCGTTCTCCATTCCAGCAGATGCCGCCCGGAGGCCAGCCGCCACAGGGTTCGCCCCATGGCATCGCCGGCAATGACGGCATCGTTGAGCAGGAAGGTCACCATCAGTACCCAGCGCCCGAGCTGTTCGCGCAGCTGCCGCAGCGTGCCACGTACCGCACCGCGACGACGGCCCCGGGCAAAGCCGGTGACCAGATCGGTGAACAGATGCGCCGCCAACGGCAGTACGGCCAGCGCGGTCCAGACCCAGGGGCTGCCGGACAGCACGAACCACCCAGCCAGTGCCAGCATCACGAGGCTGATCGGCACTAGACTGCGACGCAGGTTATCCAGCAGTTTCCAGCGGCCCAGCGCCGAGAATGGACTACGTAGCCGCCCTCCATCGGGGCCCGGCACCTGTCGGCCGAGCCAGGGCAGCAACTGCCAATCGCCTCGCAGCCAGCGGTGCCAGCGCGCCGCATGCTCCAGGTAGTCAGCGGGAAAGCTCTCATAGACGACGATATCGCTGGTCAATCCCACGCGCCCATAAAGCCCCTCGAGTAGATCATGGCTGAGGATGCGATTCTCGGGCATGCAGCCTTCCAGAGAGCGGCTGAAGGGTTCGACCTCATAGATCCCCTTGCCGGTAAAGCTGCCGACACCGAAGAGATCCTGATAGACATCCGAGACCGCCCGTGAATAGATGTCGATACTGGCGTCCCCGGCATAGAGCCGGGCGAACCGCGACCGGGTTGCCTCCAGAGGAGAGATCTCCACGCGCGGCTGCAGGATCGTGTATCCGGCCTCTACCCGCCCAGTTTCGGGATGGAACCGGGCGGTGTTGAGGGGATGCGCCAAGGCACCAACGAGGCGTTTCACCGACCCCGGCGACAGCCGTGTGTCGGCATCGACCGTCACCACGAAACGCACGCCACGCAGCGCCTCGGGAGCCCCGGCGGTCAATGAGTAGGAACCAAGATCACCGCGGAGGATGAAGGCATTGAACTGCTCGAGCTTGCCGCGCTTGCGCTCCCAGCCCATCCAGCAATCTTCGGAAGGGTTATAGCACCGCGGGCGGTGCAGCAAGTGGAAGGCGCCCTGGCCGCCACCGCCGCCATGGCGAGTATTGAGGTCTTCGACCGCGGAAACGAGTGCCGCCTCGATGGCCACATCTCCCGGGGTCACCTCGGCATCGGCGTCGGCAAGGTCACTCAGCAGCGCGAACTGCAGCATGGGGTCCGGGTTGGCCAGCCAATGACGCTCCAGCTGCTGGGCGAGTCGCGACACGTCTGAGGCATGGTCAACCAGCACCGGCATGGCGATCACCGTGGCGTGATCGGCGTCAATACCATTGCGAAAATCGAGCTTGGGAAGGGTGCGAGGAGGAACCCATTGCGTCACCAGGGCGTTGACGAGTGCCACGCCCAGCAGCGAGGCCGGAAGCAGCGCCAGCGCAAGACCGGCAGCCAGTTGCAATGCATCCGCACCGCCCCACCAGAGGTAGAGCGCGATGATCCCCAGGGCACCCGCTGACCCAACCCCCAGGCTGGCTGCATAAAGCGGACCGGCACTCCGCCTCAGCCGCCGACGCCAGGCATCTCCGAGGGGAAGGTGCACTCCGAGCTGCGCCTCGAACTCCCGCCGCCCCTCGTCGAACAGCCAATAGCCCACATGGGACCGCAACGGATCGCCATGCTCCTCGCGACATCTCATCACCAGGAACTCGGCAGCTCGCCACTCGGACATGTCGCCATGGCTCGCCAGCGTCTCGATTGCCCGGCGATAGGCATCGCGGGTCTCGAAATCCATGCGTGGATAGACATTCGCCGGATCACGCCGCAGCGTCGCTTCGATCAAGCTGGTGCGATCAATCACGTCCTTCCACTGCAACGTGGAAATCACCATCAGGCCCGACAGTGCACGCGCGATACACTCGGTATCGTCGAGAACTTCAAGCGCAGGCACCGCGACGGAGATCCCGAGTGGAGAAGTCACCGTAGGAAACAGACGACCCCAGGCGCCGATCAGCACCTCCAGGCAGACCAGCCGTAGTATCGTCGGCAGGGCCCAAAGTTCGGCGATGTTGAGAGGCGACCTTTCCTGGTAAGCCTGGAGAAAGTCAACGCACAGTGACAGCGACAGCTGCAGGCGAGAGGCCTGGAGCAAGCCATGTACCAGGGCGTAGATGCGTGGCTTTCCAGCTTCCACGCCGTCCCAGGACTGCGCAAGGGGCGGTAGCCTGCGATAGAAACTGCCGGGCATGTCCTGCGCCACCTGCCGAACGGCACGGCGGGCATGGTAATGATTATCGAGCAGCCACTCCGCTGCCGCGAGGTTGTCGGGGCCACGCTCTCGCGCCGCGGCTAGTGCCATCGGTATCCAATCACGTATCGCGTGAAGCCCGGACAGGCTGGCCAGGGCGCGGGGCGATCCCGAGCCACAATGGTGCAGGTCGGCGATCTTGCGCGCCGAGGCATCAATGGACAGGTCTGCCGGCGTGTCCTCGGGCTGCATGACCTACTACTCGAATGCAGAATCAGCTGCACGGGAGGAAGCCGATCCACCATCGCTTGTGGTCTGTTTCAGCTGGCCGGGCCAAGTTACCAGAACCGGAACCGAACTGTGCCCCGCCAGATAGGCCACGACATTGCCATAAGGTAGATCGCTGATGCGGGCACGACCATGCCCCCAGGCAGAAAGCACTAACAGATCGAAGGCGTCGTCGCGCATGACTTCGTCGATACCGCTGCGGGGGTCGACGCCCAGCAGCGCCAAGGTGCGCACCTTCAAGCCCTGATCGAGTAGTTCGTCGCCCATCCGCTGCAGATAATTGCGCGCAATGCATTGGTCGCGTTTCACGAAACGCTGCCGCAGGTCGATGTCTTCCGGTTCGAACAGCAACGCCGATGTCAAATCTGGTGGCGTGGTGATATGCACCAGCACCAGTTCGGCGCCGGTGGCATGGGCCAGACGCTGGGCAGTAGGCAGTGCGCTTTCCGACCAGCAGGAGCCATCGAGCGGAACAAGAATGCGCTGGTATTTCGGCGCTTCGTTGCTCGACTCGGGCAGAGGCACGAGCAGCACGCGTCCCTCGCCGCGCTCCAGAACCTTACGCACATTGGCACTCAGGCTGGTGTGCCCACAGAGACAATGCACACCCATCACAACGAGAGCAGCCTTCTGCAACCTGGCCGCACGGCAGATCTCGTCGCCTGGTAGGCCTTCGAGCAGGGTCAGATTGGGAACCGTCGTCAGCCATGTACTGGCGGCGAGCCGCTCCAGGGTAGAGAGCGCCTCATGCCGACGAATCGCCCAGTCCACCGGGTCCGGCAGGCCGCTGGTTTCCGGAACCGGATCGATCACCCGCAGCAGAGTCAGTGGTATCTGAAATGCACGCGCCATTGCATCGGCATGCACCAGCAACCGGGTGGCATCACGCGAAGTGTCGACGCAGGCCAGCACGGATCGATCAGGGGGGAAGGATTCCGGTGCGGCTTCCGGGGTCATGCCGGTTCGCCCGCGGGGCGCCACGACTTCCGGGACATCATCGTGTCCTGACATGGGTGACGAACGCTTGGATGTAGTCATATCGAGCACCCTCGCGAAACGATGTAACGGGGAACGGCACACATACCTACTGTCCCCTTAGCCAAGAAGCCGGCTCCCGGGCACAGCAAATTACTGATGTAACTAACTGTAATATCAGCGAAAAAAACAGTCGTGATATCGCAAGGCGGACCCACATCAGTGTAGTCGATTCTCGTCGACGCGACCGGGCCTGCTCACGGCCAGACATGGAAAAATGTCCTGCTTTCGGCCATGGCAACCACAGCCAGGAAAAAAGCGATGAACAAAAAAGCGGCGGGTAAATGCCCGCCGCGAAACGATCAGAACAGCGCTGACCGAGAGAGATGCCTGGTTGGATCAGATCTCGAAGCCGCGACCGAAGTCCTCGGAGGAGAGCGCCATCAGCGGCTCCGCCCCGGCCTGCACCATGGCGGCATGGGCGCGGGTGCGCGGCAACAGGCGAGCGAAGTAGAAGCGAGCGGTCTTGATCTTGGCTTCGTAGAAGGCCGCATCGTCGCTGCCGGCGGCGAGTGCCGCTTTGGCCTGCTTCGCTGCCCGGGCGAAAAGGTAGGCCAGGGTCACGTAGCCCGAGTACATCAGGTAATCGACGCTGGCGGCGCCCACTTCCTCGCGATCGGCCATGGCCTTCATGCCGATACCCATGGTCAGCTCGCCCCATTCGGCGTTGAGCTTGGCCAGCGGCCCGGTGAATTCGGCCAGCTCGGCGTTATCGGCCTCCGCCTGGCAGAACTTGTGGATCTCCTTGGTGAAGACCTTGAGCGTCTCGCCCTGGCTCATCAACACCTTGCGGCCGAGCAAGTCGAGGGCCTGAATGCCCGTCGTGCCCTCATAGAGCCGGGTGATACGCGCATCGCGCACCAGCTGCTCCATGCCCCACTCCTGGATGAAGCCGTGGCCGCCGAAGACCTGTACTCCTTCGTTGGTGGCTTCGAAGCCCACCTCGGTCAGGAATGCCTTGACGATGGGCGTCAGCAGGCCCAGCAGTACCTCCGCCTGCTCGCGCTCGGCGGCATCCTGGCCATGCTCGACGATATCCAGCATCTGGGCGGTATAGAGCACCAGCATGCGGCCGCCTTCGGCGAAGGCCTTCTGGGTCAGCAGCATGCGACGCACGTCCGGATGGACGATGATCGGATCGGCGGGCTTCTCGGGCGCCTGGGGGCCGGAGAGCGAGCGCATCTGCAGGCGGTCACGGGCATAGGCCAGGGCGTTCTGGAAGCTCGCCTCGGTCAGGCCCAGGCCCTGGATGCCCACGCCCAGGCGCGCCGCGTTCATCATGGTGAACATGCAGGCCAGTCCCTTGTTGGGCGGCCCCACCAGGTAACCGCGGGAGCCATCGAAGTTCATCACGCAGGTGGCGTTGCCGTGGATGCCCATCTTGTGCTCGAGGGAGCCGCAGGAAACACCGTTGCGCTCGCCGGGGTTGCCGTCGGTATCCGGTAAAAACTTGGGCACCACAAATAGAGAGATGCCCTTGGAGCCCTCGGGGGCATCCGGCAGCTTGGCCAGCACCAGATGGACGATGTTCTCGGCCATGTCATGATCGCCGGCGGAGATGAAGATCTTGGTGCCGGTGATTTCGAAGGCACCGTCGACGGTGGGCACGGCACGGGTCTTGATCAAGCCCAGGTCAGTGCCGCAATGCGGCTCGGTCAGGCACATGGTGCCGGTCCAGACACCTTCCACCAGCTTGGTCAGGTAGGTGGCCTGCTGCTCCTCGGTGCCGTGATGGCGCAGGGCATCGGCGGCGCCGTGGGAGAGCCCCGGGTACATGCCCCAGGCCAGGTTGGTGGCGCAGATCATCTCCGAGAGCACCATGGCCAGCGAGTGCGGCAGCCCCTGGCCGCCGTGCTCGGGGTCGGCGGCCAGGCTCGGCCAGCCACCCTCCACGTACTGTTGGTAGGCCTGCCTGAAGCCCTTGGGCGCCTTGACCTCGCCGCCCTCCAGCAGGCAGCCCTCCTGGTCGCCGCTCTGGTTCAGCGGCAGCAGCACCTCGCGGGCGAAGCGTGCGCCCTCCTCGAGGATAGCGGCGACCACATCGGGAGAGGCTTCCTCACCACCCGGCAGGCGGGCGTAGTGAGCGGGGTAGTCCAGCATCTCGTCCATTACGAAGCGCAGGTCGCGCAGGGGGGCCTGATAGTCGGGCATCTCTACTCTCCACAAAGGGTCGCCACAGAAGGTCGCCTGAAGTTGGGCGTAGGCGGCGGCAGCCGCTTTCAAACATGTGTTTGAAACTAGCCTGCCACAGCCGGAGAGTCAAGCGCTCGTTTGAGTCAGTCTTGGCGAACTAGCCTAAAGGCGCATGCTGCTGTGGATGACACTCTCACGTTGCGCTTGCGTATCGAGGTTGGGGTGGTGGTGCCTCAGGGCATCGCCTCCTGGAGTCTCGCGCGCAGGGCCTCCAGCCGCTCCTTTAGCGCGTTCAGGTCGTCAAGGGACTCGCCGCTGGCCATCACCACGCAGTCGGGGATCTCCTCGGCGCGTGTGCGCAGCGCCCTGCCGGCGTCGGTGAGGAAGAGTTCGACGACCCGCTCATCGGTGGTACTGCGTACCCGCCGGAGCAGACCATCGGCTTCCAGGCGCTTGAAAATGGGGGTCAACGAACCGGTATCGGTCATCAATCGACGACTGATGGTGCCCGCGCTGAGGCCATCCTCTTCCCACAGCGCCATCAGAATCAGGTATTGGGGATAGGTGAGGCCCAGCGCCTGGAGCAGGGGCTTGTAGAACTTGGTCATCGAGAGGGAGGTGGAGTAGAGGGCAAAGCAGAGCTGATGGTCGAGTTGAAGCGTGGAACAGGTGTCGTTCTGGGCCATGGCTGGCGCTCCGTTTTATTATTCGCACAATAATCTAGCGCGCCAGCCAATTTATGCCAAGCCCTCATTCCTCAGCGCTTTTCAAACGGTACTACTGCATTCGAATCCCGCCATCCAGGCGGATCACCTCACCGTTGAGCATCGGATTACCGATGATCTGTTCGGCCAGGCGAGCAAACTCATCGGGCTTGCCGAGTCGCTTGGGGAACGGCACCGAGGCTGCCAGGGCCTTGGCGGCTTCATCGGGGATCTCGCTCATCATCGGCGTCTGGAACACCCCAGGCGCAATGGCCATGACGCGAATGCCATGCCGCGAGAGTTCACGGGCCGCCGGCAGGCTCATGCCCACCACCCCTGCCTTGGAAGCGCTGTAGGCGCACTGCCCCACCTGGCCATCGAAGGCGGCAACGGAGGCGGTATTGATGATCACGCCGCGCTCACCGTCCTCCCCCGGCGCGTTGCCGGCCATGGCGGCTGCCGCCAGGCGCATGACATTGAAGGTGCCCACCAGGTTGATCTGCACGGTACGGGCGTAGGCGTCGAGATCGGCGGGATTGCCCTCACGGTCGACCAGCTTGGCGACGCTGACGACGCCGGCACAGTGCACTACCCCCGCCATGCCCTTCTCGCCTCCCAGCGCCACGGTGGCATCGACCGCAGCCTGCATGTCGGCAGCAGATGTGACATCGCCGCGGCAGGCCCGAGCGGCCGCGCCCAGGCGTTCGGCGTGTGCCTCCACGCTGTCGCTGAGGTCGCACAGCACCACACGTCCGCCGGCGGCAACGATGCGCTCCGCGGTGGCCGCCCCCAGCCCGGAGGCGGCACCGGTGATCAGAAAGGTGTTGTCCTTCAGTTGCATCTAGTGTGTCTCCACAGCGTTCATTTGGCGGCTTCTGTCTCGGCCTTCTCAGCGGCATCGGCGCGCAGCTTGAAGCGCTGTATCTTGCCGCTGGGCGTCTTGGGTAGTGTATCGACGAATTCGATCACGCGGGGGAATGCGTGGGTGGAAAGCCGCTCGCGCACCTGCTGACGGATCTCGTCGGCCAGCGCATCGCTTGCCTCATAGCCGTCGCGCAGCACGATATAGGACTTGATGATTTCGCCACGAATCTCGTCCGGCTGCCCCACGGCCGCGGACTCCGCCACCGCCGGATGGGTCATGACCGTGTTCTCGACATCGGTGGGACCGACCCGGTAACCGGCGGTGGTGATGATGTCGTCGTCGCGGCCGGCGAACTGGAAGGTGCCATCCTCGTTGCGGATCACCACGTCACCGGTCAGGTAGTAGCCCTGGGCGAAGGGATGCTTCTCCTGCCAGGTATAGCCGGCGAAGAAGTGAGCCGGAGAGCGTTCGATATCCACCGCCAGCACGCCCGGCTCGCCCGGGGGCAGTTCGTTGTACTCGGCATCCAGAATCGCCAGCCGGTAGCCCGGCATCGGCACACCCATGGCACCGACATGCTTGGGATGCGCCAGGGCGTGGTGGTTGCAGCAGGTCATGCCGGTCTCGGTCTGGCCGTAGTGGTCCATCACCGGGCAGCCCAGCGAGCGCTCGACCCAGGTCACCACTTCGGTATTGAGCGGTTCGCCGGCAGAGCTGGCCACCCGCAGCTCGAGTGCCTCATGAGCATTGTCGAACAATCCCGATGCCTTCATCAGTCGGTAGGCGGTGGGAGCGGCTGCGAAGTTGGTGATGCGATGGCGCTTCATGAAGGCCATGGCTCCCTCGGCGCTGAACCCGGCTTCGCAGAAATGAGTGGTGACGCCCAGCAGCAGCGGCCCGGCAATGGCGTAATAGAGGCCATAGGCCCAGCCCGGGTCGGCCATGTTCCAGAAACGGTCGTCCTCGCGCAGGTCGATGGCCAGCTCCATGTAGAGCGCGAAGGCAGGCATGCCGGAAAGCGGCACCGCCACGCCCTTGGGCTTGCCCACGGTGCCGGAGGTGAACATCTGCAGGAAGGGGGCATCCGGCGCCAGGCGGGGCGGCCGGGTTTGGATGGGCGAGTGCGCGAGGGCCTCGCTCCAGTCCAGGTCATTGCCATGATCAGTACTGGGACCACCCACGGCAAGCACCGCCGGGCACTGGCTCAGGCCATCGAACTTGAAGCGGTTGCCATGATCGGTAATCACCAGCTTGGTGTCGGCGCGCCCGAGGCGATAGTCCACGGCATCCGGGCCAAAAGCCGTAAACAGCGGCTGGTAGACCGCCCCGATACGCCAGGTCGCCAGCACCGCCACCAGCAGCTGCGGGGAGCGGGGCAGCATGCAGGCGATCCGGTCGCCCACCCCCAGGCCCCGTTCGGCGAGCCAGCCGGCCAGCTTGGCACTTTCTGCCTCCAGCTCGGCATAGGTCATCCGGTTGACGTTACCGCTGGCATCCTCGTGCACCAGGGCCAGCACATCCCCGCGCCCCGTGCGCAGGTGCTGGCCACAGCAGGATTCGAAGGCGTTGAACTTGCCGTCCCGATGGTCGTCGAGTCGGGCAATGACCTCATCGATGGAAAAGCGCTCGAGAAAGGCGGAATACTCGGGAAGGGAATGGGTGCTCATTTACTGCCCTCTTGTGCTCGGGACCCGATTCGGCACTGCGCCTCGCCGACCGGCTTGAGGTGTCCGGATGGCGCGCAACGTGAACCGTCTGGTCCTTTGTGCTTGTTGTCGTTGGCAATGGGTGACGCGTTTGGCTTGCAATGTCTGCCTTGCCTACTTCTGGATAGATGCAGTTGACGTAAGCGTCAACCTAGCAAGCGCTAGGTACAAGCTAGAAGCAAAGCGGTCCAAGGGCAACCCCCTCGACGACTCCGGGAGCCTATACCTTGGTCGACCCCGCCTGGGCGGCCTGGGTGGAAGGAGCGATCATGGCGATCAATTCATGGGCCAGGTCCTCGGGCTTGCGGGGACCCTCGGGGTCGTACCAGCGTACCGTCCAGTTAAGCGCTCCCATGACGAATCGCGACACCAGGAAGCGGTCACCACGGATCAGGCCGCCATCCAGGGCCTCATCGATCACCGCTTCCCACAGCGCCTCATAGGCGTCACGCAGGTGGCTGAGATGTGCGCGGGCCTCGCTGTCCAGGCGACGCCACTCATAGAGCGCCACCACATGGGCGTTGCGGTCGGTCAGCAGGGTTTCCAGATGCGCTCGGGCCATGGCATGCAGACGCTCCTCGGGAGAAGCGCCGCACTGCTCGAGCGCATGTCGCGCCAGCGAGAGGGCGTTCTGGGTCCCCTCCTCGATCACCGCGGCGAGGATCTCCTGCTTGTCGCGAAAGTGGTGGAACAGGCTGCCGGACTTGATGCCCATCTCCTGGGCGAGCATACGCACCGTCGTCCGGTCGAAGCCCTCCTGCACGAACAATTGGGCGGCCAGACGGGTCAATTCCTTGCGGCGGGGGGACTCGTTAACGACATTCATCGGGTTTACACTAGCGCTTGCTTGGTTGATCTTGAGAAAAACACAGCCCCGCCGACAGGTCAATCCACCTGAAAGCCCGGCGCTCGCATCGAATCCCTATACTGACAACATTCACCACTCTCCGGGAGAACACGCCATGAGCAGCCCCACCGATATCGTCTTCCTTTCCGCCGCCCGTACCCCCATGGGCGGGATGCTGGGCAGCCTTTCCAGCATGACGGCTCCCGAACTTGCCGCCACCGCCATTCGCGCCGCCATCGAACGTGCCGGTATCGAGGCATCCGCCATCGACGAAGGGATCATGGGCTGTGTGCTGCCGGGCGGCGTCAAGCAGGGCCCCGCCCGCCAGGCCATGCGCCAGGCCGGGATTCCCGATGGCATCGGCGCCACCACCATCAACAAGCTGTGCGGTTCGGGCATGAAGGCGGCCATGCTGGCTCACGACCTGATCCGCGCCGGCAGCGGCGAGATCCTGCTGGCCGGCGGCATGGAATCCATGTCCAACGCCCCCCACGTGCTGACCAAGGCCCGGACGGGGTATCGACTCGGCCATGGCGAGCTCAAGGACCACATGTTCCTCGACGGCCTCGAGGATGCCGAGACCGGCAAGCTGATGGGGGTCTTCGCCCAGGACGTCGCCAGTTCGCGGGACTACAGCCGCGAGCGGCTGGACGACTTCGCCATCGCCTCACTCGAGCGGGCCATGGAAGCCACCAACGCCGGCCACCTGGACGCCGAGATGGCCCCGGTCACCGTCACCAGCCGCAAGGGCGAGACCGTGGTAAACCATGACGAGCAGCCGTTCCAGGCCAAGCTCGACAAGATCCGCGAGCTGCGTCCGGCCTTCGCCAAGGACGGCACCATCACCGCCGCCAACTCCAGTTCCATCTCCGACGGCGCCTCGGCGCTGATACTGGCCAGCCAGGCAGCGGCAGACAGGCATGGCGTCAAGCCCCTGGCCCGCATGCTGGGGCACAGCACCCACTCACAGCACCCCAGCGAGTTCACCATCGCCCCGGTCGGCGCCATCGACAAGCTGATGAAGAAGCTGGACTGGCGCGTGGCCGACGTCGACCTGTTCGAGATCAACGAAGCCTTCGCCGTGGTCACCCTGCTGGCCATGGACGGGCTCGACATTCCCCACGACAAGGTCAATGTCTACGGCGGCGCCTGCGCCCAGGGCCACCCCATCGGCTCCACCGGCTCGCGCATCATCGCCACCCTGATCCACGCCCTGCGCACCAGGGGCGGCAAGCGCGGCATCGCCAGCCTCTGCATCGGCGGCGGCGAGGCCACCGCGGTGGCGGTCGAACTGATCGACTGACCAACCGGCCACTCGGCCACACCACCGCATGGAAGCCAGCGTCAGCCGACGCTGGCTTCCCTTCGTCTCGGCTGACTGGGTTCGGGCTGACTGGGAGTCACCGTGGTAAAGGAATTCTGGATTGACACCCCGCGGGGCCGGCTCTTTGCCAGTCGCTGGGGATACGAAGGCGCCGATGGGCCTCCGCCAATCGTGCTGCTGCACGATTCTCTGGGTTGTATCGCACTATGGCGGGACTTCCCGGCACGACTGGCCAAGTCGACGGGGCGCGAGGTGATCGCCTATGATCGCCTCGGCTACGGGCGCTCGGCGCCCTACCCTGGGCCGCAGCCGACCAGTTTTATCGCCGACGAGGCGGCGGGCGCCTTTGCCGCCGTTCGCGAGCAGCTGGAACTCGAGCGATTCGTGCTGCTCGGCCACAGTGTGGGCGGCAGCATGGCCGCCCACGCCGCCGCCCGGCACGCCGACAGCTGTGAGTTGCTGATCACGGTAGCGGCCCAGGCCTTCACCGAGCCGGGCACCCTGGCCGGCATTCGCATGGCGGAGCAAGCCTTCCTTCAGCCGAATGGCCTGTCGCGGCTGGCGAAATACCACGGCGACAAGGCCGAGTGGGTGCTGCGCAGCTGGGTCGACAACTGGCATTCAGAGGCCTTCCGCGAATGGCGGCTGGACAACGCCCTCGCTCAGGTGCGCTGCCCTACGCTGGCCATCCACGGCAAGCTCGACGAGTACGGCTCACGGGAGCAACCGGCGCGCATCGCCGCCCTGACGCCCGGCCCCTCCGAGCCATACCTGCTCACCGACTGCGGGCACGTGCCGCACCGCGAATGCCCGGAGCGACTGATCGCCGCCATCATCGGCTTCCAGGGATGAGCAGAACGAGATACTAGGCTATGTACGAAAAGTCGACGAGCGAAGGTCAGGCAAGGCAAAAATCGGCGAAATAGCGGAGTTTACTGGGTGTAAATGAGCATTTTGAGCCGATTTTTAACGCCGCATGGCCAAGCGCAGGCAGTTTTCGCACAAAGCCTAGCCAGGCACCGCCAATCGATCTAGCCGCAGCCGCTCGCGGGAGTCGAACAGACGGCGACTACCCGCCGCTACCGCTGCCAGGGTGCCGAAGCCGGTGCCCAGGGTAATGGTAAACATCACCAGAATCTGATACTTGACCGCCAGGGCCGGTGGGCTACCCGCCAGTATCTGGCCGGTCATCATCCCCGGCAGGCTGACCACCCCGGCGGCGGCCATGGCGTTGATCATCGGCATCAGGCCGCTGCGCATCGCCTCGCGGCGAATGTCACCAATGGCCTCCTGCCAGGACTGGCCCAGCATCAGCCGGCTCTCGATCACCGCCCGCTGCTGCCAGGCGGTATCGGTGAGGCGATCCAGTGCCAGGGCGACCCCGGTCATGGTGTTGCCGAGCATCATGCCCAGCAGTGGAATGGCATACTGTGGCCGGTACCATGGGTCTGGGCCGATGATCACCGTCAGCGTCAACACGGTGACGGTGAACGACGACAGGAACATCGACAGGGTACCGATGCCGAAGGCCCAGCCGCCCTTCAAGCGGCGTTTCTGCCGTGCCATCACCTCGCGTCCGGCGATCAGCAGCATGGCCACTGCCATCAGGCTCACCCAGACCAAGCGTTCGGCGGCGAACAATGCCTCCAGCACCAGGCCGATCAGCGCCAGTTGAACGACAGTACGCAAGGCGGCGATGAGCAGGCTGCGACTCATGCCCAGCCGCATCACGGCCGTGCAGCCGGCCAGCACGACGACCATCGAGGCCGCAAGGGCCAGCTGCCACCAGGAGAGCTCGATCACGTCCATGCCGCCTCCTGCACAAGCAGCCGACTGCCCTCGATACGCAGATGGCGATTTGCCACCCGCACGATCTGCCCCTTGTCGTGGGCCACCCACAGCGTCGGCCAGCCACGCGATTCAATCCGCGACGCCAGCCAGTTTTCCACCCGGTCTCGGGTCGCGTCATCCAGGTTGGCGGTAGGCTCATCCAGCAACAGCACCCTCGGCTCTCGGCTCACGGCCCGCAGCAGCGACAGGCGCTGCTTTTCGCCGGTGGAGAGCCGGCCGACCTGCCATGACATCACCTCGCGCTCGAAGCCGAGCGCTGCGAGATCGCCATCCTCGACCCCATCGGAAAAGTGCTCGCCCACCCGGTCGCTCCACCATTGGCTTTCCGCCGGCACCAGCATCACCTGGCGCCGCCAGCGATGGGCCGGTATCGTCGACTGAGCCTGGCCCGCCAGCCATACCTCACCCCCGTGGGGCTCGAGATCGGCCACGGCACGAAGCAGGCGGCTCTTGCCGGACCCACTGGCCCCGGAAAGACAGACAATGTCACCTGGGCTCACGTTGAGGTCGACGGCTTCCAGCTCGCCTACCGTGAGCCTCTCGAGGCGTAGCAAAGTGGGCTGCACATGCACTCCTGGCCGGATGAACTAGCAATTTCCTGTTGATCATACCAGCCTTCTATCGGCTGACCGGAAGGGAGATGAATTGCCCATATATGGAATTCCATATATTCTAGACGAACAAGCATGCCTCTGGCCCACACCCCGCCATGACCACATCAGGACTCAAGGAATGACCGCACTTCAGGATTCGCAGTCCCCCTCCACCAGCGAAGGCATGGGCCTCTTCGAGCGCTTTCTCTCGGTTTGGGTGGCGCTGGCGATCGTCGCCGGGGTACTGGTCGGCCAGTTCGCCCCGGCCGTTCCCGAGACCCTGTCGCGCTTCGAGGTCGCCCAGGTGTCGATCCCGGTAGCCATCCTCATCTGGGCAATGATCTTTCCGATGATGGCCCAGATCGACTTCGCCGCCGTCCTGGGCGTGCGGCGCCAACCGAAAGGATTGATTATCACCACGTCGGTGAACTGGCTGATCAAGCCCTTCACCATGTTTGCCATCGCCTGGTTCTTCCTGATGGTGCTGTTCCGCCCGTTCATTCCCGAGGAGCTGGCCCGCCAGTACCTGGCCGGCGCCATCCTGCTGGGGGCGGCCCCCTGCACCGCCATGGTCTTCGTCTGGAGCTACCTCACCCGTGGCGATGCCGCCTATACCCTGGTGCAGGTCTCGCTCAACGACCTGATCATGCTGTTCGCCTTCGCCCCCATCGTGGTACTCCTGCTCGGCATCTCGAATATCCAGGTGCCCTGGGATACCGTCGCGCTCTCGGTCTTTCTCTATATCGTGATCCCGCTGGCCGCTGGCTACCTGACCCGGCGGGCCCTGATCGCCCGTAACGGCGCCGAATGGTACGACAATGTCTTCATGAAGCGGGTGGGGCCAATCACACCGATCGGCCTGATCATCACCCTGGTGCTGCTGTTCGCCTTTCAGGGCGACGTGATCATCGCCAATCCGCTGCATATCGTGCTGATTGCCATCCCGCTGATCATCCAGACCGTGCTGATCTTCTTCATCGCCTATGGCTGGGCCAAGGCGTGGAGGGTACCCCACAACGTGGCCGCCCCCGGCGCCATGATCGGCGCCAGCAACTTCTTCGAGCTGGCGGTGGCTGCGGCCATCGCGCTGTTCGGCCTGCAGTCCGGCGCGGCGCTGGCCACGGTGGTGGGTGTACTGGTGGAGGTGCCCCTGATGCTGGCGCTGGTACGCATCGCCAACAAGACACGTCACCACTTCCCCACGGCAGCGACGAACCAAGCGTCAGCGACACACCAAACGTGATTCCGGCTTGTCCCGCCGTTCGGCAAAGACCAGGATAAGGCATGAGAATTTCCCTCTGGCAGCGCCACCCCCTGGCCGTGATCGTTCTTGCCCAGCTGTTCGGCACCTCGCTATGGTTCAGCGTCAATGGCGTTGGCCTTTCGCTCTCTCGTGATCTGGGCTTTACCGAGGTCGACCTGGGCCGCCTCACCCTTGCCGTGCAGGCGGGCTTCATCTGCGGCACCCTGTTCATCGCCACCACCGGCCTTGCCGACCGCTTCCGCGCCAGCCGTATCTTCGCCGCCTCCTGCCTGGCAGGCGCGCTGGTTAACGCCGGTTTCGTGCTGGTGGCGTCGCAATTTCCGCTGGCCGTGCTATTGCGCTTCGCCACCGGGCTATGCCTGGCCGGGATCTATCCACTGGGCATGAAGCTGGTTATCGGCTGGACACCCAAGCACACCGGCGCGGCCCTGGCCTGGCTGGTAGGCATGCTGACCCTGGGCACCGCCATGCCGCACCTGTTGCGCGGGGGGACCCTGGGCATGCCGTGGGAGTGGCCACTGTTGGGCGCCTCACTGCTGGCCCTGGTGGGTGGGGCCATGGTTCGGGTACTGGGAGACGGCCCTCACCTGCCCCCTTCCTCCGGCAAGGCACGGCTTACCGAGGGGCTTGCCGCCCTGGGCGAAAAGCGATTCCGGGGCGTGGCCGGCGGCTATTTCGGCCACTGCTGGGAACTCTACGCCTTCTGGATGTTGACGCCTTTCCTGGTCTACCGGGAAATCGAACGGCTGGCCGGCTCCACCGACCTGGTGGCCTGGCTCTCCTTCGGCATCATCGCACTGGGACTGGCAGGCTGTGTCGGCGGCGGCCTGGTGAGCCGAAGCCTGGGCAGCCTATGGGTAGCCCGCTGGTCGCTGACGGCTTCCGGTGCGATCTGCCTGGCCTACCCTCTGCTGGCCTGGGCGCCGCCCGGGCTGCTGTTGATTTTACTGGCCTTATGGGGCCTGACTGTTATTGCCGACTCGCCACAGTTCTCCGCGCTGGCCGCCGCGACGGCACCGCGTGAACGCATCGGCTCGACCCTGGCGGTGATGAATGCCGTGGGCTTCGCCCTCACCATTCCTGCCATTTTCCTCACCACCTCGCTTTGGGCGCTACAGGGCACATGGGTGCTTTGGTGGCTGCTGCCGGGGCCGATCCTTGGTCTGTGGGCGCTGCGTGGCCTTCTCGATCAGGGCAGAGAGTCGATTTCCGAGGCGGCCAAGCGGCAGGGCTGATGCCGGGTCAACACATGGCCAGGCGCCGCTCTGGACGGTTGCCCATTGATGCGAGGCGCTGCTGCAGCCGCTGCAGCCGCTCCATCTCGCCCTGCGACGCTGCCTCAAGGACCTTCACTGCCCATGTCGGCAGCTCCTCCTGCAAGCCGTAGTACACCCACTGCCCCTCACGACGGTCGTTGAGTACGCCACAGCCACGCAGTTGAGCCAGGTGGCGCGATACCTTGGGCTGCGACTCCTCCAGCACGTGGGTCATTTCGCAGACACACAGCTCACCCTCCTGTCGTATCAGCAGGGTCAGCAATAGCCGAGTATCGTCACCCAGGCATTTGAACAGTTTGTTGGGTTCCAGTGCCGTCAAGACGCTTCCCGCAGTTAGCCAGATCAGCGACCAGTTTACCCCACCCCCCACGGAACGTCAGGAGTGGCGGCGTTACCCGCCCCAGCCATGAGCCGGCTTGCCCGCAAGCCGGCGCAATCCCAGGTTGCCGATCAGCGATGCCAGCAGCATGGTCAGCACCATGGGCCAAAGGCTCTCGATCTCGAAGAGACCGACCATGACGCCAGCCAAGGCGGCGGAGCCGAACTTGATCCCGCCCATCATTGCCGTCGCCGTCGCACTCATATGGCCGAAGTGATCGAGCAGTGCCGACATGGCGTTGGGGGTGATCAACCCGATCATCCCGGCGTAGACCATGACCAGCAGGACCACCACCGGCAGTGATGCAAGGCCCAGGGCCGCCGCCAGGGCCAGCGCCATGGCAGCGACCAGCTGGATACTCAGGCCGATCTGCAGGTTCTGTTGCGGCGTGCGGCTAGCCAGCAGATATATGTTCACCCGATTGGAGAGGGCAATCACCAGCACATTGGCGCTGAAGACCACCGGGTACATGGCCGGCGAGAGGCCGAAATACTCCAGGTAGATATAGGGCGATGCCGTGATGAAGGCGAACAGGCCTCCGAAGGAGGCGGCCACGGCGCAGATGTAGCCCATCGCCTCACGATGGCGCAGGACACTGGCGTAGTTGGTCAGCACCTGGCGGAACGATGCCACCGGTTGGCCGGGGTCCCGGGTCTCGGGCAGCCGGGTCCCCATGAACCACAGCAGGAAGGCCGCATAAACGGCCAGGAAGACGAAGATCAGCCACCAGTCGGCGAGATAGAGCAGCCCACTCCCCACCACCGGCGCCACCAACGGCGCCAGCATCATGATCATGACCATGGTGGACATCACGCTCGCCGCCTCGCGGCCGCTGAAGCAGTCGCGGACGATGGCCGCCGAGTTGACCACGCAGGCACCGCCGCCCAGCGCCTGGACGAAGCGCCATGCAAGCAGCTCAGGCAGCGTACCGATGGTGGTGATGGCCAGACTGGCGAGCAGGAAGACCACCAGCCCGCCCAGCAGGACAGGCTTGCGCCCCACCCTGTCGGAAAGGGGTCCGAAGAGCAGCTGGCCGATGGCGAAGCCAGCCAGAAAGACGCTGATCGACAGTTCCGTATGGTGAATGCTGGCCCCTATACTGTCAGCGAGCGCTGACATCGCGGGCAAGTAGGCATCGATGGCGAAAGGTGCCAGCGCCGTATTGGCCGCCACCAGCAGTGCCACGCGTCGAGGGTTCAGATTCAAGACAACTCCGAGTCGGTTGATGTCCGGCCGATTGCTAGGCTGCTAATGATAGACCAAGTCGGCGCAACTTGTCGTGCCGCGACCTGTTACCACGCCGGGCCGCTTGCTAAAGTGGTCGGATACTCAACCCCAGGAGCTTCAACAATGGCAGAGGACCTGCTTTCACAACTCAAACAGATGAGTACCGTAGTGGCCGATACCGGAGATATCGACACTATCCGCCGTTACAGCCCGCAGGATGCCACGACCAATCCCTCACTGATTCTTCAGGCGGCCCAGCAGGTAAACCGGCGCTCCCGACTGGCGGAGATCGCCAGCCACAGCACCGATATCGACGACGCCCTGGACGCCGTGGCAGTGGAGATCGGCAGCGAGATCAGCGCCCTGGTGCCCGGCTATGTCTCGACCGAGGTCAGCGCCAAGCTCTCCTTCGACACCAACGGGACCCTGGCTCGCGCGCGCTCCCTGATCGAGCGCTATGACCGCCACGACATCCCGCCCGAACGCATCCTGATCAAGGTTGCAGCGACCTGGGAAGGCATTCGCGCCGCCCGTCAGCTGGAACGGGAAGGCATCCGCACCAACCTGACCCTGCTCTTCAGTTTCACCCAGGCACTTGCCTGTGCCGATGCCGGCGTCACGCTGGTCTCGCCTTTCGTCGGGCGTATCCTGGACTGGCACAAGGCCGAATGGCCGGATGGCGACTTCAGCGGTGACAACGATCCCGGCGTCAAATCGGTCAGGCGAATCTACGAGCACTACAAGGGGCACGGGTACCGTACCATCGTCATGGGGGCGAGTTTTCGCAACATGGGCGAGATCCAGGCGTTGGCAGGCTGCGATCGCCTGACCATCTCTCCTGCCCTGCTTGGCGAACTGGCGGAGACCCAGGGTCACCTCGAGCGCCGCCTGGTACCGATCGATGCCGAAACCTCGGCCCCGGAGCCCCAGGACGAGTCCGAGTTCCGCTGGTCCCTCAACGAGGATGCCATGGCCACCGAGAAGCTGGCCGAGGGGATTCGCAAGTTCACCGCCGACCAGCGCAAGCTGGAGACGCTGCTGGCAGAATTGAGAAAGAAATAGCTGAAGAAGAAATAGTTGAGAAAGACAGGGTTGAGCAAGACAGGATCGAGAAGGACATCGTGAAGGGAACGAACAGGGCCTGAGCACACGCCGCGGGGCATGGAGCGCCCTGGCGGCACACGCCGCTCCCGCCGAATGGGCAACAGCGTCGTTGAGTCACCGGAAGTTCTTGCGGCTGGTTACCCGCCACCCGCTCAGGGCTGTCTATCCGCGCTCAGGCTGTTGCGAAGAAGAGGCCTCCTGGGCTTCCAGCATCTCGACGAGCGGCTGGAACTCCTCGCGATTGTGTTCGTTCATGCGCATCAGGATACGGTGCGCCTCGAGAATACGCTGCCGGGTTTCCTCCATGTCGGACGGCACCTCGGGAAGCTCGCACAGCGCGCAGGATTCGGTGATGGGTGTCTCCACCATGCTAAAGAACTGTGCAAAGCCCATGACCTCGAGCATGCGCTGCACATCGGGGTTGTGTACCACGATGGTGGGCTTGTACGAGATCCGATCCTTGACCGCCATGGCCACCTTGGCCAGGAACCCCAAGGCTGTGGAGTCCACGTTGGTTGCCTCACGCAGATCGATTATCAGCGTCTCCAGGCCAGGCGTTTCGGCAAGCTGCTGAGCCTGCCAGTCCAGCGTGGCACAAAGCGTGAGTCGCACATCGCCGCAAAGCTTGAGTACGAAGACGCCGGAGTCGAATGCCGCCTTTACGCGCCCCTCATTAGTGATCATCGCCAAATCCGCTCTACATCATGATCGTCAGGTCATCGGGCAGCTCTTCACCACTGTGTTTCCCTTCGGCATCAATGTCACCGGAAGCGTTCAGGGCCAAGCTGTCTCGAAGTCGTTCCAACGTAGTGCAGGTTAGAACCCGTTGCTCCAGCTCCCTGAGCCTCATGTCGAGCGTCTCGCCCGGCAGGCACTCCAGAATTCCATCCGAACACAACCATAACGTGAAGTTGGCCGGTAACCTATACGTCAAACGTGGATACTCCACATTCGGAAACAAACCGACCGGCATTCCCTCACCGGGCAATTCGACGACCTTGCCATCGGCCACCAGCAGCGGCTTCGGGAGCTGCGCCCCCAGCGAGTAGTAGAGGCAATGATCGACATGGTCTATCACGCCGACGAAGAGGGTCGCGTGCTTGCCGATCCCGGTATCGAGCAGCTCCCGATTGAGTGCCGTCAGCCAGTGTGCGGGGAGATGCTCCGGCTGCTTGCCGTCCCACTCATTCAGCCAGCGGTTGCACAGGTACTTGAGCAGGACGGTGACGAATGCCGAGGAGGCGCCATGGCCCGATACATCGGCGAAATAGAATATCGTGTAGCGATCGTCAAAGCGCTGGAAGTCGAGGAAGTCGCCCGACAGGTAGAGCGACGGCACCAGCCAGTAGTCGCAGGTGATCCCACCCAGGGTCTGCGGGTGCGGTGGCAGCAGCTTGCGCTGGATCTGGCCGCCCGCCTGCTGGTCCAGGCGCAACAGGGCCAGGTGGGTCTCCAGGCTCTCGTTGAGCTCTTCCAGGTGTTCATTCAGTTGGGCCAGACGCTCGCGATCACGGTTCCTCTCATCCTCGAGCCGACGCAGCTCGATGGCCTTGCGAATCATTCGCCGCAATAGTTGCCCATGCCGCATGGGCTCGACGACATAGTCCACCAGGCCCACATCCACTGCCGTCAGCAGGTCGGCATCGAGGCGCGAGTCGCTCACCACCACCGTCGGCAGGCGCTCGGTCAGGCTTGCCCACTCCAGGCTCGGCACCGCCCGTGCATGGGCGACGACCAGCGACGTCTCGGCGGGAAGATCCTCAAGCCGCTCGGCGGCAAGCACCGCCAGGCCATCGCGGGCAATGGTGTCGGCCAGGGCATCCCGATAATCGCCCGGTTCGTCGAGTACGCCAATCAACGGCTTGGGTGCATCCATGGATCAGGCCTCAATCGGCGAAATCAGAATCGTCGAAGTCCGCATCGTCAAACTCGAAATCATAGTCATCGCTGGCAAAGGGATCGTCACCCAGTTCCCCGTCGCTGACTTCGAAACGCCGTCGCTGCAGGTAGGCGTCGCGAATGAAGACATAGCGGTCACCACGTATCATCTCTTCCTGATCGAGAAGGCCTGCGCGCATGTCCACTACCCGCAGAGCGGTCAGACCGTAGCGCACCTTGTCATCTTCTACATAAGTGAGAGGATAAGTATAGGTGTCAAGCGGCAGTCCGGCAGTGTCACGCACGGTACTCGGGCCCAGGAGAGGCAGTACCAGGTAGGGGCCTTCGCCGACACCCCAGACTCCCAGCGTCTGGCCGAAATCCTCGTCGCGTCCGGTGATGTCCATATGGGTCGCAAAGTCCCAGAGGCCGCCGATGCCTACGGTGGTATTGATCAGGAAGCGCGAGGTGGCGATGCCGGCATTGCCGGGCTTGGCCTGGAGCAGGCTGTTCAACGCCGTACGGAGCTCCCCGAGGTTGGAAAAGAAATTCCCCACCCCGGTCTGTACCGGCTGGGGCGTGACGGTTCGGTAGCCACGTGAAACCGGCTTGAGAATCGCACGATCCAGCGCGTCATTGAAGGCGAACACCTGGCGATTGAATCCCTCCCAGGGGTCATCCGGATGGCGATCCTCGATCGGTATGTTGCTGGCACAGCCGGCCAGCATGACCATTGTCATCAAGGCGACCAGGGGCCCTGTGACGGAACCGGTCCGTTTATTGCCCATCGCGAGAGACTCCCTTCATGGATAACCGGGGTGGCAGCATCATTGGCGACGCACCACCACGCAGCCGGCACTGTAACCGGCTCCAAAGGAGCAGACCACCCCCAGTGCCCCCGGCGCCAGGTCGGCATGGTGCAGATGGAAGGCGATGATGGAACCTGCCGAACTGGTATTGGCATAGCGATCGAGGATGATCGGCGCCTGGGTGGCATCGGGATCGTGGCCCAGCACCCGGCGCGCAATCAGGTCGTTCATGTGACGGTTGGCCTGATGCAGCCACAGCCGTGAAAGGTCGCTGCCGGAGAGCTCGAGGCTGGCCAGGTGGTCGCCGATCAGGGCCGCGACCATGGGACAGACCTCCTTGAACACCCGGCGCCCTTCCTGCACGAACAGCTTGTCGAGCGCCTGCGGGTCGCTGTCGGTGACCCGATTGAGGAAGCCGGCATTGTTGCGGATGGCATTCGAGAAGCGTGTCACCAGGCGTGTGCCGAGGACCTCGAAGCGCACCTCTGCGGTTGCCAGCTCCGCATCCTCCAGCACCACGGCGGTACAGGCATCGCCGAAGATGAAGTGGCTATCGCGATCACGGAAGTTGAGGTGCGCCGAACAGATCTCGGGGCTGACCACCAGCGCGCGCTTGACGTTACCGGAGCGAATCGCGCTGGTGGCCATGTCGATGGCGAAGGTGGCCGACGAGCAGGCCACGTTCATGTCGAAGGCGCAGCCGCTGGCGCCCAGCGCCGCCTGGAGTTCCACCGCCACTGCCGGGTAGGGGCGCTCCAGGTTGGAACAGGCGACGATGACCAGGCCGATGTCAGCGGCTTCGATGCCCGCGGCTGCCAGTGCCTGCCGGGCCGCCGCCAGGCCCATTTCGCACTGGATCGATGGCTCGTCGTTGGTCCGCTGCGGCAGGTGCGGGCGCATCCGGTCGATATCGAGAATGCCCTCGGCATCCATCACGTATCGGCTGTGGATGCCCGACGCCTTGATGATGAACTCACTGCTCGAATGTGCCAGCGGCACCGCATCGCCAGCCTGGATGGCCGCCGCATTTCGGCCGTTTTCCGCATCGACCCAGCGGTTGAACGACGCCACCAGGGCATCGTTGTCGATGGCGTGCTCCGGCGTAAAGAGCCCCGTGCCGGTGATCACGACGTCTGTCATGGTGTTCTCCCTCATGCGGCCGCCTGGCCGCCTGTTCTATTCCGGACACCGGCCTCGCCGGTGTCCCATTGTCCTGGGTCTCGCCCTGCTGGCCCCACCCTGCCGCTGTCATCAGCCGCCGGTCGGCCTTGCCCCTGTCAATTCGGCCCAGCGTCGTTCCAGGCGCTTGGTGGATACCGGCATCCGGGTGCCAAGCTGCTGGGCGAACAGGGATACACGCAGCTCCTCGATCCACCAGCCGAACTCGACCAGTTCCGGGTCCTCGTGCCCACCACGCCGCTGGCTCTCGCGCCGGGCCGCCAGACGCGCCTCGAAGTCCTGCACCATCTGCATGTGCATCTGGTCGCGCATGCGCTCCCGCGACGCCTTCTCCAGACGAAGCAGCGCGGCTTCCATGTAGCGTGGATATTCGAAGAGCCATTCACCGGCCTCCCCCACGAAGCCCGGGTGTACCAGACGCTGCATCTGGGCCTTGATATCACTGTAAACCAGCGCCAGCGCCAGGCTGAGATTGCCCTTCAACGCCTTGGTCACTGCCAGGTGCCCTTCGAGCCCGGCCTGCAGGGTAGCGACCAGGGTTTCGGCATGCGGCAGGAGCTCTGCGGCGGAACGGCTGATTCGAGACGCCAGCTCCTCCCGGGAGCGAGGCAGGGGCGACGTGGCCAGCACCTGGGTGAACACGGCCTCCACCACATCCTCATTGAGCTGCCGCTTGCTGCCGACCTTGGCAAACAGCAGCGCACAGGTGTTGAGCCCGGACAGCCGCTCGATGGCCTTGACCTGCTCCGGCAGCCTCGCCATGGCAAGCCTCGCCACCCCGGTGCGATGCGCCCACTCGGCCTTGCCCGGATGGTCGAAGAGTTCGACCCGAAAGGCATCGGCATCGGGCACCAGCGCAGGATAGGCCTCGACCCGGATGCCGGCCTGCGTGGTCACACGCGAGGGCGGCAGCGGCTCCATGGGCAGGTCCGTGACCGCCTCAGCGGCACTGGCTTCCGCGGCCAGGGCCCTGGCGCCCTCTCCGGCGGCCGCCTCGAAGCGACGCTCCAGGACCCGGGCATCGCGCCCCTCGCCCAGCGTCTTCCCCTCGTGATCGACCACCTTCAGGTTCATGATCAGGTGAGGCTCGAGCTGCTCCGTACGCCAATCATCCGGGTGGACCCGCGCACCGGTCTTGCGGCGCAGGAACTCGCCCAGGGCCTCGGTCAAGGGAATGTCGTCGGGCACCAGTGCCTCGAGGGCCGCATCCACCCAGTCGGGAATCGGCACCACCTGGCGACGCAGGGACTTGGGCAGCGACTTCAGCAGCGCAATGCACTTGTCGCGCAACAGGCCCGGCACCAGCCACTCCAGCCGTGCCAATGGCAGCTGGGGCAACATGGCTGCCGGCACCATCAGGGTCACGCCGTCGTCAGGCGCGCCAGGCTCGAAACGGTAGCTCAGTGGATAGCGTACTCCATTCAGCATCAGTTCATCCGGGTATTGTGCCTGGGTGATCTCTTCGGCTTCACGAGCGAGCAGTACCTCACGGTCGAACTTCAGAATATCGGGGTCGTCACGCTCGGCTTGCCGCCGCCAATGCTCGAATCCCTTGCCGTTGTGAATGTCGGCGGGAATGCGGGCATCGTAGAAATCGAACAGTGTTTCTTCATCGACCAGAATATCACGCTTTCGTGCCCGATCCTCTAGCCCCTCGACCTCTTCGACCAATGCGCGATTGTGGTCGAAGAAGGCCCCCCGGGTGCGGAATTCGCCTTCCACCAGGGCGCGACGCAGGAACAGCTCCCGTGCCTCACCGGGGGCGATGGGGCCATAGTGAACCTTGCGACCCGAGACGACGGGCAGCCCGAACAGGGTCACCTGCTCATTGGCCACCACCTGGGCCCGCTTCATTTCCCAGTGGGGATCACTGTAGGTGCGCCTGACCAGGTGACCGGCCAGGGGCTCTATCCACTGTGGCTCGATCCTGGCCACCGTGCGGGCAAACAGCTTCGACGTCTCCACCAGCTCGAAGGCCATCAACCACTTGGGCGATTTCCTCGCCAGCCCCGACCCGGGGTGGATGAAGAACTTGCGGTTGCGCGCCCCCAGGTACTCGCGATTCTCGGTGAGCAGGCCCAGGTGGGAAAGCAGCCCGGGAAGCAGCGCCTTGTGAAGCTGCACGGCGCTCTCGCGATGTGCCCGCTCCCTGGCCTGCTCGTCCTCGACCTCATTCGTCGCCCGCGTGGGAGGAGGTACCTCGATCTCCATCTCGCGCAGCAGCTGGCGCAACTGGCGAAAGGTGTCATGCCATTCGCGCAGGCGCAGGTAATTCAGGTAGTGCTCCTTGCACCAGCGCCGCAGCCGGTTGCCGGAAAACTCGTCGCGCGCCGCCTCGAAGCCATGCCAGAGATTGAGCAGCGCGACGAAATCGGAGTCAGGATCCTGCCAGCGCCGATGGGCCTGATCGGCGGCCTCGCGCTTGTCCGCCGGCCGGTCGCGGGGATCCTGCACCGCCAGTGCCGAGACCACGACCAGCACCTCGCGCAGCCCACCCTGCTCCGCGCCGGCCAGCACCATTCGGGCCAGGCGGGGGTCGATGGGCAGCCGGCTCAGCTTGCGGCCCAGCGGCGTCAGCCGGTTGGCCTGGTCCACCGCGCCCAGCTCGAACAGCAGGCGGAAGCCATCCTTGATGAAACGGGCATCCGGCGGGTCGACGAAGGGGAAGTCCTCGATGTCACCCAGCTTCAGCGACAGCATCGACAGGATCACCGAGGCCAGGTTGGTGCGCCGGATCTCGGGGTCGGTGAAGCCAGGGCGGGAGAGGAAGTCCTCCTCGTCATAGAGGCGAATACAGACACCTTCCGCCACCCGGCCACAACGCCCCTTGCGCTGATCGGCACTGGCCTGGCTGATCGGCTCCACCGGCAGCCGCTGGATCTTGGACTTGTAGCTGTAGCGGCTGATGCGCACCAGCCCGGGATCGATGACGTAGCGAATGCCCGGTACCGTGAGCGAGGTCTCGGCAACATTGGTGGCAAGCACGATGCGACGCCCGGCGTGGGCTGCAAAGACCCGGTTCTGCTCGGCGTTGGAGAGCCGCGCATAGAGCGGCAGTATCTCGGTGCCCTTGAGGTCGGCACGTCGCAGGGTATCCGCCGCCTCGCGGATCTCACGCTCCCCGGGCAGGAAGATCAGGATATCCCGGGGACCATGGAACCAGCGCTTCTCGCGCTCGACCGCCTCGATCTCCTCCACCGCATGCAGGATGCCCTCCTGCAGGGTTCGGTCGGCCTCGTCGTCGGCGTCACGCACCAGGGGCCGATAGCGCACCTCCACCGGATAGGTACGGCCCGAAACCTCCACCACCGGTGCCGGCCTTGGCTTGCCATCCTCGCCGGGCAGCGCGAAATGCGCGGCGAAGCGTTCCACATCGATGGTCGCCGAGGTAATGATCACCTTGAGGTCGGGACGTCGTGCCAGCAGCCGCTTCAGGTAGCCGAGCAGGAAATCGATATTGAGGCTGCGCTCGTGGGCCTCGTCGATGATGATCGCTTCGTAACGGCTAAGGTCCGGATCATGGCGCGTCTCGGCCAGCAGGATGCCGTCGGTCATCAGCTTGATCAGGGTGTCGTCGCCGGTCTCGTCGGTGAAGCGGACCTGGTAACCCACCTGCCCGCCCAGGGGCACGGCCATCTCCTCGGCGAGCCGCGTCGCCACGGAGCGTGCCGCCAGCCGGCGCGGCTGGGTGTGGCCAACCAGGCCGCGACGACCGAGGCCCAGCTCCAGGCAGAGCTTGGGCAGCTGAGTGGTCTTGCCGGACCCCGTCTCCCCCGCCACCACGACTACCTGGTGCTCGCGCAGGGCGGCAAGAATATCGTCGCGCCGCTCGACCACCGGCAGGGAGTCGGGATAGGCCAGCGTCACCGGCATTGCCTCACGCCGTGCAACCAGCGCGGAGGAACGCTCGACGGCCCGCCCGGCCTCGGCGAGCCCCCGGTCAGCCGGCTTGCCTTCTTTCAGGCGTCGCGCCAGCCCGTCGAGCCGACGCTCGAGCCCGGCACGGTCACGCAGCATGACAGCATCGAGCGCCTGATAGAGGCGGTCGAGTTCGTTGTGTTCCGGGGCAGTGGCGGCTGAACCTGGACGGGTGGCGGTGGTCACGGCATCCTCGCGCAAATGGAAAAAACCTGCCCGCTCCGGGCGGGCCGGAACGGGCAGGTCATTGTAACGCTCAGCGGTGGGTCGCGCCTAATGGCAGCTGGCGGCGATCCGGGCAGGTCAGGCCTGCTGTTCTCCCTGCCTCCCCTGCTCCTCATCGCGCAGCTGGCGACGCAGCACCTTGCCGACGTTGGTCTTCGGCAGTTCATCGCGGAATTCCACGAACTTGGGCACCTTGTAGGCGGCCAGTTCCTTCTTGCACCAGTCACGCAGGCTCTGCTCGTCGAGGCTCTCGTCCTTGGCGACCACAAACAGCTTGACCGCCTCGCCGCTGCTCTCGTCGGGCACGCCGACGGCTGCCGACTCGACGATGCCGGGGTGGGCCGCCACGACATCCTCGATCTCGTTGGGATAGACGTTGAAACCCGATACCAGGATCATGTCCTTCTTGCGATCGACGATCTTGATGAAGCCATCCTCCTGCAACACGGCGATGTCACCGGTGGAGAACCAGCCGTCGTCGCTGAGCACCTTGGCGGTTTCCTCGTCGAGGTTCCAATACCCCTTCATCACCTGGGGGCCCTTGACGCACAGTTCACCGGGCTCGCCCAGCGGCAGGTCGTTTCCGTCGGCATCCACGACCTTCACCGAGGTACCGGCCACCGGCTTGCCGATGGTGCCGAGCTGGATATCATCGACCGGGTTGAAGCTGACAACCGGAGAGGTCTCGGTGAGCCCGTAGCCCTCGGCAATATCGCAACCCGTGACTTCCTTCCAGCGCTCCGCCGAAGCCCTGGTCAGCGCCATGCCGCCGGAAATGGTCAGGTGCAGGCGAGAGAAGTCGAGGCTGCGGAAGTCGTCACGGTTGCACAGGGCATTGAACAGCGTGTTCAGGCCAATGAAGGCCGTGAACTTGATGCTCTTGAGCTCCTTGACGAAATTGTCCAGGTCGCGGGGATTGGTGATCAGGATCGAGTGGTTGCCGGTCTTCATCAGGAACAGGCAGTTCACGGTGAAGGTGTAGATGTGATAGACCGGCAGCGGCGCGATCACCACCTCCTTGCCCTCGTCCAGGCCGGGGCCTATGGCCGCTTCCGCCTGCAGCATGTTGGCCACCAGGTTGCAGTGGGTCAGCATGGTGCCCTTGGGCATTCCGGTGGTGCCGCCGGTGTACTGCAGCGCGGCGATATCGTCCAGTTCACGCTCGACCTCGCGATGATTGCGCGAAGCACCGTCCTTCAGCGCCTTGCGAAACGGCACCGCCATGGGCAGCGAGTAGGAGGGCACCATCTTCTTGACATACTTGACCACGGCATTGATCAGGAAGCGCTTGGGGAACCCGTGCAGGTCGCCAAGCTCGGTGACCAGCACATGTTCGATATCGGTACGGTCGAGCACCTTCTCGAGCTTGTCCGCCATGTTGGCGAGAATGAGGATTGCCTTGGCGCCGGAATCCTTGAACTGGTGGGTCATCTCACGCTCGGTATAGAGCGGATTGGTATTGACCACCACCAGGCCGGCACGCATGGCGCCAAACACCGCCACGGGGAATTGCAGCACATTGGGCAGCTGGATGGCGATGCGGTCTCCCGGCTGAAGTCCGGTTTCATGCTGTAGCCAGGCGGCAAAGTGTCCGGAGAGCTTGTCCAGTTCCGAGAAGGTGAGGGTCTGGCCCATGCAGGTGAATGCCGGGTTGTCGCCAAACCGTTTCACCGCCTCATGGAAGACGTCCATGAGCGACCGGTAATTTTCCATCCCCTTCAATTCGGGGCCAGTCAGTATCTGGGTATTGGCGTGCTCACTCATCAACATAATCTCCGCAGCATCGTCGACATCGGTCGGTCGCTCGCCATCGATCATCGACAGTTTTTATTGTGGCCAGGCGGCTACGATATACCAGGCACCACACCACTGTAAAACAGTCGATTGAAACAGGCGTTCATCTCCACGTCATCCATCCCATTGGCAAGCTGCTGCTCTCAAAGCTGGGCAATAAAAGACAAAAAGGCAAATTGCCGCTTCCATGCAACGACCCGACCTTGCCGTCAGTCGATGCCCCCATCGCAGCCGAAGCGGGCCTCGATCCTGCCGTGCCGCCAGACAAGAAGCTCGCCCGGTTGCATTCGCACCCACTCCTCGTTGCAGGTCAGCGGCTCGGTGGCCACCACCGATACGACGTCCGCTGTGGTGGTGTGCTCGGCAAAGTTCACCGTCAGTTCGGCATCGGAAAGCTCGGCCTTGCCGAAGGGTGCCCGTCGAGTGATATGAGCAAGCTTGGTGGAGCAATAGGTATAAAGGTACTCGCCGTCCGCCAACAGCAAGTTGAAGACGCCCAGGCTGCGCAGCCGCTCGCAGAGTTCATGCAGCCATTGCCAGAGCTCCTGTGCCTCGCCCTGCCGAGGGGCATCGGGGAAGCGGTGGCGCAGCTCGGCCAGCAGCCAGCAGAAGGCATGCTCGCTGTCGGTATCGCCCACCGGGCGATAGAAACTCAGCGGCAGCGCCTGCCAACCCTCGAGCTGGCCATTATGGGCATAGCACCAGGTGCGCCCCCACATTTCCCGGGTGAAGGGGTGAGTATTGGCCAGGCGCACTTCTCCCACGTTTGCCTGGCGAATATGGCTGATGGCGATATGCGACTTGATCGGGTAATCGGTGATCAGCCGGGCGATCGGCGAGCGAACCGAGGGGTGCGGGTCGCGAAAGTCGCGATAGCCTCCCGCTTCGTAGAACGCGATACCCCAGCCGTCCCGATGCGGTCCGGTGCCGCCGCCACGGTGCAGAAAGCCGGTAAAGCTGAAACAGATATCCGTGGGCACGTTGGCACTCATACCCAACAACTCACACATGCGGCTCCTCCCGTCGCGTCGTCGTGAAGCGCTGCCGCCCGCGCCGCTGCTGGCGCCGCCAGGTCAGACCCAGCAACAACAGCACCACAGCGACCAGCAATACCAGCCCCCAGATTCGCGGGTCCTGCCTGCCGGCCTCGATCTGTCGGTCCAGAATGGGCCGCCAGTCGTCCCATTGGCTCTGGGCCAGCCGCGGGAGGCGCTCCACAAGAGAGAGGAATCGGTCCATGCCGCCGGACTGCGAGGCGGGGGAACTCGATTCAGGCACCAGGTCCAACTCCTCATGGAAGCGCTCGATGCCCAGCGCAGCAGGGCCCGCGGCCTGGTCGATCGCGGTTTCGCCCTGGGGGAAAAGCACCAGCCTGGGCAGACGCAGCTCACGTGTCTCACCGTCGAGCGTCACCTCTGCACGCAACAACAGTGGCTGGCTGAGCCCTGGGTCCAGCTCCGGCAGCCCGATCAGCCAACGCCGTGCCGCCTGTGGCTCGGCGTCCAGCCGGGCCCCCTGCAACTGCCCGTGCAGTCGCGTGTTGTCGTGATCCAGCAACGGATGCTCGGCCGTGAGCACGACCCGGTCATTCTCCGCCTCATGCCGCGCCGCGATAGCCGGCAGGACATTTACTGCCTGAATCCGCTGGCGCCTGAAGCCCTGACCCTCGGCTTGAATCACCAACTGGGCCGTTCCGGTCAACGCCGGTGCCGGCAAGGTCCCGGTGAAGCGCTCGGCCACCTGCTCGAGCACCACCGCCGACTGGGTCGAGCCCTTGTCGTCATGCAATATCGCGGTCACCTCCAGATGCGCCGGCAAGGCATCCTGACCCAGCACGTCCCCGTCATGAGTCAGCCAGGCTTCGAGTGGCACGTCGAAGCCCAGGTAGAGCGTGCCGGGGACGCCGCTGGTCTGCAGGCTCAATGGTGAGACGATGGTGATCCGGCTATCCTTGTCCACCCCCCCTTCCAGGCGCCACTGTCCCGGCATGGGGTCAGGGACCTGGATCAGGTCGTAGCGGGACTCGCTTCGCCAGGTGGCGCCATCAGGGGGAACATCCACCGTGAATCGTCTGCCATCCGGTGCGATCAGAACTGCAGGTGCCCGCTCGCGGCCGTCGGCCTCATCCGGCGCTTCGCGAAACAGCAAGGCGGTGAAGCCATCGAGGCCGGGCTCGACGAGAAATTGATCGTCGGTCAAAGGCAGGCGATCGCTGGGGAAGATACGATCGAAGATATTGAGGAAAGCGCCCAGCAGGGCATCGGGGCTCTCCACCGGTGCCGACAGGCCGCCGGTCTGCTGGGACAGGCGCTCCACCAGGTCCAGGTCGGCCTCGTCGGAGAAGGCAATGGCATGAATCGCGACGTCCCCGGCGGCCAGGCGAGGACCGAGGGATTCCAGCAATGTCCGGCGGGAGACATCGTCGACGCCCGGCTTGGCACCGAGCCTCGGGGACAGGTCGATCACACCATCGGTCAGCAGCACCAGATGGCGATGGCCGTCGGTTTCGGGAGCCGCCGCGTCACGAATGGCGGACTCGATGTCGGTGAACTGCTGATACTCCCCCAGCCGGGGCGCCAGCGACATCGCCTGTTCTCGCCAGGCGGAAGTCACCGGCCCCTGGGGCAGCGGATTCTCCACACGCTCACCGAAGGTCCAGACGCCGGCCCTCGCCCCGCTGGGCAGCAAGGCCACCAGCAACTCCAGCGCCTCCGCCGCCAGCTGCTCCGGATCGTTATGGCGCATGCTGCCGGAAACGTCGATGATCACCCTGACGTCCGGCCGCTGCTCCAGAGGGGCCGCAGGAAGGCTACCCGACAGCAACGCTGGAACCAGCAGCACTGCCAGCCAAAGCCAACTCTTATGCAACACCCTCCCCATCGGGGGCTCCCTAGCCGATCATCGGCTCACGGCGCTCGCGCGGCTCACGGGATTGTCCACCGTCGCGGCCATCACGCCCATTGTTATCGTCATCGTCGATTTGTGCATACTCATCGGCCGGTCGCAACATCCACCATTGCAGTAACCCAAGGGCGATGCCCAGCCCGGCGCCGGCCGCCACCAGTAGCGCGGATGACAGCATGGCCGCGCTATTGCGTTCGAGAAAGGCAACGGTAGCCACCACCACGGCCGGCGCCATCCCGGTATAGAATTCGCCCTCCTCCACCAGCGGCAAGCGGAAGCGAGTGGGCACCCAGAGTATGCCCGCCACCGCCCAGGTGATAGGTAGCCGCAACAAGCGCGGCAGGAAGGCCAGCCCCAGATAGCCGGTGACGAGTATCACCAGCGACAAACCCAGATAGGTCAGCCATAGTAGGGACATCGAATCGGTCGTCAGCATCGATACCTCATTTTCAGCGCCACGGCCCGCCAAGAGGCGGACCGCACAGGATGGAATTCGTTATAGAGTATGGTACACGCGACCCAATGAAAGCACAGCTACCCCGTAACACCAGCGATGCGTCGTCAGCCGATGGCCCCCCCCCTTCCCCCGTCAGCCGTTTTCGTCGAACCGACGATCCTGAATGGCACTGGCTGGAGAATCGTGACGACCCGGACGTCAGCGCCTTCCTCGAGGCGGCCAACCAGGAATCCCGCGCCTGGATGATGCCCCTCGACGGCCTGGTGGAACGCCTCTACCACGGCCACCTTGCGCGCCGGGAGCTGGCGGTCCATGGCCTGCGAACGGCACTGGACCATCACACCTATTGGAGCGAGACGGCGGTCGATGCCGACTATCCGGTCTGGTGGCGTCATCCCAATGGCCGCGAGCAGGAAGCCACCCCCTTTCTCGACTTGCACGCCCGGGCCGAACGGCAGCGATTCCTCGAACTCGGTGACATGGCATTGTCACCGGACGAGCACTGGCTGGCCTGGACCGAGGATGTCAGCGGCGATGAGCGCTACACACTCTATATCAAGCACCTGCCTTGCGGCGAGCCGGTTGCACTACTTGACGATATCGCCTCGGAGCTGAGCTGGGCCGAAGATAACAGCACGTTGCTGTTCACCCGGTTCGATGCGACCCAGCGCCCGGACAGCATCTGGCGACTGCCCCTCCGCCTGGATGCCGGCGCCGCTCCCCGGGCGGATGAGCCGATATGCATGCTGCAGGAAGCGGACCCCGAGTTCTGGGTCGGCCTGGGCAAGACACGCTCACGGGAGTGGCTGGTGCTGGACAGCGCCTCCAAGGACACCAGCGAATGCCATCTGGTCCCCGCCAGGGATCCCACCGCCGCGCCTCGCTGCTTCCGGCCACGGGAAAAAGGCGTGGAGTACGGCGTTGAGCATCGCCCCGGCCACTTCTACGTCCTGCATAACCGCGACGCCCCGCACTTCCGCCTGGACAGGGTGGACGAAGCCCAGCCCGATGGTGCCTGGCAGCCACTGGTAGCACACCGCGATGAGGCCACGCTGGAGGGGCTCGATGCCTTCGCCTGGGGCCTGGTAGTGACCGAGCGCGACCACCAGGAAGCGCAGGTCCATGTGCGCGTCATCGAACTCGATCCACACCATGCCGTGACCCTGGATATGCGGCTGCCTCTGCCCGAGTCCCCTTGCAGCCTGATGCTGGGCGATGTACCCCACTTCGCCAGCCGCCGCCTGCGCTTGCGTGAGGAGTCCTTCGTCATGCCGGTTCGCTGGCTGGAGCACGACCTGGATAGCGGCGAACGCCGGGTAGTGAAGACCCAGGCGATCCATGGCGACCTGCAGCCCGACGACCTTTCCTGCCAGCGGATCTGGGCCACGGCCCACGATGGCGAACGGATTCCCGTTTCGGTGGTGATGCGTGCCGACCTGGCCGGGCGGCCGCTGCCCACCCTGCTCTATGGCTACGGGGCCTACGGCGAGGTGCTCGACCCCTGGTTCTCGGTGGCCCGCCTCGAGCTGCTCAGCCGCGGCATGGCCTTTGCCGTAGCCCATGTTCGCGGCGGCGGCGACCGCGGCGAGCCCTGGTATCTCGCCGGCAAGATGGAGCACAAGGAGAACAGCTTCCGTGACTTCCTGGCGGCGCGCAACGCCCTGGTCGATCAGGGCTTCAGCGATGGGGATCGCATCGCGGCATACGGCGCCAGCGCAGGCGGCCTGCTGGTCGGCGCCAGCCTCAACCTGGCCCCCGAAGCGTTCTGCGCCGCCGTTCTCGACGTTCCCTTCGTCGATGTCCTGCGCACCATGGAGAACCCCGACCTGCCTCTCACCACCGCCGAGTACACGGAGTGGGGCAACCCCGAGATCCCGGACATGCATCGACATATCCGCAGCTACTCCCCCCTCGACAACCTCTCGGCCCAGCCCTACCCCGCCCTCTTCCTCCAGGGCAGCTGGCACGACTCCCGGGTACCCTACTGGGAGCCTGCCAAGCTCTATGCGCGAGTCACCGAGCTCGGCTCGGCCCGTGGGCCCGTGCTGCTTCGCACCGACATGGATGCCGGCCATGGCGGCGCCTCGGGCAGGTTCAAGGCCTGGCACGACAATGCGCGCCAGGATGCCTTCACCCTCTGGGCCCTGGGGCTGGCAGAGAAGGAATAGTAGAAGACGATGCAAGGAGTCGGGCCCGGCTGACCACCGGGCCCGCTGTCTGTCAGGCGGACTCGACGCGCATTCAGCCGTCAATCGGCAGGATGGCGATAATATAATCTTCCAGTTGCTCTTCCGGCACATCCCGATGAGAGACGGCAAAGCTGCGCACGCTGACACCCTTGCGGTGGACGCGCTCCGGATCCCCGGAGATGAGCGGATGCCAGGCGGCGAGCTTGCGCCCCTCCGCCACACGGCGATAGGCACAGGACCTGGGCAACCAGCGAAATTCGTCGATGCGCTCGGGTGTCAACCGCGCACAGTCCGGCACCCGGGCTTGGCGATTGGCATAGTCGCTGCAGCGGCAGCTATGGATATCGAGCAGCTCACAGGCCACGCCCAGGACGGCCAGGTCACCGGTGTCGTCGTCCTGGAACTTGAGCAGGCAGCACTGGCCGCAGCCGTCGCACAGGGCCTCCCACTCTTCAGCGGTGAGCTCCTCGAGCGGGTACTGCTCCCAGAATCGTTCACGCATATCAATACCAACAAATTGGCGAACGGGATGAAGCGGCTAGGTTCGTTCCCGACGAACCAACGCACTTCCCACATCCCTGTGGGTCGCAAGGCGCCCGAAACGCAGAACCGAGCGAAGCGACAAACATCCGCAGGATGGCTCCGAAGAAGCGAGAAGCCGAAGGCTTCGAGTCATCCGGAGCATATGGGGTATATGTGAGGATTCCGAGGATTCGGGCAACATAGCGATTCGCCCGTGCAGCCATTTGTTCCATCAATAGCGCGCCTCGGTGGGAGTCCGATACAGATCCATCAGATACTCCTCCTTGGCGGGGGGCATCTGAAAGTAATACCCCTTCTCACGAATGGCTGCGATCACATCACTCGCCTTGGCGCGCGCCATCGGCTTGTCCGCTGTCAGGATGAGCGTCATGGTCGAAACCGGCTTGCCGAAGCGTTCGAGCAATGCCTCGGGCACCTCCTTCAAGCCCTGGCGCTTGTCCACGTAGAGGTACATCTCCTCCTTGCGCGAACTCTTGAAGATCTCGCACAGCAGCTTGTCGCCTTTCATGCGGTCATCGCTCATGACTCATTCACCTCGGTAAGCGCGTTATCGAGAGCCTCGGCAAGGCACTCGCCTCGCCACCCCCCCGGCATGGGCAGCTCCTCGTCCTTCAGGTCGGCGGTCACCATGGCCTCGAGCTCGCGGCGGCGCAGCAACACCTCCGGCGCCAGGCCCAGCCGTTCAGCCTCCTCGTTGACCACCCGCTTGAGCGCCTTGAGACGCTTCTTGAAGGCTGGCTCCATGGGGGAAGGCAGCGCGGGGGGCAAGGCTTCGGCTTCGGCGCCCCGGGCCTGCTTCACCAGGCCCAGAAGCGTGTCACCGTCGCGCTTGATCAGCCCCGGCTTGATGTCGTCGACTTCGGCAAGCTGGAAACGATTCTCCGGCATGCGTTCGGCAATGCCGTAGAGGATCCGATCATTGACCAGCCACCCCCGTGGCAGGTTGCGTCGCCGTGCCTCCCCTTCCCGCCATATCGTCAGCAGCCGGTAGGCTTCCATCTGGCGAGGGGAGAGCCGCCACAATTGGCGATGACGCAGATACCACTGCCCGTCCGCCCCCTCACTGCGCAGCGCCTGGGCCACCAGCTCGCTGCAATCCGCCTCCAGCCAGCCCATGCGATCCAGGCGCTCGAGGGCATCGCGCTGGTGCTCCCAGACCTTGAGCAGAAAGACCACGTCCAGGGCCGCATAGAGGCGCTGGGATTCACTCAGCGGACGTACCAGCCAGTCGGAACGCGTCTCGTCCTTGGGCAGCACCTCACCGGTCCAGTGCTCGACCAGGCGCTGGTAGCCCATGGCCGCATCCTCCCCCAGCAGGGATTGTGCGATCTGGGTATCGACCAGTGGCGCCACCGCCCCGCCTGCCCAATGAGCCAGCACTTCCAGATCCTCGCTGCTGGCGTGCAACAGCTTGAGCGGCCCTTCGCTCAGCAGGCGGCGGAAGGCGTCGGTGCAGTCCACGGCAAGGGGGTCGATCAACCAGGCCGGACCGCCGGCGGAGAACTGGATGAGCGCCGGCACCGGATGGAAGGTCTTCTCGCGGAAGAACTCGGTATCCAGGGCGATGACCGAGGCATTCGCAACCTGGGCACAGGCGGCGTCGAGGGCGTCGGGCGTATCGATCCAGTGAATCTCGGGGGTCAGGGACATGCAGTCATCCGGCAGTTTAGGAAAGTGAATCAGTCGCCGCGAAACGGCAGACGACCATTGAAGGCACGGCTGAGCGTGCCACCGTCGACGTATTCCAGCTCGCCACCCATGGGCATGCCATAGGCGAGCCGTGACAGCGACACCCCATGCCGCCCGCCCAGTTGAGCGGCAATATAGTGGGCCGTCGCCTCACCTTCCACGGTGGGGTTGGTTGCCAGGATAACCTCAGTCACCCCGCCTTCGGCCACGCGCGCCTCGAGCTGGTCCAGCCCAATATCTTCCGGGCCGATGCCATCCAGCGGTGACAGATGCCCGTGGAGCACGAAGTAACGCCCCTTGTAGCCGCCAGCCTCTTCGATGGCCAACTGATCGGCCGGCGACTCCACCACGCAGAGCAGGGCATCCTCGCGCCGTCCGCTGGAACAGATGCTGCAGATCTCTTCTTCCGTGAGCGTGCGGCAGCGCCGGCAGTAGCCGACCTCTTCCAGGGCCTGCTCCAGCACCGCTGCCAGGCGACGACCGCCGTCACGGTCACGCTCGAGCAAATGCATGGCCATGCGCTGCGCGGTCTTGGGGCCGACGCCGGGCAGGACGCGCAGCGACTCCATCAGTCTCTCGACAAGGGGAGAAAAGCTCATCGCTTAGAAGGGCATCTTGAAGCCCGGCGGCAAATTAAGCCCCGCCGTCGCCTCCTCCATCTTCGCACGGGAGCTGACTTCCACCTTGCGCACGGCATCGTTCACCGCAGCCGCCAGCAGGTCCTCGAGCAGCTCCTTGTCCTCCTCCATGACGCTCTGGTCGATATCGACCTTGCTCACGTCATGGCGGCCATTCATGGTCACCTTGACCATGCCGGCACCGGCTTCGCCGGTCACCTCGGCCTTGGCGACCTCTTCCTGGACCCGCTGCATCTTTTCCTGCATCTCCTGGGCCTGCTTCATCAGGTTGCCCATTCCACCTTTCATCATGGTCGTTCCTCTCTTTGGCTAAACCGACTGGTCGGGCTCAGGCCCGCTGCGATGCATCTACCGGCTTGACACTGGCGGTGATGAGGCGTGCGCCGAACGTCTCCTGCAACTGGCGCACGTGCGGATCCCGCTCGAGCGCCTCCACCGCCACGGCATGCCGCTCGGCGGCAATGCGATCGGCACGCTGTCGAGGCGTCTCGACCGCCTCCGGCAAGGGCCCCGCCTCGATGATCAACTGTCGCGTCACACCGATACCAGCCAGGGCTTCCCGCACACGCCGAACATGAATCTCGGCATTCATGGCGTCCTGGGAGGGGTCCAGCCGAAGTACCAAACGGCTGCCATCGTCGGATTCGACCACACAATGTGCCGCCAGGTTGCGTGTCAGGCCGCCCAGGCCCAGGGAATCGAAACGCTCCAGCCAGACCGCATGGGTGAAACATGCCGAATCGTCGCCGGTTGCATGCCCCGCCTTCGGCATTTCGGCCGGGGCGGAAGAAGGCGGATCCAGGTCCACGACGCCAGCCGGCTCGGGGACGCCAGCCGGCTCTGGAATCACAGCGGGCCCGGAAACGGCCGACGCTGGGCCGGCAACGACAGACGCCTCGCCAGTCGAAAGCGGAGCCGGAGCGGCGGCGATGGCCACCTCGCCCTCCTTCTCACTTTCCTTTTCCCTTTCCTTCTCACTTTCCTTCTCATTCTCCGCCGCCTCCCGGCCCTGGTTCAGGCCGTCAGCCACGGCGGGAGGTGCCGTGGAGGCCTCCGGTAACGCTTCCTCCCAGGGCGGCGGCGCTTCGAACCGATCCTGCGCCATCGGCGGCTCCGGAGTCGGCGCGAGATTCGCATGGTCGCCGGCATCCGGCAGGCCGACCCCGCCTCTTGCAGCATCGGGGGAGGCTGCGCCCTCCCTCCCTGCCGCGGCGGGCGTCTCGTCAGGCGGGGGGCCGCCCGAAGGCCCGGCGCCGGCAGCCGATGGAGTGACGGGGCCGGGCTCCCCCCGCAGCGGCAGCGGCGTTTTCGCCGGCTGAGGCACGCCCTGGGGACGGAAGGCCAGCATGCGCAGCAGGGTCATCTCCAGGGCGGTGCGCAGGTCGGGGGCATGCGCCATGTCGCCGCGGCCCTGGATACCGATCTGGTAGTAGAGCTGGATGTCCTCGGGGGTGAAGCGTGCGGCCAGTGCCAGCAGCAGATCCCGGTCGCCATGGCCGTTGTCCAGCGCCCCGGGCACCATCTGGGCCACCGCCAGGCGGTGCAGGACACCGGTGACATCGTCGAGCACCGCCGCGAAGTCCGGCCCCTGTTCCGCCAGTTGGGACACCTCATTCAACACACGGGCCGCATCGACCTCGGCCAGCGCCTCGACCAGCGCCACCACATGACGGTGGTCCAGGGTACCCAGCATGGCGGCCACATCGGCGTGGCAAATCTGCCCCTGGCCAAAGGCAATGGCCTGGTCGGTCAGGCTCATGGCATCGCGCATGGAGCCATCGGCCGCCTTGCCCAGCAGCCACAGCGCGCTCTCCTCGAAGCCGACCTGTTCCGACTCGAGCACCTTGCCCAGGTGTTCGACGATACGCTCGGGCGGCATGTTCTTGAGCGTGAACTGAAGGCAGCGCGACAGCACCGTCGGCGGCAATTTCTGCGGGTCGGTGGTGGCGAGCAGGAACTTGACGTGGGGAGGCGGCTCTTCAAGGGTCTTGAGCAGGGCATTGAAGCTGCTGGTGGAGAGCATGTGCACCTCATCGATGAGATACACCTTGTAGCGCCCCTGGGTCGGTGCGTACTGCACGTTGTCGAGCAGTTCGCGGGTGTCCTCCACCTTGGTACGCGAGGCGGCATCGACCTCGATCAGGTCGACGAAGCGCCCCTCGTCGATGGCCCGGCAGCTGTCACACTCGCCACAGGGGGTCGATGTCACGCCCTCCTCGCCATGGCCCTTTGCCGTACAATTGAGGCACTTGGCAAGTATTCTTGCCAGTGTTGTCTTGCCGACTCCCCGGGTGCCGGTGAAGAGGTAGGCGTGGTGCAGGCGACCCTGATCGAGTGCATTGACCAGCGCTCGCTGGACATGCTCCTGCCCAACCAGTTCATGGAAAGTGCGAGGCCGCCACTTGCGGGCCAGAACCTGATAGCTCATGCAGCGCGGAATCCTTGCAGCTGGGCTGGCTGGCAGCCGGTCTGAAAGTGCCTGCACGTCGCGAGACCCCTCCCCGGACGTGCCGACCACGAAACCAAACCGCCATTCTACCGGCTGTGGCCTGGGGCGCAAAGGTCGCCCCTCTCGATGGCTAGCCTCGCTGCGGCAAGCCGCGGGCTCGAGGCATGTCTATTCGCGATTGTATGCTAGCATTTGTTGAATATTTTCGACGCCGCACCGGAGCCAACATGTCCCAGCCACGCTGCGCATCCTACTATACCGATACCATCCACCGGGAGTCGGACTACCCACCGCTGCAAGGAGAGGTCTCAGTCGATGTTGCCATCGTCGGCGGCGGCTTCACCGGCGTGGCCACCGCGGTGGAGCTGGCCGAGCGGGGCTACCGGGTGGCCATCGTCGAGGCCAACAGGATCGGGTGGGGCGCCAGCGGTCGCAACGGCGGCCAGCTGACCGGCAGCCTCTCCGGCGAAGCGGCCATGCGCAAGCAGATGCGACGCACCCTGGGCGAGGCGGCCGAGGACTTCGTCTGGAACCTGAGATGGCGCGGCCAGCGCATCATACGTGAAAGGGTGGAGCGTTATGGCATCGCCTGCGACCTGAAGCAGGGGCATCTTCAGGCCGCCTGGAAGCCCTCCCACATGGCGGCGCTGCAGGCCGACTTCGAGGCCTGCCAGGCCCGCGGCATGGGCGAGCACGTCGAGCTGCTGGATGCACGGCAGGTGCGTGACGTGGTGCGCACCGAGTGCTACCACGGCGGGCTGCTCAATCGCTACAACCTGCACCTGCACCCGCTCAACCTGTGCCTGGGCGAGGCGCGCGTGGCCGAGAAGCTGGGTGCGAAGCTCTTCGAAAACTCCCCCGTGACACGCATCGACCACGGCCCCTCTCCTGCGGTGGTCACCGAACATGGAACCGTGCTTGCCGACCGGGTGCTGCTGGCGGGCAACGCCTATCACCGCCTGGAGCGACGCAGGCTGGGCGGCCGGCTGTTCCCGGCATCGCTTGGCATCGTCACCACCGCCCCGTTGGGTGGGCTGGCCGAGGCCATCAACCCCCAGGACCTGGCCGTCTACGACTGCCGCTTCGTGCTCGACTATTATCGCCTCACCGCCGACGGCCGGCTGCTGTTCGGTGGCGGGGCCAACTATTCAGGCAAGGACTCACCCGACATCGCCGCCGAGCTGCGCCCGCGCCTGGAGGCCACCTTCCCCCAGCTCAAGGGCACGCCGATCGACTACGCCTGGCAGGGCATGGCCGGCATCGTGGTCAATCGCATCCCCATGCTGGGTCGGCTTTCCGACAACGTCTATTACGCCCAGGGCTACTCGGGGCATGGCGTGGCCACCTCGCACATCGTCGGCGAGATCATGGCCAAGGCGGTGGCGGGGCATATGGAAGAATTCGATACCTTCGCGGCCTGTCGCCACCTCAAGGTGCCGTTCGGGGATGCGCTGGGCAATCCGTTGCTGGCCGCGGGGATGTGGTATTACCAGTTGCTGGAGCGCTGGCGCTAGGGAAACACTGTACAAATGCCTGCGCGAGCGAATCACTGCGTTGCGCGGTGCTCGGAATCCTCACATATACCCCATATGCTCCGGTTGACTCGAAGCCTTCGGCTTCTCGCTCCTTCGGAGCCATCCTGCGGATGTTTGTCGCTTCGCTCGGTTCTGTGCTCCGTGCGCCTTGTGCTTCATCTCGCTCGTCGATTTGTTCAGCGTTTCGCCACTGCTTATAGTGGGCTTCGCCCCAATAACGAGAATCGTGAGCCTGCCATGTCCGCATCCTTTCCCGGGCGCATCGACGCCTTCCGTATCGCCCGCCTGCCGGATATCCAGTTCGGTGCAGGTAGCATCACGCGCCTGCCGCGGCTAATCGCCGAACATGGCAATCGCGTGCTGGTGGTAACCGGCAAGCGCTCCTTTGTCACTTCGCACCACTGGGGCGAGCTGGTCGCCGCCCTCGAGACGCAGGGCGCCGTCTGGCATCACGTCACCATCGAGGGTGAGCCCTCGCCGCAGCGAGTGGATGCCATCGTCAGCGAGCACCAAGAGAACGACATCGACGTGGTGGTCGCAATCGGCGGCGGCAGCGTGCTGGATGCCGCCAAGGCCGTCGCCGGCCTGCTACGCACCGGCGATTCGGTAATGGATCATCTCGAGGGCGTGGGCCGTGGTCTCCCCTACCGTGGCCCGGCGGTGCCGCTGATCGCCGTGCCGACCACCGCCGGCACCGGCAGCGAAGCCACCAAGAACGCCGTGCTCAGCGTGCAGGGTGCAGATGGCTTCAAGAAGTCGTTTCGCGATGAGCGTCTGGTCGCCGCCGTGGCGCTGGTCGACCCCGAACTGCTGGCAGGCTGCCCCAAGGCGCAGATTGCCGCCAACGGCATGGATGCCTTTACCCAGCTGCTGGAATCCTACGTCTCGCTCAATGCCAGCCCCGCCACCGACGCCCTGGCCTGGTCCGGCATGCAGGCGTTCTGTCGCGGCTTCTGGTCTGCCTGGGAAGAGGACCACCCGGAGGCAAGCCGCGGCTACGGCCAGCTCGCCTACGCCTCGCTGATGTCCGGGGTGACCCTGGCCCAGGCGGGCCTGGGCTCGGTGCATGGACTGGCCTCCCCCCTGGGCGCCTTCTTCCCGATCCCTCATGGCACGGTGTGCGGCACCCTGGTCGCCGAGGCCACCGCGGCCAACGTCGCGGCACTGCGCCAGCGCGAGCCGAGCAACCCGGCGCTGGCCAGGTACGCCGAGGTCGGCCGCCTGCTCACAGGCAAGCACGTACTGAGCGATGGCGAAGCCTGCGATGCCCTGGCCACGACATTGCGCGACTGGACCCATCGACTGGCGATGCCGAGACTGGGCGCCTACGGCATGACGAACGCGGATATCGAACGGGTGGTCGCCGGTGCCCGGGGCGGCAGCATGAAGACCAACCCGCTGGTGCTGACGGACGCCGAGCTGGGTGCCCTGCTGGAAACGCGCCTCTAGCCTCAAGCAGCCCCGGATTCAACCGGCGTCGAACCCGCTGAGTACATTGACCACGTTGATGCCGATCTCCTCCACCGCGTAGCCCCCTTCGAGCAGGAAGACGGTGGGCAGCCCAAGCGCGGCCAGGCGCCGGCCGATATCCGGGTAGTCCTCGCTTTTCAGCGTGAAGCTGCTGATCGGGTCGTGCTCGAAGGTATCCACCCCCAGCGACACGACGAGCAGCTCGGCGCCGGACTGACCAATGCGCGCCAGGCCCTCATCGAGGGCGGCCGACCAGCGGGCATAGCCGGTACCGGGCGGCATGGGGTAGTTGACATTGAAGCCCTCGCCCCGGCCGCTGCCGGTCTCATCGGCGTGCCCCAGGTAGTAGGGAAAGCAGTGGAGTGGGTCGCCATGCAGCGAGACGACGATCACGTCGTCACGGGAATAGAAGATTTCCTGGGTACCGTTGCCGTGGTGGAAGTCGATGTCCAGTACCGCAACCCGCGAGTGACCGTGTTTCAGGGCCTGATCGGCGGCAATGGCCGCGTTGTTGAAGAAGCAGTAGCCGCCGAACTGATCCGACGACGCATGATGCCCCGGCGGGCGGCACAGGCCGAAGCTCGGCTCGCCGGTCTTGAGGGTATGGCCCAGCGCCGACAGGGCAATGTCCTTGCTGATATCGGCGGCTTCGAAGGTATTGGCACAGATCGAGGTCTCACCGGTCTGGGCGTAGTAGCCGAGCCGCCCCTCGATATGCTCGGGGACCCGTGTACCGGGCATCGAGCGGGATGGCCAGATGTTGGGGATCGCCTCGCCGGCCATGCCGATGGCCTTCCACTCCTCCCAGCAGCTGGCCAGGAACTCGACGTAGTCGCGATCATGCACGGCCAGTACCGGCTCGAGACCGTAACGCGTCGGTGACTGAACCGCACCAAGCCCGGTCGCCCGCACCCGCTCGAGCACAAGGTCGACGCGCTCGGGGCACTCGAAGGGCGCGACCAGCAGCCCTTCGTTGAGTTCGGTCATGGCGCGACGCAGCTTGGTCGCCTCGCTGTGGAACGTGATCATGACGACGCCTCCTCGGGATGGTCCGCTTGACCTTGCCACGCCCCTGGCCGGTGTACCAGCCCAGGCCCATCAACGCCTGCGACGCAACGGCACGCGAGGACCAGGAAAGCTAGGTCATGGACTCACCGTAGCTCTCGAGCAGCACCCTGCCCCGCTGGCGCAGGAAGTCGAGCACCCTGGCCTGCTTCCAGTCGTCGCGATAGACCAGCCCGAAGCTGAACGCCATGGCTGGCGAGAAGGGCCGCATGACCACGCCGTCCCGGGGGGCGAGCTGGTCCTGGGCGGTAATCGGATTCATCACGGTGATACCGACATGGCTGGCCACCAGCGCCGTGATGGTGCCGATATTGGCCTCCGTCTTGCCGGCGATCTGCACCCGGTGCTGACTGGTCAGCTCCAGCAGCGGATTGGTGCTGATGCTCGGCTGGTTGCTGATCACCAGGTGCTGGTCGCGGAGATCCTGCACCTCGACACGCTCCCTCGCCGCCAGGGGATGTCGCTCCGGCACCAGGCAAACCGCCTCGGTGGTGAACCAGGGATCGACCCGCAGCACCCGCGAGGTGATGGGCAGGGTGACGAAGCCGATGTCGGCATGGCTCGACTCCACGGCAAGTTGCACCTCATGGCTCGACATCATGTCCAGGCTGACGCTGAACTGGCGGTTCTCCTCCAGCAGCGCGGCCACCAGCCGTGGCACGAAACCAAACGACAGCCCGGGTATGGCGGCGATGCGCAGCCGCGAGGTACCGAACTCCTTGAGCGCCAGCACGCTGTGGCGCAGTTCCTCGATATTGCCCATCAGGCGCAGGATCTCGTCGTAGACCTCCCGCGCCTCCGGCGTGGCCACCAGGCGGTTCTTCTCCCGCAGGAACAGCTGGATGCCCAGGTTCTCCTCGAGCTGCGCCAGCGAGCGGCTCACTCCCGACTGGGTGATACCAAGCGTGCGTGCCGCCTGGGAGGCGGTACCCGCCTCGAACAGCGTCTTGAAGATCGCCAGCGCCTTGAGCGAGTGGATATTGACATCTGCCATGATTAAAACTCATCGAATTCTACAAAAAGATCATATATTGAAATACTTGTCGATCGCTACTTAGACTGCAGACAACCGTTCACCAACAAATAACGACAACGGACGCTGCAATGGACCCATCTCCGCTTTTCTACCAGGCCGGCCCCGCCCTGCCCGAAATCAGCCACGCCCGGGGCGCCTACCTGTGGGACGAGGCCGGCCGGGAATATCTCGACGGCTGCTCCGGCGCCATATCCTGCAACCTCGGCCACGGTCGTGACGACATCCGCAATGCCATGCTCGCCCAGCTCGACCGCGTAGCCTTCACCTATCGCACCCAGTTCGAAAATGCTCCCGCGGTGGCCTTGGCCAAGGCCCTGGTCGGCCTTACCCACGGACAGCTGGAGAAGGTCTTCTTCGTCTCCAGCGGCTCGGAGGCGGTGGAATCGGCGCTCAAGCTGGCCCGCCAGTACTTCGTTGCCAGGGGCGAGCCGCAGCGGCGCCGCTTCGTTTCGCTGCGCCCTTCCTATCACGGCAGCACCCTGGGCGCACTGGGCATCACCGGCTATCAGCCAATGGAAGCGCCCTTCACCGACATCACCATCGGCTCACTCAAGGTGGCCGGCCCCGACTTCTATCGCCATACCGACGCTGACGACACCCTGCACGTGGAACGCGTACTGGCCGAGACCCGCGCCGCCATGGAGGCCGCCGGCCCCGAAACCATCGCTGCCTTCGTGCTCGAGCCGGTGGGCGGCGCCAGCACCGGCGCCCGCCTGCTCGACCGCACCTACCTCGAGGGTATCCGCGCGCTGTGCGATGAGTACGGCTGCCTGCTGATTCTCGATGAGGTACTCACCGGCATCGGCCGCACCGGCACCTGGTTCGCCTACCAGCACTACGGTGCCACACCCGACCTGCTGGCCACCGCCAAGGGGCTCGGCGCCGGCTACTACCCGGTGGGGGCGGTACTCGCCCGCGCCGACATCGTCGAAGCCGTCATGGCCTCTGGCGGCTTCCAGCACGGTCATACCTACGCCGGTAATCCATTGGCCTGCGCCACCGCGCTGGCGGTGGTGGAGGCCATACAGCGCGAAGGCGTACTCAGCAACGTGGCCGCACGCGGCTGCGAACTGGAGGCTGGACTCAAGGCGCTCAAGACTCGCTTCCCCTGGATCGGTGACGTACGTGGCCTGGGGCTGCTGTGGGGCGTGGAACTGGTGGCCGACCCGGCGACCAAGGCCCCCTTCCCTGCCGAGCAGAACCGCTTCGCCCAAATCACGGCGCTGGCCAAGGAGGAGGGCCTCCTGATCTACCCGCGACGGACCCTGGACGGCCTGGCCGGCGACCATTTCCTGGTCACCCCGCCGCTGACCATCGATGCCGCCGACACCGCCGAGCTGCTCGACCGCCTCGAGCGCGCCATGGTGCGCTTCGACCGCGAGGTGTGCGCCTCGGCACCAGCGAGCGCGCTGACTCCCTGACCGCCCGACGGAAAAGGCACTTTCATGACGCTTCTCTATCAGAAATTTCGCCCCATCGAGGAGGCCATCGCGGCCATCCCGAATGGTGCCTCGATCATGGTCGGCGGCTTCGGCTCACCGGGCACGCCCTTTGCCCTGATCGATGAACTCCTGGCCCAGGGCCAGCGCGACCTCACCCTGATCAAGAACGACGCCAACGAGCCGGGCGTCGGCATCGGCAAGCTGATCGAGGCCGGCCGCGTCAGCCGCCTGATTACCTCGCACATCGGCCTCAATCGAGTCGCCATTGCCGCAATGAACCGGGGCGAGCTCCACGTGGCGATGCACCCGCAGGGGCTGCTGGCGGAAAAGATCCGCAGTGCCGGCGCCGGCCACCATGGCTTTCTCACCGATATCGGCCAGGGCACCGAAATCGCCCATGGGCGCCAGGAGATCGAACTGGCGGGCCGGACCTGGGGTATCGAGCCGGCGCTCTATGCCGATTTCGCCCTGGTCCACGCCGAACGCGCCGACCGCTACGGCAACCTGATCTATCGCGCCACCGCCAGCAACTTTAACCCGCTGATGGCGATGGCCGCCGACACCGTCATCGCCCAGGCCTACCGGGTCGACGAGCCTGGCAGCCTGGCACTCGAGGCGATCCACACCCCCTGCGCCTTCGTCAGCCAGGTGGTCGAGGTCGCACCCGCCACCAGCGAACAAGGGAGGCGCGCCCATGTCGGCTGATCAGCAGCGGATTCTTGCCCGGGCCGCCCGTGAGGTGGTCGCGGGGCAGATCGTCAACCTGGGCATCGGCCTGCCCACTCAGCTGTTCCACCATCTCCCGGAGGAGATGGAGGTGCTGGTGCACTCGGAGAACGGCGTGCTGGGCTGCTGTCCACGAGCCGTGGGCGAGGCGCCAGACTGGGACATGATCGACTCCGGCGGCGCCTATATCGCCACCCGCCCCGGCGCCAGCGTCTTCGACAGCGCCATGTCCTTCGCCATGATCCGTCGCAGCCGGGTCGACCTCACCTTCATGGGCGCCTTCGAGGTCGATGAACTGGGCAATCTCGCCAACTGGAAGATTCCCGGCAAGTTCTCGCCCGGCATCGGCGGCGCCATGGAACTGGCGCAGAAGGTCAAGCGTCTGGTGATCCTCTGTTCCCACAACGACAAGCAGGGCAACCCCAAGATACTCAAGCGCTGCCGGCTGCCACTGACGGCGCCGACCTGTGTGTCGCGGATCATCACCGACAAGGCCGTAATGGACGTGACCCCGGAGGGGCTCGTCGTGGTGGATATCGCCGAAGGGCTCAGCATCACCGAGCTGCGCGAGGCCACCGAAGCCCACTTGATCGTCGACGAAGCTCGACTGGGGAGGTTCTGATGCTCAACGCCACCGAGAAGCGCATCGTCGAGCGCTGCGAGGCGCTGATGGACGACACCCTGGCGCTGACCTGCGACCTGGTGCGCGACTACAGCGTGCTGGGTGAGGAGCATGGCGCGCTTGCGACCATGGAGCGCTGGTTCGAGCGCCTCGACCTGCCGGTCACCCGGGTACCGCTGGATGCTCCCGGCTTCGCCGAACACCGCCACCGCGCCCCCGCCGACTGGGCCTGTGACGGACGCTACAACCTGGTGGCCCAGCTCAACGCCGGCGCCCCGGGGCCACATCTGGTGTTCAACGGCCACCTCGACGTGGTGCCTGCCGAGCCCACCGACATGTGGACACGACCGCCCTGGGAGCCGTGGCAGAAAGATGGCTGGCTCTACGGTCGCGGTGCGGGCGACATGAAGGCCGGCATTGCCGCCATGGTCATGGCCGTGCAGGCGGTACGCGAAGCCGGCGAGACCATCGACTTCCCCCTGACCCTGCAGACGGTAATCGAGGAGGAGTGCACCGGCAACGGCGCCCTGGCCTGCCTGCACCAGGGCTACAGCGGCGATTTCGTGCTGATTCCCGAACCCTTCGGCAGCCAGATCTATGCCGGCCAGGTGGGCGTACTCTGGTTTCGCATGCGCCTGGATGGCGTGCCGGCCCACGTGCTCGACACCCGCGCCGGCCGCAACGCCATCGAGACCCTGGTCGCGTACCTGCCCGCCTTCAAGGCGCTGGAGGCCGAGATCAACGCCCTGCCGCGCCAGGCGCCCTACGATACGCTCGATAGCCCCTTCAACCTCAGCATCGGCAAGATCGAGGGCGGCAACTGGGCCTCCAGCGTGCCGGCCCACGCCATCCTCGAGGGCCGCGTCGGCTTCCCTCCGGGCATGTCGCCCGACGAGGTGATGGAACGCGTGCGACGCTGCATCGAGGCGCGCCACGCCGAACTTGGTGATGGCAGCCCGGCACCGCGGGTGGAGTTTCACGGCTTTCGCTCCGAGGGCTTTGTGGTCGACCTCGACACGCCGGGCATCGCGCTGCTCTCGCGTTGCCACCAGGACCTGCTGGGTGAACCGCCGAAGAGCTACCTCTCAACCTGCACCACCGACCTGCGCGCCTTCCACGTCAGCGGCGAGATCAACGGCACCTGCTACGGCCCGGTGGCCCAGCGCATCCACGGCGTCGACGAGTGCGTGGAGATCGACTCGATTCGCCACGTGCTCACCACCTACGCGCTGTTCATCCACCGCTGGGCGGAAATGGCCAAAGCTGGGGAGAACGAGTCATGAAAGAGGCCTATCTGGTCGACTACGCCCGTAGCGCCTTCACCCGTGCCCACCCGCGCAAGCCGGAGGTGGACGGTTGGGGCGAGACCCGCGGCGATGCCCTGCTCGCCCGGGTGATCGACGCACTGCTCGCCCGCACCGGACTCGACCCTCAGGCGGTAGAGGATCTCAGTGTCGGCTGTGCACTGCCGGTCAAGGAGCAGTGGAGCTTCGGCGGCCGCTATCCGCTGTGGCTATCGCAGCGGCTGGGCTCCACGGGCCGCGATTGCGCCACTCGACAGATCGATCAACAGTGCGGCTCGGGGCTCGCCGCCCTGCGCAGCGCCGCCCGGGAGATCCAGGTCGGCGGCGTGGAGGTCGCCGTCGCCGGGGGCTTCGAGAACATGACCCAGGTACCCATGGGCCCCGCCCTGTTCAAGGAAGGGGTACTGACTTCACCCGAGGCGCTGAAGGATGCCGAATGGCTCGAGCTCGAGGTGGCGCTGAACATGGGCATCACCGCCGAACGCCTGGCACAGGCGGCCGGCATCGAGCGCGACGCGATGGACGAGTTCGCGTTGACCTCCCATCGCCGAGCCGCCAGGGCCGACGCCGAGGGCCGCTTCGACGGCGAGCGTCTGGCGCTGGCCAACCCCGGCGGGGAGACCATCCAGCGCGATGCCAATATCCGCCCCGACACCGGCCTGGATCGACTGGCCGCTCTCGAACCGGTCTTCCAGGAGGGCGGCCGGGTCACGGCCGGCAACAGCTCGCCGCTGACGTCCGGCGCCGCCGCGGCGATGCTGATGTCATCCGCGGCCCTGGATCGTCACGGCGCCAGCCCGCTGGCACGCATCGTCGCCATCGCCGACTGCGGCGTGCCTCCAGAACGCATGGGCGCGGGTGCCGCCGCCGCGGCGGAGCAGGCGTTGGCACGTGCCGGACTCGTCGCCTCGCAGATCGATGCCTGGGAGATCAACGAGGCGTTTGCCGCCGTGCCGCTGCATGCCATGCGCAAACTCGGACTCGACCCAGGCCGGGTCAACGTCTGGGGCGGCGCCCTCGCCCTGGGTCACCCCCTGGGCGCCACCGGTGTGCGCCTGGCCGGCACCCTGGCGCGAATCCTGGCCCACCGCGGCGGTCGCTACGGCTGCGCCACCGCCTGTATAGGCGGCGGCCAGGGTATCGCCATGGTCATCGAGCGGGTGTGAGTTGAGATATTGCTTGGTGACGTCGAATCGAGTCGTACCCATGGAGGTGACAAGACAGCAAGACCAACTCCGGTTGAATAGCGAGAACCGCAACGTGGCATGTCGCGACGCGCGTGTCGCAAAACCCAAAGCAACAAACCAACATCGAGCAGGAATCGACATGACAAATCACAAGAAAGTATTTCATCGTCCTCTTATCGGCGCCATGGCATTGCTTGGCGTCATCTCCCTCGCAAGCTTGTCGGCCCAGGCGCGAGATCTTCCCGAGATTCAGAACGACGTCTTTCAGGTGGCCAATTCCGGCGCCTACCCTCCTTTCAGCTATGTCGACACGTCCGGCAACCTGGTCGGTTTCGACGTGGATATCGCCGAAGCCCTGGCCGACAGGATGGGTGTCGACGTCAATATCCAGACCTCGCCGTGGAATGGCATCGTCGCCGCCCTGGCCGGCGGCCGCTTCGATGCCTGCATCTGCAGCATGAGCGTCACGGAAGAGCGCAAACAGGCCGTCGACTTCACCGACAGCTATTACAGTTCAGGCCTCTCCATTTGGGTTCAGGAGGGCACCGATGACGTCAACAGCATCGAGGATTTCGCCGGCAAGCGAGTCGGCTCCACCCTGGGAGAAACCGGCAACCAGTGGGCCACCGAAAACAGCAACGGAAACTGGCGCAACCAGACCTTCCAGGGCTTGCCCGACATGCTGAACGGGCTCACCACGGGACGCATCGACGTCATGATCGCCGACGACATCCCCGTTTATGTGGCACTCAATGACGGCAACATGGCCATCAAGCAGGTGGATGTCGGCGAATTGCCCAGCTGGCCGGCCGCCATTGCCATTCAAAAGAACAAGCCAGCGCTCAAGGAAGCTCTCAATACGGCGCTGGCCGAGATCAAGGCTGATGGCACCTATCAACAGATCGTCGACAAGTGGATCGGCGAAGGGGTCGAGTTCGACTAGCTGTTCCAAATGCAGCAGGGCGCAGGCCCTGCTGCATATCAGCATTTCTTAACACAACAATAGAGTAAAGGGGATCATGGATATCACCCTGATGTTCGAAATATCGCCGCTGCTAGTGAAGGCGGCCTGGGTAACCATCGATATATCGGTGCGCGCCCTCTTCTTCGGCTTCTTTATTGCCTCCGCGCTGGTGGCGCTGCGAAGCTCGCGCGTCCCTCCCGTCCGCTGGCTGGCTCGCAGTTATATCAGCGTCGTGAGAGGCACCCCCTATTTCGTCCAGCTATTGCTGGTCTTCTATGGCGGACCCGCCATCGGGCTGCGCCTGGACCCTTTCACCTGCGGCGTGGTCGTCGGCGCCTTCAACATCGGCGCGTATATGAGCGAGGCCATTCGCGGCGCCATCGAATCGGTCGACAGCGGACAGAACGAGGCATCGCGTTCGCTGGGGTTTGGACGCTTCGCGACACTACAGCACATCGTCCTGCCCCAGGCGGCCGGCTTGATGATCCGCTCAATCGGTGTGCTGGCCATCATCCTGGTCAAGAACTCTTCGCTGGTTTCCATTATCTCGGTGGTCGAGCTGACCTACCAGGCTCAACGACTGATCGGCTCCACCTACAAGCCCCTGGAAGTCTTTGCGCTGAGCGCCCTGATGTACATCGTCATCATCTATGCGGTCATGGGCATCGTCGAGTTCCTCTACCGTCGTGCCACGCGATACACCTATCTATAAGAATCAATAGAACGATGAGCCGATGAACCAATAGTACCGCCGGCAATAGTGCAACCAGGACACATCACCATGGAATTCGATTTCAGCCCCGTCATCACCTACTTCCCGACGCTTGTAAAGGGCGTAGGCGCCACACTCCTGATCGGCCTGGTGGTTGCCATCCTGTCGATCATCGGCGGCCAGATCGTCGCCGTGATAACGATTTATACGAAGAAAGCCGTCAGCTGGCCGCTGCGCTTCTTTATCTGGCTATTCATGACGACACCGCTGCTGCTCCAGCTCTACTTCCTCTATTTCGGGATCGGGCAGTGGGTCTTGATCCCGGCCATCGTGGTCGGCGTGCTGGGACTCGGCTTTCATTACATGGCCTATAACGCCGATATCTTCATCGCCACCATCAAGTCGGTGTCCAGTGGGCAGTACGAAGCCTCGCGATCACTGGGTTTCGGGCATCTCGCCACCCTCTTTTACATCATCCTTCCACAGGCCCTCTATCGCGCCATCCCCCAGCTCGGCAACAACATGATCATCATGGTCAAGGATATCTCGGTGCTCTCCGCCATCGGCATCGCCGAGCTGGTCTACATGTCGCAATATGCCATCAGCGTGACGTTTCGACCGTTCGAGTTCTATATCACGATCGCTGTTATCTATTACCTGATCAATATCCTGATGGAAACCGGCCAAGCGTGGGTAGAGCGCCGTGCCGCCATACGTCGTTAACAAGGACCTAACATGACAACAGCGACAAGAGACACTCCCATGGTCGAGCTGAAGGGCGTCAAGAAACGCTTCGGCGACCTCGAGGTACTCAAGGGGATCGACCTCAAGGTCGAGCGCGGCCGGATCATCTCGATCATCGGCCCGTCAGGCTCGGGAAAAAGCACGCTGCTGCGGTCGATCAACAACCTGGAGGTGATCGACGAGGGCAGCATCCTGCTGGATGGCGTGCAGGTCAACCGGCCGGATTTGAAGGGGCTTGCCTTCGAGCGGCATATCAACCATATCCGCCAGAACATGGGCATGGTGTTTCAGCACTTCAACCTGTTCCCCCACCTGTCGACGCTGGAGAACGTGACGCTGGCACCAAGAAAGCTGAAAGGGATGGATGCGAGAAGCGCCCGGGAGCTGGGCATGGAACTGCTGGAGCGCGTGGGGCTGGTGGACAAGGCCTCGGTCTACCCCAGCTCCCTCTCGGGCGGCCAGAAACAGCGCGTCGCCATCGCTCGCGCCCTGGCCATGCGCCCCAAGGTCATGCTGTTCGATGAAGCGACCTCAGCCCTGGACCCCGAACTGGTGGAGGAGGTGAACCTGGTCATGAAAGGGCTTGCCGAAGAACACATGACCATGCTCATCGTCACCCACGAGATGGGCTTCGCACGCGACGTCTCCGACTGGGCCATGTTCATGGACGGCGGCGTGGTGGTCGAGGAGAACACCCCCGACCACTTGTTCTCGCACCCTGACCAGGATCGCACCCGCAACTTCCTGCGCAAGCACCTGGGAAGCCAGGGATAAGAGCAAGGCCAACCCTGACGCAAACGGAGAGGCCACCGGCCTCTCCGTTTGCGATTCAAAGCTTTCCATCAATCATTGCTTGTGACGCCTAGGCACCACGGCCGTTCTGCTCGGAAAAGCGCTGCATGATCGCAAGCGTCTCCTCACTGACATGGTGCTCCATGCCTTCCGCATCGATACGCGCGGTACTGTCGCTGACGCCCAGGGCACGCAGGAAATTGAGCACGATATCGTGTTTCAGTCGTGACTCCTCTGCCATGATCTTGCCTGTCTCGGTCAGGAACAGCGACCGATAAGGCTTGCTCGACACCAGCCCCTGGCTCTTCAGGCGGCGCACCATCTTGGCCACGGTGGCCTGGCTGACCCCCATGCGCATGGCGATGTCGGTCGAGCGCGCTTCGCCCTGATGCTTCAGCAGATCCCCGATCAGCTCGACATAGTCCTCCACCAGCTCGGTTTCATGGGCGTCGCGAACGGCGGCATATTGCTGTGCGTGCTGCTCGCAGGGAGGCAGGGCATCGGGAGATCCAGCAGCGGGAGCGTCTTCAGGGGAATCTATCATGCGGCGAATATAGCCAACCTCCTCCGGCACGGCAACCGGCAATGCGCTCGACACCATGCCGTGGCACGGTTTCATGGCATAGAAAGTTAGCCTAGGCTAAAATACTTGCTGCATGCTCATCCTTGACCTAGATTTCGGTAAAGCAATTCATTCAGCACATGGCAAACTCGCCAGTGGCAGGACCCAATGAACAGGCTCGACCATGTCAGCGGTATATAATAGTCGTTGCCCGGCGATCGAAGCCCGCGGGCTCTATGCGGCTTATCAGGACCAGCCGGTGCTTAGCGATGTCTCGCTGTCGCTGCCCCAGGGCAAGTGGACCGCCATCATCGGACCCAACGGGGCGGGAAAATCCACCCTCTTCAACTTGTTGATCGGCAACCTTGCCCCGCTTCGCGGCGAACTCAGGGTCTTCAACGAATCGGCTGCCATTCACCGCCGGGCCGGCCATATCGCCTACATGGCCCAGCGCGAGAACATGGAGTGGGACTTCCCCATTTCCGTGCGGGAAACCGTGATGACCGGCCGCTACGGCCTGATGCGCAACGATCCGCTGTGGCGCCGGCTGCTACCCCAGCGCTGGTCCAACCCGGCCCACGCCGAAGCCGTCGCTGCCGCCCTGGAAGCCGTCGACATGACCTCCTACGCCAGGCGCCCCATCGGCGCGCTGTCGGGTGGCCAAAAGAAGCGCGTGCTGCTGGCACGTGCCTTGGCCCAGCAGGCCAATATCCTGCTGCTCGATGAGCCACTGGCCGGCGTGGACTCGCCCAGCGAGGCACTGATCCTCGATGTCCTGGACCGTGAGCGCAAATCGGGACGCACCATTGTCATGGTCACCCACGACCTGCCCAGCACGCGGCGCTACGCCGATCAGGTGCTGCTGATCAATCGCGTTGTCGTGGGGGCCGGCTCCCCCGCCGCCATGCTCAGCGATGCCATGCTGGCTCGCCTGGCCTCGGGCCAGACTCCCCTGCCGGATACCGAAGGCATTCACTATGCCGCTTGAGGCGTGGGGCGATGCCCTGATCGATGGCCTGATTGCACTACTGATGGCACTGGTCAACCTGCTGCCCGACACCTTGGCGGCACCCTTCGAATACCGTTTCATGCAGCGCGCCCTGCTCACCTCGATCCTGGTGGGCGCCATCTGCGGCATGCTCTCCTGCTATGTGGTGCTGAAACGATGGTCGCTGCTGGGTGACGCCATTTCCCATGCCGTGTTGCCGGGGGTAGCCATCGCCTACCTGCTGGGATGGCCCTTCTTCGTCGGCGCTTTTCTCACCGGCGCCCTGACCTCGCTCGGCATCGGCGCCATCGAGCGACACACCCGCATCAAGTCGGATGCCGCCATGGGGTTGATGTTCACCGGTGCCTTCGCGCTGGGGATCGTCATCATCAGCAAGATCGCCACCAGCACCCATCTGCTGCACATCCTGTTCGGCAATGTGCTGGGGGTGCAGCAGTCCGCCCTGATGCTCACCCTGGTGGCGGGCATCATCGCGCTGCTGTGTGTGTGGCTGGCCTATCGTCCGCTGCTGCTCTATGCCTTCGACCCGCAGCAGGCCCAGGCACTTGGCTTCAATACCGGCATGATCCACTACGGCCTGATTCTGCTGCTGACGCTCACCATCGTGGCCAGTCTCGAAACCGTGGGGATCATCCTGGTAGTGGCCATGCTGATCACGCCCGGCGCCACCGCACACCTGCTCACCGACCGCTTCCCGGTCATGATGGCAATTTCTGTCACGGTGGGGGTAGTCTCGGCGGTCGTGGGGCTATGGCTCTCGGTGGCACTGGACGTGGCATCGGGGGGCACCATCGTGCTTGTCGCCACCGGCCTGTTCTTCCTCACCCTGGTGGCGGCACCCCGCCATGGGCTGGTGGTACGCCAGCTGCGGCGTCTCTAGCACCACCCCTCCTGACCGGCCACACTCGCGGCACCCAGCGGCTTGGGCCCGATTCTGGCCCTGCATCTGCGCTCAGGCGTAGTCGGCGGCACCCGAACCGAACATGTCGAAGAGCAGCTCGCGACCCAGCGAGGTGAGCACGAACCTGCCTGACTCGTTATAGGAAGCGGCTTCGCTGCGCTCCAACACCTGCTGGCAGGTCGCCCAATCGTCGGACGCCTGGCTGAGCTGAAGGATGGCGCCATGATCGAGGCCGCGATGGGGAACGGTGACCGTCTCGAGGACGTGTCCATGGCGGTACAGGAGTGCGGCCATGTTGGAAATGCACTGGCGCAGGCTTCGCTGAATGCCGGCTGCTGCGGAAGTATCGTGGGTCATGATGTCTTTTGCTCCGCTCGCAAGAGTTTGCTGCGCTGCATTATACCAATCGAAGCGAATTACGACCATAGTCTATTGCGACGAAGGTCGCAGAGGCTGGCACAAGGCAGACAAGAATGGCTTGCCAGGGGCTTATGGCGTGATGTCGACGGGGAGCAAGGGGAAGCAAGGGCGCCGGGCAAGTGAAGTCGCTTCGTCTCGAAGCCGGCGGCAGAGCGTGAAGGCACTCACCGAAAGGCATGCACCGAAAATCAGAGGGGGTATAGAAAAAACCAGAACGAATCCAGGCGTACTACCCTGAATGGAGGCAGCCCCGAAAGCCACATCCCGGCACACGCGACCACCACTACCGTTGCTCCCTTCCGGGCCTGGCGGGGTTTGCGGTTTAGCGTTGCGGGAGGACCCACGGGGCCACCACTGCACGACGTCTGCTGCATGAGCCAGGCCAGGAAAATGGCCCGGTGAGCAGTGCCGAACTCGGCGCGGCATCAACGGCTTGCCGAGTGCGGATGCACTATACCAGCGGCCAGGCAGGCCAGCAAGCGCGGGCTCTCGCTATTGGACCCGACCATGCTAAGCGTTGACGATTCGTGTAGGGTAAATGGGAAAACGACGACGAAAAACACGACATCGCTCAGGAGGCGTACCATGAACAAGGACACCAACAAGGGCTATATCGCACTACTCGGCTGGAGCCTCAGCGCCATCGAAGCCGCCGAGAACTTCGACCGACGCTACGTGGTGGTAGCCCCCGACTGGGCGGAGGAGTATTGCACGAAGCACGACATTCCCTATGTGCCCTGGAATTTCGAGCGTCTCAACGACCGCTCCATGGAGATCGCCGAAACGCTGAATGAGATGGGCGTCGATGTGGCCATTCCCCTGTTCGAGGAAACCGTCGAGTGGGCCGGTGCCATCAACTCCTTGCTCATGGACAAGCCGCGTCTCTACGGCCAGTCGCTGCTGCTGCGTGACAAGGCGCTGATGAAGCGCCGTGCCCAGCTTGGCGGCATCCGCGTGGGTATTTTCGAGGAAGCCCACGACAAGGGCGATGTCATCCGCTTTCTCAAGCGGGTCAACCAGACCCTGCTCAAGCTCGACGGCGACCCCAACGACCCCATCCACCTCAAGGCCTTTGACAAGGCTGGCTGCCTGGGCCACCGGGTGATCCGCACCCCGGACGAAGTCGATACCATTCCGGACGAAGAATTCCCGGTACTGATGGAGTCGCACCTGGACGGCTGGGAATTCGCCGTCGAGGCCTGGATCCACAACGGCAAGATCGCCTTCCTCAACATTTCCGAATACGTGACCCTGGGCTACTCGGTGTTCGTCCCGGCCTCGCCGGAACTCGAGAGTTATCGCCCGCAGATCACCGCTCAGATCGAGAAACTGATCAAGGCCTTCGATATCGACTTCGGCCTGATTCACCCCGAGTACTTCGTCACCAGCGACGGTGAGATGTACTTCGGCGAAGTCGCCTATCGCCCGCCGGGGTTCAAGGTGTTCGAACTGCTGGAACGGGTCTACGGCTTCAACGCCTACCAGGCCAGCATGCTGGTCTTCGACCCCAAGACCACACCGGATGAGGTAAAGGCCTTCTTCCCCAGGGAAGTGGAGGATGCCAAGTGCTACGCCGGTTGCTTCGGGGTGTATCCGCGGCGCCGCGTGGTCAGCCGCCTGGAGATTCCGGAGGAGGTCGAGGACGACCCCTACTTCGAGTCCCATGAACTGACGCCGCCCATGGAGGAGACCGTCACCAAACGGACCGCCTTCGGCACCCACTGGGGGCTGATCTACTTCAAGGGCGACGAGGCTGCACGCATGAAGGAACTGCTCAAGAATATGGAAGAGCTTGATTTCTATGTCTGATCAAGGCGTCATAAGCACAATGACAGCCTGACAAAAGGAGTCGGCGTGACCACGCACCGACACACGCAAGAGATAAGCGGCTCACCGGCAGGCGACGACAAGCTTCAAGGCCTGCTGGTGAAGCTCGACGAGGCGACCACCCTGCTCGCGGAAGCGCGCGCGTTCACCAAGCCGACGAAGCTACCCCGGGTGCTGGATACTGCACGTCGGGTGCTGATGCAGGAGGGTGGCGCCGCCGAAGTCGAGGCCCGCTCCCAGGCACTGGAGGAAGCCGGTATCTTCACCGGCTCCGACTGGGAAACGCCGCAGTACCTGCTGCCCTCCCTGACCACCCATGCTCTCAAGAGCGCCGATCCCAACATGGTGGTGATCGAGTCGCTGAGCGAACTGCGCCTGGTGGCGGTGGCCAAGGGCGAATACCTGCACCCGCTGATATCCGCCGAACAGGCCCACCACTACTTGACCCAGGTGCTGGCGCTCAACCTGTGGCTGCTGTTCAGCACGCCGAGCGAGGCCGAGCGCGAGACGCAAGGCAGGCTGGCACAGATACCGCGAAACCTGTTTCGCCACCTGGCCGATCGCATCGGCTATGAACACATCATCGACAAGCTGATCGAGGAGATCTGGCGTATCCTCCAGCAGCGCCCGATCCAGGTCGATTCGGTCAAGCAGATGATCACCCAGATCGCCATCTGCCAGGCTGACCCATCGATCGACCTGGGTCTCAGCGGCCAGGGCGCCGACCGCCTGGTCAGTTCGCTGTTTGGTCCAACCCAGGCGTGTCGCGAGGATCCCGGCGTGGAGATCTATCGTGAGCGGCTCTCCAGCATGGACAGCTCGGCGCTGCAGAGCGAGGCCACCGGCTTTGCCCGCGCCATGCACGATACCGGCCTGGCATCGGCCTACCATCCGGTCCTGCTACGCCACCTGCTCGATCACGGCGACCACCTGGTGGCCGAGGCCCTCGGCCTCTCCTCGACCGGCCGGGACTGCCTGCTCTGCTACCGCGAGCTGGTGCATGCCCTGATCCGTGGCGCGGTGCATCCGGCAACCCCCCAGTCGGTCTATGGCCTGGCGCTGATGCTGGAGCGCGGCATCCTCTATCAGCCCCCCGTGGCGCCTGCCATGTGGCGCCAGCTGGGCCTCTCGCTCTCCGAATGGTCCAAGGCTCGGATCGAGCTGGCCTATGGCAACGAGGTCTCGCCGCGGGCCAGGTTGCTCGAAGGCGTGCTCTGCATGCTGGGGCTGCCGCTGGGTGTCGGCCAGGGCAACAACCCCACCTGCCAATCGGCGCGCGCCCTGTCGATGTGGGCCTACAACGACCCGGACTATCTGCTGCAGATGGTCGCCTGGGCCGCCCGTGACGACGAGATCATCATGCACTTCGAAGGCATGCCCCTCTCGTCCATGGCCAGCCTGGAAGGGGTCGCCAAGGAGCTGCCGGTGGACCTCGACCCGGTCTCCCTGCTGGTGGTACCGCACCTGGATCGCATCTATGCCGAGATGGGGCGGCGCTGCATCGGGCGCGACGGGGACCCCCATCGCTGGGTCAATCCCGAGTTCCACGGCTGGTGGTCCGGCCGCGGCTTTCGCATCAACGTCGATGTGGCAACGGGGCAGCTCCACGACCTGGACGCCTTCCTGCGCCATTTCTACGCCAGCTACCACCCCTACTACAACGGCAACCAGCCGCTGATCCACCCGCAGCCCGCCGGCATCGCCGTGACCGACAGCGCCGCGCGATTCATCGGCTGGCACGCCATCACGGTGCTACGTGTCACGCTGGACCCCAGCGATGTCATGCGGATCTATTTCTACAACCCCAACAACGACAGCGGCCAGGACTGGGGCGATGGCATCAAGGTCAGCACCGCCGGCAATGGCGAACGCTTCGGCGAGGCATCCCTGCCCTTCGAGCAGTTCGCCTCCCGTCTCTACATCTTCCACTACGACCCTCTCGAGCGGGGCGAGCTGAACAAGATCACCCTGGAAGAGCTCGACCGGGTGATCGGCTACATTCACCGCAGCTGGGGCTCGGACCGTATCCCGCCAACGGAACTCCAGGCCGACCAGGGCCCCGCGCAAGCCTAATGACCGGGCGCGATCTCGCGCCTCAGCGACTACCTGGCACTCCCCTGCTGATCAGATATCGCGCCCAGAAGGGCGCGAATACCATCAGGGCGACCATTCTCAGCAGGTGATGGAAGGCGACGAAGACAGGATCGATGTCCAGCGCCACGGCGAGTATCGCCATCTCGCCGATGCCGCCTGGCGCCAGCGCCAGCAGGGCGACGTCGCGAGGCACGCCGATCAGCCGATGGATCGCCTCGGCGAACAGCGCCAGCACCGCCAGCGCCAGCAGCGTCGCGACGCCGGCTTCGAGCAGGTAGCGGCCCAGGCGCGCCCGGGACAAACCCTGGAACCGCGAGCCGATGGCGCTGCCCAGCACCCAGAGCATCACGTTCAGCCCCCAATCGGGGAGTTGCAGGCTGGCCACGTCGAAACCCGATAGCACCGCGGCAAACAGCAGCGGAGCCAACAGCGACGCGCTGGGCAGCCGGAGCCGGTTACCCAGCATGATCAGCAGCGGCAGCATCAATAGCATCCAGAGGTGAGCCGATACCACCGCCGCCTCTTCAACCTGGGCGGCGGCACCGCCCTCCCAGAGCCAGAACAGGGGCGGCAGCCACAGTACCACCAGGATGATGCGCAGCGACTGGGCAATGGCGATGCGCTGGGGATCGCCGCCGCACTTCTCGCCCATCAGGATCATCGCAGTCATGGCCCCGGGCGCCGAGGCGTACCAGGCGCTCACCGGGTCGAAGCCGCAGCGCCGGTACCAGGCGGCCGCAGCCGCGGTGGAGACCGCCACACCGACGAGCAGCAGCGCCGCTGACAGCGGCCAGTCCAGCACCCGCTCAGCCAGCTGCGGCGTGACCTGGCTACCCAGCACCAGGCCCAGCACGCCAAGAAAGGCCTCACGCAGGCCTTCGGGGATGCGGACATCGACGCCCCGCGCCGAGACCAGCAGGTTGGCCACCAGCGGACCCAGCATCCAGGCCAGCGGCAGCCCAGTTAGCTGGAAAAGCAGCCCGCCCAGCGCCCCGATGCCCAACGAATTTGCCAACGACCTGCCTGCTCCACGCCCCATCCATCACCCTTCTGTTAACCGGCTAACGAAATGAGTATGCCATAATGCCGGCCCAGCTTCTTGCCGCCCATCCTTGCCATCTCATCCTTGCACACCTTCTTGCCGGAGACGCCCATGCCCCGCCTCGATCAGCTACTCGTCAGCCAGGGCCTCGCCCGTTCGCGCACGCGGGCCCAGCGACTGATCCGTAACGGCCGCGTCAGCGTTGCCAGCAGTGGCCGAGTGCTCGACAAGCCAAGCGAAAAACTGGCCGAGGATTGCCGCCTCAAGGTCACGGAGGATCCCGAGGAGCGCTACGTATCGCGGGCAGGACTCAAGCTCGAGGCATTGATCGAGGCGCTGGGGCTCGATCTCGAGGGCAAGTTGATACTGGACGTGGGCCAGTCCACCGGCGGCTTCACCGATTGCGCGCTGCGCTACGGAGCCCGCCATGTGGTCGGCGTGGAGGTAGGCCACGGCCAGCTGGATGCCGAACTGCGTGGCGAGCCACGGGTCACCTGCCTGGAGGGGCTCAACGCCCGGGCCATGGCCGACGAGCCGCGACTCCATGCGGCCCTGGCCGCCCAGGGCGCCGAGGGGCCCGACATCGCGGTAATGGATGTTTCCTTCATTTCCCAGACGCTGATACTGCCGCAGCTCTCCCGCCTGCTGCGCCCCGGCGGTGAACTGCTCAGCCTGGTCAAGCCGCAGTTCGAACTCGGCCCGGGGGGCGTCGACGGCCGCGGCATCGTGAAGGACCCGGCAAGCTACCTCGCCGTGGAAACGCGGCTTCGCAGCGGCTGCGACGACGCCGGTTTCCGTATCCTCCACTGGCAGGAGAGCCCCCTGCTTGGCCGCGACGGCAACCGGGAGTTCCTGTTACACGCCGTACGGGAAGCGAAGGACTAGCCCGGCGCACCTAACGCCCGCCACCGTCACTGTCCCCTGCGCTAATATCGCCGGGGTCGCCATGGGCCCCGGGGGCGGGGTGGGCGGGATCGACTGGCTGACCGGCCGGCGCGCTCACCACCTTCCTGCTGGCACCATCGGGGCGATGCAGCCATACCTCGAGCTGGTTGAAGGCGATGTCCACCTCGTGCTCGGCAAACAGCTCCCCTACACGACAGTTGATCTCGTCGGTGGCGTAGAGCCGATCCCCCAGGGCGTTGACGAAGATACGAAGTTCGAAATTCAGCGTGCTATCGCCATAGTCCATGAAGAACACCTGCGGTTCGGGCTCGGCCAGTACCCGCGGATTCTCATCGGCCGCCTGGCGCAACAGCTGATGGACCAGACGATGATCCGAGCCGTAGGCCACGCCGAAATTGAGCACCACCCGTGTGATCGTATCCGACAGCGACCAGTTGATCAGCTGGTCGGTGACGAAGGTCTTGTTGGGTATGATGATCTCCTTGCGATCGAAGTCGGTCACCGTGGTGGCCCGTATACGGATCTTGCTCACCGTACCGGAGAGATTGCCAAGCGTGATGGTGTCGCCAATGCGCACCGGGCGTTCGAAGAGGATGATCAGGCCCGAGACGAAGTTGGCGAATATCTCCTGCAGGCCGAAGCCCAGCCCCACGCCCAGTGCTGCCACCAGCCACTGAAGCTGGCTCCAGGCCACCCCCAGGGTCGCCAGCGCCACGATGAGGCCGGTGCCGACGATGGTGTAGGAGAGCAGCGAGGTGATCGCATAGGCGCTGCCCTGCTTCAGCTCCAGCCGCGACAGCACCATTACCTCCAGCAGGCCGGGCAGGTTGCGCGCCATCATCAGCGTGAAGCCGAACACCAGCAGCGCGGTGAAGATATCGGCCACCGAAAGGGCGCTGGTGACCAGGTCCGCCCCCACGCCGTCGGACGCCTCCCAGATGGCCACGCGCTCCAGGTAGCCCAGGACCGTGAGCAGGTCCGACCAGACCAGATAGAGCAGCAGCGCAAAGCCGATCAACAGGATCAGCTTGGAGAGACGCAGCGACTGCTGGTTGATCTGCTCCATGTCCAGCGGCGGCTCTTCAACCACTTCCAGCCCGCCTTCGGCCCCCTCCTGCACCTGGGACCGCCGACGAGCCAGCGCTCGCTTGAAGGCCAGCCGGCGGGCCGCCACCGCCAGCCCACGCACTACCGTAGCCTCGACCAGGATCCACATGGCCAGCAGGTAGAGCGTGATGACGAAGCGCCCCACCAGGCTCAGTGCCGTGTATTCGTAGCCGGAAACGATCAGGCCGATGAGCGCCAGCGGGACCGCCGCCAAGACCAGCCCCAGGACCAGGCGGAACAGCTTGACCCCGAAGAACGGCGTATGGGCCATGATCAGGCGTGCCAGCAGTACGCTCATGGCCAGCAGGCCGCCGAGCAGCAGCGTCAGCGCCAGGGGGCGCGTGGTGAGGCTGATCTCGCCATCCCGCGCCAGGGTAGAGATCAGCAGTGTCGGCACCAGCGCCAGGCCCAGCCATCGCAGCAGCTCACGCAGCCGGGCGACATACCCCGCCGGCCAATAGAAATGCTTGGTCGCCACACCGTCACGCACCAGCAGTCGCCGCGACCAGGCAATGAAGGCCCAGGCCAGGGCCAGGTGCCAGAAGGCCAGCCCCAGCCCAGAGGCGATGCCCTGGCCATCGGCCACCAACGCCGCACCGAGGCCACCCAGGGTCAGTGGGCCCGGGAGCGCCAGCAACGCGTTCAGCGCGACCGCCTGGGGTGTATGGCCCTGGGAATCGCTGCGCAGCCGACCTATCTGCTCGTGCAGTGCCGCCAGCCTGCTCTGGATGCGTCGGCGTGACCAGAGCAGCGCCAGCGACAACAAAACAAAAGGCACCCCGACCAGCGCCTTGGCATCCGGGCTTCGCCAGTGATGCGGCAGTGCCTCGCGCCACTCCCCCACCTGCCACTCCAGCATCAGGTTCGCCGGCAGTTGCCGGAACCAGGCCAGGTCCAGCGGACGGGTATTGGCGATCCAGAACAGCTGCTCGTCAATGGTGGTACGCAGCTCTCTCGACGTTTCCAGCAGCTGCTGCTGGTTGAGCTGGAACTCGATGGCCGAGCTCAACAGGTTGCCATAGCTCTGCTCGAGCTGATCCACCAGCTCACGCCGCGACTGGTAGAGGTGCTGCAGCGACTCGATCAGGGCCGGCGTCACCTCCACCCCCGCCTCCTCCAGGCGTTGGTTGGCCAGGCGCTCGCCCTGGCGCAGCATATCGCGCTGTCGCACCAGGTCGAACTGCCGCAAGCGCAGGTCGGCGATCTCATCCTGAAGGTCGCCCCGGGCATCCACCTGGGGCAGTGAGCGACGCTGTTCACGCAGAATACGCGACAGCAGCAGGCTGCCGCGGATCGCATCGATCTGCTCATTGAGGCTGCGCTGCAGCTGGCGCACATGGTCGAGCTGGCTGCGCAGTGCCAGGCTTTCCCGCACCAGGCCATTGATACGATCATTGGCCCGAAGCAGCTCCAGGCTGAGTTCACGATTGACCTGCTGTGCCCGCTCCAGCACCGGGTGACCCGCCTCGAGCAGCGGATCGTCCCGGGCGGCATCGGCAATGGCCTGCTCCGATGCGAGCCGCCGCTGCCGGTCGATGACGCTCTGCAATATGGCGAGTTCGGTCTCCTGGCGGGTTACCTGCTGCGTCAAGAGATCACGCCGCTGCTGTGCGAGCTCACGCAGACGGGTATTGCTGCCCAGCTGGCGCTGGTGCAGCCGCAGGGAGCGCTCGGCCAGGCGCCGCTCGACCAGGCGCTGCCACAGCTGCGGCGCATCTTCGGTCAACCCCTGCCCCTCCAACGCATCCAGTGCGCGCCGGGATCGCTCAGCGGCCTGCATCGCCTCGGAAATGGCTTGCTGCGCCCGCTCGGGCAGCGTCTGGGCAGAAAGCAACTGGGTATTGACCTCGGCCAGCCGGTCCTGGAGCTGCTGCAGCTCGAAAACCGCCTCCTGCTGACGATACTCGAGCTCCTCCAGGGGCTGGTCGTCCAGCTCGGTGGCCGACCGGTCGCGCGCGGCCTCCTCTTCCTGCAAGAGCTCCCGCTCGAGCCGCATCAGTTCCCCTGGGGCCTCCTCGAGGCGCTGCTCGAGAGCGCTGAGACGCTCCTCGACTCCCGCCAGCTGCTCCAGCGCTTCCAGCGTCGCCTCCAATGCCTCGATGGCACGCTGATCGGCTTCACTGACGCTTTCCCCTTCAGCGGGACGCAGTTCGTCCAGGCGTGCCTCCACCGCCGCTCTATCGGGCAGGTCTTCAGCGGCTACTACCGCTACACCCGGCAGCAACAGCAAGCCGACCAGCAGACAGAGCCCCAGGAGCGTGGACCGGATGGCACCGGCAGAAACAGAAATGGCGTACACGATATCCTCTTTGACAAGGGCCCTTGCCCGGCACGATTCTCGGCCTACCGAACGAACTTGGCAATGATTGTCGTCAGCAGTTGACTTGCGTCGGCGTCATGGTAGAAACGGAACTCAAATGCCACGCTTCGAGTTGCCCTCATGACCATTCGTTCCATCCTGTTTGCTGGTGCCAGCCTGCTGGGCTTGCTGCCGCTCGTTGCTCTGGCCCAAGACACCCCCCAGCGAGATATTGAACGAGAAGCCCTGGAAAGCCGCATCGAGGCCCTGTCCAGCGAGCTGGAAAGCCTGCAGCGCCAACTGGAAGTCCTCCCCGAGGACGCCGAAGCGGCGGTGGACCAGGATGACGTGGTGCAAGAAGAGATGGCCCAGCGGCGCCAGCTGGAGCGCGAGTCGACCCGCAACCCCTTCGCCATCACCACCCACCGGCGCAACTACCTCTTTCCTTTGAGCTACACCACCAACCCCAATCAGCCGGCATTTCGTGACATCTCGGCCGATAACGGCCCCAACGACCTCGAGGTCAAGTTCCAGTTCAGCGCCAAGGTCAACATCGCCGAAGACCTGTTCGGTGACACCGGCGATCTCTACTTCGCCTACACCCAGCGCAGCTGGTGGCAGGCCTACAATACCGATGCCTCCTCCCCCTTCCGGGAAACCAACTATGAGCCGGAAATCTTCCTCGACCTGGACAACACCTGGCGCCTGTTCGGCTGGACCAATACCCGCAACCGCTTCGCCCTCAACCACCTCTCCAACGGGCGCTCCGCCTCGCTGTCACGCAGCTGGAATCGCGCCTACCTGGAGAGCGTCTTTCAGCGTGGCGACTGGGCGGTCGCCGTCGCTCCGCACTGGCGCTTCCCGGAATCGTTCAACGACGATGACAACCCCGACATCGATCGCTACATGGGCTACGGCGATGTCACCGTTGCACGGCGAATCAACGGCGACCAGGAAGCCAGCCTGATGGTGCGCGGCAATCCCAGCGCGGGCAACATGGGCTCACAGGTCGATTACTCCTGGCCCCTCTTCGGCAACATCCGCGGACATGTCCAGTATTTCTACGGCTACGGGGAGAGCATGATCGATTACGACCATCGCAACCACCGCCTGAGCGTGGGGTTCAGCCTCAATCCGCTATTTTCCGGCAGTGGCAGTGTCCGTTGAGGCTATCCTCGAACGCCTGCGACAGAATGACGTGCATTGAAGTCGCACCAACGAATGCTATGCTGAGCCTGTCATTCATCGTCAAAGGAAGACCGTCATGGCATCTCGCAAACCCAGTACCGACGACACCACCCGACAACTCAAGGAAGACCTGCACCATCTCACTCAGACGATCGAGGACCTGGTCAGCGCTACCGCCGACGACTCCCGGAGCAACATCAAGGAGCTACGAGAGCGCGCCGAGAAACGCCTGAAAGAGACCCGCGACCGACTCGAGTCACGTGGCGAGCGCCTCTACGACGAAGCGCGTGATTCAGTGTCCCATCAGGTGGATGCCTGTGACCGCTACGTTCACGACAACCCCTGGACCAGCGTCGGCCTGGGTGCCGCCGCCGGCATCGTCATCGGCATGCTTATCGGGCGTCGCTGATGGAATCGAGCCAGGGACCGGCACAACGTCTGTTCAGCGCCGGCAAGCGGCTGCTCAACAGCCTGCTTGCCGTCGGCGAGACGCGCTTGCGTCTCGTCGTGCTCGAGCTCGAAGAAGAAAGAGCACGACTGTTTACCCTGCTGTTGCTCTCCGGCCTGAGCCTGCTGATGCTGCTGCTAGGCCTTTCCATGCTGATGCTGCTGGTGGTGGTGATCTTCTGGGACACGCACCGCCTGGCGGCCATTACGATCAGTGCCGCCGTACTGCTCGGTGGAGGTCTCTTGCTTGCCCTGCTGGTGATACGCCTGGCACGGCGCCATACCCTGCTGAAGGATACGCTGGCCCAGTTGGCCACCGACCGTAACCTGATGGACCGTGATCTGGTGGAGAGTACCCGTGACGAGCCGCGCCGCTGAGCAACAGCAGGACCAGCCCCCCAGCAGGGCCGAACGCAAGGCCCGACTGCTTGCAACCATCGAACAGCAGCGGATCGATATCCTGGTGGAATCCAGCCGCTGGCGCGAAGCCAGCCGGCCCCTTGACGATGGCTGGCGCTCCCTGATGCGGTTCAGGAGTGTCATACTCGCCGCGGGCGGCCTTGCTGTATTGCAGAGCGCCCGACACCCCTCTTCGCTGGTTCGTGTCGGCAAGCGTATCGCTGCCGGCGCCCTGCTGCTCAATCGCGCACGCCGGCTGTTCAATCAGTTCCGCTGAGATAGGTGGCACTTCATGGGGAATACGACAATGGCACTCGCCATCATCTTGCATGTGCTTGCCGCGGTCATCTGGGTCGGCGGCATGTTCTTCGCCTGGATGATCCTGCGCCCGATAGCGGCGGGTCAATTGGAACCGCCGCAGCGGCTGCCGCTCTGGGTTGGCGTGTTCAAGCGCTTCTTTCCCTGGGTCTGGTTGGCCGTGATCGTGCTGCTGGGTACGGGGCTATGGATGCTGTTCGCCGTCTTCGGCATGGCCGGGGCCCGTTGGCATATCCATCTGATGCTGCTCACCGGCCTGGTGATGATGGGTATCTTCGGCCACATCTATTTCGTGCCCTATCCCCGCCTCAAGGCTGCAGTAGAGGGCCATGCCTGGCTCGAAGGGGGCAAGCATCTGGCGCAAATCCGCCGCTGGATCGGGATCAACCTGATTATCGGTCTTGTCACCGTGGCGATAGCCTCCGGTGGTCGCTTTCTGTAAAGCCCGATACAACCGCTGGCGTTTCAGCCTCCGCCGAGGCGCCTGGCGGCGCCAGTCGCGACGCAGAGCGGCGCTCCAACAGATATCCTCTCAGCCGACGGTGCCACACCGCTGTAGGAGGAAGCTTCAGCTCACGACTGGAGGCCGAAGGACTCCCGGCGGTGTCACCAATGCTGGAGATTGCCGCCAGCGTTGGCAGCTTCCGCCAAGGCGCCTGCCGGCGCCAGTCGCGACGCGGAGCGGCGCTCCAACAGTGATTCTACCCACCGACGGTGCCACGCCGTTGTAGGAGGAAGCTTTAGCTCACGACTGGAGGCCGAAGGACTCCCGGCGGTGTTACCGGCGTTGGCGACAACCACTGACGTTTCAGCCTCCGCCAAGGCGCCTGGCGGCGCCAGTCGCGACGCAGAGCGGCGCTCCAACAGCTGTTTTTCCTGCCTTGGCAATGACCGCCAAGGCGCCTGCCGGCGCCAGTCGCGACGCGGAGCGGCGCTCCAACAGCTGTTTTTCCTGCCTTGGCAATGACCGCCAAGGCGCCTGCCGGCGCCAGTCGCGATGGGAACTCGGAGCGCCGAACCGAGCGCTCCAACAGCTGCCTTCTTCACCGATGGTAACTACCCGCTACAGAGAGGCCGAAGCCGGGCTGGCCGCCTTGTGCTTCATCCCCGGAATCCACTTCATGCAGTTTTCTCCGCCCTTCAGCCGCCGCTGAACGAACTGCCGGGTCCGGTGCTGGCCATCGCTGCTGTCACGGGACCAGACGGCAAGGGTAGCCAGGAACAGGCTGGTCAGTGCCACCTCCTCGACCTGGGCCCGCCGGGTCCCGTAGCGCGCCTCCAGCTGCGCCGCCTCGCGCAGCCACTGAACGGTGCGCGACAGGTCGAAGGCCATGGGTACCCAGGTATGCAGATGCGGCAGGTGAGCCTTGGTCCGCAGCATCTGCACGGTGACCCGGCGATGGGCGGCGAATGCGTCGAACCACGCCAGCAGGCAGTGCTCGATGCGAACCCGTTCGGGCCAGTCCTCGAAGGTTTCCGGTTTTTTGGCGAGCATCGCCTGCAGTCCCCGCTGGAACCAGGCATTGGCCACGGCATCCAGATCGCGAAACCGAGTCAGCACCAGTGAGATGGGCAACTCGAGGGCGCGTGCCACTTCCGTCAGGCGTACCGCCTCCCAGCCTTTCTCCTCGGCCTGACGGACAGCTTCATCCACCACCTGGTCGACATAGGAGCTATCGGTGGTCGAGGAACCATGTACGGCAATCATGGACATTGTGGAATCTCCAAGCCAGCGTTCCTGCCATGAGCATAGACCACCCGCATGAGCATAGACCACCCGGGCATGACGCCTAGCCATGAGGCAGGAAGGATTGGCGCATGCGCCAGGCGCTGGTCACAGAGCATTGCCGCAGGCCACTCCCGAGGCCCAGGCCCACTGGAAGTTATAGCCGCCAAGCTCGCCGGTCACGTCGAGCACCTCACCGATGAAGCGTAGCTGCGGCAGTTCATCAACGCTGAAATCCTGCGACGAGATCGCGCGGGTGTCGACGCCGCCCATGGTCACCTCGGCCGTGCGCCAGCCCTCGGTGCCCGCCGGCTTGATCCGCCAGCGGTTGAGGTGCCCCTGCCACGCCGCGATACGCGCATTGGAGAGATCGGCCAGGGTCGGATCCTCGCCGTGCCATTCGCCCAGGGACTGGGCCAATCGCTTGGGCAGGCGCTCGCCCAGCCAGGTGGATAGCTGGCGCCTGGGGTTCTGCCGACGAGCGGCCGCCAGGGCCTCTCCCACGTCGGTGCCGGGCAGCAGGTCGATCTCGAGTTCGTCGCCTGGCAGCCAGTAGCTGGAAATCTGCAGCATGCCCGGCCCCGAGAGGCCGCGGTGGGTGAACAGCAGGGGCTCGCGATAGCGTCGCTCACGCCTCGGCCCCTGTCGCTGGCCATCACGCAGCACGCTGACCGCCACATCGCAGGCCACGCCAGAGAGCGCCGCCGCACGTGCCTTCCACTGTGAGGTCAGCGTAAACGGCACCAGCGCGGGGCGGGTGTCGGTGACCTCCAGGCCGAACTGCCGGGCGATGTCGTAGCCGAAGCCGGTCGCCCCCATGGTGGGAATCGACAGGCCCCCGCAGGCCACCACCACGGCACCGGTCTCGATCCGGCCCAGTGACGTCAGCACCTGCATCCCCTCCCCCAGCCGCTCGATCCTCTCCACCGAGCACTGCAGACGAATATCGACCCCGGCCCAGTCGCACTCGGTGAGCAGGACCCGCAGGATCTCCTTGGCGGAGTCGGCACAGAACAGCTGCCCAGGGGCCTTTTCCACGTATTCGACCCCATAGCGCTCGACCAGCTCCACGAAGTGCTCGGGGCGGTAGCGCTTCAGCGCGGAAATGCAGAAATGCGGGTTGGCGGAGAAGAAGTTGGCCGGCGTTGTCGCCAGGTTGGTGAAGTTGCAGCGCCCCCCGCCGGACATGAGGATCTTCTTGCCCGCCTTGTTGGCATGGTCGACGACCAGTACCCGCCGCCCGCCGTAACCGGCCGTCAGCGCACACATCAACCCGGCGGCCCCCGCCCCGATCACCACCACGTCATAGGTCATGCGCACATGTCTCCCGGCCGCTGCTGTCAGGGCGCGCATTGTAGCAGGGATACCACCCCCTCCTCCCGCATCATGGCTTTCGGCTTTTCAAAGTCAATTTTGCCGTCTAGGATAAGTAAACTCAGCAACAAATCGAAACAATGAAACACTTATCGTCCATCTGACAAGGGAGGAATTTTACACTTAGTTTCAAAGCTCTAGAGAAACTCCAGTGACGCAAAAAAAATCACTATGCATATAACCAGCTACTGGAAAGAGTGCTCAAGAAAAATAAAACATGCTAATTAAAGGATTTAGCATATAGCACAGGGACGAGCTTCGAGCTGAACTGCGGGGGAGCCATGACTGTCTATGAGTATGTGCTTATTGTTGTGCGCAACGTTCAAGGGCAAGCCAACAGTGACTTTCACCATGCCTTGAGACATGAAGGGTATCGTATCGAGATTGTTGTCGCTGGCCAGGACCCCATCCCTATCATGCAGGACAGGCCACCGGTTGCGGTCTGCTTTCAGTTTGATTATCCGGATTTTTCCGGGCTTACCAGCCTTCGCGAGGCCAAACAGGCCGTTCCCTCCGTCCCCTTGCTGATGATCACCCAGGCTCATTCCGAACACCTTGCCGTATGGGCCTTCCGTGCCAGGGTATGGGACTATCTGGTCGAACCTTTCGATATCCAGCGGTTTCTCGAGGTAATGGCCAAGCTATACAGCGTGCGCTTGCCAGGCAAGGCCATCAATGCCGGTACCCCGCCTCAAAGGAGCAAGCCGCAGGAAAGGGAAGTGGTGGAAATCAACAACAGCATTCCTCACGAAGCCCGGCTGCACTGTTCGGCGGCAGGCGATGAACAGGCCCGCCTGCAGCGCGCCCTCTCCTTTATCGATCAGAACCTGCACCGCAAGATCGTCCAGCAGGAAGTGGCGGCACTTTGCGAACTGAGTGCTTTCCAGTTCAGCCGCTTCTTCAAACGACTGACCGGGATTACCTTTCAGGAGTACCTGCTTCACCGTCGCATCAATGAGGCCATGCGGCTGCTGGCCAATCCCAAGGTGTCCATCACCGACGTCTGTTTTACCGTGGGCTTTCGCGACCTCTCCTACTTTACCCGCACCTTTCAGCGCTATGTGGGAAAACCCCCTTCGCGTTACCGGCTCGAAGCCACTCAGTCCCAACCCCCCATTGCCAATACCACAACGGTGACGGCCAATAGCGACGAAGCCCCGATTATCCCCCCCTTGCCGGCATTGCCCGACCCCTTCAAGCCCATCGGTTCATAAGCCCTCGCTACACATTGCAGACTTGCAGGCAGCGTAAATCGCAAAGGGCCCCGCCACGGGGCCCTTCGAAGGGAATGCGCAACGAAACCAGGAACGCAGCATTCAATCCACCAATACCGGTATTCGCGCCAGGATGCCGAAGTTCTCGCCGCCGGTCTGCCCCTTGGGTTCGTGGAAGCTGCAGCTAGGCAAGAAGTAGATGGTCTTCTGACGCCAGCCGGTCTGCTGCGGCTCCGAGCTCCAGTAAGCCAGGTCGCCGTTCGGCTTTTGCAGGTTGAAGGTTTCGACGAAGCTATCCCAGCGTTCTGCCCCGCTGGCACTGTCGCTGCTCCAGTTACCGGGCGAGACACCTTCACTGTCCTCCGGAGGCAGCTCCATCTGCTGTGGGGCCCGGTCGTCGATCTGGTTGGCCTGGTCAATGATCCAGACGATGTTGACGGTCACCGCTCCCACTACCGGATTGCTGGGCGAGACCCCCTCTTCGCAATCGATTACCGGCAATGTCAGGGTCCAGACGATCTCCTTGTTGGTCTCCTCGACCCAGCAGTCGTAGAGGTCGCTGAAGGCCGACTGCACCTGACCGTTGTTGGTGGCGATATCCTCACCGAAGCGGATCTCATTGGGGTTGCCATCGCCACAGACCAGATTGCGGATTTCATTGGCATTGGTCGCACCGCTCTGGTCATGTTCGAAGTTGGTCCAGCCACCGGTCTGGTCGCCTTCTGGAATGAAGCGACCGACACTGCAGGAGTAGTTGCCGTCAGGGTCCAGCAACGCCTGCTGGCAAAGCGCAATCGGCTGGTCCACATCCTCCGGCCGCAGCGAGCCGGCGAAACCGATATAGGCCACCGAGCGTGCCGTGGCGTCGTAACCCTCGAAGCCGAAGATACGCCCGAAGAAGGCCTCTACCTGGGTCTGCTGCCGGGCCGTGACCACCTCCACGGCATTGATAAAGGGGTTGAAGGGGTCGTACTCATCCAGCTCAGCGGTCGACTTCTCGAACAGGTCGACCGGCTCCAGGGAATCATTCGGGGTGAAGGTGCGGTTGGCGAAGCTCCAATGGCCACGCAGGGCACTGACGACTTCCGACGCGGAATTCTGGCTGTTGTTGGCCTGGGCGGCGTCAGTTGCCACCTGGTTGGCGCCAGCATTGACCGAGCTTCCATCTACCGTATAGAGCATCCTGGCGCCCGCCAAGGAGCCGGCATCGGCCGCGTTGTGTAATTCATTCTTGGCGACGAAGAGATTGCCGCCATCCACCGAGAGGGCGGTAAAGCCCAGTAGCATGAACAGCGCCAGGGCTAACAGGACGAAGGAGACACCGCGCTGCCGGCCGGGTGAACCGTGGCGCCAGCCGCCGCGCCGTGAAGAGATAGGCGTTTTCATGGCTATTCCGCTCGCATGGTAGTGGTGGCAGAGAGTTCCAGGATGCCGCCCAGGGTGCCGACAAAGCTGGGCAGCAGCAGGAACTGGTAGGGGTAGTCGACGGTAACCACCAGGTCATCACCCGCCTGAATGGGGTTGCCGTTGGGGCGCACGATGGTGATAGCCATCTCTGCCGGCCCACCCAGGGAGATCAAGTACTGCTCGGCATACGTTCGAATCGCCTCTTCGATGGCGTCATCTTCGGCAGCGGTATCCCGGGGGTCAGGCCGAAAGAGAATGCCGGTTCTCGCCCCCTCCCGGCTGGCATTGGTCAGGGTCGCCTTGTCGTACAGCGCAACGCTGAACTCGATGATGCCGAACAGCAGGATAAACAGCAGCGTGGCGGAGATGGCGAACTCGACGGTTTCGCTCCCCTGCTGCCTGCGCAGCGAGTTCCGCTGCCCTCTCTGCTTGCGTGCCTGGTATTTCATGATCCATACCCTCCACAGCTGGGCGCCGCTGCTCAGTTGGGCCGGTTTGCGCCGCCGTTGCGTCGCAGCAGGCTGTCGAGATTGCGGGCGTTCTCACTGGCGGTAATGTAGTAGGCCGGTGATAGCCGCATGGCCTCCTCGAAGAAGCCCATGGCATCCTGGTAGCGTCCTTCCAGCATCGAGATATAGCCGATGTCGTTGTAGGCCTTGGCCCGGTCGCCGTTTCGCGCCACCGCCTCGATGGCGGTCTCATGGTCGCCCTCCCTTGCGTAGACCAGCCCCAGGTTGCGCCAGGCCAGCTCGTAGTTGGGGTTGGCACTCACCGCGGCGCGCAGCGAATGACGCGCCCCCGGCAAGTCGCCGGCCAGGTAGCGTGAATAGCCCAGGTTGTTGAGCACCAGCGGCGTGCCGGGGCTCGCCGACAGTGCCTGTTCGAAGTGGCTCCCGGCCAGGCTGTGCTCGCCGCGAATATCGGCGATCACGCCCAGGGCATTGTGCGCCTGCCAGGGAGAGTTCCGCCCGTTGGCGATGGGAGTCAGGTGGCGTTCGGCGCCCTCGTAGTCGCGCTGCTGCAGCAGCAGGACACCCAGCGCCGTGCCGGCGCCCACGTGGCTCGGCTCGATCTCGAGCGCCCAGCGATAGGCATTCTGGGCCAGGTCTTGATTGCCGCGCCCGTGGTGGATGATACCGACCCGATAGAGCGGATCGGCCTGGGGCCGCCGCTCCATGCGCAGGCCGCGCAGGTACTCGAACAGGGCCCTGTCGGCGTCACCGGCCCGCAGGGCCGCCTCGCCGTTGCGATAGGCCTCCCCCGGCGAGGCGACCGGGAAGGCGGTGCCATAGGCCAGCGAGGAGCCGTCATCCCCCAGCGGGCCGTAGAGGTCCGAATTCACACCGTTTTGCTGAGCCGTGCTGGCACAGCCGCTCAGTGCCAGCGCCAACGCCGCCAAGGCGATACAGGAGAGGGACTTGCATTTCATGGCTGATGCTCCCTGAATGACCGCTATCGTAGTGATTAACGGTGTCGTGATACTTCGTTGTCGTTATCAGCGTTCCTGCCGGTTCAGCGGCCGGCCACCGCCGCCGCCGCCCCCAGCAATGGCGGCCCCAGGGCCACAACGAAAAAGCTGGGAAACACACAGAAGATGAGCGGAAAGAGCATCTTGGTGCTGACCTTGGCGGCCTGCTCTTCGGCCTCCTGGGTGCGCTTGTCGCGTAGCTCGACCGCGTAGATGCGCAAAGTCATGGCGATGCTGGTGCCGAAGCGCATGCTCTGCAGCAGGGTGGTCACCAGGCCACGGATATCCTCCACACCGGTGCGCTCCTCCAGGTCGCGCAGTGCCGCCTTGTTGTCCATGCCGGCACGGGTCTGCAGGCCGAACAGGTGCAGCTCGTCGGCCAGCTCCGGGTGGCTCACTTCCAGGTCCCGGGCCACACGCTGAATGGCGGCGCCCAGGCCCAGGCCCGCCTCGCTGCAGACCACCAGCAGGTCCAGGGAGTCGGGCAGGCCGCGGCGCAGCGCCAGGGTGCGGCCCTTGATGGCCCGCTCCAGCCAGAAGCGCGGCAGCAGATAGCCGGCAATCGCCACGGCTATCACCATGATCACGCTGACAGCCGGATCGATGCGCACGAAGGGAATCACCAGTGTCAGCAACAGCACTGCAGGCACCACCGCCAACAGCAGGCGCACACCGAAGAAGATATTGACGGCCCCCGGCGAGCGCTTGCCGGCCCGGCGCAGGTCTCGTGCGATACGACTCTTGGTCTCCTCCTCACTGGGCACCAGCCGCTCGCCCATGGGGCCCAGCCACTGGCCCAGGCCCGACGCCCCGGCCGCCTCGGCATCGCCGCTGGCCTCCAGCCGCCGAAGGCGGCGGCGCAGCGGGTCCGAGGCGCCCATGACCAGCAGCATCAGCGCCACCATCAGGGCGAAGATCGCCAGCCCCAGCAGGGCGGCAAAGCCCAGCTGCACCACCTGGGGGTCCTGCAGTCGCTCACCGAGCGGCTCGAACCAGAGCGTCATGCTTTCCATGTCCTGCCCTCCTCACTCATCACGCGCACTCATTACGATCACCCAGCGCACTCATACCTCGATGCGTACGATCTTGCGCATCCACAGAATCCCGAGAACTACCAACACAAAGCCAATCACCACCAGCTGACGACCCACGGGGTCCTGGGTCAGCATGGGAAGAAAGTTCGGCGAGACTAGGCTCAGGATTCCCGCTAACACGAAGGGCAGCAGCGCGAGAATCCAGGCGGCCATGCGTCCCTGGGCCGAGAGGGTGCGCACCTTGCGGTGGAAGCGGAAGCGATCGCGCACCACCGCGGCCAGGCCGTCAAGCAGCTCGGCGAGGTTGCCGCCGGTTTCCTTCTGGATCAGCACCGAGGTGACGAAGATCATCACCGTCACGCTCTGGACCCGGCGCAGCAGGCCAAGCATCGCGTTGCGCACCTCGCCGCCGTAGTTGATCTCCATGAAGGTGGTGCGAAACTCGCCGGCGATGGGCTCGGCCATCTCCTCGGCGACAAGGTGCATGGCATCGCTGAAGGGGTGACCGGCGCGCAGCGCCCGGGCCATGACGATCAGAGCATCGGGCAGTTGCTCCTCGAAGCGGGCCAGGCGCCGGCTGCGAGCCACAGTAAGTCGCAGGAAGGGCACATAGGCCACGCCTAGCCCCAGCAGCAGGGCCAGCGGCAGCGGTAACAAATGGAAGCCTGCTACACCGGCTATGCCGCCCAGGCAAACCGATGTAAGCACCACCCGATAGCCCGGTGTTTCCTTTCCCGTCTGCTCGACCAGCCGCTCCACCCGCTCCATGCCGGGCAGCGACTCCAAGGCCCGCTCCAGGGGCCCCAGCTCACGCAGGTACTTGCGCCGCACCAGGGAGATATTGCCCTGATGCGCCTCGTCGGAGATGGCCCGCAGGCGCTTCTTGAGCCGCTTCTGAACCTGGCGGTTCTCGCCGAAGGCCGGCACCAGGAAGCTCTGGATCAGCAGGAAGGCGGCTATGAAGATCATGCCGACCACGATCATCTCGTCGGAAAGCCGGATACCCAGGCTGCTCAGTTCCATGGCCGCTGCACTCCCATGTTCTGGAAGATCTCCAGGCCCGGGTCGAGCCCGCGGCGCTTCAGGTGGTCATAGAAGCCAGGTACCACGCCGGTGGCCACGTGTCGACCGAGTACCTTGCCGTCGGCGTCGATGCCCTCCCGCTCATAGCGGAAGATCTCCGACATGGTGATGATCTCGCCCTCCTGGCCGTTGACCTCCTGCACGCTGACCAGCCGGCGCACCCCATCCTCCTGGCGTTCTATCTGCACCACCACATCGATGGCCGAGGCGATCTGCGAGCGCAGCGCCTGGGCCGGCAGCTGGTAGCCGCTCATGGCCACCATGTTCTCGATGCGGGTCAGGGCGTCGCGGGGGGTATTGGCGTGAATGGTGGTCAGCGAGCCGTCGTGGCCGGTGTTCATGGCCTGCAGCATGTCGAAGGCTTCGCCGCCGCGCACCTCGCCGACCACGATACGATCGGGGCGCATGCGCAGGCTGTTGCGCACCAGGTCGCGCTGGCTGACTTCCCCCTTGCCCTCGATGTTGGGCGGCCGGGTCTCTAGGCGACCCACGTGGGGCTGCTGTAGCTGCAGCTCCGCCGAATCCTCGATGGTGACGATGCGCTCGTCAGAAGGAATGAAACCGGAAAGCACGTTGAGCAGGGTGGTCTTGCCCGCACCGGTACCGCCCGACACCAGCACGTTGAGCCGCGCCTTGACCACCTTCTCCATCAGTTGCGCTATCTCCATGGACAGGCTGCCGAATGCCACCAGGCTCGGCGCATCAAGCTTCTCGACCGCGAAGCGGCGAATCGACAGCATGGGGCCATCGATGGCCAGCGGGGCGATCACCGCGTTGACCCGCGAGCCATCCTTGAGCCGTGCGTCCACCATGGGCGAGGACTCGTCGATGCGCCGCCCGACGCTGGAGACGATGCGATCGATGATGGTCATCAGGTGCGCATCGCTGTCGAAGCGCAGCAGGGTCTGCTCCAGCTTGCCGCGGCGTTCCACATAGATGGGGTTGGTACCGTTGACCAGGATGTCCGACACCGTCTTGTCGGCCAGCAGCGTCTCCAGGGGGCCCAAGCCCAGCACCTCGTCCTGCAGTTCGGTAACGATGCGCTGCCGTACGCCGGCATTGAACGGCAGGGTCTCCTTGCTCATCAGCGACTCGCACACCTGCTGCACCTGCAGCCGGGCCTCCCGCTCCTCCAGGGTATTGAGCAGGGTCAGGTCCAACACCTTGACCAGTTGACGGAACAGCCGCTGCTTATACTCCTGTTCGGCCTGGGACAGCTGGCCAGCCCCGCGGCCCGCCCAGGCCGAACGCGACTCCGCCTCTCCGCCAAGGGTCATCCGATCACGCAGGTTCATGGCCGTTCTCCTTGCTATGGTTCGCTTGAGCGGTGCTGCTATTCGTTAGTAGCGGTTGTTGTAAGTGGCGATAATCAGTGCCGGCCAGGCAATGCCCAGCCCAGCAGCGAGCGCTTCTTGCCCCGGCCGGCGCCCGCTTCCTGACGGGTCGCAAGCGACCGGGTCAGCTCCTCGATCTGTCGAGTCAGGGGTGCCCGGGGGGCGATTTCGTGAAGCGGGCTGCCCACGTTGATGCTGTGGCTGGCGCGCTTGAAGTCGTTGGGCAGCGTCTGCAGCGACAGGCCCGGCAGGGCATCCTCGATCGCCGCGAGAGTCACGTCACTGCGCTTGTCGTAGCGGTTGACCACCACGCTGATCCGGGAAGCCAGCATGCCAAGCTCATGAACGAGAATGTCGCGGAGGCGCTGGGCATCATGCAGGTGGGCCACACTCTGCTGCATCACCACCAGCACGTGTTCGGCGCGCTCCAGCACGCAGGCGGTCGCGCCGTTGATCCAGCGCGGCAGGTCGACCACCACCTCCTCCTGGCTCTGGCAGAGCACCGCCAGCAGCTGTTCGACGCGGGTTTCGGGCACTTCGCCGAGGCTCAAGTGGTCCCCCGGCGAGGAGGCCAGCAGCCCCACCCCGCTGGGGTGGTATTTCAGGTAGGCCTCCATGGCCAGGGCGTCCAGGCTGTCGGCCGATTCCAGTGCCCGAACCAGGCCATGGTCCGGGGTCACGTTGAAGTAAAGCGGCAAGGAGCCGAACTGCACGTCGAGATCCACCAGCACGGTATCCCGCTCCTGCCGTGCCAGGCAGTGGGCCAGGTTGGCGGCCACCAGGCTGGCCCCGGAGCCCCCTTTGGCATTGATCACCGCCGTTATCCGTGCGGCGTGGCTCGGGTCGTCGCGCCGATTCCGGGCCAGCTCGCGCAGGAAGTGGAAGATCTCAGCATCGTCGATGGGTGGCGAGAAGAAATCACGCGCCCCGGCGCGCATGGCCAGGCGGATCAGCTCCACGTTTCCCTTGGGGCCCACCACCAGCAGGGGTGGGCGCTCCGCCGCCGGTCGCTCGCACAGGGCCATCAGTTCCGCCTCCCAGTGGGTGCCCACCAGCAGCACCAGGGCATCGGGAAGGGGTGCCACCCCTTCCAGGGGATCGACGTTGCCGTTGATCATCAGGCGAGAAGTGACCTGGATATCGCCCTGGCTACTCAGCAGCGACTCCAGGGCACCCAGTTCATCCCGGGTTCTTCCCGCCAGCAATATCTCGAGCCGTTTACGCATTGCGTCACCTGCTTGTCATGGAAAACCCTGATTGCCGCGTGGCCTGCTGCCGATGGCTGGGGCCGTTCAGGGCAGTGAAGCCGGGGCCTGGCTACCGCCAGGTGCCTGTCGATAGTGGCGCATGGCCTCCGCCGCCTTGGCACCGTGTAGCGGCGGCACCGGATCGCCCGGCTCATAGGTCTGCATCGCCTTGGTATGCTGCACGCTCTCGCCATAGGGCGGCAGGTCGGCCCCCGGCTGGGGGGCCATGCAGCCCGCCAGAAGCGTGGCGAAGAGCAGCAAGGCTGCTGTCAGCCATGGACGCCCCCCGAGGAACCGCCGGACCGGCAAAGCAAAGTGGATGGTGTAAAGCCTGCCTGCACTGGATCGTTGTAAAGGAAACATGGACGCGCCCCCTGTTGATAAGTCGCCAAGGCGATAAAGGTCAGAGATCATGACCGAAGCGGCCTTCGGTGCCGCCATCGGGGCGGCTCGACATCAGCTCCAGGTCGAAGCTGCTCGGCCGCTGGCGCGGGTTGTCGCCACCTTCCTCCAGGGACCGAAAGCTACCCAGCAGGTAGAACTCCAGGTCGCTGGGTGGCACGAAGGAGCCGGTGGGCAGGCGCACCTGCTCCGGGGCAAAGGAGCGCGCCAGCCGCGGGGTGACGAAGATCACCAGCTCGGTCTGCTCCTTGATGAACTCCTGGCTTCTGAACAGCACCCCCAGCACCGGCAGTTCGCCGAGGCCGGGCATCTTGGCGACGTTCTCGCGCAGGCTCTCGTTGAGCATGCCGGCGATGGCGATCGTCTGGCCGGTGGCGAGCTCCACCGTGGAACTGGCGCTACGCTTGGCCAGCGCCGGGACGAAGAACTGGGTACTCACGCCACTGCCGACTCCCACCTGAAGGCTGTTGACCGGCACCAGGTCGGAGACCTCGACGTTCACCTGGAGGTTGATGGTGCCGGAGTCCAGCACCGTGGGCAGGAACCCCAGCCCCACCCCGAACTCCTTGTGCTCGATGGCCACCTGGCCGTTTCCCTGGGGCACGGGAATGGGAAACTCGCCACCGGCCAGGAACTGGGCCGGCTGGCCGGTCAGCGTGGTCAGGTTGGGCTCGGCCAGGATCTTGGCCACGCCCTCACGGCTGGCCGCGTCCAGCACCAGGTTGAGCAGGTAGTCGCCACGCTGGTAGCTGGCGAATATCCCGGTATCGGCGATGGTGGCAGTGGCCGGCGCGAACTCGGTGACCGCCGGGCCAAGGGGGGTGCCGCCGCCGAATACGGGGATGCGTGCACTCCCCAGGCCATCAGCTCCCGCGAATATGGCATCGGGAAAGCTGGCCCCACCACTGACCGCGCCGCCGCGGAATGCCGAAGAGCCCACGTTGAAGACGTTGAAGTTGGCCTCCAGGCGCTTGACCAGGGAGCGGGAGACCTCCGCCACCTTGACGTCGAGCATCACCTGCTGGGCGCCCCCCACCTGCATCAGGTTGAGCACCGCATCCTCGCCGCCGAAGCGACTGGCCAAGCGCAGGGCGGTTTCCAGCCGCTCGGCGCTGGAGAGCTGTCCGCTCAGCACGATGCCATCCTGGGCCGAGCGCACCTGAATGTTCTCGCCGGGCAGCAGCTGGTGCAGGCTACTCTTGAGCGTTTCCAGGTCGTGGGTCACCGTGACATTGAGCGCACCCTCGACTCGCTCCCCCTGGTCCCACAGCACTACATTGGTGGTGCCGGTGGACTTGCCCAGCACATAGAGCTGGCGAGAGCCCATCACCACGATATCGGCAATCTCGGGGTTGCCCACCGATACCACCCGAACCGCCCGGGGAAACTCCAGTACCTGCCCCTGGTTGATCGCCACGGACACCGCCACCGAGCGCCCCTCCAGGGGCATGGAGACGTTGCGGCTGCTGCCCGGGTCGGGCCGGCTCTGGGCCGCAGCCAGCCCGGCCCAGCTCACCGCAAGCAGCAAGACCAGCATCACTATCCCGCTCATCCCCCTGCAGCTCATCCACCCGCGGGCAGCCCCCCCGTCACGCCGTGTCCGCTGTTCGCCTTGTCTGGTCATCTTGATTCCCCCTTGCCCCGCGTTACCTGCTTGGTAAGGTGTTTTCATTAGCCTTACCCTGTTCTTTTCCGTTCTTTTCCGTTGTTACTGCTCCCTTGCCCAAGACCGCCGTCAGTTGCGTACATTGACGGTGCTGACCTGGGTGCCACGAATCACATGGACCTGACGCTGTACCGGTGCCGCGGGTGCCGGCGCCGGCCTGGCTTGTTGCCGCGGCTGGATTTCCGGCAGGTTGAGCACCGAGCGCTGGGCCGTCATGACGTCATTCTCGTCCTCCTGGTCCAGGGGATTGCGCAGGGTGAGCTGTACCTTGCCCTCCTGAGTGGCCTGGACCAGGGTCTCGGCCTGGCGCGGGTCCACCTCGAGAGTGACCGCGCGCACGATCACCGGGCCGTCACGCTCCTGGGAGGCGATCTGGTCCACCGCCAGCACCTTGATGTTGCGCAGGATCGTTTCCGACGCGACGCTGTTGCGGTTGCCGTTGTTGTTGCGCTGTGTGGAAACCACGTCGACCCGGTTGCCGGGCAGCAGGAAGCCCGCCACGCCCACCACGTCGTCGACCCGCACGCTCATCGCGCGCTTGCCGTGGTCCAGCAGCGCCGCCAGGGCACTGCCGCCCAAGTGTTCGGCCACCCGCCCCTCGTGGAGGATCTCACCGGAATAGATAATCTGGTTGCTGACACGCCCCACGACGCTGTCGAGATCGTTGAAGCTGCCCGGTGGCACCGACTCGGGCGGCAGCTGCATCACCTTGAGATCGGACGCCTGCACCGTGGTACCGAAGGGAATCTGCATCGCCGCCACCACCACCTCGCTGGTTTCGGACAAGGCGTTTCGCTCGCCCCCCTGCTCCTGCAGCCAGCTCATGGCCACCAGGGCGGCGCTCAGGGCCATGAAGAGTGAAATCGCGAACATCGCGAAGATACCTTTGCGTTTCATGATCCTTCCCTCCCATGCACGGCAGCGTCACCGTCGGTAAAATCGCCGAAGTAGGTTTGCCAGGCCCAGTTCAGGGTCTCGCGGTCAGGGGTGGTTTCACCCCGGTAGCTCAACTGATCCAGCGCCAGGCTCAGCAGATCGCGGGGGTGGCAGGCCAGCAGCGGTACGTTGTAGCGGGCATGCAGCTCGTCAATCACGAAATCGACCAGCGCCCCTTCGAACGGCAGCCCCTGCGCCTGGCACTGCTGGGCCCAGATGGCTCGATAGGCCTCGCGATCCAGGGGTGAGAAGCGGATCTTGTAGCCGATGCGGCGAAGAAAGGCGGCATCGGCCAGGGAGAGCGGGTCGAGGTTGGTGGAGAAGACCAGGGCCACATCGAAGGGCACGCTGAAGTGGTAGCCGTTGGAGAGCGCCAGGAAATCGCGCCGCTCTTCCAACGGCACGATCCAGCGGTTGAACAGCTCGGTGGGCGACATGCGCTGGCGGCCCAGGTCGTCGATCACCAGCATGCCGTTATTGGCCAGCAGCTGGACGGGGGCCTGATGGATATGGGTCGCCATATCGTACTGGATCTCGAGCCGCTCCATGGTCAGCTCGCCACCGGTGACCACGCAGGGCCGCCGGCAGCGCACAAAGCGCGGATCGTGGCCCTGCCCCAGGTAGAGCGCCGAGAGCACGGCGTCCTGCTCGGTCGCCTCCACAGCCTGGTGTACGGCCGGGTCGAAGCAGCGCACCGCCTTGCCTCCGACCAGGATGGCATGGGGGATCAGCACCTCGCCCTCCAGCAGCCGTGTCAGGCGCCGGGCGATATAGCTCTTGCCGGTGCCCGCCTCGCCGTGGATGAACATGGCCCGGCCGGAGTGCAGCCCCGGCCCCAGTTGGTCGAGCAGCGCGGGGTCGATCACCGTATCGGCGAAGGCCTCCGTGACCGTGTCGCGTCGAATCGCCACGTCGCTGAGCGCCTGGGCCTCGACCCGCTGCTGGTACTGCTCCAGGGTGACCGGCGCCTTGCCGCTGTAACCGTCGCGGTTCAGCGCTTCCAGCGCCGAGGCGCGGCCACGGTCGGTCAACCCGAAACGCAGCGCCCCGCCATCGCCCTGGCCGCGCACCTCTACCCGCCCCTCGTCGCGAAGGAAGCGACACACCTCCTCGACCACGCTGCCGGCCAGGGCCGCACCACCGCTCAGTTGGTGCAAGTCCAGCACGCCCTGCTCGAAGAGCTGCTTGACCAGCAGGTCGCCCAGGTAGAGCGCCGGGAGCCCGGTTTCCGCCACCGTGCCGGGGCGCGGCACGGCGATGGCCGCTGTCCGCTGGCCGGCGCTGGCTGAACTGGACTCGGTGGCTTCGATAGGCATGGCGAACCCCGCTTAATGTTTCGTTACAAAACTAATAAAAACACCTGAATTATCTGGCAATAACCGCTATCTTCTTGATCGAATCTATAAAAATTCGACCGTCCTATCCCACCACGCCTATCCCACCACCAGCGACCATTGCCAGATAATCCAGCCCGTTCCTCCGATCGCAATCGACACCGCAAAGGGAAACTTTTTGCCCATTACTTCGCCCTTATCAGGGGCAATGTACAGTGGCTTTCCAGTATATAACAGCGTCTTTGCCATCAATCCGTATCGGCTCCATGGCGAAATAGCATCTCGACTTAATATCGACGAAGCAACGAAGCATATTCCAACGATACCGCCAACAAGCATACTGACTATTGCCACTTGCAAAACACCCAACGGTCCCAGCAAGGTGCCAATCGACGCCATCAGCTTGGCGTCCCCCGCGCCGGTAAAGCCCATCAGATAGCCGGGCATCAGGATCGCCAGCCCCACCAGTAGACCAAGAGTGGCGGCCAGGATACCGCTTGGGCCTGCCAGCACTCCCTGCAGCAGCAGCCCGACGGCGGCCCCGGCCAGAATAAGGCGGTTAGGTATCCGCCGCGTGCGTAGATCCCAGGCTGCTGCGCACCATACCAGCATTAAGCAAACGGTATTTAACATATTATTTCCTGAGAAATAATCTTCCAATGGAAGAGTGCATCGCCGACTTCCTTGTCGGCGAAAATTGACTATTATTTACCCTTACGCAAGCATACCTGCAAGTGCAGTTAGTCTTGCCAGTGCCGCATCACCTATCGTGACCATAATTACAGTACCCACCGCAACAAGTAAGGCAGCCAACATCGCCCATTCCACCACCTCGGTGCCCTCTTCTTCTTTCCAGAAACGCTCGATACCCTGCATCAGCTTGCTCATGATTGCATCTCCGTCTGTTTGTCTTTTTCAAGCCTGCTGTTGTCGGTAACCGGCGCCTCTGGCCCCGGCTCTCGGGAATCAGCATTGACGTTACCAAGTGTTAATGCTTGAAGTATCTTGCAGAAGACTAGGAGTATCTTGCAGCGGCTTGAAGAAAACTGAAGGAGTGTGCCGAAAGCAGCGGAGTGGGGGCTGCAAGCTGCAAGCTGGAGACAGCAGCGAGGCCAATGGTGAGTCGCTGGGGCAGCGAGATGACCTTATCGTTGAACCGAGCCCTTGCCGGCTCGTCGAATGCAGAAGCGTGGCTCCCCCAGCCAACGCGCATCGCTTCTCTTTTTGTACAATCTATGTACAATTAACGTCACTGCGTGGAACTTGTGAATTGTTGTCACACTTCTGCCAAGCCGCGTGGCTAGTATTATCAACGGTGCCCCAAAGGATTGGGGCGTCTCTCAGTCATGCATCGTCCGATTCGCCACAAGAGCCCCGATGAACACGATTTCACGCCTCAAGCCCCCCACGTGGCGCGACACTGTGTTGTTGCTGCCATCGTTGTTGCTGCTATCACTCGCCCTGCTTTTGCTGAGCCTGCCGCTTGCCGCCCAGGAGCGCACCGCGGTGATCGCCTCCCGCGTGACGCTGGAGCCCTGGTCCGACCCCCTCGAGGCACTGGGCACCCTGCGCGCCGACGAGAGCGTCACCCTGTCCGCCACCGTTACCGAGATCGTCGCCGAGCTCAATTTCAGCGACGGTGACCTGGTGGAAGCCGGCCAGCTGCTGATCCGCCTGGAGGATGGCGAGCAGCAGGCACAGCTACGTGCCGCCCAGGCCCAGCGCGACGAACGACGCAGTGCGGTCAACCGGCTCACCCAGCTGCAGGAACGCAACATGGCCCCACGCGCCGACGTGGAGGACAGCCAGGCACGGCTGCGCCAGGTGGAAGCCGAGATCCAGGGGCTGGAGGCGCGCCTGACCAACTACCAGCTGCGCGCCCCCTTCGACGGCCGGGTGGGCTTTCGCAACATCAGCGTGGGCAGCCTGGTCACCCCCGGGACCCAGCTGGTGACCCTGGACAAGACCGACGTGATGAAGCTCGACTTCAACGTGCCCGAGGTCTTTCTGGCGATCCTCGAGCCCGGCCTGCCGCTGACCGCGCACAGCGCTGCCTTTCCCGACGATGTCTTCGAGGGCGAAGTGGCCAGTGTCGGCTCGCGGGTCGACCCGGTCAGCCGCAGCGTCAGCGTTCGCGCCGAGCTGGCTAATCCCGAGCTTCGGCTGCGCCCGGGCATGCTGATGGAGGTCGTGGTGCAGCGCAGCCCCCGGCAGGCCGTGGTGGCGCCCGAATCGGTACTCGTTCCCAGCGGTGACCGGCAGTATGTGATGGTGATCGATGAAGCCGACGGTAACCGGCTCGAACGCCGCCGGGTCACCGTGGGAGAGCGCCGCACCGGCCAGGTCGAGATACTCGAAGGCCTGGCCGAGGGTGAGCTGGTGGTCAACCATGGACTGCAGCGCGCCCGGGAGGGCGACAGCGTGAGGCTGCTGGGCATCGCCGACGACGAGGCCACGATCCGCAAGATACTCGAGCAGAACCGCAGTGAGGAAAGCACCTGATGCGGCTCTCGGACCTCTCCGTCCAGCGCCCGGTGATGGCCACGGTACTGGCACTGCTGATCGTCGCCTTCGGCCTGCTGGCCATGCAGCGCCTGCCGCTGCAGGAGTACCCCTCCATCGACCCACCGGTGGTCAGCATCGACACCCGCTACGCCGGTGCCTCGGCCAACGTGGTGGAGACCCGGATCACCCAGCTGCTGGAGGACCGCATCGCCGGGGTCGAGGGCATTCAGTTGATCACCTCCTCCAGCCAGGACGGTCGTTCACGAATCAATATCGAGTTCCGCCTGGACATGGACATCGATGCCGCCGCCAACGACGTGCGCGACCGCATCTCCGGTGCCCTGCGCAACCTACCAGACGAAGCCGACCCGCCGGAAGTGCAGAAGGCCGATTCCAGCGAGGAGGTGGTGCTGTGGCTCTCCCTCTCCGGCGACGACTACACGATTCCCGAGCTCACCGACTATGCCGACCGCTATCTGGTGGACGGCTTCTCGGTACAGCCCGGCGTGGCAAGGGTACGCGTGGGGGGCGGACGGGAGTACGCCATGCGGGTGTGGCTCGACCGCAACGCGCTGGCGGCCCGCAACCTCACCGTGGGCGATGTGGAAAGCGCCCTGCGTGCCGAGAACGTGGAATTGCCGGCCGGGTCGATCGAGTCCCGCGACCGGCAGTTCATGGTGCGCCTGCCACGCACTTTCAACCAGCCCGATGATTTCGAGCGCCTGGCGCTGACCCAGAGCCCCGATGGCTACCTGGTGCGCCTGGGCGATGTGGCGAGAGTGGAAATCGGCTCGGTGGAGGATCGCTCGATCTTCCGCGCCAACGGCGTGCCGATGGTGGGCCTGGGGATCATGAAGCAGTCCACCGCCAACGTGCTGGAGGTCTCCGAGGGCGTGCAGGCGGAGCTGGCGCGGGTGCAGGACAGCCTGCCCCAGGGCATGTCGCTCGCCCTCAACTACGATGCCTCGGTCTTCGTTTCCGGTGCCATCAAGCAGGTGGTGATCACGCTCTTCATCGCCATGGGCCTGGTCGTCGTGGTGATCTTCCTGTTCCTGGGCAACGTGCGCACCACCCTGATACCCGCGGTAACGGTGCCGGTGGCGATGGTCGGTGCCTTCATGGCGCTGGCCCTGATGGGCTTCTCGATCAACCTGCTGACCCTGCTCGCCCTGGTGCTGGCCATCGGCCTGATCGTCGATGACGCCATCGTGGTGCTGGAGAACATTCACCGGCGCATGCACGACTACGGCGAGACCCCGCTGGTAGCGGCCTTCCGCGGCACCCGCCAGATCGCCTTTGCGGTCATTGCCACCACGCTGGTGCTGATCGCCGTGTTCGTGCCGCTAGGTTTCCTGCAGGGCAACGTCGGCCGGCTGTTCACCGAGTTCGCCTTGACCATGGCCGCCGCCGTGGCCATCTCCAGCGTGCTGGCGCTCTCCCTGACCCCGATGATGGCCTCGAAGATTCTCAAGCCTTCGATGCACGAGGGCCGCATCGCCCTGGCGGTTCAGTGGCTGCTGGAATTCACCCAGCGCATCTATCGCACCCTGCTGATCTGGGTACTCAGGGCGCGTGCCGCGGTGCTGGCGGTATTCGTGGCGCTGATTGCGGCCACCGTCTGGCTCGCCGACCTGCTGCCCAGCGAATACACCCCGCAGGAGGATCGCGGCAGCTTCATCATCCTGGTCAACGGCCCGGAGGGGGCCACCTTCGACTACATCATGGACTACATGGATGAGATCGAAGTCCGGCTCGACCCCATGCTGGAGAGCGGCGAGCTCGAGCGAGTGGTGGTTCGCGCCCCGCGCGGCTTCGGCAACATCGAGAATTTCAACAACGGCTTCGCTATCATCAGCATGGCCCCCTGGGGCGAGCGTCGCGATGCCTGGTCGATCATGGACGAGGTTCGCCGGGAACTGGGCGACCTGCCCGGCGTGCAGGCCTTCCCGGTGATGCGCCAGGGCTTCGGCCAGCGCATCAGCAAGCCGGTGGAGTTCGTGCTGGGCGGCGGCACCTACGAAGAGCTTGCCGAGTGGCGCGACACCCTGATGGATCATATCCGCGAGGACAACCCGAGGCTGATCGGGCTGGACAGCGACTATCGCGAGACCCAGCCGCAGCTGCGCGTCGATATCGACTATTCCCGCGCGGCAGACCTGGGCGTCACCGTCACCGAGATCGGCCGCACCCTCGAGGTGCTGCTGGGTGGGCGCAACGTGACGCGCTATCTGGACGCCGGCCAGGAGTACGACGTCATCGTCGAGGGCGACCGGGGCAGCCAGGCCAGCCCCCGTGCGCTGGACAACATCCAGGTGCGCTCGGCGCGCTCGGGCGAGCTGATTCCCCTGGCCAGCCTGGTGAGCTTCTCCGATTTCGCCGGTGCCAGCACCCTGAACCGCTTCAACCGGCTGCGCGCCATCACCATCGAAGCCAACCTGGCCGACGGCTACTCCCTGGGTGAAGCCCTGGACTACCTGGAAGCCGCCGCCGCCGAGGTGCTGCCCGGGCAGGCCCAGACCGACGTCAGCGGCGCCTCCCGCGACTTCCGCCAGGCCAGCGGTGCCACCACCTTCCTGCTGATCCTGGGTGCGCTGGTGGTGTTCCTGGTCCTGGCCGCCCAGTTCGAGAGCTTCATCCACCCCTTCGTGATCATGCTTACGGTGCCTCTGGCCATGAGCGGCGCCATGCTGGGGCTGTACGTCACCGGCCAGTCGCTCAACATCTACAGCCAGGTAGGCCTGGTGATGCTGATCGGCCTGGCGGCCAAGAACGGCATCCTGATCGTGGAGTTCGCCAACCAGCTGCGCGACGAGGGCCTGGCCTTCCGCGACGCCCTGCTCGACGCCGCGGTGACGCGGCTGCGGCCGATCCTGATGACGGCGGTGACCACCATGGCCGGTTCGATCCCGCTGATCGTCTCCAGCGGTGCCGGTGCCGAGTCGCGCATGGTGATCGGCACGGTGATTCTTTCCGGCGTCGCCGCCGCCACCCTGTTCACGCTGTTCGTGGTACCGGTGGCCTACGACCTGCTGGCACGCCATACCGGCTCCCCCGGCGATGTGAAACGCCGTCTGGAAGCGGAGATGACCTCCGGCCCGGCCGACCGAAGCGACGGAACTCGCCATCAGGACGGCACCGACAGTCAGAAGGCATGAACGACGAAGGCCACCCCGGGGTGGCCTTCGAGCTTCCCGCAACTACCAGCCCCTCAGCATGAGAAGGCTCCCGGTCAATGTAATGGCATGTTGCTATTCGCCCGACTTACCCCAGCCAACCTGCGAGCATAAGTGATTCCATCCAGGGGCATTAATTGATCTTGTAGCCAGGGCGAGGTGTCACTCCCGACGCTATCCTGAATAACGCAGGATCCAGATCTATGGGAGAAGACCCATGACAACGTCAATAACCAACCGCAGCCAGGTGCTCGGCGCAGCTCTCGCCCTCTTGATCCTCATCAATGCCAACCCTGTCTCCGCGGATGACCCACCCCTGTATGAACGTCTCGGCGGACTGCCGGCCATCTCGCTGGCCGTCAACAACTTCGTCGATGATTTCATTCAGGACCCGGTGATTCTTGCCAACCCCGCCGTCGAAGAGAAGAAGACCCCGGAAGCCGCACCCTATATCAAGTTTCAGGTGACGGCCCTGGTCTGCGAGATCACCGGCGGCCCCTGCCAGTACACTGGGCTGAGCCTGGCGGAGGCACACGACGGACTCAACGTCTCCGAGCAGGAGTGGGATCGTATGGTGGAGCTGTTCATCGATACCCTCGATTCACTCGAGGTACCGGAAGGTGAAAAGGAAGAATTGCTCGGCCTGCTGGGCCCCACCAAGGACGATATCGTGGTGACGAGCGCCGGTGAATCAAGCTGAATGAATAAGCGCCCAGCTATTACCAGACGCAAGGAGGCGGCCTCACGCAGCAAAGCCAGCAAGACTCATCGCCCGTCGGGACCTCCCGATGGGCGATTCTCGTCCATGGATGGCCGTGTCGCAGAGAGGCGACCGATTGAGTACCACAAGGGGCACCACGACACTGCCTTCGCGCTTCCCGCGGCTGTCAGCCGCTCAGCAATCGCCGAGCCGCTCGCCTTCGATCGTCGTGTCCATGACCATCTCACCCATCGGCGAGTCGGTCTGGATATTGACGTTGCCTTCCACGCGCTCGCCCAGGAAATCCATCCGGCCATCGATATCGGCCTGGCCACCATCGGCGTGACACACCATCTTGTAGTCGACACCGTCTGCGGACACGTTGTGATCCAGCAGCTCACACCCCTCTTCCACTTCGAGGAACTGGAAGTCGGCATCGTCGAGGTCGCCCTGCACGATGCACTCCTGATGGCTCTCGGTCTGGTCGGGAATCGGCATGTCGCCTTTGACCGAGGTGGTGCTGGTGAACTGCCACTGGCCGGGTACGATATTCGGTGACTCTGCCACGGCGGTCAGCGGCAGCATCAGCACGGCGGCGGCAAGCAGGGAACGAAAGGGCATGAAGACTCTCCGGTGGTTTAGTGAAGGGCGGTAGCGGAAGACTGGCCGCCGCTAGGCATTGTCCGAAAACTGTCTGCGCTCGGCCATACTGCGTTAAAAATCAGCTCAAACTACTCATTTACACACCGTAAACTCCGTCTTTTCACTGATTTTTGCCTTGTCTGACCATCGCTCGTCGACTTTTCAGACAGTGCCTAATGTCTGGCATGTGACATAGCTTACCCCAGACAGGGAGCCGGAGGGAAAGCCGACCGATGCACTCTCACGTATCGTAGATACAGGAAAGCTGATCGACCTGCAGCTCCGTCACCGGCTGCGGCCTGCCGAAGAGATAGCCCTGAAAGGCTTCACAGCCGTGCGCTCGGAGCCATTGGTGCTGCGCCTCGGTCTCCACCCCTTCCGCGGTCACGTCGAGGCCAAGGCTCGCCGCCAGGGTGATGGTGGCCTGGACGATAGCCGCATCCACCGGGTCGTCGAGCACGCCATTGACGAAGGCTTGGTCGATCTTCAACTCGTCCAGCGGCAACCGCTTGAGATAGTTCAGTGAAGAGTAGCCGGTACCGAAGTCGTCCAGGGCGAAACGGATGCCGAGCTGATTGAGACGCAGCATGATAGTGCGTACCCGCTGGTGATCATCCATCAACAGGCTTTCGGTCACTTCCAGCGTCAGCCGGTGCGGGTTGGCCGCCGTCTCCTCCAGTATCTGCTGCAGCCTCGCCACGAAGTCCGGCTGGTGGAACTGCACGGAACTGACATTGACGGCGATGCTCAACCTCTCCCATTCCGGCTCCCGCGCCCAGGCAGCCAACTGCCGGCATGCGGTTTCGAGGACCCAGTAGCCGATCGGCAGAATCAGGCGATTCTTTTCCGCCAGGGGAATGAACATGCCGGGCGACACCATGCCACGCTGGGGATGCTCCCAGCGAATCAGCGCCTCGACCCCGGTGACGCGGGACCGGGCGTCGACCTGCACCTGGTAATGCAGGCGAAACTCATCCCGAGCCAGCGCCTGATGCAGGTCGGCTTCCAGATGGACTCGCGCCATCACCGTGGCCTGCATCTTGGCATTGAAGAAACGCAGGGTATTGCCCCCCGCCCCCTTGGCCTGCTGCAGCGCCATGTCGGCCTGCTGCATGGCACTCTCCACGCTGATCTCGCCATCGGCAAACAGCGTGACGCCGATACTGCCGGTAATCGGCAGGGTCAGGACCTGCTCCTGATCCTGCTGGGCTTCCAGAATACAAGTCAACAGCTTCTTGGCCACGCCCTCGGCAGCATGAGCCGCCTGCTCCTGGTTGGGAGCCAGGTCATGGATCAGCAGGACGAATTCATCCCCCCCCAGGCGGGCCAGGGTATCGCTCTCCCGCACCACACTCGACAGGTGCTTGGCGACGTGACGCAGAAGGTGATCGCCCTGATAGAGCCCCTGGGTGTCGTTGACCAGTTTGAAGTTATCCAGATCGATGAACATCAGCGCCGCATAGCGATCCGTACGCCGGGACCCCTTGACCACCATTTCCAGGCGATCGAGCATCAGGCGCCTGTTGGGCAGGCCGGTCAGCGGATCATAGAAGGTCAGGCGATAGTTGCTCTCCTGGATCGCATGGCACTCGGTGATATCCGTGGAAATACCACATGGCAAAGAGACCATGTCATCTGAATCATTGGCCAGCCCTGCCTTGTCGGCCGACGAGTCAGCGCGCTCCCGCCCTCCTCTGCGACGGTCCCACCAGGCACCGCCCACTGCCGCCAACGCCATGCATGCAATGGCTACAATAGCGAGCACCGCCCATCCCAAGGCAGGCACCGACGCTGAACCCTCTACGCTGCCAGCCGCTGTCGTCGACAGCCCGGCCAGTATCCCTGCGAGCGCATACCGTCGAGTTATCGACAGCAAGCCAGTCAATGACATCCCGTCACCATTTTTAGTCTATAGGCCTAGTTATAGCAGAAAAATCTGAAATGACCGATAGGTAAACGACGGGTGCCTTTCGCCGACCCCCTGCGTCAGGGCTTGGCCATCAGGTCGCCGCGCCAGGCCCGCCAGAAGGTCACGCCCTGCAGCACGGCGAACACCGCCTCGAACAGCGCCGGCAGCCAAAGAAAGCCTGTGGCGAACAGGAAGAACAGCGCGAAAAGACTACGAAACAGAATCGACAGCAGCCCCACCAGTCGATTGTGCAGCGGTGCCAGGGCAGCCGGCAGGTAGAGCAGTCCAACCACGATCATGGCCAGGCCGGCGTAGCGCACCCAGGTCAGCGGGTACGGCAGGTCGGCGCCCATCACGCCCAGCAGGCTAACCGGCCATAGCCACAGCCACAGGCCCAGCAGCACATTGAGGGCGATCCCCACCGTCATCACCCGCCGATAGGTCGCGAACACATCGTTTGAGGTCTGCATTTCAGTGCTCCCGGGCCGGTTGTCTCAAAAGGTCAATAGATAGTCGAGCAAGTCCGAGCGCTCCTGCGCCGTCAGCTCGGTCCCGTAGGCATGCCCCTGGCGGCCGTTGCCGGGCTGGCTGGTGTCGAAGCAGAAGCCCTCTTCCAGGGGCTCGCCGGGCGTGCAGTCGGGCGCCACGAAACCGCCCTTCTCCTCATCCAGCACGTCCAGCCCGCGCACGAAGGCTTGGGGGCGCTCCGCCGGCGGCAGCAGCAGGTCGTAGAGGGTCGGCACGGCGCCGTTGTGCAGGTAAGGCGCCCGCAGCCAGAGGCCGTCGAGGGGCAGGTTGGCGTAGCCATCGGTCTTGCGGAAGTGCCGGAAGCGATAGCGCTCGTCGTCCTCGAACAGGGTCAGCTGATAGCGCTGCAGGGTCTCGGTGTAGCTGTCGAGCCGGGCCGGATCGACGCCCAACTGCTCATTGGGCACCACCTGGCCGAGGCGCTCCCCTTCGAAGACGTAGCGCTCGCCCTCCTGGTAGCCGTGACAGTCGGCACAGTGACGCATGTAGAGCGGCTTGCCGGCTGCCACCCCCTCGGGATCGGGGCGATAGGGGCTGGGCGGCGGCTCGAGGTCCAGCAGCCAGTCGGCCACCCGCTCGATACCTCGGTGATCAACGCTCTCCTCGGTCACTCCGGCCCCGATGGCGGCGCTCAGGTTGCGCTCCTGCAGCGAGGCGTTGTTGCCATCCCAGTGCAGATCCATGCCCTGACGGGGGCGCTGCAGGAAGACGGCGGGGAAATCGCTGGTGCCGATCCGCTCCGCCTCGTCCAGCGCTGCCGCGCTCATGCCGAACTGGAGCAGCTTGTAGGGATTAAAGGTATCCACGCGCCCCGGCCCCCAGGGCGGCTGCTCGGCCAGCAGCGGCGCGAGCATCGCCCGGGTCTCCAGCAGCCCCTCGCGCACCCGGGGCAGGACCGCATAGCGCCACACCCGCCGTTCGATCCAGCCCAGCGACTGCCCCTGCTCGTCCATGGCCGCCAGAACGCTGTCCGGCGCCAGCCGCGGGTCATCGGCGATCTCCAGCAAAAAGCCGATGAAAGCGTAGAGGTCCAGGTTGTTGGACGGCATGCCGGAGATCTGTCGCGGGGGCGCATCGGGCGACTCGCGGACCGTCCCCACGTGGCAGAGCGCACAGTTGAACCAGGCGACGTCCACGCCGCGCATCTCACGGGTTCCGACGCCGATGGGCAGATCCCCACGGCTCGCCTCATCGCCCGGCGCGTAGAGAAAACCGAATACCTCGTAGTGCCGATCGTCGAAGACTTCCGGAAACAGGCTCGGCAGTACCCGCCACAGTCGCACCGGCAGGCCGCTGACCTCGCTGCCGATGGAGCCATGCCGAAAGTGGGTCTCCGGGTCGGCGTAGTGACGCACCGACTCGCCACTATAGCGCCACACAGTCGGCACGCCGATCGCCAGGGCCAGCAGGCCGGCCGCCACCACGGCCAGGACGAGCAGGGTCAGCGGCAGGCGTCGCCAGCGCCGGCGGCGGGCCTCCTGTTGCACGGCGGTGACGGGCGGCTCCTGTCGTCTCATGGCAGCCTCACGGATTCTGCGCCGGCGGCACCGGGGGCAGGCGCAGCTCGGGGCGGGTGTCGTAGATGCTCATCAGGGTCGCGATCATGCGCTCGTGGTCGCCGTCGAAGCGCGACAGTTCGTAGCAGCCCAGGGGATTCTTGGGCGCGTTGAGCAAACACTTGTTGCAGAAGGTGCAGGGGCGTTCCGGTTCATCCTGCCCGGCCTGCCACTGCTTCGGCAGGTCGGGATTGGCGATCAGCGCCCGGGCACTGGAGACCGCGTCGCAGGCCCCGCTACCGATGGCTTCGCGTACCAGGGCGGCGCGCTGATAGCCACCGGTGCTGATCACCGGAATGCCCACCGCCTGGCGTACGGCACGCGCCTCGTCCAGGCTTACCCCTTCCACGGCATGGCCGCGCTGGTGACGAAACCACAGCCAGCGAAAGATCCAGCGCAGCGACGAATAGCGAAACAGCAGGTAGTTGCGGAAGGTGTCGACCCCGGCGGAGAGCATGGCATCGTAGGTGCTGGCGATGGTGTCGAAGGAGAAATCCCCCGGCGGATTCAGGGGGTGAGGAAAGAGGCTCCCGACCGACACGTGCAGGGCATCGGCGCCCGCCGTCTCGACCCAGCGGCACACCTGCAGGCTCTCCGCCAGGGTATTGCCCTTGCCTTCCCAGGGCAGGATGTCGTTATGGTCCACGGCGCTGATCTTGACCTGCAGGTGGAAGTCCGGCCCCACCCGCTCGCGAATGGCGCGGATCACATCCAGCAGAAAGCGGGCCCGGTTGGCGAGCGAGCCGCCGTAGCGGTCGCGCCGGTCATTGATGGCGGAACTCAGGAACTGGGTGAACAGGTAGCCGTTGGCGGCATGCAGCTCCACCCCGTCGAGCCCGGCCTCCCGGGCCCGCCAGGCCCCGTCGGCGAAGGCCTCGATGGTGCGCTCGATCTCGTGGCCGCTCATGGCCCGGCACAGGAAGCCGTGCAGGGCCTCCTTGTGGTCGGTGGAACTGAGCGACCGGCGATGCTGATTGTGGACCCCGGGGAGATCCATCTGCCGGCCGGAATGGCTGAGCTGCAGGATGTACTTGCAGTCAAAGCGGTGCACCGCCTCGCCGAGCCGCTGCCACAGCGGGATGAAGTCATCGCGGTGAATGGTGGCGTAGCCCGCCACGATGCGCCCCTCCATCTGTACCGGCACGAAGGAGGAGATGATCGCGCCCACCCCTCCCCGGGCGAACTGGCACTCCCAGTTGATGCGTGTCTGGGTCAGGCTGCCGTCCTCGTTGTCGAATCGCCCGGAAATGTTCGAGCGGAACAGGCGATTCTTGACCTCCAGGTTACGCCACTTGAGCGGCGAGAAGATGACATCCTCGCTCATCGTCCGCCCTCCCCTGACCGGGATGCCACGGCCCGCTCCCAGATATCGGCCAGCAGCGCCAGGATGAAACGCTGGGCCGGACAGCGCGCCCAGCTATCGCTCATAAAGGCCAACTCCCGATCGCCGCTGCGCCGGACACCCTCGGCGAGTCGCAGCAGTACCAGATCACCGGGCACCAGGCGACGCGGGGAACAGGGTGTCGAGAGCGGCGCCAGCACCTGGCGCAGCAGCGTTTCCGGTACGCTGAGGCAGCGTGCCAGCACCGCCGCCTGGGGCAACTCATAGGCCCCTGGGGTAGCGGCCAGGGAGCGCATCGCCTCGAGCGCCCCCACCAGGTTATGCACCGCCACGCTGGTGGCATGCAGGGACATGGCATCCCCCCGGGCGCTGTCATGCAGCAGTTGGCGGTCGCGGCGGAGTTGGCCGCTTAGGCGCTGGAGAAGGGCACGTAACGCCTGGGTGCGCGGATAGTCATTGAGCCGACGGGCCGCCGCAAAGGTCGCCTCGTCGGCCCGGTAATCGTCGTGGAACCGCCGCCCCAGCAGCCCCTGGGCGGCGGGGCCCAGCGCCTCGACGTCGGCCTGGCCGGCGACCCCCTCCACCAGGGTCTTGAAAGCCGGGTCCTGGCGCCAGATCGAAGTCTCGGCGCCCTCGTCCAGGCGCCGCCCCAGCTCGGCGTGGCGCGACTCGCGCCCCTCGGCCTCGCGGCCCAGCAGGGCCGGCAGCGGCTCACCATCGAAGACGAAAGCACCGCGCAGGCGCGCCAGGCGCAGGCGGTTGATCAAGCCGCCGCTGGGTGCCAGGGAACGGTCGAGGCGTGAGTCGCCGTCGAGCAGACGAATCTCACCGGGATCGGTGACCTCCAGAACGTTGATCAGCCCGGGGATGTGCCTGCGTCTGGCCATGCTGCCTCCCTCCCTATCCTTCTATCCGTGCCTTCTATCCGTGCTAGCCGCGGTTCCACGGGAAGAAGGCATTGCGCACACCCTCCAGCCGCGGCGCCAGTTCGGGGAAGTGACGTCCGATGACCGACTTCATGCCGTTGTTGTCGATCCACTCCATGCCCGCTTGGGTGTAGACCTCGGGGGTGTAGTCGTCGGTGAAGAAGCGGTCACTCTTGAGACGTCGCGAGGCCATCAGGATGAAGATCCGGAAGGCGGTATCGCTGAAAGCGAAGCCGGGTGGCGGGGTCTCGGCCAGGCAACCGATCAGCAGGTCGACCTCTTCCACGTCACCATAGACCGCCTCCAGTTCGCGCTGCCACTGGGGATTGTCGGTCAGTTCGGCAAAGCTCGCGGGGGCCGGCATGTCGATCAAGCGGCGGAAGCGGCAGTAGCGCGGCACCCCGCGCTCGCGGTCGCGAAGCACATCCACCGTGGCCAGGTCGATCATTCGATGATGGGGCGCCTGCTTCTCGTGCTGCTGCAGGTGCCTCGGAAAATTGTGCAGCACCAGGGCGCCGGGGTGGCTGGTGCCCAGCGAGTAGAGCGCATCGCTGAGCGGCATCTCTTCATAGAGCGCCTGGGTCAGAGAGCCGGCCACCTCGGTGAGGCCGCACTCCTTGATCAGGCTGTCGTCGTCCAGACGCCGGAAGCTGAAATCGTCGGGAATCAGCGGGTGCATGCGATAGACGGCGCTGAACTCCTCGGTGATGGCATAGGGTGCGGCATGGTGATCCACCGGCGAGCCGACGATGCCGCTGAACAGTTCGCTGTCGCTGACACGGCCCCGGCTGCGGTAGAAGTGCTCGTCGAGCACGCCCCACCAATTGGCGCGCATGCCGAGCCGCAGCTCCGGGGTATCGAGCAGCGCCGGGGTCCACTCGACGGTATGGATCTTGGCGATCAGCGCCGCATTCACCAGCCGGGCCTTCTGGAACAGCCACTCGCCGTCGCGGTCGGGATGCTCGATGCGCAGCCGGTCGACGATGGCATTGTGCTCCATGGCGAACAGGGTGTGCATCAGCGACAGTCCCACCCACCAGTTGCCGTTGGCGCCCGCCAGTTCGATGCCATGCTCATCCAGCGGCAGGTGGCCATCGGGCTTGAGGTAGAGCTTGCCGTCGGCCAGCATTTCACCGCTGTCGGGGTCGGTGCGCACCAGGCGCTGGCGGCGCAGGCTGCTGCCGTAGATCTGGGACGCATCCCACCACTGGGTCTCGGTATTGAGGAAGGTATCGGGATGCCCCTCATCGGCGGATGAGCGGGTGGTGTCGCGCCGGCTGCGCAGCACCGTCATGCGCTCCCAGGGCCAGTCATCGTCCTCGTCCAGGGGCACCTCGTAGCGCTCGGCCTCGGTGTCATTGCTGCCATGGCTGAACCAGTCGTGGACCATGAACTGCAGCCAGGCAGGGACCAGGACGTTGAGGGTGGTCGCCGGCACGAAGGGATCTCGCGTCATCAAGCGACGGCTGATCACCCGGGGACTCGGTGTCATCAGCCTCTCGCCGGTCTCGCCGAAGGTCTCGGCAGGCGGCACGTTGCGCCCGAAGCGGGTATACGCCTTGCCCATGGCGGGTTCCGCCAGGTCGTTGTAGCTGCCGTCGGCGGTGCGGAACTGGTGCACGTCGATGTTTTCCCGCTCGGGATCCTGCGGACGCTCCCGTTCGGTTGAGTAGAGGTTATGCCAGCGCAGGTTGCGGCGCAGAGCGACGAGATTGAGGACGGCGATGGGGAAGGGAAATCGATACCACTGACGGCGCCGATTGATACACCGAAAGGCGCGACCGAGCAGACCGCTACCACCACGTTGACCGAACATGGGACTCCCCCCCTGAACAAAGCCGTCGCTACCAACCCAATCTCGCCTAGGCCTAGGAGCCTGTCGGACTTAACGCTGATCTACTGCGAGATCCGGTCTTTCGGCCAATTTCATTCGATCTGATTCGTTAAATAGCGGGCTATTCGCCTCATCAGATCGATAAACTTGTCTCGAAATCCAAATCTCTCGTGACGATCGGTCAAATCCGACAGGCTCCTAGAGATCTCAGTTACACAAGTCTTACGTGACCTCACCGAACTTGACTACTAATCTCTAGCACAGGGTTTGACTTCCCACCAGAAAACGAATGGGGACCGACTAGTCTCGTCGAGGGCAGGGGGCATCGGGGGATGGGCAGCTACGCAGCGGGATTTCGCGCCATGGTACTGCTGGGAGTGGTGGCCAACCTCCTCTTCGCCCTGCCTGCGGTCTTTGTCCCCAACGCGGTGATCAGCCTGGTCGGGGGCGCCCCGGTTGCCGAGCCGATGTGGCCCGCCTTCGCAGCCTGGCTGCTGATTTTGCTAAGCCTGTTCTACCTGCCGGCGGCGTTCGATCCCTTTCACTTCCGGGCCATCGCCGTGCTGACCGTCCTGGCGCGTTTCGCCGGGGTGGTGTTCTTCACCTTGCTCCATCCGCAGTTTCCACTGTTCGCCCTGATCGATCTTTTCTTCGGCGTGACCCAGGGCATCCTGCTGCTGCTGCTCCGCCGCGCCGAAAAGACGACATAACAAAGGAAGCGCTGAACAAATCGACGAGCGAGATGAAGCGCAAGGCGCCCGGAGCACAGGAACCGGAGCCTATGGGGTATAGGTGAGGATTCCGCGCACCGCGCAACGCAGCGATTCGCTCGCGTAGGCATTTGTGCAGTGTTTCCCAAACTCGAGGAGAGACAGCCATGGCATCCAGTCACCGAGACACTTCAAGGACCTCGCGGCGCTGGTGGGTATGGCTGCTCCTGCTGCTGATAGCCGGCGGGGCGATTGCCGTCGTTGGCTGGTACCAGCTGTTCCGCGAGGAGCCACAGCGGTTCGACAGCGTTGAGGCCTACTACCTCTACGGCTCCATCGGCGCCGAGCAGGAAGAGGGCATTCCCTACTGGATCTGGCGCGTGCTGCCGGATGTCTTCCCCCAGCACCTGCCCGGGGAAGGCGGCTACGCCGCCCTGGGCATGCTCTGGGAGGAGGGCGAGGCGACCCCGGCCGGCTTCTCCAGGAAGACCATCGGCTTCCCGCGTATCGCCATTAACTGCGCGGCCTGCCACACCGCCAGCTACCGCATCGCTGAAGACGCCGAACGCCAGATCGTGCCCACCGGCCCCCACCAGACCTTCGATCCCCAGGCCTACCTGACCTTCCTGGGGAATGCCGCCAATGACCCGGACTTCACCGCCACCACCCTGCTGCCGGCCATCGAGGCGGAGACCGACCTCTCCTGGCTCGACCGCCTGCTCTACCGTTTCCTGATCATTCCGCGAACCCGAGACGGACTTCAGGAACAAGCCGCCCGCTTCACCTGGACCGACGAGCGCCCGCGCTGGGGGCCGGGGCGCATCGACCCCTTCAACCCGGTCAAGTTTCACCCCGACCTGCTGGCACTGGACCCCGCCGAGGACGACACCATCGGCAACTCCGACATCATGCCGCTGTGGGCGATGGACGAGCAGGAGGGCTTCGCCCTGCACTGGGACGGCCTCAATGATTCCTTGACTGAAGTGGTGCTGAGCGGCGCCATCGGTGACGGTGCACGCCCGGATTCGCTGCCCGTGGACGACCTCGCCAACCTGGAAGCGTACCTGCTGACCAAGCGTCCGCCGCCCTACCCCTTCCTGGGCGATCTCGACGCCGACCTGGCCGCCGAGGGCGAAGCGGTGTTCCAGCAGACATGCGCCGGCTGCCACGGCCTGGAGGGCGCTCGAACCGGCACGGTGATCCCCCAGCCGGAGGTCGGCACCGACCCCCACCGCCTCGAGATGTGGACCGCCGAGGCCGCCGAGCGCTACAACGCCTACGCCGAGGACTACCCCTGGGACTTCAACGCCTTCGTCAAGACAGACGGCTATGTGGCTAAGCCGCTCACCGGCATCTGGCTGCGCGCGCCCTACCTGCACAACGGCTCGGCCCCTACCCTGGAAGACCTGCTCCAGCCTGCCGATCAGCGCCCCGAGCGCTTCTACCGCGGCTATGACGTCTACCACCCCGAGCGCCTGGGTTTCATCCATGACGGCGAGGCCGCCGAACGCCATGGCTTCCTGTATGACACCGCCGAGCCGGGCAACGGCAACCAGGGGCACGACGGCGCCGCGTTCGGTACCCAGCTCGACGACGATGACAAGGCGGCGCTGATCGAATACCTCAAGACGCTATAGGCTTTGCCTGAAAAGCCGGCGAGCGATGGGCAGACAAGGCAAAAATCGGCGAAAAGACGGAGTTTACGGGGTGTAAATGAGTATTTTGAGTCGATTTTTAACGCCGTATGAGCGAGCGCAGCCAGTTTTCGGCAGAGCCTAGGAGACATGCCATGGCAGAGTACTTGAAGGTCGTCTTCCCCCAGCGCCGCGAGGTCTGGATCGACGGCGAGCCCGCCGCCTGGACCCAGTCGGTGTGCCAGGTCGATGCCGGCTGGTACACGGTGACGCTGGCCCCACCGCCGGACTTCGAGCCCGAGTGCCAGCGAGTGGAGATCGTCGACACTCTGCCCTCGGCACCCTTGGTCGTCGAGTTCACCCTCAAGGAGCCGGGTCGGTGAGCCCCGTCGCAGGACGGTTGATCGGCCCGCTCGCGGCGCTGGCAGTGCTGGCCGGCTGCGCGGCGTTCCCCGAGACCCAGCCCCTGGAGCAGGTCGATACCGGCAGCGGCTACCGCTACGCCAATCTCGAGGGTGCGGAAAACAGCGAGGAGCTGTTCGTGATCCTCAGCTTCTCCGGCGGGGGCACGCGGGCCGCCGCCCTCGCCTACGGCGTGCTGGAAACGCTGCGTGACAGCTGGGTCGAGATGGACGGGGAGCCGCGAAACCTGCTGGACGAGGTGGACGTCATCTCGTCAGTGTCCGGCGGCAGCTTCACCGCGGCCTACTACGGGCTGCACCGTGACGACATCTTCGAGGAGGGGGGCCGGTTTCAGCGCGACTTCCTCTATCGGGACGTCGAGTCGGACCTGAAGCGCCGGCTGCTCAACCCCTACAACTGGGCCAGGCTGGCCTCGCCCACCTTCGGACGCATCGAACTCGCCGAGGAGGTCTACCAGGAGCGGCTGTTCGGCCAGGCCAGCTTCGCCGACCTGGCGGATGACGGCCGCAAGCCCTTCCTGCTGATCAATGCCACCGACATGGACAAGGGGTCCCAGTTCACCTTCGTGCAGTCCCAGTTGGACCCGATGTGCGTCGATCTCGACAGTATCCCGCTGTCACGCGCCGTGGCAGCCTCGTCGAACTTTCCCATCGCCTTCACGCCGCTGACGCTCAACAGCTACCCCGGACGCTGCGGCTACCAGGAGCCGCCCTGGGTGGCCAACGCCCTGGAGGGCCTGAATACCAACCCCCGCCGCTACTATCGTGCGCGCCACTGGCAGCGCTACCAGGAGCCCGAGCGAGACCATGTACATCTGCTCGACGGCGGCGTCTCCGACAATATCGGCCTGCGCCCGGCCCTCGATGCCCTGCGTGCACCCACCCTGCAAGAGGTGGAGTGGAGCGTGCTGAACAAGATGAACCGGGAAATCGTCGACAAGCTGGTGGTGATCGTGGTGGACGCCAAGTCGGAAGACCTGGCGGCAGACTTCGACACCTCGCCCCGCTCTCCCGGTCCCAGGCAGGTGATCAGCACCATCGCCACCACGCCCCTGGCCAACTACTCCTTCGATACGGTCGAACTGCTCAGGGATGCCCTGCGCGACCGCGCGGACGCCCAGCGTCTATCCCTGGACGCCGGCACCGGGATGCACCAGATCGATCTCTACTATATCTACGTCGGCTTCGATCAGTTGACCGACGACGCCACACGGGAGCGCTTCCAGCGCATCCCCACCCGTTTCCGGCTACCCAGCGAGGAGGTGGATGCGCTGCGCCAAATCGGCGCCGAGCTGCTGGAGCAGTCGCCCTGCTTCCAGCAGCTGGTGGGCCAGCGCGAGGGCTCAGGCGGGCGCCTCTGTAGCCATTGAAGCCCCAGCCAGTCAGTCTTGCGGATCGTTCAGTCGGAACACGTTGTCGGCCTGGGAACGGTGTAGGCAGATATCCACCAGCAGAGTGCGATGAGGCTGGAACAGTGCTCTCAGCTGGTCGACGTCCAGGCAGAGATCTTCGATGTCCTCGTCGGCCAGGGTGCGAAACCCCACCGGGGTGTAACGGGCATTGTGCTCGTCCTCATCCAGCATCGGCTCGGCGGTGATCGACATGCCCAGCCGAGTATCGGCACGCTCGACGGCCTCACACAGTCGGTTTGTGTCGATATACAGGCTGCGCAGCGAGGGGTCTGCCCGGTAATTGTGCACCTTGCGAATCGCCGACTCGTGAATGGTTCGCGCCAGCCCGCCGCCGTCGGGGCGGCGAGGGTCGTAGAACTCGATCAGGTAGTCCGCAACCGGCGCGTCGAACTGGTCGCGCACGCGTACCACGGTGTTCTGGAAGCCCGGTTTGCCGCGCCTATCCCCCGGCTGGCGGGTCAGCTGCTGGTTGGCCGCGTCGCACTCGTCACAGAAGGCATCGAACGCATCGTCGTCGATGGTCAGGCCTCGCTCGATCAGCGCCAGTGTCTCCTTCTGACCACCGCTCAGTCGGCTTTCGGCGGCGTCGAGCTTGATCGCCGAGTGATCCAGGCCATCGAGAATCCGAAAGGCACAGCGTCCGCTGGACGGCCGGTAGTCGACCACCTCAGGCACGGTGACTCGGCCACTGTCGCGCTCCTTTTCGCGGAAGGCGATTTGCATATGGCCGCAGTTGAGGTTCGCCGTGGCCAGCCGGACGGTGCCGTCGCCGCCCTCCTCGTTGGCCAATGCGCGGATGCCGCCGTAGCCGGTATTGCCGCACAGCACGGTGCACAGGATCCGACCGGGGACATACATGCCCTCGCCCTCGGCGAAACGATCCTGCATGGCCAATGCCCAGCTGAAGGGGCTGGCCAGCTCCAGGCCGCGCAGGATATTGGCCCCGGTCTCCAACACCGCCTGCCCCGCCTGACGGCTGAAGAAGCCATTGGTGATACGCCCCAGCATCGAACGGCCCATGTGGGCCAGCGGCGAGCCGAAGTTGGCCGGCGCGAGCATCACCAGATGCTTGACCGGGACGGCATCGGGGGCGAAGTGACGCACCAGCCAGTCACGGATCACCAGCCCCCCGGTGGAGTGTACGATGAGGTCAACGCTGGCCACGTCCCGCGGCAGCCCATGCGCTGTCCAGGCGCGATCCAGAGCCGCCTGCAGATCATCGAAGCGCAGGGCGTCATCCTTGGAGAGGTAATCGCCGATGGCGATGCGCTGAATACGCTCGGGACCCAGCCGCTTGCGAAGGTGCCCCACCAGTCTCTCGAATGATTTACCTTCATCGTTCCAGCCATGCAGCAGTACCAGGGGACGATGGCTCATGATACGGCCTCACTATTGTTTTTGTATTTCGGCGAGGGACGCGACCGCCCACCGGCGCTCGCATTATCTCAAGGGTAGCCGCTTGTCCGCGGAATGGCCGCGGAATGGCCGCGGCGTGATCCGGCGACTCACTCACCGCGCGGGTCGCCGGGCAGATAGTGGCCGGTGACCAGGCGATAGGCATTCGAGGTGCGATCCCCGGGGATACCATCGGCCTTCAGGAAGATGCCCGGGAAGCTGGTCAGCCAGCGCTGCAGCCGCTGGGCCTTCTCTGTCTCTGCATCACGGCGGCTGCGTCGCATGCGATGGTGCGACACCAGGGGGCGCTGGCTGACCTTATCGCCGGCTGGCTCGGCGGCTACCTGCGCATAGAGCGTTGCCGCCGGCTGGTCGGCCAGGTCCGTCTCACCGCGCTCGATCAGTCGCCGCAGCATCACCGCCGCGCCGCACTGGCGCGAGACGGCGCTGTCGGACCAGCGACCATCGGCCACGTAGCGGCCGCTGGTGTAGTGCGTCGAGAAGCTCCACAGGTAGGGCGAAAGCACGTGAGAGTGGTACATGCGGTAGCCCCAGCCGTTATATCGCTCCAACTGATAGAGGGTGCCGGCCAGGCTCCAATCGGTGTCGCCGTCCAGGCGCTTCAGCGCCATGGCATCGGCGGCGCTCACCTCCCAGTCGAAAGGCGGGGTACCGCGTTTCGGCCGGCCCGCAGGCACCTGGACGGTGCGCGCAGTGAGCGGATCGCCGTTGTGCAGGTGGCAGCGGAAACTACAGCCCGATTCCATGCTGTGCACCAGCGCCACGAAGTGCCAGGGCACTCCGCGGCGCTCGGTAACGGTCTGGTAGCGATCGCGATGGGAGAGCAGCCGATCGACGCTGCGCTCCACCTCGACCTCGCGCTTGGGAAGGATGTCGCAACTCTCGAACAGCTGCTCGTACTCTTGACGCAGGGGCTCGGTTAGCCGGATCGCCATGGAAACCTCCTGTCAATTGAAGGCGGTCCTGAACCAGGCGAAGGCCCCGCTGCACCCTTATACGACTGGTTTCAGCACTAGGCATTGTCCGAAAACTGGCTGCGCTCCTCACGGGTCGGAATCGAGTGGCGGTCGATATCACCCAGCCACCCTACGCGCCCGAATTCAGTCCTACCTTCTCGGGTCCAGGTATTGATCACCGTCATCCTTAGTGATGGTAGAACATGATTATTACTCACGCCGTTTTCCAGGCGGTTCAAGTACATATCCCTCCCTCGCCTGGCTATTCTTGTCACCAAGCCACCCATGGCTAACTTCCATTAGCGCTTGCCTGTTGCCTGTCACCGGCATTGTCGAGAATACTGTATGCATACACAGCATTCGAGATAAGCCGCCATGCCACCGGAGCACTTCACTCCTGCCCATCCTGACCCGGCTACCCAGGCCCTGCCGTACCCGCTGGCACTCGGCCGCGCGGGGCTTTCCGGCTTCCCATCGCCTGCTCAGGATTACGAAGGCCGCACGCTCGACCTAAACGAACGCCTGGTAAAACACCCCGCGGCCACGTTCTTCATGACGGTCACTGGCGACAGCATGGTGAGCCTGGGCATACACGAAAGCGACCTGCTGCTGGTCGATCGCTCCATCGATCCGCGGCCCGGCCATATTCTGGTGGCAATGGTTGATGGCGAGATCACCGTGAAGCGCTATGAGCTGCTCGGCAACCAGCCGCATCTCTGCTCGGGCAACCCCCGCTATGCGCCGATCCCCCTCAGGGAACTCGACTGCCAGGTGTGGGGCGTGGTGCGTGCGGTCATTCACGAGTACCCGGTATGACGCTGATCGGTCTGGTGGACTGCAACAGTTTCTACGTCAGCTGCGAGCGCGTGTTCCAGCCGCGACTGGTTGGCCGCCCCGTCGGCGTGCTTTCCAACAACGATGGCTGCGTGATCGCCCTTTCCAACGAACTGAAGGCCCTCGATATCACCATGGGTATGCCCGCCTTCAAGCTCCAACACCTGGTGGGCCAGGGTCGGATTCGCCTGCTCTCGAGTAACTACGAGCTCTACGGCGATATGAGCCAACGGGTGCAAGCGGTGCTCGGGGAGTTTTCTGCCGGTGTCGAGCCCTACAGCATCGATGAGATGTTCGTGCGCTTCGACGGCTTCGAGCCGGGCCAACTGCTCGAGCATGCGCGGCAGCTCCATCATAAGGTGCGACAGTACACCGGCATTCCCGTCTGCGTCGGGGTCGCCCCCACCCGCACCCTGGCCAAGCTGGCCAACAGGGCAGCAAAGAAGATCCCCGCCTATGGCGGTGTCTGCGTGCTACGGGCCGAGAGCGTTGAAACCCGCGCCTTGCTCCGGCGCTTTGAACTGGGCGACCTCTGGGGCGTGGGCCGACGGCTGGTCGAGCGCCTTGCCGTGCTGGGGATCCGCACCGGCTGGGACCTCGCCCAGGCCGACCCCAGGTGGATACGCCGACAGTTCAGCGTCACCGTCGAGCGCACCGCCCTGGAGCTGCGCGGCACCCCGTGCATCGAGATGAACGACGTCGATGAGGCCCGCCAGCGCATCATGACCAGCCGCTCGTTCGGCAAGCTCACCGACAACCTGGGCGAGATTCGCGAGGCCATCCGCCAGCACGGCCAGCGAGGCGCCGAAAAGCTGCGAAGCCAGGGCAGCCTTGCTCGCGCGGTGCTGGTGTTCCTCAAGACCAACCCGTTTCGCAACGATCTGCCCCAGTACTCGTCCAGCCTTGCCGTCGAACTGCCCCGCCCCACCGATGACAGCCGCGAGATCCTCAGTGCCGCCGGCCAGGCCCTGCAGCGTATCTACCGCAAGGGCTACCGGTACCAGAAAGGTGGCGTGATGCTGCTGGACCTGATCGACGCCGACCGGCAGCAGCTCTCCCTGCTGGATACGCCACAGAGTACCGCCGATCGGCAGCGCAGCCAGAGCCTGATGGCCACCATGGACGAGCTGAACAGACGAATGGGACGCGGCACCGTAAAGCTCGGTACGCCCAGCCCAGGCGCGGCCTGGCACCTGCGCTGCAACCACCTTACCCAGCGCTATTCGACACGCTGGGAGGAGCTGCCCGCAGTAAAAGCCAGATAAAAGAAGCCCGGCCGTGAGGCCGGGCTAAATCTTCGCTTCCTTTCCACTACCTCAAGCGTCCTGCCTGAGCATCCCTGGTGCGTGAGTCTCCCTGACTCGATCTTCCCTGTAGGGCCTCCTTGCCCGATGCGCTCACTATGACAGCGACGAAGAGCGATAACTATTAACCTGAGATACCTTGTGTTGTAAGAGATTACCGACACGCGATGTAAGCCAGACGCTCACGCCGATGCCGTTCACTACAAGGCACCTGAAACGAAGGCGCAAGCTACACTCCCAAGTCCAGGGCTAGGAAGTCTCGGCGTTAATTCCCTCAGACTCCCAACCCACCCAGCACAACTACCCCGAGAACGATGCCCAGCAGCAGCAAGGTTTCCAACACCATCAGGATCACCGGTCGCCACCCCACCACGGCAAGCTTCTGAAAGGAGGTCTTGATACCCAAGGCGGCAATGGCTGTGACCAGGCACCAGCGAGACAGCGTCGTCATGGCATCGTTAACCGATTCCGGAATAGCCCCAAGGCTGTTCACTATCACCAGCACCACGAAGCCCACCAGAAAGCTAGGCAACAAGGGCATTTTGGAGGATTCACCTGCCTCTCGACGTGACTTGCGAAAAAGCCACATGAACACCATGACAACCGGCACCAGCATAGCTACGCGCACCAGCTTGACCAGGGTGGAAACATCACCTGTCTCCTCCGAAATCATGTAACCGGCTCCCACCACTTGGGCGACATCGTGGATAGTCCCCCCCAGAAAGATGCCGGCCTGAGTGTCGGCCAGCGCCAGTGCACCAGCGATGAGCGGATAGATCACCATTGCCATGGTGGAAAGCGTGGTTACGCCCACCACTGTGAGGATGGTATTGCGTTCACTGGCCTCGTTGCGCGGCATCACCGCTGACAAGGCCAGGGCCGCCGAGGCACCACAAATTCCGACTGCTCCACCGGTCAATAGCCCGAATTCGCGTGGCAGGCCCAGTACTCTCGCAAACAACGCCCCCAACGCAATGACCAATGCAACAGAGCCGATCACGGTAAGTACCGGCACAAGACCCAGATCACCCACCTGTTCCAACGTCATCCTGGCGCCCAGCAATGCCACCCCCAGACGCAGTACGGTGCGGGAAGCAAATTCAATGCCCTCTCGGCAGCGGTCCTCTTCACTGAGAAAGTGCAGCGACATCCCGAACAGAAGCGCATAAAGCAAGGTCGGCCCACCGTAATGATCAGCAATAAAGGTGGTCGCCAAGGCAATGGTCACACACACGAGAAGGCCACGACCAACAGCACGATAGTGTCCACGAGAACCATGAAAGAATGTCCGCAGGGTCGTCAATGGCGCGGTAAAAGTACGAGTTTTCATAAGTGGATCTCCGGTCGCATCCCGCGAGTCGCACGAACGATGCCATGGCTCGGCAATAGCCGAGCCATGGAAACATTCGCGAAATAAATAGCTATGCAAGCGGACGATAAACGCCCAGGGCTCAACTAACCTCGGGGGTCAGCCTGTATTGGCTGCTTTGACCACGTCATCAGCCAGCACTTGTAAGGTATCTACCACTGGGAGGGATACCTTTAGCCCATCGCCAATCACGGAAAGTTCGGTACATGCCAGCACCAGCACATCCGCCTGTAGCGTGGCAAGTTCGGCGGCCGCGCCGGCGAAGGCTGCCAGGGTCTCGGGAGCACGCCCCTGACCACGCTTGACGGCACGAATCACGCCCAGCACGGCTTCTTCATCGCTTGGGTAGACCAGCGACAACCCACGCTCCCGAGAAAAACCTTCATAGAGGCCGATCTTGCGCAGGGCCGGCGAGCACAGCATGCCGACGCGGGCACCGGGCAGACGATGTGCGATGGCATCCAGCGTTCTCTCAACGATGTGCCACACAGGAATGCTTACCGCATCTTGGGCATCCTTCCAGTAGTAATGCGCCGTGTTGCAAGGCATCACCAGGAAATTAGCTCCAGCCTGTTCCAGGCGCCTCGCCATCTCGGCGATCACGGGGCCTGGATTATCACCATCCCCGTCGATCAACGCCTTGATCCGTGATGGCACCTTGGGGTTATTGTCCACCAGCATATGAACATGATCGATATCGTCCTGAGCTGGCGTGGCATCGATGACTCGTTGCATGAAGGCTACTGTGGCATCGGGCCCCATACCTCCCAGAACGCCAACCATGACATGTGTACTGGTCACAGAAGAAGGCGAATATTCGTTTTTTTTGCTCACAAGAACACTCCCGATAAATCGTTAATACCCAAACTTTCCAGGCAACCACAGCGTAATTTCTGGAATAAATGCAAGAACAAGGGCGATAACTACCATAGACCCAACGAGTGGCAAGGCTCTAACCGATATCCTCTCGATCGAAACTTTGGCTATACTGGAGCTGATAAACATGTTCTCACCCAGCGGCGGTGTAGAGAAGCCGATACCTAGGCTCACCACCAGTACAATGCCAAAATGTATAGGATCAACACCTAGCTCCACCATCACAGGAAGAAGCACTGGCGTAACTATCATTATCACGGCCAGAATCTCGATGAACATCCCTACCAGGAGGAGGAACAGAATGACAAGTACCCAAACCATCCAAAGACTGGTGGTTATATCGAGAATTCCTTGAGCAATCATCGCTGGAATATGATTTTCCACCAGAACACGACCGAAAGCTGTTGCCGTAAACATGATAATCAACACACGACCGGTCAGCCATGTAGCACTCTCAAAAGATTTTCCAACCCCAACTAATGAGGATTCCTTGTGTATAAAAACCCCCACAAAAAGAGCATAAAAAATCGATACTACAGCTGCCTCTGTAGGCGTAAACAGCCCCGAATAAATCCCACCCAGAATAACAACCGGCGCCATCAAAGACCAGAACCCATCTTTCAGCACATTGAGGACACGCCGCCAGTCGTAGGGGGTACCTTCTGTCTGATAGCCATTTTTCTTGGCCACGATATAGTTAGCTACCATCAGGCCCGCACCAAGGATGATTCCCGGAATCGCACCGGCCAGAAAGAGAGCCGAAATAGATTGACTAGCCGTTACGCCATAGATGATCAACGGCATGCTCGGAGGAATGACGACACCTAACCCACCAGCTGTAGCTGTGATTGCCGCCGGATAGCTCCTGCCATAGCCTTTTTCTATCATGGCAGGGATGACCAACATGCCTACCGCAGCGGTAGTAGCCGGGCCGGAGCCGGATATGGCGCCGAAAAACATGCAAGCTATCACGACTGCAGCTCCCAAGCCGCCGGCAGCAGGGCCTGCAAGCTCTTCAGCAATGCGTATTAACCTGCGAGCGATACCAGAGTCTCCCATCAAAGCCCCGGCGAGAATAAATGCTGGCAGCGCCATTAATGGAAAAGAGTTCAGAGCAGAGAAACCCAGCTCCACCATCGAGCTGATATCTCTGCCATTCATTACATAAACCGACATTGCCGAGATTCCCAAGGCAACCACGATAGGCGCCCCAAGCAACAGCAATCCACCAAAAACTGAAAATAGAAGAAGAGCCGTCATGATGCCACCCCTTTACTTTTCTGAAGACGGGCTGTTGGAAGCTTCGTCTTCAATTATTTTATCGACTTGTTCTTGATCAATATCGCCAAACTCAACGCCTTTAACGAGCTTGAGGTATTGAACCTGCAAAACGCGGAATGCCATCAACACGAAAGCAACAGGAAATATCATGTAGACGTAAACCAGGGACCACCCCATGGCAGGCGTTCTGTAGGGAAACGCAAAAAGAAGTTCGATAAGGGAGAGACTCTTCCATGCCAGAGTCAGGCAGAAACCAACCCAGACCAAGTCGACAAAAAGCAGTAACCCGTTGGCAACACGCTTGGGCAAAAGATTGATATGGATCTGCAATCTATTATGGGCTCCAAGGTGAGCAGCATGCGCTGCACCCAGAAAAACAAACCAGACAAAGGCGTAGCGGGACAACTCTTCAATCCATGCCATGCCAATCCCAAGCGTTGCTCGCATTACCACCTGAGCAAATATCAGAATCACAAAAAGCCCGAGCAAGAATCGGCAAGTGTAGTCTTCGATATTGTTGATAAATTTTAGCACGGGCACCACCCTATCCAGCCAGGAGCGTGCATTTAAGGCCGGGAGATTCTCCCGGCCCAGCATGGTTTAATAGCCAAGAATGGACTGAAACTCTTCGAAGGCTTCCTGGCCGCCAATTTTGTCGTAGAAGGCGGGCCAAACTTCTTCTTGAGCGATACGTATCCACTCATCCTCATCTTCGAGCGTCGATACTTCAACGCCTTCTGCCTCCATACCTTCTCGCGCCGTGACCGCTCCAGTCAGCTGAAACTGCAGGGCGTAGAGCTGAGCGTCAATCCCCGCGCGATCAATTATCGCCCTCTCCTCTTCCGACAAGGCATCATAGGTACGCACCCCCATCACAAGAGGCTGCAAGGAGTACTGGTGATGGACTTCAGTCAAGTAATCTTGCACCTCGTGGAATTTCATCGTGTAATTCACGATATAGGGGTTATCCTGGCCGTCAACGACACCTTGCTGGAGAGCCGTGAACACCTCAGGCCAGGACATGCTGATCGGATTGGCGCCCCAAGCCTCATAGGTAGCCAGCATCATCTCATTTTGCGGGACACGAACCTTGAGCCCTTGCAGGTCTTCCAGGTTGCGTACCGGGCGATCCGAGTTGGTAAGATAGCGGAAGTTTGAATACAGCCAGCTGATGATCTTTACACCCGCTTCCTCCTTGGCAATCTCGTTCCAGCGTTGTGCAAGCGGGCCCGTCGTTGCCTTGACAGCATCAGCATGGCTTCGCAATGAATAGGGCATCGTCAAGGCACCGAGCTTCGGTGCATACGGCGTCAGGTTACCGACACCGATGAATGCCATATCCAGTGACCCGATGCGGGTGTCTTGAATCATTCCGGTTTCAGGGCCAAGCTGGCCACCCGGAAACAGGTCGACAGTCATTTCACCATCGGAATATTGCTCCACCAGTTCGGCAAATCGCTGGGCCAGCGCCCCCTGGTCGGAGTCCATGGGATCCCCCATGCCCACCTGAAAGGTTCTGGCCTGGGCCGCATGCACAGTCAGCGAAGCCAGGATGGCAGTTGCCAGCAGTGTTTTCTTGAACATTGTTTTCACTCCAATTCGATAATATCGGTGTTATGGGTTGTTGGTCTTGTCGGTTGCCTGCTCCATGGCATCGCCCATCAGCTGGACAATGTCGTCGCACTCCTCGTCGGTGAATGTCAGTGGAAGCCGCAGGTCACACAGCTCTGCCAAGATGCGATCCGCATTGGGCAATGCTCGTGTGGCTGGGAGATAGCGCCAGCTGTCGTAGCGGCTGGTGTAGTCCTCAGGTTGTGGCTTGCCATACCACTTGAGGGGAATGCCACGCGCCTCGCAGCCGACGACGAATCGTGCGATTCGATCCGGCGACAGTGACGGCAGACGAAACTGGATGGAGCTACCCACGAAGTCTTCCTGGGCATGCCGGGGAATAGTCTTGACGAGTTCATGATCAGGAAGACCGGCCTCGATACGCCGGTAAAGCGTATTCCAGCGCTCCTTGCGCCCTTCGAGCTCGGCCAGTTGCGGTCGCAGCACGGCCGCTCGCAGGTTATCCATGCGACCGCTCATGTTAGGTGTCACCAGGCGAGTCTCGTCGAAGCTCTCGGCACCCGGAGCGGCCAGATGGCGGTCGTAGAGCATATACGAGCCCGACATGATCACCGCCCGGCGCATGATCTCGGGGTCCTGGGTTGCCAGCAGCCCCCCCTCGCCGGAATTGATGTGCTTGTAGGTCTGGGTGCTGAAGCAACCTACCCTGCCGAAAGTGCCACTCGGCTTGCCTGCGTAACTGGCGCCCATGGTGTGGGCGCAGTCTTCGATCAGCGTGATACCGTGCGCATCACACACCTCCGTGATGGCCTCCATGTCGCCGATATGGCCACGCATGTGTGAGAGCAAGAAGAACCGTGCGCCGGTCTCCTGCGCCGCTGTTGCCAGGTCAACCGGGTCTACCGTGGTGTCCTCAAGGATGTCGACCAATACCGCTTCGCCTCCCGCTGCATGAATGCTGCCGGGCACCGGAGACAAGGTGAAGGCGTTGCACAGCACCGGGTCTCCCGGCGCGATCCCGCAAGCACGCAGTGCCAGTTGCAGGGCATAGCCGCCCGATGCGCAGGCGAGTGCATAGGGAACGCCCAAGCTGTCGGCAAATTCTTGTTCCAGCAGCGCGGTTTCACCCTTCTCCCCTTCCACCAGGTTGTAGCGATGCAGCCGTCCGGAGCGCATCACCGCCACCGCCGCCTCGATCGAGTCCTCGGACAGTGGCTCCTGCTGGGTGAACGATTTCGAGAAGCGACGCATGTGACGTACCTCAATAGCGCTGTTGGTGATAGACGGGGAATTCCCATTGTTCATTGGGGAAATACTTGGTCAGCCGCCAGTCGCAAGCACGGGCGTGACCTTCCATGCCCTCGGTGCGCGAAATTCGCGAGCCCACGGCGCTGAAGGTGCGGTTGGCTTCTTCGCTGAGCTGCTGAGTAGTCAGCACCTTCATGAACTTGTGTACATTGAGGCCGCCGCTGTAACGGCCGGCACGCTTGGTCGGCAGGATGTGGTTGGTCCCCGAGCACTTGTCACCGTGGGTGACGGTGCTTCCCTCGCCGAGGAACAGCGAGCCGTAGTTGCTGAGGTGCTGTTTCCACCATTCAAGATCCTTGCACAGCACCTGGAGGTGCTCGCAGGCATACCGATCGCTGGCTTCGACGACTTCCTCTCGGGTATCGCCTACGATCACTTCGCCATAATCGCGCCACGCGGCATGAACCACTTCGGCGTTGGGCATATCGTCGGCGACCTTGGGCATCAGCTCGATGACCTTCTGCGCCAAGGGTTCGCTGGTGGTGAATAGCCACACGGGTGAGTTGGGGCCATGCTCGGCCTGGGATGCCAGGTCGACGGCGATGGTCATGGGGTCGGCGGTATCGTCGGCAATGATCGCCGACTCGGTGGGGCCAGCAAACACATCGATTCCAACCTGACCAAACAGCAGCCGCTTGGCCTCTGCCACATAGGCATTGCCCGGCCCCACCAGGATGTCGGCCTCACGACCACCGAACAGCCCGAAAGCCATGCTCGCCATGGCATGTACGCCGCCCATCTCCAGGATCATGTCCGCGCCGGCCACATCCAGGGCATAGGCCACTGCCGGGTCGATGCTGTCACCGCGCGGTGGCGAGCAGGCCACCACATGGGCGACCCCCGCCGCCTTGGCGGTGGCGACACTCATCAATGCCGAGGCGACATGCGCGTAGCGTCCTCCCGGGATATAACAGCCGGCGCACCCCACCGGAAGCACCCGCTGTCCCAGAATGACCCCTGGCTCAGTCTCGATCTCGAACGAAATCAGGCTGTCGCGTTGCGCCTCGGCAAAGCGCTTGATCTGACGATGCGCGAAGTCGATGTCATCCTTGGTCTCTTGGGGCACCATGGCTATCAGTTGCTGGCGCTTCTCATCACTGAGCACGAAGTCGCCCTTCCAGCCATCGAACTTCTCGGCATATTCTCGAACCGCCACCTCACCACGTGCGCGTATGTCGTCGAGCATGTCGCGTACCACCGTGGTGATACGCTGGTCTTCGGTGGCTACCGTCTCGGCCGCCTGCGCCGACTTGAGATGTCGAATTGTCATTGTGTTCTCCGCAATGCTGCTGATTTCTAAACCAGGCTCACATCAGGGCTTCCGCCCAGGTCTCAAGGAGACTGTCACGCTGTGTAGTCGGGAAAACCGAAGGCCTCGGGGTAACCGAACAGCGCCACGCTGCCACCGGTATGCAGAAAGACAACGTTATCGCCTTCCTTGAAGTGCCCCTTGCGAATCAGGTCGACCAGGCCTGCCATGCCTTTGCCTGAATAGACCGGATCGAGCAGGATACCTTCGTGACGCGCCAGCAGCGTGACTGCCTCGACCATGCTCTGCGTAGGGATTCCATAGCCTTCGCCGACATAGTCACAGTTGGCTACTACGTCCTCGCGGGTCACTACACCCGAAAGCCCCAGCTTGGCTTCGGTCTTCTGGGCAAGCGCAAATACGTTTTCTTCCTGCTTGTCCTTGGGCGCACGCACGCCGATACCGAGTACCGGAATGCCGGCATTGCAGGCGGCAAGCCCAGTGACAAGCCCTGCCTGGGTGCCGGCGCTGCCGGTGGCGTGCACCAGATGATCGACCTGAAGTCCCATGTCATTGGCCTGGGCCAGCAGTTCGAGGGCGGCATTGACGTAACCCAGCGCCCCGATCTCGTTGGAACCGCCTCCGGGGATGATGTAGGGGGTCTTACCGTCTTCCTTGAGCTGTTCGGCTAAAAGCTCCATCTCGGCCGCCATGTCGGTGCCACCGGGACGCTTGCTGACTGTTGCGCCATGCAACTGGTCAAGGAATACATTGCCATTGAAGTTGTAGGCCGGGTCATCACTTCCGGTGCGATCCTCGAGCAGGATGTGGCACCCAAGCCCCAGCTTGCAGGCCGCGGCAACGGTCTGGCGCGCGTGGTTCGACTGGGTAGCCCCTTGAGTGATGATGGTATCGGCGCCTTTCGCCATGGCATCGGCCATCAGAAACTCGAGCTTGCGGGTCTTGTTGCCACCGGTGGAAAGACCGGTGCAGTCATCGCGCTTGATCCACAGACGCGGTCCTCCCAAGAGACGGCTCAAGTTATCCATCGGCTCGAGTGGTGTTGGCATGTGTCCAAGACGGATGCGGGGGAAACGGGAAAGATGCATGCGGGCCTCCAGGCGAGTAGTTTTTTGCATAAACGGGCTCTCTATATGACCAGCGACCAAGAGGTCAGCGAACCGCCGTCCGCCATAAGTTGGTCTGGCCTATAAAAAATAGTGCCTATCGGATTGGCCCGGCTAATGCCAAGATATTGTCAGTCGGTTAATTTTTTGCATAGAAAGGATAAATTATTGTTGAAAACAATTTATTCAGGAAGTTGATATGAAAATAGAGTGGATTGAAGATTTTCTTGCCCTCATAGAGGCAGGAACCTTCTCACAGGCAGCAGAAAGGCGTCATGTCACCCAGCCCGCATTCTCGCGGCGTATTCGGCAATTGGAAGACTGGCTAGGCGTCGAGTTGATTGATCGCCACTCGCCACGCCTGACACTCCTACCCCATGCGAAATCCTATGAGTCATCGCTTCGGGACTGGCTGGCACACCTGTATGCCCTGAGAGGCCGCATCCGCGCTGATGCCAAGCATGGACCGCGAGCAATCCTTACCACCCAGCACACCTTAACCGTCAGCTACTTGCCTCGCTTGCTACGGCACTTTCGTCAGCACGCCGCAGATGCCAGGCTGCAGGTGAGATCATCGGACCGCAGCGAATGCATACGCGACTTCCAACGAGGCGACGCAGACCTATTGCTATGCAATGAACTCGAAGATGCCCCCCTATTGATGGAGCGCACGGAAATCGAGCGGGTGCTGCTAGGGACCGAGCGACTCGTGCCGGTGTGCGCAGCCGATCGCTTCGGACAACCGATATTCGATCTCGACAATCAGAACCGGCTGCCCTTGCTTGGGTATGATCCCAACAGCTTTCTGGGCAGCGCGCTGTCGTCCCCTTATCTGCTGGATCTACAACGTCGTTATGATGTCGAACTGGTTTGTGAAACAGCCTTCACGATAGGCATCCGCGAGCTATCGCTGGCGGGATTAGGTATTGGATGGTTGCCGCATGGCCTAATCGAGTTGGAGCTCGAGGCGGGGAGGCTCGTCTCGCTCGCAGAACAGCTGGGAGGGCCGATGCTGGTAGTGGCCTGCTACTGGCAACCTGGAGGCGGCGCGTCAGCAGCTGAGCAACTGTGGGAGCTGATCAATGCTCGGCCACCAACCGTTTAGCAAGTAGGCAGCGCCTCAGTAGCTGCGCTGCGATAACCTCACCCAGCGCTACTCGACGCGCTGGGAAGAGCTGCCCGCGGCAAGAGCCAGATAAACGAAGTGAATCACCCGGGTTTCGTCGTAGCAACTCCATTGCTGTGCAGGTCCTGATCTTGGAGTGTAGCTGGGGCACCATAGCTTGAATTCGCGGTTTGAGTACGTTGAGAGCTACGCATCCCACCCGCGAACCAGTGACTTCAAGCCCAAGGCAAGGGGTGTACAGGATATCAGGGGTGATCCAGTATGCTAGCGGAGATCGGGATTGACACTGCATGGGCAGGCTGGTTACTGTTCTGGAAGCGCCGATTTGAATCTCAGCTTGCGGGCGCTCTAAAAATGCAGCTAAAGCGATGCCAGAGGCCCGCTTTAGCCATCGCTGAGCGGGTTTTTTGTTGTCCGGCCTCCGGGCCACCGCCGATTTAAGCACCAACTTGCGGGCGGAATAGAAATGCAGCTAAAGCGGCGTGCGACTCCACTCCCCTGGGTCGGCGCTTGCCGATTGCACCAGGGGAACAGGAGACAGCCATGACACCTCACAATCGCCTCTCGCATGACACCCATCTTTTCGCTGCCGCTGGTGGATCTCCCGCCCGGCCGGACGAGCACCTTGCGGATGCTCTGACGGGCCACCATCTGGCCCAGGATGACATCGTACGCCGGGAGCTACGCAACGACGTCATGCTGGCCGGAGACCGGACGGCGCAAGCCGCTCCGAACCGCGTGACGCCCGGTGAACAGCAGACGCCGCAGAGGGGGGCAGAACGATGAACCTGAACCAGGAGCTACGACTCAGAACCCGCCATCTGGTCCCCGCCGACGTGTTAAGGGCGATGGGCTACTCGCTCCCCGAAGCGTCCGCGGTGGCCCATTACCAGGCTATCGGAGAAAGCCCCTATCTCGGGCTGGAGCGGGAATATCGGGACGAACGTTTCGGCGAGCGAGGCTTCCTCGAGGCGCTGTGTCGCTGCGCAGGGCTCGGCGAAGCCGAGTCTCTATCCGCCATCGAAGCCGTGGCAGAAAGGCTCGCCGAGGACCGCAGCGCCTTTCGCCATTGGCTGTTTGCTGACACGGACTACGTCCGGCGGACAAACCCGACAACGCCGATCTTCGCCATGGCCTTCACCGAGTACTTCCGCCGTCTTCCATTTCCCATCGGCTTCTGGCGGCTGCCATGGGAGGAGCGCCTGGCCACAGCCTGCCAGAAAGCGCGTGAGCACCTGCAGGAGAGCGGAGGCAAGCTGGTCACCTGGGGCGAGATAAAGCGCTACCACTACTGCTTTGCCGAGAAGCGCAGCATCATCATCTCGCCGGCGGGCGAAGTGATCGGCGAACAGGAGGACTTCGACCCGCCCCGCGCCACCTTCGGGCTGGATGGTGATGACCGGGATCTCGGCGATCTCTTTAACACGGGGCAGAACTGACCGCTGGCAGCCTTGCCGTTTCGCCAGGCTACATGGCGTGATTCGGCCAGCACTTGCTCGGCTACTACGACCATTGCTGCTTCCGGCTGCGAGTCGGCCATCCCTGCCGCAGCGGCCGGTATGTCCGCTAGCGCACCGACGCCAAGGGACAGACAGCCCAGTATGCAAAAGATCAGGCATACCGGCATCGCCGTGGATATTGGCCACTGATGACGAAAGGAGTCTCTATGAAAAATATCTTATGGGTCATCGCAGCAGTGGTGATTATGCTGGCAGTGTTGTCGGCCCTGGGCTGACGCCAGGAACTCGCCTTGACTCTCCTCGCCGTCTACCGCCAGCGCAGCTATCAGCTTGAACAATGGCCATATGCCAGACGTCAGGCAGTGTCTATCAGCGAGACCGCCCCACCACCTCGCACAGCGTTGCTCAGCGCCGCCAATATACCAATATAGAAACGCATGGAGAGTGTCTGGCCATCAGCTCGCAAAGAAGAAGCGCCAGACCTACTGCTTCCCATCTGCAAAACAACGAGCACGCACTGGTCTCCAACTGCAATCAGTTGGCCACAGCAGTGGCCGAGGAACAGCGCATTACTACAACAGGAAAGGGGCTGCTGGACACCTCCATCGTGCAGAAAACCAACATATATAATGCCACTTAAAGGTTAGGTAACTCTCGCAATGAGATTCCGAATGCCAGACAGCTTTTCATGACCATGGGCTAAACAAAGCAGCGTCGGCTCAGCGAATGGTTTGCCAATCAGCTGAAAGCCGACCGGCAGGCCGCTGGGGCAAAAACCGCACGGTAGAGACAGTGCTGGAAGCCCCAGGTAGTTTGTCAGCCGGGTGCAATGACTCAGATCCGTGATCATTTTGGTCGACTCTAGCGAGTCTCCCAGATCAGTTTCTGCGAGCGTCGGCGTAGGCCGTCGAAAGACAGGGGTATGCAAGACGTCGCACTGCTTCATGACGTCATTCATGAATCGCTTGAAATGGAGGCCTCTAAGCTGCCTGGCCTGAACGTAGGCCGCAGCAGGAATGAAGAAGCCGTGCAATAACCGGGCCCGCGTCTGGTGACCGTAACTGGCCTTATGCCTGGCGAATCGCGTAGCATGATAGGCTGCAGATTCAGCACCCAGAACGATATAGGACAAACTGGTCAGCTCCTGGTGACCGGGCACCTTGACCTTGACCAACTTGCAGCCGAGTTGTTCGAGCCGCAGCAGGCTCTCTTCCATCAAAGACTCGATCGTGGGGTCGATATCCTCATAATAGTAATTCTCAGGAATCCCGACGCGCAGCCCCTTGACATCATCTTCCAAAGACCGGGAAAACCGGGCGACTACACCACTGCCAGCCGATGTCAGACAGTCCATCATCAACGCGACGTCTTCCGCAGTGCGGCCAATCGGCCCGAAGCAGTCGAGCGAGCGCGACATGGGCATGACACCGTCGCTGCCCAACAGCCCATGTGTCGGTTTCAGGCCAACGGCCCCACAAGCTGCCGCCGGTATGCGCACCGAGCCCCCCGTATCCGAGCCCAGCGCCGCAAATACCGCACCCGACGCAACAACAGCACCCGAGCCACTGGACGAACCGCCTGAGATATAGGCCGGGTTCCAGGGGTTGCGACAAGCGCCGAAGTGATCGTTATGACCCGTTGCGCCGAAAGCAAACTCAGACATGTTCAGACTACCAAGCTGAACGGCTCCCGAGCGGTCCAGGGCGGCCAGCAGGCGGGAAGTTTGCTTTGGGACCTGGGCCAGCTCAGCTGACGACCCATAGGAACAGGGCATGTCCTTGCGATGGAACATGTCCTTGTGAGCCATAGGGATACCTGCCATGAGCATTCGCTCTCCACCAACAAGACGGTCGGCTACACGTGCCGAATCCAGAGCGAACGCCTCATCGATGCGGATGAAGCAATTCGACACTCGATTGATGCGCCGGGCCGCCTCCAGGCTCACCGAAACGAGCTCTACACAGCCGATTTCCCTTTTACGTACGGCTGAAGCAGCCTCCTTCAGCGTCCAGGCCATCGGATCACTCATCGCGTCCATCCTCACTTGTGTCTTGAGATCAAATCATCGAAATCACACTCCTTGAGATCGTTATCAACTACAGAGCCAAAGGAGTAATCGATAGCGCCAAGCACCCGAGAAAGTACTTCTGATGTCCGCTCTACATCGCCATCTCTAGGCTCGACACCAGACAAGAGAATGAAATTTCGCTCGACATAGTCACTATAATCCATGATTGTCGCACTCCTCGAAATGCCTCATCACCTCACTCATACTCATCACATCGCCATACTTCGCGTGGATGTCGAATAGATTCGCTTCATGTGGATTTTGATGGCGGTCTCCAACGCACTCACGAGGCACGACGACACGAAATCCATAAGAAATGGCGTCGACCACCGAGGCACGAACGCACCCACTCGTAGAGCAGCCAGTCAAGACAACCGTATCGACCCCTTTGGCGACGAGCATGGAGACGAGAGGCGTAGCGAAAAAGGCACTTGGGTACTGCTTGCGAATTACAGGCTCGCCATCGGCAGGCAGCACGTTGTCATCGAATTGCGAATAAATGCTGGATTCCGTCATCTGACGGAGAACAGGCAATTTCTTTATGAAAACCCCACCATCAGCTCCATCCGCCGAATAGACGACCCGCGTATGAATGACAGGCACATCACATCGACGCGCACAGTCGTATAACGCCGCCGCATGCTTGACCGCCTCGACGACGCCTTCCGCATAGAGACCGCTATCAGGAAGCGTATAAGCCTTCATGAAGTCTATCGCCAGAACGGCCGTGGACTTGCCGAACCCAGTCGAGCCATTGAAGGTATTACGGTAATTTTTCTCAAGATCTTCGCTAGCCATCTATTTTTTCCTCTCTATACAAAGTGCTTTTCACAACATACCGGGCAGCCAGGTCACCACGGCGGGAAACATGGCAATGATCACCATGGCCAGAATGAAAACGCCTACGAAAGGCCAGGCAGCAGCATAAAGATCATTTACCTTCAGCTCCGGCGCTGCCGCCTTGAAAGCAAACAGGACATATCCAAACGGTGGCGAAAACCCACCTATAGTCACATTGATGAGAAAAAGGACCCAGAACCACAAAGGATCGAAACCCAGCGCCGCTATGACAGGAGTATATATTGGAATGATCACAATGCTGATCGCTATCTGATCCATGAACATGCAAAAAATGAACGGTATCAACATCATGATCAACAGCATGACCAGGGGATCCAGCGATGTCGCAACCGAAAGCTGAGCGATGGCCGAGGTCGCACCACTCAGGGAAAGTAGCTGACTGAACAGCTTCGAACTGGCCATGATGATCAGTATGATAGCCGATACGGCCGCCGCCGACTGAACGGACTCCAGAATCATCTTGAAGGAAAGTTTCCTGTAATAAGCCGCCGCTAGAAGCGCCCCCACCACACCGGAAGCGGCCGACTCGGAAGGAGTAGCGATCCCCAGCAGGATAAACCCCATCACAAAGAAAATGATGACGGAGAAAGGCAGTAGCTGAAGGACAGCAATGACCTTGTCCCTGAAATTCCTGACCGGGACATCATTTGTGGAAGCCTGGCCAGCCAAACCAGGATTAATCGCAATTCTCACAGATGTATACAAAAGGATAAGAGAGGCAATAATGAGACCAGGTACTATACCTGCGATGAGAAATCGAGATATGGAGATATTGGCCAACATCCCGATGACGATAATGAGTACGCTGGGTGGGATGATGGGGGCCAGGTTGGCCCCACCCAGAATGGCCCCGATGGAGAGCCTGCGATCGCTGCCCCTGGCCAGCATCTGTGGGAGAAGGGATCGCCCCAGCATGGCGACAACCCCCATTGCAGCGCCTGAAAGTGCTCCAAATATTGTTCCCAACGCAGCCGAGAGCACGAAGTCTCGCCCCTTGACGCGACCAATCAACGTATCAGTCGAACGAAAGATGGCATCGGTTGCCCCCGAACGAAACAAGACCTCCCCCATCAATATGAATAACGCGATGGTTGCAAGCGAAGAAGAGGCAAGCGTATCGTAAATACTGTTGGTAAAAATACTGAATCCACGCCCACCAAAGAAGTACATGGCACCGACCAGATTCGTGAAGAGAAACGCCACAAATACCGGTACGCCAATAACAAACAAGAAAAGAAGTATTCCCAAGCCCGCAAGCAAGATCTGAAGCCATTCCATGTTTATCTCCAATATCTGGTTTTGTTATGAGGCATCAACGACCTTGTCTCGTCAGAGAGGCCTGAAATTCCATGACACTTGCCCGCAAGAAATATACACCGGAGTTAATCAAGCCATAAGAAATCACTGCACTCATCCACCATCTTGGAACTGATACAACGGCCATGGTGCTGATGCCGCGACTGTATTGACGCATGGCCTCCTCGAAGGCATACCAACCAGCCCATACACAAGCCACGGCTGCAAGCAAGAAAAGCATAGAACTAAAATAGCCCCTGGGTATTTCAGGCAAAATATCTTTAACGAAGCTTATTTCGATATGAGCCCGCTCCCTAGTCAATCTTGGAGCTAAAAGGAAGGTCGAAAAGAGGAGAAAATAACCCGTAAAGTCACTAATCCACTGAGTAGGGCTGCGAAAAAAATAGCGCGCCGTTATTTCGTAGCAAAACATGATCAAGATAGCGAACAAGGCCAGCACACCTATCCAGTAGCCTATATCCGTTAACGCATCGTGTGTCTTGCCAAGGCCGGAGCATAGCTTGTTCATTGTTTCTCAGCCCCCAGATTCTTAGAGAAATATTAACGCCAAATCGAAATCGTCACTGACCGCGCGCGGCCAGTGACGATGAACGCCCGTCAAGGATGCAGCCTCAAGGCGTCAGGCCAGCCTCGCGAGCGAGCTCACGCATCTGCTCGGCTGGACTCCCCGAAATACGGATGGCCTCTTCCCAGAGGCCATCTGCAAAGGCCTGATCGAGAACCTGCTGCTGCTCTTCCCCCAGATATGTGAGTTCAGCTCCCACCTCCTCCATCAACTCCGTTTCTTCCGCAATAAGTCGGTCATAATGAGCGAGTGAGGCATCCTCCAGCTCACGTCCAATTTCCAGAAACGTTGCCTGGTCCTCTTCAGGAATCTCTGCCCAGTAGTCTTCGTTGAAGACCACCATCAAACTAGTCACCCCGAATCCAGGACGAACCAGATAGGGCAGTACCTCGTGCAGGCCAATTTGGTAATTGCCGAAAATATTGTGGCCTGCGCCTTCGATGACACCTCGCTCCGCCGCGGTGTAAATTTCCGAGACAGGCATCACAGTGGGGGACCCACCGAAGGCACGAATGGGACCATGGTAAGTCAGAGTGCCACGAATGATGCGTCCTTCAAATCCACCGTCATCGCCGATGGGGTCTGTCAGCATGAAGTGATAGCCGGGATTAGCGGAAGGAAACGAGATCATTCGCACATTGTGAGTCAGGTAGTAATCCTGGTAGGCCTCCCATATACCAGACTCCCGGCGCGCTTCCGGGTCGGCATCAATGGCATCTGCAGCCAGTCCCACGCCAGTGACACCAGTGTGATACGGCCCCGTCGAGAGAGCCATGGGAAAAACACCGGAGCTCACCGGGTCGAATTGTTCGAACCCTGGAATCGCATCCTCACCCACCAAACTGATTTGATATTGGCCATCGAACCGCTCATCGACCATCTCGACGAACAAATGGGCTATATCGTTCAGAGCGTGATTGGTGGGAAATGGAACGAGCATCTGGTAGTTGTTGGCTTGTACCGTTGATATACCACTCAAGCCAACGGCAACAGCGAGTGCGGAAAGTACAGGTAGTTTTTTCATTGTTATCCCCCGGGATATTGTCAATTCATGGGCTTCAGGCTGGTATCCGATAAGGCATACCGTGAAATTCAGCAGCTTTTTTGGTATATCCTCTTTTTACTTCATCGAATTGCTGGCCAACGATCCCCCCGCGCACGGCTCCGGCGCCGACGTCGTGGTAAGCTGCCTCCAGCGCTGGGGAAAGTGGCTGGCTGTATGGCGTTGAAATCCAGGCTCTCAATAGATGACGCTTCTTGCTCTCCTCCTCGAAATCGACAAAATCAGTACGTGAATGCAGAATGACGTGATTGTTGAGAATTTGCATGTCCCCCGGCTGGAGAGTCATCTCGAAAGTAAATTCATCGGATGCCACCAGGCGATCCAGCATGTCCATTGCTTCGACCTGATAGTCGTCAGGATGAGGAACCCCATCGAACTCATGTGCGTAGCGAATATGGTTGCGAACGTATCGGCAACAAAAAAAGCCATCTCGTTCCGAAAAGATGGGAGCCGCATAGTATGGCGCTTCCTCAAGGCTTTCCTCCCCTTTACGGGAATAATGGATATTTCTGCACAGCGCCTCGTATAGTTCAGGAGCCGTAGAGGCAATCTCGTCTTTCAATGATACGGAGCATGCAATACGACTCTCACCGCCGGCTTTTGCCGCGTTGATACAAAGCAGACCGACCAGATCCGCCATATCGGTGTGGTAGTCGAGCCTGGCATTCGTGTTGTAACCCCGACCGCTCGCAGATCGATAATTGCCGCCGGCATCACGTACATCGCCAATCAGGTCACTCTTGACCCCCTGCGGCCGCAGCACTCCCAGGTGGTTGCACAACCCCCAGTAGAGCGCCCGGATACGTTCGACAGGCAGCGACTCGATAGGCAGCCCACGCAGAACCACGAAGCCCAACTCGCTCGACACCGCTTGCCTGACATCGGCAATCAGTTGTACGAGGTTGTCGAACGGGAAGTCCTGAGCGCTGCTTTGCAAAAGGGGCTTGCCGCTATCCTCGAAGACCGCCAGGCCCGCGATCAAACCTTCCCGCTCTTCGGACGATAGCGCTCTAACCCAGGCATGATCGTCAACCAGCTCCTTGCTTTTCCAAGCTTTAGGCATGGCGCCGACGGAGTTACCTGCGTAGGAAGCAGACTGAACGGAATGCGACAAGCCATTGTTGGCAAAGCTCTTTTTTCCATTTTCAGGACCTGAACCGTGCTGTGCCATGCCTCATCTCCAGTGTGTCATTTATTGTCTGTATACTGGTGAATCACAGCCTTACTCATTGGATACGGTTTGTCAAATACTGCTTGATGCGATCCGAGCAACCAGGTTGCCATCCAGCCTCCCACGCTCCTTTACACCCCCAAAAACACAAGGTTAATCATCATATAATTCAACTAGTTATCTATTCGATTCCTAGCACACTCAAATTCATGTACGGCAAGAACACTGGCAGCGCAGAATAAGCCTTCCATGCGCGAATTGTTCGCGCTGTCCTTGATTGGATACGATCTGTGGTATATGTATACTCTAGCTGGCATCACACGCTCAGCCATGGCTAACAACGACAGCGAGGCCAACGACAGCGAGGCAAGCAGCGATGGGAAAAACGCTTTTCGACAAGATATGGGAGTCGCATGTCATCACCGAGCGGGATGATGGCACTGCACTTCTCTTCATAGACCGGCACCTGGTGCACGACGCAACGGCACAGGCGTTCGATCAGCTCAAGGCCGAGGGAAAAAAGGTACGAAGGCCCGACCTGACGTTCGGCATGGCCGACCACTACATTGCCACTCATCACGAACCCGATCGCGATCCCGTACATGACAACATGGTGACGACGCTGGCGGAAAATGCCCGCGATCAGAACATCATGTCTTTCGGTGCGGGTGACGAGCGCCAAGGCATCGTCCACGTAGCAGGCCCCGAACTGGGACTCACCCTGCCGGGCACCCTACTCGTGTGTGGCGATAGCCATACTTCCACTCACGGTGCGCTAGGTGCGCTAGCCTTTGGTATCGGTGCCTCTGAGGTCGCTCATGTACTCGCCACCCAGACGCTCTGGCAGAAGCGCCCAAGATCGATGCACATTCGCATCGACGGCGAGCTCGGCCCTTACGTCACGGCAAAAGACCTGATTCTGACTATCATCGGCACCATCGGCGCCAATGGCGGCGCAGGGCATGTCATTGAATACTCAGGCAAGGTCATAGACGAACTGTCCATTGAGTCCCGCCTGACACTGTGCAACATGTCGATCGAAGCCGGCGCACGGGCCGGCATGATTGCACCCGATGAAACGACCTTCGCCTACCTGAATGGCAAGCCCTTCGCGCCGCAAGGAGAGCTCTTCGAGCGTGCCGTATCAGCGTGGCGAGAACTCAAGAGCGATGCCGATGCGCAGCATGACAAGGAAGTCACGATAGAGGCCCGCGCAATAGCCCCAACGGTAACATGGGGCAATTCACCGGAAACCGCCCTGCCTATCACTGGCCACATTCCCGCCCTCGAAGAGATCGAGCTCAACAAGCGGGAACAGTACAATGCCACCATCGAGTACATGGGGCTCGAGCCGGGCGAAAAACTCACCACCCTCATAGTCGACCGCGTATTCATTGGGTCCTGCACCAATAGCCGCCTGGAAGACCTGCGCGAAGCTGCAAAGATTGCAAAGCTCGGCAAAGCCAAGGTCCCCACCTTCGTCGTACCCGGCTCACAACAGGTTCGTCGCCAAGCGGAACAGGAGGGACTGCACGAGATCTTCTTACAGGCGGGGTTCGAGTGGCGAGAGCCGGGGTGCTCCATGTGCGTCGCCATGAACGGAGACTCGGTACCTGCCGGTGCTCGCTGTGCTTCCACTTCTAATCGCAACTTCGCCGGCCGCCAGGGCCCGGGCAGCAGAACGCACCTCATGAGCCCCGCCATGGCCGCTGCTGCTGCCATTACCGGCCACCTTACCGACGTCAGGGAGCTGGAGGGTACCAAATGCTAGCTTTTACCGAACACCGCGGGCTAGTCCTTCGCTTGCCCTGGGAAAACATCGATACCGATCAGATCATACCCGCACGGTACTTGCACCGCCCTCGTGATGCCGGGTATGGGGACCAACTATTTCACGACCTTCGTTTCACGCCCGATGGCAAGCTCAGAGTGGGCTTCCCCCTGAATGACCCAACCAAGGCCGAGTCGAGCATTCTTGTGGCAGGAAAAAACTTCGGATGCGGCTCATCGCGAGAGCATGCCGTATGGGCATTGCTGGATTATGGCTTTCGCGTCGCGATCGCGCCGGATTTTGGCGACATATTCTTCAATAACAGCCTCAAGAATGGCCTATTGGCGATTCGCATGGATGAGCAAAGCATCGAATCGCTCATGCAAGTGGAAGGCGACTCCACGATCCTGAGCGTAGACTTGCCTCACCAGAGCATCACCAATCGAGATGGCCTAAGCCTCTCATTCGAAATCGATTCCTATCGAAAAGAGGCACTCCTCAAGGGCGAATCAGAAGTCCAAATGACTTTTCGATTACTTGATGAAATCAAGGAATTCGAAGCACGACATATCACAGAAAACCCTTGGATAGAAACATCTTGATTATCACCTGGCGCGTCCAGCCTACATCAATAACCAGCTTGAAAATGAATGTAAAGGAGATGAACAATGACAGCCAAGACACTTAAAGAACAGCTGAACTCCGGGGAGATCGTCGTTGCACCCGGTATCTATGACATGATTTCAGCCTTGATCGCCGACCGCATGGGGTTCAAGGCTCTTTACGTGACCGGCTATGGCACGGTTGCCTCTCACCTGGGCTTACCCGACGCAGGCATTGCCACCTATAGCGACATGGTCAGCAGAATCGCCACCATGGCGAAAATGACTAATACTCCCATCGTCGCTGATGCCGATACCGGTTACGGCGGATTACTTAACGTCCATCATACCGTGCAGGGCTATGAAGAAGCAGGAGCTTCCGCCATTCAACTCGAAGATCAGGAATTCCCGAAGAAGTGCGGCCATACGCCCGATCGCCGAGTCATTCCCTTGGAAGACATGGTACAAAAAATTAAAGTCGCCTGCGATGCGCGGCGTAGCGACGATCTCGTAATCATCGCACGCACGGATTCCCGAACGGCCTTGGGGCTCGATGAGGCATTGAAACGCGCACAGGCCTACAGCGAAGCGGGTGCCGATGCCATCTTCATCGAATCGCCCGAATCGGAGCAGGAAATGGAAACCATAGGCAAGCGCATCGACAAGCCACTGATAGCCAACATGGTGCCGGGAGGCCGCACACCGCTGCTCTCAGCCGACAAACTCCAGTCGCTGGGCTTTGCACTGGCCATCCATCCCGCCGCCGGCTTCCTGGCCACTGCCGCAGCCCTGGAAAAGAGCTATACCGATCTAAAAGAGAATGGCGGCGTGACCGACTCTTCCCTGCTGTATAGTTTCAGCGAGTTCAATGAGCTGATCGGCTTCCCAGAGGTTTGGGAGTTTGAAAAGCGCTACATGGGCTAGGCTTCACCCGAAAAGTGCCTGCGCTTTGTCAAAGCCTGAGCGCTGGCAACCGCTCACCGGGAGTATGCCCCGGTGAGCATTTCTCGACATAGCCACTCAGGATTCAAGGTTTGTACAGCCAAATTTCGAGTACGACCCGAACCCTGGCGTTGGCCGCCTTAGGCGGGCTAGTCGGCAATATTGCCGGCCTGGCTGCAGGCTGGCTACTTGGCGCCATTGTCGCAACCTTGGCAGGTAGCCTCGCCGGCCTTCGACTGAATTATCCCAGCGAGCTGCAAGCACTAGTCCTGCTGCTTGTCGGCATCAGTATCGGCAGCTCCTTGAGCCCACGGTTCTTTTCTGAAGCGGCTTCCTGGCTGCCAAGCCTGGCGGGATTGGTGGCCGCCATGTTAACGATCACCTTCACCGTCTCTCACGCACTTTCCAGGCTCACCAGGCTATCCGGAAACACCAGCTTCCTCTCGGCCTATCCCGGACACATGGTGCTGATACTGCAAACGGCGTCGCAGTACCCATGCAACGTACCGCAGGTCACGATGATTCAAAGCATACGGCTACTATTTCTCGTCGTGCTTTTTCCGTTACTTGCCAAGGGAGCCGGCGGGGATAGGGTATTGGAAGCACAGGAAACTCACTACACGGCGCTCGCGATGATGATACTCGCTGCCGTTCTGGGGGCAGCCATATGCAAACGCTATCGGCTTCCCGCTGCCGTTCTTCTGGGATCGATCCTGGGAGCAGCTCTGGTTTCCATCAGCGGCTTCGAGGCTGGCAGGCTGCCAACGGGCTTGCAGACATCGATTTTCATCCTGACCGGCGCGATGGTCGGAACACGCTTTACCGGCAGCAGCCTGAGAAGCATGGCCAAATTGCTTCCCGTGTCGTGCTTCTCCGTTACATTGACGCTATTCGCAACCAGCGCAATCGCCTTCCCCATCAGCATGGTAATCGACGTACCCTTCACGCAGTTGCTATTGGCCTATGCGCCCGGCGGGGCAGAAGTCATGGCACTGATCGCACTCGCTGTCGGTCACGATGCTGGCTTCGTAGGCATACATCACCTGGCCAGGCTGATGTTCATGGCGATCAGCTTCCCTCTGCTGCTCCGACTAATGGTCACCGACGAGTGAAAAACGGCGGGCTGCGCTCTTTCCCGCATAAACCACCCCACCGCTCCTATCGTGGTCTCATAACGTCGCGGTCAAGAGGCCGTCATCAATAGACAGTCTGGTAGATCTCAAGAGCATCCTGCTCTGTCACATCCCGGGGGTTATTGACCAGCAAACGCTGTTGCTGCATCGCGTCCGCAGCCAGTGCCCCGAGGGCGGTTTCATGAATACCGACATCACGTAATCTCAGGGGCAAACCGCTTCTATTCAACAGTGCCTCGATGCCCACGATGAAGCGTTCGCAATCGTCAGCAAACGAGGGGGAGCGTGGCTCGCGAGTCAGGATTGGCACCAACTCAGCATAGCGCTCGGCTGCCGTCACCGCATTGAAGCGAAGCACCGCCGGCAGCACCAGGGCATTGGATAATCCGTGAGGCACGTGGTAATGGCCTCCGAGGGGATAAGCCAAGGCATGCACTGCCGCTACCGGCGCATTGGCGAAAGCCTGGCCGGCAAGACAGGAACCCAGCAGCATGCCTTGCCGCGCATCGAGATCGTTGCCGTCCTGCAGCACCCGGTCGATATGATCGACGAGAAGGCGCAAGGCTTCCTTGGCGAACATATCGGACATCGGATTCTTGCGAATCTTGCTCGTGTAAGCCTCTATCGCATGCACCATGGCATCGACACCCGTGGCCGCTGTCACATGGCGTGGCAGTCCCACCGTCAGGCCGGCATCCAGCACAGCAACGTCCGGAAGCAACACCGGCGAGACAATGCCCGACTTGGTCGTTTCGCCAGTCGTTACGATGGAGATCGGCGTCACCTCGGACCCCGTGCCCGCCGTTGTGGGCACCTGAACCAGCGGCAGCCTATCGGCTTGGAGCTTTCCAATACCATAGGCCTCCTGCAGCGGCTGGTGGCAGTGCGGATGAGCAAAGCAGGCCACCAGCTTTGCTACGTCCATGGAGCTACCGCCGCCAAAACCGATGACCAGCTCGGCACGCATTTGCCTGGCTCGCTCGATGGCCTCGAGCACGACCGTTTCGGGTGGGTCTGCGACCACGTCGTCGAATAGCTCTACCAAAACCCCATGCTCTGCCAGGCCTGACATCGAGGGCTCATGCAATCCTAAATCGGAAATACCAGGATCCGTGATCAAAAAGATACGCTTGGCCGAGAATTGGCTCACCACCTCATGCAGGCGCGCAGCCGCACCCTGCTCGACAATCAGCTTTCGTGTGGTATTGAATTCGTAACTAAGCATCATTCCTCCTCGCTCGTTCGCATAAGGTCGCACGCCGCCATGATGTGAGACTTCATTATCGATGAGGACCAGTCACCATCTCCTGCCGCTATAGCGGCTACGAGATCGCGATGGTGTATCAAGCTGCGCTGCTCGTCCTTGGCTGAGAAGAATCGATAGGACCTGATCAAAAAACCAATATCCATCAGCGACAACGCTGTTTCTTCGAGCTTGGAATTATTTGCCAATTTCAGGATTTTCGTATGAAATTTGCGATTCAACACCGATAGGGACCCGACCGTTTCAGGTGCCAGCCGGTAGCTTTCCATTTCCTCGCAGATGAGCTCGAGATCCCGAATATCCCTGGGTTTTGCATTTCGCGCGGCAAGCCCCGCAGCACAGCTTTCCAAGCACGCCCTTACCTGGAAGATCTCGATGGCATCCTTTCTTGTCCATCCTCGCACTGCAGCACCAGAATTGGGATGAAAAACCACGAACCCATCCTGTGCAAGGCGATGCAGTGCCGTACGAACGGGTGTTCTACTGGTACCCACCAAGCTAGCCAAATCATCCTCGCGCAACCTGTCATTTGGCTGATACTCACCAGCAAGAATCGCTTCACGTATGATGATGTAAGCCCTTTCAGGTGCAGGAAGGTTAGTGAATTTTTGACTTTCTGTGTCTAAAACTTCCATCTTTTCCACCTTGCGCCATTTTTCTGACAAACCGTAACTCGCCTCATGTACGCTTGGCATACCCAAGGCTCTCTCTCACATTACGATAAATTTTAAGGGCGATGGGCGTCAGACAGATCAGAATCATAAACAGCAGGATAAGGCTGACAGGCCTGTTCAGGAAAATTCCTAGAGAAAGCTCCCCTGCCCCCTGAAAGGTCCTCATCAGCTGGCGGTCCAATATCGGGCCAAGAATGATTCCCAGAATGACTGCTATCAAAGGATAATCGTATTTTCTCATCAGAATGCCGAGTGCGGCAAAAACGAGCATGATTTTTACATCGAACATTTGCAGGCTGATCGCATATGTTCCCGCCACAGAGAATACGGCTATCAAGGGAATCAGTACGATAGTAGGTATATTGATCACCTTGGCCGCGTACAGTGAGACCAGCAGGCCCGCCATGAACAGGAAAAAAGAAGCCACGATTTGCGCGAACATGATACCGTAGACGAGTCCCTGATGATCGATGAACAATCGCGGCCCAGGGATGAGACCTTGCAGCATGAAGGCACCGACCATGACCGCGGTCGCCAGCCCACCCGGTATGCCCAGAGACAACATGGTGGCCAACGCGCCGCCTTCAGAAGCATTGTTTGCCGATTCAGCGCTAATCAAACCCTCTTCCGCTCCTTGACCAAACTCTTCCGGTTTTCTTGAGCTGCGCTTGGCTTCATTGTAGCTCACTACGCTTGCCACAGTGGCACCAGCGCCGGGAAGCGCACCGATAATAACCCCGATGGTGCTCGACTTGAGCACAGTCACCGGATGTTTCAACACACGACCGAACCCATACAAAAGGAGATGCAGATTTTTCTGACTATCGCCTTTGCGCCCACTCCCTCCTGCAACATAGCGCTGCTGCAGCATATAAAAGAGTTCGGAAAAGCCAATCAAGCCTATCAAAGCCGGTATGACAGGAATGCCGTCCATCAACTCGAAAAAGCCGTGGGTACCGCGAATCGCCCCAGTCGATGTCATGCCCACGGTACCCAGAAGTACCCCGAATCCCCCTGCTATGATGGCTTTGAGAAAGCTGTTATGCAAGGCAGCGATGACCGTCAGTCCAAGCACACCAACCAAAAACAGCTCGGGTGGACCGAACATCAGCGCAACCGTGACGATAAGCGGCATGACCAGAATCAGAAAGATAGCACCAAGCAGGTTGCCCATGGCGGATGAAGCGACTGCCATGCCCAGCGCCTCGCTGGCTCTTCCCTGCTTCGTCATGGGGTTGCCGTCAAAGCCTGTCACGATTGCCTGGGGGGAGCCAGGTATGTTGAGCAAGATCGAGGATATAGAACTGCCAAAATTACCACCCGCATAGATTGCAGTGAGGAAAGCTATCCCCAGTACAGGACTCATCGGGTAAGTCAGCGGAAGCATGATACTGATGGCCAGAGGGGTGCTGAACCCGGGTATTGCACCAGTGATGATACCGAAGAATACACCAAGAAGAAGGACTGCCATGACTTTCCAGTCGGCTAGAAGAGCAAGACCTTCCAAGATAGGAGCAGCATCGAACATGAATCATTCTCCGGCCATTTGGTTATAACAATATGCCTTTCGGAAGGGGGATGCTCAACCACATATCGAAAGTCAAGTAAATGAACAAGGCTGTACCCACTGGAAATGCAGCAACGATCAACCAGGATTTAACAGAGAAGAGCATGAGCAGCAGAGTCATATATAACCATGAAGACACTACAAACCCCAACCACTCTATTCCATAAACATAAGCCACTGTTAGTACCGCAAAAGATAGCGTTGCTGCCTTGTTGGTGATTTTTCTTTCGCTCGCCTCACCATTGGAGTCGTGACTATCCTTGCCAGCCAGGGATTTGCATACATAAGCAGCCACCAAAACGAAGAACGCCACGAGTATGACAAAATATATGGGCTGGATCATAAGTAAATTCACTTCACGTCTTGGCAAAGCGCTTACTTCCAGATAATAATAGGTTGCGTAAGCCAGCATGATCGAAGGTACGATAAACTCACCGCCCTTCTTGCCCAACTCTCTGAGAAACCCCATAAGCTCTCACCTCAAGCGATTCCGCCCGTCAAGAAAAAGGAGAGGCACACCAGCGCCCCTCCCCATCAATCAGTTTCCTGACAGCATGTCGCCGTATCTTTCTACGACCTCATGGATCTCATAAATGATTTCCTTTGACTCTTCAGGACCATAGAAGCCGGAAATCAGATCTGAGCCGAGATTTTCGATATGCGCCTGGTAAGCGTCGCTGTGAAACACCTCCCGGTAACTGGCAACGATGGCATCGAAAATTTCAGGGTTCTCTTCAGCAAAGCTAGTGTGTACGGCAAGAAACCGGTTATCGCCGATAGCGGGAAGGTCGGCCTCTGGAAAGGCTTCGTTTACTGGCGGGGCGTCCGGCCATCCAGGAAAGGTCTCATGTGAAGAAACGGCCAGCACACGGACCTGGTCGCCAAGCGTCATATCGCCGTATGCCGAAGAGAACGCTGCGTCTGAGTGACCACCCAGCAAATCTGTGCGCTGCTCGCCACCGCCGTCGAATGTCACGATATTGGGGTCCAGCTCAAGCGTATCGAGGAATGCCAGGCCAAATAGATGCGTCCCGGAGCCAGTCGCCATCGACATGGTAACGTCGCTTGGATTCTCGCGAATGCTCTCGACCAGGTCTTCGATGGTTTCGTAGGGAGAGTCGGCCCGAACGACGATCGACGTATAGTCGCGCTGCTCGATGTTGATGAAGGTGAAGTCTTCCAGATCGAAGTCGGCCCCTTGCGCCACGATGTTCATGCTTAGGGTCGGCTGGATACCAGCGAACAGGTAGTGCCCGTTGGCCGGCGAGCCGAGGAACGTTCTCGAGCCCAGCAAGCCTGAGGCTCCACCGCGATTGTCCACGATCATGGCGTAGTCGTGGTATTCCTCCCAGTGCTGGGTCAATCCGCGAGCAAAGCGATCGATGGAACCGCCTGCACTGAAAGGAAGAATGAGGCGAACGTTTTCCGTCGGCCATTCGGTAGCATTGGCAGAAAGGGCCATGCCCGGCGCTGCGGCCACAAGGACAACACCGGCAAAGAGCGCCTTGGCGGTCATTTTCTTCTTCGGCTGGACGGTCATACTTGCTCCTCTCTCTATTGTTTTTGCGATTGCTTTATGTGCGTCGTTACAGATTCATTCGAGATTGTTCTTGGCAATGCGAGTGCTTCAGGCGAGTCTCTCCGTGACGAAAACCACTCCCGTCTTGTATCCCAAACTAATTTATTGGATACGATCAGTCAAGAAAGCCTTTTACCCTACTTTTGTCTAGTCACCGACAAGCGAGCAATGTCGATCATGCATCCTCGTGCCGCGCCATTCGTCTCCTGCAAAATATCAATAAATTCAATGCAGTAATATGGCTTGATTACCACCAGCCGCTCCTGCCAGACGAACAACCTAGGACAGGCATGGCATCAGAAGGAGTCCGAAACAGCGCCTTCGGATTCGCGCTTATCTTCGATTAGGCACATTGGATACGAAAATTTAATCATTTGTAAGGTATCTCGGACCGCCTATGTGCCAGCTGTCAGCCTCTTTGGCGCACGCTCCCCCTCAGAATCGGCACGACCGGCAGGGTACGTTGAACCGGCGAGAGATGCCCCTCGCGCATTTGCGCAAGCAGCAGATCGGCTGCCACCGTCACCATCTCCTCAACCGGTTGGCGTAGCGTGGTAAGGCGATAGCTGGGCCAGGCCGCCACCGGGGTATCGTCAAAGCCAATGACAGAGACATCTTCCGGTACGCGCAAACCGAGCTCCGCTCTCAATGTCTCGATGACGGCTACCGCCATGTGGTCATTGGCGGCGAATACCGCATCGGGGTAAGGCTTCTGGGCAAAAAGGCGTCGCGTTGCCTCGCAAGCCTTGTCGAAACGGTACTCCCCGCTCTCTTCCGCCCAGCATGCGAGCCCTTGGGCCACAAGGGCATCGAGAAAACCCCGGCGGCGGTAGGCCCCCGTGGAGGAAGATGCCAGGCCGTTGAGGAAAGCCATGCGACGATGGCCCTGGCCAGCCAGGTAGCTGCCCACCCAGTATCCGCCGTGATAATTGTCGCTGGAAACCTGACTGACCCCCATGAAGTCCACTGTGCGATTGATCATTACAACGGGAATGCTGCGATCCACGCACTCCTGGGCAAAGGGGGTCGTCAACGTGGCCGCCAGCATCAGGATACCCTCGGCCTGGCTTTGCAGAATCTCCGACATCACGCCCGTCGTATCGCCATCGTCACTCACTAGGAACAGCAGCAAATGATACCCCTCGGACTGAAAAGCGCGCGAAGCGCGTGCCAGGGTAAGCGCATAGAAAGGATTATCGAGCTGTGAAACCACCACCGCGACGGTGCGTGAAGAGCGCATTATCAGCGAGCGTGCAATGGTGTTGGGGCGGTAGCCCAACTGCTGCGCTGCTGCCAGAACCACCTCACGGGTCTTGGGGGAAATGCTCCCCTGAGGTGAAAAACAACGGCTGACGGCCGACTGAGACACCCCGGCCAAACGCGCCACATCCCGGGAGGTTACTGGTCTTTGCTTCATGCATCTTGCTCGTCGATGGACTTCCGGTAAGCGCCAAGCGCCATCAGTTGGCGGTCGCGCCACGCCTGACGTTCGGCCAGCCCTTCGAGAGGCAGCGCCGAGCGCCGTTCGGCTTCCAGGGCCGCCAGGGTTTCTTCCTGCCAGGGCGAGGCGCCATCGCGCTGCGCATCCACATCGGCATAGAGCGGACCATAACGACGGGCGTAATCGGTCACCCCCGCCGGGGCATTGAGGTCGATCGTCTCGAACGGACCCATGAACGACCAGCGCAGCCCCAGGCCATGCTTGACGGTCTTGTCCAGATCCTCGGCCGACACATAGCCATCACGGAACAGACGCAGCGCTTCGTTGAGCAGCGCCCCCTGCAGGCGGTTGAGAATGAAGCCCGGCAATTCGCGCTTGACCAATACCGGCACCTGCCCCACCTGAGACATCAAGGCCAGCGTTCGCTCGACCGCTTCCTCACCGGTCTGCGGCGACGGCACCACCTCGACCACAGGCACCAGATAAGGGGGATTCACCGGATGCGCCACCAGACAGCGCTCCGGATGCCTCAGATGTCCCGTGAAGCGGGATGCCGCTATCCCCGAAGTAGAACTCGCCAGAATCGTATCCGGGGCCGTCGCCGCCTCCAGGCGGCTGTAAATCGTCTGCTTCACTTCAAGGTTCTCGGGGCCGCACTCCTGCACGTAGGCGGCCCCCGCCACGGCATGCGCCAGATCGGGCTCGATCCGAATACGTGCGAGTATCTCTTCGGGATCTTCGACCAGGCCGGCACGCTGCAGATCATGCAGCGACTGGCGAATCGCTTCCGTGGCGCCGACCAGTGCCTGTTCCTGGGCATCGTGCAGCCTCACCGTGCGCCCCGCTCGCGCGAAAACCATCGACCACGCCCGCCCAATCAGTCCTGCGCCCACTACCGCGATAGGTTCCGACATGCTGCCTCCTTTCGGCTCGAATCACCTGAAACCAGATAATTGCATTCGTATGCAAACGATACTAGCCTTGCGAAGAGCCGTCTGTCGAGGCAACTCGATTACTCTTCTAAATCCAGCAGGAAACCGCCATGATCCGACGACTGAAAACGGGCGCCACCAGCGAAGCCCGCGCCGAAGCCGACCGCAAGGTACGTGAAACCGTCGAACAGACGCTACAAGCCATCGAGGCAAGAGGCGACGAGGCCGTGCGCGAGCTTTCGGAAAAATTCGATCGCTGGTCGCCCGCCTCCTTCCGACTGACGCCTGACGAGATCGAAAAGGCCATGTCGGAACTCACGGCTCAAGAGCTCGACGACATCCGCTTCGCCCAAGCTCAGATACGTCGCTTCGCCGAGGCTCAGCTGGACAGCATGCAGAACGTGGAAGTGGAAACGCGCCCCGGCGTAGTGCTTGGCCATAAGCACATTCCGGTCAATGCCGTTGGCTGTTACGTTCCCGGAGGCGCCTACCCCATGGTCGCCTCCGCGCACATGAGCGTACTAACCGCCAAGGTGGCCGGTGTCAAACGGGTCGTTGCCGCCGCCCCGCCTTTCCAGGGCAAGCCGCATCCGGCCATCGTCACCGCGATGCATCTAGCCGGCGCCGATGAAATTCTGGTGCTCGGTGGCGTACAAGCGGTAGGCGCTATGGCCATCGGCACCGAATCCGTCGAACCGGTCGATATGCTGGTAGGCCCGGGCAACGCCTTTGTCGCCGAAGCCAAGCGGCAACTCTTCGGTCGAGTCGGCATCGACCTATTTGCCGGCCCCACCGAAACTCTGGTCATCGCCGACGAAACCGTCGATGGCCTGCTATGCGCCACAGACCTGCTGGGCCAGGCCGAGCATGGCCCCACCTCTCCCGCGGCCCTGCTCACCAACTCCGAAGCCCTGGCCAAGGCGACGCTCACCGCCATCGATGAACTGCTGACCAAGCTGCCTACTGCTGAGATCGCCCGCCAGGCATGGAACGATTACGGCGAGATCATCGTATGCGACACGCACGAAGAAATGCTCGAGGTGGCCGACGAGATGGCCTACGAGCACGTGCAGGTTATGACCGAAGATCCCAACCTGTATCTCGACAGGCTGACGAACTACGGCGCGCTCTTCCTCGGCCCGCGCACCAACGTGGCCTACGGCGACAAGGTGATCGGCACCAACCACACCCTGCCGACCAAGAAGGCCGCGCGCTATACCGGCGGGCTGTGGGTCGGCAAGTTCCTCAAGACCTGTACCTACCAGAAAGTGCTCACCGACGAGGCTTCCGCCGAGATAGGCGGCTACTGCTCGCGCCTGTGCGCACTGGAAGGGTTTGCCGGCCACGGCGAGCAAGCCAACGAGCGCGTACGCCGCTACGGCAAGCGTGACGTACCTTATGCCTCCGCGGTGCCGGTATGAAGCTGCCGCAAACCCCGAGCCTGCGCCTGGATGGGCGCAGCGCTCTCGTGACCGGCGCCAGCCAGGGCATCGGGCTGGCCTGCGCCTGCGCCCTGGCTCAGGCCGGCGCCCGGGTAACCCTGATGGCTCGCAACCCCGAGCGGCTGGAAGAGGTGGTGGCAGCACTTCACGCCGCCGGCCACGAAGCGGAAGGCCTGGCGCTGGACGTTCAAGACCAGGCCGCCACTCGCCGCGCCCTGGCGGGTCGGCGCTTCGACATCCTGGTCAACAACGCCGGCACCAACCGCCCCAAACCGATTAATCAGGTCACGGCAGAGGACTACGCGGTGGTCATGGAACTCAACGTCCGGGCAACCTACTTCCTTACCCAAACGGTGATCGAGGAAATGCCCACAGGTGGCAGCGTGATCAACGTGTCCTCGCAAATGGGGCACGTGGGCGCCAAGAACCGCAGCCTCTATTGCGCCTCGAAAGCCGCAGTGGAAGGCATGACCCGCGCCATGGCGGTCGAGCTGGGGCCTCGCGGCATCCGCGTCAACAGCCTTTGCCCTACCTTCATCGAAACCCCGATGACGCAACCCTTCTTCCAGGAACCCGGCTTCCGGGAGGCCGTGCTCGCTCAGATCCCGCTGGAAAGGCTAGGCCGCATCGAAGACGTGATGGGCCCGGTGGTATTTCTTGCCTCGCCCGCCGCCGGCCTGGTCACCGGCAGCGCCCTGATGGTCGACGGCGGCTGGACCGCGCATTGAACGTGCCGATACGACATACTCTAGTTAAGTCAGAGTGATCTTCTTACCCAGTACTCGTGTACACCGGTCTAAGCGCCTTGCTGGGCCTCAAAGACTTGGCACTTATCAGCTCAATCATACTGTTCTGTCTTCCAGGGCCAGCCTGGCAAAGCGTCCCTGATTCAGCGAGAGACAATCTGAGTATTACAGTGGGTCTTCTTCTTGCCGGGATACCCTTGTCGATCACCTGGGCCGGCATCGGCGCCTGGATCAGAGTCTCGCAGTGATCGCAGAACCACTTGCCGCGGATATGGCGCTCGGCGGTGAACATGCCTGGCGTGTAGTCGAGCTTCTCGCTGATCTCTTCACCGATTCGGCGCCGCTGGCAGCCACACGTGCAGTGCTCGCTCTCGGGTTCTTGACGGATCTCGACGCGCGGCAGCTCGTCGGGCGAGGGCTTGCGCGTGGGTTTTTGCTGGGTCGCCGTCAGTGTCGCTGCTGTCACGAGTTCTTCCAGCTCGACTTCGATGGCGGCGATGGCGGCATCGACCACTTCCTTCAGCAGACTGATCTGCAGCACATTGAGATGTTCGCTGCGCTGACCGAACGTGTGGCGCTTGAGCAGTGCCAGTTCGTGGGACAGCTTCTGGTTGACCTGCTCGCTGTGACGCAGCGCCTACTGGCTCTTTTCCAGTGCCTGCCCCTGCTGCTCAACCTGCGTCATCAGCGCGGCTGCCAGTTGGCGGAGCTGATCGGGTGAGAGCTGAGACAGGTTGGGTGGCATGTTCATGCGGCGTTTATGCCAGTCCGCTGGCAGTAGGGGGATGCGCGAATCATCGAATGGTCAGAATGGGCATTCTGTGCCGCTATGTGGTTCGAGAATCAAAGCACTGAAATGCTCCTGCCGGCCCGATGCGCTGCCAGGGCAGGCCCTGTACCAGCGCCGCCACCGCTCGGCCGACAACTCGACCCGGTCACCATGCCAGGTGCCGGCCCAGTTGAACTTGCCTTGATTGAGGCAGCGGGCACAGAGCCAGATCCCCAGGCCATCATGAATCAGCACCTTCATGCGGTTGCCGCGGCGATTAGCGAACAGATAAGCGCAGTGCGGCCGGGCGATGCCGAACACCTTTACCACCCGAGCCAGGACGGTATCGGGACCGGCCCGCATGTCCAGCGGCTCGGTGGCCAGCCAGATCTCATCGATTCGGCCCTGGGCTGACGCCAGGCACTCCCCTTGACTCCCTTCAGCAATCCCAACAAGGACAACAGCAACTGCGGCTGCGTCCCGACAGCAGTGTTACAGCGATTGTAGCCACCACGGCCTCGCTGACTGCTACGTCGCCTCCTCGTGAAACAATTGGTCAGTGCCAGCTTTGATCGGCTCCTTGGGAACCGGGGCCGAGCTCCGATACCGGCGGCTGACCGGCCATTCATCAGCCTGCTCCAGCAACACTGCGCCGACCAGCTGTGTTACCGCCGCGGTGTTGGGGACAGACCTGAGGGCAATGCGCTTTTCAAGCAGCACCGTTAGTGCCATGCTCTTGTCGGTCATCGTGGTTCCCTGGGTGGGTTGCCTGTTTGGCGGCTTGCAGCTTCCGCGAAAGCCACGGTGGCCTCACCTGCCTGAATGCCCCCTCCTGGGACGTTCCATTGCATTTTTTGGAGATGCGCGCTCGTATCCGGCTGCCTCCCATTTTCATCAATGACTCTTTTTGTCCCTCAGTAATCCGCGAGCGCTGCCGATGACTACTGCATGACGATACTTACCCATCTCGTGGTCGACCCTCATGCCCTGGGGGCTATTCAGGGCGAGCACCACATCCCCCTTGTGTTCGTATCATGGGTGGTCGCGCTGGCAGCCGCCTATACCGGCCTGGACATCATCAATCTCGTCGGCACGGACAGGCGAGCCAGTTGGCGCTGGCTCTGGTTGGTTGCCGGGGCCAGCGTAATGGGCCTTGGGGTATGGAGCATGCACTTCACTGGCATGCATGCCTACCAGCTAGATTTTACCGTGACCCACTCACCGGCCCTGACCGTGCTGTCTATCATTCCCGCCATGCTGGGGAGTTTTGCGATCATGCTGGTGCTCTCTCGCCAGCAAGTCCCACCCCATCGAACCTCGCTGCTGGCCGGGGCCGGCCTGGGACTCGGCATCGGGCTCATGCACTACATCGGCATGGCCTCCATGCGCATGCCCGCGACGCTCCATCACTCTCTTGGCCTGTTCCTGGTATCACTGGGCGTGGCCATCGGCCTCGGCATCCTGAGCGTCTATACCTACCGCCTGTTCCGCCAGGAGCGGGGCCAACAGCGCTCCCGAACTGGCGCCCTCATCTCGGCGCTATGCGTATCGCTTGCCATCAGCGGCATGCACTATGTGGCCATGCAGGCGGCCTGGTTCGTGCCTCTACCTGATGCCACAGCAGCGCCGCCGATGGCTCGTGAGTCGTACTGGCTGATCTACCTGATCAGTGGCAGCGCCTTGCTGACAGCGCTGCTTACCATCGTCGCCACTCGGGTTCAGCGCCGCCTGAAAGCCAGCGAGCAACACCAGCATATGACGCGAACCCAACTGCTGGAGGTGATCTCGGCGCTGCGCGATGGGGTTGTGCTATTCGATGACAGGGCCCGCATTCGACTCTGCAACCAGGCCTTCGAAAAATTGCTGGGATTAGAGAATGAAGGCACGGCTGGCCGCTCCCTATGGGAGTTGGCGTATGTCGATGACAGCCGGGCGTTGAACCTGCGCATCCAGCAAGCCCTGGCGAATAGCGGCGAATGGAGTGGCTTGATCGAGGCACAGCACCGCGATGGCACCTCCTTCCCTGCCTGGTTGAGCGTCACCCGTGTGCGCTACGCCGACAGTGACGAACGGGACTACGTCGCCTTGATCAGCGACCGCTCGGCCGAGCAACAGGCCCAGCAGCGGATCCTCTATCTTGCCTACCACGATTTTCTGACCGAGCTGCCCAATCGCCGGGCCCTGCAAGAGCGCCTGGATGATTCCGAGAAGCGCCGCGACGCCACCGCCCCTCTGGCTCTGCTGGCGCTGTTCGACATTGACCGCTTCAAATTTCTCAATGACAGCCTGGGGCAGGATGTCGGAGACGAGATGCTACGCCAGTTGGCCGCCCGTCTGCGTGGCTGGGCCAGCAACGATCTGTTCGTGGCGCGGCTAGATGGGAATGAATTTGCCCTGCTGACCCCACTGTCGACGCGGGATCGGTCCACCGCCGAACGTGAAGCACACCACCTGACCGACCGCGTCGTGGCCTCTCTTACCGCGGACTACCAGCTCCAAGGCCACACCTATCCGTGTCGAATCAATGTCGGCATGCTGATCTTCTCGCCCCACCAAGGTGGAGGCACCACACACCTATTCAAGCGCGCCGGCCTGGCCATGCTGGAGGCCAAGCGCGAGCGCAACGGTCTTCCTCGGCTGTTCTGCCCCGCGCTGGAGAAGGAACTGGAGGAGCGCCTTGCTCTCGAGCGCGAGCTTCGTCTCGCTATAGACAGCGATGAATTCCACCTGCACCTGCAGCCCCAAGTGGATGCCGTGCAAGGAGTGGTAGGCGCTGAAGCCCTGATCCGTTGGCAGCATCCAAGGCGCGGCCAAATATCCCCCGGGGGGTTCATTCCGCTGGCTGAGGAGAGTGGCCTGATTCTGCCACTTGGCAACTGGGTCCTGCAGGAAGGGTGTCGGTTGCTGGGAGAGTGGCGCCAGCAGCCAGAGCTGCGCGCGCTGAAGCTGTCCCTGAACGTTAGCGTGCGTCAATTCCAGCAGCCAGACTTCGTGAATCAGGTTCTCCTGGCTATTCAACGCCATGCCGCTGACCCAGCGTGTTTGACCCTGGAGCTTACCGAGTCCCTGTTGCTTAGCGACCCACAGGGGACCATCGAGAAGATGACCCTGCTGCGCCGTCAGGGCATCCGCTTCGCACTGGATGACTTCGGGACCGGCTACTCCTCCATGGCCTATCTCAAGTCGCTGCCCCTGGATACGCTCAAGATAGACGTCGCTTTCGTCCGCGACCTGAGTCACGACACACAATCGACACCCATCGCCGCCAGCATCATCGCCCTGGCAAAAAGCCTGGAGATGTCCGTGATCGCCGAAGGGGTCGAAACAGAGATGCAGCGCTCGGTTCTCGCCGGGTTGGGATGCAGCCTGTATCAAGGCTATCTGTTTGGCCGACCGATGCCACCGAATGAATTTCTGATCATGTTTCGCAGCAACGCCGAAGCCTGACATCAGAAAGTGTAGTGGCATAGTGAATCTGGCCACCTGATTTTGAGTGTATGATCACTCACATAGACAGTCAGGTGTAGATGATGACGAAGAAGAGAACGTTCAGTCCGAATAGATCCTAGGCAAAACGCTATACCAACTTGAACGGCTCTATATCGCGAAAGACCCCGGTCTTGGTCATGTCTCGCCTTAGCGTGAAGGCCTCCATGGCCGCTACCGGGTCGACTTGCTGAAGCTGGTCAAAGTCTATCTTGCTCCACTGCAAACGGGTGACCTTGACGCTGTAGAGGTATTGATCTCGCTCGCCACCTGTCGCGGAGTCGATGATTGGGCAGTAACCGGAGATCCGGGCCTCCTGCACGGTGGGTAAACGAGCAAATATCGCACCCAGCACGCGGAAAGCGATGCCGTGCACGTAGTCGCGATAGAGTTTGCGCTGCCGGGTCGCACTCAGTCTTTTCGGCGTGAGCTTCAGCCGCTTCGCCGGCATGGTCCACTCGCGGTCAGGCATTTCCTCCTCGGCAGGTAACTCGATATCCACGGCTATCGTGCGTTCGTCGGATCCGAGATCAAAATCAATCATCGTCTCTCGCGGCCACTCAATCTCTTCGAGGCGCTCGCGCAGGGTCTGCTCCATGGCATCAAGGTCGCCCCAGACGCCCTCCTCTTCCCTCTGCTGACGCGCGAACTCAGCGGCGTCGTGCTCAGTCTTGCGCCACTCCCACTGGCGATAGTCCTCGTCGAATGTCGCTTGGCGCTGATGGTTCTCCTGCTCGACCCGCTGCCTGGCCGGTGGCCATAGCCGATGCCACCAGGCAAGCGAGATGGATACCGGTGGTGAAGGCGGCGGCTCCTCAAAGCCCTGGGGGATATAGCCGCTGTTATCGGGGTGAGGCGTCTGCTCATGCAGCGTACCTAGCCGCACAAGATCTTCGTTCAACCGCTGGCAGTGTGCCTCCAGCTGCTCCCGGAGTGAGACTTCCGCATGGCGGCGCAGCACGCGCGCCTCAGCATCGCTCATCCGGAGACCATCAGCGTGAAAGTAATCGACCTGACCGCTGTCTCGCACCTCCAGTTGCACCGGCAAGGAAGCACCTTCTGCCAGCAGAGCCTCCAGGACTGACGCCGCGCTTCTGCCTGATGATGTCGAAGCGACAGCTCCCCGCCGCCCCCCATTTTTGGTATTGAGCTGTTGGCGGTAAGCCAGACCGGTGCCGGGAAGGCCGGCATGACCATGCACCCCACGGGGGCCTAGGTTAAGGCCAACCCCACGAGGCCCCACCGACAGGCCAAGGCCACGCTTGCTGAGGTTCAGCCGCAGCCCCGGCGCGAGGGTGATGCGGCGCTGGAATCGAAAGGCCATAGCTCTCCCTGAATGCTGCTCCCATGCACTGGGTAGCCTACCAGTTTATTATCCAAAGCATGACGGCCACATCATGCAGATGGCGTCGATCGAGCAGCTTTCCCGAGAAACACCTGGATAGATCAATCTTGGAGCACCGATCAGGAAGAACAACCCCACGAAGCCCCCCATCCAGGCGAAGAACAGCAGGCCACGGGCGTAGAAGGCCGGGGTCTCCTCGTCTTCAGCCAGGTCGGTGAAGTCACACTCCTCCTTCGCCCCTTGCACCCAGCCGTGGCCGAGGCCCTTCGAGCGCTCGGCGATGGCGCCACCCCTGGCCAGCAGATCGATGATCTCCGGCAGTGCGAACAGCCCCAACGCCACGATGACCAGCGACAGGCCATCGTATAGGGAGCGTGCCACCGCGCCTTCCAGCTTGCCCCCTAGTACTTCCTCAGCAGAAGTGTCGAGGGGGAGGTGCTGGAACTACAAACAATAGTCTCGGGAGAAGCATTGGTGGGAAAAAACCAGACGACCGCGATACTCATGGCGCAGTGACCTGATTGCGTCCTGCCTGTTTTGCGCGATACATGCGGCTGTCTGCGGTGTCGATTACGGATTCATATGTGCCTCCGTCGTGGCCGTACTGTGCAACACCGAGGCTTACCGTGAATCGAATCTGTGTCCCGGCAAGCGTAACAACTTCACGTTCAGTGAGCTGCCGTAATCGTTCCGCTATCAGCGCGGCGCCTTCGAGCGATGTGTCAGGGAGGATAAGGGCAAACTCTTCACCGCCTATGCGACCAACCAAGTCGCTGGGACGCAACGTCATCTTCGCCAGTTTGACAAATACTCTGAGCACTTCGTCTCCCGCTCTATGACCATGGTCGTCGTTGATCTGCTTGAAGTGATCAAGATCGATCGTCACAAATGAGAGCGGTGCCCCGCTGCGTTTTACGCGTTCAACTTCTGCCAAACCCCGAGCTTCAAATTCCCGGCGATTCGCGCAGCCCGTGAGTGAATCTGTTGCAGCGGAAACCTCAAGCGCTTCATGCGCACGTTGCAAATCAAGCAAGGCGTCGTCAGTTCGCGCTTTCTCCGCCCGGATCTGCTCAACCAGTTCTGCTTGACTGTAAACCCGGGAGAAGGACCCCGTTGTCAGGAACGCCTGGATGACGCCATAGCTCAATGCCATGAAACCGGCCGCAAAACTTGCGTGGGCCAGCCACCACATGTGACTCCATGCCGACCCCAGCAGGAAAGCGAGAGAGGATTGTGAGAAAAACAGGACCGACAATGCGTAGATCGTCATCAGGGGCGAGCGAATCCGCCGCACCGCAATGATCAACGCACAACTCAACATGATGCTCATGGCTGCAATTTCCAGCACCCACCGGGACAGCTCCGCCCACTGCGAGAAAGCCACTAGATAGACAAAGGCATTGATGGCCGAGAACGCTCCGAGCCAGGCCAGCCAATACCCTAAAGACCGTGCTTGAGAGGCGGGTTTTTCTTGCCGAACATATGTCATTAAACCAATTAACAGGCAACTGGCCATTACCAGCCGGGATGCTGGGCCATACAAGGTAAACAGCATAAGGTGGTCGGGTGAAAGACGAGTGAAGGCTCCGTGCAAACCGTAGATGACAGTAAATCCCAGAAAACCAAGCGTAAGCCAGCGTAGAAACAGCTCTTGGGTTTGGTGGTAACAGCGGTAAGTAACATAGGCGATGAATCCGCTCTGTAGCAGCGAAATGCCGATGGCAATTTCGTGAAAGCCATGATGTTCGAAGCGAAGCGCGGGGGTCTGAAAAAAATACAGGTAGGCAATCGAAAAAACTGGGACTAGCCCCACGAGCAACAGGATCATCACCGCGTACCCCTTGGCCAGGGTGCGGATGAAGCTTGGGGGGGCGGAATCGCTCGAAGATGTCATTGGGCGGCCTCAAGTTCCAAACGCAACACTATGGAAGGGTGTCCGGCCCAGCGACCGACTTCTTGAGCACCTCGGCATAGGCTTCCAGTCGTGCCATCCAGCTTCGCCACGATCCCCAGGCGAAGAGTATCGCGTCGGTGAGTCACGCGCTTCCCGGTTGTCCAACAGGCTCCGAGACGATACAGGGAAAGCCAACTGTAAAGTATGGAGCAGATGAAGATACAGCCAAAAAAGAAAAAGCCGCTGAAATCAGCGGCTTTTTCGGTATTCGTGGCGGAGGGGGAGGGATTCGAACCCTCGAAGCCTTTCGACTTACACACTTTCCAGGCGTGCTCCTTCGACCACTCGGACACCCCTCCACATTGTGGTCCTCACGCCCTTGGGCTGTGCCTTGTACGTCAGAACGGCGCAAATATTAACGGCTTAAGTGCGCGTTTGCAAGCCGGTTTTCGGCTTTCCCCGGTTCAGGCGGCGGACAGCACGGCGTAGTTGCCATGCGCTTCCAGGCAGAGCGTGTCGCCGCACCAGAGCTGCTGGACCAGACTGATCCGCCCTCGCCCACGACTCTGCAACTGCGCCGCCAGGCTGTCGGGCCCTTTCGGCGATTCAGGCGCGCAGGTCATGCGGTAGTCGCCGATCACCGGCGCCAGGAAGCGCTGTGTGGCCTCGGCCACGACGACGTCGCGGGCAAGCCCATGCTCGCGCAGCCAGAGCGTGGTCCAGCACCAGCCCAGCAGCGTGGACTGGGCGGTCAGGCCCCCACCGAAGCCGGTGCCCTTGTCGTTGAGGTTGGGAGCGAGCGCCAGCGCCCACACCAGCTGCTCCCCTTCCCAACGCATCTCGCGAATGCCCAGGTGCTCGACCATGGGGATCGCATCACTGAGCCAGGCAAGGAAGGCCTGCGCATCGTCCCGCTGGCCGGGCTCGGGCAGCGGCAGGCGCGGGTGAGGAATACCGATTTCGCGCATGGCTTCAGGTCCAGCGTTCGACGAAGTCGCTGAGGCGGTGCTCGGGAACGGGCCTGTGGCGCCCTGCCAACTGACCCAGGTAGATGAAGGCGATCAGCTCGTCTTCCTCTTCCAGGCCGAGGCCCTTGCGCACGGTGGGGTCGAAGGCGTACTTGCCGCTGCGCCACATGGCCCCCAGCCCCAGGGCGTGGGCCGCCAGCAGGATGCCATGGCCGGCACAGCCGGCCGAGACCACCTGCTCGATCTTCGGCACCTTGGGTATATCCGGTGTCACCTTCGCGACCACGGCAATGATCATGGGGGCCCGATGCGGCTTCTTGCGCACGGCATCCAGGGCCGCGTCGCCGACATCCGGGTCCTCGCGGAACTCGGCTTCGGCGAACAGCTCGCCCAGGCGGTCGAGCCCTTCTCCCGAAAACTCGATGAAGCGCCAGGGCCGCAGCTCCTTGTGGTCGGGTGCCCGCAGCGCGGCCCGGTAGATCGCTTCGAGCTGCTCGGGGCCAGGCGGCGGCCCCATGAGCTTGCCCATGGAGCTGCGTTCATGCAGCAGCGTCATCGCATCCATGATGTTCTCCTCATCGGTGGCGCATGGCCCCGTCGGTTATCGGTTCGAATCCAGGCTTTGTCCGAAAAGTGCCTGCGCTTGGCCATACGGCGTTAAAAATCAGCTCAAAGTACTCATTTACACCCCGTAAACTCCGTTTTTTCGCTGATTTTTGCCTTGTCTGACCTTCGCTCGCCGGCTTTTCAGACGAAGCCTAGAGCACTTTACCCAAGCCGCTATTGTCGTGCCAGCCGCAGCGGCTCGGGCGGCCTCTCGCCGGGGGTGGCGCGCCAGGGAGAGATATCCAGCCCGCCGCGACGCACGTAGCGCGCCAGCACCAGCAACCGTTCCGGGCGCGCCCGGGCCATCAGGTCTGTGAAGATGTGCTCGACGCAGTGTTCGTGGAAATCCTGATGCTGGCGGTAGCCGATCAGGTAGCGCAGCAGGCCTTCACGGTCGAGCTTCGGTCCACGATAGCGGATCAGCAGGCTGCCCCAGTCGGGCTGGCCGGTCACCGGGCAGTTGGACTTGAGCAAATGCGAGTAGAGCGTCTCCTCCACGACCTCCTCTGCCACCTGCAGGTGCTCGGCGCTGGGCGTGTAATCGGCAATCTCGATATCCAGCTCGTCGAGGCACTCGCCCGGCAGGCGCTGTACGGCAAGGACGTTGTCGTCGACACCGAACAGTTCGACGGAGACCGGAGCACCCGCGGCGGCGGAAAGGTCCGCTACCAGGGTGTCGATCACCTGCTCGCGACTGTCGAAGCGGGTCTGGTTGAAGCCGTTGAGATAGAGCTTCCAGGACTTGGACTCGATCAGGTTCGGCGAGTCTGCCGGCAGGCGGAAGCGTGCCACGGCGACAATCGGCTTGCCGCGCCCGTTGAGCCAGCTCACCTCGAAGGCATGCCACTCGTCCTCGCCGACGAAGGGCAGGCTGCCCTCCTCGATGCCCAGCGGCGCCCGATTGGCGGCACGGGGAATGGGATAGAGCAGCCCGGCATCATAGCGCTCCGGGTAGGCGGACTCGCGCCCCAGCGGGGCATGCTCGAGGGTATCGGGACGATGATGTGTCATCAGCTGCGAATTCCTTTGCCACTTTCCAGCATCCAGAGGGCGATGCCGAAAAGCACCACGATGAAGGTGACGATAGCGGCCAGCGCCCAGCCCACCGGAATGTCGGAGACACCCAGGAAGCCATAGCGGAACACGTTGACCATATACAGAATCGGGTTGAGCATCGATACTCCCTGCCAGAAGGTCGGCAGCAGCGAGATCGAGTAGAAGACCCCGCCCAGGTAGGTCAGCGGCGTCAAGATGAAGGTCGGCACGATCGAGATGTCATCGAACTTCTTGCCCAGCAGCGCGTTGATGAAGCCGCCGATGGAGAACAGCGCGGCGGTCAGCACCACCACGCCGACGGTCAGGAACGGGTGTGCCACGCTGATGCGGGTGAAGAAGAGCGACACGATGGTGACGATCAGCCCCACCCCCAGGCCGCGCGCCATACCACCGAACACGAAGCCGGCCAGGATCACCCAGCTGGGCATGGGCGAGACCATCATCTCCTCGATGGAGCGCTGGAACTTGTTGGAGAAGAAGCTCGATGCCACGTTGGAGTAGCTGTTGGTGATCACCGCCATCATGATCAGTCCCGGGACGATGAAGTCCATGTAGCTGAAGCCATCCATCTCGCCGATGCGCGGCCCGATCAGGTTGCCGAAGATGATGAAGTACATGGTCATGGTGATCGAGGGCGGCAGCAGCGTCTGCGGCCAGATCCTCGTGAAGCGCTTGATCTCCTTGTGCACCAGGGTCCACAGGGCGATGGCGGTCTGAATCGCATTCATGAACGGGCCTCCGCGCGCTCGGCTTCAGCCTTTTCCTCGTTGCCCTGCTCGACCATGGTAACGAACATCTCCTCGAGCCGGTTGGCGCGGTTGCGCATGGAAACCACCTGAATGCCTCGCTCACTCAGCGCGGTGAAGATATCGTTCAGGCGCTGACCACGATGGACCGCCACCGCCAGCTGGGCGGCATCCACCTGGTGCACCTCGAAGCCATCGATGGCCGGCGGCTCGTCCACCGGGTGAGCCAGGTCGAGCAGAAAGGTCTCGGTATCGAGTTCGGCGAGCAGCCCGCGCACGCTGGTGTTGCGGATGATTTCACCGTGATTGATGATCGCCACGTTACGACAGAGGCTCTCCGCTTCCTCGAGATAGTGGGTGGTCAGGATAATGGTCGTGCCCTCTTCGCGATTGATGCGACGCAGGTACTCCCACATGCTGCGACGCAACTCGATGTCGACGCCGGCGGTGGGCTCATCGAGGATGAGCAGCTTGGGCCGATGCATCAACGCACGGGCGATCATCAGCCGGCGCTTCATGCCGCCGGAGAGCATGCGGGCATTGCCGTTACGCTTGTCCCAAAGCCCCAGATCCCGGAGCAGCCGTTCGGCCCGGGGCAGCGCCTCGCGGCGCGTCATGCCGAAGTAGCCCGCCTGGGCCAGCACGATGTCGATCACCTGCTCGAACTGGTTGAAGTTGAACTCCTGCGGCACCACGCCCATGAGGCACTTGGCGCGGGCGAAGTCTCGGTCGATGTCGATACCGAAGACCGAGACCTTGCCGGCGCTCTTCTGCACCAGCGAACAGACGATGCCGAGGGTCGTGGACTTGCCGGCGCCGTTGGGGCCCAGCATGGCAAAGAAGTCGCCCTGCTCGACGTCGAGGTCGATGCCCTTCAGGGCGTGAAAGCCGTTGCCGTAGACCTTGGTCAGGCCACGGATCGACAGCGCCGGTTCGGCCATGAGACATCCTTGCGTTGGGATAGCTTGCGTTGAGACGGAAAGAGAGTTCAAGACATTAGGGCGCGAAGCATTTTTTCAAGTCGCGAACGGGAAAAACGCAGAAGCCCTCGCCCATGGGCAAGGTGATCAAATTCTTTTAGGGGGGAGAAACTGGAGCGGGAAAGGAGATTCGACGGTCCGGCGCCCCGGCTCTCGGGCCGAGCCTTGGCACATTCGAATTTGGAAAAAGAAACTGGAGCGGGAAAGGAGATTCGAACTCCCGACCCTCGCCTTGGCAAGGCGATGCTCTACCACTGAGCTATTCCCGCTTATTGAAACCACCTGGATAGATCAGACTGACTGGCGTCCCATAGGGGGTTCGAACCCCTGTTCCCGCCGTGAAAGGGCGGTGTCCTAGGCCACTAGACGAATGGGACTGATCTGGAGCGGGAAAGGAGATTCGAACTCCCGACCCTCGCCTTGGCAAGGCGATGCTCTACCACTGAGCTATTCCCGCTTGTCTGACAGTCTATGCTATCGGTAATGCATACTGGAAGAGTGGCGTCCCATAGGGGGTTCGAACCCCTGTTCCCGCCGTGAAAGGGCGGTGTCCTGGACCACTAGACGAATGGGACGCAATGACTTCCAAAAAGCTTGGAGCGGGAAAGGAGATCGATCGGACTGGCGCACCAGCTCACGACCCTCACCTTGACCTGCTCACCTGCCGAAGCAGGAATTGGAGCGGGAAAGGAGATTCGAACTCCCGACCCTCGCCTTGGCAAGGCGATGCTCTACCACTGAGCTATTCCCGCACTCCGCAACCTGAAGAAAACGAGTGGCGTCCCATAGGGGGTTCGAACCCCTGTTCCCGCCGTGAAAGGGCGGTGTCCTGGACCACTAGACGAATGGGACGCAGCCGTCTCGCTTCAACGAGGTGGCGCGAATCTTACTCAAGCACCTCGGGGCTGTCAACCGTCGACCTTGAACGCCCCGGGGATGGAAACCGCAGGCCCATCCGTTGTCTCATGGGAGACATGATGGCCAGGCCCGAAATGGATGGCATGATGGAAAGCACCGCCCCCAGGAGGAGAGATGCCATGCGCAAGAAGATCGAAAAAAGCGACGCCGAATGGCGTGCCCAGCTCAGCCCCGAGCAATATCGCGTGACGCGCCAGAAGGGCACTGAGCCCCCCTTCAGCGGCAACTATCGGGTGAGCGACGAGCACGGCATCTACCACTGTGTCTGTTGTAACGCACCGCTGTTCGAGAATGAGCACAAGTTCGATGCCGGCTGCGGCTGGCCGAGCTTCGACCGACCACTGGGCAAGGCCGCCATCGAGGAGAAGCCGGACGACGCCCATGGCATGCAGCGCACCGAGGTGGTCTGCTCCCACTGCGATGCCCACCTGGGCCACGTCTTCCCCGATGGCCCGCCGGAGTCTACCGGGCTGCGCTACTGCATCAATTCCGTGGCGATAAGCTTCCACCCGGGAGAGTAAGTCTCGCCGCTAGCCTGCACTGTCGGGGCCGCCCTTCTGCTATGATGGGCGGCCTTTTTCCATCGGTTTGCGGGAGTGGTGCAATGCTCGGCTGGTATCCGGGACACATGAACAAGGCACGCCGCCAGATCCAGGAGGCGCTGCCGGAGATCGACGTGGCGATCGAGGTACTCGACGCCCGCCTGCCCTACTCCAGTGCCAACCCCATGCTGGCCAGCCTGACCCGCCACACGCCGGTGCTGAAGATCCTGTCGCGGGCCGATCTTGCCGACCCGGAGCGCACCCGCGAATGGGTCGCCTACTTCGATGCCCAACCCGACACCCGCGCCCTGGCCGTGACCACCACCAATGCCCGGGAGCTCAAGCGCATCCCCAAGCTGTGCCATGAGCTGGCCGGCCAGATCCGCGCCGACCGCGACGTTCGGGTCATGGTCATGGGCATCCCCAATGTGGGTAAATCGACCCTGATCAATGGCCTGGCCGGGCGCAGCATCGCCAAGACCGGCAACGAGCCCGCCGTGACCAAGCGCCAGCAGAAGGTGCGCATCACCGGCCGGGTGGCGCTGATCGACACTCCCGGGGTGCTGTGGCCGAAGATCGAGGACCAGGCCAGCGCCTATCGGCTGGCCGCCACTGGCGCCATTCGCGACACCGCCATCGACTATGTCGATGTCGCCGTGGTCACCGCCGCCGAACTGGCCAGGCGCTACCCCGAAGCGCTCAGGAGCCGCTACAAGCTCGTCGAACTGCCGGGCTACGCCCCCAATCCCGATGCCGACCGGGTCGAGGCCGACGGTCCTCAGCGGGTCGACCTGCTGGCCCTGGCCGGCTTCGACGGCCACGCCATCCTGCGTGACATCGCCAGTCGCCGCGGCGGCCTGCGTGCCGGCGGCGAGGTCGACTTGCATCGCGGTGCCGAAGTGCTGCTCCACGAGCTGCGCGACGGCAAGCTGGGACGACTGACCCTGGAGACACCGGACGACATCCCGCCGCCTCCCGCCCCGGAAGCAGAAGCAGAGGCAGGGACAGGGACAGAAGCACTCCCTCGGGATAACGATAGCGGCGACGACAGCGAGACCGCATAATCAACAGCGCTGCCCGACGGCCAAACTGATCGGGCAGCCACTGGACACCACTGGAATTCGGACACCTCATGGACACGCCCTCCCTTTTCAGGAAATCGCATAAGCTCGACAACGTCTGCTACGACATCCGCGGCCCGGTGCTCGAGCATGCCAAGCGGCTGGAAGACGAAGGCCAGCGCATCCTCAAGCTCAACATCGGTAACCCGGCGCCGTTCGGCTTCGAGGCACCGGAGGAGATCCTTCAGGATGTGATGCGCAATCTTCCCACGGCCCAGGGCTACTGCGATTCCAAGGGGCTCTACTCGGCACGCAAGGCGATCATGCAGGAGTGCCAGCGCAAGGAGATTCCCGGTGTCGGCATCGAGGACATCTTCATCGGCAATGGCGTCTCCGAGCTGATCGTGATGGCCCTTCAGGCGCTGCTCAACGACGGTGACGAGGTGCTGATCCCGGCGCCCGACTACCCGTTGTGGACCGCCGCGGCCCACCTCTCCGGCGGCCGTGCCGTGCACTACCGCTGCGACGAGCAGGCCGACTGGGCACCGGACGTCGACGACGTGCGGGCCAAGGTGACCAGCCATACCCGGGCCATCGTGATCATCAATCCCAACAACCCCACCGGTGCCGTCTACCCCCCGGCGGTGGTCCGCGAACTGCTCCAGGTCGCCCGGGAGCACGACCTGGTGGTGTTTTCCGACGAGATCTACGACAAGATCCTCTACGACGACACCGAGCACGTGGCAACCGGCGCCCTGGCCGACGAGGACCAGCTCGTGGTGACCATGAACGGCCTGTCGAAGAGCTACCGCTGCGCCGGCTTCCGTTCCGGCTGGATGACCCTCTCCGGCAGCGTGGCCATGCAGCGCGCCCGGGACTACATCCAGGGCATCAACATGCTGGCTTCCATGCGCCTGTGTGCCAACGTCCCGGCCCAGCACGCCATCCAGACAGCGCTGGGCGGCTATCAGTCAATCAACGACCTGATCCTGCCCGGCGGGCGCCTGTTGGCCCAGCGCGACATTACCTATGAAAAGCTGAACGCCATCCCGGGCGTGTCCTGCACCAAGGCCAAGGGCGCGCTCTACGCCTTCCCGCGGCTCGACCCCAAGGTCTACCCCATCCAGGACGACCAGAAGCTGGTGCTGGACCTGCTGCTGCAGGAAAAGATCCTGCTGGTCCAGGGCACCGCCTTCAACTGGCCGGAGCCGGACCATGTGCGCATCGTCACGCTGCCCTGGGCCGACCAGTTGGGCGATGCCCTGGATCGCTTCGAGCGCTTCCTGTCGCGCTATCGGCAGTAATCGTTGCCTGGCGGCACCATAAGAGCCTGAATTTTGGGCCAGCCTTGAAACCCAAGGTAAGTGGCCGTATCTAAACATCAGTCTATTTCGGCCGCGGGCAGCGCGGCCCACCTTTCCTGGATAACGACCGGAGTTTCCGAACGATGATGAGAATACTGCTCTTCCTGGGCACCAACCTGGCGGTCATCGTTGTCGCCAGCATCACGTTGCGCCTGCTGGGGGTAGAAGGCTACCTGCGCGGCCAGGGCATCAACTTCAACGCCCTGTTGATCTTCTGCTTCATTGTCGGCATGGCCGGCTCGATGATCTCGCTGTTCATCTCCAAGTGGATGGCCAAGCGTTCCACCGGCACGGTGGTGATCGAGACGCCGAGCAACGCCACCGAGAAGTGGCTGCTCGATACCGTGGCCGAACTGTCGCGGGATGCCGGCATCAAGACGCCGGAAGTGGGCATCTTCCCGGCCCAGCAGTCGAACGCCTTCGCCACGGGTTGGAACAAGAACGACGCGCTGGTCGCGGTTTCCGCCGGCCTGCTCAACCGCATGCGTCCCGAAGAGGTGCGCGCGGTGCTGGCCCATGAGATCGGCCACGTAGCCAACGGCGACATGGTCACCCTGGCGCTGATTCAGGGCGTGGTAAACACCTTCGTGATGTTCTTCGCCCGGGTGGTGGCCCACCTGGTGGACAGCTTCCTGAAGAGCCGTACTGATGGCGCGGGGCTTGGCTTCATGGGCTACTTCGCGGTGGTGATCGTCGCCGAGATCGTCTTCGGCATCATCGCTTCGGCCATCGTTGCCTGGTTCTCGCGCTTCCGCGAATACCGCGCCGACGCCGCCGGCGCGCAACTCGCCGGCTCCGGGGCCATGATCAATGCCCTGGCCCGACTCAAGGCCGAAACCCAGATGCCCGACCAGATGCCGGACACCCTGCGCGCCATGGCTATCACCAAGGGCCAGACCAAGTCGCTGATGGAGCGACTGTTCGCAAGCCATCCCCCGCTGGATGATCGCATTCGTGCGCTGAAGGAAGCGGCCTACCGCTAACCGGCCTCTCTCCTGGCCGACACCTTCATCTCAAGCCAGAAAGCCCGCCATGGCGGGCTTTCTGCATTTTCTCAACCCACGTTGTCATCAAATCACGCGACAGCCCATGCCCTTGAGCAGCGGGGCCAGTTCCCTGGCTCCTTCGCGCAGCTCGACCTCAAGGGTGGAGAGCTCACGCCGCAGCGGATAATCGGCCCGGCAGGCATCGAAGCCGACAGCCATGCCGCGCCGACGCGATTCGCGATACAGCGCATCGTGGTCGCGGCGCACGTCATAGACCGTACGCAGGCAGCGTCTCAGCGCGTCCTCTGGCTCCAGGCCGCCATCCAGCACCAGCCTGGGCAGCGGCGGCGCCGGCAGCAGTGAATCCAGCGTCAGCCGTGCCGGCAGCCCCAGGTGGCGGCAGAGCGCCGCGTAGACCTGATGGGTGCCACGCAGCTTGCCATCGAGGCTGTGGCCGGCGATATGCGGCGTCGCAAGGTTGGCCAGGTCACGCAGCGCGGCATCGATTGCCGGTTCCGACTCCCAGACATCCAGCACCGCACTGATATCACCCGGCCCGGCCAGGCGCTGGCGCAGGGCCAGTCCATCGATGCAGTCGCCACGCCCGGCATTGAGCAGCACCGTACCCGGCTCGATGCGCGCTATGCGCTGGGCATCGAGCAGATGATGGGTGGCATGGGGGCCCTCGCGCACCAGCGGCGTGTGCAGGCACAGCACGTCGCACTCGTCGATCAGGGTATCTAGGTCGACAAACCGCGGCACGCCCGCCTCGGCGCCTTCCGCCTCGGCCCGAGGCGGGTCGCAGGCCAGGCACTCGACACCCATGGACGCCAGGCGCCTGCGCAGCCGCTCGCCCACGTTGCCGACCCCGACGATACCCACGCGGCGCTCGGACAGCTGCCACCCCTGGCGCTCGGCCAGGGTCAGCAGGCTGCCCAGCACGTAGTCCACCACCGCTTCGGCATTGCAGCCAGGCGCACTGGCGAAGCCGACTCCATGGCGAGCCAGGGCCCGCATGTCCACATGGTCGGTGCCGATGGTACAGGTGCCGACGAAGCGTAGCCGTGAGTTGCCGCTCATGGCCGCATCCACCACCGCCTCATCGATACGGGTGATGGAGCGCACCACCACGACATCGGCATCGCGTAGCGCCGCGGCGTCGATCTCGCGCCCCGGCAAGCGAATCAACTCGCCCAGTTCGCCGAAACAGGCGTCGGCGGCGGGCACGTTGGCATCGACCACAATTCTCACGAGTCCTCTCCTTGATACCAGGGCTTGTCCAGTCTGCTCGAACCCTTACAATACCGCCACCTGACATTGGCACGCCGCTACGCGGCGACGCCCGACTTGCTGGAGCCTTCGTGATCATCCGCTGGGAAAGTGACCATGACTATGTGCTGGTGCATATCCATCAGGACATGTTCGGCGACTGGATCTTCAGCCGCGCCTGGGGGCAGATCGGCACCCAGTTCGGTGGCCTGAAGCATCTGCTCGCCGACGATCATGACCAGGCCATGATGTGGCTGGGTGACGAGACCACCATCCAGGCCTCGCGCGGCCTGCGCAAGGTGCTCGAAGTGGACGACGAGAGCGCCGAGGGCCGCGAGGCCGTCAGTCAGCTATCGCTGCTGGACTCGCTATAGCGCTTCGTGAACGGCAGGGTTCAGTCGGCTCAAGCTTCGTGAACTACAGGTCCTGGCGAACAACCTCGCTGGCATCGATCCAGTACTGCAGCAGCTCCAGCAACTCCTCGCTCACTCCCTCCATCTCCCGGGCGTGTTCCTTTACTTGCTCGTTGTCCTGATGCTCCTTGAGTTCCAGCGCCTCCTCGGCGAGGCGATCATAGGCGGCGTAGAGGGCGGCGATTCGTGCCGTATGTTCGCCCCCTCTGACCGGCGACTCATCGAGCGCGGACAACCACTGCTTCAGGCGGCTTTTCCTGCTACTGATCGCCGGCGGGGCCGCGCGCTCACCCTTCAGGTAGTGCAGCAGCCCGGCAGCACAGGCGCGATGATCGACCATGGCATAAATGGCCTGCAGCTCTTCCGGCCGGGCACGCTGACGATGGCGCCAGGCCGGGTCGGGGTGCCACGACTCGAGCCAGCCCGGAATCGCCTTCGCGGGCATGGGCCGGGCAATGGCGTAGCCCTGGCCCAGTTGATAGCCCATTGCCAGCAGCATGCGTCCGTGCAGCAACGTCTCCACGCCTTCGGCAATGATGCCCCGGCGGAAGGCGACGGCCAGCCCAAGCACACCCTCGAGAATCGTCAGATCCTCGGGATCATCGAGCATGTCGCGTACGAAACTGCGGTCGATCTTCAGCACGCTGGCGGGGAAATGTCGTAGATACGTCAGCGAGGAATAGCCGGTGCCGAAGTCGTCCAGCGCGAATTCGACGCCAAACGTTCGACATGCCTTCATTACGCTTGCCACATGGGCAATATCTTCCAACGCATTCGTTTCGAGCACCTCCAGTTCGAGATCGCCGGGCCTCAGGCTGGGATGACGCTCGACTTCGGCACGCAGGCGTTCGACGAAGTCGCCCTGCTGGAGGTGAATGGCGTCGATATTGACGCTGACCGGCAGCCTGATGCCCGCGTCGGCCCAAGCATCGAACTGACCCAGCGCCTCGGCCAGCACCCATTCACCCAGGTCAATGGCAAGGGGATGCTGCTGGATGGCCGGCAGGAAAGAGGCTGGAGCCAGGAGCCCGCGCTCCGGATGCTGCCAGCGAATCAGCGCTTCGACACCGACGACCTCGCCGGTGCACATGTTGACCTTGGGTTGGTAGTACAGCACGAACTCGTCATCGGCCAGGGCCTGGCGCATGCGTTCGACACTTTCATGATGTCCGCGCACCGCGCGGTCGTGTTCGGCATCGAAGATGTGAAAGCGGTTCTTGCCCGCCTGCTTGGCCTGATACATGGCCTGGTCCGCCTGGCGGATCAGCTGCTCGGGCTCGATTTCATCGTCGGGAGAAAAATGGACCACGCCGATGCTGCCCGAGACGTGCAGCAAGGTCTCTTCGATCTCGATTGGCTCCGCGATACGGCGCAACAGCCGAGCGATGAGGCCAATCACGGTGGCCACATCGCTCTGCTCCGGCAATACGATGATGAACTCGTCCCCCCCCAGGCGGGCCACCGTATCGGCCTCACGGAGGGCCGACGTCAGGCGTTCGGCAATGGTCACCAGCACCCGGTCGCCAACGTCGTGACCGAGCCGGTCGTTGATCTCCTTGAAGCCATCCAGGTCGATGTACGCCAATGACACCTTGCAGCTGCTGCGCCGCGCCGCCAGCATGGCCTGGCGCAGCCTGTCGGCCAGCAGGATTCGGTTCGGCAGTCCGGTCAGGCCGTCGAAGAACGCCATGCTCTGGAGCTGGCGCTCATGCTCCTTCTGGCGGCTGATATCGGTGAACACGGCCACGAAGTGAGACGTCTGCCCCTGCTTGTCGCAGACCTTCGAAATGGTAAGCAGTTCGGGGTAGTCTTCGCCGTTCTTGCGCCGGTTCCAGAGCTCGCCTTCCCAGGCGCCCTTCTCCAGCAGCTCCTTCCACAGCGCTCGATAGAAGCCCTCTTCCTGATGGCCCGACTGCAGGAGACGCGGGTTCTTGCCCACGACCTCATCGCGTCGGTAACCGGTGATACGCATGAAGGCCTCGTTGACTTCGATGATATCGCCCTTGGCATCGGTAATGACGATGCCCTCCCGCGCATGCCGAAACACGCTGGCGGCCAGCTCCAGCTCCGCTGTCTTGCGCGATACCAGCTGGCGAAGCCTGACGTTCCAGGCCACGACCATGGCAACCAGCAGTGCCAGGCCCGCCGCATAAGGCCAGTACGCCTGCCAGGCAAAGGCCCTGCTCGGCAGCTCGGCTCTCACCCACTTCTCGTGCAAGCGGTCGAGCGTGCCACCGGCGCGGGCAATGTCGGCGCGCTGCGTGGCGACGAAGATGGGGGCAGGAAACTCGAAAACGGTCTGGGTGAAGTCAAACTGCCGGTCTCGGGCCTCGCTGTAGAAAAAGCGGGTGAGGACGTGGGTTTCCCCACTCGGTACGCGTTGCTGCGCCTGCTGAAAGACGGTGCTGCCTGAATTACCAGCCCCCTGCGCTGCGCCAGCCAGCGCCAGCAGAAGGCCACCCAGAGCGATGTGCTGCCACCGCCTTCGTTGCGGTGCATCCATTTTCACCCCCCTGAGCTTTCGAAGCCATGCTTCACGATTGTTGCTAAAACGCGGATGTCATACCACCGCGCAGCAGCCCACTGGCTTACGTTGGGTCAACGTATCCGACTCAGAGGAGGTAGCGCCGCCCCCCGGGGCGCGGGGCCGGCGGTTTCCGCTCTGCCTCCTGTGGCTCGAGCTCGCCCGCATTCAGCCGCTGCCAGGCGGCCTCATTCAACCAGTGACGCTCGGCCAGCCACGCCGCCAGGCGCGGCGGCTCGAAGCCGCGGTCGAGCTCCTTGCCCGCCTCGTCCGCCAGTACCGGTATGCGCACCCCGTAGCGTTCGATGAGGGCATCATCTTCGCTGATCTCGACCTTCTCGAGGTGGTATTCACCCTGCAGCAGCAAGGTCAGCAGGGACTCCTGCCGCTCGCAGAGATGGCAGCCCAGGGTGGTGTAGAGCCTCAGTCGAATCATGCGCCCTCCCGGTGGCGAATCAGGAAGCAGTGATGCAGGTCGGGGCGCCGTTGAAAATCCGGATCGAACGTCTTGGCCGAAATTTCCTGTACCGCATAGCGCTCGGCCAGCTCCGGATCTAGCTGGAAGCGGCGCTGATTGTTAGAGAACACCAGGGTTCCGCCAGGGGCCAGGCGCGCCATGGCCAGCTCCAACAACCGACCATGGTCGCGCTGCACGTCCAGGGTACCGTCCATCTTCTTGGAGTTGGAGAAGGTGGGCGGGTCGAGGAAGATCAGGTCGAACTGCGCCCTGGCGGTCTCCAGCCAGCGCAGGCAGTCGTCGCGTACCACCCGGTGCCGCGCCGGATCGAGTCCGTTCAAGGCAAAGTTGTCCCGCGCCCACTCCAGGTAGGTATTGGAGAGGTCGACGCTGATGCTGTCCGATGCGCCACCCGCCTCCTCGGTGCCCAGGGCCGCCTGAACCGTGGCCACGGCGGTATAGCAGAACAGGTTGAGAAAGCGCGTGCCGGGCGCCATCTCGGCCAGCATGCGCCGCACCGGACGGTGGTCGAGGAACAGGCCGGTATCGAGATAGTCACGCAGATTGACCCACAGCCGGGCACGCCCCTCGCGCACCTGGAAACGCTCCCCGGTGCTGGCCTGCTTGCGATACTGCTCCTTGCCACTCTGCTTCTCGCGGCGCTTGATCACCACCCGGCTCGAGTCGATGCCCAGCACCTCGGGAATCACCTGCAGGGCATCGAAGAGACGCTTCTGGGCCTGGTCGGCATTCACCGAACGGGGCGGCGCATACTCCTGTACGTGGACCCGGTCGTCATAGACATCGATGGCCAGGGCATACTCCGGCATGTCGGCGTCATAGAGCCGGTAACAGGTCTCGCCGGACTGCTTGAGCCACTTCTTCAACCGCTTGCGGTTCTTCTCCAGGCGGTTGGCGAACATCTGCGCTCCTTCGCTGCGCACCGGCCCTTCCGCTTTCACCGGACTATCCGTGCCGGCAGCCGGCGTCACGTTCATCAACAGCAGCTTGGCATCGAGCGGCCCGTTCTTCAGCGAGTACTGCTTGTCGGCCCGCAGCCCGATGCGATGGCCAAGATCGGGGTTGCCGGTGAAGACGGCCAGGCGCCAGCCGGGGAAGGCGCGGCGCACCCCCTCGCCCAGTTCGGCATAGAGCGCCACCAGCTCGGGTAATTCCCCCAGGCGCTCCCCATAGGGAGGGTTGGCGATCACCAGCCCCTGCGCCGCCTCATCGAGCTCGTCGGGGCGCTGGAGCTGTTCCAGCGAGGCGCCCTTGAACGTGACAAGGGCCGGAATGCCGGCTCGCATGGCATTGGCCTTGGCCGCGGCCAGCGCCGGTGGGCTCTGGTCGAAGCCGAACAAGCGGTTGCGGCAGCGCTTGCGGCCGATGCTGGCGCGCGCTTCCGCCTCGCGCCTGAGCTCTGCCCACAGCGCCTCGTCGTGCTGTGCCCAGCCGTGAAAGCCGAAGCGTACCCGACTCAGGTTGGGGGCCATGTCGGCGGCCATCAGCGCCGCTTCGATCAGCAGGGTGCCGGCACCGCAGAGGGGGTCCACCAGGTGTTCACCGGCACGCAGGCGCTCCTGCCATCCGGCCCGCAGCAGCAGGGCAGCGGCGAGGTTTTCCTTCAGCGGCGCATGGCCGACGTCACGACGGTAGCCACGGCGATGCAGGCTCTCTCCGGAGAGATCCACGCCAAGCGTCAGTCGGCCGCGATGAAGGTTGGCATAGAGGCGAAGGTCCGGGTCCTTCAAGTCGACATCGGGCCGCGGCCTTCCCGCCGTCTGCAGGGCATCGACCACACCGTCCTTGACGGTCTGGGCACCGAAGCGGGTATGGCGGATCTGCTCCGAGCGGCCATGGAAATCCACCGCCAGCGAGGCACCGGCTCGCAGGTGGCGGGCCCAGTCCACGGTGGTGACCGCCTGGCGCAACGAATCGGGGCTCTCGATGCCCTCCTCGCGCACCAGGCAGAGCACGATGCGATTGGCCAAGCGCGACCAGAGGCAGGCACGATAGGCGGCTGCCAGGTCGCCCTGGAAGTGGACGCCGGCCACGGTGGTCTTGATCGGCTCGGCGCCCAGGGCACGGAGCTCGTCGGCCAGCAGCTCTTCGAGCCCCTTGGGGCAAGTGGCCAGGAAGGCATGGGGTTCGGTTTGGAGTGACTCGCTCATGGTGTCGTTCCCGCCCCTCGGGTCGGGCATGTTCCTTTTGTTACAAAATTGAGTCCGGCTTTTGACGAAAGATAGGTCGACAATGACACCCGAAATGCGCTAAGACTAGTCTTAGTAGCTACTGTAAGGATGCATGCGTTCTCTTGGCGAGTCCTGTTTGGACTTGCACCCATTCGCTCTGCCGTTTTACACGGTTATGCGGGCGGTGGAACGTCGGGTCGTACATGTCGTGCGCCCCAAATTGGTACCTTTACGAGAGGTCATCCGATGAAAAGACAGAAACGTGATCGCTTCCAGCGCGCCTACCTCCATGGCTACAAGGCAGGCATTTCCGGGCGCTCCCGCGACGACTGTCCCAGTCAGGATGTCAATATACGTGAATACTGGATGAGTGGTTGGCGTGAAGGCCGTGGGGATCAGTGGGCCGGTATGACCGGCGTCTCCGGCATTCACAAGAACCCCATGGTGTTGTAACGCATTTCCCACCCAATCAACCGTCCCTTGCCGCCCATCCGAGGCGGTGACGACACAAGCCCGTGAGTCGCTTCACGGGCTTTCTTGTATCTCCACCCCTTCCCTCTCGTCTTTTCTCAGCCCCGCGCCGCCTTGAGCGCCTCGGCACACTCCCCGACCAGGGCCGGGCCGCGATAGATGAAGCCCGAATAGAGTTGGACCAGATCGGCACCGGACGCCACCTTGGCCAAGGCCGCCTCACCGCTGTCGATTCCCCCCACGCCGACGATGGGCATCTCGGGCAGGTGGCGCCGCAGCTCGCGAATGACGGTGTTGGAGGGCTCGAACACGGGACGCCCCGACAGCCCGCCCTGCTCGTCGGCATGCGCCAGCCCGGCGACGGCTTCCCTCGACACGGTGGTGTTGGTGGCGATCACCGCATCGATGCCATTGGCCGAAATACTGGCGGCGACCAGCCCCACTTCCTCGGGCGTCATGTCCGGCGCGATCTTGACCGCCAGGGGTACCCGGCGCCCCGCCTGCTGATCCAGCCGGCTTCCGGCTTCGCGCAGGGTGCCCAGCAAGGCATCCAGGTGCTCCCCGAACTGAAGGTTGCGCAGCCCCGGCGTATTGGGCGACGAGATATTGACGGTCACGTAGTGGGCGTGGGCATGGGCCTTTTCCAGGCAGACCAGGTAGTCATCCACCGCCTGCTCCACCGGGGTGGTCAGGTTCTTGCCGATATTGATGCCGATGACGCCATCGAAGCGGCTCTTCTTCACCTGGGCCACCAGGTGATCGATCCCGGCATTGTTGAAGCCCATGCGATTGATGATCGCCTCCTGCTCCGGCAGGCGAAACAGGCGAGGCTTCGGGTTGCCCTCCTGGGGCCGCGGCGTCACGGTCCCCACCTCGACGAAGCCGAACCCCAGCGCGCCCAGGGCATCGAGGTGGTCGGCGTTCTTGTCCAGCCCCGCCGCCAGCCCGACCCGGTTGGGAAACCGCAGCCCCATCAGCTCCACCGGATCGTCGACCCGCGCCCCACCCAGCCGTGCGGCCAGCTTCAGGCGATGCGCCAGGTCCAGTGCCGAGAGTGCGTACCCGTGTGCGGTTTCGGCATCGAGTCGAAACAGGATCGAACGGGCAAGCGCATACATGGGCATCTCCAGGGGTCTAGGACGACAGGTCAAGGACAACAGGCGGGCGCGATTATAGCAGTGCTGCCCGCCCATGACGACGAACCCCGCCGTAGCGGGGTTCGTTGCCTTGATGACGAGGCAGCCTTGATGGTGAGACGGCCTGAGCGACCGGGCCGGTCAGCTCTCGCCGTTGCTCTCCGCCAGGTCGACCAGCTCGCGGACCGCCACGGCAAACAGCGGGAAGCTGGCCTGGCTGGCGCCGCTGCGCACTTCGGCGATCAAACGACACCAGCGCTCATGCAGGGAGCTGTGCATCTGCAGCCAGTTGTCGACCCTATCCTCCGGCTCGCGGCCATCCTCCGTTTTCAGCACGCTGACCGTCAGTGCCAGCTGCTGGCGGTCGATATCGTCGCGGAAGGTCTCGCGGGCCTGGGCCTGCCAGCTGTCACCCACCTCGAGGTTGGTCACCTGCTGAATCATCCACGGAAGCTCCAGCCGGCTGCCGATCTCATAGAAGACCTCGGCGACACGCTGCGGCTTCTCATCGCTCTGACGTGCCGCCTGTATGACGCCCAGTGCCCCGTACAGGCTTCCCGCCGCCGCCACGGTGCAGGCCAGGCCTTCCGGCACACCCGCCTCGATCAGTTCGTTGCGCTTGAGTTCCCAGCGCTCATGCTCTTCACCGCGGAGCAGCTCGCCAATGCTTTCCTGAAGCTGTGCCACCCGGGGCGCAAAGTACTCGATGGCATCCCGGGTGGAGAGCCCCAGCCGCTGGCGCAGGAACCAGCGGGTGCTGCGCCGGATCAGCCGCATCAGGTCGAGCATCATGGCGTACTGGATGTCGCTCGGCACCTGGTTGTCCAGGGCCTCGATCTGCTCCCAGGTGTCGGCCAACTGAAAGCTGTCCCTGGCGACGATATAGGCACGGGTGACATCGGCACGGCTAGCCCCGGTGGAGTCGATCAGGCGACGCACGAAGACGATGCCCATGTGATCGACCAGGTCGTTGGCCACCTGGGTCGTGACGATCTCGCGCTTCAAGCGGTGATCGTACATCTCGTCCCGGAAGCGCTCGACCAGGACCGGCGGGAAGATCCGCTCCAGATACTGCTGGATATAGGGGTCGTCGGGCACGTCGGAGGCGAGCACGGCGCCCTTGAGCACGCTCTTCGAGTAGGAGATCAATACCGAGAGCTCCGGCAGCGTCATGCCCTGCTCGGTAGTGGCACGCTCCTGGATCGTCTCGTCGACCGGCAGGAACTCCAGTTCCCGATCCAGGAGCCCCTGGGCTTCCAGCTCGCTGATGAAGCGACGATAGGGCGCGATACCATACTGAGACAGCATCTGCGACAGGTAGATCGCCTGGGTCTGGCGATAGTTGTCGAGAATCACCAGGTCGGCGACCTCCTCGGTCATGTCGGCGAGCAGCTGGTTACGCTGCTTGTCGGTCATGTCGCCACGCTTGACCACCTCGTCGATGAGGATCTTGATGTTGACCTCATGATCCGAGCAGTTCACCCCGCCGGCATTGTCGATGAAGTCCGTGAATACCTTCACGCCATTTTCGGCGGCTTCCATGCGCCCGCGCTGGGTCAGGCCCAGGTTGCCCCCCTCACCCACCACGCGACACCTCAGCTCCCGACCGTTGATGCGCAGCGAATCGTTGGCCTTGTCGCCGACCTCGGCATCGGTCTCGTCACTGGCCTTCACGTAGGTGCCGATCCCGCCGTTCCACAGCAGGTCGACCGGCGACCGCAGCATGGCGCGAAGCAGGTCGTTGGGCGAGAGCCGGTCCTCGGTGATGCCGAAGACCTCCTTCATCTGTGGCGTTATCGCGATTGACTTGGCGCTGCGCTTGAAGATCCCGCCGCCTTCGGAAATCAGGCCGGCATCGAAATCCTCCCAGCTCGAGCGCGGCATGGCGAAGAGTCGCTGACGCTCGGCGAAGGTGGCCGCGGCATCCGGATTGGGGTCGACGAAGATATGCAGGTGGTTGAACGCACCCACCAGGCGGATCTTGTCGGACAGCAGCATGCCGTTGCCGAAGACGTCGCCGGCCATGTCACCGATACCAAGCACGCTGAACTCCTCGCGCTGGGTATCCAGCCCCAGGCTGCGGAAATGGCGCTTCACCGACTCCCAGGCGCCACGGGCGGTAATGCCCATCTTCTTGTGGTCGTAGCCGTTGGCACCGCCGGAGGCGAAGGCATCACCCAGCCAGTGGCCGTAATCGGCGGAGATCTCGTTGGCGATATCGGAGAAGGTGGCGGTGCCCTTGTCGGCCGCCACCACCAGGTAGGCGTCGTCGTCGTCGTGGCGCACCACGTCCCTGGGCGGCACCACCTCGCTGCCCACCCGGTTGTCGGTGATATCGAGCAGGGCGCGGATGAAGGTCTTGTAGCAGGCGATGCCCTCCTGCTGGATGGTGTCGCGATCGGCACCCTCGGGCATGCGCTTGCAGACGAAGCCCCCCTTGGCCCCCACCGGGACGATCACGGCATTCTTGACCTGCTGGGCCTTCACCAGCCCCAGCACCTCGGTGCGGTAGTCCTCATGCCGGTCGGACCAGCGCAGGCCACCACGGGCCACCTTGCCGCCACGCAGATGCACCCCTTCCACCCGGGGCGAGCAGACGAATATTTCATAGGCAGGGCACGGCTTGGGTATCCCGGTGATACGGCGGGGTTCGAGCTTGTAGGCGATATAGTCCTTCGCGCGTCCCATGTCATTGCGCTGATAGTAATTGGTCCGCAGCGTTGCCTGGATCAGCTCCATATAGCGCCGCAGCAGCTGGTCGTCGTTGAGGCTGGCCACGCCGTCGAGATGGCGGACGATACGCTCGATGCACGCATTCACCTCCTCCTCGTCGGGGCGGTGAACCGGGTCGAAGCGCAGCGCGAAGAGCCTGACCAGCTCTCGGGTGATCTCCGGATGGTTGGCCAGGGTCGCCGCGATGTAGTCCTGGGACATGCCGAAGCGGATCTGCTTGAGGTAGCGTGCATAGGTACGCAGCATCGCCACTTCGCGCCAATCCAGGTTGGCGACGATGATCAGGCGATTGAACGAGTCGTTCTCCGCCTCGCCGGCCCAGATCCGCCGAAACGCCTCGATGAAGGGCTCGCGCATCTGCTGCAGGCTGACCTCGGTGCTGGTGTGATGCTCGAGGTCGAAGTCATGCAGCAGGTAACGAACGTCCGGCGTGTTGATCTCATAAGGGCGCTCGCCGATGACTCGCAGCCCCAAGTTCTCCATGACAGGCAGCACGTCGGAGAGCGGGATCGGGCGGTCGCGCTGGAACAGCTTGAGGTTGACCCCGCTTCCCTCCTCCTCGACCAGGCGATAGAGCGATAGCGCCAGGGGCTCGCCCTCATCCAGCTCGGCCAGGTGTTGCAGGTCGAAGACGGCCGTTCGGGAACCGAAGTCTTCACGGTAGCCGGCGGGGAAGGCATCGCGGAAACGATCCATCAGCTCATTGGCCTGTTCCTCGCCGAAGCCCTCGATCATCGCTTCCTGCAGCTCATCGCGCCAGCTACGGGCCAGCTGAGCTATCTTGGCCTCGAGGCGCTTGAGGTTGACTTCCCGGGGCACGTCGGTGTTGAAACGCAGGATGAACTGGATCCGGGCCAGCACCGACTCGGAGAGATAGGTGTTGAAATCCCCGAAGGTGGCGTCGAGTTCCTCGCAGAGCATCTGCTGGATACGCAGGCGCAGGTCCGTAGAGAACACGTCCCGCGGCACGAAGACCAGGCAGGAGTGGAAGCGTCCGGAATGGTCGGTACGCACGAAGATGCGAACCCGACGACGTTCACGTATATCGAGGATGCCCAGCGCCGTCCTGGCCAGCTCCTGGGTATCGATCTGGAACAGGTCGTCACGCGGATAGACTTCGAGGATCTGCAGCAGCTGCTTGCCGTTGTGGCCCTTGGGGTTGAAGCCGGCGATCTCCATCACCGCCTTGAGCTTGCGCCGCAGCAGCGGAATGTTGCGGGGCGATTCGTTGTAGACGCTGGAGGTGAATAGCCCCAGGAAGCGATGCTCGCCGATGACACGACCCTGGTCGTCATAGCGATCGACGGAGATATAATCCGGGTAGGTCGGCCGATGCACACGGGCATGATGCGCGCTCTTGGCGAACGACAGCAGTTGGGGCACCAGCACGAAGCGATTGCCTTCGACGCCCAGCTCGGTACGAATGCGCTCCTGGTAGCGCGGCAGGTCGAGACGAAACACGCCCAATTCACTGCCGGAGACCCTGGCCAGGCGATCCCCGTCGGCGCCGGACTCGATGGTGTACTCGTCGTAGCCCAGGAAGGTGAAGTTGTCGCGGACCAGCCACTCGAGGAACGCCACGGCCTCCTCGTGATCGTCCGGATCGACCTCCTCGGGGCAGCCGTTGCGAAGCTCTGAAATGGCCTCCCGCGCCCGGTCGCACATCGCCTCGTAGTCACCCACGGCGATACGCACGTCGCCCAGGACCTCGTGAAGGGCCCGCTCGATATCGGCCAGCAAGGCGGGGGCCGAATGACGGTCGATCTCGATGGCGATCAAGGACTCGCGGTGTTCCGGGGCCTGTTCTTCCCGTGGGGAGCAGACCCGCCTCAGATTGTGCTCGGCGTCCCGCTCCACCGCCAGCACGGCGTTATGGATCGCATGTACGGTGAGGCCGCGACGGTTGAGCTCGATCCGCACCGAGTCGACCAAAAACGGCATGTCCTCGTGCAGGACCGCAATGAAGGTGTGTGACGACTGCCAGCCGTGCTCCTCGAAGTCGGGATTGAAGACCCGCACCTTGGGTGACGTCGGGTCGTGCTGCTGGATGAAGTGCCAGACCGACAGGGTCGCACCGTAGAGATCGTCCAGCCGGCGGTCGGCCAGGTCCTCCAGCGGCACCGTGGCATAGAAATAGCGGGCAAAGGCTTCCACCTCGTCGGCCCGCTCCTTCTCCAGACGGCTATCCAGGCGCTCACGCAGCTGCTTGAGAATATCCTGTCTGCCTGTCTCGATCGTCTCGTATTGCATCCCTCACCTCGGCTGCCTGGAGCCGTAGCGATACGGCCCTGGGGTAGATTCACCGCGGCCAACTGGCCTCGTGGTGCCAAGCTTACTGCAGCCCCGGCGCGTACCCTACTGACTTGCCAGCCTTCTCATGGTGCATGTCGCTTGGGCATCGCCATATGACGATCTGCCACTTGACTTTCCCGAGAGAAAGGAAATTCACAGGCCGATTCAGGTGGCGTGTCGTTCCAGCAATACGCCGCATTCGCAGTGATGGGTCCAGGGAAACTGGTCGAACAGCGCAAAACGGGTGACCCTGTGCGTGCGGCATAGCGTTTCCAGATTCCGCGCCAATGTATCGGGGCTGCATGAAATATAGACGATACGGGGATACTCGCTCAGTTGCCGGCAGCTCGCGTCGTCGAGGCCTGCCCGGGGAGGGTCCACCAGGACCGTGGCGAAGTCGTATGTCTCCAGCCCCATCTCCGCCACCCGGCGCCCGCCCTTCTCCCCCTTGAGCGCCTCGGCAAACTCCTCCGCCGACATCCGCCCGATCACCGCATTGTCGATGCCATTGGCCGCCAGGTTTTCCCGGGCGCTGGCCACCGAGGTGCGCGAAATTTCGGTGGCCAGCACGCGGCGAAAGTTCTCCGCCAGCGCAACGGTGAAGTTGCCGTTGCCGCAATAGAGTTCGACCAGGTCGTGATCCTGGCTCCCGCGAGTCACCTCACGGGCCCAGGCCAGCATGGCGCGACAGATCTCGGCGTTGGGCTGGGTGAAGCTGTTTTCCACCTGCTGGTAGACGAAGGAGCGCCCGTCCACGTCCAGTCGCTCCCAGACATGGTCACGCTCGAGCACCAGCCGCTGCTTGCGCGAACGGCCGATGATGAAGATGCCCAACTGATCCTGAAGCGCTTGCGCCTCGCTCTCCCAGGCCTCATCCAGCGGTCGATGGTAGATCAAGGTCACCAACGCCTCGCCGGTCAGCGTGGTCAGGAACTCCACCTGAAACAAACGATGCCGCAGCGTGGGGCTGGCCAGCAGCGCCTCGCGCAGCCGGGGCATCAACGCATTGATCTGCCGGCTGGCAACCGGATACTGATCCAGGCGAACGACGCGCTTCTTCCTGGGGTCCTCGGGGTCGCCCTCGGCCCCTTGCGTTTCGAACATCGCATAGAACAGGTCGTCGCCTTCATGCCAGATGCGAAACTCGCAGCGCTGGCGATAATGGCTCGGTGGCGATGCCAGAACCTCCAGCGGCGGCGGCGAGAAGGGGGCGAACTGGCGAACGATACGCTCGCGCTTGGCCTCGAGCTGCTGGTCATAGCGCGCGGGATCGACAACGGGAAGGGACACGGCAACTCCTGTCGTGGGCGTGGCAAGGAAGAAAGTATCAATCGAGGGATAGCAGCTGCGGCGCATCGAAGCCAAACGCCTCGAGGGCCCGGCTCAGGCGACTATCCAGGGCAGTGACAAAGCTGCGGTCACACTCGCCGCGAGACGCAGGCCGGGCGACGACCTGGGCCGTCCGGCGTGCGATGGCCTCGCCGGAGTCGATCAGGCGCACCCCGCGGGGTGCCGCCTCGGCAATATAGGCGCCGAGCAGGGGAAAGTGCGTGCAACCGAGCACCACGGTGTCCAGATCCTCGGCTGCCCAAAGCGGTGCCGTGGCATCCCGGATGATGCGCCGATCCGGCGTCTCGCCCGCCAGCAACCGCTCCGCCTGGCCCACCAGGGCATCGGCCGCCACCCGGGTGACCCGGCAGTCGGCGGCGAACTCCCGGATCAAGCGATCGGTATAGGGTCGGGACACCGTCGCACTGGTGGCGAGCAGGCCGATGTGTCGACTGCGACTCGACGCTGCGGCGGGCTTGATGGCCGGCACCGTGCCCACGACAGGCACCGCAAGCCGGTCGCGCAGCGCATCGAGCGCCAGGGTGCTGGCCGTATTGCAGGCCAGCACCAGCACACTACAGCCACTGGCCGCCACCGCGGCACTGCAGACCGACAGGATGCGTGTCACCAGCCAGTCATCTGGCCGCGTACCGTACGGCATCATGGCATTGTCGCAGGCGTAGGCCAGGGCGGCATCCGGCAGCCGGCGGCGCATCGGTGCAATGACCGACAAGCCGCCGACGCCGGAGTCGAAGATCAGAATCGGGCCGGACATGGGAAATAGGCCAACATGTGGGGGTCGCTCGGCTGCTGTGAGGCGCTTATTCTAGCAGCAAGCGGGACAGGCTCCCATCCGGCCCAAGCTGTCAGGTTGCCGGCTCGGGCGCCTCCCGCAGTTCGGCATAGAGCTCGGGGTAGGCGGCCTGCAGTCGCTCCAGCTGGGCGGCGGCGCCGTCGGGCAGTGCCTGCGCCAGGCGCTCCAGGTCCTGGTCGTTGAAGTGCTCACGAATCAGCGGGAAGAGCAGCTCCCGCTCGTCACGCAGGTAGGCCCGGTGTGCGTCGAGGTAGGCCTTCAGGTCCTCCGCGAAGCGATCCATGGGCACCACGGCATCCATCAGGATCATGTCGAGATCATTGGAGAGCCGCATCAGGCGCCGCCGCAGGGCCTGATAGTCGCTGGAAAGACGCTCGGTCAGCGCGCCGCTCTCGGGGGCCAGGGCACTGAGACGCTCGGTGCAGACCCGCTCCAGCGGAACCGTGAATCCTTCCATGTAGTCGAGTATATAATCGACGACCTCCCGAACCAGTTGAAAATTGGGTCGTTCGCCGGACGCCAGGGCCTTCTGCTTGAGCTGAAGCACGTGCAACATGCGCGCCATATTGGCATGATCCTGACGCAGTTGGGTCAGCATGGGCATGTCAAAGCCTCCTCTACCATCGAATGAAGCGGGCAATAAGAGTTGGATGCGCGGGACGAACGCAGGTTCAGTGTCGGGGCCGCTTATTCCTTGGCGACCCGATCGGGCATGGTGCCATATCACCCTAGTCTCTTTGGCTTAACACCGCACACCACCCAAGGTCGTATTGCATAATCCTTCAATCACCGAAACAACTGACGAAACATACAGTCACAAGGAGCGCTTCATGGACCTGTTCGGCCAGCCCTCGGACGATGCGGCACCACTGGCCTACCGCATGCGGCCCCGCCGCCTGGAGGACTACGTGGGCCAGCAGGCTCTGGTGGGGCCCGGCAAGCCGCTACGCCGCATGGTGGAGACCGGCACGGTCCGCTCGATGATCCTCTGGGGCCCGCCGGGGGTGGGCAAGACCACCCTGGCCGACATACTGGCCACGGAATCCGGCTCCCGCCTTGAGAGGCTCTCGGCGGTGATGGCCGGGGTCAAGGATATCCGCGAGTCGGTGTCCCGGGCAGAGGTGGCACGGGGACAGGGGCAGCCCACGCTGATGTTCCTCGACGAGATCCACCGCCTCAACAAGAGCCAGCAGGATGCCCTGCTGCCCCACGTGGAGTCGGGCCTACTGACGCTGATCGGCGCCACCACCGAGAACCCCTCCTTCGAGGTCAACTCGGCGCTGCTCTCCCGGGCCCGCGTTCACGTGCTCAAGCCCCTCGACGAAGCCGAACTGACCACCGTGATGCGCCAGGCCCTGGGCGACAGCGAACGCGGCCTGGGCAGTCGCCGCATCGCCGTGGATGACGAGACCCTCTCCATGCTGGCCCGGGCCGCCGCCGGCGATGCCCGGCGCGCCCTGGGCCTGCTCGAGACCGCCTGCGACTTCACCGTCGCCGATGGTGATAATGAGCGCCTGCCACGGGAGGCGCTGGAAGCGGTGATGGGCCATCAGGCCAGCGCCTTCGACAAGCAGGGCGACTACTACTACGACCTGCTCTCGGCCATCCACAAGTCCATCCGCTCCTCGCGGCAGGACGCCGCCCTGCTCTACATCGCCCGCTTCATCCAGGGCGGCGGCGACCCGCTGGACGTGGTTCGCCGGCTCGCCGCCATCGCCTCGGAGGACGTGGGCAACGCCGACCCTCGCGCCCTGCCGCTGGTCATCTCCGCCTGGGACGCCTACCTGCGCCTGGGGGATTACGAAGGCCAGCGTGCCATTGCCCACGCCGCCATTCATCTCGCCGTGGCCCCCAAGAGCAACGCCATCGACCAGGCATGGCATCGTGCCAAGGCGTTCGTGGCCGCGCAGCCGAGCCTGGAGGTGCCCGGCTACCTGCGCAATGCCCCGACCAAGCTGATGGAGTCGCTGGGCCATGGCCAGGGGTATCGCTACGCCCACGGCGAACCGGAAGGCTACCCGGCGGGCAGCGCCCACGACTGCTGGCCCGACGACCTGCCCCGCCAGCCGTTCTACCAGCCCAGCGATCACGGCCAGGAGAAGCGCTACGCCCAGCTGATGGCCTGGCGTGCCGCTCTGGATGCCCAGGCCGATGAAAGCGGAGAGTGAGCGCGCGGACAGGTGACGGAAGAGAAGCGATAGAAAAATGCGCCAGAAACAGCCGCGCCGCCTCGAGGGCGGCGCGGTTGCATCATGGGTTCCTGACGGGCGATCAGTGGGTGTCGCGAATCACATCGGTGCCGTCGGGAATCTCGAAGGTAAAGCGGCTGTCGTCGATGGACTGGTTCATGCGCACGTCACGAAACTCGATGGCGGTGCGCTGGCCGGTACTGTCGGTCATTTCCAGCCCACGCAACTCTTCGCCGCGAAAGGTCATCTCCAGCTCCTCGAACAGGGTGTCGGGGGACTTCGGCACCAGCCGGAAGGACTCATTGCTGCCCTGCTGCTGACGCGTGACGTCGTAGTTCTCGGTCAGTTCGCTGGCACTGCCGGAGAGCAGCAGCGCCGGCGTGTGGGTGACCCGCTGGTCCAGCGCCTGCACGGTGACCTGCTCCAGGTCCGGGTCGTAGAGATAGACTTCGCTGCCGTCGGAGATCACTTCCTGCTGATAGGGTGCGTCCACCTCCCAGCGGAACTTGCCGGGGCGCGACAGCCACATGGTGCCGCTCGCCTGCTGCAGGCGCTGGCCGCTGCCATCGAGAATCTGCTGCTCGAAGCTGGCCTGATAGGTCTCCAGGGGCTCCAGCATCGTGGCCAGGCGAGCCGCGCCTTGGCTGGCAAGGGCGGTAACCGGCATCGCGAGCATCATGGTCAGTGCGGCAAGGGTCTTCTTTACAGTCATTAGCGCTATCTCCATGGACAAGGTCCGTGATGTGAAATCCTGTCAATCGGACCCGGTGAACGCCGGCGGGTTGCATGGCCGCCGGCGCTTTCACGTTTGATGCATGTTTGGACGAAACCGGCGTCAATTCCCCACCGGCGGCGGTGCCAGCACTTCGCGAGCGCCATTGGTGCCCATGGAAGAGACCACGCCGGCCGACTCCATCGCCTCCACCAGCCGCGCGGCCCGGTTGTAGCCGATCTTGAAGCGGCGCTGCACCGCGGAGATCGAGGCCCGCCGGGACTCGGTGACGAACTGCACCGCCTCGTCGTAGAGTGCGTCCTGCTCGGCATCGCCGCCCTCGCTGCCTTCCGCCTCCAGCCCCGTCAGCGCCTCCGCCGAGACTCCGCCGGAGAGGATCTCCTCGATATACACGGGCTCGCCGCGGCGCTTCCAGTCCTCGACGATACGATGCACCTCGTCATCGTCGACGAAGGCGCCATGAACCCGGGTCGGCAGGCCGGAGCCGGCCGGCAGGTAGAGCATGTCGCCGTGGCCCAGCAGGTTCTCGGCACCGCCCTGGTCGAGGATGGTGCGGGAGTCGACCCGCGAGGAGACCTGGAAGGCCATGCGGGTGGGTATGTTGGCCTTGATCAGGCCGGTGACCACGTCCACCGAGGGGCGCTGGGTGGCGAGTATCAGGTGGATACCGGCGGCCCGCGCCTTCTGGGCCAGACGGGCGATCAGCTCCTCGACCTTCTTGCCGACGATCATGAACATGTCGGCAAATTCGTCGATCACCACCACGATGTAGGGCAGCTTCTCCAGTACCGGGGGCGGCTCGTGCATTTCCCAGGGCTGGGGGTCCCACAGCGGGTCGGCCACCTGGGCGCCCGCCCGCTCCGCCTCGTCCAGCTTGCCATTGAAGCCGGCGATGTTGCGCACCCCCATGGCCGCCATCAGCTTGTAGCGGCGCTCCATCTCGGCCACACACCAGCGCAGCGAATTGGCGGCCTCCTTCATGTCGGTAACCACCGGTGCCAGCAGGTGCGGAATACCGTCGTAGACCGAGAGTTCGAGCATCTTGGGGTCGACCATGATCAACCGCAGCTCCTCGGGCGTGGCCTTGAGCAGCATGGAGATCAGCATGGCGTTGACCCCCACCGACTTGCCCGAGCCGGTGGTGCCGGCCACCAGCAGGTGGGGCATCTTGCCCAGGTTGGCCACGACGGGGCTGCCGCCGATGTCCTGACCCAGCGCCATGGTCAGCGGCGACGCTTCCTGCTGGTAGCGATCGGAGTCGATCACCTCCCGCAGGCGGATCATGGCGCGATGAGGGTTGGGGATCTCGATGCCCACCGTTGGCCTACCGGGGATCACCTCGACGACCCGCACGCTCTTGACCATCAGCGAGCGCGCCAGGTCCTTGGCCAGGTTACTGATCTTGGATACCTTGACCCCGGCGGCCGGCTTGATCTCGAAGCGGGTGATCACCGGTCCGGGCCAGGTATTGACGACCTCGGCCTTGACGCCGTATTCGCGCAGCCGGGTCTCGAGCAGCTCTGCCATGTCGGTCAGCTGCTGCTCGGTGTAGTTCTGCTGGTGCGGCTCCGCCGGCGTCAACAGGCGCAGGCTCGGCAGCTCGCCATCCGGTTCCGCCAGTTCGTCGAACTGAGGACGCTGGCTCTGCAGATGCTCCACCGTCCATAGCGTCGGGCCTTCGGGCTGGGCCGCCGCGGCACGAGCCTGCTCAGCGGTGGCGACACGCCCTTCGCCCTGCGGCTCCCTGATCGGCTCGACATCGTCAGGCTCGCCAGCCTGGGGCTCCGGAGGGGCGGCGTCCTCTCTTGACGCAGCCGCCTGCTGCCAGGCTCGCAGGCCGGCCGCCTGATCGGGATATCCCCCGGACCGTTCGGGCTTGGTCTCTGGCTCGGGAACGGCCGGGCCACTCTCATCCTGATCATCGACCAGGCTGTCCCAGCTGAGACGCGGCTCCTTCGTCTCCTGCCGTTCATCGAGTTGCCAGTCACTGAGCCCCGGCTCACGCCGTGACGTACCTGCCTTCTCCTGCTCCGGCTGGGGTCTCTGTGGGTCGCCAAGGGAGGTCGTCGCCTCGACAGGAGCATCCCGCTGATCGTTGCGCGCGGTGTCACCATCGGCCATCGGCGCCTTGCCCTCCGTGGCCCGCAGCGGCATGGAAACCGATGCCGGCTCGTCATGACGACTGGCGCTCAGGGGATAGGAACCCGCAGCAGCCGCCGAAACGGCCCCCAGGGAGGGCTCCGGAGGGGAAACCGATGCTGGGCCAGCGCCATGGGCATGCGCCGCTTCACGAGCGGTATAGGCGGCTTCAGGTCGCTTCGCCGATGGCGTCCGCTCGGGCACCTCCCACGGAATATCGGTTTCGCCATCGTCGCCGAAGCCGGATGACAGGCTGGGCTCGCGGGATGCGGCACTGCCGATGGCCGGCTCCACCCCACCGCCACCCCAGGGCAGCAGCCGCCGCCAGCCACGCCGGCCCTGTGCCGACACCCTATCCCCCTCGTCCGCTACCGACTCGTCGAACGGTTCCTCGTCGTTCGACACCTCGTCGTCATCGCGCTCGGCACGCCGTGCCTCCTGGCGCTCCCGAACCAGGCCGAAGGGCGTGGCGGCCCAACGCCAGAGCTGCAGCCCACGATGCCCCAGTTCGTCCATCACCGTCAGCCATGACAGGCCGGTGAACAGCGGAAAGCCGCAGAGCATCGCGGACAGGGCAAGCAGCCCCGTTCCACCGGCATCGACCAGCGGCATCAAGGCCCCCACCAGCCCCTCGCCGAGGATTCCCCCGGACGCGTAGGGCAACTTGCTCTCGGGGCTGTAGAAGTGCAGCGCGCCCAGGGTGGTCGTCCCCAGCAGCAGCAGGACCAGTCCACCCAGACGCACCGCCACCCCCGTGGCATCCCACTCGATGTGAACCTTGCGCGAGCGGATCAGCCACCAGCCGGCAAACCCCAGCATGCCGGGCCACCAGAGGGCACTCGCCCCAAACAGTGAATAGAGCACGTCGGACAGCCAGGCCCCGATGGGCCCCATCCAGTTGTCGACGTCGGTTTCCGGCCCTCGATGGGACCAGCCGGGGTCTGCCGGCTCATAGCTGAACAGCGCCAGCAGCAGGAACACGCAGCCCGCCAGGAGCAGGATGATCGCACCTTCGCGGGCTGCGCCGTGCAGGTGGAGTCTCATGCGCCGTGCCGTCTGCCGGGCATTCTCCGCCGTCGCGCGCCGGGGCACGCTCTTTTCCTTTGCACTCAACTCGCCAACCCCCTCGCGCCGCACCTGGCGGCGCCTTTCATAAGCATTCGTATTGCCGGTTTCAGCCGTTCATCATACCGGGAGAGCAGGCCCCGGCACAGTAGCCGTGGGCTTTGCTTGAGGAAGAGTCGCTCCGCCCTCAAACTAGATACACCCTCACGACAAGGAGCGCCGCACCATGCTGCCCTGGCTTCCCGAACGACCGGTGAGCTTTCCCCCCGTGTCACAGGCGCTGCGTGACCCGGATGGGCTGCTGGCAGCAGGCGGTGCGCTCACACCCCAGTGGCTGCTGACGGCCTACCGGCGCGGCATCTTTCCCTGGTACAGCGACGATCAGCCCATCCTGTGGTGGAGCCCGGACCCTCGCATGGTGCTCTTTCCCGATGCACTACGCATCAGCCGCAGCCTGGCCAAGCGATTGCGCAACGCCGACTTCCGGGTAACCTTCAACCGCGCCTTCGCCGCAACGGTCGACGCCTGTGCGGCCCCCAGGCCGGGCCAGCCCGGCACCTGGATCACCCGGGAAATGCGTAGCGCCTACATCGACCTGCACCGGCTGGGCTATGCCCGTTCCGTGGAGGTCTGGCAAGGCGAGCGGCTGGTCGGCGGGCTCTACGGCGTCGCCCTGGGCCCGGTCTTCTTCGGTGAATCGATGTTCTCCCAGGCGCGGGATGCCTCCAAGGTGGCGCTGGTCCACCTGGTCCGCGCCATGCAGCAAGGCAACGGCCGGCTGATCGACTGTCAGATGCATACCCGTCATTTAGCCAGCCTGGGGGCTCGCGACATCGCCCGCGCCGAATTCATCGGCTATCTTGAAGAGTGCCTGGCGAAACCGATTTCGACCAGCGGCAGCCACCCGCTACCCGACTGGCCGCTGCCCGAGGTCGACCCCTGCGCCGAGACCATATCCGCTTTCAAATAGGAGGCGACCCACGTGAGCAGCAATACGCCTCAGCATCCGGTACGGGATCTGCGCTTCTTCCTGACCGTGCCTCACGCCTGCAGCTATCTCGAAGGCCACGAGGCGACAACGCTTTTCCTGGACCCCCAGGAGTCCCACAGCCAGGGCGTCTACGATGCGCTTGCCCTGCTCGGCTTTCGGCGCAGCGGGCGCCACCTCTACCGCCCCCACTGCGAGGGTTGCAGCGCCTGCCTCTCGGTTCGCATTCCGGTACAGGACTTTCAGCCCAGCCGCAGTCAGCGCCGCATTCGTCGACGCAACGCGGATCTTCGACTGATCGAGCGACCGGCGCTGTTCGACGCGGAACACTATGCGCTCTACGAACGCTACATATACGCCCGCCACAGCGACGGCGACATGTTCCCGCCAAGCCATGAACAGTACCGCACCTTTCTGACCCTGGACGAGCACTACTCACGACTGCTGGAGTTCCGGCTCGACGACCGGCTGCTGGCCGTATCGGCCTTCGACCATCTGGAACATGGACTATCGGCCATCTATACCTTCTTCGACCCAGCCCCCCAGTGGGACCGCCGGTCGCTCGGCGCCTACGCCGTTCTCAGCCTGGTGAAGGAGGCGTACCGCCGCGACCTGCCCCATGTCTACCTGGGGTACTGGATCCAGAACTGTCGCAAGATGTCCTACAAGGAGGCATACCAGCCCCTGGAGATACTCGACGGCCGGCATTGGCGGCGCACGCTTCCCACCGAAAATGCGCCATTGGAGTAAGGCCTTCTTTGCCTTGACGCCCAGCTTGCGGCACAATACCGCGCTATCCATCGGCGCAGAGGCTTGCCTGCTATCGCCGAATGAGGCTTCTGACCGTCCGGCACGGTCACCACAGGAAGTCGTCGAGATCATCGTTACCATCAGCGAGGAACCGCCTATATGGCACGTGAAGACCATATCGAAATGGAAGGCGTCGTCGTCGATACCCTTCCCAACACCACCTTCCGCGTCGAGCTGGAAAACGGCCACGTCGTGACGGCCCATATCTCCGGCAAGATGCGCAAGAACTACATTCGTATCCTCACCGGTGACAAGGTCAAGGTCGAGCTGACCCCTTACGACCTCACCAAGGGACGTATCGTCTACCGCTCACGCTGATAGCGAACGAGCCCGCTCCTCCCGCACCACAACGGCTCCCCACACACACGACAACGCCCCGTCCGAAGACAGGGCGCTGTGTCGAGCGGGTGCTAGCCTGCCCCGTCAAGGGGCGTCGGCCAACTCCGCCTCCGTGGAGAGGTGCAGTTCGCCATCCTCCACGTTGACGTGCACGATCCCGCCATGCTCCGCCAGTTCGCCAAACAAGATCAGCTCGGCCAGTGGCTTCTTCAGCCGTTCCTGGATGATACGGGCCATTGGGCGCGCACCCATGCTCGGATCGTAGCCCTTCTCGGCCAGCCAGTCCCGCGCTGCCATGTCCACATCCAGTTGGACCCGCTTCTCGTCGAGCTGCGCCTGTAGCTCCACCAGGAACTTGTCCACCACGCTGCGCACCACCGAGGTGGGCAGGGAGTGGAACTGGATGATGCCATCGAGCCGGTTGCGGAATTCCGGCGAGAAGGTCTTTCGAATCACCTCCATGGCATCGGTGGAGTGGTCCTGGGACTGGAAGCCGATGGAGCGTCGCGCCTGCTGCTCGGCCCCGGCGTTGGAGGTCATGATCACGATCACATGGCGGAAGTCCGCCTCACGCCCGTTGTTGTCGGTCAGCCGCCCGTGGTCCATGACCTGCAGCAGCAGGTTGAAGACTTCCGGGTGTGCCTTCTCGACCTCGTCGAGCAGCAGCACGCAGTGCGGCTGCTTGGTGATCGCTTCGGTGAGCAGGCCCCCCTGGTCGTAGCCGACATAGCCCGGGGGCGCGCCGATCAACCGGGATACGGTGTGACGCTCCATGTACTCCGACATGTCGAAACGCACCAGTTCGATGCCCATGATCCGCGACAGCTGGCGCGCCACCTCGGTCTTGCCCACCCCGGTGGGGCCGGCGAACAGGAAGCTGCCCACCGGCTTGTCGGGGGACTTGAGGCCGGCGCGAGAGAGCTTGATCGCCGCGGAAAGGCTGTCGATGGCCTCGTCCTGACCGAATACCAGCATCTTGAGATCGCGGTCCAGGTTCTCAAGCAGCTTGCGGTCGGAGCTGGATACGCTCTTCGGCGGGATCCGCGCGATGGAGGCCACCACCGCCTCGACCTGGTCGACGTCGATGGTGCCGATGCGCACCTCCGGCGGCAACAGCCGCTGATGGGCACCGGCCTCGTCGATCACGTCGATGGCCTTGTCGGGCAGGTGGCGATCGTTGATGTAGCGATCCGCGAGACGTGCCGCACTCTCCAGGGCCGCATCGGTGTACTTGAGCTGGTGATGCTCCTCGAAGCGCGAGCGCAGGCCCTTGAGGATGCGGATGGTGTCATCCACCGAGGGCGCCATGACATCGACTTTCTGGAAGCGACGCGCCAGGGCGCGATCCTTCTCGAAGATGCCGCGGAACTCCTGGAAGGTGGTGGAGCCAATGCAGCGCAGCTCACCGGAGGAGAGCAGCGGCTTGAGCAGGTTGGAGGCGTCCATGACGCCGCCGGATGCCGCCCCGGCGCCGATCACCGTATGGATCTCGTCGATGAAGAGGATCGCATTGGGCTGCTTCTTGAGCTCCGCCAGCAGGCTCTTCAGCCGCTTCTCGAAGTCACCGCGATACTTGGTACCGGCCAGCAGGGCACCCATGTCCAGCGAATAGACTACCGCGTCGCCGATCACCTCGGGGACGTCCTCCTCGACGATCCGCTTGGCCAGACCTTCGGCGATCGCGGTCTTGCCCACGCCGGCCTCACCCACCAGCAGCGGGTTGTTCTTGCGCCGCCGCGCCAGGATCTGGATGACGCGCTCGAGCTCATGCTCGCGCCCGATCAGCGGATCGATCTTGCCGATCCTGGCCTGCTCGTTGAGGTTGGTGGCATAGCCGGTCAACGGATTGGTGCCGCTCTCCGTACCGCCCTCCTCCGCTTCCTCGGAGTCCGGCGGCGGTGAGGAGGGGCTGTGACCATGGCCGGCCACCTTGGATATGCCGTGGGCGATGTAGTTGACCGCATCGACCCGCGCCACATTCTGTTGCTTGAGGAAGTAGACCGCCTGGCTCTCCTGCTCGGAGAAGATCGCCACCAGCACGTTGGCACCGGTGACCTCGCTCTTGCCCGAGGACTGCACGTGGAACACAGCCCGCTGCAGGACACGCTGGAAGCCCAGTGTCGGCTGGGTTTCACGGTCGCTCTGATCCTCGGGGATCAGCGGAGTGGTGGAGTTGATGAAGTCCTGCAGGTCGGACCGCAGCTTGTCGAGATTGGCCCCACAGGCTCTCAGCACGTCGGCTGCGGAGGCGTTGTCAAGCAGAGCCAGCAGCAGGTGCTCCACGGTCATGAACTCGTGCCGCTTGGAGCGGGCCACGGTAAACGCCGTGTTCAGGGTCAGTTCAAGTTCTTTGCTCAGCATGGCAGTCCCCTTCTCGCCGCTTAGGGCTTGCATCGGATCTTTCGTGGTCCGGCATCATCAACATCGGGCACAAACGCCGCCGTTGCAAGTCTCTTCCTCAACGACTGCCATTCTATATCCCGTTTCGACCATGTCCGGGAGTCAGTCCGCCGCCTCGATATCGCAGAGCAGCGGGTGCTGACACTCTCTTGCATATTGATTGACTTGGTGACTTTTGGTTTCCGCAATGTCGCGGGTAAATATGCCACAAGTGGCCTTTCCCTGGGTGTGAACCGTCAGCATCACCTGCACCGCGGTCTCACTGTCCATGAGGAAGAAGCTCTGAAGCACCTCCACCACGAACTCCATGGGGGTGAAGTCGTCATTGTGCAACACCACCTTGTACATCGGTGGGCGCGCCACCTCAGGGTCCGAGGACTGGACGGCCAGATCCTCGTCCCCCTCCTCATCGGGTCTCTCCTCGGGCCGCGGCGGCCTGGTCATGCCGGCGGTACTGCCGACCAGCCTGCTCGCATTCGGGTCTTCTGTCTTGAACATAAAAGCCACATACCATCTCGACAAGCCGTCCGCACCAGACATCTCGAAAATCATTGGACGCCCCAGGGCCGACAGGGTTCATGGTTCTGACGCAAAAGGCCCCCGCCCGCCAAGCGGCGGACGAGGGCCCCGGGTACTCGCCGAGCCGTTTACATGTTGTCGGCGACGGCCTGGCCGAACTCGGAGCACTTCAGAAGTTTGGCATCGTCCATCAGGCGATGGAAGTCATAGGTGACCTCGCCCTTGGAGATCGCCTTCTCCATGCCCTTGAGGACCAGATCCGCAGCCTCGACCCAGCCCATGTGGCGCAGCATCATCTCGGCGGAAAGGATCAGCGACCCCGGGTTGACCTTGTCCTGGCCGGCGTACTTCGGCGCGGTGCCGTGGGTCGCCTCGAACATGGCCACATTGTCGGAGAGGTTGGCGCCCGGTGCGATACCGATGCCGCCCACTTCAGCCGCAAGAGCATCAGACAGATAATCGCCGTTGAGGTTCAACGTGGCGATGACGTCGTACTCGGCCGGACGCAGCAGGATCTGCTGCAGCATGGCGTCGGCGATGACGTCCTTGACGACGATGTTCTTGCCGGTCTTGGGATTCTTGAACTGCATCCAGGGGCCGCCGTCGAGCAGCTCGGCGCCGAACTCTTCCTTGGCGATCTCGTAGCCCCAGTCCTTGAAGGCACCTTCGGTGAACTTCATGATGTTGCCCTTGTGCACCAGGGTCAGCGACTCGCGGTCGTTGTCCACGGTGTACTGCAGGGCCTGGCGCACCAGACGCTTGGTACCTTCCACGGAGACCGGCTTGACGCCGATACCGCAGTTTTCCGGGAAGCGGATGTTGGTGACACCCATCTCTTCACGGAAGAACTTGATGACCTTGTCGGCTTCGGCGGAACCGGCCTTCCATTCGATACCGGCATAGATATCTTCGGAGTTCTCGCGGAAGATGACCATGTCGACATCGCCAGGCTTCTTCACCGGGCTCGGCACGCCCTCGAACCAGCGAACCGGACGCTGGCAGACATAGAGGTCGAGCTTCTGGCGCAGGGCGACGTTCAGGGAGCGAATACCACCGCCCACCGGGGTGGTCAGCGGGCCCTTGATGGAAACCACGTAGTCCTTGACGGCTTCCAGGGTCTCTTCCGGGAGCCAGGTGTCGGCATCGTAGACCTGAGTGGCCTTTTCACCGGCGTAGACTTCCATCCAGTGAATCTTGCGCTCGCCGTTGTAGGCGTGCTGTACGGCTGAATCGATGGCAATCTTCATCGCCGGCGTCACGTCGACACCGATGCCGTCACCCTCGATGAACGGGATGATCGGCTCGTTCGGCACGTTCAGGGTGTTGTCAGCGTTGACGGTAATCTTTTCGCCGCCTTCAGGTACGACAATTTTCTGGAACCCCATTGAGAACTCCCCTGTCTGGTCTATTCAGTGGAGCGCGGAGTATAGCATTCACCCGGACAGTCGGAGTAGGCTTGCTCTCATATTTGTCGACAATCTATGGTAGCAAGACCTTGGTCGAATGAGCTTTCTCTATCTGCTGCACAAGCCCTACCGCATGCTCTCCCAGTTCACCGACCGCCCGGCCGAGGCTGGTGGTGCGACCCACGGTGAGCGGCGCGCCACCCTGGCGGACGTGCTCGATGTGCCAGGCATCTATGCCGCCGGCCGACTCGACTACGACTCCGAAGGCCTGCTGCTGCTGACCGATGACGGTGCGCTGATACACCGCATCAGCGACCCTCGTCACAAGCAGCCCAAGACCTATCGGGTGCAGGTGGAGGGTCGGCCGAGTGATACCGCCCTGCAGGCGCTGTGCCATGGCGTAAAATTGAAGGATGGCATGACGCGACCGGCCAGGGTGCGACGACTGGAGGAGAGCGGGCTGCCGCCACGCACGCCGCCGCTGGACCCCAAGCGCCACCCGGTGACCAGCTGGCTGGAGCTGACCATCAGCGAGGGGCGCAACCGCCAGGTGCGGCGCATGACGGCCCATGTCGGCCACCCCACCCTGCGACTGGTGCGCGTCGCCATCGGCCCATGGCAGCTCGACGGCCTGGCGCCGGGAGAGTGGCGTCGGGAGGTCCTGCACGCCCCACACACCACATCGCGGCGCTCACCGCGCCGAAAAGGAGGTCACCGATGAGCCGCTGGCAACCGCATGTCACCGTGGCCACCGTGGTGGAGCGCGCCGGCTGCTTCCTGATGGTGGAGGAAGCCCCGGATGGCGGGCAGACGCTCTTCAACCAGCCCGCCGGCCATCTCGAGCCCGGCGAACGCATCCGCGAAGCCGCCCTGCGCGAACTGCGAGAGGAGAGCGCCTGGCAGGTCGGCATCACCGACTACCTGGGGCTTTATGTCTACGAAGCGCCCGGTGGCCAGACCTTTCACAGCCACGGCTTCTTCGGCATGGCCCTGGCCCACCTGGGCAATGAGCTGGACCCGGCGATCATTGCCGTTCACTGGCTCACCCTGGAGGAGATCGAAGCGCTGGATCGACAGGGCCGGCTGAGAAGCCCCCTGGTTCTGCGCCGCATACGCGACGCCCTGGCCAGCCGCTTCTACCCCATGGACGTCATCCACGAGCGCTGAGCCAGCGCTAACCAGAGCCTCCTTTGCCGGGACACCTGACGGCGCCAGTCGCGACGCAAAGTCGGGGCGCCGAACCGAGCGCTCCAACAAGGCCGGTAGTTGCTGCTTACCATTTCATGACCAGCCGATAGAGCGCCGGGATCACCAGTAGCGTGAGCAGGGTCGAGGCGATGAGCCCCGAGATGATCGCCCAGGCCATGGGCGGCCACAGCGTCGACTGGGTCAGGGTCAAGGGCACCAGGCCGGCGACAGTGGTGGCGGTAGTGAGCAGCACCGGCCGGGTGCGCCGAGCGACCGCCCCGACGACCGCATCGTCCAGGGGCATGCCCTGCCTGCGATTGGTATTCATCACGTCGATCAGCACGATGGCATTGTTGACCACGATCCCCACCAGGGCGACGACGCCCAGCATGGCGGTGAAGCCGAATGGCTGCCCGGTCAGCCACAGGCCCGGGATCACACCGATGGCCGCCAGCGGCACGGTGGTCAATACGATGCCCAACTGGCGAAAGGAGTTGAACTGCGCCAGCAGGAAGACGACCAGCAACAGGATGCCGAATGGCAGGGTCTGGAACAGCGCCGTATTGGCATCCCCCGCCGACTCGGCCGCCCCACCCACCATGTAGGTCACTCCCTCCGGCAGCTCGAGCTCCGCCAGCCGCGGCAGCAGTCCGTCCAGCACCCCGGCATAGGTCTGGCCATCCGCCACCTCGGCCAGCACGGTGGTCATGCGGCGCAGGCCACGATGCTGGATCACCGCCGGCTGCCATGTCGTGCGCAGGGCGGCGACCTCGCCGAGAGGCACCGAGTCGCCGTTGTCCGCGGTCAGGCGCAGCCCTTCGAGCGCAGACAGGGGGAAGCGCTCGCCCTCCGGGGAACGAACCAGCAGCGCCGCGGGTTCCCGCTCGGCGCGCCAGGTACTCACCTCGATGCCGCGACTGGCACCCGCCACCGCCATGGCGACCTCGCGCCGCGACAGGCCGAACTCCCCGGCACGGGCATCGTCCACTTCCAGCCGCAGCGTGGGCAGCCCTTCACCCAGGGTATGCCGCGCATCCCGCGCGCCCTCGGCACCCCGCACCAGCGCAAGAATGCGCTCTGTGCCTTCGGCGAGCCGGCTGCGCTCCTCAGCGAAGACGCGAATCTCGACGGGGGCGGTGACGGGAGGCCCCTGCCCCAGGCGTCGCGCCACCACATCGGCCTCCGGCAACCGTTCCAGGGTAACGTCCCGGACCCACGCCATCAGCGGAGCCAGATCGTCGGCATGCTCCGCCTCGACCACCAGCCGCGCCAGATGCGCCTGACGGGGCTGCTCGACCAGGTTGTAATAGAACCGTGGACCGCTGAAGCCGGCAAAGAGGTGTACGCCGGTCACCGCCGGCCGCTCACGCAGGTTCGCGGCCAGCACGCTCGCCTCATGGGCGGTGTAATCGAGATGCGTGCCCTCGGCGAAGTGCAGGTCGATGACCAGTTGGTTGCGGTCCGTATCGGGAAAGAAGTCATGGTTGAGCAGTGGCACCATGGCCAGCGCGCCCACCAGCAGGACCACGGCGCCGGCGAGTATGCCGCCGGGCCAGCGAACGGCGAAGCGCCCGATCCGCGAACCGGCGCCTGACAGGCTGCGCCGCTGTGAGCCGCCGCCGGGCTTGAGGATGGCGGCGGCGAAGACGGGGGTGACGAAGACGGCATAGAGGTAGCTCACCACCAGGGTCAGCATCACCATCACCGGAATCGCCCGGGTGAAGTCGGCGGTATTGCCGCTGGAAAGCAGCAGCGGCACGAAGGCGGCCAGGGTGGTACCGGTCGCCGCCATCAGCGGCGCGGCAAGCTCTCGCACCGAACGCGACACGGCCTCCGCCGCCGAGAGCCCCTGGTCGCGATGCCACTGCAGGTTCTCCACCATGACGATGGCGTTGTCCACCAGCATACCCAGCGCAATCACCATGCCCGCCACGGCGATCTGGTGCAGGATGCCGCCTCCCATGGCATAGATGGCCAGGGCCGAAAAGGTCACCAGCGGCACGATCAGCATCACCGCGAATCCCAGCCTCAGGCCCATGGTCAGGAACAGCAGGACGCCGAGAATGGAAATACCCAGCAGCAGCGAGACGCCGAGTTCGGCCAGCCGCTGCTCCACCCAGCGGGGCTGATAGAACATCTCCTGGATCTGCAGCGGCGCATAGGCGGGGCGCACCTCGTCGAGCAGGCTGCGCAGGGATTCGCCGAAACGGACGGCATTGACCCGCTCGTTGGAGAGAATGATGCCCAGTGCCACGGCGGGCTCACCGTCATGCCAGATCCGCTCGATGGCAGGCTCCCGTGGCGACAGCCGTACATCCGCCAGCTCGCCCAGCGGAATGACGTCCCCACGCCGCGTGCGAATCGGCGTCATGGCCAGATCTTCGAGACTGCCAAACTCCGTCACCGGGTCGAGCACCACCGAGCGCCCGCCGCTGGAGAGGCTGCCTCCCGCGGATGTCAGGTTGCGGGCGGCCAACTGATCGCCCAGCGCCTGGGCATCGAGCCCGGTCAGTTCCGCCAGGGCATCGTCCCAACTGACGATGACCTGCTGCCCGGGATCGGCGAGCAGGTCGATGCGCGCAATGTCCTTGAGTCGGAACAGATCCCGCCGCAGCCGCTCGGCTGCCTCGCGCAGCTCGAGCAGGTCATCGGAGCCGGTCACCGACAGCACGATGCCGTGGGCGTCGGAGTCCCGATCGCTGATCTCGGCGTCACCCACCCCGTCGGGAAACTTGCGCGCTGCCCGATTCACCGCAATGCGGATCTGCTCCCAGGCGGCGTCGGTGTCATAGACATGCTCGTGCATCTCGATGGTGACATGCGCCACCCCCAGCCGCGCCGTGCCGATGAGCTCGTTGACCTCCTCGACCTGGGCCAGCTCCTCTTCCAGCGCGTTGAGCACCAGGCGCTCGACCTGCTCCGGCTCCGCGCCGGGATACGGCACCAGCACCTGGCCGAAGCGGTAGGGAAAGAAGGGATCCTCCTGACGGTCCATTGTCAGCCAGGCGGCCAGCCCGATCAGCGCCAGCAGTGCCGTCACGGTCAGCACCAGGCGCTTGAAGTGCAGCGTCGCGTGCAGCCACTTCATCGCAGTACCCGCACGCTATCGCCCTGCTGGAGGCGCCCCTGGCCCGCCACCACCACCCGGTCGCCGGGAGAAAGCGGGGCCGAGATGGTCACCCAGCCGTCCGCCAGTCGCCCCGGTGCCACCTCCACCCGCCGCACGGTCTCGTCATCCGTCAGGGCAAGCACATAGGGCGCATGTCCCCCGGGGTCCTGCACGGCAGAGAGTGGCACCTGCAGCGATGACCCCATGGGAACGGCAAGAGATACCTGCACCGACTCCCCGGGGGCCAGGCGCGGGTCGGGATCGAGTTCGACCACCACCGGCACCAGCGCCGAACCGGCTCTCCCCACGCTGCTGATCCGCCCCTGGAAGCGGCCTTCATGCAGCGTCGGCGACACCTGAGCCGTCATCCCCGCGGTTAGCCGTGCGCCGAGCATCGCCGGGACGCGAATCGCCACCTCCACGCCATCGACACCGGAAAGCGCCAGCACCGGTTCGCCGGCGGCCACGAAGTCGCCCGCCTCGACGAACAGGTCGGCCACGTCGGCGGCGAAGGGTGCCCGCAGCGTCATCTCCTCGACCTGGGCCCGGGCGTCGGCACGGGAGGCCACCGCCTGCTCCCGGGCCTGGACGGTGGCCTCCCGTTCCGACACCAGCCGATCCAGCTCCTCCTGGGCGACCAGGTTCCGTTCGCGCAGCGCCCGGGCCCGCTCCACATCCCTGCCTAGCCTGGCCAGATGGGCATCGAGTTCCCTCACCCGCCCCTCGGCTCCGGCCAGGGCAGGCTCCAGGGCCGGATTATGCAGGCGTGCCAGGGGGGCGCCCTTCTCGACGCGCTGGCCGCGCTCCACGAGGCGCTCCCTGAGCACGCCGGCATGCAGGAAAGCCGGCGACACCCGCTCCTTCGGGCGGACGATGCCGGGGAAGCGAACTCGCTCTTCGGCGGCACTGTTCCGCACCGGGCTGACGCGAACGGCAGCCCGAGCATCGACCGTCGCATTCACCGCCTGACTGGCGGCCGGCGCCCTGTCGCAGCCCCCCAGCAGCGCCAACAGCCCCAGCGCCGCCATTGCCAGGCCCACCCTTCGACTATGCCTCATGTTGTTGTCTTCCTCTTTAACAAACTGGCCGACCAGTCAGTTATTGGCACAAAAAAACTCAATCGCGAGGCGCGACCCCGGCCATGAAGATCTTCAGGAAATCTTCCAGAAAAGCCTCGTCGCTGCCCATGCCCGGCCAATGCTGATGATGACACTTGGCCTCGAACCACTGGGTGCAGGTCATGACGAAGGTCGCCACGATGTGGGTCGGGTTGACATCGGCCCGCAGCAGGCCGCGCTGCTGCGCCTGTCGCACCCATTCGGCCCCGGCACCCATCAGCTGCGCATCCATGTCGCCACAGCTGGTGTCCCCCTCCAGGTGGGTCCAGGCGAAGAGCCGCACGGCCTTCGGGTTGGCCTTCAGGTAGTGGAAATAGGCTTCCACGGAAGCGCGCAGCAGCCCGGCATCAGGCTCCCCGGCTTCCTCGAGCATCGCCATCTGGGCGCTGAAGTACTGCTCGAAGGCATGCTCCTTGACCGCCTCCCAGAGCCGTTCCTTGCTGCCGAAATGGTGATGGATAAGGCTCTTCGTCACGCCGGCGGCACTCGCCAGCTGGCTCATGGTCACGCTGGAGAAACCCTGCTCCACGAACAGGTCCGTCGCCGCCTCCATGATGCGCAGCCGGGTCTGTTCGGGATCTCGTGTCGTCGCTGGTTTATTCATGTTGGCAATTTAATGCTAACTGGCCGACCGGTCAATAAGCTTTGCACCCTTGCCGCTGCCGCCCGTGACGGGGGATGGTCGAAGCCTCCCGGCAAGATAAGGTATAATCCCCGCCCATTTGCGACCCATTCAATCCGAGAGCGCCCATGACCGCCACCCCAGGCAAGGTGATCGTCGGCATGTCCGGCGGCGTCGACTCCTCCGTTTCCGCCCTGCTGCTGCTGGAGCAGGGGTATCAGGTCGAAGGCCTGTTCATGAAGAACTGGGACGAGGACGATGGCACCGAGTACTGCACCGCCAAGGCCGACCTGGCGGATGCCGAAGCCGTCTGCGAGAAGCTCGGCATCCGGCTGCACACCGCCAATTTCGCCGCCGAGTACTGGGACAACGTGTTCGAGCACTTCCTGGCCGAGTACAAGGCCGGGCGTACTCCCAATCCGGATATCCTGTGTAACCGGGAAATCAAGTTCAAGGTGTTCCTCGAATACGCCGAGATGCTCGGTGCCGAGAAGATCGCCACCGGCCACTATGTTCGCCAGGGGGTTCGGGACGGACGCCCGCGCCTGCTCAAGGGCATTGACGTCAACAAGGACCAGAGCTATTTCCTGCATGCCGTGCCCGAGGCCGCCATCGCCCGCACCCTGTTTCCGGTGGGCGAGCTGGAAAAACCCGAGGTGCGCGCCGTCGCCGAGCGCCACGGGCTCGCCACGGCGAAGAAGAAGGACTCCACCGGGATCTGCTTTATCGGTGAGCGCCGCTTCCGCGACTTCCTGCAGCAGTACCTGCCGGCACAGCCGGGGGTGATCGAGACCCCCGAGGGCGACGTCATCGGCGAGCACATGGGCCTCATGTACTACACCCTCGGGCAGCGCCAGGGGCTCGGCATCGGCGGGCTCGCCGACTTCCCCGAGGAGCCCTGGTACGTGGCCGCCAAGGATCTGGAGCGAAACGTACTGGTCGCCGTGCAGGGCAAGCACCATCCGCTGCTGTACAGCGACAACCTGGCGACCGAAGCGATGGACTGGGTGGCCGGCGAGCCCCCGGCAAGAGAAGGACGCTTTACCGCCAAGACCCGCTACCGGCAGGCCGATGTGCCTTGCTGGATGCAGACCCTCACCGACGGCGGCGTGGAGGTGCACTTCGACGACCCGCAGCGTGCCGTCACCCCGGGACAGTCGCTGGTACTCTACGACGGTGACATCTGCCTCGGCGGCGGCGTGATCCGCGCCACCTGGAAAGCCACGGAGTCAGCCGCATGACTGCCACCCCGATTCACCGAATCCCGGACTCACCCACCGCCCGTCAGGCCCTGGCACTGGCCGGCGTGTTCCAGTCCGCCAGCCTGGTCGACGAGCTGGCACGCACCGGCCAGGTCGAACCGCGCGCCTGGGAAACCCTGATTCGCGCCACGCTGGATACCAACCCCGACAGCTTCGAAGCCATCTATGGCGGCCACCCCAACAACCTGCGGCGCGGCCTCGATGTGCTGGAAGCGGTGGTGGGTCGCAAACAGTCCAATCCGGTGGTGCTGCGCTACGGCTTCACCTTGCTGTTGCTGATGAACAAGCTGCGCCAGGATGACGAGATGATGGCGGGACTGGGCCAGCGCCTGACCCGCATTCAGGGCCAGGCCGAGCACTTCGGTGCCACCCACGAGAATGTCATCGCCAGCCTCGGCGAGGCCTATCAGGAAACGCTGTCGACGCTGAAGACCCGCATCGTGGTGCAGGGCGACCCCTCCCTGCTGCAGACTCGCATGATGCCCGAGCGGGTGCGCGCCATCCTGCTCGCCGGCATCCGTTTTGCCCTGCTCTGGCACCAGCAGGGCGGGCGGCGCTGGAAACTGGTCTTCCAGCGTGGCGCCTTGAAGAACACCCTGGATCAGCTGGGCTGACTGCCCGCTTCCCTATCCTTTACCACCGTACCGGAAACCCGACCATGCAAGCCGCACCCCTGCCCCTCTCCGCACTCACCGCCCTCTCCCCCGTCGATGGCCGTTATGGCAGCAAGGCCGAGGCACTGCGCGAACACTTCAGCGAATTCGGCCTGATCCGCGCCCGGGTCATCGTCGAGGTCCGCTGGCTCCAGCGCCTGGCCGAACAACCCGGAATCACCGAGGTGCCACCGCTCTCCGCCGAGGCAACCGCCTTTCTCGACGCCCTGCTGCGCGACTTCTCCCTGGAGGACGCCGAGCGCATCAAGACCATCGAGCGCACCACCAATCACGACGTCAAGGCGGTGGAGTACTTCCTCAAGGAGAAGATCGAGGGCCAGCCGGAGCTGCATGCCGTCACCGAGTTCGTGCACTTCGCCTGTACCAGCGAGGACATCAACAACCTCTCCTACGGGGTCATGCTCACCGATGGCCTGAAGAGCCTGCTGCCGGTGATGCACCAGGTGGCCGACGAAGTGGCACGCCTCGCGCACGAGCAGGCCGCCCAGCCGATGCTCTCGCGCACCCACGGCCAGACGGCGAGCCCCACCACGCTCGGCAAGGAGATGGCCAACGTCGCCTACCGCCTGCGCCGCCAGCTCAAGCAGATCGAGAGCGTCGAGATCCTGGGCAAGATCAACGGCGCGGTGGGCAATTACAATGCCCACCTGGCCACCTACCCGGAGGTGGACTGGGAGGCCAACGCCCGTACCTTCGTCGAGGGGCTGGGACTGACCTTCAATCCCTACACCACCCAGATCGAGCCCCACGACTACATCGCCGAGCTGTTCGATGCCGTGTGCCGCTTCAACACCATCCTGATCGACTTCGACCGCGACGTCTGGGGCTACATCTCGCTGGGCTACTTCAAGCAGCGCACCGTCGAGGGCGAGATCGGCTCCTCGACCATGCCCCACAAGGTCAACCCCATCGACTTCGAGAACTCCGAGGGCAACCTGGGCCTGGCCAACGCGGTGCTCGGCCATCTGGCGCAGAAGCTGCCGATCTCGCGCTGGCAGCGCGACCTCACCGACTCCACGGTGCTGCGCAACCTGGGGGTGGGCCTGGCCTACGGCCTGATCGCCTACCAGGCGGCACTCAAGGGCATCTCCAAGCTCGAGGCCAACCCGGCTCGCCTGGCCGAGGATCTCGACGCCAGCTGGGAGGTGCTCGCCGAGCCGATCCAGACGGTGATGCGCCGCTACGGCATCGAGAAGCCCTACGAGAAGCTCAAGGAGCTGACCCGGGGCAAGCGCATCGACCAGGCCGGCTTTGCCGCCTTCATCGACACGCTGGACCTGCCGACCGAGGTCAAGAGCGAGCTCAAGGCGCTGACGCCGGCCACCTATATCGGCAACGCCGAGGCTCAGGCCAGAAGGCTCTGAGGCAGTTGCAACGGTTTATCGGAGACGCGCATTGGTAAAACTGAACAGGATCTACACCCGTACCGGGGACAAGGGCGACACCGGGCTCGGCGACGGCAGCCGCGTGGCCAAGCACGACCGTCGCGTGGAAGCCTTCGGCACCGTGGACGAGACCAATGCCACCATTGGCCTGGCCCAGCTGCATGCCGAAGGCGAACTGCAGCAGATGCTGGCCACCGTGCAGAACGACCTGTTCGACGTGGGCGCCGACCTCTGCACGCCGGAACAGGAAGACCCGAAGTATCCTCCCCTGAGGGTCACGGCAACCCAGGTGGAGTTCCTGGAGCGCCAGATCGACGCCATGAACGCCGATCTCGCCAGCCTGCGCTCCTTCATCCTGCCGGGGGGAACCCCGTTGGCCGCTCACCTCCACCTGGCCCGCACCGTCGCCCGGCGCGCCGAACGCCTGGTCACGCTGCTGATGGTCGAGCAGCCGGTGAACCCCGAGGTGCTGCGCTACATGAACCGCCTCTCCGACCTGCTGTTCGTCGCAGCCCGCAAGGCCAACGACAACGGCGCGGGTGACGTGCTGTGGGTACCCGGTGCCAACCGATGAGCTTTCTCGAGGAAAACACCATGGCGAGTGATACGCCCCGAACCCTGCTTGGCGGCCTGTCCGCCGCCGAGTTCCTGCGCGACTACTGGCAGCGCAGGCCGCTGCTGATCCGCGGTGCCTTTCCCGACCTTGAGTGCCCGTTGGAGCCCGACGAACTCGCCGGGCTCGCCTGCGAGGAGGGCGTCGAGGCCCGCCTGGTGGAGGAGCACGGCGCCGATGGCCCCTGGCAGGTGAGCCACGGCCCCTTCGACGAGGCCACCTTCTCCAGGCTGCCCGAGCGCAACTGGACGCTGCTGGTACAGGCGGTGGACCACTTCGTCCCCGAAGTGGCCGAGCTGCTCGAACACTTCGACTTCCTGCCGCGCTGGCGCCTCGACGACATCATGATCAGCTACGCCCCCCCGGGCGGTAGCGTCGGCCCCCACGTCGATCAGTACGATGTCTTCCTGCTCCAGGGCAGCGGGCAGCGTCGCTGGCAGCTGGGCGGCAAGGTCGCCGACGACGCCCCCATCCTCGACGGCATCGACCTGCGCATTCTCGAGCGCTTCTCGGTGGAGGCCGGCGCCGACTGGGTGCTGGAGCCCGGCGACATGCTGTACCTGCCGCCGGCCTGGGCCCATCACGGGGTCAGCGAATCCAGCGACTGCATGACCCTCTCGGTGGGCTTTCGCGCGCCCTCGGCGGACGAGGCGATCACCTCCTTTGCCGACTACCTGGGGGAGCAGCTGCCCCCCTCGCTGCGCTATTCCGATGCGGGGATGGTCCCTTCCGCCGACCCGGCGGAACTCGACGATGCCGCTGTCGCCCGCATGCGCGCACTGATTCTCGACACCCTCGACGACCCGGCTCAGCTGGCACAGTGGTTCGGTCGTGTCATGACGCAGCCCAAGTATATCGACCAGCTCGTGCCCAACGAGGAGCCCACCGAGGTCGAAGACCTTGTTGCTGCACTACAGGACGGCGAGGAACTGGTCCGCAGCCCCGGCTCACGCTTCGCCTGGCGGACAGACGGCGACCGGACGACGCTCTTCGTCGATGGCGACGGCATCGACTGTCCCCTACCCCTGGCGCGCGCCCTGGCCGACGTCACGCCCCTCGATGCCGACCTGCTTGAGCAGGAAGGCGCGGCCGACCTGCTCGTCGCCCTGCTCGATGCCGGCAGCCTCGGCTGGGCCGAGGAGTACGAGGAGGAGCGATAGGATGGCCGATATCCAGATACTGGATGGCGACTGGGATCAGCTGGGCGAGGTCGCCTCCGAGATACGCCGCGTGGTGTTCATCGAGGAGCAGCAGGTGCCGCTGGAAGAGGAGTGGGACGGCCGTGACGGCGACTGCCGCCACTTCGTCGCCCTGCGTCATGACATTCCGCTGGGCACCGCCAGGCTGCTGCCCGACGGGCATATCGGCCGTGTCGCCGTACTGAGCGAGGCACGCGGGCTCGGTATCGGCGCGGCACTGATGGAAGCCGCCATCGAGGCGGCTCGCCAGCTGGGCCATGATCAGGTAGAGCTTGCCGCCCAGACCCACGCTCTCGATTTCTACGAGCGCCTCGGCTTTACCGCCTACGGTGACGAGTTCATGGATGCCGGCATTCCGCACCGCAACATGCGCCTGACGCTGCGCTGAGCCATACAAGGCGGCCACACTCGGTACCGGAACTCGACTACAGGAATCCTACCCTCCCCGCCGCTCTTGTAGTCGAGTTACAACCCTCCCTCCCCCCAAGTGTCAATTGCGATAGCCCCGCCTCAGGGCGCATAGTGGTACCAGGACGAAATTAAAACGAACGTTCGGTAATCGCCGAATCATGGCCAGACCAGCAGGCGTTTTCATTTCGTGACCGGTTCGACCAAGGCCGTAGAGACTTCTCTGCTCTCCTGGTAGAACCTGACATCACTTCGCAGTTGCAGCATGACCCGGCTTTCCCCCGGCGAGATGCCGCAAGCGAGCGATCGACAAGGCAGCGATACGCCTCACACGGCAGTCGAGGCCGATCACTACACCTCTGATCGGAAGGATGGTACCCATGTCCTATAAAGACGACATCAAGGCTCTGGCTCAACTGCGCGAAGCCCAGCAAGGCAAGTGGGCAAGCATCAGCCCCGAGAATGTGGCCCGTATGCGTGCCCAGAACCGTTTCCAGACCGGCCTGGACATCGCCCGCTACACCGCCAAGATCATGCGCGAGGACATGGCCGCCTATGATGCCGACACCGCCCAGTACACCCAGTCCCTGGGCTGCTGGCACGGCTTCATCGGCCAGCAGAAGCTGATCTCCATCAAGAAGCACTTCGGCACCACCAAGCGCCGCTACCTCTACCTCTCCGGCTGGATGGTCGCCGCCCTGCGCAGCGAGTTCGGTCCGCTGCCCGACCAGTCCATGCACGAGAAGACCACCGTGTCAGGCCTGATCGAAGAGCTCTATACCTTCCTGCGCCAGGCCGACGCCTGGGAACTGAACCACCTGTTCCGCGACCTGGAAGAGGCCCAGAAGGCCGGCGACAGCGCCCGCGCCGACGAGCTGATCGCCAAGATCGACAACCACGAGACCCATGTGGTGCCGATCATCGCCGACATCGACGCCGGTTTCGGCAACGCCGAGGCGACCTACCTGCTGGCCAAGCAGATGATCGAGGCCGGTGCCTGCTGCATCCAGATCGAGAACCAGGTCTCCGACGAGAAGCAGTGCGGTCACCAGGACGGCAAGGTCACCGTGCCCCACGAAGACTTCCTGGCCAAGATCAACGCCGTGCGCTACGCCTTCCTGGAGCTCGGCGTCGAGGACGGCGTCATCGTCGCTCGCACCGACTCCCTGGGTGCCGGCCTGACCCAGAAGATCGCCGTGACCAAGGAGCCTGGCGACCTGGGCGACCAGTACAACAGCTTCCTGGACGGCGACGAGATCGAAAGCGCCTCCGACATCGACAACGGTGACGTGGTCATCAAGCAGAACGGCAAGCTGGTCAAGGTCAAGCGCCTGGCCTCCGGCCTGTTCCAGTTCAAGCCGGGCACCGGCGAGGACCGCGTGGTGCTGGACTGCATCACCAGCCTGCAGAACGGCGCCGACCTGCTGTGGATCGAGACCGAGAAGCCCCACGTCGGCCAGATCGCCGCCATGGTCAACCGTATCCGTGCGGAAGTGCCGGATGCCAAGCTGGTCTACAACAACTCGCCCTCCTTCAACTGGACCCTGAACTTCCGCCAGCAGGTGTTCGATGCCTGGGAGAAGGAAGGCAAGGACCTGTCCGCCTACGACCGTGCCGGCCTGATGAGCGCCGAGTACGACGACACCGAGCTTGGCAAGCTGGCCGACGAGTGGACCCGCAACTTCCAGCGTGACGCGGCGCGGGAAGCCGGTATCTTCCACCACCTGATCACCCTGCCGACCTACCACACCGCGGCCCTGTCCACCGACAACCTGGCCAAGGGCTACTTCGGCGACGAGGGCATGCTGGCCTATGTGGCGGGCGTGCAGCGCCGCGAGATCCGCGAGGGCATCGCCACCGTCAAGCACCAGGACATGGCTGGCTCCAACATCGGCGACGACCACAAGGAGTTCTTCCACGGCGAGGCGGCACTCAAGGCCGGTGGCAAGGACAACACCATGAATCAGTTCGGCTGATCACCCTTTGAAGTAGAACGACTGGAACCCTTGGGAGGCCTCGCGCCTCCCTTTTTTATGGGTGGCAGCCATCTCCATGGCGACTACCCTTGATTACATCAGGCAAACTTGCACATTGTTTGACCGCTTCCTCTCTACACTGCAAGGCACTAGAGCAGCTCATGCTGGTCAAAGGATCAATGACTGGGTAAGCTAGTTAGCAAACAGCGTTTCCATAACAAGGCGGTATCGACAACGGGCAGGAAAGCCCGCACCGTGCTGCCCCCCCAGGAGGTTTTTCATGAAGCGTCTTCTTCCCGTACTGGCCCTTGGCGTGTTGACCCTGGCCGGCTGTGCCAACACCGCTCCCATGGGCGGCGATGTCTACCGTGGCAGCCAGGCACAGACCAGCCAGACCGTGACCTTCGGTACCATCACCGCCCTGCGCCAGGTCCAGATTCAGGCTGACAGCCGTCTGGGCGGGGCCATTGGTACCGGTGGCGGCGCCGTGGTCGGTGGCCTGCTGGGCCGGCAGGTAGGCGGGGGCTCCGGCCGTCAACTCGCCACCGTTGCCGGCGCAATCGGCGGTGCCGTTGCCGGTAGCGCGGTCGAGGAGTCCGCCAACCGGGTCCGCGCCTGGGAGATGGAGATCCGCCGTGACGATGGCCAGAATATCGTCGTCGTGCAAAAGGCCGATCGCCAGTTCCAGACCGGCCAGCGCGTACGCATGATCGGCAGCGGTGCCAACGTCAGCGTGGCACCCTACTAAGCGAGGCAAGGCTCGGGAGCCGATGGCAACATTGGCTCCAGAACATCGGTACGCAAGCAGAAGGCCCGCGGCATTTGCCGCGGGCCTTCTGTCGTTCGGTATGCTGTCAATCGGCTCGGCTCAGTGGAAGTTGGCCCTGCCCATCGCCCAACTGACGACTTTCTTGGCGATCAGCGCCAGAATCGCAATCACGATCACCGTCAGCAGCATGTCGACCGGACGCACCAGGGTGGTGGCGCCCAGGATGGCCAGCGCCACGCTCCAGATCCAGCGGTTATCGTCGCCGCTCTTGATGATCCGGGGCAGCATCTTGTTCAGGCCAGCGCTGACGGAGGTATCCCACTGCTTGATACTGAAGAACAGGATAAGGGCAAAGGCGATCAGCCAGATCACAACTTCGGTCATGGGGCGTGCTCCACGGAAGGTTGGTGTAGGGTCCGAAAAAAAGAATCCCGCTAGGGTAGCCTCGCAATGTCGGGTACGCAACCACGCCAAAAGGCGTGAATGGCGTTCAGGATCGTGAGGAACATCCTGAAAATTGCCCCGCCCCCCTGACAGCCCGGGGATGGCGCGTTACCATGGTTTGTACATGCACTCACCGAAAGGTTAATCAATGCAGATTGCGCAAAACTCTGTTGTCGCGTTCCACTACACCCTGACCAATGATGCAGGTGAGGTGCTGGATAGCTCGGAAGGACGCGAGCCGCTGACTTACCTCCATGGCGCCGGCAATATCATTCCCGGCCTGGAGAAGGGGCTGGAGGGTCGCGAAAGCGGCGAGAAGCTCAATGTCACCGTCGCCCCGGAAGAAGGCTATGGCGAAGTGCAGCCGCAGCTGGTTCAGGAAGTGCCGCGTGATGCCTTCCAGGGTGTCGAGGCCGTGGAGCCGGGCATGCAGTTCCAGGCCCAGACCCAGGGCGGCCCGCTGATGGTCACTGTGACCAAGATCGAAGGCGATACCGTCACCGTCGATGGCAACCACCCGCTGGCCGGCCAGAAGCTGAACTTTGACGTCGAGATCGCCGACGTGCGTGAAGCCAGCCAGGAAGAGATCGAGCACGGTCACGTGCATGGCGAAGGCGGCGTCGAGCACTGAGCCGACCACGTCGGCGCACGCTGATATCGAACGCAGCTTTGCTGGTATCGAAGGGGCAGCCATACGGCTGCCCCTTCGTCATTCCAGGCCGGGTGATCGGAGTGCCACCAGGGTGCGGTAACCGCCCCACAGCCGCGTGGCGGTCGTCACCAGGCACGCCACGGCAAAGAGCGTGGCCAGCAGCGCAAAGTGAGCCGGAAAGAGGCAGAAGAGGACGAAGGCCAGAACCGTCTCGGTACCTTCGGTCAGCCCGTGCAGATAGTAGAAGGCCTTCTTCTGGAACCTTGGCCGCTCCAGTCCGTGGCGAGTCGCCATGATGGCGAAGGCCAGGAAGGAGGTTCCGGTGCCGATAAAGGCGAACAGCAGAAAGGCCGCCGCCAGGGCGTTGGCCTGCGGGTCGGCCAGGGCAAATCCCAGTACCACGGCAGCGTAGAAGACGAAGTCGAGGCCGATATCGAGGAACCCACCGGCATCGCTTTCCTGTCCCGTCATCCGTGCCAGGGCGCCGTCCAGCCCATCGCCCAGGCGATTGAGCAATATGACCACCAGCGCCGGCAGATACCACTCCAGGATCAACAGCGGCAACGCCAGCATGCCGATCAGGAAAGCCCATAGCGTCACCTGATCGGGGCGAATCCGACGCCGTGCCAACCCGGCAGCCAGGCGGTTCAAGGGTCCTTGAGCCAAAGGCATGGTCCAGCGATCCAGCATCTCAGCTCCTCATGTCCCGAGTTTCGCCCTCGGCCTGCCGTGGTGCCACCGGCGTTCGCGCCCCTGCCGAGCCACCCCGCCGCCAGGCGAAATAACGTTCAAGCCAGCCCAGCACCCGCTCCGGCTTGTGGGCATTCTTCCACACCCCGGCGCTGGCCTTGGCCGCCTCCGACCAGGTGGGATAGGGATGCACCGTTCCCAGCAGCTTGTTCAGCCCGATGCCATGGGTCATCGCCAGGGTGAACTCCGCCAGCAATTCACCGGCCCCATGCCCCACCACCGTGGCGCCAAGGATACGATCCTTGCCCGGCACCGTGAGCACCTTGACGAAGCCTTCCGTCAATCCTTCGGTAATGGCCCGATCCAGCTCGGAGAGCTCATACCGAGTCACCTCGAACTCGGTGCCCTGCGCCCTCGCCTCCTTCTCGCTGAGGCCCACCCGGGCCACTTCCGGATCGGTATAGGTGACGGCCGGCAGCGCCCGGTAGCTGACCCGGAAGCGCTTGAACTCACCGAACAGGGCATTGACCGTGGCGTGCCAGGCCTGGTGGGCGCTGGCATGGGTCAACTGGAAGGGGCCGGCCACGTCGCCGCAGGCCCAGACATTGGGCAGCACACTCTGCAGGCTTTCATCCACCGCCAGGGTGCCATCGTTACGGGTTTCCACCCCCAACGCTTCCAGGCCCATCCCCGCCACATTGGCCGCTCGCCCCACCGCCACCAGGAGCTCGTCGAAGTCGAGCCGCTCGGTCAACGTCTCGCCTGTCGAGCTCTCTCGCTCGACCACCAGCACGTGCCCCCCCTGCTGGCCGGCACCCGCCTCCACCCGGACGGCCCGGGTGTCGAGCCACAGTGACAGGCCGTCGGCCTCGAGCCGCTGACGCAGCGCCGCAGCGGTGTCAACATCTTCCCTCGGCAGCAGCTGGCTGCCCATCTCGACCAGGCTCACCTGGCTGCCCAGGTGGGCGAAGCTCTGTCCCAGCTCACAGCCGATAGGCCCGCCCCCCAGCACGACGAGGCGGCCAGGCAGGGCCTCGAGTTGCCACAGGTTGTCCGAGGTCAGCACCTCGATATCGCCAAGCCCTGGGAGGTCGGGCACTCGCGGACGCGCCCCGCTGGCGATGATCACATGGCGGGTAGTGAGCACCCGCTCTCCCTCCTCGCCCGTGACCCGCACCCGCCATGGGTCCAGCAGGCAGGCCTCGCCGGCGATCACCTCGACTCCCAGCCCCTCGTAGCGTTCACGACTGTCGTGGGGCTCCACCTCGCGAATGGCATGATGGACATGCCCCATCACCTGCGTGAAATCCACCCGTGGCTCTCCGGCATGAATACCGTAACGTGCGGACTCACGCACTTCACTGGCGACACGGGCCGCGCGGATCAACGCCTTGGAGGGCACGCAGCCGGTATTCAAGCAATCGCCGCCAAGCCTGTCGCGCTCCACCAGTACGACCCGCGCCCTGACCGCCGCCGCGATATAGCTTGCCACCAGGCCCGCGGAGCCGCCGCCGATGACCACGATGTCATGATCGAAGCGCGCCGGACGGTCGTAGCGGCTCGCCAGCCGGCGACGCTTGGCAACGGCCACCACCCCCCGCGCCAGCCAGGGGAAGAGGCCGATGAGTACGAAGGAGCCAATCAGGCCCGGCGACAGGATGCCGGAGAGGCTCTCCAGGTTGCCCAGCTCCCGGCCGGCATTCACGAATACCGCCGTGCCCGGCAGCATGCCAAGCTGACTGACCCAGTAGAAGGTCCACAGCCGCATCCGCGTCAGCCCCATCACCAGGTTGATGACAAAGAAGGGAAACAGCGGAATCAGGCGCAGGGTGAACAGATAGAAGGCGCCCTCGCGTCGAATGCCGGCATTGATGCGTTCGAGCTGCGGGGCGAAGCGTTTCTCCAGCGGTCCGCGGGCCAGGGTCCGAGCCAGCGCCGCCGCCAGGGTGGCGCCGAAGGTGCTGGCGAAGGAGATGATCAGCAGGCCCCAGCCGAGGCCGAAAAGCGCCCCGCCGAGCACCGTGAGCAGGGTGGCACCCGGCAACGATAGCCCTGCCATCACTACATAGAGCACGAAGAAGCCCCCAATGACGGTGACAGGCTCATCGGCCAGCCACGCATGGAAGCGGGCCTGTTCGGCCTTGAGGTTCTCCAGGGTCAGGAAGTCAGCTGCCCCGCTGAGGAAAAAAACCCCTACCGCCAGGACGATCAGTGCCACCAGTATCAGACGTCGCTTTGCCACCTGCTCCACTCCCTTGATTCATCGAGTCGTTGTACCGCGTCGTACGGTCCTCTTGCGTCGGCCTCCGTCCGCTATCCTTACACGACTCTTGCGCTCACGCACCGATCCGGTTATCTCGCTGTAGACGGAACCCCGAGCGTTAGCGCACCCTCTAAGGCTGACATTCCCCTGCAACAGCGAGTGCACCTTATGAAAACGCCTCTGCGGTTCCCCTGGCTGCTGTCTGCGCTGCTGCCACTGGCGCTGACGAGCCCCGCCCTGGGCGATGACGCCGAGGCAACCGCCACGGCCATCTTCGGCGGTGGCTGCTTCTGGTGCGTCGAGGAGGCCTTCGACAAGGTGGAGGGCGTCGTCGCGACCACCTCGGGCTTCAGCGGCGGACATGTGGAAAACCCCACCTACGAACAGGTGGTTGGCGGCGGCACCGGCCACGCCGAGGTGGTGAAGGTGGAATATGAGCCAGAGCGGGTTGACTACGCGACCCTGCTGCATGTGTTCTGGCGCAATATCGACCCCTTTGCGGTGGACCGACAGTTCTGCGACCAAGGGGAAGCCTACCGCAGCGCCATCTTCTATGGCAGCGAGGAGGAGCGTGAGCTCGCCGAGGGCACCCGCGACGAGCTAACCGAACGGTTCGAGCGCGACATCGCCACCGAGATCACGTCCTTCGAGGCATTCTATCCCGCCGAAGAGTACCACCAAGGCTACTACCGCAAGAACCCGGTGCGCTACCAGTACTACAAGGCCGCCTGCGGCCGTGAACGACGCCTGGAAGAGGTCTGGGGCGCTGAAGCCGGCGGCCTGAACCAGCCCTGAGCCGGCTAACGCTCAGCAGGAGAGTCCATAGCAGGCTCAGCCGGCGACACCGATGGGTTGTGCCGCGCGCTCCCGACGCCATAACCAGACGGCGATGCCCAGGGTCACGCCGAGCAGCAGCCAGGAGCCCAGCACCACGCCGGACCAGCCCGCGTATTGCCAGAAGGGCTCCAGCCAGGCGCTACCCAGGCTGGCACCCACGTAATAGAAGACCAGGTAGAGCGCAGAGGCGCTTCCCCGGGCTTTCTCGGCATGGCGGCTGACCCAGCTCGAGGCCATGGAGTGGGCCAGGAAGAAGCCCACGGCGTTGATCGTCAGCCCGACGATGATCCAGGGCAACGACGCCGACAGGGTGACCAGGGTTCCCCCAAGCAGGATCAGGATTCCCAGCACCATGCACAGTGGCTGACCCAGGTGGCCGGCCAGCCGCCCCGACAGCATGGAGCTCAGGGTGCCGCCCAGGTAGGTCAGGAAGATCATGCCCAGCAAACGGGCGCCCAGGCCGAACGGCTCATCGGCCAGGCGGAAGGTGATGTAGCTGTACTGGTTGATGAAGATCAGGAAGTTGATACCACCGAGCAGATAGGCCGCCAGCAGCAGCGGGTGGCGCAGATGTGCCGCAATGTCTGTCAGCGCACCGCGCAACTCGAAGCGCCGGGGCGTGAACGCCCGCGCCCTCGGCAGCAGTTTCCAGAACAGGGCGACGCCGACCAGGGTGAGCAGGCCCACGGCCAGAAAGCCCGCGCTGGCACCGCCCAGCTCTCCCGCCCCGCCGCCGATCAGGCGACCACCGATGCCCCCCAGGGTGTTGGCACCGATATAGAGCCCCACCGCCGACAGCAGCGCGGGGCGGTCGAACTCGTCCCCCATCCAGGCAATGGCCACCGCCGGAAGACCACCGAGCAGGAACCCCTGTAGCGCGCGCAACGCCAGCAGGCTCTCGAAATTGGGCGCGAAGGCCAGTGCCAGCGAACAGAGCCCCGTCAGCAGCAGCGTCACCCGCATGATGGTATCGCGACCGATGGCGTCCGACAGCGGGCCGAAGACCAGCAGCGCCCCCGCCAGGGCCAGTGTCGAGATCGACATGATCAGGCTGATGCCCAGCGTGGAGACGCCATAGGCCTCGCGCAGCTCCGGCAGCAGCGGCTGTGGGGCATAGAGGTTGACGAAGACCAGGAAGGAGCCCAGGCAGAGCGCAAGGGTGGCGCGCCACCAGGCGGGGGTACGTGCGGTGATCATGCGATGTCCTGCAGCGATGGCTTGTGGGACATGATCGCTTGCGGCCTATAATAAGGCAAACAGCATAAAAAGATGACTTCCATCTGATTTTCTTATGCTGCTTATCTCAGGAGACTGCCATGTCACTCCCCTTCGACCTGCGTGCACTGCGCGTTTTCCTCACCGTTGCCGACCGGGGCGGGTTCAGCGCCGCGGCCCGCGAGCTCCACGTCGCCCAGTCGGCGATCAGCCAGACCATTGCCAACCTGGAGCGGCACCTGGACCTGACCCTGTTTCATCGGCATGAGCGGCGCATCAGCCTCACCCCGGAGGGAAACGCCCTGCAGAGCCACGCCCGCGAGCTGCTGGATCGCGCCGATGCCGCCCACCTCGCCATGCGCGAGCTGCACGGCCTGGTCAAGGGCGAGGTCCGCATCGGCATCCCGTCGATGCTCGGCTCCTACTACTTTCCGCCGCTGCTGATGGGCTTCAAGTCGCGCCATCCGGGAATTCGCCTGACCGTGGTGGAGGCCGGCGCCAGACGACTGCAGAACATGATCGCCGCGGGGGAGCTGGATCTCGGGGTGGTGATCGACGACGAGCAGAGCCGGCGAATGGAGCGACGCCCGCTGGTACGCGAGGAGATGGTGGTCTGCGTGCCACAGGCCCACCCCTTCGCCGGCAGGCAGGGGGTGAGCCCGGAGGAGTTCTTTGCCGAGCCGCTGGTGCTGTTCCAGGACGGCTACTTTCATCGCGAGTTCGTCGATGCCCTGTCACAGCAGACCGGCCACTCGGCCAATGTCGCCTTCCAGTCGAACCTGATTCCGCTGACCAAGGCGATCGTGCGCCAGGGCTTCGGCATCACCACCTTCCTGCGCCGGGTGATCGACGAACCCGAACTGGCGGCGGTCTCCTTCGACCCACCGGCCTGGCTCGACCTGTCTCTGGCCTGGGCCGAAGGAGCCTACCTTTCCCGAGCGGAAAGCGCCTTCGTGGAGTTCATCGAGGCTAACCGACACTCGCTTTAGGCGTTATACGAAACCGCCTGCGCTTACCCCTTAAGGCTCGCCCAACCTAGCCTTCGCCCGCCGAAGCAACACGCCGCGCCAACGTCGTGGGCTCCAGGGTTCGCCGAGCCTGCCAGAAATAGCGCTGCCAATAGACATTGTCGAGTTCGGAGAGCATCACGCCCTGGGAGGTGGAGGCGTGCAGGAAGTAGCCGTCGCCCACGTAGATGCCCACATGATCGTAGGGACCCGGGGGGCGGAAGAAGACCAGGTCGCCGACCTGAAGCTCCCCGCGTGAGACCGGGGACCCTTCGTGCACCTGTTCGCCGGTGGAGCGCGGCAGATCCAGGCGGAAAGTTTCGCTGAAGACGTTCTGCACCAGGGCTGAGCAGTCGATCCCCCGCTCGCTGGTACCGCCCAGTCGGTAAGGTGTTCCAGCCCAGCGCTCGTGCTGGGCAAGCAGCGCCTGGCGTACCAGCTCCGGCGGGGGGTTATGCAGGCTTCGAGCCTGCAGGATGGGGTTGTCCACCGGGGACATCATGGGGTTCCAGGATGCCGGCATGCCCGGCAGGTTGCGGGCGAAGTAGTCGTCGGCCTCGCCTTGCGACTGCTTCGGGCTACTGGCGCAACCGGCCAGCAGGGCCAGCGACACACCGAGCATCAGGATACGACTCGATCTCGTGGCTACCATCTTGGCAACGTCCTCGTTCCCTGAGCCGCACGCCTCCCCGGGTCGAGCATGAGCTCTACCTGACAGACCCGAAGGAATCGCTGTGGTAGTGGTGCGCCGGCATCTTGCTGCATTGCCTGTACCACTGCCAGAGCGGCCTATGAGGCGGCTGGCTATGATCATGATATAGGCTCCTGTATAAGGAGCCGTTTCAACAAACTTTCCGACTATAAGCCACATCACCTGATATGGCGAGCCCCCAGGCTCTGTCCGAAAAGTGTCTGCGCTTGGCCATACGGCGTTAAAAATCAGCTCAAAGTACTCATTTACAGCTCGTAAACTCCGTCTTTTCGCCAATTTTTGCCTTGTCTGGCCATCGCTCGCCGACTTTTCAGACAGAGCCTAATGTAATGTTCTGCCATCACCCGGCAATGTATCGATATGCAGGGGCGCCCAGTGGCGCGGCCGGGCCCCGGGGAAGTCCAGGCTCGCCCAGGGCCCGGCCAGCGGAGGCGCACCCGAAAGCCAGGCCACCAGCGCCTGGCGGAAGCCGGCCAGGAAGGCCTCGCGCTCCGGGGTCTCGCCCATGAAGAAGGAGAAGCCCGCATAGAGGCCCTGGGCATAGGCTTCCCAACCGCTGTAGTGCGCGGCGGCCAGGACATGGGCGCGATCCAGGATAACGCTGAAGGCGGCAGCATCCAGCCAGCCCAGCTGGCGTCCGGCAATGGCCAGATCCACCACCTGGGCCAGGTCCCAGGCGGTCATGTCCAGCTCGTTGCAGCCATCCTCATTGTCACGCACCCGCTGCAGTCGCAGCAGGTGGGTGCGATCCTCCTCGTTGCACTCGCCGGATTCGAGCATGGCGATCTCTGACGCGAGCCGCTGCTCATTGAGGGTATAGGGCGCGTAGTTGATCTGGTACTCCTGCCGATCGCCCGCCTCGAGCAGGAAATCGAGGAACTCGGTCAGCTCCGCCTCGCCATGCAGGCCGTAATGGCCGTCGATCCATTCACGGATCGACACGGCTTCCCGTGCGCTCTCCACATGGGGTTCACTCCAGGCCGCGCTATTGAGCGGGCCGACCAGTGACATGGCGGTAAAGCGTGACAGCGTTGGGCGAGGCCCCGGCTCCTGCCACTCGGAGCTTTGCCAATCCAGCCAGTGAAAAGGGCTGCCGGGGTCGTCGAGGTGCCAACGGATCTCGGCCACCAATGGGGGGTGTTCGCCCTCGGGCAGCAGCGATTCCCAGTGCGCCCAGGCCTCGAGCAGGCGCCGGATATCCGGATAGAAGCGACACAGGGTGCCACGCAGCGCTTCGGCGAGCGCCTCCAGGGCGGCTGGTTCGAAGCTCTCGCTGTCCATGGCCATCTGCAGGTAGAAGGCGTACTTCTCGGCCATGTGAATGGTAGCCGCATGACGACTGCCCTGTCGGAGACTCACCAGGGTCGCCAGGTCGGCGGCCTCGGGCCGGCCGAAAGGCGTCGTGGCACGCGGCAAGGCATCGTGGGCCGCGTCGGCGGCCAGCTGGTTGAGGTGATGCGCCTGGGCGGGCAGCCAGTAGCGGGAAAGGGCTTCCACCCCTTCGTCCGGGTGCAGCCCCAGAGTCTCGTCCAGATAGCGCAGCGCATCGTTGCGGCGCTCGACCGTGACCGCCATGGGCGGCCCCTGCCGGGTTCCCAGCTCGGGCTCGCGCACGGAGGCCAGCGCCAGCACCCAGTGGCGCGGAGAACGACGCCAGGCGGTCATGGCATGGCGCGACGCCTGCCGCACCTCCTCGACCAGCAGCTCCTGCAGCGCCACGCGCCAGGGGCTGACCGGCGACTGCAGCAGCAGCTCCCAGTCGGCCCGCATGTCCATGAGCCGGTTTCTCCCCTCGAACAGGCTGCGGCCACGCTGATAGGCGCGTGCCACCGCCGACCAGTCGCTGTAGCGACGCTGGACCAGGTCGGCGCCGTGGGTGGCGAAATGCCGTGCCTCTGTCTCGTCGAGCCAGCCCACGCAGGCCCCGGCCCAAGCCAGGTCGACCAACCGCAGCCAGTCCCAGGCGGCCCACTCCAGCGGCTCGCCCTGCTCCACCAGCGTCAGCATGAGCCTGCCATAGCCACGCTCACTGGCGGCCAGCCCATCGAGCCAGCCCTGGCGTGCGGCGGCGTCCGAATCCAGCAGGCGCGAGGCATCCAGATCCCAGCCCTGGCGGTGTCCCTGGCCTGCCAGCCACAGCAGGCTCTGCAGCAGTTCCTCACGACTTTCGAGCTGCCAATACTCCAGCAGCCACGCCTTCGCCTCGGGCCAGTCGGCCACACCCGCCGGGGTAGCCAGTACCGGGGCAAAGGCAGCCCGCAGCCGCCATGCCCGCTCCTCCGGTGCCTCGGGCCACAGCACCAGGGCCTTGCTACGCCCCGCCACCCATTCGGTGATGCGGTCCCATGTGATGCCCTCGCCATCGTGTTCGAGAACCGCCAGGGCGTCACAGGCCTCCGCAAAGGTATCGTCACCACGCACCCAGCCCTCGGCTCGCTTGGCATAGCGCAACGCCTCGTGCCAATCATCCAGGCTGGTGTACTGGCTGGTGATCTCGTCAGCCAGACGCAGGGCCCAGTCGCGCACACGCGACTCGGGTAGCCAGCCGGCGGAGCCGGCCAGGGCGATGAGCTCAAGCGCAGCCAGCAGCCCCGCCGGATCGGGGCTATCGATACCGAATGCCTCGATCAGGCGCCAGCCGAGCTCGCCGCGCTCCGTGACACCCAGCTCCCCCAGCCTCGAGGCCGCCACATCGGCCTCGACCTTGACGGGTTCGGGCTCGAAGGCCCAGTCACACAGCACCAGCTGTTGGGCCCACCAGGCATAAAGGGGATCGACCAAGGCTCACCTCGACGTTCAGCCGCGACGGAAAGGGCGCAGTCATGTCGCGCCAACAGGAAATCGGCGCCTAGTGTAGCGGAAACCGACGCTCACGCCGATGACCCGGAGCAGGAAAAAACAGCACGGCACATTGGAGTGCTTGGCGTAACGTTTTAAATAATGCACACTCAAGCGACAAGATAATCAACACCACTCCCCCTGGAGCCCCCATGCCTCTCCCTGCAGATTCGATCATCGACAAGGCCTACATCGCCGGACAGTGGCGCGACGGCCCTAATCGCTTTGCCGTCACCAACCCCGCAACCGGCGAGGTGCTCGCCGAGGTGGCGGATCTCGACGCGGACGCCGCCCGGGATGCCGTGGCAGCGGCCGATGCCGCCTGGCCCGCCTGGCGCAGGCAGACCGCCAAGCAGCGCGCGGCCCTGCTGCGGGCCTGGTTCGATGCCATCATGGCCAACCAGGCAGCGCTGGCCCGGCTGATGACCCTGGAGCAGGGCAAGCCGCTGGCCGAATCCATGGGCGAGGTCGCCTACGGCGCCTCCTTCGTGGAGTTCTACGCCGAGGAAGCCAAGCGCATGGCCGGTGAGACACTGCCCAGCCACGGCGCCGACAAGCGCATCCTGGTGTTTCGCGAGCCGATCGGTGTCGTGGCGGCGATCACGCCGTGGAACTTCCCCTTGGCCATGATCACGCGCAAGTGTGCCCCGGCACTCGCCGCGGGCTGCCCGGTGGTGATCAAGCCCGCCGAGGCCACCCCGCTGACCGCCCTGGCCCTGGCGAAGCTGGCCGAAGACGTGGGCTTCCCCGCCGGTGTGCTCAACGTGGTCACGGCAAGCTCCCCCGCCGCGATCGGCGAGGTGCTCACCACCGATCCGCGGGTGCGGAAGGTCTCCTTCACCGGTTCCACGCCGGTGGGCAAGCGCCTGCTGGCCCAGTGCGCCGGCACCGTCAAGAAGGCCTCCATGGAGCTGGGCGGCAACGCCCCCTTCATCGTCTTCGACGACGCCGACCTGGACGCCGCGGTGGAGGGCGCCATCGCCTCCAAGTACCGCAACTCGGGCCAGACCTGCGTCTGTACCAACCGGCTGCTGGTGCAGGATGGTGTCTATGATGCCTTCCTCGACAAGCTGGCTGCCAAGGTGGCACAGATGAAGGTGGGCAACGGCCTGGACGACGGCGTGGTGCAGGGACCGCTGATCAACCGGGCCGCGGTGGAGAAGGTCCAGGCACACATCGCCGATGCCCTGGAAAAGGGTGGCCGGCTGGTCTGTGGCGGCAAGCCCCATGGCCTGGGCGGCACCTTCTTCGAGCCCACCGTGATCGCCGATGTTACCCCACAGATGCGGGTCGCCACGGAGGAGACCTTCGGTCCGCTGGCGCCGGTTTTCCGCTTCGACAGCGACGAGGAGGCCATCGCCATGGCCAACGCCACCGAATTCGGCCTGGCGGCCTATTTCTACGCTCGGGACTATCGGCGCATCTGGCATGTCATGGAGGCGCTGGAATATGGCATGGTGGCGGTGAACGAGGGGATCCTCTCCACCGAACTGGCCCCCTTCGGCGGCGTCAAGGAGTCGGGGCTGGGCCGCGAAGGCTCACACCACGGCCTGGATGAATTCACTGAACTAAAATACGTCTGTGTCGGCGGCCTTTGATCGCCCACGACGTCTTTCCAAGGAGACAGGTTTGATGAATAACGCACAGCTCAACGAACTCAAGCAACGCTATGTCGCCAATGGCGCCGCCAGCCCGGCGACCCAGTTCGCCGATCGCGCCGAGAATGCGCTGATCTGGGATGCCGATGGCAACCGCATCATCGACTTCGCCGGCGGCATCGGTGTCCTCAATATCGGTCATCGCCATCCCAAGGTGGTCGAGGCGGTGAAGGCGCAGCTGGACAAGGTCATGCACACCTGCCAGACGGTGATGCCCTATGAAGGCTACGTAAGGGTGGCCGAGAAGCTCAGCCAGGTGACCCCGGTGCGCGGCCACGCCAAGGTGATGCTGGCCAACTCCGGCGCCGAGGCACTGGAGAACGCCGTCAAGATCGCCCGCGCCGCCACCGGCAAGAACAACGTGATCTGCTTCGACGGCGGCTACCACGGCCGTACCTTCATGACCATGGCGATGAACGGCAAGGTCGCCCCCTACGCCACCGACTTCGGGACCATGCCGGGCAACGTCTTCCGCGCCCCCTACCCGGTGCCCTACCACGGCGTCAGCGAGGACGAAGCGCTGCGCGGCCTGAAGATGGCGCTCAAGACCGACGCCAACCCCAAGGACACCGCCGCCATCGTGCTGGAGCCGGTGCTCGGCGAGGGCGGCTTCTATCCGGCACCGGCCAGCTTCCTCAAGGCGATCCGCGAGATCTGCGACGAGCACGGCATGCTGATGATCGTCGACGAGGTCCAGAGCGGCTTCGGGCGCACCGGCAAGATGTTCGCCATCGAGCACAGCGGCGTCGAGCCGGACATCATCACCATGGCCAAGAGCATGGCCGACGGCATGCCGATCTCCGCCGTGGTGGGCACCGACAAGCACATGGATGCCTCCGGCCCCAACTCCCTGGGCGGCACCTACACCGGCAGCCCCACCGCCTGTGCAGCGGCACTGGCGGTGCTCGAGGTCTTCGAGAATGAAGATATCCTGGGCAAGAGCCAGGCGCTGGGCGACAAGCTGGCCAAGCGCTTCGCCCAGTGGCAGCAGGACTTCGACTGCGTCGACAACGGCCGCAACATGGGCGCCATGGCTGCCATCGACCTGGTCGCCGACAAGGGCAAGCATACGCCGGATGCCGACCTCGCCGGCGCACTGTGCAAGAAGGCCCGCGAGAAGGGGCTGATCCTGCTCTCCTGCGGCCTGTACGGCAACACCATCCGCTTCCTGATGCCCGTCACCATCGAGGACGAGATCCTCGAGGAAGGCCTGGCCATCGTCGAGGAGTCGCTCAAGGAGCTGGTAGGCAGCAAGGCCACCGCCTGACCCTTACTACCGGCAACTCCATCTACTGCAATTTCTTCCTACCGATAGTGCAGACAAGGGCCTGGCCAGCGACTCGCTGGCCAGGCCTGCACCCCCAAACAATTCAAGCGATCGTTTTTATCAAGTAATAAAAAGTAATGTTTTGATTCGGCAGGCCGATGACCTGAGTGAGCCTACTCATGCGCTGAGTTGACTTCCCGTGCATTGATGCTGTCCGAGGTTACCAGTGGTCAGCGAAACGCTGGAGGCCGCCTGAACGCCTGATGCCCACCGAGCATCCCGCCAAACTTCGGCGGGATGCTCGTTTCGTTGTCGGCTCAGGCCGGCATATCATTGGCCTTGGCATCACGAGACCAGACCCGGTGCTGCCCCAGGGCCTGGCTGAACGGGGTGAAGATATCGTCCACCGTGCCGCCCAGCACGATGCCCTCCTCCCCGGTAGGCACATTGGCGGCTGCCAACAGCTCTTGTCCTTCACCCACTGCGGCAATCACCTTCAGGTGCTTGTAGGCCTCCTGCACGTAGTAGCGGCCAAGCCCGGAATCGGACAGGGCTGCCGCGCTCTGGTCACCACCCGCCACGATCACTGCATCCACCGCCACCGAGGGCATGCCGTTGAGCATGGCATCCGGCGTCACGGTCTGACCATTGGCACCCTTGACCGGCGCCATGCTGGGCGCGATGACGAGGCCTTCGGCGCCCTCGGCCGATAGCTTTTGCTTGGCCGCCTCGACCTGCTCGGCATCGACACCGTCCGCCACCAGGATGGCGACCTTGCGATAGCGGATATTGCCCGGCAAGCGCGCCATCAGGCTAAGGGCGGGCGATTCGGCAAGCGAACTCCTGCCCAGCTCCTCCGCCGGGGCCGGCTTGCTGCTGGGGGCCTCGACACCATGCATCTCGCCGACCCGACGCGCCAGTTCCAGGTCGATATTGGGCAGGATCTCCTGGATCACCCGCTCGCGAATCCAGGGCCGCTGCACCTTGGACAGCTCGAAGGTGTAGGCGGCGATGATGTGCTCCTTCTCCACATCGGTCTGGCTGTTCCAGAACAGCGTGGCCTGGGAGTAGTGATCACCGAAGGAGTCGCTGCGCGCCCGGATCTTGTGGGCGTCGATGCGCTCATGATAGCTCTCGAAACCGCCGTTTTCCGGCGCCGGCGGGGTCTCGCTGGGCCAGCCGCCATCGATGGAGTTGGGCTCGTAGGAGGCCTGGCCCTTGTTGATGGTCTGACGATGCATGGAGTCACGCTGGTTGTTGTGAAACGGACAGACCGGCTGGTTGATGGGGATCTCGTGGAAGTTCGGCCCACCGAGACGCAGCATCTGGGTATCGAGATAGGAGAACAGCCTCCCCTGCAGCAGCGGGTCGTTGGAGAAATCGATGCCAGGCACCACATGAGCGGGATTGAAGGCCACCTGCTCGGTCTCGGCGAAGTAGTTGTCCGGGTTGCGGTTGAGCACCATCTTGCCGATCAGGGTAACCGGCACCACCTCCTCCGGAATGAACTTGGTGGGGTCGAGGATATCAAAATCGAAGCTGTGCTCGTCCTCCTCTTCCACCACCTGGATACCCAGTTCAAACTCGATGAAATCGCCGTTCTCGATGTCCTCCCACATCATGCGGCGATTGAAGTCAGGGTCGCGGCCCCACAGTTTCTGGGCCTCATCCCAGATCAGCGAGCAGGTGCCGGCCAGCGGCTTCCAGTGGAACTTGACGAAGCGCGACGTGCCCTGCTTGTCGATCAGGCGGAAGGTGTGCACCCCGAAGCCTTCCATGTTGCGGTAGTGCCGCGGGAAGCCCCGATCCGACATGGTCCACAGCACCATGTGGGCCGACTCCGGCATCAGCGAGACGAAGTCCCAGAAGGTGTCATGGGCGGACTGGCCCTGGGGAATCTCGTTGTGGGGCTCCGGCTTCACCGCGTGGACGAAATCGGGGAACTTGATCGCATCCTGGATGAAGAATACCGGCATGTCGTTGCCGACCAGGTCCCAGACACCCTCGTCGGTGTAGAACTTGGTGGCGAAGCCGCGCACATCGCGCACGGTGTCGTTGGAGCCTCGTGCGCCCTGCACCGTCGAGAAACGCACGAAGACCGGTGTCTTCTTGCCCGGATCCTGGAACAGCCCCGCCTTGGAGTACTGGCCGGCGTTGTCGTAGGGCTGGAAATAGCCGTGGGCCGCAGCACCCCGGGCATGGACGATACGCTCGGGGATACGCTCGTTGTCGAAATGGTTGATTTTTTCGCGGAAGGCGAAGTCTTCCATCAGCGTGGGGCCACGCTCACCGGCCTTCAGCGAGTTGTGGTTATCGGCAATTCGCGTGCCGTGATTGGTGCGCAGGTCATGCCCTGTGGCATCGCTACGGTACTTTTCCAGGTTCTCCGACTTGCTCTGTTCGTCGGTCTTGAAGTCCGTATCGTTGGCTTCGCCACTATTGGGATTGGTGTGGGGATTTTTCGCCATGTCACGCTCCTGTGGCAGTGTCGTTCCATCGGTTTCTACCCGCTTCGATTGAAAGGTAGTCCGGCATCGACTCGCTGCCAATCAGCTCAGGTTATGCGTACAAAAGATAACGTTTAGCGCGTTAAAGTCCCTCCACCGATAGCCGATAATCGATGGGTTATTGGGGCGCCGCCCGCCCTCCCCGATCCGGGGTTGCACATCAAGGGGACGATGCAATGAAGTACACCATGACCGCCGGCCTGGCCGTTGCTCTAGTCACTCTCGGCGCTGGCCAAGCCCAGGCATACGACGATCGCGTCACGCTGGGTGCCGTCGCGGGCAGCACCGGTGTCGGCGCGGATGTCGCCTGGCGCTTCCAGGAGCGCCTGGGCATCTCCGCCCGTTATACCGGCGGGCTGGAGTGGAGCACCGATTACAGCACCGATGACGTCAACTACGACGGTGACGTGAATCTGGCAGCAAGCAAGCTGACGCTGGACTACTACCCCTTCAGCGACGGCTTCTTCTTCAGCGCTGGCCTCATGCTGCCGGATATCGAAGCCGATGTTGAGGGTCGTCCACGCAACGCGGCCTACCAGTTCAATGGCCAGGAATACCCGGCCGATGCGCTCGGCACGCTGCATGGCAAAATGACCCTCGCCGACGGCATACAGCCTTACGCAGGCGTAGGCTGGCGCAAATCGCATCGCAGCGGCTTCGGCGTCTTTGCCGAGGTCGGCGTGATTCCCACGGATCCGGACGTCTCGCTGAGGACATCGGAAGGCTTCGAGAATGGTGACAATCCACTGTCGGCCCAGCTGCGCGAGGAGCTCCGTCAGGAGGAGCAGCGACTCGAGAACGATGCCGAGAAGTGGCCTGTCTATCCGGTGGCGGTAATAGGCGTGAGCTATACCTTTTAGTCACCAGCCAAATACTGCACGCCGCAGACGCAAGAAGGCCCGGTAATTACCGGGCCTTCTTGCTTCCAGTCAGGGGCGTTTACCGCACTACGCCTCCCTGACCTTCGAGATGATCCACAACAGCAACACGGCACCCACGGTCGCAGTCACCAGCGAACCGATGAATCCCCCGGCCTGCAGCCCCAACAAGCTGAACAGGAATCCCCCGATCACCGCACCCACGATACCCACGCCGATATTGGCCAGAATGCCGAAGCCACCGCCACGCATGATGTTGCCGGCAATCCAGCCAGCGAGACCACCGATAATCAGCCAAGCGATCAAACCCATATCGTCTCTCCTTCCTTGTTGTGATGCCAAAGGTGGTGATGCCAGGGGTGGTGATTCCGAATGCTCGGACAAGCCCCATGGTGCCTCAGTACGGTGCCACGGGAAAGCGTAGCTCAGAACGAGGAGCCGGGCTCCAGCAGAAAAGCCAGCTCCTCACCGGTAGATTCGCGCCCCAGTATGGCGTTGCGATGGGGGTAGCGGCCGAAGCGCAGCAGAATATCCCGGTGTCGCTGCTCGAAATCCAGGTTGTCCTCCAGGCCGGGCTGATCGAACAGGCGCAGGGCTTCGTCGTGAATCTTCAGCGACTCGCTGTGCATGTAGGGCATGTAGAGAAAGGCGCGCTCGCTCACGTCGAGCTCCTGGTCCAGGCCCTGCGCCACTGCCTCCTGAGCCAGCACCAGCGCCATGGGGTCCTGTGCAAAGGCCCCCGGCAGGCCGCGGAACAGGTTTCGGGAAAACTGGTCGAGCACCAGGATCTCGGCCAGCCGCCCCGTGGCCGACTGACGCCACAGCCAGAGCTCGCCAGCCGCGGCCGCCCGGTGCAAGCCAAAGAAGCGCTGGCCGATCTGTGCATCGAGTTCGATATCCTTGCGAAACCACTGTCCGGGGGACAGCTCATCGAACCAGTAGCCGACCACGTCGTCGGCACTCGGTAGCGTATCGCCCATGTCACATCCTCGCTGTTCAGGTAACGCGCACCCTGGCCGCATTCGGTTCGGTTATGGCAGCCTGATATGATGACAGTAGCACCCTGGAGGCAATCCCCCCAGCAAGCCGTCATCAACGCCCAGGAGCCAGCATGTCCCCCCAGGAACTGATCGAAATGTTCACCTTGGTCTTCAACCTGATCGGCCTGGCGATCTGCCTGGTCGGACTGACCCTGGCCCAGCGCATGCGCCATCGCTGGCCGGGCTATGCCCTGGCCGTCGCCGGCTTCCTGGTCGCCGCCCTGCCGCTGTTCTACAAGATGCTGGCCACGGCCCCCTGATTCCAGAGCAGGCAACGCCTTGCCAGACGCCGCCAACGCCCTCACATTAGCGGCTGAGCTTGCTGCGAAGGGAATCCTCACTGATGCGCCAGCCTTTGGCCCGGGAACTGACCAATCTGATCGAACGCGGCCGCGACCGCCAGTTGCGCCTGGCGGTCACCGGCCTGTCACGCGCCGGCAAGACCGCCTTTCTCACCTCGCTGGTCAACCAGCTTCGCCATGCCGGACTCGAGGCCCGACTCGACCTGATGCCGGTGGCCCGGGAAGGCCGCCTGCTGGGCGCCCGGCGAGTCAGCCAGCCGGACTTGGGCGTGCCGCGCTTTCCCTACGACCAGGCCATGGCGGCCCTCGACGCCGACCCGCCCTATTGGCCGGAGCCCACCCGCGGCATCAGCGAGCTGCGCCTGTCGATCCGCTATCGCCCGGCGCGACGCGGACTGCTGCGGGGCGAAACCGCCGAGCTGAGCCTGGACCTGTTCGACTACCCCGGCGAGTGGCTGCTCGACCTGCCCCTGCTGGGCCACGATTACCCCGGCTGGAGCCGGGCGATGCTGGCCAATGCCGGCGAACAGCGCCGCGCCCTGCTCGCCGAGTGGGAAAGCGTCGCCGCCGGGCTCAACCCCGCCGCCGAAGCCAACGAGGCTGAGCTGGCCAACATTGCCAGCCTCTATGCCCGCAGCCTGCAGGGCGCCCGGGAGGCGGGCTTCGCCAACCTGCAGCCGGGTCGATTCCTGCTGCCCGGCGACCTGGAAGGTGCGCCAGTGCTGCAGTTCTTCCCCCTGCCCGCGCTGAAGGACTACGACGACACCAGGCTGGCCAAGCTGCCACCCGACAGCGTCTACGCCACCCTGGCCGCCCGCTTTCGCCATTACCAGCAGCACATCGTACGGCCGTTTTATCGCGACCACTTTCGCCGCTTCGACCGACAGATCGTGCTGGTGGATGTGCTGGGCGCGCTCAATGCCGGCCCCGAACGCTTCGAGGACCTCTCCCAGGCGCTCACCACGCTGATGCAGAGCTTCGACTACGGCAAGCGCAGTCTGCTGTCGCGCCTGTTCGCCCCGCGCATCGATCGCCTGGCCATTGCCGCCACCAAGGCCGACCACGTGACGCCGGAGCAGCACGGCAACCTGACCTCACTGCTGGAAGCGTTGCTGGCCGAGCCCCTGCAGGACCTGCGCTATGCCGACGTGCCGGTCAAGGCGCTGTCACTGGCTGCGATTCGCGCCACCGAGACCCATGCCGTGGAGCACCAGAAGCAGCGCACACCGGCGCTGCGCGGCACCACCCTGGAAGGTGAGGAAGTCCTGGTGTTTCCCGGCGAGGTGCCCTCACAGCTGCCCGAAGCGGAGTTCTGGGCACGGCAGGGCTTCGACTTCCGAGCCTTCCGCCCCGCCCCGCGGGAAGGGGGTGCCCTGCCCCATATTCGCCTGGACGCCGCGCTGGACTGGCTGATCGGAGACAAACTGCGATGAGCGACGACTATCCTCCCCGTCAGGACCGCGAAGCGCCCGGCCCCACCGATCCCCGTCCCGGCCGCCGTTTTACCCTGGATGAGCCAACCCCGCCGCCCGGTGGCGACACCCCGCGGCCGCGCCAGGATTTCGCCGCCGAAGTGCCGACACGCCCCATCGAGGAGCCCATCGACGGCCCCGCCGAACAGGCGCTTTCGGCCAGCCTCGGCCGGCCACGCAAACGCCGCTGGGGCCTCCTTACGCTGCTGGGCGGCGGCCTGGCCCTGGGCACGGTGGAGCTCGCCCTGCGCCTGCCGGCGGCCCTCACCGGCGGCGACTGGCTCAGCGGCGGCTGGGCCCTGCTGGGACTGGGCGCCATCGGCCTGGGCGCCGGTGCGCTGCTGCGTGAAGCCTGGCGTCTGCGGCGACTGCGTCGCCACGACACCCTGCGCGCAAGGCTGGGCAAGTTGCAGGAAGTCGGCACCGCCGAGGCCATGGGCCTGGCCAGACTGCTCAAGACGCAGTTGAAGCTCGATGACGACCACCCTCACTGGCAGGCCTTCCTGGCCGCTCACCAGTCTCACCATAGCGGGGCGGAAGTGCGCCAGCTGCTGGCGCATCATCTGCTGGCACCCCGCGACCGGGAGGCGCGACGCCTGATCTCGCGGATGTCCGGCGAGACGGCGGTGATGGTGGCGGTGAGCCCGCTGACCCTGGTGGACATGGCGATGGTCGCCTGGCGTAACCTGGCGATGATCGACCGGATATGCCGCCTCTACGGCCTGGAACTCGGCTATGCCAGCCGCCTGCGCCTGCTGCGTAGCGTGCTCTACAATATGGCCTTCGCCGGCGCGACCGAGATGGCCAGTGAAGCGGGCATGGAGATTCTCTCGCTGAACCTGGCCGGAAGGCTATCGACCCGTGCCGGCCAGGGCATGGGGGTGGGCCTGCTCAGTGCGCGGCTGGGCCTGCGAACCCAGCGACTGACGCGGCCGATCGGCTTCGATATCGGCGAGGCACCGCGCATGGCCGACCTGCGCAGCGAACTCTGGCAGCAGCTGCGTCGCCTCGAGGTGAAGGAATAAGCGTCGTAGCCACGCGCTTCTTGACCCCGGTCATGACAGCTCGGCTTCGAGCCGCTAGTCTCTAACATAAGGATCAGCCCTTACCTGCCAAGAAGGAACACGACCATGTTCAATACCATCCTGGTTCCCGTCGATGGCTCCGAAAACGCCAAGAAAGCCCTTTCCGTTGCCTGCCAGCTGGCCAACCAGGCCGACGCCACCCTGCACATCCTGCATATCCCCGAAGAGCTCTCCCACGAGACGACGCTGGTCTGGGGCATCGGCGCCATCGCCATCGAGGCGTCCCGCCAGGAGCGCGACGATATCGGACAGCAGGTGGTGGAAAAGGCCGCCCAGGCGGCGCGCGACAAGGGCGTGACCAAGATCGAGACCGCCATCGGCCGTGGCGATCCGGCCCGCACCATCGTCAGCGAAGCGAAGACACGCGGGGTAGAAGCCATCATCATGGGTAGCCGCGGACTCAGCGACCTGCGCGGGCTGGTCGTGGGCAGCGTTTCCCACAAGGTGAGCCACGCCGCCGAGTGCACCGTCATTACCGTTCGCTGAACGCAGGCACGACACCGGCCGTTGACCTGCTGCCCGGCCAGTGGCAGCAGGTCTTTGTCGTATTACACCGACCGGGGAATCCCGCGCCCAGGAGTCTGTCGGACTTGACCGATCGTCACGAGAGATTTGGATTTCGAGACAAGTTTATCGATCTGATGAGGCGAATAGCCCGCTATTTAACGAATCAGATCGAATGAAATTGGCCGAAAGACCGGATCTCGCAGTAGATCAGTGTTAAGTCCGACAGGCTCCTAGGCCAAACGCTTTTCCGTCTCGCTGTCGAAGAGCACGGCGCGCCCCATGTCGACGCGCAGATTCAGGCGCTCTCCCGGCACGACTGTACACTTGGGGCCGACCCGGGCTGTGACCTCCCCATCCCCCAGCGGCAGCCTCAACAGGATATCGGCACCGGTGGGTTCGGCCACGCTGACCCTGGCCGAGACCGGCGTCCCCTCGTCCATGCCGCTGAGCCGTGAGTCCTCCTCGCTGAAGTGCTCCGGGCGCAGCCCCAGGATGATGGAGCGCCCGACCTGCTCGGCCATGGCCGGGGTTTCCCGCGACACGGGCCAGGGCAGCACCAGCGCTTCCTCGCCCTCGGTGACGATACGCAACCGATAGGCGCCTGCCCCGCCCTCCAGGCTAGCCGTGATGAAATTCATCGACGGCGAGCCCATGAATCCCGCCACGAAGATATCCACCGGGTCGTTGTAGACCTCGTCGGGGGTGCCCAGCTGCAGGATATTGCCGTCGCGCATCACCGCGATGCGATCGGCCAGGGTCATGGCCTCGATCTGGTCGTGGGTCACGTAGACGATGGTGGTGCCGAGCCGCTGATGCAGCTTCTTGATCTCGGTGCGCATGTCCACCCGAAGCTTGGCATCCAGGTTGGAGAGCGGTTCATCGAAGAGATAGACCTTCGGCTCCCGGGCCAGGGCCCGCCCCATGGCGACGCGTTGGCGCTGGCCGCCGGAGAGCTGCGAGGGCTTGCGCTCGAGCAGGTGCGAGATCTGCAGCAGGTCGGCGACCCGCTCGACGGCGGCCTCGCGCTCCGCCTTCGGCACCTTGCGCATCTCCAGGCCGAAGCTGATGTTGCCGCGCACGGTCATGCTGGGATAGAGCGCGTAGGACTGGAACACCATGGCGATGTCCCGCTCGGCCGGCGTCCGCCAGGTGACGTTCTCGTCGGCGATGTGGATCTCGCCGGAGGTCACCGGCTCCAGGCCGGCGATGGCGTTCATCAGGGTCGACTTGCCGCAGCCCGACGGGCCGACGAGGATCAGGAACTCCCCGGACTCGATGGCCAGGCTGACATCCTTGAGCACGCGCTCGCCGCCGAACTCCTTGCGAACACTGCGAATTTCTAGAGCAGACATGGTGGATACCTCTTGTTGTTCTCTCTTGAGCGCTAGCCCTTGACCGAGCCGGCGGTGAGCCCGCGGACGAAATATTTCCCCGCCAGCACATAGACCACCAGGGTCGGCAGCGCCGCAATCATGGCGGCGGCCATGTCGACGTTGTATTCGCGGGTACCGGTGGACGTGTTGACCAGATTGTTGAGGGCCACGGTCACCGGCTGGGTGTTGTGGGCCGAGAAGGCCACGCCGAACAGGAAGTCGTTCCAGATCTGGGTGAACTGCCAGATCACCGAGACCACGATGATCGGCGCGGAGACCGGCAGCAGGATGCGCCAGAAGATGCGGAAGAACCCGGCACCGTCGAGCTTGGCCGCCGAGACCAGCTCGGTGGGCACCGCCACGTAAAAATTGCGAAAGAACAGCGTGGTAAAGGCGATCCCGAAGATCACATGGACCAGGATCAGGCCGGCTCGCGAACTCGACAGCCCCAGCCAGCCCAGGGTCTGTGCCATGGGCAGCAGCACCACCTGGAAAGGAATGAAGCAACCGAACAGCATCAGGGCGAAGAGCAGCTCCGAGCCCTTGAAGCGCCACTTGGTCAGGGCGTAGCCGTTGAGCGCGCCAATCACCGTGGAGATCAGCACCGCCGGCACCACGATGGCAATGGAGTTGAAGAAGTAGCCGCCAATGCCCTCGCAGCGCATGCCGGTGCAGGCCTCGCCCCAGGCCTTGACCCAGGGTTCCACGGTGGGCGACTGGGGCAGCGACAGCAGCGTGCCGGGGCTGATCTCGTGGAGCGGCTTGAACGAGGTGATCAGCATCACCACCAGGGGCAGCAGGTAGAAGAGCGCAGCCAGCAGCAGTACCGCATAGACCGCCAACCGGCCCAGGCGGGCCGCGGGCGTACGACGACGAATCACGTTATCCATGCTTGCGACTCCTCAGCTCGGAGTAGAGATAGGGAATCAGGATCGCCAGCACACCGCCAAGCATCAGCATGGCACTGGCCGAACCCAGCCCGATCTGCGCCCGGGTGAAAGCGTGGGCGTACATGAAGGTGGCCGGCAGGTCGGTGGCATAGCCGGGGCCGCCCCCGGTCAGGGCGACGACCAGGTCGAAGCTCTTGATGGCGATATGCGACAGGATCATCACCGCACTGAACATCACCGGTCGCAGGCAGGGCAGGATCACCCGCAGGTAGGTGCGCGGCAGGCTGGCTCCATCGAGCTGGGCGGCCTTGATGATGCTGTCGTCGATACCCCGCAGGCCGGCCAGGAACAGCGCCATGACGAAGCCGGACGCCTGCCATACGGCGGCCAGCACCAGGGTGTAGATCGCCATGTCGGGGTCGACGATCCAATTGAAGGTGAAGCTCTCGAAGCCCCAACTGCGCACCATGGCCTGTATGCCGAGCCCGGGGTTGAGCAGCCATTTCCACACCACCCCGGTGACGATGAACGACAGCGCCATGGGATAGAGATAGAGGGTACGCAGCGCCCCCTCCTGACGAATGCGCTGATCGAGCAGGATGGCGAGCACCACCCCGATGACCAGGCAGATCGCCACGAACAGGCCGCCGAAGATCACCAGGTTGGTGGACGCGACCCACCAGCGGTCGTTGGCCATCAGCCGCGCATACTGGGCAAAGCCGACGAAATCGTAGCTCGGCAACATCCGCGAGCTGGTCAGCGACAGCACGAAGGTCCAGAGCATGAAGCCATAGACGAAGAACAGGGTAATGGCGACAGAGGGCGCCAATACCAGCCGCGGCAGCCAGTCCTGCAGGTGTGCGGCAGCGGTCCGCCGTGCCGCGGGGCGCACCGGGCGCTCCTCGGCGTGGGAGAGGATGGTCATGGGAAGTACCTCGGGCGTGAACGAAAGCGTCGCCTGACGGCCTGCCGGGGCCAATGAAGCTGGAGCCCGGCAGGCCAGGGAGTGCGGCGGGTCAGAGTGCCGCTTGCGCCGCGTTCACCATGCGCTGGGCGGCCTGCTCGGCCTCCATGTCACGGGCATTGAAGTAGTTGGTCACCACGTCGAAGATGGCCCCCTGCACGTCGGCGCGCACGGCCATGCCGTGGGCCATGCTGGGCACCAGGCCACCCTCTTCTGCGGTGCGCTGGAAGTCCTCGAGGGACTGCCGGGCGCAGGCATCGAACTCGCTCATGTCCAGGTCGGGGCGTGCGGGAATCGAGCCCTTGGCCAGGTTGAAAGCCTCCTGGAAGGTGGGCTCCAGCACCAGCCGGGCCAGTGCCTGCTGGGCCTCGTGCTCCTCGCCCTCGACGCGGAACATCGCCAGGCTGTCGATGTTGAAGGTGAAGGCATCGGCGGTGCCCGGGGCGGCGGCGCAGAGGTAATCCTCACCGGCGGTGAGCTCGGCAGCGGTGAATTCGCCCTTGGCCCAATCGCCCATCAGCTGCATGGCGGCATCGCCGTTGATCACCATGGAGGTGGCGATGTTCCAGTCGCGACCGGACATGTCCTCGTCCATCAGCTCGCGCAGCCGCTTGAAGGTTTCCAGCGCCTCGATCATCTGCTCGCTGCCCAGCGCCTCGGGGTCGAGATCCACCAGCGCCCGCTGGAAGAACTCGGTGCCGCCCGTCGCCAGCAGCACGGTCTCGAACACCGTGGCGTCCTGCCAGGCCTGGCCGCCGTGGGCCAGCGGGATGAAGCCCGCCTCGCGGATCGCCTCGCCGGCGGCAAACAGCTCATCCAGGGTGGTGGGCATCTCGACGCCGGCCTGTTCGAGCACGTCCGGGTTGCCCCAGAGCCAGTTGACCCGGTGGACGTTGACCGGCACGGCCACGTACTGGCCGTCGTAGCGCATGATGTCCGCCACCGTCTCGGGCAGCAGATCATCCCAGCCTTCCGCATCGGCGACCTCGTCGAGCTCGCCGAGCAGGCCCAGTTCGCCCCACTCCTGGATCTCCGGCCCCTTGATCTGGGCCGCCGAGGGCGGGTTGCCGGACATGGCCCGGGACTTGAGTACCGTCATCGCGGTTTCACCGCCGCCACCGGCGACGGCGAAGTCCTGCCAACCGTAGCCCTCGGCTTCCATCAGCTCCTTGAGCACGTTGGCGGCCCGGGCCTCGCCGCCGGAGGTCCACCAGTGCAGGACCTCGACTTCACCGGCGGCATGGGCGCTGGTCATGGACAGGGAGGCGGCCAGGGCCGTGGCCAGGGCGAGCCCGGTCCTGGGAAAACGCGTTGCGGTGAAACAATTCCGCTTGAAGGAAGGCATGGCGTAACTCCTCGAGTTGTTATGTTTCCGGCGTGACACCGGATAACGACACGCTAACCCAGGAAGCGCGACAGGAGGGGTTACCTAGTCCTGCGAAGTGTTGGCGTCGTATTGCCGGAATATTACAGCCCCGTAATATCCTGCGGCCGGGGCAGCGTCACGCGTACCCGCAGCCCGCCCTCGGGGTGGTTGTCGAGACCGATATCGCCGCCCAGGGCGCGGGCGATATGCCGGGCGATGCCCAGCCCCAGGCCGCTGCCGCCGGTATTGCGGCTGCGGGAGGGTTCGAGACGGACGAAGGGCGAGAAGACCCGCTCGCGCTGCCCCTCGGGGATGCCCGGCCCATGGTCGCGGATGGTGATCGTCAGGCGGGAGGGATCGTCTTCCAGCGTCACGTCGGCGCGCTGGCCATAAAAGATGGCATTCTCCAGCAGGTTCGCCAGGCAGCGCTTGAACGCCAGCGGCTTGACGGCGAGCGGTGCGGCCTGCCCCCGGATCGTCACCTCTCCGCCCTGGAGCGCGAGCTCGTCGGCGAGTTCTTCCAGCACCGCTCGCGGCTCGAGGTCTTCGATCGCTTCGTGAAGATCAAAGCCCTTGACCGAGGCCAGCGCGCCCTTGACCAGCAGGTCGAGCTCATCGAGGGAGGCGCAGAAGCGCTCGCGCTGCAGCGGGTCGTCGAGCATCTCGGCCCTCAGCCGCATGCGAGTGATAGGCGTCTTGAGGTCGTGGGAGATCGCCGAGAAGAGCCGCTCACGCTCGTCGACCTGCTCCCGGATGCGCTCCTGCATGCGGTTGAAGGCCATCGCCGTGGCCATCACCTCCCTGGGGCCGCTCTCACGCAGCGGCGGCGCATCCAGGTCGTCGCCCAGCTGGCGGGCCGCCCGGGACAGGCGTGCCAACGGCCGGGTGACGCTGCGGATGCCCAGCAGCGAGAGCCCGATCACCGTCAGCAGCACCATCAACCCCGCCAGCAGGCGCTCACCGGAGAGCCAGCGATACTCGTTGAACAGGTCCGCCACCGGCAGCAGGGTCGCCACGTAGAGCCAGGTGCCGGGTTCGAGCTCCAGCTGCACCACCAGGATCGGCGGCGACAGCGGCTCCATCAGCAGGCTGTGCTGTCCCCAGCGCGGCGGCAGGTCGTGCAGCAGCACCTCGTTGTTGTAGACCCGCAGGGTTTCCGCCCGGGAGAACTCCACGAGAACCTCGTCGATGTTCAATTCGCGCCCGAGGATGGCGCGAAAGTTGCCGACCACCAGCGCCTTCTCCGCTCCCGAGCCGATGTCATCGACGGGAATGCGACGCTCGTTGACGCTGACGAAGAAGCGAGTTCCGCCCATGTTGCGCAATTGGTCGAGCACGATGTGGCGATACTCGACGGGCAGCGAGCGGAAGAAGCGCATGGTCGAGGCCACGCTGTAGGCGACATTCTGTGACAGCTCGTCGAGCTGCTCCAGCTGGCTGGAGCGTACCTGGGAGGTCCAGACGGCGTAGCTGGCGAGCTGGGCGGCGAGCACACCGACGATCATGATCAGCACGAAGCGACCGCGCAGCGTCCTGGGCAAGCCGCGGGACAGTCGCCGGCGCCACCGCTGCCAGCGGGTATCCATCACGTCAGCGCTTCGACCCGGGCGGTGAGTACATAGCCCGCCCCTCTCACGGTACGGATCAGTTGATGGTACTGGGCATCCTCACCGAGCCGCTGGCGCAAGCGGCAGACATGCACGTCGATGGAACGATCCAGCGGCGGCGCCGGCCGGCCACGGGTCAGTTCGAACAGCGCGTCCCGGGAAAGTATCTGCTCGGGATGTTCGAGAAACACCTGCAGCAGCTGGAAATCGGCGCCGGAGAGCGGGGTGCGTCGCTCCTGCTGATCGATCAGTTCGCGGGTCATTCGGTCCAGCCGCCAGCCACCGAAGCTGACCAGCCGCGCGCGTGCCGGGTCCTGGGGCTGCTGGTTGCCCCGTGCACGACGCAGCACCGCCTTGATCCGCGCCAGCAGCTCCCGGGGGTTGAACGGCTTGCCGAGATAGTCGTCCGCGCCGAGTTCGAGCCCCAGAATCCGATCGGTCTCGTCGGCGCTGGCGGTGAGCATGATGATGGGTACCTGGCTGTCCCGGCGCACGTCGCGGCAGATGGTGAAGCCATCGTCGCCGGGCAGCATGATGTCGACGATCAGCAGGTCGGGTGTCTCCTGGATCAGCAGCCGATGCAGCGCCTCGGCATCCTCGGCGACCAGGGCACGATAGCCGTGGCGTCCGAGATAGTCGGCCAGCAGCTCACGGATTTCCGGGTCGTCGTCGACCACGATCAGGGTGGCAGGTGTCGTCGTCATCGTCGTCCGATGGGAAGGGGCGGTGTCGTGGCTACGCCCGTGATTGTTGTCATTGTCGGGCTTCGATAATGGTCAAGTGCGGCCATCCCGACAAGCCATCTGCGACCAAGGTAGTAACCGACCGCAGACCTTATATTCCGAACCGCTCCCGCAGCCGCGCGGCCACGCCCACCTCGGCGTGGTGGCCGATGCTGCGCGCGTGGGGAACACGCCCGGCGAGCTCGGGATGGGCGTTGGCCATGACATGGGCCTCGCCGGCCAGGGCCAGCATCTCGGTATCGTTGAGGTTGTCGCCGAAGGCCAGGCAATGCCGCGACTCGACCCCCAGCGAATCCAGCAGGGCCTGCAGCGCGGTGCCCTTGTTGACCCCGCCGGCCATGATCTCCAGCGAATTGACGGTGGAATAGGTCACGTGCAGCCGCTCGCCGTGGCGTTCCCGCACCAGGGCTTCGAGCCCCGCCAGGCGCTCGGGCTCGCCGATGTAGAGCACCTTGCCCACCCCTTCCCCGTCGAGCTCATCGGGTTCGAAGATGCGGTAACCGAAGCCGGTATGCGCGTGATAGGCCAGCAGCCGTGGCTCCGCCGCGTCGATCAGCCACTCCTCCTCCCGATAGAGATTGAGCCGTACGCTGTCATGGCGCTCCATGGCGATCAGCTCGAGGGCCAGTTCCGCTTCCAGGTGTCGTGCAGACAGCAGCCGGTCATCGGGGCCATGCAGGTAGGCGCCATTGGTGCTGATCACGTGGATCGGCACCCCGAGCCGCTCGCGGAAGGCCAGCATGTCGCGGAAATGACGCCCCGAGGCGAAGGCCAGGTGGTGGCCCCTATCCGCCAGGGCCCGCAGTGTCTCGATGGTGTGCGGATGGAGATCGTGGTTGGCATCCAGCAGGGTGCCGTCGAGGTCGGAGACGATGAGGTGGGGCGTCATAGTGGGTCCAGTATTCATGGCGGCTATCAGCCTAGCAAATGCCACGGTAGTCGGCATATCCCGGCCACAACCTGCTGTTTCCTCGTCGGTAGGCATAGTGGCGTTTGGCGCCGGCCGCGGGAATCCGTATAGTGGCTCTCCTACCCCGCCACACGTTCGTGACCATGCTGCAGAACAATCCGCTGCTCGCTCAGCTCAAGCAACAGATCCGCAAGACCACGCCCCGTGCCGAGGGCGTGATCAAGGCCACCGACAAGGGCTTCGGTTTTCTCGAAACCGATGATGGCCAGTCCTATTTCGTGCCGCCGCCTGCCATGAAGCAGGTGCTTCACGGCGACCGTGTCCAGGCCACCATCCACGAGAATGGCGACAAGACCTCGGTCGAGCCCGACGCCCTGCTGGAGCCTGGGCTGACACGCTTCATTGCCCGGGTGCAGAAGCGCGAAGGTCGCCTGGCGGTGGTCCCCGACCACCCCTCGATCAAGAACGTGCTCAAGTCGCGGATCAAGAACAGCCTCGACGAGGCGAGCATCGGCGACGGCGACTGGGTCGTGTCGCGCCTGGTGCGCCACCCGCTCAAGGAGAACGATCGCGGCTTCTTCGCCCAGATCGACGAGCTGGTCGCCAAGACCGACGACCCGGCCGTGCCGTGGCGAGTCACCCTGGCCCGGCACGCCCTGGAACAGGAGTGCCCCGACGCCGGCAGCGAATGGCCGTTGCTGGACGAAGGCCTGGATCGCCGGGATCTTACCGCCGAGCCGTTCTTCACCATCGACGGCGAGAAGACCCGCGACATGGACGATGCCCTGCGCATCGAGCCTCGCGAGGATGGCGGCTGGCGGCTCACGGTGGCCATCGCCGACCCCACCGCCTACGTCGAGGAAGGGCACGTCGCCGACCTGGAGGCCCGCACCCGCGCCTTCACCGTCTACCTGCCGGGCCAGAACGTCACCATGCTGCCCGAGCAACTGGCCGACGACCTCTGCTCGCTGTGGGAAGGCCAGGATCGCCCGGTGCTGGCCTGCACCCTGGAAGTGGAAGCCGACGGCAGCCTGGGCGACTACCGCTTCTTCGCCGCCACCGCGCGCTCCCACGCCAAGCTGGCCTATGACCGGGTCTCGGACTGGATCGAGGGCCAGGGAGACTGGGCTCCGGCGGATGAGATCGCCCCGCAGCTCAAGGCGCTGCGTGACATGACCGAGGCGCGCAGCGCCTGGCGCGCCGAGCACGCCCTGGTCTTCAAGGATCGTCCGGACTATGTCTTCGAACTGGACCGGGCCGGCAACGTGCTGAACGTCCGCACCGAGCAGCGGCGTATCGCCAACCGCATGATCGAGGAGTCGATGATCGCGGCGAATGCCTGCTGCGCCGACCTGCTTGCCGAAAAGGTCGGCCACGGCATCTTCAATGTCCACCGCGCCTTCGAGCCGGAGAAGGCCGAAGCCGCCCACGAGTTCCTCACCGCCCAGGCGATCGAGGTCGAGCTGGAGGCGCTCTCCGAGCTGCCCCGCTACAAGGAACTCAAGCGGGCACTGGAGAGCCGCGACGACGCCTGGCTGGATGCCCGCCTGCGCCGTTTCCAGGGCTTCACCAGCATGTCCGCCCGCCCGGGCCCGCACTTCGGCCTGGGCCTTGCCGCCTACGCCACCTGGACCTCGCCGATCCGCAAGTATGGCGACATGGTCAACCACCGCCTGATCAAGCGGGTGCTCAAGGGGGAGCAGGCACCTGCGGAAGCCACCCTGGCACTGACCGAGCAGCTGACCGAGCGTCGCCGCCTGAATCGCATGGCCGAGCGCGACGTCAAGGACTGGCTCTACGTGCGCTACCTGACGTCGGCCGCCAAGGCCCAGGAAGCCTTCGAGGCGGAGGTCATCGCCATCAACCGCGGCGGCATGCGCGTCCGGCTGACCGCCAACGGTGCCACGGCCTTCGTTCCCGCGCCGATGATCCACAGCGACCGCGACAAGGTGGTCATCGACGACAAGGAAGGCCGTATCCAGGTGGAAGGCGAAGAGCGCTACAAGCTCGGTGACGTCATCCGCGTTGAGCTGGTCGAGGCCCGCGAGGAGACCCGCTCGCTGGTGGCACGCCCCGCTACCTAGGAACAGCTCCTGCTGCAACACCAAAACGCCTCGACCAGTGTCGAGGCGTTTTCCTTGCAGACGACGTCACAAGAGGCTGCCCTTCAGAGCGTGCTGCGACCTGACCGATCCGCGGACCTTGCATGGGAAAGGAAGAAACGCAGCATCTCCTTGGCCGCATCGGGACCCTTGGGGTCCGTGTAGGTACCGCGTGCGTCGCCGCCCGACCAGGCATGGCCGGCACCGTGGATCACCCACTGCTCGAGACACGACCGCCCATCCGCATCCTGGTGGCTGGTTTGCGTATAGGCGTAGCCATGGGGGACCTGCCCCCGCTCCACCGTCTTCCCGGCACTGCCCTCACGGCCGCTTGCCGACCCGCCAGCCGCACACGAGGCGACGTACTGAGCGGCAACGCGATCCGCATTGCTGGGATGCACCGTGGTGTCGCGATCACCGTGGAAGACGATGGCGGGCACCCGTGACACCGATGCAGACACGCGTGCCGATGAGGCGTTGGCCATGGGGCCTGTGCCACCCTGCATCGCCCCCAACGCATCGGGGAGGCTCTGGGCCACGCCATGAGGGAGCCCGGAGTGCACGCCCACCGCCGCATAGAGATCCGGATAGGTCATCGCCAGTGTCGTTGCCATGGCGCCGCCGGCCGACAACCCTGCGACATAGACCCGGCTCGCATCGAGCCCGTACGTGTCGATAACGTGGCGGGTCATGCCGGCAAGGATCGCCGGCTCACCCCCCTCGCGCTGCTGGTCTTCGGCCTTGAACCAGTTCCAGCACTTGTTACTGTTGGCGGTCACCGGCTGGGCCGGATAGAGCACGCAAAATCGTTGCTCTTCGGCCAGCCGGTTCATGTTGGTCCCGGCGGCGAAGTCATCGGGGTTCTGCGTGCAGCCATGCAGCATCACCACCAGCGGTAGTGCCTGACCGTAATAGCCGCTGGGTAGATACAGCTTGTAATCGCGCGAACCGGCCTGGTTGGTAAAGCAACCCGCGGTGAACGCGCCGGGCAGTGCTGTCTCGTTGGTGCCCCGAGCCTGCTCGGGCTGGGCCATGGAATCACGCAACTGGCGCCACTTGTCGCGCCAGGCAGAAGGCAGCCCGATATCACCGCCCGGTATCGTCCCTGAGGCCGCCTGTCGGGTATGGCCAAACGCCGAGGATGGCGCGCCTCCCGCTGACGATGCACCTGTCCGGCACGAACCCGACTCGGCAGACGCTGGCCTTGACGCCGACACCTCCTCGTCAATGACCTGCCAGCTCCCCTCAAAGGTGTTCCCCTCGAAGGTGTTACCCGCCGGCTTGGAGGTATCCCGGGCTTCCTCGCCCCCCGTTCCGCTCTTCCCACCGGGCATCGCGCCCTGGAGTATGGCCATGGCCTCATGCAGCTTCCCGGCGCGGGTGAGCCGCGTCGCTTCTTCCATTCGTCGCGCGTCGATCATCGTCAATGTCCCTATTCGGTGATTCAGTGGATTCGATCCGCCAGGGCCGCCTTGACCGCCTTGCTGGCATGCAGGGCGCCCAGGACGACCACTGATTCGATGGTGGCGCGGGCCAGCTCCGGCGATACGTCGTCGGCAATGCTGGCCATGCCCAGGACCTGAATCTGCAGTGTCTCTCCCGCCAACTGCAGCGCTTCCAGATCCGCGCGGCTGTAATGCTCGAGCCCCAGCACGAAGGACTTGCGAGTCACGGTCTCCCTGACCACCTCGGCATGGTTCGACAGCTGGTTACGGATGGCCGTGCGGATCAGATCGGTGCGATTGGAATAGAACCCTTCCTGGACCAGCAGGTCGATCTGCCCCAGGTCGACCACCCCCAGGTTAATGGTGATCTTCTCGCTGGAGTCGCCGGACTTGCGCCGCAGTTCATGCACGCTCATATGCTTTACCTCGTTAACCAAGGGTGGAGCACTCTGCCCCATCATCCAGATGGAATCCATATACCATCTATACGGATGGTATATGGATTCCATCTGGATGAATAGTCAACATGCACGGAAAAGACGACTCGCCTGATAGCGAGCCATCGACCCGTCGATAACGCCGGATCCGTTCGTACGACGAGGCTCCGCGGCCCCCCCTTGCCGGTAGTCTCGTCGCAGCGGGCATGGAAAAATGAGGAACCGCGTGTACTCAGGGTTTAAGGTAAGGCAATGAAAAAGCATGACAATGGTGGCTGAGCCCACCCGGACAGGGAAGCCAACGCGATGGCGGTACACCTCGGACTGCGTGGCAAGTCGGTCGCAACCTTGCTGCTGGCGTGCCTGCTGGCATTGATTCCAGCCCTGTTCATCGGTTGGAAGGCCGTCGATGAGGTACGCCGCCACTTCGCCACGGCCTATGCCGAACAGTACACCCTGCTGCAGATGCAGCGCATCTCTGCCCCCGTATCCCGCGAACTGGCCCTGTCACGGCGTTTCGCCAACTCGGTGGTCACCCGCGAGTGGCTACGTCAACCGGATGATCCCGAGCGCCGCGCACGCTTCCTGGCCGAAGCCGAAGGCTTCCGCCAACAGTTCGGCAGCAACGCCTACTTCATCATCGATCACGCCACCCACGACTACTACTTCGCCGACCGACGCGACGCCGAGCCGGTTCCCCGCTACCGCCTCTCCAGGAATGAAGCCGAGGATGCCTGGTACTTCGCCACCATGGCCAGCACATCCACCTTCGATATCGATATCAGCGTCGACCATGTCCTGCAGCGCAGCATGCTGTGGGTCAACGTCAAGGTGCGCGACAACGGCGAACTGCTCGGCCTGGCCGGCGGCGCCCTCGACCTGGACGACTTCCTGGCACACTTCATCCGCGCCAGCGCTCCCGGGGTGACGCCGATGATCGTCGACCCCCGAGGCACGATACGAGCCCACCCCGACGAGGCCCGCGTGGCGCTCGGTGCGGGCGGCAACCCCTTCGACATCGACAATGAACAGCATATCCAGTCCTTGATCGACGACGCCGACCAGCGCGACGACCTCAGGCGCGCGATGCAGGGGGCGATGCGCCGACCCGGCGATATCCGGACCCTGCACGTCGATATCGGCGGCGAGCCGAGACTGCTCTCGGTGGGCTACATCCCGGAGCTGCAGTGGCTGCTGGTCACCTCATTGGACATGCAGGCCGCCAGCATTCTCGAAGGACGCTGGTTCTGGCCCCTGGTTGGCGCGCTGCTGCTGATACTGGCCATCCTGACGGCAGCCTTCGCCTATGCCACTCACCGCCTGATCCTGACGCCGCTACACCGCCTGACGCTGTCGGCTCGCGCCATCGCCAACGGCGACTATCGCTCGCGACTCCCCACCGAACGCCGCGACGAGATCGGCGAGCTCTCCCAGGCCTTTTCGCACATGGCGCATCAGGTGGAGGATCACACGCGCAACCTCGAATCCCAGGTACGCGAACGCACGCAAGAGCTGGAAACCGCACATGCGGCCATGGCGGACGCCCACAAGAAGCTTGGCGACTCCATCCAGTACGCCAGCATCATCCAGCGTGCCATCCTGCCCGACGCTCAGCTCAGTGAACATCTTTCCTCTTATCACGCCGTACTGTGGAAGCCGCGCGATACCGTGGGCGGCGATTTCTACGTCTTCCGCGCCACGCCTCAGGGCTACCTGATCGGTATCGTGGACTGCGCCGGCCACGGCGTGCCCGGCGCCATGATGACCATGCTGGCACGCGCCATCATCGACCACGCCATCGCCCAGGAAGGGGCCGACGACCCGGCCGCCCTGCTCAACGAGATCGATCGCCAGTCACGCCTGCTGCTGCCTGAAGCGCAATTGCCCTCCTCCATCGCTACCAACATGGATATCGGCCTGGCCTGGGTCGACCCGACCCGGCACCGCTTGACCTATGCCGGGGCCAAGCTCGATCTCTATGCCAGCGACGGCCAGCAGCTCGAGCGCATCAAGGGCCACAAACGTGCCCTGGGGCATCGTCGCCCGGCCAGCTACTGTAACCAGTACGTACCGCTGAATCCGGGATGGCGCTATTATCTGTGCAGCGATGGCTTTCTCGATCAAGCCGGAGGCCACCACGGCTTCGGCTTCGGTAACGGCCGCTTCGAGGAGCTCCTGCTCTCCCAGGCAGCGGCGCCTCTCGATGAACAGTTGGCGGCTTTCGAGCAGGCACTGGACGACTATCGAGGCCCTCACGGTCAACGAGACGATATCACCTTGCTGATTTTCTGCACGGCACCGGAAGCCTCCGCACCTGTTTCTCCACGCCCCCCCAGCCCCGGCTAGGGGAGTTATTGCAAGCCAAGGAATTGCCATGGATTTACTGAGTATGAGGGAGAGCTATCAGCATGATCGCATCATGCTTTGCTTCAATGGCCCCATATCACGTAGCCTGATCGAAGAGATCGGCAAGGCACTGCGCAACTATCTGGACACCCAGCAAGCCGCCCCCTCTGCGGCCATGGACGTCTTCGCCGTCTACATCGAGATGACCCAGAACATCCGTCACTATGCCCGCAGCCAGGGCTACGACGAGGAACTGGCCGCGGCCACGGTGGCAGTGGCACACAGCGGCCAAGGGCACTACCAGGTAAGCGCCGGCAATCTGGTCGAGCGGGCCGACGGTGAGCGCCTGGTTGCCACTGTCGAGGCGCTCGCCCTACTGGACAAGCAAGCACTCAAGCAGGCCTATAAGCAGCAGCTGCGCCGCCCGAGGGATGCCGAAGGCCATAGGGGGGCGGGCCTTGGCCTGCTCGACATGGCGCGGAAATCCAGCCGTCCCCTGCAAGCCGAGTTACAGCCGCTGCCGAATCAACGCAGCTTTTTCAGCCTGACAGCCACGATCTGACCCTTGCCATGACAACCATGATTTCCGATCTCGACATTCCCGGCAGCCAGTCCACGCCGGCCATTCACAGCGACTGGCAAGGCGGACGCCTGACCATGCAGGGCGATTCCTATCCGGAGAACTCCTACGAACTCTTCGACCAGGTGATTCTCTGGGTTCGCCACTTCCTCACCGACGAGCAGCGCCCCCTTCACCTGGAGCTCGCACTGGTCTATCTGAACACCAGCTCGGTGAAAGCGATGATGGATATCTTCGACCTGCTGGAAGAGGCTTACGAAACGGGCCGCGCAGTATCGGTCACCTGGCACTACGATGCTCGCAATGAACGCATCGCCGAGCTGGCCGATGAGTTTCGCGAGGATTGCAGCTACCCCTTCGCCATCACTCCTGTCAGGGGCGAGCCATGAAGGACAAAGAGGACGACGCGTTTCTGGCACAGGTTGCCGCCCTGCTCGACGCCCCCGAGCATGTCGGTCACCCGCTCCATGACGCCCTGCAGCGCCTCTACCTGCACCATTGCGATCAACAAGTGCAGGTACAGCGCCTGATCGATATCTCCGACCGCTATCAGTCGCTGGCCATGGAGGCCCGCCAGGTCACCGAGCAACGCTACCAGCGCACCCTGCGCCGTCAACTCAAGCTATCGCGTATCTCCGATGGCTATCAGGCGCTCATGCATGAGCGCAATCAAGCCTTGCACCAAGCCTCGACCCACGACCCACTGACGAGCCTCCCCAACCGCCGCTTGATCCTCGAGCGCCTGGAGGCGTTTGTCAGGGAGCGTCGCCGTTTCACCCTGACGCTGCTGGATATCGATCACTTCAAGCGCATCAACGACCACCACGGCCATGATGTCGGCGACCGGCTTCTGGTGGCCATCACCCAGACGCTGAGCGCCACCCTGCGCGACTACGACCTGTGCGCCCGATGGGGGGGAGAGGAGTTCCTGCTCCTGCTGGCCGACACCGATCGCACCGAAGCCCGCAGCATCGTGGAGCGCCTGCGCTCACGCCTCGCTGCGGTAACGCTGCGCACCGGCGACCAGACGATCTCGATCACGGTGAGCGCCGGATTGTGCCAGCACCGGCCCGGCGATCCTTATCAAACCACCCTGAAGCGGGCCGACCAGGCACTGCTCAAGGCCAAGCGAGCGGGCCGCGACCGGAGCCTCAGTGACTCCTCCTAGGAGCCAGATGCCCCGTCCCGATGTCCCCGGGCCGTCAGCGGCGTGCATGCTGAGCCGCCAGCTCACGCTTCTCCGCCGCCCAATCGATGGCTGGCCCGCGCAGACCATGGCCCCCGGCATAGGGGGAAGGCTCCGGCGGCTGCCAGCCCTGGAGCAGCGATGCGTCCAGGCGAAACACCTCCACGCCGATAGGATGACAGGTCTCCAGTGGATCGCGGGCATTCGGGCCCCACAGGTCCACTGAGAGGTCGCCTCCCGGGCAGCACGACAGGGCACAGAGCAGGTCGATCTCGGCGAACAGCTCGAGGTAGTCGCCCTCCTTTGCCGGGCACGCCTTCATGAAGTACTGGTCGTCGTCATTGAGCCCGGTGCACTGGAAGACGTTGAGCACGTCGTGGACGTCGAACTCGGTCAGGCCGAAGGGGGCCACGGCGCGGACCAGGTTGGAGTGGCAGTGATGATCGAAGTCCTCGCCGGTGAGCAGGCGGTTGACGTAGGGGTCGCAGCGGGTGCCCAGCAGATCGTGGATACGCCCGCCCTCCTCGTCCACGCCGCTGCCATCGACGCCGTAGCCGGCCAGGGTGTCGTCGATGATGGTCGCCATGGGCCGCAGGTAGGGCAGCGTCGACCAGAGCCGGTCGAAGGTCGAGACATGGGCGCGCTGCAACTGTCGGGTACGCGAAGCCCAGAAGCGCTCGCGGGGATTGTGCAGGCTCCAGAGGTTGAAGTCGCCGACCTGGGGCCCCTCCAGGGTCGAGAGCCGCAGCACGTGCCCCGCTGGCACCTTCCACGCCAGGCCATCGCGAATCGGCACGGTCAACGCCTCGACCCGCTCGCGGCCAGCGGGGTTGGTCAGCCGGGCATAGAAGTCACGATCGACGTCGAGAATCGAGCCGCGGGTCGCCTGATAGGCGGCAGGTACCTTGGCCATGGGGCCTCCTCAGTGATCCGGTATCGGGCAGTCAGCTGTGACAGAGCATAGCGGATCCCGCCGGTACTGCGGGCTCGCTCGGTCAACGCCCGGCCTCACTCCCCCTGCATCGCGCGCGCCAGCATGTCGGTGATCGGCTTGACGAGATAGCTGGCGAAGGTGCGCTCCCCGGTACGGATCATGACCTCGGCCGGCATGCCGGCGATCAGCCGCTGGCCCGCCGGCACCCCCGCGCCGTTAGCCTCGTCGACCCGAATACGTGCCTGGTAGTAGCGCGTGCCGTTCGTCTCGTCCTCGAAGCTGTCGGCCGAGACGTGGACCAGCTCGCCCTCGACGGTATCGGTGCGTTGCTGGTCGAAGGCCGTGAAGCGGATCTCCGCCGGCTGGCCCGGATAAACGCTGTTGATTTCATGGTCCGCGATGCGGGCCTCGACCATGAAGCCCTCGCTGCTGGGAACGATCTCCATCACCGTGTCTCCCGGGCCGATCACCGCACCCCGTGTCCGGACCCCCAGCCCAACCACAGTGCCCGCCACCGGCGCCGTCACCGTGGTGCGTCGGACCTGGTCGCCGAGGGCCGTGATGCGTTCCTCGGCATCGGCGATGCCGGCCTGGGCCTGGCGCAGCTGTTCGCCGATCTCCTGATGGAACTCCTGGACCCGCGTCTGCTTCTGCAGCTCGCTCTCGCTGATCTGCGCCTGGATCTGCGCCATCCTGGACCGCTGTTCGGCGATCTCCCCGCGGGTCTCCAGCACCTCCCGCTCCAACTCGCGTACCCGCTGGTTGTCACCCTGCCTTTGTTCGTACAGGGAGCGGTGATCCTCGACCTCCTTGTTCAACGACGCGAGCCGTTGACGGCTGATCTCCACCAGGGCTTCCAGCCCATCGTGCTGTTCACCCAGCTGTCGCGCCTGCTGATCGAGGGCATCGAGCGTGCCTTGCAATGCCTGGCGCCGTGCGATGAACAGTCCCCGCTGGACGGCGAGGAAATCGGCGACACGGGGGGAGTCGCTGTCGCGCAGCTCGTCGGGAAATGCCACTCGCTCGCGACCAGACAACTCGGTCAGCAGTCTGGCCTCGCTGGCGCGTGCAACCAGGTACTGTGACTGGGCGATATTCAGTCGGGAGAGCGCCTGGGTATCGTCGAGCACCAGCAGGACATCACCGGTATCGACATGGTCGCCATCCTCGACACGGATATCACTGACGATGCCGCCCTCGTAGTGCTGGATCGTCTTCTTGAAGGAGACCACCGACACCTTGCCCGGGGTCACCACCGCCACCGCCAGGCTGGCCGCCAATGCCCAGCCACCGAAACCGCCGAAACAGAGCAGCACCAGGGCGATCCCGAGCCAACGGTATCCCCGGTCATCCACCGGCGGACGCGTCGCGACCTCGCCGTCTGTATATTGCAGTCGACCGACCATCAGGCCTGCACCTCCGGGTGTGCATGCCCGGCAGCCGGCTGCGCCAGCCGGGCCAGCACGCGGTCTCGCGCCCCGAACAGGCTGATTCGGCCCTCCTTGAGCACCAGCAACTTGTCGACCTGCCTGAGCACGCCGGTTCGGTGGCTGATGACCAGCAGGGTCACCCCCTCCTCCCGCAGCCGGGCCAGCGTCTCGCCCAGGGCTCGCTCGCCGCCATCATCCAGGTTGGAGTTGGGCTCGTCGAGCACTACGACTACGGGATCGCCGTAAAGGGCCCGCGCCAGGCCGATGCGCTGGCGCTGCCCGCCGGAGAGTCCCGGGCCGCCGGCGGCGAGCCGGGTGTCATAGCCCTCGGGCAGCCGCAGGATCATGTCATGGACTCCGGCCCGCCTGGCCGCCTCGACCACCCGATCGGCGTCGACGCTGCCGAAGCGGGCGATGTTGTCACTGATGGTGCCGTCTAACAGCTCGATGTCCTGGGGAAGATAGCCCAGGAAGGGTCCCAGTTCGGCACGGTCCCAGCGCGCGATGTCGGCACCATCGAGTCGCACCGTTCCCACCTGGGCCGGCCAGACGCCCAGCAGCACGCGAGCCAGGGTCGACTTTCCCGAGGCACTGGGCCCGATGATGCCCACCTGCTCGCCCCTCTCGACCCTGAGGTCGATCCCCCGCAGCACCGGCAGCGAGGCCCCTGGTGGCCCGGCCGACAATCCCTCGATGTCGATGGTGCCGCGAGGCGCCGGCAGCGACATCCGCCGTGGCTCGGCCGGGACGTCGGTGAACAGGCGATCGAGGCGCCGGTAGGCATCGCGCGCCCCGACGAAGCCCTTCCAACTGCCGATCATCTGGTCGATCGGCGCCAGGGCTCGCCCCAAGAGGATCGAACCAGCGATCATCATGCCCGGCGTCATGCGGCCTTCCAGCACCAGCAGCGCCCCCAGCCCCAGGATCAGCGACTGGCTGAGCAGCCGCAGGGTTCTGGTCAGGTTGGCGAGCACCCCGGCACGATCGCTCGCCCGGGACTGCTTGAGCAGATAGCCGTGATGCCTGGCCGACCAGCGCTGCATGATCCCCGGCAACATGCCCATGGCATGCAGCACCTCGGCATTGCGTAGGTTGCTGTCGGCCAGTTCACGCGCCTTGACCTGCTCATTCTCGGCCTCGGCCAGCAGCCTTCCAGTGGCCTTCTCATTGGCGATAGCCAGACCCAGCAGCACGACACCGGCGACGCAGGCAAAGACCCCTAACCAGACATGAAACAGGAACATCACGGCCAGGTAGACCGGCACCCAGGCGGCATCGAAGAAGGCGAAAGGCCCGCTGCCGGAGAGAAACTGGCGCAGCGTGGCGAGATCATCGAGTGGTCGGGCCGTCTGCTGCCCCGCAGTAAGAATATTGCGTCGAAATATGGCGCGATAGAGAGAGTGCCCCAGTCGGGCATCGAGGCGATTGCCGAGACGGACCATGATGCGAGAGCGCACCATCTCCAGCCCACCCAGCACCGCGAACAGCAACAGTACGAGCAGCGTCAGCATGAGCAGGGTCTCACCGCTACGCGTGGGAATGACCCGGTCATAGACCTGCAGCATGTAGAGGGCCGGGCTCAGCATCAGCAGGTTGATGAACAAGCTGAACCCGGCTACCGAAACCAGCGAGGAGTAGCACGCCTTGAGCGCATTCGGCAAATCGGATGGTTCGTTGCTTGACGCCATGGCACACCCTTGGAGTCGTAGGCGGAAGGACGCGATCACAACGAGCCAGACCCCGTCATGCCCGCCTCACGGGGCGCCAGAGTACCAGCCAAGCTGATACTTAATGATTACTTTTATGGGCCTTTTGTAATCGTCTTGTTCAAGCATTTTCCCTGAGCCTTCATGGCCCGTCCTTGCTACGTTATAAAACGAAAGGAAAATCAAAGCCGTGTGAATGAATAGCACCCTCGCCCGACGTTTCGGCCCGGTAACAGGGCCCATTGCCACCGTCGACAACGATCCAGGTACCCGCTGTACGGCACGCTTTTCGACCTTTAGCATCCCCCTCTCGCCCTGACCGGCACTCGGACATCGCATCGCCTTCGGTAACGATGCCCCGCTGTCGTGACCATTGATTCCCGGAGAAACTGCATGAGCGCGCAGAACGATTTTATCCGTATTGGCACCGGCACCCCCGCCAGGGAACTCGAGGAATTGATCAACAGCGCCCCTCCAGGCGCCACCCTCGAACTCGAGGCCGGGCGGTACCTTCTGGATGACGCCATCGTCATCACACGCTCCGACATCTCGTTGATCGGAGCGGGATCCGACCAGACCACGCTCACCTTCAGTGACACGGCACTCGCGCGCAACGACGACCATGCCATCCGGGTCGACGGTAGCGAACGAGAGCACATCGGGCAGCTGTCACGGGACCATTCCGAGGGCGCCCACAAGCTGACCCTCGACGGAAGTCACGACCTGAAACCGGGGGACAGCATCCGCATCTGGCAGGATAACGATGCCGCTCTTTTCGACGAGATCGGCGATACTTCCTGGCGCAAGGTGCAGTATGCCGAGCTGCGTACCAGCATGGCCAAGGTGGAGGCCGTGGACGGCGACGCGGTCACCCTCGACCGTGGCCTGCACTTCGATTTCGAGGGCGGCAAGACGCAGGTCGAGCGTCTCGACACGGCCGACGGCGTTACCCTGTCCGGCTTTAGTCTCGACTTCGAGCTGGGCACGTCCGACAGCGGTGCCTTCGAGAACACCCGCGAGGAGCTGACGGGCTACCAGGCCGTCGTCCTCGACGGTACGGCCGGCGCCCAGTTGGCCGATATCCAGGTCCTCGACGGCCCCTCCAAGGCCTTCCATTTCGCCCGGTCGCTCGATATCGAGGCCGCCGACCTGCAGACGCATGGCGCCTTCAACAAGGGCAGTGGCGGCAACGGCTATGCCTATGAGCTGCGGGAGAGCTACGACGGCTCCTTCAACGGGCTCGAGGATAGCGGCATGCGCCATGGCCTGCTGTTCGACTCCTGGCGCTCGTCGGTGGGCAACGATATCGAAGTCGCCACCACCGACCGCGACATCAACTTCCACGGTGGCCTCGATCACGACAACAGCGTGCGGGTCGAGCGGTCGATTCGCGACCCGGATACCGACGATCTGTCACCGACGCTCTGGATCAATGAGGGTGGCGAAAGCTTCGGCGCCATCACCGATGCCGAGGCTAATGAGGTGGTCTTCGACTATGTCATCGGCTCACGTCGCGACGACGACCTCCAGGGCTCGGACGATGGCGTCTTCCTCTACGGCGGCCTGGGCCACGACACCCTGGTCGGCGGCGATGGCAACGACATCCTCCAGGGCGCCCCCGGTGGTGAATGGTACGGCGGCGACAATCGGCTCGACGGTGGCGGAGGAACCGACACCGCCCGCTATACGCAGGACTACGGCCACTACGACATCACCTTCGCCGCCGATCATGTCGTGATCGAGGGCAAGGGCAGTGTCGACACGCTGGTCGATATGCAGTACGCGGTCTTCGGCGATGGCACCACGCTGCACCTCGCCTCGGGCAACGCCTTCCAGGGCGAGCCGCTCGAGATGCCCTCTCCCGAAGAGATCCTCGATGGCGATGGCATGCTGCCGGGCCTGATCGACGACGACACGGACCTCGTCGTCACTGGCAATGTCACCAGCCGCTGGTCGATCGGCCATGTCGCCGAGATCTTCGTCGAGAACGCCTCGGATAGCGACATCATCGACCCCGAGGTCCGCTTCGACCTGGCCGCCGACATCGACACCCTGTGGAACGGCGAGGTCATTGGGGACGACGGAGATTACCGCGTCACCGACGACGCGCCGCAGACGCTGGAGCCCGGCGAGGCCTGGCGCTTCGCCTACAAGGCCTACGGTGACGAGGCATCGCTGCCCGACAACATGACGGCCGCGTCCGGAGGCAGCGACCTCCAGATGCAGCTGCTGGGCCTCGGCGACACCGCGATCGACGACGTGCTCGCCTAGGATCCCATCAGGGCTGGTGAGAGCCGGCCCCCGGCTCGGTACCAGAGACAGCAGAAAGGGCACCCGAAGGTGCCCTCTCCATCTGCCCGAAGGGTCTCATCGGCTTACCAGCCGGTGACATCCTTCAGCGCATCGCCGATCTCGGCCAGGGAACGCACGGTGCGTACACCGGCGTCTTCCAGGGCGGCGAACTTCTCGTCCGCAGTACCCTTGCCACCGGAGATGATGGCACCGGCATGGCCCATGCGCTTGCCCGGAGGCGCGGTGACGCCGGCAATGTAGGATACCACCGGCTTGGAGACGTTGGCCTTGATGTAGGCCGCCGCCTCTTCCTCGGCGGTGCCGCCGATCTCGCCGATCATGACGATGGCTTCGGTCTTCGGGTCCTTCTCGAACAGCTCGAGGATGTCGATGAAGTTGGAGCCCGGGATCGGGTCGCCGCCGATGCCCACGCAGGTGGACTGGCCGAAGCCGTGATCGGTGGTCTGCTTGACGGCTTCATAGGTCAGGGTGCCGGAGCGCGAGACGATACCGACGCGGCCAGGCTGGTGGATATGACCCGGCATGATGCCGATCTTGCACTCGCCCGGGGTGATCACGCCGGGGCAGTTGGGGCCGATCAGCCGCACGCCCAGTTCGTCGCACTTCACCTTGACGTCGAGCATGTCCAGGGTCGGGATGCCCTCGGTGATGCAGACGATCAGCTTGATGCCGGCATTGGCGGCTTCCAGGATCGAGTCCTTGCAGAACGGGGCCGGCACGTAGATCACGCTGGCCTCGGCGCCGGTCTTCTCGACCGCTTCCTTGACGGTATTGAACACCGGCAGACCCAGGTGCTCCTGGCCGCCCTTGCCCGGGGTCACGCCACCGACCATCTTGGTGCCGTAGGCAAGGGCCTGCTCGGAATGGAAGGTCCCCTGGCCACCGGTGAAGCCCTGGCAGATGACCTTGGTGTTCTTGTCGATCAGGATGCTCATTACTTGCCCTCCGCCGCGTTGACGACCTGCTGTGCCGCGTCAGTCAGGCTGGTAGCAGCGATGATGTTCAGACCGCTGGAGGCCAGTTTCTCGGCACCCAGCTCGGCGTTGTTCCCTTCAAGGCGCACCACCACCGGCACGTTGACGCCGACCTGTTCGACGGCACCGATGATGCCCTCGGCGATCATGTCGCAACGCACGATGCCGCCGAAGATGTTGACCAGCACGGCCTTCACCGAATCGTCGGAGAGGATGAGCTTGAAGGCTTCCGCCACACGCTCCTTGGTCGCACCGCCGCCCACGTCGAGGAAGTTCGCCGGCTGGCCACCGCTGAGCTTGATGATGTCCATGGTGCCCATGGCCAGGCCGGCGCCGTTGACCATGCAACCGATGTTGCCTTCCAGGGCAACGTAGTTGAGGTCCCAGGCGGCGGCTTCGGCTTCGCGCTCGTCTTCCTGAGACGGATCGCGCATGGCCTGCAGGTCCGGATGACGATACAGCGCGTTGCTGTCCAGGCCGAGCTTGGCATCCAGGCAGTGCAGGTTGCCTTCGCTGGTGATCACCAGCGGGTTGATCTCGAGCAGCGCCAGATCCTTCTCGTGGAACAGGCGGGAGAGGCCCAGGAAGATCTTGGTGAACTGCTTGACCTGATCGCCCTTGAGGCCCAGGGCGAAGGCCAGCTCACGCGCCTGGTAGGGCTGAGCGCCGACCAGCGGATCAACCTCTGCCTTGAGGATCTTCTCGGGGGTTTCCTCGGCGACCTTCTCGATCTCGACGCCACCCTCGGTAGAGGCCATGAAGACCACGCGACGGGTGGTGCGGTCGACCACGGCGCCCAGGTAGAGCTCGTTGGCGATATCCGTGCAGTTCTCGACCAGGATCTTGGCGACCGGCTGACCCTTCTCGTCGGTCTGGAAGGTCACCAGGTTCTTGCCCAGCCACTGCTCGGCGAAGGCCTTGGCCTCCTCCGGGCTCTTGATCAGCTTGACGCCGCCGGCCTTGCCGCGGCCGCCTGCGTGGACCTGGGCCTTGACGACCCACATCTCGCCGCCGATCTTCTTGCACGCTTCCGCCGCTTCCTCGGGTGTGTCGACTGCGAAGCCCTTGGATACCGGAAGACCATAGTCGGCAAACAGCTGCTTGCCTTGATATTCGTGAAGGTTCATCGATTCATGCCATTGGTTGCATGTGACTCGAACGGCAACCGCGAGATACCGCCGAATGCGATCTATCCCGGGCTACCCCCGTTCGTACCCGATACATGGCCGGGTACGACGCGCCACCCGCGTGGGTGACGCTTGTTGTTGCCTAATCCGTGTTGTTGTTGAGCTACGCGCGAGCTGGCTTACTTGCGCTTCTTGCGGTTGGCCATGTGGATGGCATGCCCTTCCACCGCCAGCGCGGCTTCGTGCACGGCTTCCGACATGGTCGGGTGAGCGTAGCAGGTCAGCGCCAGATCCTCGGCGCTGGAGCCGAACTCCAGGGCGATCACGCCCTGGGCGATCATCTCGCCCGCATGCTGGCCAACGATATGCATGCCCAGGATGCGATCGGTCTCGGCATCGGCGATGATCTTGGCCTGACCTTCCGTCGCGTTATTGGCCATGGCACGGCCGCTGGCGGCAAACGGGAAGGAGCCGGTCTTGACCTCGATGCCCTTGGCCTTGGCATCCTGCTCGGTCATGCCGACCCAGGCCACCTCAGGGAAGGTGTAGATGACGCAGGGAATGGCGTCGTAGTTCATCTCGGCCTTGTGACCGGCGATGATGTCGGCAACCATGATCCCCTCTTCGGAGGCCTTGTGGGCCAGCATCTGTCCACGCACGCAGTCGCCGATGGCATAGACGCCCGGCACGCTGGTACGGCACTGATCGTCCACGTGGATGAAGCCACGCTCGTCCAGGCCAACGCCGACACCGTCCGCCACCACGCCCCGGGTATAGGGGCGACGACCGACACAGACGATCAGCTTGTCGAAGGTCATTTCCTGCTCGCCGTCGGAGTCGGTGTACTTGACGACGACTTCCTGGCCCTTGACCTCGGAGCCGGTAACGCGCGCCCCCAGCTTGATGTCCAGGCCCTGCTTCTTGAGCAGCTTCTGGGTCTCCTTGGCAATGGCGCTATCCACCATCGGCAGGAAGCTGTCCATGGCCTCGAGCATCGTCACGTCACTGCCCAGGCGGCTCCAGACGCTGCCCAGCTCCAGGCCGATGACACCGGCTCCGATCACGCCCAGGCGCTTCGGCACCTCCTGGAACTCCAGTGCGCCGGTGGAGTCGACGACCAGCCCTTCGGTCAGCGGGGTCGGGGGTATCTCGACCGGCACCGAGCCGGCGGCGATGACGATATTGTCGGCCTCGTACGTGGTGGCCTTGCCATCCTGACCGGTGACCTCGACCTGCTTCGCGCCGACCACCTTGCCGGTGCCCTCGATACCGGTCACGCCGTTGGCCTTGAACAACCCGGCGATACCGCCGGTGAGGTTCTTCACGATCGTGTCCTTGCGGGCCATCATCTTCTTGACGTCCATGCTGACGTCACCGGCCTGGATGCCCATGTCGGCGAAGTCGTGCTTGGCTTCGACGTACTTGTGGGAAGCTTCGAGCAGCGCCTTGGAGGGAATGCAGCCCACGTTCAGGCAGGTACCGCCGAAGACGACCTTGCCTTCCTTGCCGATCCACTTCTCGACGCAGGCGGTCTTCAATCCCAGCTGGGCGGCGCGGATGGCGGCCACGTAGCCCCCGGGGCCCGCACCGATGACGATCACATCAAATTTATCGGCCATGTAGTTTTCCTTGATCGGTTCGCGTTTGAGTCCGTTGAATCGGGCGTCGCTCAGACATCCAGCAGCAGGCGGGCCGGATCTTCCAGCAGTTCCTTGATGGTGACCAGGAACTGTACCGCGTCCTTGCCATCGATCATGCGGTGATCATAGGAGACGGCCAGATACATCATCGGACGAATTTCCACCTTGCCATTCACCGCCATGGGGCGTTCCTGAATCTTGTGCATGCCCAGAATGGCGGTCTGCGGCGGGTTGATGATCGGCGTCGACATCAGCGAGCCGAAGATCCCACCGTTGGTGATGGTGAAGGTACCGCCCTGCATCTCGTCGATGCCGAGCTTGCCGTCACGCGCCCGCTTGCCGAAGTCGACGATGCCCTTTTCGACGTCGGCGATCTTCATGCTGTCGGTGTCGCGCAGCACCGGCACCACCAGGCCGCGGTCGGTGGAGACCGCCACGCCGATGTCCTGATAGCCGTGATAGACGATGTCACTACCATCGATGGAGGCGTTGACGTCCGGAAAGCGCTTGAGCGCCTCGGAAGCCGCCTTGACGAAGAAACCCATGAAGCCAAGCTTGACGTCGTGGGTCTTGATGAAGGTGTCCTTGTACTGGGCCCGCAGGCTCATCACCGCCCCCATGTCCACCTCGTTGTAGGTGGTCAGCATCGCGGCGGTCTGCTGTGCCTCGACCAGGCGCTTGGCGATGGTCTTGCGCAGGCGGCTCATGGGCACCCGCTTCTCGGGCCGCTCGCCTTCGACGACTGGTGCAGCAGCAGCCTGCTTGGGCGCTGCGGACGACGCGGCGACTTTCTTGGCGGAGCCCGCCTGTACGGCACGCTGAACGTCCTCCTTGAGGATGCGGCCGCCCTTGCCGGTGCCGTCGATCTTGCTGACGTCGAGGTCGTGCTCGGCAACCATCTTGCGCGCGGCCGGCGCCAGAATCTTGTCGCCAACCTTTTCGTCCGCGCCTTCGTCACCGCCCGCGGCGGCTTCCTCGGCCGGCGCGGCGGCGTCGCCACCGGCACCTTCGGTAAAGATCGCCAGCACGGCCTCGGATTCGACCTGGCTGCCCTCTTCGGCCTTGATTTCGGCGAGTGCGCCATCCGTCGGTGCGACCACCTCGAGCACCACCTTGTCGGTTTCGATGTCGGCCAGCACCTCGTCGCGCTTGACCGCCTCACCCACCTGCTTGTGCCAGGTGGCCACGGTGCCTTCCTGGATCGATTCGGGGAAGGTGGGCGCCTTCACCTGATGCTGCTTGCCACCACCGGCGGGTTTTTCCGCCTTGGCATCGCTCTTTGCCGCCGCCTTCTGGTCGGCCTTGGCGTCGGTTTTCTTCTCGTTCTTGTTGCCGCCCTTTTCTTCTCCTCCCGATGCCTTGCCTTCACCGACCCTGCCGAGTACCTGCTCGGACTGGACGGTGTCGCCCTCTTCGGCCATTACCTCGGTCAGCGTGCCGGCCTCGGGCGCCAGGACCTCGAGCACCACCTTGTCCGTTTCAATCTCGACGATCAGTTCATCGCGCTCAACGCTGTCTCCGGGCTTCTTGTGCCAGGCAGCCACGCTGCCTTCGGCAACGGATTCCGGAAAGGTGGGCGCTTTGATCTCGGTAGCCATGTCGTTTCCCTTGTGTGATCTCTCTCGTTCTGGTGAATCGCCTTAGATGGTGAAGGCGTCTTCGACCAGCTGGCGCTGCTGTTCGGTATGCACGGACATATAGCCCGCGGCGGGTGCCGCCGATGCCGGGCGACCGGCAAACTTCAGTTGGCCACCCAGGCCGTCCTTGAGCATGTCGGCCACGGCCCGCATATGGTGCTGGCTCGAGTACCAGGCTCCCTGGTTGAGCGGCTCTTCCTGACACCACACCACCGACTCGAGGTTGACGTAATCCTTGAGCGCCTCGAAGAGCTCCTCCTTGGGGAAGGGGTAGAGCTGCTCGATACGCAGGATAGCGGTATCGACACGCTCGTTCTCTTCACGCCAGGCCGCCAGGTCGTAGTAGACCTTGCCTGCGCACATGATGACGCGCTTGACCCGCTGGGCAGCAAGATTGCCCTGGTCCGGCAGCACCATGTGGAAGTGGCCATTGGCGAGGTCTTCCAGGCTGGAAGTAGCCTCCTTGTGACGCAGCAGGCTCTTGGGCGTCATCACCACCAGCGGCTTTCTCAGCTTGCGGATCACCTGGCGACGCAGCAGATGGAAGATCTGCGCCGGCGTGGTCGGCACACAGACCTGCATGTTGTGCTCGGCGCACATCTGCAGGAAGCGCTCGAGGCGCGCGGAGGAGTGTTCCGGGCCCTGCCCCTCATAGCCGTGGGGCAGCAGCATGGTCAGGCCGCACAGACGCCCCCACTTGGTCTCGCCGGAGGAGATGAACTGATCGACCACCACCTGGGCGCCGTTGAAGAAGTCGCCGAACTGCGCTTCCCAGATCACCAGGTCGTTGGGCGCCGTTGTCGCATAGCCATACTCGAACGCCAGCACGGCCTCCTCGGAGAGGAAGGAGTCGTGGATGGTGAAGCGCGGCTGGCCATCGGCCATGTGCTGCAGCGGCACATGGACGCTGCCGTCCTTCTGGTTGTGTACCACCGCGTGGCGGTGGGAGAAGGTGCCACGTCCCACGTCCTGGCCGGTGATGCGCACCGCATGGCCCTCGTCGAGCAGGGTGGCATAGGCCAGGGTCTCTGCGAACCCCCAGTTCAGGCCCAGTCCGCCGGCCTGCATCTTGCGGCGGTCTTCGTAGATCTTGGCCACCTGGCGCTGCACCTCGACGCCGTCGGGAATCTCGCACATCCGCGCGGCCAGGCGCTGGAGGCGCTTCATCTCGACCCCGGTCTCGGCATGACCGCTCCACTCGTGGCCCAGGTAGGGATGCCAGTCGACGAACAGCGAGGTGTTGGGCTGCTGCACCAGGGCGTTGGCCACATGGTTGCCGGCCATCAGATCCTCGCGATAGGTCTCGATCATCGCCTTGGCGTCTTCCTCGGAGAGCACGCCCTGCTCCACCAGGCGCTGGGCGTAGAGGGTACGCGACGACGGGTGGTCCTTGATCTTGCGGTACATCATCGGCTGGGTGCCGGAAGGCTCGTCGGCCTCGTTGTGGCCCCGGCGGCGATAGCAGACCAGGTCGATGACCACGTCCTTCTTGAACTGCTGACGGTAGTCCAGCGCCACCTGTGTCGCATGCAGCACGGCATCCGGATCGTCGCCGTTGACGTGGAAGATCGGTGCCTGAACCATCTTGGCGATGTCGGTGCAGTACTCGGTAGAGCGCGTGTCCTGCGGATGCGAGGTGGTGAAGCCGACCTGGTTGTTGATGACGATATGAATCGTCCCACCGGTCTTGTAGGCACGGGTCTGGGACATCTGGAACGTCTCCATGACCACGCCCTGACCGGCGAAGGCCGCATCACCATGGATGTTGATCGGCAGTACCTTGGTGCCTTCCAGGTCGTCACGACGGTCCTGGCGCGCCCGCACGGAGCCCTCGACCACGGGAGAGACGATCTCCAGGTGGGAGGGATTGAAGGCCAAGGCCAGGTGGACTTCGCCACCCGGTGTCATCACGTTGGAGCTGAAGCCCTGGTGGTACTTGACGTCACCGGAGCCGCGCTCGATGATCTTCTTGCCGTCGAACTCGTCGATCAGCTCCGACGGGTTCTTGCCGAGGATATTGACCAGCAGGTTGAGACGTCCGCGGTGGGCCATGCCGATGACCACTTCCTTGACACCGTAGCCGCCTCCTCGCTGGATCAGCTCGTCCATCATCGGAATGAAGGATTCGCCACCTTCCAGGCCGAAGCGCTTGGTGCCCGGATACTTGGACGCCAGGTAGTTCTCCAGCCCCTCGGCAGCGGTCAGGCGTTCCAGCAGATGCTTGCGCACCTCATCGCTGTACTTGGGCGACGAACGCACCGACTCGAACCGCTGCTGAAGCCAGCGCTTCTCCTCGGTATCGACGATGTGCATGACCTCGCAGCCGATGGAGCGGCAGTAGGTCTGCTCCAGCGCCTCGACGATCTCGCGCAGCGGTGCCGTGTCCAGGCCCATGAAGAAGGAACCGGTCTGGAACTCGGTATCCAGGTCGGCCTTGGAAAGCTGATGGAAGGAGAGGTCCAGGTCGGGAACCGGTATCGGGCTACGCAGGTCGAGCGGATCGATATCGGCCTTCTGGTGGCCCCGGAAGCGATAGGCGTTGATCAGCTGAAGGACCTTGACCTGCTTCCTGCTCTCGCCGCTGTCGGCGGCGGCGACCGCTGTCGTTCGGCGTGCACGCCCCAACTGCTCGAACTGATCGCGGATGGGACTGAGGGGGACGTCGTGGGTAGAGCCGCCTTCCGCACTGGGCAGCTGGTCGAAGTAGGTTCGCCACTCTTCGGGGACGGAACCTGGGTCGGCGAGGTATTGCTCGTAGAGCGCTTCCACATAGTGAACGTTGCTGCCGCTCACGTGGGAGCTGTTCCACATCAACTCCATTATGCCTTGTTGCATCTCTCGGTCACCCTACACTGATGGGGTGTTGTCGGCGCCGTCACGGGCCAGCCGTGACGGCTTGGCTGGTGCCCTGCCGGAAGGGCGTCTTCCTTACCCGGCGGTTCCGGCCGCCAGGCCGGAATCCCTGAAATCCATGGTCAAGAGCCGGTACCTATGGCACCGGCTCTTGACCTGCTGCGCGGGAAACGACCGCGGCAACTCGCCGCGGCCAGATTCCGGCAGCCATGATAGCAAGCCCTTGGCCACGATTTAAGTGGCATTCGCGAGCAGCATGTCACGGATCTTGCCAATGGCACGTGTCGGGTTGAGCCCCTTGGGGCACACCGCCACACAGTTCATGATGCCGCGGCAACGAAATACGCTGAACGGATCCTGCAGCTCGGCGAGGCGCGCCTGGGTGGCGGTATCCCGCGAGTCGGCCAGGAAACGGTAAGACTGCAGCAGCCCCGCCGGGCCGACGAACTTGTCCGGGTTCCACCAGAACGACGGGCAGGCAGTCGAACAGCAGGCGCACAGGATGCATTCGTAGAGGCCGTCGAGCTTGTCGCGCTCTTCCGGCGACTGCAGGCGCTCGATGGCGGGCGCCGGCTCGTCGTTCTGCAGGTAGGGCTGGATGCGCTCGTACTGCTTGTAGAACAGCCCCATGTCGACCGCCAGGTCACGCACCACGGGCAGGCCCGGCAGCGGTCGCAGCACCAGCTTGTTATTCTTGACCACATCGGACAGCGAGGTGATACAGGCCAGGCCGTTCTTGCCGTTCATGTTCATGCCGTCGGAGCCGCACACGCCTTCGCGGCAGCTACGACGATAGGCCAGGGTGGTGTCTTCGGCCTTGAGCATCTCCAGAATGTTCAGGACCATCAGGTCGCGGCCCTGAGTGTCCACCTGGTACTCCTGCATGTAGGGCGCGGAGTCGGTTTCCGGATTGTAGCGGTAAATGGATACCTGAAGCATGGACATCGTGACTCCCCCTTAATAGGTGCGGATTTTGGGCTCGAAGGTGTCAACGGTCTTCGGCTTGAAGTTGACGTCGCGCTTGCCGACCTTCTTCTCGAGCGGGAAGTACATGGAGTGCTTCAGCCAGTTGACGTCGTCGCGGTCCGGATAGTCGTAGCGAGAGTGCGCGCCACGGCTCTCCTTGCGCTCCAGTGCCGCAATGGCGGTCGCTTCGGCGACTTCCATCAGGTTGTCCAGCTCCAGGGCCTCGATGCGCGCCGTGTTGAAGGCGCCGGACTTGTCGACCAGGTGTGCTTCGGCGATGCGACCGCGCAGCTCGGCGAGTTTCTTGACGCCCTCCTGCATGTTGTCTTCCTGGCGGAACACGCCGAAGGCGTTCTGCATGATGCTCTGCAGCTCGACCTTGAGGTCGGCGACCGACTCGCCGCCACTGGACTCGTTCCAGCGGTTGATGCGCGTCATCGCACTGTCGATATCGGACTCGCTGGCGTCGAGGTACTCGACCCCTTCATTGAGCGCGCTCTCGATGAACATGCCGGCCGCCCGGCCGAACACCACCAGGTCGAGCAGGGAGTTGCCGCCCAGGCGGTTGGCGCCGTGCACCGAGACGCAGGCCGCCTCGCCGCAAGCGAACAGGCCGCCCACGATCTGGTCGTTGCCGTCGGCATCCTGCATGATCGCCTGGCCATGAACGTTGGTGGGGATGCCGCCCATCATGTAATGGCAGGTCGGCACCACCGGAATCGGCGCCTCGGTCGGATCGGCATGGGCGAAGATCTTGGACAGTTCGCTGATGCCGGGCAGGCGCTTGTTGAGCACCTCTTCGCCGAGGTGGTCCAGCTTGAGATAGACGTGATCGCCATTCTCGCCGCAACCACGCCCCTCGAGGATCTCCATGACCATGGAGCGAGCCACCACGTCACGACCGGCCAGGTCCTTGGCGTTGGGTGCATAGCGCTCCATGAAGCGCTCGCCATCCTTGTTGACCAGGTAGCCACCCTCGCCGCGACAGCCTTCGGTGACCAGCACCCCGGCACCGTAGATGCCGGTGGGGTGGAACTGCCACATCTCCATGTCCTGCATGGGGAAGCCGGCACGCAGCGCCATGCCGATGCCATCGCCGGTATTGATCAGGGCGTTGGTGGTGGAGGCGTAGATACGCCCGGCGCCGCCGGTGGCCAGCACGGTGGCCTTGGACTTGACGTGCACCACTTCGCCGGTCTCGATGCACATGGCGATACAGCCCACCACGTCGCCATCGGCATTCTTGACCAGATCGACGGCAAACCACTCGTTGAGGAAGGTGGTGTTGTTCTTCAGGTTATTCTGATACAAGGTGTGCAGCAGGGCGTGGCCGGTACGGTCGGCCGCAGCACAGGTGCGCGCCGCCTGGCCACCCTCGCCGAAATTCTTGGACTGGCCGCCGAAGGGGCGCTGGTAAATGCGGCCATTCTCGAAGCGCGAGAACGGCAGGCCCATGTGCTCGAGCTCGAAGACCGCCTTGGGACCCTCGGAACACATGTACTCGGCGGCGTCCTGATCGGTGATGTAGTCACCGCCCTTGACGGTGTCATACATGTGCCAGCGCCAGTCGTCGTTGGGGTCGGCCGAGGCAATGGCACAGGTGATGCCGCCCTGGGCGGACACGGTATGTGAGCGAGTCGGGAAGACCTTGGACAGCACGGCGGTCTTCTTGCCGGACTTGGCCAGCTCGAGAGCGGCACGCATGCCGGCGCCGCCGCCGCCGATGATGATGGCGTCGAATGTCAGACTACGCATGGTAGACATGTATCAGGCTCCCCACAGAACTTGAATGCCCCAGACCAGGAACACGAAGATGGCCAGGATGATGACGAGCTGGGTGCCGAGACGGACCCCGGTCGACTTCATGTAGTCGGTGGTCACTGTCCACAGACCGACCCAGGCGTGAGCGGCAAGAGAAATAAAGGCCAGCAATGAAAAGATGCGCATCCAGGTCTGGGCGAACAGGCCGCTCCAGGTGTAGTAGTCGAGTCCCGGATTGAACAGCAGGTAGGCGACGATAAACAGCGTATAGAGCGCCAGAATGACCGCCGACACGCGCTGGATCAGCCAGTCGGACAGGCCGCTGCGACCCAGATTGGTGATGTTGGTTACCATACCCAGACTCCCGCCAGAATGATCAGGACGGCACTGATGACCACGGTGGCCTGTGCCTTCTTGACGCCCCCCTCGAGGGTCACGCCGATATCGGCATCCATCAGCATATGCTTGATGCCGGCCACGAAATGGAAGGCCAAGGCCGACAGCAGACCCCAGGCCACCAGTTTCGCCAGAATATTGTTGGCCAGGGTGTCGCGGACGGCCTCGAAGCCGGCCGGGGACGACAGCGACTTGTCCAGGGCCCAGAAGGCGAAGATCAGGCCGATGAAAAGGATGACGCCGGTGATCCGATGGGCGATCGACGTCAAGGCGGGAAGTGGGAACTCTATCGTGGTGAGGTCGAGGTTGACGGGTCGTTTGCTATTCACGGCTCTATACACACTCTCTTGGCTCGCTCCTTTGCCGATCGGGCTTGGCTGGAATGCGGGCGGTGGTTTGAGGTAGGGGGCTCGCCGTTGCCGGGACGGACATGACAACGAGTACCTGCCAGTCGCGCGCAGTGGATTATAGGGATATGAACCCCTAGTGACAAATGAACACCCACCGAACTCGACCATGGTTCAAGCCCATTGGGCACCCTGACTTGTGCCCGTGCGTCCGGCGACATGCCAACTGGGCCGCCCCATGGGGCATTCATGGTGCACAGCACCAATTGTTGTACAAAACCCGATACACCACAAGGATTGCGTACAACCGAGGAGTCGCTTAAGGCCAATTGACAATCCCGGGAACGCTTCTATAGTGGGCAAACCTTTTTCGCGGCCCAGCATAAGAAAACACTGTTTGCGAAATAACGACTTAACGTTTCAATTCGACTTCGAGAGGAGGCCAGCATGGCTGACAGGAAAGCGACACTGACGGTAGACGGACTGGATAAACCGGTCGACCTGCCGGTCTACTCGGGCACCCTTGGGCCCGATGTGGTAGATGTGCGCGGCCTCGGCGCAGAAGGCCTGTTTACCTACGACCCGGGCTTCATGGCCACCTCTTCGTGCCAGTCCGCCATCACCTACATCGATGGCGCAAAGGGAGTGCTCCTGCACCGCGGCTACCCCATCGAGCAACTGGCCAAGGAGTCCAACTTCGTCGAGATGTGCTACCTGCTGCTGTTCGGCGAACTGCCGGACGATGCGCAGTATGCCGACATCGAGAAGCGCATCAGCAACCACACCATGGTCCACGACCAGATCAACAACTTCTTCAAGGGCTTCCGCCGCGACGCCCACCCGATGTCGATCCTGTGCGGCGTGGTCGGCGGCCTGGCGGCCTTCTACCATGACCACATGGACATCACCAAGGCCGAGGATCGCGAAATCAGCGCCATCCGCCTGATCGCCAAGATGCCGACCATCGCCGCGATGTCCTACAAGTACAACATCGGCCAGCCGTTCAACTATCCGCGCAACGATCTGAACTATGCAGAGAATTTCCTCTACATGATGTTCAGCAACCCCTGCGAGGAGTACAAGATCAACCCGGTGTTCGCCAAGGCGATGGACCGTATCTTCATGCTCCACGCCGACCATGAACAGAACGCCTCCACCTCCACGGTGCGCCTGGCCGGCTCCACCGGCGCCAACCCGTTCGCCTGCATCAGCGCCGGCATCGCCGCACTCTGGGGCCCGGCCCACGGCGGCGCCAACGAAGCCGTGCTGGCCATGCTCGACGAGATCGGTGACGACTCGGAAGAAAACATCCAGCGCTTCGTCGACAAGGCCAAGGACAAGGACGACCCCTTCCGCCTGATGGGCTTCGGCCACCGCGTCTATCGTAACTTCGACCCGCGCGCCAAGGTCATGAAGGAGACCTGCGACGAAGTGCTGGCCGAGCTGGGCATGGCCGATGACCCGCAGTTGAAGATCGCCAAGCGCCTGGAGCAGATCGCACTGGAGGACGAATACTTCATCGAGCGCAAGCTCTACCCCAACGTCGACTTCTATTCCGGCATCATCCTCAAGGCCATGGGCATTCCGACCAACATGTTCACGGTGATCTTCGCCGTGTCGCGCACGATTGGCTGGATCTCCCACTGGCACGAGATGATCACCGGAGACTACAAGATCGGTCGCCCGCGCCAGCTCTATATTGGCCATCCGCAGCGCGACTACCCCGCCAAGTAATCTATCCTGTCACTACCCGGCAGGATGCGGCCAAGGCCGCTCGGTACCGAAAGGCCGCCCGCTGGGCGGCCTTTCGCGTACAGGTGCCACTTGAGACTTCGCCTCAGCGGTCTCTGGCCCCGTCATCAACGAGAAGGATGCTTCAATGAACCATACGATTTCGACTGTCGCCTTTATCGGCCTCGGCGTGATGGGCTATCCCATGGCCGGCCACCTCGCCAGGCAGGGCCTGACAGTACGCGTCTACAACCGAACCGGCGCCACGGCCGAGGCCTGGGTCGCCGAACATGGAGGCAGCCACCACACAACCCCTCAGGAAGCCGCCCAGGGGGCCGATCTGGTACTGGTATGCGTGGGTAACGATGATGACGTTCGCCAGGTGACAACCGGCTCACAGGGCGCCCTGCGAGGCATGGCCGCCGGCAGCCTGCTGGTCGACCATACGACCGCATCGTCCGATCTGGCCGAAGAGCTGGCAGGAATCTGTCACGAGCAGGGCATCGGCTTCATCGATGCTCCCGTTTCCGGCGGCCAGCAGGGCGCGATCAATGGCGCCCTGACCATCATGTGTGGCGGCGAAGAGAGCGAGTTCGCCCGGGTTGAGCCCATTCTCGCCCACTACGCCCGCGCCGTGGCCCTGATGGGCCCTGCCGGCAGTGGCCAGCTGACCAAGATGGTCAACCAGATCTGCATCGCCGGCCTGGTGCAAGGCCTTGCCGAGGGCCTGCACTTCGCCGAGCAGGCCGGGCTCGACCAGCAGCGCGTCATCGATGTCATCGCCAAAGGGGCAGCCGGGTCCTGGCAGATGGAAAATCGCCACAAGACCATGATCGAGGACGAGTATGAGCACGGCTTTGCGGTGAACTGGATGCGCAAGGACCTGGGCATCTGCCTCGAGCAGGCTCGCCGACTCCAGGCCCGCCTGCCGGTGACCGCACTGGTGGATCAATTCTATGGCGACGTTCAGGCCATGGGAGGCGGTCGCTGGGACACCTCATCGCTGCTCCGTCGCCTGCGCGGCCTGGGCCGCGACTGAGGCCGTCTCGGGGCCTCATCGCGGATGTGACGCCCCGAGACCTTGCCCTGCTCACCGAGTATGAAGAAACTACGACCCACCGCTTGACAAGCCTCCTTCATCGGGCATGAATCGCCGCTCTCCACGGCACCGGAACGTTTTCCACACATTCTGTGGATAACCCTGTTCACAACCACCAGATAATGCCATCGAATCGGCATGGCCAGAGGGTTGCCGTTAGATTGGTTAATTTTTAACCGATTGCAAGCTGTTGAAAAAGAAGGGTTTTATGGAAAACATCTGGGGTGCGGCGGGATGGAGAAAACTGCACACAGGGGAGAGGCGACGGACTTGGACGAGTGGACAAGTCAAGCCCTAAATAGCGAAAAACCGGCACTTCAATGCGTTTTACACGCAAGCGGAAGCCGTCACCCGCCAGGGGCGACCAGGCAACAAAAAAGACGCACCAGGCGTCTCGGGGGAGCTAGATTTCAGAGTAGAGTGGCGTCCCATAGGGGGTTCGAACCCCTGTTCCCGCCGTGAAAGGGCGGTGTCCTGGACCACTAGACGAATGGGACGCAAGGTCGCACACGAGCCGTCGATTGGTGGAGCCTAGCGGGATCGAACCGCTGACCTCAACACTGCCAGTGTTGCGCTCTCCCAGCTGAGCTAAGGCCCCACATGTCTCGTGAAGACGAGGCGTATAGTACTGATTAGCCTCGCCTTCGTCAACAAGATAAAGACGATTTCCCGGAGCCCGTCTCAGGCAAGCTCGCGGTACTCCTTCTCGAAGCGCTTGGCCTGCTTCTTGGAGACCCCGCCGAGCACCTCGATGGCGTGGCGCAAGCGCGCCCGGGTCATGTCGGAGCCCAGTATGGCCATGGCATCCATGACCGAGGTGCTCGCCGCAGAACCGGTAATGGCGATGAAGACCGGTGCCAGGAAGTCCTTCATCTTGAGATCGAAATGCGCGGCCAGCGACTTGACCTCGCCGAGCAATACCTCCTTGTGCCAGGCCGGGACGACCTCGAAGCGCCAGACCAGGAATTGCAGCAGCTTGACCAACTCCTCCCGCCCAAGCTTGACGCTGTCGAAATCGCCCTCCTCGATCTCCGGCAGGCCGGAGAAGAAATGGCCGGCCAGCGGTGCTACCTGGGAAAGGGTTTCCACCCGGGTGCGCACCTGAGGCAGGATCTGACCCACGTACTCCTCGTTGAAGGCCCACTCCATCAAGGCCTTCAGGAAGGCCTTGTCGTCAAGGTCCTCACGAATATAGAGACCGTTGAGCCAGGTCAGCTTCTCGAGATCGAAGACCGGACCGCCGAGCGAGACTCGCTGGACATCGAAGTGCGTCATCATCTCGTCGAGACTGAACTTCTCGCGCTCGTCGGGCATCGACCAGCCCATGCGGCCAAGGTAGTTGGTCACCGCCTGGGGGAGGAAGCCCATCCTTCGATAGTAATTGATCGAGGTGGGGTTCTTGCGCTTTGAGAGCTTCGACTTGTCGGGGTTGCGCAGCAGCGGCATATGGCAGAGCACCGGCATCTGCCAGCCGAAGTACTCATAGAGCAATTGATGCTTCGGTGCCGAGTTGATCCACTCTTCGCCGCGCAGCACATGGGTGATGCCCATCAGGTGATCGTCCACCACATTGGCCAGGTGGTAGGTAGGCATGCCATCGGACTTGAGCAGGATCTGCGCGTCGACCTGGGCCCAGTCGACTTCGATGGTGTCGCGCAACATATCCTCGATCAGGCAGGTACCAGTGGTGGGCACATTCATGCGCACGACATGCGGCCACCCTTCTCGCTCGCGGCGCGCCTGCTCATCGCTGGGCAAGGCCAGGTCGGCGGGCTTCAGCGCCAGGTGCATGCCGGCTGCCTTGCGAGCCTCACGCAGCTCATCCAGCTCCTCGCCGGTACGGTAGCACTTGAAGGCGTGGCCGGCATCGACCAGCTGCCGGGCATATTCGGCATAGATGTCTCCCCGCTCGCTCTGACGGTAAGGCCCATGGGGGCCGCCCACATCCGGCCCTTCGTCCCACTCCAGGCCCAGCCAGCGCAGCGAATCCAGGATCATTTGCTCGGACTCGGTGGTAGATCGGACCCGGTCGGTATCCTCGATGCGCAGGATGAACTGCCCGCCGTGCTGGCGCGCGAAGCAGAGATTGAACAGGGCAATGTAGGCGGTGCCCACATGGGGGTCACCCGTGGGTGACGGCGCAATGCGAGTACGTACGGTCATGTCGTCCTTATCCATTGAGGGATGGGCATCGCGCCATTATACGCACCTGCCTCGACACAGGCAGCCGCACCCGGAAATCCTTTCTCACGACCGAATTCACCATGACGGTAACCTTCCGTTGAACAAAGCCGTTGAACAAAGGAGCGGGCATTACAGGGGCACGCAAGAGCTAGCGACACAAAAGGCTCCTATACCGAGGGCTTAATACACAGAATAGTTACGCTATATACGTAAAATAACAGAAACCAGTACCAAGCAGAGCCTCCATGACCGGCAAGCGCGCAACAGCACGCTTGAGGGGTTTCGCACTCCACTCTTCAATAGTCTTTTTACCGTTGACGCGCTAAATTTGCACAGTTAACACAGATCATCGACTATCCCCTTCTTTTAATCATCGTTGGCAGGAATCAAGAGATGCATGCATTGGGCCCACGCATCAAGCAGCTTCGGCTAGAGGCGAGCCTCAACAAGGCGGCACTGGCAAGAAAAGTCGGCGTTTCCGATGTCACGATTTCCTACTGGGAGTCCGGCGCCATCAAACAGATCGGCCACGAGCGCCTTGTCGCTCTGGCGGATGCCTTGGGCTGCCCCTTGCGGCGCCTGCTGGAGGATGACAGCGTCGACACGCTATCCACTCCGCTCTATCTGAGCAGCCACCCTCCCGCGCCTTGGCATGATCCCAATGCCAACCGCATCACGCTGCCCGAGAGCTTCCTGGCCGGTATCAACTGGCAGGGTGAGTGCTACCTGGTCACGCCTGCCCCCGGCGAACGTTTCGACTACCTGGACTCCGGCGATCTGGCCGCCTTCGGGCCAATCGATACCTTCGACCAGCCTGGCCGTTACTTGATAGAAGGCGCCCTGGGCCTGTTCATCGGCCAACTGGAGCGCGGGCATGGCGGGGAGTTGCTCTACAGCGGTGAGAAAGCAGCAACGGCTCAGGCCAGGCCGCTGCAGAAGGATGATCATCCGGTCGGTAGACTGTTGGCACGCTGGCGCCAGGAGGGGAGCTAAGCCCCTCCGTGCCTCATTCGACGCCCAGCACTTCCACTTCATCGGTGGTCCGGCGGGGCTCAGTGCCGATGAGGTAGCGCCGCGAATAGCTCGCCACCTGCCCCAGGCCGTGACGCGAGGTCCTGACCAGCGGACCGGCCAGATGCTCTCCCTCGTCGCCGATCCGCTCACGAATCGCTAGCGGCTGCACACTGGCCTCCGGCAGGTTCACGGTAATGCTATAGCCACCGTCCGGCAGCCCGCTTCCCGGTCCGAAAGGCCCCGCTTCAAAGCGGCTGCCCTGGACCTCGGTACGCGACTGCCAACGCACACCGCTCAACTCACGCTCCACCACGATCACCAGGCGCGCCCCTTCTGGCAAGTTGGTCTCCCCTTCTACCATCAGCCGCCTGTCGCTACGCAGCGCGGCCGCGACATCGATAGCCACCTCCAGCGGCTCCACCTCCGGCTCCTCCACGGCAGGCTCCATGTCTACCTCGTTGGTCGCGACGTCTTCGGGCTGTTCATTCGCCACCTCTTCTTCCGGCCCCGTTTCTTCCGGCCCAGTGTCGTTACCACAGCCGGACAGCGCCAGCAGAGTCACCAATCCAACGCAGGACAGTCGACGCCGTACCTTCATGAATTCCTCCAGACCGAACATTGATCTTCTAGACTACCACCGGGCTGGACGGTTCGTCCCAACGGCGACTTTAATTGACGCATCTCCGGGCGCGCCCTGCTCGGGGAGAGCCAAGCGGCGCCTCAAGATCGCAAGTGGACATGGAGTTTTCCGTCTATCCAGCGCTGACTAAGGCTGCTGCCGAGTCTTGGCATCGGCACACTCCAGGCACAGCACCGCATAGGGCAGCGCTTCGAGACGCCGCGGGTCGATCGGCTCTCCACACCGTTCGCACACATTACCTTCGCCGCTCTCAACACGCGCCAGCGCATGCATCACTTTGTGCAGCTCCTCCTCGGCCTCCTGCTCCAAGGCATCGATGACGTCCTCATTCTCCAGCTCAATGGCCTGGTCTTCCATATCCCTGTCCAACGGCTGCTCCAAGCGCGCCTTGTGTACCTTGTAGCGATCCGCCCGCTCGATCAGTTCATCCCGCAGGGATTCCAGTATGCGCTGTCGGTTCATCTTTCACCTCCACTCGGTTGATGCCCATCTCTTCTACATAGCATATTTCTTGATGGAAGCCGAAGCGGGATCATAAGCAAGGCGGGAAATTCAATTTATCCATCAGGAACAAGGCGAACAAGCCACTCTTCACAGGGCTTGCATATGCTCACCGGTCATCGTATTTCATAATCCACCTCATCAACCAGAAGCCAATTCTCGAACAGTTTTCTCTGATAAAGAAGGGGCCAACTTTCCTCTCTTCACCGTCTTTGACAAGGAAAAATGTCAAGGACTCCGTAGAAGTAGCAACGGCACCTGCCAGTCACTCAACGTCGACCGCCACCATGTTCGTAGCCGTCCTGAACACATCGCACGGGCTTTCACAGCGCCGCGTAAAGGCTCGGAGATTTCCTGTCTTTCATCGGCCTTCACCCATGATCTGACAACAGGTAGCTTAACCTGCACCGCTTCAATCCGCCGAAGGAGTATCTACCACCGTTATTACCGAACCATGTGACCAGGACCATAAGCACGTGATAAAGGTAAAAACATCATGATGCCATTATGAACAACACCCCCTTCCTTGCGATTCCATGAACTCCTGCTCATTTCCTCTTTCTTACGGCTGCCTACTTTTCCGCAGAGAAGATGATTATTCATTAATCCCGGCACTCAAGAGCATGGCACTCACAAGAAAGCCCGGCCGTAAGGCCGGGCTTCTATCTCCACTTCCCTTTCCTGTCCATCACGAACTTCCTGTTCGCGCATCCCTGGTTGCCGAGCCCTCCTGGCTTGATCTTCCCTGTTGAGCCTTCCATTGCTCAATGACTCCACCATGCCAGCTTGGCCAGGAAAAACGCTTAACGCAGGTTATCCAGGCTTGTAGGAAATCGCCTACACGCTCTGTAGGAAATCAGCCACAATCATCGGCCACGCCGCTATCGCTCCATCAAGGCAAGCCGGAAGCCGAGTGCCACGAAGGCAGCCGCAAAACCTCGGCGCATCCAGGCCAACACCCCTGGCCTGGAAAACAGATGGTTGCGCACGACCGCCGCAAAAGTGCCGTAGCCGCTGAAGACAACCAGTGTTACCACCATGAAGACAGCGCTCAGCTCCAGCATCCTCAGCAACGGGGTGCTTTCGCTGGCGTCGACGAACTGGGGCAGGAACGCAAGGAAGAAGATCGTCAGCTTCGGATTGAGAAGGTTAACGAATGCCGCAGAGGCCATGATGCGCCAGCCGGCCTGCGGGCTGGCATCCTGCTCAACGCTGAGCGCCCCCCTCTGCTTCAGCGTGCACCATGCAAGGTAGAGCAGGTAACCGACCCCCGCAAACTTGAAAAACTGAAAGGCCACGGCACTGGTATGCAACAAGGGGGCGAGGCCAAGCGTGGCGGCCGCCATGTGCGGCACGATGCCCAGGGTACAGCCTGCGGCCGCCAGGATCCCCGCCATCACGCCACGCGTGACTCCCGCTGCCAGAGTGAAGATCACCCCGGTTCCAGGCAAGGCGGCAACGACCAGGGACGTCAGCAGAAATTCGATACTCACGAGAGGACTCTCCCAATGGCTGAGGTGGGTCGAGCATTGGCTCACCACCACTGTGCTCGCCATCGGGAAGAGCGTCTTGAAGGAAATTGCAGGTTCTCACGTCATCCCAGTGCCGCCCGGTAGCGCCCGGGTGAAATACCCAACTGCCGCGTGAAGGCCCGAGTCATATGGCTCTGGTCGGCGAAGCCGGACCCCGCCGCCGCCTGGCTCAGCGTCTGGCCTGCGATGATGCACTGTCTTGCCATACGCACACGCCGCTGAACGCGATAGGCATGAGGCGTCATGCCGGTCTCGCGGACAAAACCGCGCAGCAATTGATAACGGCTCACTCCGACAAGGGCAGCCAGGTCTGCCAGTGAGGCCGTCTGCTCCGGCGCCTCGTCCAGCCATTGGCGCACCCTTGCCATACGAGGGAGACGATCGTCGCAGCGGGCCTGGTAGGCGCCGTGCCGACGAAACGCCTCGGCCAAGAAGTGAAGCGTCGCCTCCTCGATGGCCATCGGCTCACTGCCAAGCCGCGTCGCCTCGGCGAACAGGGTTTGAAACAGCGCCGCACACCGGGGATCATCAATAGCCGGCCTGGCAAACTCGATCGGCCGGCCCCCGTCGCCATCCAGGGCTCCTTCCAAACCGCACGCCACCAGGGTCGGGTCGAAATAGAGCATCTGCCAGGCTCGGGGAATGCCATTCATCGGGCTGCCATCGTGCAGCTCTCCGGGATTGACCGTGATCAGATCACCGGCTCGGGCGTCCACCATGCCGAGGCCGCTCCAGGAGCGATGGCCGCCGGAAACGACCAGGCCAACCCCGAACTGGTCGTGGGAGTGCCGGGGAAACGTTCTGTCGGAGGCGAGGCTGAAGGCCTCCAGGCCGGCGATGGCCACCCTGTGGGCCACGGCACGATGAGCAGGCAGCTCTCTCTTATTCCCTCTATCGGTCCCTCGCTCGATCCGCATCACCTCCCCCTGCATTCACGCCATGCCCCACTCAGTGCCATGTCTCCGCAAGCGCTTCCCATATCGACGGGCCGTGCAGCCAATAGCATAGCCTCACGCCGGCCCCGCCCGAAGCCAACTTCCCGTACAATAGCTCGCCAACTCTGGCGAAGCCCTTTCAGGAGACGCGACCTTGGAACTCATCTGGTGGCTGGCCTACGTTGCCCTGGGCGGCGTGGTCGGCATCATGGCCGGCCTGCTCGGTATCGGTGGTGGCGGTATCATGGTGCCGATTCTTACCTCACTGTTCGTGCTGCAGGGCGTGCCCCACGAGCACCTCGCTCACCTGGCCCTGGGCACCGCCATGGCGGCCATCATCCCCGCCGCCACCGCCAGCCTGCTATCCCACCATCGCCACGGGGCCGTGGACTGGCAAACCGTACGCGTCATTACGCCGGGTATACTGATCGGCACCTTCATGGCGACCTTCATCGCCGCCCTGATCCCGACCCGAGGCCTGGCCATCTTCTTCGCCTGCTTCATGGTGCTGATGTCGCTGCAGATGCTCGCCAACCTGAAGCCCAAGCCGAGCCGCAGCCTGCCAGGCCCGGTCGGCCTGAGCGGTGCCGGCCTCGGCATTGGCGGCATTTCGGCCCTGGTGGCCATCGGCGGTGGCTCGCTGACGGTGCCCTTCCTGACCTGGTGCAACGTGAAACTGCCCCGCGCCATCGGCACCTCGGCGGCCGTGGGGCTACCCATCGCCATGGCGGGTGCACTGGGCTACATCATCAATGGCTGGGCCACGCCGGGCCTGCCGACGGCCGCCCTGGGCTACGTCTACCTGCCCGCCCTGCTGCTGATGGCGCCCTTCAGTATCCTCACCGCTCCCATCGGGGCCAGGCTCGCCCACAAGCTCCCCGTGGCGCTGCTCAAGCGGGTCTTCGCCGTCATGCTGATGGGGCTGGCGCTGCAGATGGTGTATGCGGTGTTCACGGCATAAGGCTGTCCCGGCGATGGTCAGTACCTGAGATGGTCAAGGATTGACCAGAACTGATAGAATATTGCCCTTCCTCCGCCCTACCCAGTGATGCCGATGCCTGAGCTCGACCGCACCTTTTCTGTTGCCCCGATGATGGACTGGACTACCAGGGACCAGAGAGCCTTCGTGCGCACGCTGACCCGGCGCGCCCTGCTGTATACCGAGATGGTGACCACCGGGGCCATCCTCCACGGCAGCCCGCGGGAGCGCTTCCTCGGTTACGACCAAGTGGAGCATCCACTGGCGCTGCAGCTGGGCGGCAGCGATGCCGGCGAGCTGGCCGAGTGTGCGGCCATCGCCGAGGCGTGGGGTTATGACGAGGTCAACCTCAACGTGGGCTGCCCCAGCGACAGGGTGCAGAACAACCTGATCGGCGCCTGCCTGATGGCGTATCCGGAGAAGGTGGCGGCAGCGGTGCGCGCCATGCGCGAGGCGGTGTCGATCCCGGTGACGGTGAAATGCCGCATCGGTATCGACGACCAGGACGAGGATGCCGACCTGGAGCGCTTCATCGCCCAGGTGGCGGACGCCGGCTGCGAGGTGTTCATCGTCCACGCGCGCAAGGCGTGGCTGCAGGGGCTCTCGCCCAAGCAGAACCGTGACGTGCCGCCGCTCAACTACCCGCGGGTGCATCGCCTCAAGGCGAGTCGGCCGGAGCTGCATATCGGCATCAACGGCGGTATCAAGACGCTGGAGGAGTGCCACGAACAGCTCGCCCAGGTCGACAGCGTGATGGTGGGCCGCGAGGCCTACCAGAACCCATGGCTACTGGCCGACGTGGACGAGGCGTTCTATGGCGTTGCGGGCCCGGCAACCAGCCGCCATGCCGCCGCCCGCGCCTTTCGCCCCTACATTGCCCGGCGCCTCGACGAGGGTGCCAAGCTAAACCACATCACCCGCCACCTGCTGGGCCTGTTCCAGGGCCGGCCGGGCGGGCGCCGCTTCCGTCGCCACTTATCCGAGAACGGCCACCTGGACGGCGCCTGCCTGCGAGTCTTCGACGACGCGCTCAGCCTGGTGCCGGAGACGACTCCGGCGACCGAGACAGAGACGGCCTGACGCTCAATAGAGCGAATCCGGAGGCGGCTCCAGGCTGGAATGGAAGCCCTCCACGGCACTCTCGGCCTCTTCGATCTCATCGAAACGGGCGATGTGGAAGAGCGCTTCGCCCTCGTTGGCCAGGGGCAGCCGGCTCATGCCGATGACGATGCCGTCGGCCATGGACTTGACGGTCGCTTCGGCGTTACCGAAGGGGTCGGCCACCCTGCCCAGCACCTCGCCCGTTGCTACCCGTGCCCCGAGGCGTACCTTGGGCCGCAGGATGCCATCGATGGGCGCTCGCGCCCAGCTCGAGCCGTTGGCCAGCTCCGCCGCGGGCGGCAACCGACGCCGATGCTCGCCGGTGAGCATGCCCAGCCGGCGCATGACCCGCAGCACCCCGCGCACCCCCGGGGTGATCGCCCACTCGTCGAAACGCAGCGCCTCGCCGGCCTCATAGGTCAGTACGGGAATACCACGGTTCTGTGCATAGTGGCGCAGGCTGCCTTCACGCAGCTCGGCGTTGAGAATCACCGGGGCGCCAAAGGCGTTGGCCATCCGCTCGGTCTCGCTCCCGGGGCTGAGCTGGGCGCGAATCTGCGGCAGGTTGGTGCGATGAATGGCCCCGGTGTGCAGGTCGATGATATGGGTGGCGTGGTCGACGATCTGCTCGCGGAACAGTGCCGCGACACGGCCTCCCAGCGAGCCCGATTCACTGCCGGGAAAGCAGCGGTTGAGGTCACGCCGATCCGGCAGGTAGCGCGTGTGCTGCATGAAGCCGAACACGTTGACGATCGGCACTGCCACCAGGGTACCGCGCAGACCCTGGATCTGTTTCGAGCGCAGCAGGCGGCGGACGATCTCGACGCCATTGATCTCATCGCCGTGAATGCCGCCACATACCAGCAATATTGGCCCCTGCTGACGCCCGTGAACCACTTCCACGGGAATGTGCAACGGTGCGTGGGTATAGAGGCGTGCCACCGGCACATCGATCTGGATTCGGTTTCCCGGCATCACCTTGACGCCAGCGAGTTCGAAGGGGGCGCGAGCCATGCTGCGGCTTCCTGTAACAGAACAATGTTCACTCTCTTATACCGCGATGGCGGCAGAATGACGAGGATGGACCCTCGCACCACATCCATACAGAGTTGAATGTAAAAGAAGGGCCGCTCCGGTAGAATAGCGGCCATGCCCCGTTATGCATGCCCCGTTATGTATGAGGAGAGACGCACCCTACCATGGCCAGACGCACCAAGGCGGAAGCCGCTGCCACCCGTGAAGCCCTGCTGGATGCCGCCGAGGAGATCTTTCTCGAGCGTGGCGTCTCCCGTACCTCGCTGGAGCAGATTGCGCGCCAGGCAGGGATGACCCGCGGCGCGGTATACTGGCATTTCCGCAACAAGGCTGACCTGTTTCGCGCCATGCTCGACCGGGTGCGCATGCCCTTTCAGGAACTGGTCGACGAAGTCGATGACCCGGCACTCGCCGATGCACCGCTGGAAGCGATCCGCCTGGCCTGCCGCCAGGGCTTGACGCGACTCGAGCAGCCCCGCTATCGCCGGGTCCACGCCATCCTGATCCACCACTGCGAAGTGTTTGGCGAGATCGATCCCCTGGCCATGCAGAACGAGATCGCCGAGGAATCCTGTGGAGCACTCATCGAATACTTCACGGTCGCCTGCGAGCATCGGCTGCTGCGCCCCGACATCACGCCGGAACTGGCAGCGCGGCTGCTGCAATCAAGCCTGGGCGGGCTTTTTCACGACTGGCTGCGCAATCACGAGCACTTCTCGATCCGCGAGCGCGGCACGGAGCTGGTCGATACGCTGCTTAAACTGCTCGCCCGCGAGCCCTGACGCTTTGCGGCTCCACAACGACAACGGGCCGGATCCCCTGAGGATCCGGCCCGTTTTCGTTCACGCCTTCGCCGCCTTCAGGCATCGGCCTCCCAGCCGCCACCCAGCGCCTTGAACAGCGTGGCGGTGGCGGTCAGGCGGTCGCGCATCGCCTCCGACAGCGCCAGCTCCGCCGAGAGCAGTGCCCGCTGGGCATCGAGCAGCTCGATGAAGCCAACGAAGCCTTCCCGATAGCGCACTTCCGCCAGCTCCAGGGTGCGTGCCAGTGCCTCCACCTGGGCCTGTGTCGCCTCGATGCGCTCGCCACTGGTCTCGAAGATGACCAGGGCGTTGCGAACCTCGTTGAACGCCTGGTTGACCGTGGCGCGGTACTGAACCTCGGCCTGGGCGGCCAGCGCTTCGGCGGTGTCGACCCGGGAGCGGGAGCGGCCGAAGTCGAACAGCGGCCCCATGACCGTGGCGGAGAGCCCCCAGGTCTGGGCGGCGGTGGTGAACAGGTCACTGCTGTCACCCGCTGCCGTTCCCAGGAAGCCGCCCAGGTTGAGGGTGGGCAGGCGGCTCGCCTCGGCCACGCCGATGGAGGCATTGGCCGCTATCAGCCCCGCCTCGGCGGAGCGGATATCCGGCCGACGCTGCAGCAGGCTGGAAGGCAGTACGGCAGGCACACTGTCGGGCAGCACGATATCCGCCAGCTGGGTGTCTCCGAAATCGAGCTCGTCCATCAGCTCCGCCGGGCTCATTCCCACCAGGATGGCCAGCGCACCCTCCAGCATCCTGACCCGCTGCTTCTGGCCGGGCAGTTGGGCACGGGTGGTTTCCAGCTCCGACTGGGCCTGACGCAGGGCCAGCTCACCGGTCTCGCCGGAGTCGAAGCGAATCTGCTCGATCCGGTAGGTCTCCTCGCGGGACGCCACCGTCTCCTCGGTGATTCGAAGCTGACGCTCGGCGTTGCGCAGGTCGAAGTAGGTGGCCACTACATCGGCGATCACGTTCAGGCGCACCGCATCACGGGCGAACTCGCTCTGCTCGAGCAGGGCCTCGGAGGCCTCGCGCTCGCGATCCAGCCGGCCCCAGAGATCGAGCTCATAGTTGAGCACGCCGGCCAGCGAAAACAGGTTGCCGGTAGTGCTCTGCCCCAGCGGCGAGGCCGTGCCGGGTGTGCGCTCCCGCGAAGCCTCGGCCTGGGCACCCACCGAGGGCAGCTGTTCGGCACGGGCCAGGCCCAGGCGCGCCCGCGCCTCTTCGATGCGCGCCAGCTGCAGGCGGATATCCAGATTGTCGTCGACCGCCCGCTCGACCAGCCTGTCCAATGACGGGTCCTCGAAGCGGGTCCACCAGCTCTGCCACTCCTGGCGGGCCTCGGCGGAGAGCATCACATGCTCGGGCCACTCGTCGGGCAGCGCCAGCTCGGGGGCACGATAGTCGGGACCCATGGCACAGCCGGCCAGCAGTGCCGTGGCCAATGCCAGCGAGGGTAGGCGACCGGTGCGAAGCAGTGAACGGTTACGCATGGGTCGGCTCCTCTCCCTGGCGGCTTGCCTTGCGATCGCGGCGCCAGGTCCCCAGGTCCTCCAGCAGCTTGTAGGCCAGCGGCACGAAGATCAGGGCCAGGGAGCTTGCCAACAGCATACCGCCGACTACCACGGTGCCGATTTCCTGTCGGCTGGCAGCCCCCGCCCCGGTGGCGAAGACCAGCGGCAGCGAGCCGATGATGAAGGTCAACGCCGTCATCAGGATCGCCCGGAAGCGCTGCTGTGCCGCGGCCAGAGCCGCATCGGTCGAGCTCATCCCGGCGCGCCGGTTCTGAGCGGCAAACTCGACGATCAGGATGGCATTCTTGGCGGCCAGGCCGATCAGCACCAGCAGCCCCACCTGGAAGTAGACGTCATTGGGGAAGCCGCGCAGCATCGCCGCCAGCGCCGCTCCCAGCACGCCGAACGGCACCGCCGTCACCACCGCCAACGGCAGTGTCAGCCGCTCGTACTGGGCCGCCAGGATCAGCAGCACCATGATCATGCCCAGGCCGAAGGCCAGCCCGCCGGCACCGGCGGCGGCGTCAAGCTGAAAGGCCTCGCCGATCCAGCCGAGCTGGGTGTTGCCCTGGGTCAATACCTGTGCTGCCACCTCGTCCATGGCCGCCTTGGCCTGGCCGGTGGTGTAGCCCGGCGCCGCGTCGGCCATGAACTTGGCCGCCGGATAGACATTGAAGCGGTTGATGATGTCCGGCCCCGGCGCGCGCTCGAGGGTCACCAGCGAACTCAGCGGCAACATCTCGCCATACTCCGAGCGCACGAAGACCTTGTTGAGGTCCTCCGGCTGGCTGCGGAACTCGCCTTCCGACTGCAGGTTGACCTGCCAGTTGCGGCCGGCCAGGGTGAAGTCGTTGACGTAGAGCGCGCCGAAGGTGCTCTGCATGGTCTCGAAGATCTGGTTGATCGGCACACCCATGGCCCGTGCCTTCTCACGGTCCACCTCGGCGGTGAAGCGGGGAATGCTGGTATCCAGGGTGGTGCGGGCGTTGGACAGTTCGGGCCGCTCGTTGGCGGCTGCAGCCAGCTCGCCGGCGATCGCCTGGATCTCCTGGGGCGTAGCATCACCACGGACCTGCAGGTAACCCTCGACGCCCCCGGTCAGCGACAGCCCCATGATCGGCGGCGGGGTGAAGGCGAACACGTTGGCTTCCGGGATGCCCGCGCCCATGCCCATGATGCGGCCGGTGAGCGACTGCGCGTCCTGCCCCGGCCCGCGGCGGTCGTTCCAGTCCGCCAGGTTGGCGAAGCCCACCCCGGTATTGCTGCGCAGCGAGCCGGCGATGATGTCGAAACCGGCGAAGCTGGTGAATTCGTCGACCTCGTCCATCTCGGTGAGCATGGCCGAGACCCGGTCGCGCACGGCCTCCGTGCGACCCAGCGCCGAGACGGCCGGCAACTGATAGACCACCAGCGCCACACCCTGATCCTCCTGAGGCACCAGGCCCGGGGGCAGACGGCTCAGCGAAAACAGCGTCAGGGCGAGCACGCCGATGAACAGCAGCACGCCGATCACCGCGTGGCGCAGCAGCTTGCTCACCAGCCAGCTGAAACCACGGGTCAAGCGGTCGAAACCGGCATTGAACCACTGGAACGGCTTGGCGACGGAGTGGGACTGCTTGTCGAGCAGCATGGCACACATGGCAGGCGTCAGTGTCAGCGCCACGACGCCGGACACCACCACCGAGATGGCGATGGTCACCGCAAACTGGCGATAGAGTTCACCGGTCAGGCCTCCGAGGAACGTGACCGGGGCAAATACCGCCACCAGCACCAGCGTCGATGACACCACCGCACCGGCCACCTGTTTCATGGTCTCGATGGAGGCCTCACGGGCGCGCATGCCCTGCTCGTTTATCAGACGGTCGACGTTTTCCAGCACGATGATGGCGTTGTCCACCACGATGCCGATGGCCAGGACCAGGCCGAACAGGGTCAAGAGATTGACCGAGAAGCCCAGTGCCAGCATGCCGGCGAAGGTACCGATCAGCGATACCGGAATGGCGATCACGGGGATCAAGGTGGCCCGCAGGTGCTGCAGGAACATGAAGGTGACCAGCACCACCAGCCCCACCGCCATCAGCAGGGTGATGAACACCTCGCGGATGGAGATCTCGACGAACTCGGTGGTGTCGTAGGGCACGGTATATTCGACACCCTCGGGGAAGCGATCGGCCACGGCGTCCAGCGCCTCGCGCACCGCAGTGGCGGTCTCCAGGGCATTGGCCCCCGGCTGCAGGTAGACGCCCATGGGCACCGCCGCCTGCCCATTGTAGGTGGCAGTAAAGGCGTAGTTCTGGGCACCCAGTTCGGCACGGGCCACGTCGCCAAGGCGCAGGGTGCCGCCCTCTTCATCGGCGCGCAGGATGATGCGCTCGAACTCCTCGGGATCGGAGAGCTGGCCGCGTGTCGTCACCGTGAAGGTGAAGGCCTGGTCCTCGGGCGCTGGCTCTGCCCCCAGCCGGCCGGCGGCGAACTGGGCGTTCTGCTCGCGAATGGCGCCGGCCACCTCGGAAGGCGTCAGGTCGTACTGGGCGAGCTTGTCCGGAGAGAGCCAGATGCGCATCGAGTAGTCCTGGGCGCCGAACAGCGAGGCGTCCCCCACGCCCGGGATCCGTACCAGCTCGTCGAGTACGTTGAGCAGTGCGTAGTTGGAGATGAACAGCGGATCCTGGCTGCCATCCGGTGAATACATCACCGGTACCATCAGCAGGTTGGTGGAGCGTGCCTCGACACGAACCCCCTGGTTACGCACCTGCTGGGGTAGCCGGGCCGTTGCGGCCTGCACCCGGTTGTTGACGTTGATCGCCGCCTGGTCGGGATCGGTGCCCATCTCGAAGGACACGGTGATCTGCAGACTGCCGGCGTCGGTGGCGCTCGACTCCATGTAGAGCATGTTGTCGACGCCGTTGATCTCCTGCTCCAGCGGTGCGGCCACCGCCTCGGCAATCACCTCGGCGCTGGCACCGGGATACTGGGCCTGGACCACCACCTGGGGCGGCACCACGTCGGGATACTGCTCCACCGGCAGCGCCCGCAGGGCAGCGAGGCCGGCCAGCACGATGATCAGGGAGATAACCGAGGCAAAGATCGGCCGATCGATGAATAGCCTTAACATCATGCCTCCTCGTCGGCCTGGATATCGGCCTCGGCGTCGTCAGGCCCAAGTTCGGCGCCAGACGTCTCGGCGGCGGAAGCCTCGGCATTCGCCGCTTCCTCCAGGGCCTCTTCGTGGCTCTCGACCTCATTGGCCTGGGCCGGCATGCCGTCCTGCAGGGCGACCTGGCCATTGACCACGAGTCGGTCGCCCGGCTCGAGCCCCGCCAGCACGACCTGGCGGCTGTCGACAACGGGTCCCAGCTCGACGGTGCGCGATTCGGCAGCATCATCGACCACCACGAAGACGCGCGCCCCCTCGGGGCCCTGGCCCACCGCCTCCTGAGGAATCAGGAAGACATCGTCGAGGGTCTGGGCCTTCAGCTTGATACGCACGAACTGCCCGGGCACGACGTCGCCGCCGGCGTTGGGAAAGACGGCCCGGGCCGAGACGCTGCCGGTGCGGGGGTCGATGGTGCTGGCGGTGAAATCGACGATGCCGGTCTCGGCATACTCGCTGCCATCGGGCAGGATCAGCAGCGCCTCCCGCTGATGCTCTTCACCACTGGCGGCCATGGCCCGGCGAGCGGTGCGCTGCAGGGTGGCGTCGCCCTCGGGCAGCGAGAAGCGCACGTGGACGGGGTCCTGCTGGGTCACGGTGGTCAAGAGCGTGCCCCGCTCGATCAGGCTCCCTTCCGGGAAGCTCTCGAGCCCGGTCATCCCGGCCAGGGGGGCCCGCACCTCGGTATAGTCGAGATTCAACTCGGCATTTGCCACCCCGGTCTCGGTGAGCGCGAAGCGTGCCTCGGCCAGTTCGCGAGCCGACAGCGCCGTGTCACGCTCCCGCTCGCTGACCGCATTCTGGTTGTAGAGCGTCGAGATACGCTGCCACTCGCGCCGGGCCTGGTTCAGCTCCGCCTGGGCATTGGCCCGCTCCGCCTGTGCCCGCTGAAGCTCGATCTCATAGGGCTCGCGGTCGATGTGAAACAGCGGCTCGCCCTCCTCGACCACCTGACCCTCCGTATAGAGGCGCTCCTCGAGGATGCCCTGCACCCGCGCACGCACTTCCACCTCCCGGGAGCCACGCACACGGGCGGCATACTCCTCGACCACATCGACCGAGCGTGGCTCGACCCCCAGTACGCTGACCTGGGGCGGGGGACGCTCGCCGCCTCCCATGGCGCCACCACCGGCGTTGTCGCCCTGCTCGCAGCCCGCGAGCAGTGTGGCCAGCAGCCCAAGCGCCAGAATCCATTTCACGGGGGCACGCCCTCCCGGGGGTGACTGATGCATAAAAGATCTCCGCTGCATATCGTGGTTCGTCAGGGGCAACACGCCCAACAGCAGGGGGTCGCATGGCGGGTTGTTAGCGTGCGACGGATTATAGCTACAACCTTGTATGTATACTAGCCTTGCACAAGGTCTTCGTGACTTGGCGAAATACTCCGGTGCCTCCCTCAAGTGAGGCAAGCGAAGGGGAAACAGGCTATGCTGCATAGCAGCATAGCTGATTTGACGGAGACACCCATGGATGCACTGGAACTGGTTCCGCTGCGAGGGCTGGAAGTAGCGGTACGCATCTGGCACCCCGACGCACCGAAAACCGTGGTCGCCTGGCATGGCCTGGCACGCCACGGTGGCGATTTCGAAGGCTTCGCCCGGGCGCTTGGTCCCGAATGGCGAGTCCTGGCGCCGGACACCCCGGGACGCGGACTCTCGAGCTGGTCGCCCATTCCGGCCCAGGACTACCTCTATCACCGCTACAAGAAAGTGGCGCTGGCCGTGCTGGATCACTTCTCGCTGGAACAGGTTCCCTGGGTGGGCACGTCCATGGGTGGGCTGCTGGGAATGCTGCTGGCGGCCGAGGCCGACAGCGCCCATCGCATCGAACGCCTGGTGCTCAACGACGTGGGTCCCGAGCTGAATACCGACGGCCTGACGCAACTGGCCCTCTATTTCGGCAGGCCGCACCGCTTCGCCACCTTCGGCCAGTTGGAGACGGAGCTGCGCAGCCACTATGGCGGCTTCGGCATCGAGGGCGACGACGCCTGGCGCCGGCTGGCACTGGGCAGCGCTCGACGCCTGCCCGACGGCAGCTGGACCTACCACTACGATCCACGGATCGGCGAACAATTCATCTATGACACGCCCCGCAACAGCTGGGCAGACTGGCGGGCGATCCGCTGCCCGCTGATGGTGATACGTGGCGCCGAATCGCCGCTGCTGGACGCCGACAGCGTCCTGAGCATGGCCGAGGCACAGCCCGGCCTGGTCACCCTGGAGGTGCCCGGCTGCGGCCATGCCCCGATGCTCGACCGTGACAGCCAGGTCGCCCCCATCGCCGAGTTTCTCGCCCGCCCCCACCGGCAACGACTGCCGCTCCAGCCACAGCGCCTCGAGAGCTCCTGGTGGCAGCGCATGCTCAGTTGGATGAGGCGGGAAAACCGCCTAAGGGAGACCGACTAGCGGCGAAAATCCCGCGGCATCACTCCCCAGCCCTTCAGCCGGGAGAAAAGGGTGGTCGGCTTCAGCCCCAGCAGCTCGGCGGCCCCGCCCTCCCCCGACACCTTGCCCGCACACTGCCTCAGTGCCGCTATGGCGTTGTCGCGCTGCCGCCGGCAAAGCTCCTGCTCGGGTAGTGGCCCCTGCTCTTCGGTCACAGTGCCCAGCTCGTCTCGCGGCCAAGGCGACTTCCCGGCCAGAAGATCGTCGAACGTGAGCCGCCGGTCCTGGGTGACGATCACCTGGCGCTCGATGACATTCTCCAGTTCGCGGATATTACCCGGCCAGCTATAGCGCTGGAGGATCTCGAGCTGAGCGGGGGGGATCCGTACTCCCGGCTTGTTGAATTTCTGGCACGCCCGCAGCAGAAAGTGGCGTGCCAGCAGAGGCACGTCCCCGATTCGACTTCGCAGCGGCACGGAGTCGATGGGAAAGACATTGAGGCGGAAATACAGATCTTCGCGGAAGCTTCCCTCGTCGATCATTTCTCGCAACTCACGATTTGTCGCCGCGATCACTCGGACATCCACTTCCCGCGTAACGTTATCCCCCACCCGCTCGAACTGCTGATCCTGCAGCACTCGGAGCAGCTTGCTCTGCAGCTCCAGCGGAATTTCCCCCACTTCGTCGAGAAACAGGGTGCCGCCATCGGCCAGCTCGAAACGACCGGGACGGTCGTTCACCGCCCCGGTGAAGGCCCCCCTCACGTGGCCGAAGAACTCGCTTTCGAACAGGTCGCGGGGAATCGCCGCACAGTTCACCCGTATCAGCGGTCGATCGCTGCGTTCACTGCCCACATGGATCGCACGGGCAATCAGCTCCTTGCCGGTGCCCGACTCACCGCTGATCAACACGTTTGCGTCCGTGGGGGCAACCAGTGCGATCTGGCGGATCAATTGGGCGACAGCCGGGCTCTCGCCGACGATCTCCCGGTGATTGAGTTCAGCCTTGATCTCTTCCTGCAGATACTGGTTCTCGAGTTCGAGGCGCTGCTTGAGAGACTCCACTTCGGTGAGCGCATCGCGCAGCTGCTGCTCGGCCAGCTTGCGCTCACGAATATCACGAAACAGCACCACCGCACCCACCAGCCGCCCCATTTCGAATATAGGAGTGCTGGTATATTCCACCGGTATCGCCTCGCCGTTCTTGTGCCAGAAGACTTCGTCATCGACCCGGTGTACCTGGCCATCGCTGAATGAAGCATGAATCGAACACTGTTGAACGGGAAAGTGGCTGCCGTCGGCGCGGGTATGGTGAAACAGGAGGTGCGCGTCATGCCCTACCATGTCATCACTGCTCCAGCCCAGGATGCGCTCGGCCGCCGGATTGACGAAGGTGGTCCTGCCCTCTGCATCAAGGCCATAGATGCCCTCTCCCGCGGCTCCCAGGATCAACTGGTTCTGGCGCTCGATACGCTCGAAGACCTGCTCGACACGTTGCCAGCCCACATGGCCGCGACGATGCTGACGCCCTAGATCGGCCTTGGCGCGCCGCTGCTCGGCCTTGTCGCGATCGACCAGGGTCAGCAGCAGTTCGCTATGACCATCCAGCACCTGGGCGAAGGTCTCGACATGGTGTGGCTGGCGGGTCAGGTCGAGCAGCACCAGGTCGTCGGACCAGGCCGGCGACCGGTGCAGCGCCTCATCGGTAAAGCTGACCCATAGCGGAAGCGAGGCACCCAGGAAATGGCTGAAGGGTCGTGCCGACAGCAGATGCGGTTCACCGCCCAGCAGTTCGCAGGCTGCCGCGTTGGCATCGATCAGCCTGTCGCTAAATGGATCGACGACCAGCATGGCCTGGGGCGACAGAGTAAATATCCGGTCGGAGAGCGCAGGCGATGCTCGGGAGCCATCCTCCCTGGGCAACGCACGTGAGTCGCTGTTCATCGTGGCACGATCCTCAATGGAACCTCTTCTCCCCCCTTTCCATACAAGACCCGCGCCATATACGAAAATCCGCCAATTATTCAACGAAATATCGCCAAATACGATATTTCGTCACCGGCGCACATCCAGCCCCGGCTCATACCCCATACGCCAGTCTATTGAAAAACCTTGGTTCTTTTCTCCAACGAGGTTCCTGGCACCAAATTCGCTTTATCAGGGTAAGCGGCGCCGGCACCCATCCTTGCACCATTCCGGCACAGCGCATCCTCCCCCTGCTCCAGCGAGGTGAATAACAACATGACCAACCACAACGATCACAACAGCCTGGGCAACCCCTTCGATCACAGGCAGTCGCTGGTCCATGGCCGCCACTGCGACTGCCAGACCTGCCTGGCCGACGACGCTCCACGCATCATGCCGGCCCACTCGGCGGCACAGCCCGGTGAGCGGCCCGGCACCCAGGTCAACAGCGACGACATGATGGATCGTGTGGTCGAGAGTGCCCTGGTGCGCGGCATCTTCGGCCACAGCGACATGCACCGCCGCCAGTTCATGAAACTGGTGGGCGGCGGCACCGTGGCCGCCGCCCTGGCCAGCCTGTTCCCCATGGACGCCATCAAGGCGGCGGTCAAGGAGGACCTGGGCCCGCTGGAGAAGACCCGGCTGGATATCGGCTTCGTGCCGATCACCTGCGCCACGCCGATCATCATGGCCCACCCCATGGGCTTCTATGAGCGCTACGGCCTGGACGTCTCGGTGATCAAGACCGCCGGCTGGGCAGTGGCCCGGGACAAGTCGCTCAACCGCGAGTACGACGCCGCCCATATGCTGACCCCGATGCCGCTGGCCATGACACTCGGCGCAGGCTCCAACCCCGAGCACTTCATCATGCCCGCCGTAGAGAACATCAACGGCCAGGCGATCGTCCTGCACAACGACCACCAGGACAAGCGCGACCCTCAGCAGTGGAAGGGGTTCACCTTCGGCGTGCCTTTCGAGTACTCGATGCACAACTTCCTGCTGCGCTACTACGTCGCCGAGCATGGTCTCGACCCCGACCAGGACATTCAGATCCGGGTGATCCCGCCGCCCGAGATGGTCGCCAACCTGCGCGCCGGCAATATCGACGGCTTCCTCTCGCCGGACCCCTTCAACCAGCGAGCCGTCTACGAGCGCATCGGCTTCATCCACCTGCTGACCAAGGAAATCTGGGAGGGCCACCCCTGCTGTGCCTTCGCCACCAGCGCCCAATTCGCCCGGGAGAATCCCAACACCTATGGCGCCCTGCTGCGGGCGATCATCGATGCCACCCAGTACTCCTCGAATCCCGAGAATCGCTCGGAGATCGCCGAGGCCATCGCCCCGACCAATTACCTCAACCAGCCGGTCACGGTCATCGAGCAGGTCCTGACAGGCACCTTTGCCGACGGCCTGGGTGAAGTCCAACGGGTGCCCGATCGCATCGACTTCGACCCCTTCCCCTGGCACTCCATGGCGGTGTGGATCCTTACCCAGATGAAGCGCTGGGGCTACATCGACGGCCATGTGGACTACCAGCAAGTCGCGCGAGACGTCTATCTCGCCAGCGATGCCCGTGAGGTGATGCGCGAACTGGGCTACGAGGCGCCGGAGGAGAACTCACGCAACTTCGAGATCATGGGCAAGACCTTCGACTACACCCAGCCCGAAGCCTACCTCGAAAGCTTCGATATCCGCAGGAGCTGAACCATGGACCGCACGACGACCGAGTGGAACTTCAGCCTCAACGTACGCGCCGGCCTGCTGGCCGTGGTACTCCTGGTCATCGGTCTGGGGCTCTGGGAGGGGCTCAATCAGGTGCCGATATTGGGCGGCGGCGGGGGCGAGCTGAGCGAGTACGAACAGCTGATGGCCGGTGCCGACCAGACTGCCAAGGTGCCGCCACCGTCGGAGGTTCTGGTGCGCGCCTGGGAGGAACTGTCCAACCCCTTCTATGATGCCGGTCCCAACGACAAGGGCATCGGCATCCAGTTGGGCTATTCGCTGTATCGCGTGCTGACAGGCTACCTGCTGGCGGCGGCGATCGCGATTCCGCTGGGCTTTCTGATCGGCATGTCGCCACTGATGTACAAGGCGCTCAATCCCTTCATTCAGGTACTGCGACCAATTTCGCCGCTTGCCTGGATGCCCCTGGCGCTGTTCATCATCCAGGACTCCGAGGCCTCGGCGATCTTCGTCATCTTCATCTGCTCGATCTGGCCGATGCTGCTGAATACGGCGTTCGGTGTGGCCGGCGTCAGGGAGGACTGGGTCAACGTCGCCCGCACCCACGAGCTGTCGCCGCTTGCGACCGCATTCAAGGTGATTCTTCCCGCCGCGGCGCCGACCATCCTGACCGGCATGCGAATTTCCATCGGTATCGCCTGGCTGGTGATCGTCGCCGCCGAGATGCTCGTGGGCGGTACCGGCATCGGCTACTACGTGTGGAACGAGTGGAACAACCTCGACCTAACCAGCGTGATCTTTTCGATCCTGATGATCGGCGTGGTGGGCATGCTGCTCGACCTGGCCCTCGGCGCCGTCGCCAAACTGGTCGCCTATCAGGAATAACCTCCAGGAGAGAGACATGAGTCACGCCTTCGTAGAAGTCCAGCAAGCCGCCAAACGCTTTCCCGGCGCCAGGGGCAGCGATGACCTGACGGTCTTCGAGAACGTCAGCTTCAAGCTCGAAAAAGGCGAGTTCGTCTGCATCATCGGCCACTCCGGTTGCGGTAAGTCAACCATCATGAATGCCCTGGCCGGCCTCGACCGGTTCAGTGACGGCGCCATGATCATGGAGGGCAAGGAAATCGACGGCCCGGGGCTGGAGCGGGGCGTGGTGTTCCAGAACTACAGCCTGCTGCCCTGGCTGTCGGCACTGGACAATGTGCGCTTCGGCGTACGCGCCCGCTGGAAGGCCTGGGACGAGGCCAAGGTGACCGAGCACAGCCTCAAATACCTGGAAATGGTCGGCCTCAAGGACGTGGTGGAGCGCAAGCCGGCACAGCTTTCGGGCGGCATGCGCCAGCGAGTCAGTATCGCCCGCGCCTTCGCCACCAAGCCCAAGCTCTTGCTGCTCGACGAACCCTTCGGTGCGCTGGACGCCCTGACCCGCGGCGTCATTCAGGATGAGCTGATCAAGATCTGGAGTCAGGACCAACAGACGGTGTTCATGATCACCCACGACGTCGACGAGGCGATCCTGCTCGCCGACCGTATCTTCCTGATGACCAACGGGCCCGAAGCGCGGATCGCCGAGGCGGTGGAAATCGACCTGCCCCGGCCGCGTCAGCGCGCCGAGATCATCAAGCACCCCCACTTCTACCCCATCCGCAACTACCTGGTGGATTTTCTGGTGACCCGCTCGGCCATCATGACCTCCAGCGAGCTTGACGGGAACGGGCTTCGCTACCCCCGGGCGGTCAACCCGATCGCGTTGGCGGCGGCCGGTGACGATGCGGTAGATACCCCGACGGCAGGCGACCCCGCCGCCATCGATACAGACCAGAAGCTGGTCAGATTCACTCCCAAGGAGACCCACCATGGATAAGCTCGAAATGCGCCATACCCTGCTCGCCGCCAAGGCACGCAAGAAGATGAGCTGGGACGAGATCGGCAAGGCCGTCGGCATGTCACCGGTATGGGTCGCCTCGACCTGCTATGGCATGAACAGTGCCAGCGCCGAGGTGGCCCACAAGCTCTGCGATGCCCTCGAGGTCGATACCGAAGTCGCCGAGGCCCTGGCTGCCTTCCCGACCAAGGCCTGGGACGAGGCCATTCCCCAGGACCCCTTCATCTATCGCCTCTATGAGGTCGTAGGCGTCTACGGAGAAACCCTCAAGGACGTGGTCCAGGAGAAGTTCGGCGACGGCATCATGAGCGCCATCGATTTCACCATGGACGTCGACAAGATCGAGGACCCCAAGGGTGACCGGGTGCTACTAACGCTGAACGGCAAGTTCCTGCCCTACAAGGCCTGGTAGCCGCCGGCCCCTGGCCCGGGAAGAGCTACTCTGCCCGGGGGCGGCTGCGGATTACCGAGCCCCCCGGGTGGGTCTCGATGCGGCTGCCGCTTTTCCCGCGGCTACGCGTGATCGTGCCGCCGGCATGAGACTCGATGCGTGCGCCTTCCCGGCGCGCCTCGCCGTCGGGGCGCTGCCTGGCCACATCGTCGCGCCACATCCCATGCCGCTGGAACACGCCAGGCGGGCTCGGCGGGTGGGGCGGCGAAGGTGCCCGATGCCAGTAGCCCTGCTGCCAGGGCAGCCGTGGGCCGGGCAGCACCACCGAGACCGGCGGCTGATGGGGCACATCGATCACCAGGTAGGGAGGATGCCAGTAGACGTGCTGGTCACCTGATGCCGCCGACGCCTCGTCGGCGAGGACGCAAATCGGCAGCACCAGGAGCAGTAGCAGCGACAACCGCCTGATGAGCGTGTGCATGACGCTCTCCTTCACATTCCTGCAGGCGGTGCGTCCGCCCGATACAAATATCAGTATAGGCACGGAACGGGGATCGCCTGCCCGATCAGCCGCCCGACTCGACCCTGGCCGTGGCTCGGGCAACCGCATTGCGATACCCCCCGCCGAACAGCAACAGGTGGTTGAGTAGCGGGTAGAGCTGAAACAGCGCCTCGCGCCGCGGCCAGTCGTCGGGAGGCGAGGCATCCCAGTAGGCCTCGAAGAAGGCGTCAGGGGGCGAGCCGAACAGCGTCAGCATGGCCAGATCCACTTCGGGATAGTGGCAATAGACCGCCGGGTCGATGATCGCCGGCCCCCGCGGCGTGTACAGCACATTGCCCGACCAGAGGTCACCATGCACCAGGCTCGCCGGCACATCGGGCAGCCACGCTTCCAGCCCATGGGCAATACGCTCGATCCGTTCACGCAGGCTGGCATCCAGCAGCCCGCGCTCATGGCAGGCCCTTGCCAGAGGCAGCAGGCGCCGCTCGCGCTGAAAATCCCGACCATCGGCGAGAGAGGCATTGGGCTGGGGCGTGCGCCCACAGGCGTTGTCCCGCGGCCAGCCGTGCTCGGCTGCAGTGTGGGCGTGGAGATGGCGCAGCCCCTCCCCCAGGGCCGCTGCACTGACCGTAGAGGGCGACATACGCTCGAGGGCTTCCATCACCAGCCAACCCTCGCCCACCCCCAGCACCTCGGGCACCACCAGCGGCGTGCCCGCCTCGCGCAGGGCACGCAGCCCATCGGCCTCCCCGGCCAGGCGGGCGTGATCGTCACGCTTGATCACTACCGCTCCCTGGCGGGTATCCAGCCAGTAGACGGCAGCGATATCGCCACCGCCCAGGGGGCGGAGCTGCCCTTGCGGTTCGAGTCCGGCGATCTGCAGCAGCGACGACAGCGCGGTTTCCATGATCTTCCCCTCCATTGATTGCCAACCCCTAGGAGCCTCGGCCACCCACGCAAGCGCAGCAGACCGAGTTTGCGTTATACATCCCGGCGCACAAACTCCTACAGTAACGATACCCCCCCGTGCACGACTCTGGGAGGCATGACGAGAGGTGTCGAATGACGGAACGTTCCAACCGCGAGCCGCCGCAGGGCAGGACGCCACAGCAGCGGCTGCTCGCCATCGTTGAAGAGATGGCCCGCGAATTGCAGCCGGACGGGGCTGAGCCACGCTCCCCGTCATTGCAGTCGCGGCTGGACCGGGATCTCGGCCTGGACAGTCTGGCCCGCTCCGAGCTGCTCCTGCGAATCGAACACGCCTTCGACGTCAAGCTGCCCGAAGAAGCCCTGATGGCGGAGACACCCGCCGCGCTGCTGGATGCGCTGCAACGAGCCCGTGGCAAGGCCGCCGACGCGGATGCCACCGCCGACCCGGTGGCGGAGGCGACACAGGAACCGACCGCCACTCCCACCACCCCATTGGAGCCAGTGGAGGGCGAGCCGGAAAGCGCCGAGACGCTCAATGCGGCCATGGATTGGCACCTGGAACGCCATCCCGAGCGGCCACACCTGTTCATCTACGGCGATGAGGACGAGCCCCGGACGCTGAGCTACGGAGAACTCGACCGGGGCGGCCGAGACATCGCCGCAGCGCTGCTGGCCCGGGGCGTCGAGGCCGGCGACCGGGTCGCCCTGATGCTGCCGACCTCACCGGACTACTTCATCGCCTTCCTGGGCATTCTTCGCGCCGGTGCGGTGCCCGTACCGATCTACCCGCCGGCACGGCCGGCACAGCTCGAGGAGCACCTGCGGCGCCATGGCCGCATTCTGACCAACGCCGGAGCGGAGGTCCTGGTCACCGTTCCCGAGGCGCGACGTGTCGCCCACCTGCTGCGCGCAGACGCGCCGCATCTCGAGGCCATCGTGACGGTGGCGGAACTCTGCGACGGGAGTGACACCGCGGCGGCCATGACACCGGAGGGCTCGAGCCTGGCGCTGCTGCAGTACACCTCAGGCAGTACCGGCGATCCCAAGGGGGTCATGCTGACCCATGCGCAGCTGCTGGCCAATATCCGCGCCATGGGCAAGCGGCTGGAAGCCACGCCCGAGGACGTGTTCGTCAGCTGGCTGCCGCTCTACCATGACATGGGGCTGATCGCGGCCTGGCTCGCCAGCCTCTATTACGCCATCCCGCTGGTGGTGATGTCGCCGCTCTCGTTCCTGTCGCACCCGCTGCGCTGGCTCGAGCTGATCCAGCGCCACCGGGGCACGATCGCCGGGTCGCCCAATTTCGGCTACGAACTCTGCCTTCGGTCAGCTCGCCCGGAACAGCTGGAGGCGCTGGACCTGAGCAGTTGGCGCATCGCCTTCAACGGCGCCGAGCCGGTCAGCGCTCGCACCTTCGAGCGTTTTGCCGAGACGCTGGCGCCCTGCGGGCTGCGCCAGGAGGCCCTGATGCCGGTATACGGGCTGGCCGAGGCCGCCGTCGGGCTCTGCGTGGCCACGCCCGGCCGCGGCGTGATCCTCGACGCCGTCCACCGCGAGGTCTTCGCCACCACCGGCGAGGCCCGGCCGGAACCGGATCCCGAAGCCGCCCAGACCTTCGTCAACTGCGGCCCGCCCCTACCCGGCTACTCGGTTCGTATCGTCGACCCACAGGGGGAAGCGCTGCCTGAACGTCATGAAGGCGACATCGAATTTCGCGGCCCCTCCGCCACCCAGGGTTACTTCAATAACGCCGAGGAGAGCCGCAAGCTGTACCACGGCGAGTGGCTACGCACCGGGGACAGGGGCTATCTCGCCGATGGTGACATCCACCTCAGTGGCCGGCGAAAGGATGTCCTGGTTCGCGGTGGGCGCAACATCTATCCCTACGATCTCGAGGAGGCCATCGGCGGTCTTGAGGGGATCAGAAAGGGCTGCGTGGCGGTATTCGGCAATCCCAATGCCGAAAGCGGTATCGAGGAACTGGTCGTGGTGGCCGAGACCCATGTCGACGACGCGATGCAGCGCGAGGCCATCACCCATGAGATCGCCAGCGTAACGGTGGATATCGTCAACCTCCCGCCCGACGACATACGCCTGGTGCCACCCCATGGCGTGCTGAAGACCTCGAGCGGCAAGATTCGCCGCGGTGCCACGGCAGAGCGCTACCGCAGCGGGCAGTTGGAAAAGGGCCAGGCGCCCGTCTGGCGACAGGTCACCGGGCTGGCGCTACGCTCGGCCTTGCAGCGCTGGCGCCATGGCGCCAGCCGAGCCGGCGAATGGCTCTATGCCGGCTATGCCTGGGCCATCTTCGGCATTGCCATGGCGCTGGTCGCCCTCCTCGCCCTGCCCTTGCCCCGGCTCGCCTGGCGCTGGCGAGTCGCCCACTATATTGCCCGCATCGCCTCGCTGTTGACGGGCATTCGTACCCGGGCACATGGCCTGGCCCGCTTTCCCCACCGCGAGCCCTGCGTGCTGGTGGCCAATCACGCCAGCTACCTGGACGCGCTGATTCTGACGGCCGTGTTTCCGTACGGCTTTCACTATCTGGCCAAGGCCGAACTCAGTCAGCCGTTTCTCACCCGGTTCGTACTCGAGCGCATGGGCGTGCTGTTCGTCGAGCGCGACAATACGCGGGAGGCCAACCACACCACCGAGAAGGTGCTTCAGACCGCACGGGAAGGCGGGTCGCCGGCATTTTTTCCCGAAGGAACCTTTCGGCCGGAGCCCGGGGTGCAGGACTTCCATATGGGCGCCTTCGTCTCGGCCGCCAAGGCCCAGGTAGCGGTAGTACCGGTGGCCATTCGGGGGAGTCGCGTGTTACTGCGCGGCAAGGAGTGGCTGCCCCATCCCGGCACGGTGGATGTCGTGGTGGGCGCCCCGCTCCAGCCCCGAAGTTCGGACTGGTCCGAAGCGGTCAGGCTGCGCAACGAGGCCCGAACGTTCATCGTGGCGGAATCCGGCGAACCGGACCTGGGAGCCAGCCGGGCTTGACGCTCATCGACTGCAAGTCCCGACAGGCTCCTGGGCATCTGAGCACAAAAAAGCCACTCCGAAGAGTGGCAAGCGGAAGAGGTAGACGAGATGCGGGGCTCGTCTCACTCCGGCATCAGAACGCCATCGATCACATGGATCACCCCGTTGCTGGCCTCGATATCGGCCTGGACTACGGTGGCGTCGTTGATCATCACGCTGCCATCCATGGTGGTGATGGTGATGTCCTGGCCCTGCACGGTGGTGGCGCTGTCCAGTTCCATGGCCTCTGCGGCCATCACGTTTCCAGGTACCACGTGATAGGTGAGTATCGCCTGCAGCTGGGCCTGGTTCTCGGGCAGCAGCAGCGTGTCTACGGTACCTTCGGGCAGTGCCGCGAAGGCCTCATCGGTCGGTGCGAAAACCGTGAAGGGCCCCTCACCCTTGAGTACCTCGACAAGCTCGGCCGCCTGAACCGCTGCGACCAGGGTTTCGAACTGCCCGGCGCCGATGGCAGTATCGACGATATCGTCATGGGCATGATCATGGCTACCGGCATGGGCTGAGGTCGCGAGTGCAAGGCCGAGAAGGCTGGCGCCGATCCACTTGGGTGCTGTGACGGTAAAGGCATTCATTAGTGATGCTCCTTGGTGTCTTGCTGCCCCGAAGGGCGGTGAAATTGACCGGCAGGAGTGGGGGCGATGCCCGAATCCTTATACACGGTAGTATATTTGTACACTATCTGGACAACTAGTTCAGCACTTGTACAACATTTTTTTCGCTCGCCCCACCGACACCACACTCCTGTCAGTGCCGTCGCTGCCATCACAGCGAGCTAACGAGAGAAGAGCAGGAAGAGAGAGCAGAGAAGAGACGGAAAAGAGAGGAGATCAAGCTATGTACAAGTTAGCGTTCTACGTCCCCGTCGAGGACGCCGAAGCCGTCAAGGAAGCCGTGTTCGCGACCGGCGCGGGGAGAATAGGCAACTACGAGGCCTGCTGCTTCCAGACGCCGGGTACGGGGCAGTTCCGCCCATTGGACGGTGCCAGCCCGCATATCGGCCAGGTCGGCGACCTGGAGCAGGTGGAGGAGCTCAAGGTGGAGCTGGTCTGCGAGGATGATCTCATAGAGGAAGCGGTGGCGGCCCTGAGAGCCGCTCACCCCTATGAGGAACCCGCCTTCGATGTTTGGAAGCTGGAAACGCTGTGAAGCGCAAGCGCCACAGAGGGACTGATCCACTGCGGCGCTTGCAGCCTCCGGTTCAGCGGATAAAGCCTAGCTGGCGCGGCAGGAACAGCGACAGTTCAGGCACAAAGGTGGTAATCAGCATCACCGGAATACCCACCACGGCAATCAGCATCAGCGCTGGCGAGAAGGTCTTGTGGATTGATACCCGCCCGATGCGACAGGCCATGTAGAGGATTGGCGCCACCGGCGGGCTGTTGGCGCCAATCACCACCGAACAAGCGACGATGGCGGCATAATGCACTGGGTCGACGCCGGTCTGTACCATCAGAGGCAGGAACAGCGGCGCGATGACCACCGTCACCGAGACGTCGTCGAGCATGGCCCCGGCGAGAATCAGGAAGATGTTCACCGTGATCAGGATCAGCAGCGGGTCGCTGATCAGCAGCGTAATCAGCTCAGTGAGTTCTTGGGGTACCCGCTCGGCGGCCAGTATCCGACCGATCATGAAAGAGAATAGCAAGATCAGGATGATCGAGCCGGTGGTCTCCGAGGCCGCGATCACGCTACGATAGAAGCTCCTCAGCGACTGGTCGCGGTAGACCAGAAAACCGATGACGATGGCTGCAAAGGCCGCCACTGCCGCCGCCTCGGTGGGCGTGAAGACTCCACCGTAGATGCCACCGAGAATGATCACCGGCAGACACAGCGCTGGAAAGGCGTTGAGGCTGGCGCGGGTACGTGTGACAGGCTTGGCCCCAGTGAGGCTCTCCTGGCCTGCCACCTCCTGGAACAACCGCCCGCATGCGAAACGATTGACCAGGATCAGCCCGATGATCAGCAGCAGTGCCGGGCCAACGGTAGCGGCAAACAGCGCTGCCACCGACTGCCGTGTGACCACCGCAAACAGTATCATGGTAATCGAGGGCGGAATCAGTATGCCCAGCAGCGACGAGATGCCCAGCAGCGCGGAAGAGTAGCCGCGTGGATAGCCACGCTGCTCCAAGGGCCCGACCATGATAGTCCCGATCGACGCGACCGCCGCGGTGGCAGTCCCGGCAATGGCGCCGAATATGCCCGAGGCCAGCACCAGCGATGCTCCCATTCCACCGCGCCGTCTGCCTACCAGAGTTTCGATGAACACCACCAGTCGCGTGGCGATGCCACCACTTTGCATCAGATAACCAGTCAGCACGAACAGCGGCAGCGCGATCAGGATCACCGAATCCACCGAGCGGAAGCCCTGCATCATTAAGGTATTGAAATTGGCGTCGTAGACGAACGCCAGGTACGCCAGCACCCCGGCGAAAGACCAGGCGATAGGCACACCCAGCCCCATCAGGACCAGCAGCAGCAGAATTGCAAACAAACCTTCCATTACTGCTCTCCTTCCGCTTCCAACCGGGACCCGCGCGGCACTTCTTGGAACGCGCGAATACCTACGAGCACATCGCGCAGCGCGTAGCAAAAACAGCCCACGCTCGCGACCATGATCGACGCCTGTGAAATCCACAACGGAATGGCCAACTCCGGGGTGCGCTGCGGGCGCACCAGACCCCATGAGAGCATTCGGTAGGACCAGTAGACGAAGCAGGCGCAGATCACCGCCACGATTACCGACACCAGGACCTTGTGTAGCGCGCGAATGCGGGAATCACGGATCTGCAACTCGAGAAAGTCCACCACCAGATGCTCATTCTTGCGACTGGCGATCAGCGCACCCGTCATGTACAGCCACATACCGGCCAGCATGACCAGCTCCAAGGTACCAACCAGCGACCATCCGAATACATAGCGCGCCAGGATTAGGAAGATCATAAGGCCCACGACCAGCAGGCTTGCGGCAAAGGCAATAAAGTTGAGCAGCCCACCGACCGCCCGGTCCAGCCCTGTCAGAAATGTCGTCATGGTAAAGACCCCACACCGGGCAGGCCGACCCGAATCCGAGCCGACCTGCGTTGACATCTGATCACCAGCACCGCTCAAAGCGGCGTGGCATTGGCGCGGATCACATCCATGATCTCCTGGCCAATTTCACGGCCCATCAGCGGCCACACCTGCTCTCGAGCACGCAGCGCGAATTCGTGAAGCTGCTCGTCGGAGAGCTCGAAGTACTGCATGCCATCTTCCTGTGCCTTGGCGATGTAATACTCATCCTGCTCCTGAGCGGCTACGAACTGCTGGTTCATGATCGCCTCGGCCGCCTCGGTCACCACCTGCTGGTGGGGTTCGCTCAGCGACTCAAAGGCATCCATGTTCATGGTCAGGATGCCGGTCATGAAGAAGTGCTTGGTGTGGACGTAGTAATCGAGAATGTCGCGGAAGTATTCGTAAGGCCAGTAGATGACGTTGCCCGCCTCACCATCGACCACTCCGGTCTGCAATGCGGTATAAACCTCGCCCCAATCAATAGCCGCAGTCTGGTAGCCCAACGCTTGCATGGTCTGAGGCGCGGGGAACACTGTCATGGTTCTTACTGCCAGGTCACCCGCCTCTTCCATGGTCAGCGCGTACTTGCCTCGGGAAGCCACACCATTGAAGCCCTCCGGCCAGGGACCGAAGAACTTGAGGCCGATATCGGCATAGATATCACCGAGAAGCTCGTTGACCCAGCCCCCGGGGCTGTAGGCATCGAAGGCCTCCTCCCAGGAGAGCGTCATGTAGGGCGTATAGATAACCCCGATACGGCGATCGTAAGAGGTCATCGGCCAGTTCAGCATCATGTGTACGTCACCGGAAATCAGCAGGTCGAAGAGCTCCTGTTGCCCGCCCAACTCATTCTGATAGAAAACATTGACCTTGATTTCTCCATCGGATTTCTCCTCGATCAACTGCCCCCAGCGATCCAAGGCGTCGCCGGCAGGCGACCCCTTGGTGCCAGAATCGGTGGCCAGGCGCAGGGTAGTGGCATCGGCATTCATCGATGCTCCCAGCAGGAAAATGGCGGCAGACAAGGCGGTAACGGCGGGAAGGATGGAGCCCTTGTGCTCGAGTGTCATGACAGTCTCTCTCGGGTTGTTGTGTTTGGAGAGATCCTGTTTACATCCGGCCAGAACAGCGGTCAATTCACCCACATCGACAGTAAAATTGGTAAAAAACACCCTAAAAAACGACCGTCACCGTGCAATATCTCCATCACAACACAGCATGCGACTTGAGAACCACCACGAACGGGGCGAAGTACCGAAACAGCCATCACCAACGCTACCGGCGCCGATGTCGCCGGCACATGCCTGTAGGTCGCAACCGGATATGGGACGGCAACGGCGCACCGCTCACATCAAAAAACTGATCCAGATCATGGACATCCTGACGCAAAAATGCCCATCACCATTGGCCGTAGCAACCACATTTCCCCATCAGGCCGAGCCAAAGTAGCGCTCGCGATCCTCGGCGGTAATATCGCTGATATGCAGCGGAAAGACGTTGCCGCCAAGGCCCAGATATCGGTGGTGCCGGTGGCCACACGGGGGAGTCGCGTGTTGCTGAACGGCAAGGAATGGTTGCCCCATCCCGGCAGGGTGGATGTCAGGATGATTTTATGGAGGAAGCGGTGGCGGCCCTGAGAGCCGCTCACCCCTATGAGGAACCCGCCTTTGATGTGTGGCAGCTGGCGAGCTTCTGAGCGCGCGACCGGCTGGTCGAGCGCAGGTGCGTCTCGCGCTATGCCAAACGCTCGTGAATTCGTCTCTCCAGGACTGCCTGGTCCTCGGCGAAGCGCCGGATGCCCTCGGCCAGCTTGTCGTTGGCCATGGCGTCCTGATTGTGTCCCCAGCGGAACTCGGCTTCGCTGATCCGCCCGGGGACTTCGCCCTGTGCAGGAGCCAACTCCAGCCGGCGCGGAACCTCGCCTTCGCTCGCCGCCAGCTCCTCCAGCAGCGCCGGCGAGATGGTCAAGCGTGGGCAGCCGGCCAGCGCCAGCACCTGGCCGACGGTGCGGAAGCTTGCGCCCATCACCACGGTGTCGAACCCACCGCTGCCGGCACGTTCGCAGACACCGCGCACGAACTGCACGCCAGGATCCTCGTCGGGCGCATAGTCCTGCCCGGTCTCCTTCTTGTACCAGTCGGTGACCCGGCCGACGAAAGGCGAAACCAGGAACACGCCGGCATCGAAACAGGCCTGGGCCTGGGCGTCGCTGAACAGCAGGGTCAGGTTGCAGTTGATGCCCTCGCGCTCCAGCGCCTCGGCGGCGCGGATACCCTCCCAGGTGGAGGCCAGCTTGATCAGCACCCGCTCCGGCCCCACGCCATGCCGGCCGTAGAGCTCGATCAGCTCGTGGGCCTTGCGAATGCTGGCCTGGGTATCGAAGGAGAGCCGGGCGGCCACCTCAGTGGAGACCCGGCCGGGCACCAGCCGGGAGATCTCCACCCCCTTGGCCACGGCGAGCCGGTCCACGGCGTGCTCGACCTTCTGCTGCCGATCGCCCCCCTCGGCCCTGACCGCGGCCAGCTCCGAATCGATCAGCGCCTGGTAGCCGGGCAGCTCGAAGGCCTTCAGCAGCAGCGAAGGGTTGGTGGTGGCATCCTGTGGCCGATAGCGCCGGATCGCCTCCAGATCGCCGGTATCGGCCACCACCAGTGAGTGGCGCTTGAGATTGTCGAGCCGAGACGTCATGGTTTGCTCCTGTTGGGTTGTCATGCGAACGAACGGGATTCAGGCCTGGATGCCGTGCCGGTCGGCCAGCGCCCGACGGTAGCGTCGGTACACGTCGTCATAGGCCTCGACACGTTCGGGCTCCGGGTCGACCAGCGAGCGTTCGTCGAGGCTGACCAGCCTGGAGCAAATCGCCTCCAGGCTCGCGGCCTCGCCTTCGGCCGATCGGTGGCACCACAGCGCCTGCAGCGCCGCACCCAGCGCCGCCGCCTCGGTAATCTGGGGGCAGACCACCTGGGTGCCGGTGGCATCGGCGACCATCCGGCGCCAGGCCTCGCTCCTGGCGCCGCCGCCGATCAGGCGGATCTGGCTGGCCCCGTCGGCGATCGCCCCCATCCGCTCGAGCCCATAGCGCAGCCCCAGGGTCGCCCCCTCCATGACGGCACGGCAGAGATTCTCGCGACGGGTATTGAGGCTGGTCATGCCGAGGAAGCTGGCCGAGGCCTCGGGCAGCATGGGCACTCGCTCGCCGTTGAAGAACGGCAGCGCCGTCACGCCGCCGGCTCCGATCGGCGCCCGCTCGATACAGTCGCCGAACGCCGCCAGGTCCAGTCCGAAGAGCTCTCGCATCCGGGTGGTGGCGGAAGTCACGTTCATGGTGCACACCAGCGGCAGCCAGCCACCGTTGCTGGAGCAGAAGTTCGCCACCAGCGGGTCGCCGCTGGCCAACGGCTCCCGGGAATAGGCACAGACGGTCCCCGAAGTGCCCAGGCTCAGGGTGACCAGGCCGGGCCGGATGTTGCCGGTGCCGATCGCCCCCATCATGTTGTCGCCACCCCCGCTGGAGACCAATACGCCTTGGCCGAGCCCCAGTTCGCGCGCCACATCGGGACGCACCACACCGGCCGGCTCGCGGGAGTCGATCAGCCGCGGCAGCACCCGGTCGGGGTCGAGCTCCGGGGCAATGGTGGCGAAGACATCGCGGTTCCAGATGCGCCGTAGGGTATCGAAGTAGCCGGTACCGGAGGCATCGCCGGCCTCGGTGGTCCGCTCGCCGGTCAGCCAGAAATTGAGATAGTCGTGGGGCAGCAACAGGCAGGTGATTCGGCGGTAGGCGTCGGGCCGCGTCTCGCGCAGCCAGGCCAGCTTGGAGGCCGTGTAGCCGGTCTGCAGCACCAGGCCGAGTTCGTCGAGGCAGCCGGCCTCGCCGCCCAGCCGCTCGATCAGGGCGGCATTGTGCGCCGCGGTCTCGGTATCGCACCACAGCTTGGCGGGATGGACCGGATCATCGCGTTCGTCCAGCGCCACCATGCCGTGCTGCTGGCCGGAGACACCGATACCGCGAATCGCCCGGGGGTCGATCCCCGCCCGGGCCACCGCTTCGTGAAAGGCGCCGCGAAGCGCCTCGATCCATTCGGCCGGCGCCTGTTCACGGCGGCCATCATCGCCCTCGCAGAGATGATGTGGCCGGCTCGCCTCCGCCAGCAGCCTGCCCCGTTCGGCATCCAGCACCACGACCTTGGTGCTCTGGGTGCCACAGTCCACCCCGATATACATCATGTCGTCCCTTTCGACTGAGCCAGTGATTCGAGGGTAGCGCGTGCGCCGCGTTCGTGCAGCAATGCCAGCGTGGCCAGGTAGGCCTCGCGGAAACGCGGCTCCTCGGCCAGGTCGCCGAACAGCTCGCGGTTCTCGATGAAGGCCGCCGGATGCTCGCGGTTGCCGGCGGCGATCCGCATCAGCTCACCCTTCAGGCGATCGACGACCGCGATGGGCGCGCCCTGCTCGTCGACACCCTCGGCATAGCGCGCCCAGCTTGCCACCACCGCCACCGCCCGATGGATCTCCCCGCCCCTGGCGAGCTGCTCGCGGATCACCGGCAACAGCCACTTGGGGATACGGTCCGAGCTCTCGGCGCACAGCCGCGCCAGGGTGTCCTTGATCTGGGGGTTGGCGAAGCGCTCGATCAGGGTCGTTCGGTACTGCTCGAGATCCACCCCGGGCACCGGCGGCAGCGTCGGCGAGCCTTCGTGGCGCATGTACGCGAGCAGGAAGTCGACGAACAGCGGGTCCCGGCACACCTCATGGGCGTAGCGGTAGCCGGCCAGGTAGCCGAAATAGCAGAGCGCCTGATGGCTGGCATTGAGCAGGCGCAGCTTCATCAGCTCGTAGGGTTCGACGTCCTCTACCAGTTGCACACCGACCGACTCGAAGGGGGGCCGACCCGCCACGAAGCGGTCCTCCAGCACCCACTGGGTGAAGGGCTCGCAGACCACCGGCCAGGCGTCCTCGACACCGAAACGCGCGGCCAGCTCGTCGATGTCCTCGGGGGTGGTGACCGGGGTGATGCGGTCGACCATGGCATTGGGGAACGGTACTTCCGAGGCCACCCAGGCGCCCAGCTCCGGGTCGCGAGCCCGGGCGTAGGCGGTGAACATGCGCCGGGCCACCTCGCCATTGCCCTGGATGTTGTCGCAGGACATGAGGGTAAAAGGCCCATGGCCACGCGCGCGACGCCGGGCCAGCGCCTCGGTGACCAGGCCGAAGCTGGTGGTGGGCGCCGACGGATTGGCGAGGTCATGGCGTACATCGGGGTTGTCGAGGTCGAACGCCCCGGTGACCGGATGGAAGTTGTAGCCACCCTCCGTGACGGTCAGCGAGACGATGCGAATGGCGGGATCGGCCATTCGTTCGATCACCGCCTCGGGGTCGTCCGGGGCGAACAGATAATCCATCATGCTGCCGATCACGCGGGGCTCGAGGTGGCCATCGGGGTGCTTGACCATCAGCGTATAGAGGTGGTCCTGAGCGGCCAGCACCTGCTGCATGCGCCGATCGCCCGGCATCACACCGACCCCGACGATCCCCCAGTCCAGCGCCTCGCCGCGGTTCATCAGGTCGTCCAGGTACATGGCCTGGTGAGCGCGGTGAAAACCACCCACCCCGATATGGACGATGCCCGGCGTGAGCGCCTGCCTCGGGTAGCGTGGCGACGCCACCGCGGCATTGATTTCGACAAGGTGCTGGTTGTCGAGAACGGTCATGAAGTCTCCCGGCCAAGCATTACTCGGCGTTGTCGGACCTCGGCGTGGTCATCGCCACACCAGGTCGGGCGAAATGGAGCGCGACTTCACCAGCCGCGCGTTGAGCATGTCCTTGTGGCGGGCCTTGTCCAGGGCACTGGCCGGCTCCTGCCCCATGTCCAGCCAGCGCTCGAAGAGGCGCTGTTCGAGCACCTCGTCGTCGACATCGAGCAGGATCGTCAGGTCGAAGAGCCCGTGAAGTTCGTGCCAGGGCGCTTCATCGAGCAGCAGATAGTTGCCCTCGACCAGCACGATGCGGTGGTCCCGGGAAATCAGCCGCCCGCCGGCCCGGGCCAGGTCCAGCGGGCGATCGAATACCGGCACGGCCACGTCCCGGTCGCCGCGCCGGATGCGCTCGAGATCCACCCGCAGGCCATCGGCGTCGAAGGTGTGCGGCGCACCCTTGACCGGCAGCTCGCCAGACGGCTCGAGCACGGCGTTGTCGAAATGGTAGCCATCCATCGGCACCACCACGGCATCGCCGGGCCGCAGCGCTGCAATGGCATCGCACAGCAGCTCGGAGCGATACGACTTGCCACTGCCGGGGGGGCCGGCAAGGGCGACGATGTACCGCCGCCGACCGGCGGCGGCCTCGATGATCTGGCGTGCGATATCCTGAAGCTCGGGATACATGACAATGTCCTCACAGTCGGGCTGACGAACCGTCATCATCGCCTGCCCGACGCTGGGCGCAAGCCTGACGCTGTCTCGTCAGCCTGCGCGGTTCAGCTCATCCAGTTGCCGCCATCGACGTTGAGCGTCTGGGCCACCACGTAGTCGCTGTCATCCGAGGCAAGAAAGACCGCCGCCCCGGCGTGGTCTTCCGGGCGTCCCATGCGCCCGTAGGGCACCGCCTCGCCGACCAGGCGCTTCTTTTCGCCCAGAGGCCGGTTCTCATAGCGGGCGAAGAGCGCATCGACCTCGTCCCACATCGGCGTGTCGACCACGCCGGGGGCGATCCCGTTGACGTTGATGCCATGCGCGATCAACGCCAGTCCGCAGGACTGGGTCAGGCTGATGGTCGCCGCCTTGGTGGCGCAGTACATGCTGACCAGGGGCTCTCCGCGGCGGCCGGCCTGGGAGGCCATGTTGATGATCTTGCCGCCCCGGCCCCGCGCGATCATGGCCTGTGCCACCGCCTGCAGCGTGAAGAAGAGCCCCTTGACGTTGACGTCGAACTGCCGGTGGTAGCTCGCCTCGGTCACCTCGAGCACCGGCGCCATGTCGAAGACGGCGGCGTTGTTCACCAGGATGTCGATGCCGCCGAAGCGCTCGCTCACCGCTTCGACCATGGCATCGATGGAGCCCTTGTCGCAGACGTCCAGGCGCAGCCCCAGCACCCGGGAGGCCTCTGCGTGCTGCGCGAGGCTGGCCACGGCCTCGTCGATGGCGAGCCGGTCGATATCGGCTATGACCACCGCCGCCCCCTCGTCGAGATAGCGCCGGGCGATGGCCAGGCCGATCCCGCGCGCGCCGCCGGTGACTACCGCGGTCTTGTCGTTGAGTTTCATGTCTTGGATCTCGTCATGGCTGTATGGAGTCGGCAGCTCGCTGCCAGTCGTTCACCCATCCCTCGAGTTCGCTGAGGCGATCGATCACCTGCCAGGCACCCGCCTGAAGCAGCCTCGCCCCCTGCCCCGCATCCAGATGGCTGGCTCCGGTGAAGCCGATCACGGTCATGCCAGCGGCATGGGCGGCGCTGACCCCGGCCACGCTGTCCTCGACCACCAGGCACTCCCGGGGTGCGAGACCCAGCTCACGGGCTGCCAGGCGGTAGATGGCCGGATCGGGCTTGGGGCGTTCGACCTGCTCGGCGGTGAAGATCGGCGCCTGGCCCAGTACCGTGTCGAGCCCCGTGGTGGCCAGCGATGCCACCACCCGGCTGCGGCGGCTGTTGGAGACGACCGCCTTGGGCAAGGCGATCGCCGTGATCGCCTCAGCCGCGCCGGCGATGGCGCAGAGTTCGGCGCCAAGCCGGGCTTCGATCGCCGAGTCGATGTGCTCGGCCGCATCCGGCGGCAGTGAGTGACGGCTGAGTCGTTCCAGGTGATCGAGGATGTCCGCCGTGGTCATGCCCAATGCCTGGCTGAGCAGCCGCTCCAGGTCGAGGTCGGGCAGCCAGTTGCCAAGCCGCTCAGCCAGGGTCTCTTCGGCCAATGCTTCGCTATCGACGAGCACGCCATCGCAGTCAAAGATCAGGGTCTGCATGCCTCGTGCTCCTTCAGGCGCCGGCATCGTGCCGTGCGCGGTTGTCCCGGCGTCCCGGCTCGGACAGCGGATGACGATCCAGTCCCTGCAAGGCCAGCCCCTGGCCATCGAACAGGTGGGCCCGCTTCTGCTCGAAGCCGAAGCGCACCTCGTCATGCACGGCGTTGGCCACATCGCCGTCGGCGGTGATGGTGACCAGAGCATCCTCCATCCTGACGTAGAGCGAGGTCTGGCCGCCGAGGCGCTCGATGACTTCGATCCGGCCGCGGAGCGGGCCCTGCTCGTCGAGCAGCAGATGCTCGGGACGAACGCCCAGCTCCAGCGACTGCCCGGCGACGACCCCGTCACTGCTCACCGGCACCACGCTGCTACCGCCGCCGGGCAGCGTCACCTCGACCCCGCGCTCGTCGCTGCCCACGACCTCGACGGGCAGGAAGTTCATCTTCGGCGAGCCGATGAAGCCCGCCACGAAGCGGTTGCAAGGGTGGTGGTAAAGCTCCATGGGCGAGCCGATCTGCTCCACCACCCCGGCCTGCAGGACGACGATCTTGTCGGCCATGGTCATGGCCTCGATCTGGTCGTGGGTCACGTAGATCATGGTGGCGTCGAGCTCTTCATGCAGCCGCGCCAGCTCGATGCGCATCTGCACCCGCAGGGCGGCATCGAGGTTGGAGAGCGGCTCGTCGAACAGGAAGATGCTGGGGTTGCGCACGATGGCACGACCGATGGCCACCCGCTGGCGCTGGCCGCCGGAGAGGGCCTTGGGCTTGCGGTCCAGCAGCGGTTCGAGCTGCAGTATCCGGGCCGCCTCTCGCACCTTGGCGCGACGCTCCCCCTTCGGCACCTTGGCCAGGCGTAGGCTGAAGCCCATGTTGTCTTCGACGGTCATGTGTGGATAGAGCGCATAGCTCTGGAACACCATGGCCAGCCCCCGGTCGGCGGGGCCGACGTCGTTGATCCGCTGCCCGTCGACGAGGAGGTCACCGGAGCTGGCGCTTTCCAGCCCGGCGATGATGCGCAGCAGGGTCGACTTGCCGCAGCCGGAGGGGCCGACGAAGACCACGAATTCGCGATCGTTGACGTCCAGGTCGATGCCCTTGAGCACCTCGGTATCGTCGAAGCGCTTGGCGATCTGCTTGAGTTGTAATGTAGCCATGAGAATGTCCTGTTACTTGACCGCGCCGAAGGTCAGGCCGCGAACCATCTGTTTCTGGGTGAGCCAGCCGAAGATCAGGATCGGCGCGACCGCCATGGTCGATGCCGCCGAGAGCTTGGCCCAGAACAGGCCTTCGGGACTGGAGAAGGAGGCAATGTAGGCCGTCAGCGGTGCCGCGCGGGAAGAGGTCAGGTTGAGGCTCCAGAACGCCTCGTTCCAGCTTAGGATCACTGACAGCAGGCCGGTGGAGGCGATGCCGGGAAGCGTCAGCGGAATCAGCAGGTAGAGGACCTCCTGCAGGGTGCTGGCACCGTCCATGCGCCCTGCTTCGAGGATGTCCTTGGGCAGGTCCTTGAAGAAGGTGTAGAGCATCCAGATCACGATCGGCAGGTTCATCAGGGTGTAGATGACGGTGAGGCCGATGCGCGTATCGAGCATGCCCAGGTCGCGGAAGATCAGGTAGATCGGCACCAGCACGCCCACCGGCGGCAGCATCTTGGTGGAGAGCATCCACAGCAGGGTGCCCTTGGTGCGCTTGGTGGGCAGGAAGGCCATCGAGTAGGCCGCGGGGATGCCGATCAACAGCGCCAGGAGCGTCGAGCCGAACGAGACATAGACGCTGTTCCAGGCGAACTTCAGGTAGTCGGCGCGCCCCTGCACCGCCGCGTAACTGTCCAGCGTCGGCGTGAAGAACAGGGTCGGGTCGGCGATGGCCTGAGCCTCGGTCTTGAAGCCGGTCAGCACCATCCAGAAGATCGGAAAGAAGATGACGAAGGTGATCGTCCAGGCCAGCAGCGCCAGCCAGAGGCGCCGGTGGCGCGCCAGCACGGCGCCGATACCCTGAGCGCCCAGCGCCTGCTGAGCCGGAGGCATCGCGGCCGTTGCCGGGCCGCTGGTGGGTGTCTTGTTGAACATCTTGTGACCTCGTTGCGTGTGTCGTGCAGGGATCAGTCTTCCAGGTTCCTGGCGACCATCCGGATCAAGAAGATCGCCACGATATTGGCCAGGATGATGGCGATGACCCCGCCGGCGGAGGCACCCCCCACATCGAACTCCAGCAGCGCGCGGATATAGATGAGGTAGGCCAGGTTGGTTGTCGCAAGCCCGGGGCCACCCGAGGTCGTGACGTAGATCTCGGCAAAGATCGTCAGCAGGAAGATCATCTGGATCATGATCACGACGCTGATCGCCCGCTTGAGGTGCGGCAAGGTGATGAAGAAGAACACCGCCAGCGGCCCGGCGCCGTCCATGCGCGCCGCCTCGACCTGGTCGTCGTCCAGGGACTGCATCGCGGTGAGCAGGATCAACAGGGCAAACGGCAGCCACTGCCAGGCGACGATGATGATGATCGACAGCAGAGGGTAGTTGGAGAACCAGTCCACCGCGGGCAGGCCGAAGAGTCCCGAGAACCAGGCCAGCACGCCGTTGACCGGGTGCATCATCATGTTCTTCCACACCAGGGCACTGACGGTGGGCATGATGAAGAAGGGCGAGATTGCCAGCACCCGAGCCACGCCGCGACCGAAGAAGTCCTGCTGGTAGAGCACCGCCAGCAGGGTGCCACCGATCACCGAGATCGCCAGCACCGAGCCCACCAGCACCAGGGTGGTGGCCATGGAGGACCACAGCGCGGGATCCGTCAGCAGGTATTCGTAGTTTTCCCAGCCGGCAAACCGCTCCATGCCCGGCATCAGCAGGTTGTAGCGCTGGAAGGAGAACCACAGGGTCATGCCCAGCGGAATCAGCATCCAGATCAGCAGCAGCGTGACGGCTGGCGCCTGCAGCGACAGGGAGCGCAGACCTCCAACGGTCCGCCCGGAAGCTCGTGTACGCATGGTATCGACCACTTGGTAAAGTAGAGGGGGAAGCCGGCCGGGGTCTTCCCGGCCGGCGGCACGCCAGGGTACTCAGTCGTAATAACCCGCCTGACGCATGGCGCGCTCGGCGCTGCGCTGGGCCGAGACCAGGGCCTGTTCGACGGTGGTCTGGCCGGTCAAGGCGGCGGCGATGGTCTGTCCAACCTGGGTGCCGATGGCCTGGAACTCGGGAATACCGGCGAACTGCACGCCGATATAGGGGCTCGGCTTGAGCGTCGAATCGGTGGGATCGGCGTTCTCCATGGCCTCCAGGACGAAGCTGGCAAAGGGCGCCGCCTCGATGTAGCGCTCGTCTTCGTAGGTCGAGGTGCGCGTGCCGGGGGGCACGCTGGTCCAGCCGTGGCGCTCGCCGACCAGTTCGATGTACTCCCGGGAGGTGGCCCAGGTAATGAACTGCTGGGCGGCATCCTGCTGCTGGGAAGTTGCCGGAATCGCCAGCGCCCAGGACCAGAGCCAGTGCGAGCCCTTGGGGGTCTCGGCGATCGGCGCCTGGGAGAAGCCGAGCGCCTCCGCCACGTCAGACTCCGACGGGTCGAACAGGCGCCCTGCCGCCGAGGTGGCGTCGACCCACATGGCGCAGCGCCCACCGGAGAAGAGCGCCAGGTTCTCGTTGAAACCGTTGGAGCTGGCTCCTGGCGGGCCATAGTTGCCGAGCAGGTCGACATAGAATTCGATGGCCGCCTGCCATTCGGGGGAGTCGATCTCCGGGTTCCAGTCCTCATCGAACCAGCGCCCGCCGAAGGTATTCACCAGGGTCGAGACAAAGGCCATGTTCTCGCCCCAGCCTGGCTTGCCGCGCAGGCAGATACCGTAGAGGCCATTATCGGGATCGTGGAGCTCGCTGGCCCACTCCCTCGCCTCTTCCCAGCTGGGCTGCTCTGGCATCTCGATGCCGTGCTCATCGAACAGGTCCTGGCGATAGTAGAGCATCGAGCTTTCGCCGTAGAACGGCAGCGCATGCAGCACGCCGTCACGGCTCAGGCCATCGCGTACCGGACGCAGCAGGTCGTCGACCTGGTACGCATCCGGCAGTCCGTTCAGGCCGACCAGCCAATCGCGCTCGGCCCAGATGGGGACTTCATAGGTGCCGATGGTCATCACGTCGAACTGGCCGCCGCCAGTGGCGATGTCGGTGGTGGTCCGCTGTCGCAGCACGTTCTCTTCCAGCACCACCCAATTGACGCTGATGCCGGGATAGGCCTGTTCGAATTCATCGGTCAGGCTCTGCATGATCACCATGTCGTTGTTGTTGACGGTGGCGACGGTGATTTCCTGGGCCTGGGCTGCGGCCGAGACGGCGGCGACGAGCGCCGTCAGCGGTAAGGCGTGGGTGAGCTTCATGGAAGGGCTCCTTGGTGTGCGTGCATTGTTGTTGTGAACAGGTTGTTCTGGTCTGGCTGTTGTGACTGGCTTGTCTTGATCATTTTGATCATCGTTCGATCAAATGATCGGACATGGCACCAAAAAAAGCAAAGCCCAGCGGCTTAGACTTTCGGCTAACGAAAAAGGGAATTGCCGCTAATGGTGGTTGTCAGCGGGACTCGACGATATAGCGGGCCGCCACCTGGTCCGTGACCAGCCCCTTGAGCCAGCCGCCGCGAAGCGCAGCCAGAATCGCCGGCGCCTTGTCCTTCCCACCGGCCAGCCCCACCAGCGGCTGGTCGCGAAACATCTCCAGGGGCAAGCTGGTCACCCTCCGCGTGATGGAGCAATCGACCACATTGCCGTGGCTATCCAGGGGCCAACCCAGCAATTCACCCACGGCATGCATGCCCAGCAGTTCGTCCAGCTCCGTTTCGGAAATGAACTGGTCCTGGAACAGCGTGGCCTGGCGATCGATCTGCCCCACCCCGATGAAGGCGGCTTCGGATTCGCGAGCCACCTGGAAGATCGCCTGGAACAACCGCTGTGCCTGCATCGCCTGCTTCTCCTCGACGGAGCTGGCCACCACCGGAGCGGGCAGCAGGAAGCGCTCGCCGCCGGTCTTGTCCGCCGCCACCATCACGCCGTCGTAGCGGTTGGAGGAGCCATCACGCGCCACGTTGCCGACCAGCGAGACGAAGCGGTGCTGGGGGCGGTCGATGCGGCTGAGGGCTTCCACCGTGGCACGCACGGCTCGTCCCGTTCCCAGCGACAGCGTCAATGGTTCGACCCGCTCGACCAGGCGAGCCACCCGCTCTGCCCCCGCCACGGCAAGATAGTTGGCCGCCCCTTCGGCGGCCCCCGCCTCCGCCGGCACCACGTCACAGTAGTCCAGGCCAAAGCGTTCGCGGATGGCACCCGCCAGCGACATGCAGGAAGCGATGGGATGATCGATGTGCACCTTGACCAGCCCCTCCTGGCGCGCCAGGGCCAGCAGGCGCTGCACTCCGGGGCGCGACACGCCCAGCTGCTGGGCGATCTCGTCCTGGGTCATGCCGCCGACGAAGGACATCCAGGCCGCCCTGGCTGCCTGATCCAGCTTTACCTCGAACTTGTCCACGATGGAGTTTCCTTGTCAGGCCGAGCCAAAGTAGCGCTCGCGATCCTCGGCGGTAATATCGCTGATATGCAGCGGAAAGTCGTTGCCGCCACGGTCGGCATAGAAATGGCGAAGCGTACGCTCGATGGTGGGGAAAGCCAGCTCGTCCCAGGGAATCTCGTGCTCCTCGAAAAGCGCCACTTCCAGGCTCTCGGGCCCGGCGGCAAAACCGCCCGCCAGATCGGCACGAAAGATCATGTAGACCTGATTGATATGGGGTAGGTTGATCAGGGTATACAGGCCGTGAATGCTGACGTCGGCGCAGGCCTCCTCGAGGGTCTCCCGGACGGCGGCCTCGACGGTGGTCTCGGCGTTCTCCATGAAGCCGGCGGGCAGGGTCCAGAAGCCCTTGCGCGGGGAGATGGCACGCCGGCACAGCAGAACCTGCGAACCGCTCACCGGCAGTGTGCCGGCAACGATACGCGGATTCTGGTAATGGATGGCCCCGCAGGCATCGCACAGGTATCTTGGCCGGTCATCCCCTTCCGGAATCGCGAAACGCACGGTATGGCCACAATGGCTGCAGAAGTTCATGGGGCTCCCTGGCAGGCTGACGAGCGGTGCGATACCGCCCGGCTTCGGGCTTGACGGTGGCAATGGCGACCGGTAGAACGAATCAAACCCGATGGAAACCCCATGTTAGAGAAACTTCGCAAACGCCTGCAAGCACATACCCCGTGTCGCATGCGACTCGACATGCCGCAGGCCGCGGTGCTGCTGCCGATCGTCGACCGCCCCGAGCCGACGCTGCTCTTCACCCGCCGCGCCAGCCATCTCAACACCCACAGCGGCCAGGTCGCCTTCCCCGGCGGCAAGCGCGAGGAGGCCGATCCCGACCTGCTGTTCACCGCGCTGCGGGAATCCCGGGAGGAGATCGCCCTGCCGCCGGAGCGGGTCGAACTGCTGGGACGGCTCTCGGACGTGATATCGCTGCACGGCATCCTGGTCACGCCCTATGTCGGCCTGATTCCTCCCGACCTGCCGCTGGTGCCAGACCCCAGCGAGCTCGATGCCATCTTCGAGGTGGAACTGTCGCTGTTCCTCGAGGACAGGCGACACCATACCGATGTCATTCCGGTGGATGGGCGCCTCCACTATGTACCCAGCTATCATGCCGCCGGCCAGGTGATCTGGGGGCTCTCCTCGATGATGCTGGTCGAACTGCTGGCCGAGGGGTTCGGGCGCCCGGTGAGCCTGCTGGAGGAGCCACCGACCGGCCGCCTGTGCTATTTTCCCGAACGCCTGCTGCGCACGCTGCACAGCGAGACGCACACGCCCTGACCACCGCTGTCGCCACGGAGAAGAGACGTCCCGATGCCCCCAGCCACCCGCCCGGCCCTCGATGTCAGCGCCCTTCCCCGGCTGGTCGATGCCCTGGTCGACCAGGGCTGGTATATCGGTGAGGCCATGCTCGACGCCGAACTGTGTCACGACCTGTACCGGGAACTGATGACCCTGGCCGAGAGCGAAGCGCTCGAGTCGGCCGGCATCGGCCGGGGCCCGCAGCACACCCTGCGCCGCGATATCCGCGGCGATGCCATCCACTGGCTCGATCGTGGCAGCCTGGCCCAGCGGCGCTACCTCGAGGCCATGGCCGACCTGCAGCGTGAGCTCAATCAGGCACTGTTCCTGGGGCTCTTCGAGTACGAGGCCCATTTCGCCCACTACCCGCCCGGGGCCTTCTACAAGAGGCACCTGGACAGCTTCCAAGGGCGCGCCAATCGGGTGGTCTCCACGGTGGGCTACCTCAACCCCGACTGGCCCGTCGATGGCGGCGGCGAGATGGTGATCTTCGCCGACGACGACCCGCAGCGTGAAGTGGCCCGCGTAGCGCCCGCCGCCGGCAACTTCGCCTGCTTTCTCTCCGAGCGCGTTCCCCACGAGGTGCTGCCGACCCGCCTGCCCCGCGCCAGCATTGCCGGCTGGTTCCGACGCAACGCCTCGCTGGGCGGCCTGGTGGACCCGGCACGCTGATGGCTGGCGACGACACTGCCCGCCTGCGCCAACGGCTTGCCGCCCTGGAGGCCCGCTGCGCCGAGCTGGAGTCGCGCAACGCCGCACTCGAGGAGGAAAAACGCCACTACCAGTGGCTGGCGGAGAGCACCACCGACCTGATCTCCCGCCACGCCCGCGACGGCACCTTCCTCTACGCTTCCCAGGCGGCACGGGAGCTGCTCGGCTTCGAGCCCGAGGAGCTGATCGGCGCCTCCGCCTACGATCACTTCCACCCGGCCGACCTGGCCGACCTGCTCAACAAGTCGCCCCGGGTCTACTACCACGATGGCTTCTATCAGCAGACCTATCGCTTCCGGGCCAAGGATGGCCGCTACATCTGGTTCGAGACCACCAGTCGCACCCGCCGCGACCCGGCGACCGGCGAATTGCTCGATATCCTCTGCGTCTCCCGGGACGTGGGCCGGCGTATCCGCGCCGAGGCCAACCGGGAGCGCCTGGCCCGTGTGGTAGAGTCGACCACCGACTATGTGCTCTTCGCCGACGGCAACGAGCGACTCATCTATTCCAACGAGGCCGCGCGTCGGTTGCTGAGCCTGCCCAGGGAGGGCCTCGACGCCCGCCTCGACCAGGCCTATACGCCGGCCTCGCTCGTCATTCTGCGCGATATCGTGCTGCCGGCCGTGGCACGCTACGGCTCCTGGAGCGGTGAGCTGGAAATGCCGGGTCCCAAGGGGCCGGTGCCGGTACTCAGCGTGGTACTGGCCCACCACGGGCCCGGCGCCGAGCCCGACCACCTTTCGCTGCTCAATCGCGATATCGGCCTGCGCAAGGCCGCCGAGGATCAGGCGAGGCGCCATCAGGAGCAGATCGCCCATGCCAACCGGCTGGCCACCACCGGCGAGCTGGCCTCCAATATCGCTCATGAGCTCAACCAGCCGCTGGCGGCCATCGCCAACTACTCCAGCGGCGCGCTGATGCAGCTGCAGGCCGACCCGGGCCGCCCCGCCAGCGACCTGGCGCACCCCCTCTCGCGTATCAACGAGCAGGTCCAGCGCCTGGACGAGCGGCTGCGTCATATCCGCACCTTCGTGCGCAAGGGCCAGACACGGCCTCGGCCGCTGGTGCTGGCCGGTATCGTCGACGCCGCCTGTCGCCTCTGCGACTGGCAGTATCAGCAGGCCGGCGTCGCCATCGAGCCTGACCTGGCCGACGCCCTGCCTCGGGTGATGGCCGATCCGGTGGCGCTGGAACAGGTCCTCGTCAACCTGCTGCTCAACGCGCTGGAGGCGAGCCGCGACCGGCATGGCGCCGACCGGGTCACAATCCACGCCTGGCGCAGAGGCCCCCGGGAAGTCACCTTCACCGTCAGCGACAGGGGGCCCGGCATCAGTGAAGCCCAGGCGACACATCTCTTCGAGCCCTTTCACTCCACCCGCTCCGACGGCCTGGGGATGGGTCTGGCCATCAGTCATTCGCTGATGGAAGCCATGGGCGGCAACCTGGCACTGACCAGCGGTTCCGACGGCGCCACCTTTGCGGGTACACTGCAGGCCGAACCCGGCTCGCTGACGACCCGGCCAGCCTCCGCCTGAACGCTCGCCCAGGAGAGACGCGTGACCACCCCTTCGGCCCATTCAGACCACGCTGTGCCCCGCATCGCCGTGGTCGACGATGACGAGGCCCTGCGCGATTCGCTGGCCTGGCTGCTGGACTCCGTGGGCCTGGCCACCCACGCCTTTGCCGACGGCGATGCCTTCCTGGCCGCTGAACCCGACAGCTTCGCTGCCGTACTGCTCGATGTGCGCATGCCCGGCCTCAGCGGCCTGCAGGTCCAGCAGCGCCTGAACGAGCGCGGCGACATCGCGCCGATCATCTTCATGACCGGACACGGTGACGTGCCCATGGCGGTGACGGCCCTCAAGGCGGGGGCCTTCGACTTCATCGAGAAGCCCTTCAACCATCAGCAGCTGATCGATGCCGTGCAGCAGGCCATGGCCGAACACCAGCGCCTGCGCCAGACCAGGGCCAGGCTCGAGACCGTCCAGGCCCGCTACGCCGCCCTCCGCCCCAAGGAGCGGCAGATACTGGTGCACGTCGCCGAAGGCATGACCAGCCGCGAGATCGCCGAGCACCTCGACATCAGTGCCAAGACCGTGGAGGTCTACCGGCTGCGGGCCATGAAGGCGCTGGGAGCGCACAACCTGGCCGAGCTGGTGCGGCTCTGCGTGGCGCTGGGGCTGGTGGAGGCGCTGCCGACGGAACCACGGCAGCAGTAGGCAGGTCGCCTCGGGCGCGCCGTGACGCCAGCAGCACAGGCGGGGCCACGCCGACGATCGTCCCGATATACGTGCGGTACCGTACAGACGGGGTGCGTGACTGACACCAACCTACAGTCATGGACCCCCAAACGACTATCGACATCACCGCCGAGCCACGGGCATTGAAGCGCGCCCTGGGTGAGTACCGCACGCCGCGCCTGGCGCGCAGCGTGGTGGAACTGATGGCCACGGCGATCCCCTTCGCCGCCCTCTGGATACTGATGTGGGGCACCCTGAGCGCTGGCTACTGGCTCGGCCTGTTGTTCGCCGTGCCTGCCGCGGGCTTTCTCGTGCGCCTGTTCATGATCCAGCACGACTGCAGCCACGGGTCATTTTTCCCGTCTCGCGCTGCCAATGACTGGGTCGGACGAGCCATCGGCGTCTTGACCCTGACGCCCTACGACCTGTGGCGGCACAGCCATGCCCTCCATCATGCCAGCTCCGGCAACCTCGATCGCCCGCGTATCGGCGGCATCGATACCCTGACCGTACGCGAGTTTCGGGGCTTGCCGCTAAGGCAGCGGCTCCGCTATCGCCTGTACCGGCACCCGCTGGTGCTGTTCGGTCTCGGCCCGACGTACCTGTTCATCCTGGACCATCGCCTGCCGGTGGGATTCATGCGTGCGGGCTGGATGCCCTGGCTGAGCACCATGAGCACCAACGCGGCGATCGCGCTGCTCGTCACCGTCATGATCTGGCTGGTCGGCGTGATCCCCTTTCTGCTCGTGCAACTCCCCATCACGCTTCTCGCCTCCTCGATCGGCGTCTGGCTGTTCTATGTCCAGCACCAGTTCGAGGAGACCCTGTGGGAACACGAAGACGACTGGACGTTCCACGAGACGGCGCTGCACGGCAGCTCCCACTATGACCTCCCGGGTCCCCTGCGCTGGCTCACCGCCAATATCGGGATCCACCATGTCCATCATCTCTGCAGCCGCATCCCCTCCTACCGGCTGCCCGAAGTGCTGCGCGACCATCCCCAAATCCGCCATATCGGCCGCCTCACCCTGCGGCAGAGCCTCGCATCGGTGCGACTCGTGCTGTGGGACGAGGAGAAGCGTCGACTGGTCTCCTTTGCCGAGGCAACACCTCTATCATCAGAGCCAAGGCCGTTGACCGAATCCTGACCGAGATCAGGAATCGGTCGATCAGCTCCTTCCAGGGCCACCTGTCGATTGCCTGATCACGGCATTGCGGCGAAGATCGGAAGTGTTCAATTGCCTGACGTTTTCGAGGTTCCGCTCCGCATGCGTCGATTCATGGTCCGACTCGCCTACCTCTGCCTCGTTCTCGCCCTCTCGGCAGGAGGCGTCGCCGCGGCCGGACTCGATGCCATCTTCGATGCCACGCATCATGCGAGCCAGGAGAGCAGCCATGAGGACTGCCCACAGGACACCCACTCGGATATGGCGGACTGCGCCACGGACTGCATCGGCAACAGCCACTGCATGACGGGCACCGCCGGCCATGCCGTTATTCCGGCCTGTGCCATGACGCAGCAGCCACTTTTCATGCCGGGGCACTCGCCCCCGGCGCCTGCCTATTTGCTCAAGCGCCCGCCTAGACTCGCCTGAATACCGTTACCGAAACGACGCGATCCTCGTGTCGTCGTCCGCTTGACCGTATTCAGGAGCAACCCATGACTACCCCTAATCGATACCATTCCGCCACTCAGGTGGCCACTCAGGATCCCGGCCGACTGCTTCGTTTCGCCATCATGCTTGCTGGCGGCCTGACACTCGCCCTTGCCCTGGCCAGTCCTGGCCATGCCGATGAGAGCCATGGGCATAGCTCGGCGGGTAGCCACGCGCATGCCGCCCATGACGATGAAAAACATACTGCCCATGGCGACGACGGCCAGACTCATGGCGGTGACGACCATGCCGCACACGGCGACGACGGCCACGCCCATGCCGGTGATGACCATGCAGCACATGGCGATGATGGCCACGCCCATGGTGGTGATGACCATGCAGCACATGGCGATGATGGCCACGGTGCAGACGATCACGCCCATGGGGATGGAGGTCATGGCTGGAAGGCACCGCAGGAGTGGGCTGAGCGCGAAAGTCCGCTGGAGCCCGATGCCGAGACCCTGGCTCAGGGGATGCAGGTCTATCAGCGCTATTGCTCGGCCTGTCATGGACCGAGCGGGGAAGGAAATGGCCTGGCACCCGCCGCCGCCTATTACGACCCTAGCCCGACCAACCTGGCCCTGCATGGCGCCGCTCATGCGGCCGGTGAATACGCCTGGCAGATAAAGGAAGGCAACAGCAACAGCGCCATGCCCCGCTTCCAGGGCAAGCTGGACGAAGACGCCATCTGGTCCGTGGTGCTTTATATCCGCCATACCCTGGCGGACGAGCATGTCGCGGAACACAAACACTAGGCTTCTCCGAAAAGTGTCTGCGATCGATGGTCAGACAATGACTAGCCATCTCTCCTAACCGGTCACAAACCCAGCCTCTGATGGCTAGTGGTCGATTCGGAGAGATGCTATCGAACGTCAGCAGCTCAGTATAAAGACGTTCCCAAAAGCCTCAGTTTATATAAGTTCCGCCATTAACATTAATAATTTCACCAGTAATAAAATCAGCCATACTGGATGCAAGAAAAAGCACAGCATCTGCTACGTTTTGAGGTGTCCCTAATCTTTGCAAAGGAACATTGGAAACAACTTTCTGGAAGTATTCCTCGCTCCACTGTTTGATCATGTCTGTTTCGACAGGGCCAGGGCTAACGCCATTGACATTGATATTGTACTTGGCCATTTCCAGGGCAAGATGCCTTGTCAAGTAATCAACACCAGCTTTAGATGCCCCGTATGAAGGGGCGGCATTTCTATGCCCGGATTTGGCCGTGGAGGAGCTGACGTTAACAATTTTTCCGCAACGCCTCCCTACCATATGAGGTAAAACCGCTTTACTGAAATACAAGTTTCCATTCAAATTCACATCGAGCACACGATACCAATCCTGAAAATCCATATCCAAGGTAGAGCTGCGCATATTAATGCCGGCGTTATTTACTAAAATGTCAATTTTTCCAAAACAGTCCATCGTTTCTTCTGCAACGGCTTCCGCAGTTTCAGGCTTTGTGACATCCCCCGCGAAAATCAAGCATTCGCTTCCCAGCTCTTTCACATCGCAGGAAACTTCATTTAAAAGATCCAGGTTTGTCCCAACGATAGTGAGGGATGCTCCATTCCCAGCCAATGTCTTGGCAATACTTCTTCCTATCCCTCTACTGGCACCTGTTATGATTGCCACCTTATCCGTCAAAAGCATATTATTCCACCCTGGAACCAACCCATAATCCCGGGGCTATGGGTTGATCAAAATCAGTTGTTAATAGTCTTTTAAATGACCCCAGCCAAAGAATTTCAGTAGCTCCCTAGCCTATCGCATTAATAGATCCGGCATGAATGTCACAATTTGAGGAAATACAATAATGCTTAAAATAGACATGAAGTAGATCACTACAAACATTAGTATATGAGGCAGCATTTTTATCACATTCGTCTCTGCTATCTTTGCAGCTAATAACGTAGATAACCCATATGGCGGCGTCACGGTGCCAAGACGAATAGCCATAACGGTGACTATGCCTGCAACCACTGGGTCAATTCCCAATCCTCGTATCACTGGAACCGACAGGGGAACAAAAATGAGCATGGCTGAGTTTGGCTCCATAAAAGTGCCAAGAATAAAGTACAGCAACACTAATATAAGCAAGAAAGCAAAGGGGCTAAAGTCATTGCCAACAATAAAATTAACAACTGGGTCGAGTGCTTGATAATACGAAAGAACCCAGGACAAAAAGGCAGCCGCCGCTATCAGAATATAAATGGATGCCGAGTCTGTTACAGCTCTATGCGTGACTTCCATGTAGTTCTTGAAGCCCCTCTCCTTCTTGATAAAGAAGGCCACCAAGAACACATAAACGACAGCGATAGCGGCTGCTTCTGTTGCCGTAAATATACCCGCCATAATCCCCACGATGACAACTAAAAACAAGCTGACAGGGAATATGCTTTTCTTTAACGCGACGCGCTTGGAGACTTTCTCGTCATCGCTTAATCCCAAGAGTTCGTTGCTAACAGGCCCAACATTGTTTTTTGATGCATAATAGTAAGCGTAAATCATTTGGGTTAGCCCGATCAAAATTCCCGGGATAATCCCCGCTACAAATAGCGCAGCCACAGAAGTCTGAGATAACGCCCCATATACAATCAACAGAATACTTGGGGGAATAATGGATCCAATGGTAGAGGAAGCCGCTGTTAAAGTTGCTGCAAACTCTTTGCTGTAGCCTGCCTTTACCATCGCAGGGATCAAGAGTCTCCCTAGAGATGCAACGTCTGCAACAGAAGAGCCCGATATGGCACCAAAGAACACACTCGTCACAATGTTGATGTGGGCGAGACTACCCTTTAAATTACCAACCAGCGCCTTGGAAATATAGATCAAATCATCCGTCACTTTCGTTAGATTAAGCAACGCCCCGGCAAAAATAAACAATGGAATCGCCAACAGCGTAAAACTGGAGAACGATTCAATCATGATAGAACTAGCTTGCGTCAAACTCACTAGCGGCTCGAACAGAATCGGAACCACTGAAGCAATAATAATACTGAACGCAACAGGAACGCCAATTAACAGACAAACAAGAAAAATAGAAATAACGGCCAGCAGAATCATTCTTCATCCACCTCTTCTTCGTTTTTTCTAGTGAACAAATACTTGGCGTTGAGCAGGTGGAAGTAAATCATGAATACCGAGCCCACGAGAAATGCGGAATAATAGTAGATTAGCGAAGGTTGTGAAGGGAGGAACCGAATCGGTACTAGCTCTGTTCGCATCAGACCTGCTCGGTATGCAGCGATCCCTATAAACAACAGAATGATCATCCCGAAAAGAGAAAGCAAATAGACAATGATGTTTTTTACCTTGAGGCCAGTTTCGCTCAAGTACTCCGAGAAAATATCAATTTCCAAATGAGCTTTCTCTTTTACAGCCAAGGCGGACCCTAGAAAAACAAGCCACAGCAAGGAGAACTTTCTTAAAACCTCCAGCTCTGGAACAGAGTAAGAAAAAACATATCTCGTGAGCACACCAGCAAACAAAGTTATAGAAATCAGTACCAGCATGAATATGCTAACCAATCCTACCACACTGAATATTGCACAATTGAGTTTTCTATACAACATATTACAACCCCAAAAAGGGTTTGAACCGCCCCATAAGTATCAGGGGCAGTTCAAACAGATCTTCAGTTGAAGGTTTCCTCTACGATGTCTTCCACATCATATCTCGCAGCTAATTCATCCAATTGGAGGCGTGATCTTTCAACGAATCCTTCACGCTCTGGATTGGTAAAGGTTACGCCAAATTCATTTTCCAATGTTTCCATATCTTCTTTGGCTTGCTCAAACGCCCTGCTGATATATTCAGGCTGCACAATATCCGCCGCTCTCTGTATTGCTTCTTTTTGTTCATCTGATAATGACTCATATCGTTCATTATTCATGACCACAAAACCCAGGGTTAGGCTATGTTGTGTTCTAGCTACGTGTTTCGCAACTTCCCCGAAGCGCTGTTGAATCATAGCGTCCAAACTATTTTGCGAGCCCTCTACTACGCCTGTTTGTAGAGCAGAGTACACTTCATTAAAATCAATATTGGTTGGATTTGCACCCAGGTTTCGCCACCATTCCAACTCAGTAGCCCCTGTACCACTCCGCATTGTTCTTCCTTGCAAATCTTCAACACCGTTAATCGGAAAAGTGCTGATGATATTCCTTTCCAGCCCGCCCGCATACATCACTGTTTTTAAACCAGGACGCTCTACCAGCAAATCTTCAAAATAAGAGAGCTTCCCTTCTGTATTCACGATAGATTCAAAGTGCTCTCTGTCCTTGAAGAGATAATGCGAGCTTAACACCTCAAATACCGGGTGTTGTTCTGCAAACCAACCCGAATCTGAGTAAATCATGTCAATGTCACCAGAGATAACGGATTGGTATTGGCTGGATGCACTGCCAAGAATGCCGTCAGTGCGAACGTTTACTTCAATCGTTCCGTCACTCTGGTTTTCAATTTCATCCCCGAAGGCTATGAGCGCGTCAGCCAGCAATGAGCCTCTTGGGTTGATGGTCGCAGCTACCAGCTTCACTGTTTCAGCGTTTTCTGAAGCTTGCGCAGAGCCATCATTGGAGAAGCCACTGGCAAAGGGGAGCAGCATCCCTGACAACAATAGAAGCGACGATTTTTTCAAAGCAGTCTTTTTTAAGATCATTTGTTACTCTCCTTTTCAATATAAGAAGTAAAGCTTCAAACCACTCTTCTGTAATGATAGTAGCAGCGGGTCATCATCTGGGCGCCAAGAGAGACATTGTATCGGCAACCAAGCTGGTGCCGTGTTGTCCCTGCCAAACCACATCCAAGCATATCGGTGTCATAGCCCCTCCTCGGTGTGCCGTACACCTGAACAATGGCTTCAGCTCACAATGTTGTCAATTTAAGAAATCAAACAAACCTATCCATCATGATTTGCCTAAAGTAAATTATTGATTTAAAAGCAATTAATTTACACATTATCCTTTGGTCTAACCTTCAATATTGCGACTGCTAACTTGACAACATCTTTGCCAGTGACGATGCTCACCGTCACCGGGGCAGCGTGAGCGCCCCAATGACACTTAGGAGTGAATGCTCGAATGACACCTGACGAAATCGCAGCCCGTATGGACGGAACGCTGGTCTCGCGCTCCGGCGGGTCGGAGGCGATCCTGCCCTCATTGGCGGTGCAGAATCATGCCGCTTTTCTTTCCGTTCTTCCCGATGGCGCACTGCTCTGCGCGTGGTTCGGCGGAACCCTCGAAGGCAAGTCGGACATCTCGATCCACGCCTCGGTACTGGCACCGGGCGCCGATGCCTGGGGGCCTGCGCAATGCCTGACCGACGACCCAGCCCGGTCCGAGCAAAACCCGGTGATCTTCACGTCGCCCGAGGGCGAGACGATCCTGTTCAATACGGCCCAGCCCGCCGGCAACCAGGACGAGGCAAGGGTCATGATGCGCCGACTCGAGTTGAATGGTGACCATGTAGCCAGTGGCCCATGCCGCGACATCGGCTTGCCGGATGGGACCTTTATCCGCGCCCCCCTGCGCATCCGAGGCGATGGCGCCTGGATGCTGCCGCTGTTTCGTTGCAACCCACGCCCGGGACAGCGCTGGAATGGCAGCCACGACACGGCCGCGATGGCGGTATCGACCGATCGAGGCGAAACCTGGACGGTCCAGGACGTGCCGGACTCGCTAGGTGCGGTTCACATGTCCCCCGTACCCCTCGAGGAAGACCGCCAGGTGGCCTTCTATCGTCGGCGTCAAGCCGATTTCGTGCACCGCTCGGAAAGCCTCGACGGCGGCCATACCTGGACGCCCCCCGCCCCCACCGACGTGCCGAACAACAACTCCTCGATCGGCGTGACGCGACTGGCCGATGGGCGAATCGCCATGGTCTGCAATCCGGTCTCGGCGGCGATGTCCCAGGACCGGCGCACCTCCCTCTACGACGAGTTGGGTGAAGATGATGACCGGCCCGATGCGTCGGGAGGTTGCCAGCCAATCTGGGGCGTACCGCGTGCACCGCTGACCCTGTGTCTTTCCCAAGACGATGGTTGCACTTTCCCGCACCGAATCGTCATCGAGGACGCCCCGGGTACCTGTCTTTCCAACAACTCGGTGGACGGCCGCAACAAGGAGCTCTCCTACCCTGTCATCCTGCAGCGAGCCGACGGGCAGGTGGACATCGCCTACACCCTCTATCGGCGAGCCATCAAACACGTTCGGCTCAGCCTCGATTGGATCGACGGAGCAACCGCATGAACGACATCATCGGCATCACGATGGGCGACCCGGTCGGGATCGGTCCCGAGATCACGGTCAAGGCACTGGCCGAGATGACACCTGAACAGCGAGCGAAAACGCGCGTCTTCGGCAACCTGGCAACGCTCGAGGCGGCCCAGAAGGTGGTCGGCACCTCGCTCGACTTCGCTGGCCTGGTCGAGGATATCGAGGTGCCGGGCGCCCCCTTGCCCTGGGGGCGACTCGACCACGCGGCCGGCGACGCCGCCTTCCGCTTCATCGAGGCGGCGGTACGCGCGGCCGAGGCCGGAACGATCGGCTGCATCGTCACGGCTCCCATCAACAAGGAGTCGCTGAACGCCGCCGGCCACCATTACGATGGCCACACCGGCATGCTGCGTGACCTGACGGGATCGGATGCGGCCTACATGCTGCTGGCTTCCGAACGGCTGGAAGTGATCCACGTCTCCACCCATGTCTCGCTCAAGGATGCCATCGGGCGCGTCACGCCCGAGCGAGTGCTGGCGACGATCCGCGCGGGCTACGAGCATATGCGGCGTATCGGCGTCGAGAATCCCCGTATTGCCGTCGCAGGGCTCAACCCGCACTGCGGAGAAAACGGCCTGTTCGGCAATGAGGACATGGAGCAGATCAGGCCAGCCGTCACGATGGCGCAGGATGAGGGAATGAACGTCGAGGGCCCCATCTCGGCCGACACGGTCTACTACCGCGCCTATCAGGGCGGCTTCGATCTGGTGATCGCCCAGTACCACGATCAGGGGCATATTCCCATCAAGCTCGTGGCATTCGACACGACAGTGAACGTCTCGGTGGGACTGCCGATCGACCGCACTTCAGTCGATCACGGCACCGCCTTCGATATCGCCGGTACCGGCAAGGCCAACCACACCAACTTGAACGCTGCCATCGCCTATGCGCGAAAACTGGCGGCAGGCAGGGGCGCATGATGACAGCTCACGACTTCAGCGGCGTGTTCTGTGCCGCCGCGACCCCCTTCGTCGAGGACGGCAGCCCGGATCACGTCGCCTTCGCTCAGCACTGCCACGCCCTGATCAAGGAGGGCTGCGACGGTATCGCTCTCCTCGGCACGACCGGCGAAGCGAATTCCTTGGGCCTCGAGGAGCGGCAGGAGCTTCTGGACCGTGTCATCGAGGCGGGCATCGCCCCACTGCGGCTGCTTCCCGGGACTGCACAGACCAGTGTGACGGACAGCGTGGCGCTGACCCGGCACGCGGTCCAAGCCGGCGTGCGGGCAGTCGTGCTGTTGCCGCCCTTCTATTACAAGGGGGCCAGCGACGAAGGGCTCTTCCGCGCCTATGCCGAGACCATCGAACGGGTCGCCGACGACCGGCTGCGGGTGATTCTCTATCACATTCCCCAGATGTCGGGAGTTCCGATCTCGCAGCAGCTCATCGCTCGCCTGCAAGCCGCCTACCCGGGAATCGTGGTCGGGGTGAAGGATAGCTCCGGCGACCTCGACAACATGCGCCGCACCATCGCCGAGTGTCCGGACTGTGCCGTGATGGCCGGGGCCGACCCGTTGATGCTGCCCTTGCTGCAATCGGGAGGCGCCGGTTGCATCACAGCCAGCTCGAACCTGGTCGCGTCGGACCTGAGGATCGTCTTCGATGGGTGGGAGGATCCCGCACGAGAAGCCGAGGTCGCGGCGGCGCAAGCGCGCATCAACGCCTGGCGCGAACTGACCAACGCCTACGTTCAGCTGCCGACCGTCAAGACGATGCTTGCCCGTCGCCGGGGCTGGAACGGCTGGACCCGTGTCCGCCCACCGTTCGTGGAACTTGACGACGAAGCCCGTGCGTCGGTCTGGGCGCAGATGGAACATCTCGAGCAGGGGGCGAAAGCATGAGCACAATCGACAACCCGATCACCATCCATCAACCCAAGCAGCTGGAAGTCGGGGCTGGCGCCGCCGCTCGCTTGGGGGCGTGGGCAACAAACGCCCGCCGACCGCTGGTCATCGCTGGTGAACACACGGCGGGCTATGTCGACACCCTCCAGTTACCGGGGAAGGTCACCGTCTTCGCCGACATTCCGCCTGAGCCCGACACCACGGCACTCGAACGGGCGATAGCTGTCGCCCGCGAATGCCAACCCGATCTGGTCGTGGGCCTCGGTGGCGGGTCGGTGATGGACATCGCCAAACTGGTCGCCGCACTCTGGGACGGAGAACAGACGCTCGAAGACGTCGCCGGACCGAACCGCGTGCAGGGCCGTCGTACCCCCCTCGCCCAGGTTGCCACGACGGCCGGCACCGGATCCGAGGCAGGTATTCGCGCCCTGGTCACGGACCCTGAGACAAAATCGAAGATCGCGGTGGAAAGCCCGTTCCTGCTGGCGGACTTCGCCGTACTCGATCCCGTGCTGACCTACTCTGTACCGCCCGCCGTGACCGCTGCGAACGGCATCGATGCGATGGCGCATTGTGTCGAAGCATTCACCAACATCAAGGCGCACGACCTGATCGACGGCTATGCGCGGATGGGCATGTCCCTGATCGGCAAGTACCTGCCCCGTGCCGTCGCCGATGGTCAGGATACCGAGGCGCGCGCCGGCATGATCCTCGCATCGTATTATGGCGGGATCTGCCTCGGCCCGGTGAATACCGCCGCCGGCCACGCACTCGCCTATCCCCTCGGCACACGACTCAGCCTGCCGCATGGATTGTCGAATGCGATCACCTTCCCGCACGTGCTTGCCTATAATGCGCCGGTGCGACTCGAGAAGAGCCGCGAAATCGCCAAGGCGTTGGGGCTTGATTTCGACGACTCGCCCGAGTCGCTGTTCGCCTCCGCCCACGCCTTCTGCCGAGATCTCGGGGTCGAGATGCGGATTGCCAGGCACGGTGCCCGTGAGGACGACCTGCCTGCTTGGGCCGAGGAGGCACACGGCATCCGGCGGTTGATGGACAACAATCCCCGCGACATGGCCGTCAGCGACGTGCTCGAGATATACCGTGCCGCGCTATAAACCGCGGCGCTGGGCAACTCACCACGGAACCGGCCAAGGGGCCTGATGCCCATTCCGCCATCGAACTGGCTGCAGAGGCATACCCATGCCACCTCGGCCAGCCCCCTGATGGGCGGTCGAACGAATCGCCTGGCCACGGGGTGACGTGCAATCAATTGTTCAGCGAATTCCCAGAGAGAGCCGCGATGGCGTCCATGACTGAAATTCCGAGACTAGCGATCGTTGCCGACGACCTGACCGGCGCACTCGATTCCGGCGCGGCGTTCGCACGATATGGCTTGCGGACCCTTGCCGTGACCTCACCAGAGGCCATCGAGCGCGTATTGGCCGAGGAGTACCCCGAGATCCTGGCCATCTCGACGCAAACGCGCGACGCCTCCCCGGATGAAGCAAGACGACGGGTAGCCCAGGTAGTGGCGACACTGCCTGCCGGTATCCCCATCTTCAAGAAGGTCGACTCCCGGCTCAAGGGGCCGATCGCCGCCGAGCTTGACGAAATCCCCTACCGCAGGCTCGTCGCCATGCCGGCGATCCCGCAATTCGACCGAATCGTGCGCAACGGCTGCGTCAGCGGTTTTGGGGTGGACTCGCCGATCTCGGTAGGCGCCGCCCTCGGCCACCATGCCAGCAGCGCATGTATACCCGACACCCTGCGTGACGAAGATATGGACCAGTGGATCGGTGACTGCGGCTCCGATACCCTACTGCTGGGTGCGCGTTCACTGGCGGAGCGTGTGGCACGGCACATGGCTGGCCAGCGCATCCCGCAAGACGCGCCATTGTCGTTCCCGCCAGCGCTGTGCATAACCGCAGGGACGCGGGATACGATTACCCTGGGTCAGATTGACGCCCTATTGACGGCACGACGTGATGCCTTGCATATACCGGCCCCTGGTGGTCGCCTGGACATCGAGCCCGTGCAAGCAGCGCAGTTGACGGTGCTGCAGGCCGTTCCTGGCCCCAACTCCGTGCCGGCAGCAACGGTTGCAGCCAATCTTGCTACGTCCCTGAAACAGCTTGCAGGAGAGGACGCCGTGACCTGGCTTCTCACCGGCGGGGCGACGGCTGAAGCCGTGTTGCATTGCCATGGCATCTCGGACATGGAACTACTCGGTGAAATTCTTCCCGGCCTTCCAATCTGCCGAGCCGGGGATACTATATTCATCACGAAATCGGGCGGCTTCGGTGCGAATGACACCCTTGTCAGAGTCGCCGAAATGATCTGCACAACATATACGGAAAAGCCGCATGAGTGATCGACGAGAACCGACCTCAGGACGACGTAGTTTAGGCGAGATGGTCTACGACCATCTGCAACGTGCGATCAAGTCAGGGTCTTACCAGCCTGACGAGCGTCTGCCGACTGAACATGAGCTTGCTGCTGAATTTCAGGTCTCTCGCCCCATCGTGCGGGACGCGCTGCAGAAACTGCGCGAACAAGGGCTAATCTATTCTCGGCGCGGCGCGGGTAGCTTCGTACGCAGCCTCGGCCTACGGCAACCGCTGGGTTTCGGGCAGATGGAAAACATTGCCGATCTGGAAGATTGCTATGAGTTTCGCCTTAGTGTCGAGCCGAGGGCGGCAGCCCGGGCTGCTGAACGGCACAACGCGGAAGACCTCCAGCGCATCAAGTCCGCCTTGAAAATGCTGCGTGATGCAACCAGCCGTCGCCGGCACCACGAGGACGCCGATTTCCAGTTTCATCTCGCCATCTCACAGGCGTCGGGAAACCGCTATTACGCGACGGCGATGGAAGCGCTGGAAGAGCACATCGCCGTCGGCATGCAGTTACACGGGCTGTCGCTGAAGACGACCCCCGATGGCCTGCAACATGTGTTTGAAGAGCACCGTGCTATCGCTGAGGCGATCGAACAGCGCCATCCCGAGCTGGCGCATGATCTCATGCATAAGCACTTGGCCGGATCCCGCGACCGTCTGTTCGAAGGTAAGCGACGTGCCACGGCTTCCAGCTCCATGTCGGCGACAATGTAATATCTGTGATCTTGCCCAGGAAGCAGTGGACACCCCGTTAAGGCAGTACACTGAACGAGGTGATCCCATGGCAAGGCGAAGCCGAGGCATTCTTCTTGGGCGCCGCACCCGAAGCTGGTGACGGGGTTATCACACAGCCTCCTCGGGCGCACGTTCTCTTACGAGCCCTGCTTTACAAGCTCTGGGCCCAATAGGGCAGCGAGTTCGTCATACAAACCTCCCGCGTCAGGCTCTTCCGGCTCCTCTTCGGGCTCCGGCGCCTGCTCCAGTGCGACGACCGCGCCATTGGGGTTCTCCAGCAAGTGGCGCAACTGCTCATAGTTCAACGGCACCGAGCCCTCGTCGCCGCTGCGTTCCAGCAACGACAGGGTCTCCATCAGTGCCGCCATGCCGTACTCCTGGTCCTCGAGCGTCTCGAAGACCTGCACATAGGGCATATCGCCATCCCAGCCGGCCTTGATCGGCTGGTTGATGATATTGACCTGCATACCCACGGGCACGCGGTCGAAGATCGACTCGATATCTTCGGGGAACATGCGGATACAGCCACGGCTGGCACGCATGCCGATACCATCCGGCTCGTTGGTTCCATGGATGAGGTAGCCTGGGATATCCAGCAGGATGGCATGGCTGCCGAGCGGATTGTCCGGACCCGGCGGCACCACGGCGGGAGCCGGCTCGCCTCTCTCGGCCGCCTCTTCACGCATGGAGCGAGGCGGATACCAGGCCGGGTCCTTCAGACGCATGGTGGTCTCGGTCTTGCCCAGTGGCGTGTTATATCCCTCTCTGCCGATGCCGATCGGATAGGTCTCGACCCTAGGCGTCTCACCCTCGGAGGCCGGCGGATAGTAGTAGAGCCGAAGCTCGGCAATGTTGATCACGATGCCTTCCCGCTCCGCGGCGGGCAGGATGTGCCGCCCGGGAATGACCACTTCGGTGCCTTCGCCGGGTAGCCATACGCTCACCTCGGGGTTGGCCAGGCGGATCTCCTCGTACCCCACATTGTGGGCCCTGGCGATATCGAGCAGCGTCTCCTCGTCCCGAGCCTCGACGGTATAGTTCTCGCCGATGACGTCGCCTGCCTCCGGCAACGGATAGTGCCCCTTGGGCCATTCGGATGCCGCTTCCTCGTCGGGCTCGTCGGCCAGCGCAGCGGCCGACATCAGCATGGCACCAGTGAATACCAGGCTCAGTACAGTAGCCCATACCGCTGCACGGGGGCGAAATGGCGATGGCCATGCGCTATTGCTGCCATTGTGTCTCATTCTTCGTTGCCTCTTGCGCAACCTTCACCACAGGGGTGGAAGGTCATTGAACCGTTAGTCGTCATCATATCGACCTCCTTGCACTTCTACAGCGATATACCTGACACACATCATCGACCAGGCTGCGATTGCCTGGGAAAGATCTAGAGAACGGGAGCGAACAGGTAAGCCCCCCGGGCAGCCACGCGATGCCATAGCGGCTGCTGCTCGATCTCCTCGAGCTCCATTCGGCGGGAGCGAGCAAAATCCGCCTCGAACATCGCTTCGACATCGGCCGCAAACGACGGGTCCATGACCAGCGCGGTAATCTCGAAATTCAGTCGAAACGAGCGATTGTCCAGATTAACGGTTCCCACCGCAGCGCCGGCATCATCCACCAGGAACGCCTTGCCGTGCAAAAAACCCGCCTGATAGCGGTAGATCTCGACACCGGCATCCAGCAACGGCCCCAGGAAGGCGTATGCCGCATAGTAGAGCAGGATATTGTCGGGCTGCTCCGGGATCAGGATCCGTACGTCCACCCCGTTGATGGCGGCAAGCTTGAGCATCGATTGCACACCCTCGTCCGGCACGAAGTAGGGGCTCGAAAACCATATTCGCTCCTGGGCAGAGTGGATAGCCTGCTGGACCATCAGGCTGGCGGTTTCGAAGCGATCCGCAGGACCGGAGGGCAGGATCAGTATCGGTGCATCCTGGCGGGAACGTACCACCGGTACCCAGGGCAGCTCGGGCAGCTCTTCCGTGGCCCAGTGCCAGTCCTCCAGAAACACCAGCTGCATGGCCAGTGCCGCCGGTCCCTCGATCTTGAGATGGGTGTCTCGCCACGGCCCGATACCTTCCTCCCCGTTCAGGTATTCGTCTCCGATATTGAACCCGCCGAGCCACGCCGTGGCTCCGTCGGCCACCATCACCTTGCGATGGTTGCGGAAGTTGAGCTGGAAGCGGTTTCCCGGCCCCCGTGTCGAGTGAAAGCGGTGGACATTGACACCCGCCGCCTCCAGCTCCTTCACATAGTCACTCGACAAGGCGTAGCTGCCAATCTCGTCATAGAGGAAATAGACCGCCACCCCCTCCCTCGCCTTCTGGATCAGGCGCTGCTGGAACTCGGTGCCGATATCGTCATCCCTGACGATGTAGAACTGCACCAGCAGGTAGCGCTCGGCAGCCTCGATCCCGGCAAACAGACTGTCGAAGGTCGCTTCGCCGTCGACCAGCAGCGTCGTCTCGTTCCCGCCCATCAGCGGCAACTTGGCCAGGCGCTCCACGCCGTCCAGATAGTGGCTGCTTCGCGACGACTCGACCCGATGCGAGCGCAATTCGCTCAGCTTCTCGGCCAGTGCCCGCGTGATCTCCGACTCCTCATCGCGCCGGGACATCGCATAGCCTTCGAACTTGCTGCGCCCGAATACCCAGTAGGTGGGCACCGCCACGTACGGCACGGTATTGAGGGACACGATCCAGGCGATTGCCCCTTCGGACGTTCGGCTCGACATCAGGGCTTCGACGGATGAAGCCAGCCCCACCAGGTGGGCCAGGACCATGAAGACGACGAGCTTGCTCCAGCGGCGGCCCCTGCCAGACCGGGGCTTCGATGACATCGACACGCCGTGGTCCTTCGGGTCGTCCGTCCTTTCCTCCGGCTGCCCGGCATCGCGGCTTCCCTGCATGGGTCGCTCTCCTTCAATGACGTTGCCTCTCCGTCGATCCACGGCGCCAAGCCATGTCGCCCCTCGTCAGGACTCGCGGCTCGGTATCAGCACCGCTTTCGTGTCTCGGGCCTGTTGACGCGACCATACTATCAGCGCCACACCGCCAATCATCATTGGCAGGGTCAGCAGCATGCCCATGGTCACCCAGCCGAAGGCGATGAAGCCGATGTGCGGATCGGGCAGGCGCACGAACTCGACGGCAAAGCGGAACACCCCATAGAGCAGCAGGAACATCCCGGAAATCAAGCCGCGGCGGCGTGGCTGGCTAGACAACCACCACAGCACCACGAACAACACGACCCCCTCCAGCACGAACTCGTAGAGTGCCGACGGATGACGCGGCTCCGGCCCCATGTGGGGAAACGGCATGGCCCAGGGCAGTTCGCTCACCCGGCCCGGCAGCTCGTGATTGATGAAGTTGCCGATACGCCCGGCCCCCAGGCCGATCGGCACCAGCGGTGCGATGAAGTCGGTCAGCTGGAAGAAGGCCAGGCGTTTCTTACGTGCAAAGATCAGCGCGGCGAGCAGAACCCCGATCAGCCCACCGTGAAAACTCATGCCCCCGTCCCAGATGCTGAACAGCCACAGCGGGTTGGCAAAGAACTGATCCATGCCGTAGAAGAGCACGTAACCCAGGCGCCCACCGGCAACGACGCCGATGGCCGCATAGAAGAGCAGGTCGCCGATGTCATCGTGGCTCAGCCCCAGGCGGTGGGCACGATAGCGCCCCAGCAGCCAGGCGGCAACGAAGCCGATAACGTACATCAGGCCATACCAGTGGATCTGCAGCGGTCCGATGGCGATGGCCACCGGGTCGATCTGGGGATAGTCCATCATGATTCATCCGTGTCGGTTGCAGTATATGAGGGAGCGGAGGTCACAGGCTTGACCACTCCCTGCCGCCGTCTTCGCTGAGCAGCAGCATGCCCTGGTTGTCGGCAGCCACGAGGCGCTGCGGGTCCGCGGGGTCCACCGCCAGGTGGGTAAAGTAGCGCTCGCCCCAGTCGCCGCTCAGCGGCTCCCACTCCCGGGTCGCCTCATCGGCCTTGATCAGCCCCACGCCAAGCATGAAGGCATACAGTTCGCCACCGCTCGCCACCACGACACTGGCCGGGTTGCGCTGGGGATGAACCTGCCGCCAGCGCTGCCCGCCATTGGGGCTCATCAATAGCCCCGTCTGGGTGGCGGCATAGAGGTGATCCGGGTCTCGACTGGATGCCGCCAAATCGATCAGCCCCTCCGGTACAGCGGCCTGAACCTGCCATTCATGCCCCCCGTCACGGCTCACCTGCAGCCGGCCGGCATAGGCGCCATAGAGTACGTCGGGGTCGGCCTCGCTGACCGTCATCTGATGGAAGTCGACCGGCCCATCGACGCCGGCGGAACGCTGCTCCCAGGTACTGCCGCCATCGGTGGAAACCATGACGCCGAGGTTGCCACCGCGCGCCGGGTGGCCGCTGGCGAAGAGTGTGTCGGCCTCCTGCGGGTGGGGCGAGAAGCCCATGAAGTCGTGTGTCTCGCTGGAGACCTGTCGTGCCCTGCCATCGGCACCAACGACATGGAAGCCGTGGTGAGTCGCGAGCTGGATTCGTTGGCTGTCGGCGCGGTCGAAGGCCACGCCATGAATATGGGTCTTCTGGCGCAGTTCCTCGAGGCTGATGCCTTCGGGTTCACCGGAGCAACCGGCAAGTGGCAGCGCCAGCAGCAGCAGGGGAAGAAGCAATCGGTATCGTGTCATGTGCATTGACTCGTTGCTCGCCGACGGCCCGCGGGAAGCAGGTCGCCGGCGAATAAGGTGGCAAATCAGCGAATCCGAACCGTGGCCATCATGCCCAGCTCTTCATGCTCGATGATATGGCAGTGGAACAGCCAGTCTCCTGGCTCCCTGAAGACCATACGCAGGCGCAGTCGCTGATAGGGCGCCAGGTTGACGGTATCCTTCCAGGCCATCCAGGGCGAATCCTGCCATTCCCCGTCGGCCGGGCGGCTGGCGATCACCTGGAAATGGGTGCCGTGTACGTGGAAGGGGTGGTCCATGTGCGAGTTGTTGAAGACCTCCCACTCCTCGACCTCGCCAGCCCGGCCTTCGAACAGCACCTCGTTCATGGCGAAGGCGCGACCATTGATCAGGAAGTCCACCTGGGGAGGTCCATCGCTGGCCATGCCCTCGTGTCCAGCGCTGCCGTGGTCGCCATGGTCGTCCCGGGCACCGTGTCCACCACCGTGATTGCCGTGACCGCCCGGCTCGCCCTGGGCACCATGGTCGCCGTGATCGCCGTGATCGCCGTGATCGCCGTGACCATCCTGAGCACCGTGATCGCCGTGGCCATCCTGGGCACCGTGGTCCATTGTGCCGCTGTTATCATCATGGTCCATGCCCGGCATCACTTCGGTCAGCTCGACCTGCCGGCGCACGGCGGGCTCCCCCAGTCGATCGACCATGGCCAGGCTGGCGGGAAGCGTCACCGCCGGCTTCGCGTCGGCGTCCTGGGTGCGAATGTCCAGAAGGGGCGACACCTCGCTCAGGTGGGCAGGTTCTGGGCCCATCCAGCCACGATCATAGGGGTGGCTGGCAAGCTGGAAGGCGCCACCGGACTGTTCACTGATGCGCACCAGCAGGTCGGCCCGCTCCCCGGGTGTCAGCAGCAGCTCATCCAACGTCTGGGGCTGCTCGATCAATCCACCGTCGGTACCGATCAGGGTGAATTCGTGCTCCTCCAGGCGCAGGCGCAGGTAGCGGCCGGCGCAGGCATTGATCAGCCTCAGGCGTAGCGTGGTGCCTGGCGCCACGTCCAGGTACGGTTGGCGCTGACCGTTGACCAGCAGCAGCTCGCCCTCCCGCCCGTTCATCCAGTCTGCCGCCGTATGTGGCGCCACTCGTCCATCGGCCGTGAGCCGCAAGTCACTGACCAGCAGCAGGTGCTCCTCGACCTCCGGGGGAAGGACATCCTGGGCCGGACGCACCAGCAGTGCTCCCGCCAAACCATGGGCGACCTGCCTGGCCGTACCCTCGTGCGGGTGGGGGTGAAACCAGTGCAGGCCGGCGCTCCCTTCGGTGAAACGATGCCGGTATTGGTGGGATTCCCCTGGCGCCACGGCATCCCAGGGCGTGCCATCATGTTGGTGCTGTATCCGCACCCCGTGCCAGTGCACGGTCGTCTCCTCCTCCAGCTCATTGATCAGGGTGATATCGAGATCATCCCCTTCGCGCACCTCGATCAGGGGAGCCACCTTGTGGTTGTACAGCCACAGCAGGGCCTGCTTGTCTTCATCCAGCGCGACCTCGCTGGGTGACGCGGTCAGGGCGCTGCGGAACAGGCCGGCACGATCACTCAGGTTGGTGATCCGGGGCAGTGGTTGAAGCGGCTGCCCGTCGGGCAGGGCCGAGGGAGAGAGCAGTGGCGCCTCGCCGTGGCCACCATGGCGGCCGGCCATGACATAGGTGAGCAGGCCGGATGTGGAAAGAGCCAGCCCGCCCAGCGTGGAATAGAGCAGAAAGTTACGACGCTTCATGGAATCGGTTTCCTCGTTATTCGAACAGCGATCACCCCCCGCGTCGGGCGGGAGATTACGTCAGGGAAGGCTGTTCAAACGCGAGGAGGACGATCAAGGCGATCGCTGGGTGACCAGGGCCACGCCAGGACGGGCATCGGGCGCGGTGGTGCCGATGCAGCGGACATGCCGGAGGCCTGGGGCACCAGGGCGGCACAGAAACCGGTCGAGGAACAGCTCAGCGATTGGCGCTCATGATCTTCCGTCGTCGCTTCGGCGACATGGCTTGCCGAGGCGGGCTCCAGCGCAGTCATGCCGAGACAGGCATCTCCGTGGCCATGATGGGAAGCACCCGCCATGGCGCCCATAGGCATCACCAGGGTGATAGCCAGCAGGAAGAGCAGCCAGGTCGCAATGGAACGGGTCATTAGCGTCGCTTTATTACCGTAGGGGTCAAACCTGAGACGGAGTATTTCACGCAGTCAAGGCAGCCGGCAACCCGGGGCCGAATAGATTTTCGCGAAAGGTCCATTTGACATGCGTCAAGCGTGCAAGCGTCTTATTGTTCTATGGTGTGGGTACGATACACCTCGGGAGTCTCACTCATGGCTCGGCAGGACGCGACCACTTCATGCCAGACCCTGTCCTTTGCGGCATGGCTGCGCCATGGGCTGTTCGCACTCCTGTGCCTGATGCTGCTGCTTTTTGCTAATGGTGCGGCGGCGCATGCCACCGGCTCTTCCGAGATACACCATGACGTGGCCGGCCATGTCCACGACGCGACACCGACCGCCACCTTCGTCGTCAACCCCCATCGGGGTCCGCTTTGCCATCCCGGCCATGTCCCCCTCGCGACCCATCCGCTTCTGCGCACCGAACGCCAGGAAATCGAACATGGCGTGGCGCTGTGCAGCCTGGCTCAGCAGGCCCCTCCTCCTGCTGTCCTTGTTGTCTCGGGTATGCCCCATGGCCGGCCTGATTCCAGCGCCCCACCTATCTACCTGTTGACGCAGCGCCTGCGCCCCTGAGCGCTTACGCTCGAGGGTACGCACCTCCTCTCCTTTCCCATTGATTCCGGTGACGTCCTTTGGACAGTCGCCCCTTGAAGCAATCACCGCAGGGCGATCAAGCCCTCAGGAGAACGATCATGACACTTCGCAAGCACGCCATTGCCATGGGCCTCGCCCTGGCTGTCGGTATTTCCGCACCCGGCTTCGTCCTCGGCCAAGGCATGGGCCAGGGTATGGATCAAGGCCAAGGTTCCATGATGGGCGGCCAGGGCGGTATGGGCCCGGGCATGATGATGGGCGGCGGCCAGGGCGGTATGGGCCCGGGCATGATGATGGGTGGCGGCCAGGGCGGCATGGGCCCAGGCATGATGATGGGCGGCATGATGCCCTGCCCCATGATGGGCGGTGGCAAGGGCATGATGACAATACTCGATGCCGAGCAACGCAGCGAAATGCGTGAGCTGATGCAGGAGCACCGCCCCGCCCAGTTCGAGCGCATGGGTCGAATGATGAACCTGCGCGACGACCTTATGGCTGCCATGCAGGCCGAACGCCCCGACCCCGATGACGTCCGGGCTCTTCATGCCCAGATGGCCGAAATCCATGGCGAAATGATGGCTGAGATGGTGCGCATGCGAAACGCCATGCATGACCTCATGACCGACGAGCAGCGCGAGCAGTGGCAGCAGGCCGAACCGGAGGCCATCGACCCGGACGATCATGATGCCCATCACTGACCGACGCTATCACTGAAGTCAGCAACATGGCGGACGGCCAACCAGGTCGTCCGCCCGGCTCCACCAGCAGGAGGCACGCGATGAGCGACACCACGTCAAGAACGATAACCCTGACAGTGCCGGGCATGGGTAGCGATCACTGCGCCGGCATCGTGCGCAAGACGCTCCAGCGGCAAAGCGGTGTCGGAGAAATCCAGACCAATATCGCCAGCCACCGGGTCAGTGTCAGCGTCGAGGAAGGCGGCCCTGACGGCAACGCACTGAAGCAGGCCGTCGAGGGTGCCGGTTACGATGTCGCGGCGGTCAGCGACGGCAGGAGCGCCCGGCAGATTCGCCTCACGGTACCAGGCATGGGATCGGATCACTGTGCCGGCATCATCCGCGACACCCTGCAGCGGCTCGAAGGCATCGCCAGGGTCGACACCAATATCGCCAGCCACCGGGTCAGTGTCAGCGTCGAGGAAGGCGGCCCTGACGGCAACGCACTAAAGCAGGCCGTCGAGGGTGCCGGTTACGACGTTGCAGCGGTGAGCAGCCAGGCCGAGGAGGATGGCGATGCCGACGCCGCCATCGAGGAGGGTTACCTTAGCCAGGCCCGCAAGCGGCTGATCATTGCCGCGATACCCACCACCCTGATCATGATCCTGATGATGCCACACATGTTCTGGCAGCCGATCCCCGGCTACCTGGCCATCGTGGCTCTGCTCGCCTTCCCGGTGGTGTTTCTCTACGGCGGCGCGGCGACGCACAGGGCCTCATGGCGCTCGCTGAAGAACGGCACCTTCAACATGGACGTGCTGATCTCCCTGGGCAGCCTGCCACCATACCTGATCGGCTTGATCGGCTTCATCTACCCGATGACCTCGTTCATCGAGATGGCCGCCACCATCATGACCTTTCATCTGCTCGGCCGTTACCTGGAGGCGCTGGCCAAGGGCCGTGCCTCCCAGGCGATCCGCCGCCTGCTGACCCTGGGCGCCAAGACGGCCCGGGTTGAGCGTGACGGCGAGGAGGTCGAGGTGCCGGTGAAGGAGCTCGCGCCCGGCGACATCATGGTGGTGCGCCCTGGCGACAAGATCCCCACCGACGGCGAGGTGATCGAGGGCGAGAGTCACATCGATGAGTCCATTGCCACAGGTGAGTCGGTGCCGGTCTACAAGGGTGTCGGCGACAGCGTGATCGGTGCCACCATCAACAAGGAGGGCCGCTTGCGCGTGGCAGCGACCCGGGTGGGCGGCGACACCTTCCTTTCCCAGGTGGTGCGGCTGATCGACCAGGCCCAGGGCTCCCGGGTGCCGATCCAGGAGTTTGCCGACCGCATGACCGGTCGCTTCGTGCCGGCAGTGATCCTGATCTCCCTGGCAAGCCTGATCGCCTGGGCCCTGTTCCCGGATGCCCTGCGTCCGATCCTCGACTGGGGCGCGACCTTCCTGCCCTGGGTCAATCCTGAAGCCGCCACGCCTGTGCTGGCCATCCTCGCTGCCATCGCCGTACTGGTCATCGCCTGCCCCTGCGCCCTGGGTCTTGCCACGCCCACGGCGCTGATGGTCGGCTCCGGCATCGGCGCCGAGCGTGGCATCCTGATCCGCTCCGGGGAAGCGATCCAGACCTTCAAGGACATCAAGGTCATCGTGCTCGACAAGACCGGCACCATCACCCGTGGCGAGCCGAAGCTCACCGAAGTGGTTACCGCCGAAGGTGTCGATGAGGACGAGTTGCTGCGGCTCGCCACCAGCGTCGAGAATGCCTCCGAACACCCCATCGCCCGCGCCATCGTGGATGGTGCCGGTGAACGTGGCGTCAAGCCCGACGATGTCAGCGAGTTTCGCTCCACCGGTGCCCGCGGTGTTTCCGGCAAGGTCGGCAACATCCACGTGCTGATCGGTAACCGACTGCTGCTACAGGAAGAGGGTATCCGGGGTCTGGAAGCGCTGGATGACGCCATGCAGGAGCTCGAAGGCAAGGGGCGCACCGCCGTCATCGTCGCCGCCGACGGCCAGGCCATGGGCATCGTAGCGGTGGCCGACACCCTCAAGAAGGAGTCGATCGAAGCCATCCGCGGCATGCATGACCTCGGCCTTCATGTAGTGATGATCACCGGCGATAACGAGCGTGCCGCCCGGGCCGTGGCCGACGAGGTGGGCATCGATGAAGTCCAGGCCGGCGTGTTGCCCGAAGGCAAGGTCGACGCCATCCGCGCGCTTCAGCAGAAGCACGGCAACCATGTTGCCATGGTCGGCGACGGGATCAATGACGCCCCCGCGTTGAAGCAGGCCAACGTCGGCATCGCCATCGGCGCCGGTGCCGATGTCGCCATCGAGGCGGCGGACGTCACCCTGGTGCGCGGCGAACTGACGGCCGTGGTGGATGCCATGCACCTATCCAAGGCCACCTTCGGCAAGATCGTGCAGAACCTGATCTGGGCCAGCGCCTACAACGTCGCCGCCATTCCCATTGCCGCCGCTGGCCTGCTGCACCCCATGATCGGTGTCATCGCCATGACGGCCAGCTCACTCTCTGTCATCGGTAACTCCCTGCTGCTCAAGCGGCGCTATGCGCGAGCACAACCCTCAGGAGACCACTCATGACTCGAACTCACCTGCCCAACCAACACCCACAAGAAGAGCCGACGAAAGTTACTGGCGAACCATCAAGTGGCGCGCCAGGCAAAACGCCGAATCGAGACGAACATTCCGGCTTACTGCACCGTTGGATGATGACCTTCTGCCTGGTGGCGATGGGTGGCGCCATGCTGTTCGTCATATGGCGTGGCCAAACCCTGGGTGGCGGCACCTGGCTGCTGGTTCTGCCGATGTTGCTGTGCCTCGGCATCCATTTCCTGATGCACCGCCATGGCCATCGACATAGTCATCGACACGGCGATGACTGATCACCAGGCGCTCTTTGCGCTGCGTCAATGAAATGACGAGCAGGATCGGTTTCAATGTAGAGGCAACACTATAAAGGGGTTTTCCATGACACGGCATATCGGTACATCACAGCATGGACGAGCGGGAGGCCGGTTCCTGGCCCTGCTGCTCGCGCTGCTGCTGGCGATGACGAGCCTGTCGAGTCATGGCGCAACGCAGGCCGATCAGCCCGACTGCCTACTGACGCCCCAGGCAGCGATGCAGCTCGATGCAGCCGATACGGATGATCATCGCTGCTCCGCCTGTTCGGCGCTGATGCCGTCACTCTCCCTGTCGGCTTCCGAGCCGGCCTTACCGGTCACCGTGCCCGCCGTGGCATACGTGGATCGCACCCCCCTGCCCCCTCGGCGCCCTCCCAAAGCCTGAACGAATGCCCGGCGAGCCCTCTCGGCTCGACACCCGACCATTCGTCAGGAGTGACTAACATGATGACCAATTGCCTCGCCCTGATGGGCAACATGAGCTGGCTTGGCTGGCTGATGCCGCTGGCAGTCCTTTCCCTGCTGGGCCTGGGCATCGCCGCCCTGCTCAAGTACCTGCTCACCTCAGCCAAATCCGCAACCGGAGCAAGCTCATGAACCGTTCAATCACCTCACTCATGCTCTCCTCCGCCCTCCTGCTGGGTGGTGCCGCCACGGCACAGGCTGCCATGCCTGACGAAGCCACGCTCTACATGAATCCGGAGTGCGGCTGCTGCCACGAATATGCCCGCCAGCTGGAGGAGCGAGGCGTCGCGGTCACCGTCATCGACGATGTGGAGGTTGGCAAGATCAAGCAGCAGGTCGGGCTGCCCTATGGCAAGGGCTCCTGCCACACCACGCTGATGGGTGACTATGCCATCGAGGGCCACGTGCCCTTCGAGGCCATCGAGACGCTGTTCAAGCAGCGCCTGAACGTTGGCGGGATCGGCCTGGCCGGCATGCCCATCGGCACACCGGGCATGCCCGGGCCCAAGCAGGGCGACTGGGAGGTCTATCAGTTCACCGACCAGCAGCCCATGCCGTTCATGACCCTGTAACGCCCTCCCGGCGCCGGCCTCGGCCGGCGCCACCTGTTTCGCAACGTGCCTCAGAAGAAGGTCAGGCCGACCTGGAAGAGGCGTTCCACCTCGCGAATGCGGCGCTTGTCGATCACGAACAGGATCAGGTGATCGCCCGACTCCACCACCACGTCGTCGTGGGCGATCAGCACCTCCTTGCCGCGCACCAGCGCACCGATGGTGGTGCCGCTGGGCAGGTCGATGTCGCCGATGGCGCGGCCAACCACCTTGGAGGATTGCATGTCGCCGTGGGCGATGGCCTCGATCGCCTCGGCGGCACCGCGGCGCAGCGAGTGCACGTTGACGATGTCGCCGCGGCGCACGTGGGTCAGCAGGCTGCCGATGGTGGCCTGCTGCGGCGAGATGGCGATGTCGATCTCGCCGCCCTGGACCAGGTCCACGTAGGCGGCGTTGTTGATCAGCGTCAGCACCTTCTTGGCACCCATGCGCTTGGCCAGCATCGACGACATGATGTTGACCTCGTCGTCGTTGGTCAGCGCGCAAAAGATGTCGCAGTCCTCGATGTTCTCCTCTTCCAGCAGCCGCTTGTTGGTGGCGCTGCCGTGCAGCACCACGGTGCGGTCGAGGCGCTCGGCGAGCACCGTGCAGCGCTCGATGCCGTGCTCGATGATCTTGACCTGGTGGCTGTGCTCGAGGTGTTCGGCCAGCCGCTCGCCGATGTTGCCGCCGCCGGCGATCATCACCCGGCGGAAGTCGCGGTCGACCCGGCGCAGCTCACTCATCACCGCGCGGATGTCGCGGCGGGCGGCGATGAAGAAGACCTCGTCGTCGGCCTCGATCACGGTGTCGCCGCGGGGAATGATCGGCCGGTTGCGGCGGTAGATGGCCGCCACCCGGGTGTCGACGCTGGGCATGTGGCGTCGCAGGAAGCCCAGGTCCTGGCCCACCAGCGGGCCGCCGTAGAACGCCTTGACCGCCACCAGCTGCACCAGCCCACCGGCGAACTCCAGCACCTGCAGCGCGCCGGGGTGCTCGATCAACCGGCGGATGTGGTCGGTGACCACCTGCTCGGGGCTGATCAGCACGTCGATGGGCACCGCCTCGTGGGCGAACAGCCCCTTGCGGGTGAGGTAGGCGGTGGCGCGGACCCGGGCGATCTTGGTGGGGGTGCGAAACAGGGTGTGGGCGACCTGGCAGGCGATCATGTTGACCTCGTCCTGGCTGGTCACCGCGATCAGCATATCGGCGTCCTCGCAGCCGGCCTGGCGCAGCACCACGGGGTAGGAGCCCGGCCCCACCACGGTGCGGATGTCGAGCCGGGTGTGCAGCTCGCGCAGCCGCTCGCCGTCGGTGTCCACCACGGTGATGTCGTTTTCCTCGCGGGCCAGATGCTCGGCCAGCGTACCGCCGACCTGGCCGGCGCCAAGAATGATGATCTTCATTGCT
>NZ_JAKCMI010000022.1 GCF_021412585.1 Halomonas alkalisoli | reverse complement strand
TCAGTTGCCGCGCACGGCGGTGATGTCGGGCAGCCAGGTGACGATGCCGGGGAAGGCGATCAGGATCACCAGCACCACCAGCAGCGCCGCGTAATACGGCAGCATGGCCTTGACCAGCGACTCCATCGAGACCTTGCCCACCCCGCAGCCCACATAGAGGCAGGTGCCCACCGGCGGCGTCAGCAGCCCGATGCCGAGGATGAAGGCCATCAGCACCCCGAAGTAGGCCGGATCGACGCCCACCGTGGTGACGATCGGCGTCAGCATCGGCGCCATGATCACCATGGCCGGGGTCAGGTCCATCACGAAGCCCACCAGCAGCAGCAGCGCGGCCACGATCATCAGCAGCCAGAACGGGTCCTGGGTGATCGCCTGCACCTGGCGCACCAGGGTCTGGGGCACCATGTTGATGGTCAGGAACCAGGCGATCACCGTGGCGAAGGCCAGCAGCAGCAGGACCATGCCGGTCAGGCGAGCGGTGCGGATCAGCATGCCCCACAGGGCGCGCGGGTGGAACTCGCGATAGAAGACCAGCGAGATGAACAGCGAGTAGAGCAGCGCGGCTACCGCCGCCTCGGTGGCGGTGAACACCCCGCCGATGATGCCGCCGATCACGATCACCGGAAGCACCAGGGCCAGCCAGGCGGCCTTGAAGGCCTGCCACAGCAGGTCGAGGCGGAACTTGCGGGTCTTCCCGGCGTGTTCCAGGGTCGCCATGATGAAGGTGGTGACCATCAGCCCGAAGCCGATCAGCAGGCCCGGCACGATGCCGGCGATGAACAGACGGCTGATCGAGGTCTCGGTGACGATGCCGAACAGGATCAGCGGAATCGAGGGGGGGATGATGATGCCGATGACGGAGGAGACCGTGTTGATCGCCGTGGCATGCGGGGCGGAGTAACCCTGCTGCTTCATCGAGGGGATCATCATCGAGCCGGTGGCGGCGGTGTCCGCCACCGCCGAGCCGCTGATGCCGCCGAAGAACATCGAGCCGGTGATCGCCACCTGGCCCAGGCCGCCGCGCACGAAACCGACCAGCGCACCGGCCAGCTCCATCAGCCGCCGGGCGATGCCGCCGGCGCTCATCACTTCACCCACCAGGATGAAGAAGGGAATCGCCAGCAGCGGGAAGTTGTTGACCCCGCGCACCGACTGCTCGATCAGGATCGACAGGGGAATGTCGGACATCACCGCCAGCACCACCGCGGCCACGCCGAGGCCGAAGGCGATCGGCAGGCCCAGGGCGATGGAGGCGAACAGGATGCCAAGAAAGATCCACAGCATGGGCTACGCCTCCTGGCCGGTGCGAATGAGGGTGATACTGCGCCAGGCGCGCCAGATGGCCACGGCGCCGATAAAGGTCGCGCAGAGCACCAGCGAGACATTGATCAGGTTCCAGGGCACGCCGAGGATGGCGGTACGCCCGGTGGAACGGGAGATCACGACGTAGCCGCCCCAGATCAGCACGCCCATCAGGCCGGTGATGATCAGGTGCTGGATCAGGTAGAGCACATGGGCGGCGCGGGGCTTGAGGCGGCGCACCAGGAAGTCCACGGCGATGTGTTCATAGCGGGCGAAGGCCGCCGCGGCGCCGATGAAGATCAGCCAGATGAACAGCATGCGGGCCAGTTCGTCGGCCCAGGGCAGCGAGCGGTTGAACAGCGCGCGGCCGACCACGTTGCCCGACACCGACACGATCAACGCCACCAGGATCGTGGCGATCAGGTGCTCCATGAGCACCGTCAGCCAGCGGAACAGGGCCGGTCCCTTGCGTGCCTCGATGTCGAGCTCCAGCGCCTTGCGGTTGGGGTCGTCGAGATACTGGGAGGGATCGGGTGGGGGATTGGATGAGGTCATGCAATGCTCCGGTGGCAAAGCAAGGGGCACAGCTGCCCCCTGCTCCGCCAATCAGTCCAGGGAAGGAATCAATCGTTGCCGGCAGCGTTGGCAATTTCCTGAATGCTGGCGATCAGATCCTCACCGATACGCGGTCCCCACTGGTCGTAGACGGGCTGCACCGCTTCCTGGAAGGCGGCGATCTGGTCGTCGTCGAGGCGGGTGATCTGCATGCCACGCTCTTCGAGTTGATCCCGCGACCAGTCGTCGTATTCGGCGGCCAGTTGGATCTCATACTCCGCCGACTGACGGGCCGCTTCCTGGACCAGCTCCTGATACTCCGGCGCCAGGCGATCCCAGGTACGCTCCGACATCATCATGATGAAGGGGGTGTAGACGTGGCGTGTCTCGGAGCCGTAGTCCTGCACCTCATGGAAGTTGGAGGTCAGGATGGTGCTCCAGGGGTTCTCCTGGCCATCGACCACGCCCTGCTCCATGGCCGAGAACAGCTCGCCGAAGGCCATTGGCGTGGGGTTGGCACCCAAGGTCTCCCAGATGGAGAGATGAACCGGGTTCTCCATGGTGCGTACGCTCAGGCCCCGGACATCCAATCCACCCACGTCTTCCGGCGATTCGATAGGCCTGGCGCTGTTGGTGAGCTGACGATAGCCGTTCTCGGAGAAGGTCAGCGCCTTGATGCCGGTGCCCTCGAAGGCATCGAGCATCTCCTGTGCCACGTCGCTGTTCATCACCGCGATGGCAGCTTCACGGGTCGGCAGCAGGAATGGCAGGTCAAAGACCGCCAGCTCCGACACATAGGTGGTGGCCGGCGATGAAGAGGGGTAGCTCATGTCCAGGGTGCCGGTCTGGAGCATCTCCATCATCTGCACATCGTCGCCGAGCTGGCTGTTGGGGAAGATATTGACGGTAATGCGGCCGTCGGTACGCTCGGCGAGGATATCGCCGAAATAGCGGCTGGAGAGGTACTGCGGCGAGGTCTCGGCCAGGCCGATGCCCATGCGGATGGTATGGCTGCCGTGATCGTCGAGCACGGCGCCGTCGATGGCGGGCGGATCGGACAGCTCCGGTGATTGGGCATGCGCCATGCCGAGAGTGAGCGTGGCCGCGCCGGCCAGGGTGAGCGTGCTGCGCCAGTAGCGTGTCATGGCGAATTCTCCAAGGATTGTCGTTGTTGAAATAGGGTCATCGAAGCGTCTTGCAGAGTGCCTGCGCCTGGTCGAGGTGAACCGTCGACCAGGCCAATCGAATGGCAGGTGACAAATACCTTGTTACCGGTAACATCCGATACATTGAGGCTAGTCATAGCGGCGAAAGGTGTCAACGCTTATAGCGCCAACACCACCTAGACTTTCGTTGCATGCAGGGTGCCAAGCAGCGGCTCAGGGGGCGTCGACAAAGACACCCGACTCGTAGAGGGCCCGCCCCACCGCAGCCAGCATCTGTTCGGAGCGCGCCACGTTGAGCACGCCGCGGGTACAGGCCACGATGACCGCCCGCTGGCGCGCACTACCCTCGCCATGGGTGGCGATACCGGCATCGCAGGCGCGCCGGTGCTGGGTACCGGTCTTGTGGGCGAACCGTATGTCACGGCCCAGCCCCGCCTTTAGCCGCCTCTCTCCGCTGTTGGTGCGCGACAGAATCGTCAATAGCTCGCCCGTGGCGTCGCCTCCCAGCGCCCTGCCCTCGCCCAGTGCGGCGAGTAGCTCGGCGAAGGCATCGAGTCGTCCGGCGTTGAGGTCGGTCCCATAGTAGGCGCGGAAGGCGTCATCCAGCGACGGTAGCTGAAGCGCACCGGGCGCAACACCCAGTCGCCTGGCGAGCCACTGGAAACGATGATCGTCGCTTTCCAGCTTGCGCAGCTCGATGAAGTCGAGCCCGGTCAGCCCGAAGGCGTCGGGGTGGAGTTGGCTGTAGACGTGGCGGCGAACGTCCACCAGGGTAGTGATGGGGCCGAGCCCGGCGGGCTCTGTCACCAATGACTGGGCCCGCCGATTGACGCTGTCGAGGCCGAGGAAATCGATCAGCATGTCGCTGGCCGTGTTGTCGCTGACCATCAGCATGGGTTCGAGCAGTTCACGCAACGAGAGTGCGCTGCCGGGCGAGGCCCAGTTGGTAGGCCCCGCACCGTCGACATAATCGCTTCGGCGCAGCACCAGGCGATCATCGAGCGAGGCACTTCCCGCCTCGATCCGCGCCATCAGCTCGATGGCCACCGGCACCTTGATCAGGGAAGCCAGATACCAGGTCTCCCGGTCACGCCAGCCATATCGCTCATCCGGCCGCTCCTGCCCCAACTTCCATACATGGACACCGAGCTCGCCATCGAAACCGGCCTCCAGCAGGGCCAGGCGCGCGTCAAGCCGCTTGGCCCAGGCCGGTACAGTCGCGGCACTGGCGTCGAGCCGGTCCGTCCAGCCGGTGCCGGGCGAGGCCCACAGCGGTGCCGCCAGCAGCGAGAAGGTAAACAACGCAAGCAGCGGCAAGTGCGGCGGAAAAATCCATCGAGACATGGCGGATACCCGTTGCAAGGCAATGATCGAGCCCGTCAGGCGTACTGGCGGAACCAGCGCGTCAGGCTGATCCAGCCCGCCGTGGCGAGTACCAGCGCCAGGCCAAAGCCCAGCACCTGCGGGTAACTAAACACCTGCCAGTACCCCAGCAGGAAGCGAAAGATCAGGAAGATCACCACGATATGGAAGATGAAAGCCATCAGCGCATCGGAGCCGACCACCGTGATCGGTTTCAGCCAGGCTGCCGCCGCGCCTCCCCCCAGCAGGCAGAGCGCGAGGATGACCAGCGCGCCACCCACGCTGAACAGCATGAAGGGCAGCTCCGGAGGGTGCTTGCCAACGTTCCAGGCCACCGCCACCAGCGCCTCGCCGAGCCCGGGCAGCGACACCGCCACGAACCCCAGCAGCAGCGCCGCCCCGATACCCGCCAGCCCCAGTACCAGCCAGCGACGCGCCGCTGGCTGCCAGTAGCAGCGCAGCACCGCCTCACCGATCAGCAGCCCGACCATCACCAGCGGCAGCCGCGAGAGCTGGCCCCAGGTGTAGTGGTCGGCATCCTCGACCAGTATCGCCTTGAGCGGCTCGATGCCCCAGAAGCCGAAGTGACGCTCGAGCCACCCCGCCAGCAGGGCAACCAGCAGTGGGCTGGCCAGGCGCGACCAGAGTGGCATCCTGCGCCACAGGGGCAGCACCCAGGGGATCCACAGCAGTGCGATGGCGTAGAAGCCAAGGATCTCGACCCAGATGGGAAAACGCTGGTAAAGCAGGGTATCGAGAATATCCTCGGGAGCGTAGAGCGGCATCATCTCCACGACGGTCAGCACCTTGTACCAGAACAGCACCTGCAGCCCACGAAGCATCAGCTTCAGGCGCCGTCGTGACCATTCGGGGCTATCGCTCTTCGGCAGGAAGGCCACGGCCAGGGCGATGCCGAAGACGATGATGAACAGCGACGAGGAGAACTTCGTCAGCAGGTGAATCGGCACCATGCCCCAGTCGGGTACCTGCCGAATGCCAAGCAAGCCGCTGACGGCATGGCTGACGATCATCAGTGCGATGGCAAACCCGCGCGCCAGATCGATCGCCTCGATACGTCCCGGCGACGATGGCAGCACGGGGTACTGCATGAGGCCTTCCCTCAATGCCTTCCCTCGCATGTCACGACTTCCTTATCCGCGCTCACTCCGGCGCGCTCAACGGCTCGACATGTTCCAGTGTCAGCCGGCGCCCTTCCGTCGCTGAATACTCGAAATGGCCGACGACACGCACGCGTTCGCCCAGATGCGGCGCGATCTCCTCATGGGGGAAGATTTCGACGCGGTTGAGATCCTGATCCTCGACCCAGTAGTGCAAGGGCTCTTCAAAGTGACGCACGACGCCCTCGGTGGCAACCGTGGCGCCATCATGGGACGCCGGATTCGCCGCCAGCACGGACAGCGTCACTTCCGACACGCCATCGTCGCTCCCGCAGGCCGCCAGGAACAGCAGGCAGGCGCCGGCCAAAAGCCCGACGCGCCCCTTCGCCACGGTTGGCTTTCGCAGACGATTCATCTCGTCCTCCCTCGGCTGCCGGCAATGCCGACAGCCGAATCGCGCACTGATGACAGCCGACTATCTCAGCGGGGTAACACGAGCGTCAGGCCCGGCCAGACCAGATCCGGATTGCGCAGCACATGGGCGTTGGCTTCATGAATCTCCTCCCAGCGATTGCTGTTGCCATAATAACGCCCCGCGATGCCGGCCAGGGTCTCTCCACGCCGTACCTCGTATAGCGTGTCACCACGGCCACGCGCGACCAGAGCCTGGTCCCGTGCCAGTTCCGCGATGAGCTGGTCGATGCTCTCTTCCAGCGCAGCGTCGCTGCCACCGGCCTGGAGCAGCTCACTGCGCGCCGAACGGATCGCCTCGGCCGTCAGCCGAGCCGAATGGACGGCCGAATCGAGATCCAGATCGCCACCCTCCTCCTGCGGCAGGCGCGCGCGCAGTGCGGTCAGCTCACGCTGTGCCTGGCGCAACTGGGCCTCGCGCTCTTCCAGCCGGGCCGACAGCTCATCGGCTTGCGCATCCGTGGCCTGCTCGTCGGTAGTCTCGTCATCCGTCGTTTCGGCGTCACCGTTCTCTTCAGCGGCCATGTCGGCCGTCGCTTCGGCCGCCTCGTCGTCCTGCTGAGCGATGGCCACGCCAGAGAGGGAGAATACCAGCAGGCCGGCCGCCAGCAAGCTGCTGATCGCCACCTGTCGTTTCGGGCCAGTGGATGTGAAGAATGGGTCAATCATGGCAATACCTCTCTGCAACGGTTCTGTCTGCAATGTCTTGTTCTGAGTCGTCAAACGCCTTTCAGCGAAGGCCAGGGGGCCCCGCCTGCGCAGGCGTGCAAGCGCTGCCTACGGATCCAGTATGGACAGCCATGGCTAAAGTTGCCCGCCGGGACTTCAACGTAAATCAGGTCGGGCTGTTTCAGCAGGGCTGCATTTGCCTCTGTCGAACCCATGCAGGCCTCTTCGTAACATTTATTTACGCAAATATCTTGATAAATCTGGCCTTTCAAACAAATATATTTGCAGGATGCCGGCTCCGATATCCTGCACTGCACAACAACGACAAGGGGAAACATCATGAAACAGCTGCTTACCTGGTCTGCCCTAGGCCTGTCACTGGCTCTCGCCTCTAACGCTGCCGCCGATAAACTGATCGTCGCCACCGATACCGCCTTCGTACCCTTCGAGTTCATGCAGGATGGTGAATACGTTGGCTTCGACATCGACATGTGGGCCGCCATCGCCGAGGACAACGGTTGGGACTATGAACTGCGTCCCATGGATTTCTCGGGAATCATCCCTGCCCTGCAGACCAATCAGGTCGACGTTGCCCTGGCCGGTATCACCATCCGCGAGGACCGCGCCGAGGTCATCGATTTTTCCGACGGTTACTACGATAGTGGTTTCACCCTGATGGTCCCGGTCGATAGTGAGATCGAAACCACCGACGACCTGGCCGGCAAGAGAATTGCCCTGCGCATGGGCACCTCCGCCGCCGACTATGCCCAGGAGCACTTCAGCGAGACCGAGCTGCGCCTGCTGCCCAATATCGACAACGCCTATCTGGAATTGCGTTCGGGTCGTGTCGACGCCGCCATGCACGACACACCCAACGTGCTCTATTACATCGCTACCGCCGGCGATGGCGAGGTCAAGGCCGTTGGCGAACAGATGATGGCCCACGAGTACGGCATCGGCTTTCCCAAGGGCAGCGAGCTGGTCGAGGACGTGAACGCATCGCTTGCAGCCATGCGTGACGATGGCCGCTACGACGAGATCTTTGAAAAGTGGTTCGGTTCCCGTCCGGGTGAGTGAAGCGTTCGCCACACTTCCTCAACGACGCCCCTGACGAGATCCGAGGTATACGATGAATACAGATTGGTCCGTCATCGCCACCTTCATGCCGCAGTTGCTGAACGGTGCCAAGATGACCCTTTTCATCACCCTGGTCGGGCTGTCCGGCGGCATGGTGGTCGGCGCAATAGCCGGCCTCATGCGCACCTACGGCAACTGGCTGCTCAACTACACGGCTATGATCTACATTGAGGTGATCCGCGGAACGCCGATCGTGGTTCAGGTGATGTTCCTTTACTTTGCCCTGCCGGTGCTGGCCAGTATTCGCATCGACCCTCTGACGGCGGCGATGATCGCCATCATCGTCAATGCCGGTGCCTATATTGCCGAGATCGTCCGTGGCTCGCTGCAATCGATCAGCCGAGGGCTTGCCGAGGCCGGTCTGGCGCTCGGCCTGCCGCGCTGGAAGGTACTGGTGCATATCGTCGGTCCGCTGGCGTTTCGCCGGCTGATTCCCCCGCTGGGCAACCAGTTCATCATCAGTCTCAAGGACACGTCGCTGTTCATCGTGATCGGTGTCAGTGAGCTGACCCGGACCGGCCAGGAGATCATGGCAGCCAATTTCCGCGCCGTGGAGATATGGAGCGCCATCGCGGTGATGTACCTGATCATGACGGGTTCCCTCACCCTGATGCTGCGCTATATCGAGAGAAGGATGAAGATCCTATGAGCATCATCGAATTCAAGAACGTCTCCAAGCATTTCGGTGCGCTCAAGGTACTCGACGAAGTCGACCTCAATATCGACCAGGGTGAAGTGGTCGTATTGATCGGACCCTCCGGGTCGGGAAAATCGACCCTGCTACGCTGCATCAACGGCCTGGAAATGATCACCGGCGGCGACCTTCTGGTAGACGACATCAGCGTACTGGCTGGCTATGCAAAGCTGCGCGAAATTCGCCAGGAAGCCGGCATGGTGTTCCAGCAGTTCAACCTCTTCCCTCAGTTGACGGCGCTGGACAACGTCGCCTTCGGGCCCAAGCATGTCCGCGGACAATCCACGCATGAGGCCAGGGCCCAGGCCTTGGCGCTGCTCGACAAGGTCGGGCTCAAGGATCGCGCCGACCATTTCCCCAACGAGCTCTCGGGGGGACAACAGCAGCGGGTCGCCATTGCCCGGGCACTCGCCGTCAAACCCAAGGTAATGCTGTTCGACGAGCCCACATCGGCTCTCGACCCTGAACTGAAGCAGGAGGTGCTGAATGTCATGCGCAACCTGGCCGAGGAAGGGATGACCATGGTGGTGGTGACCCATGAAATGTCGTTTGCCAAGCACGTCGGCTCAAGGCTGATCTTCATGGAAAACGGCAAGATCGCCGTGGATGGCCACCCCCACGAGATCCTGGCCGGTGACAGTAACCCACGGCTGAAGGACTTTCTGCGTCATGTCCATTGATTCCTCCTCCATGGCCACGGATGCGGCCGACCTGCCGCTGGTGTCGATCAGCGGTGGGCCTTTCGAGACCGGCCTGACCCTGGGCCGGCACGGGCACCGTGCGGTACACGACAATCTGGTGAAAAGCGATATCTGGCAAGACGTCACCAGTGAGCGGCATCACCGCCGGGTGGCGCGGATGCTCTACCATAGCCTTCGCCATCATCCCGCCGTGGTGGAGGAGATCCATGGGCTGGCCCAGGGCCTGGAGCTGCCCTTCCAGGCAGTCTTCGCCTGGAACTGCCGAGGCGACCTGCTGGCCAACAGCCCCGACGGCTGCACCACCGTGATGCTGCCCGGCCCCGAACCCTGTATCGCTCACAATGAGGATGGCCTGCCGTTCTTCGATGGCGACAGCTTCCTGGCCAGCGTGAAACCCGATGAAGCCCTCGCTTTCATGGCCTTCTGCTATCCCGGCTCCATCCCGGGACATACCTTCGCGCTGACGGCCGCCGGTATCGTTCAAACGGTGAACAACCTGCGCCTGAAGCGAGTTTCACCCGGCGTGCCGCGCATGGTGCTGGGGCGCGCCATGCTCTCGCTGGCCACGCTGGACGAGATCCGGGAACTCCTGCAGCAAGCCCCGGCCAGTGGTGGATTTCACTTCACCCTGGCTCAGCGCGGCGATCCGCGGCTGCATTCGATCGAGGTCGGTGCCGGCCAGGTGTCGCATCGCCACGTGGACAGGGCCATGATCCATGCCAATCACGCGCTCCATCACGAGTCGCGCCATACACGCCAGATCATTACGCGCTCCTCCCATGACCGCCAAGTGCGGGGAAGTGAACTGATTGACGCCGGTGAGCGAGACCCGATCACCATCCTTACTGACACGGGCGGCAAGGGCCTGCCGATCTACCGGCGCAAACCGGACGACCCGGATCGCGAGAACACCCTTGCGACTGGTATATTTCGCCTGCTTAATGACGGCATTCAATGGGAAGTCCACACCCCCGGGAGATGCAGACCACTCCATGGCACCGACAGCTCGCTCTTCGAATAACGGCCCGGCGCCTCGTACTATCGAGGAACTTCAGGCCCTGTCCATCGCGATCTCTCGCGGCGACGCCGACCTCCATCTGGGCCCCCGCGCCCGTGAGGTGCTGTCGCAGTTGATAGAACTGCGTGGCGATCAGTCACTGCTGTCGATTTCCTCCCTGGCCCGACGCCTGAACGTCAATCCTTCGACCATCTCCCGGCTGGCCCGGATGCTGGGTTACGAGCGTTTCGGCGAGCTGCAGAGCCTGCTGCTGAGTTCGGGTTTGACGCCAGCTCGCTCCTTCTATCGCCAACACGCCACCACGGCGCTGGCGGCCGACAAGCAGGACCTGCAAGCCCAGGCCAGGCAGCTATGCGGGGAGCATCAGCTCAATATCGAGCGTTTCATGGAAGGGCTGACCAACGAGGATCTGGGTGCATTCGCCAATGCGGTGATGGGAGCCCGCCGGGTTCGCCTTCATGGCATGCGCCAGTTCCACGCCTTCGCCAGCTTTCTCGCCTATGGGCTGGGCATGATCCGCTCGGACGTGGGCCTGCTCAGCGATGACAGCGTTGGGGTGGCCGAGGGACTCGCCTCCATGGCGGCGGGCGATGTGCTCATCGCGGCCAGTTGCAAGCCCTATACGCGCCATGTGATCGACGTATGTCGAGCGGCACACGATAACGGGATTCGCACCATCGTCGTGACCGACTACTCCAGCTCCCCCCTGGTTCGCCACTCGGAGATCGCCATCCTGGCGCCCCATGAGTCGAGCTTCATTTCCAACAGCATGGTCACGTTCCTCGGCGCAGCGGAGTGCCTGGTCAATGCCTGCGCCACGGTGGGTGGGGACGGCGCAGCCGAAGCACTCTCCCGCCGCGACAAGCTCATCGACCAGCTCGACATCGAAATCGGCTGACCATGGCATCCCGGCGCCGAGAACGGCATCATGGGCACCCTGAGCCCATTCATTCACGACCGAGACCACCCGACACCCCATGAGAATCCTGATTCGCTACTTTTTTCGCGGCGTGCGCCTGGTGCTATCGCCGATCCTGCTGGCCTCCGAGAAACTGAGCACGCCGACCGCAGTGGCGCGCTCCCCCGAAGCGCAGGCCGACGTCGACGAAGCCTGTACCCAGCTGGCGCTCTACCAGTTCCAGAGCTGTCCGTTCTGCATCAAGGTACGCAAGGAGATCGCCCGGCTGGGCTTGAAGATCGAGCTGCGCGATGCCCGCAACGACCCGGCACATCGCCAGGCACTGGAAACCGGCGGCGGCCGCATCAAGGTGCCTTGCCTGCGCATCGCCTCGGAAGACGGCCATGACGAGTGGCTCTACGAGTCCCATGCCATCAACGCCTGGCTGCATCACCGTTTCGGCGATGCGCAGCATCAGGCCGCCTGACCGACCTCCACGCTGGCCAATAGCCGATTGGCCAGCGTCCAAGCCACCCCCTCGGGCAGATACGGCAGGCCAACCCGGCCATTGGCCAGGTCGAGTTGCAGCGTGGCCACGCCACGCCGCCGCTGCAGCCAGCTCTGCTGGACGCTGACCGATACCAGGTTCTGTAGCGGGAAGATGCTGGTACGCTGGCCCCAGAGCCCCTGCCGGATGCGCATGTGCGCGCCTTCCTGCGCCCAGCCCATGGCCATCCAGCGCAACTGCGCCACCCCGGCCGAGATCACCAGCAGTGTGGCTGCTGCCGCTCCCCAGGTCGCAGGGTGGAGCCCACCCGGACCGACCAGGCCAAGCACAGCCAGCAGCAATAGTGACGACCCCAGCAGCAGACGTAGAAACACCACGCGGCGATAGATGACGTCGACCCGGGCCAGCGGCTGCCCCATGCTCAAGCCCGGCCACAGGACGGCGGTCAGCTCCCTGCCCTGCTCCGTCGCCAGGCCAGGCACCAGGAACCGTCGCGACTCTGCCGCCTCGCCACCACCCATCGCGCCGAACTGATGACAGACCAGGTAGCCTCGACCCAGCAGGCGCCCAAGCCCGGTCTGCACCCACTCCACTACCTGAAGGCGCGACAGGGAGAGGGCCTGCTCCTGACGAGCGAACAGGCCGCTGACCTGCACCTGCCGCTCGCCGTCATCGCGCAGGACATAGCCATGAAAGCGCCACCAGGCAGCCATCACGGCAAGCAGCGCCAACACGGCCACTAACCCCAGCACGCCCAGCACGATTGCCAGCAGCGTCGACTCCGGCAGCCATGCCTGCAGATCGAGCTGAGGCAGGCGGTCGTGCATCCAGCGCTCCAACGGCCGGATCAGCGGCGAAAGCATCGCCGCGATGACGTAGATCGAGCGGCTGGTCAGCCCATGGAGTATCAGCGCTCCCGGCGTCAGGGCAAAACGCAGGACGGCGCCCCTGACACCGGTTGGGTCGCTGTCGCTGCCCGGCGAGCCCTTTTCCTCGGCGATATTCGCAGCCCCCCTCAGCCCGTGGCCGAGCGCTTCGGCAAGCCCGCGGCGTATGCCCGGCAGTTGAATGCTCGACGCCTCGCCGGCCAGCGTCTCCACCTCCCAGAGCACAAGACCGAAGGGGCGCATGTAGGCCGGCTGGTGCAGGGCGATATGCTGCACATGGCGGGCCGCCACCTTGAACTCCCGGTGCTCGAAAAGTCCCTTCTGGACAATCAGCACGTCGCCATCGAGTCGAAAGCGGAAGCGCCGGTAGTAGAGCAGGCTCAGCAGTCCGGCCACCAGCAACAACAGCACGCCCCCCAGGGCAAGCTCGCGCAGGCCGACCCGCTCGACCATGGCCAGGCCCGCCCCGGCGCCTAGCAGCAGCGGCATGTGCTGGCGCACCAGCGTCGCCCCGGCACTGATCAGCAGCAGCCCCACGGCCCAGGGGGAAAGCCGCTGCCAGCCGGACAGCGCCAGCCTCTCGTTGGGGGCGTCCTGCACGGGACTCATGACCTATCGGACTCAGGTGATGTCGCGCCCGGCGTCGCCGCCAGGCGCATCAGCAGATGCTGCTTGACCGCTTCTGCGCGCTCCGCCGATAGCCCCTCGAGCAGCAGGTCGGCGCCCCTGCCGCCGGCCGTGAAGCACGCCAGCCTGACCAGGCCAAAGGCGCGCTCCACGGGGTTGCTCAGGGTCTCGACATGCTGCAGCCGCACCAGCGGCAGTACCTGGATACGGCGCACCAGCAGGCCGCGGCGGTAGATCAGGTCGTGTTCACGCAGGCCATAGCCCCGCCGGCGCGTCTCTAGCCATCCCAGAACGATGACCACCACCCCCAGGCCCGCCACACCTGCGGCAAGCCACGGTTGCCACTGCGCCAGCAGCTCATGCTGCACCGGAAAGATCCAGGCTACTGTCACGATGAAGGCCCAGTGGATGAGTCGCAGCAAGGCCTGGCAGGGAGCCAGGCGGCGAGACACCGGCGTGAGCGGTGCGCGCTCCAGCGCCGGCAGGCATTCGGGGTCCAGCGAGGGGTTATCGAACGTCACGGTGTCTCCTGTTGCTTCAACGACCTGGTTGCCAGCGGCTGTCGGTGGCTCTCACCCGACAACATATCAGAAGCGGGCGAACAGGATTTGGCAACCTGGAGACGGCAAAAGGGTGTAGCGAGCCGGATTTAGGAACTACGCTTTGAGTGTGGAGAACCCATGCATTGAAGGGAGGCATATCATTCGCTGATCGACGGCCCTGGAGGCCGAAGGAGACGGTACCATGTCCATCCCGATGACCATACGGGAGTACCTGAGAGCCTGCGATATCGATTACGAGGAGCTCAAGCACCCCCGTGAAGTCAGTACCAGTCGCATCGCCGAGCAGTCGCACATTACCGGTGACCAGCTAGCCAAGGCCGTCATGCTGCATTGCGACTCCGGCTACCGTGTCGCCGTGCTGCCGAGCACCTGCGATGCCGATCTGGAGAGTCTCGCGCGACTGTTCAACGAAAAGGTCGAGCTCGCCTCGGAAGAGGAGATCATGCGCCGCTTCAGCGACTGCGACCCCGGCGCCACGACGCCGGTCGGTCAGGCCTACGGGCTGCAGGTCTATGTCGATGACATGCTGCGCTACCAGCCGGATATCTATTTCGATGCCGGCGATCACGAGACGCTGCTGCACATGAGCGGCTCGGAGTTCGAACGCCTGATGGGCGACAGCCCCCACGGACAGTTCAGTCGCCACCACTGATGCAGTCGGGCTGTCCCTGCATCCTGCCCAGCCACCCTTTCCAACCATGCTTTTCAACCGTACCTTTCAACTCCCCCGGGCCGCGATAAACCCTATCGCAGCCCGGTTTCTTTCCGGACTCCTGGGGAAACGACGCGAATCGAGGCTGGCCGTGCCTCAGCGCCGGGCCATCGCCTCCAGCGCGCTGGCCAGGCCCTCGGTCACCCTGGCCATGGTGTCGTAGTCGAGCCGCTCGGGGGTGTCTTCCGGACCGTGATAGTGGGGGTTACGGAAGTTGGCGGTATCGGTAATCATCATGGCTGGATAACCCATTTCCCAGAATGCCCAGTGGTCCGAGCGACGAATGTCACCGATCAGCTCGGGAGCCGCCAGCCCTTCCGAGGGCACCCGGGCACTCTCCCGGAACGCGCCGATGACCTGGCGTACCAGTGATCGGGAGGAAAGGTTACCGATGAAGGCGACGAAATCACCCCGGTCAGGATAGAAGTGCCCGAGCAATGGCGGGTGATACTGGCTGCCGGGAGCGTCGGTGTAATACCCCAGCATCTCCAGCGATATCATGCCGGTTATCTCCACACCCTCCTCCCGCGCCTGGCGGGCATAACGCAGGCTGCCCATGGCATCGGTGCCAAAGAAGGGCATCTCTTCGTTGACGAAAGCGACCAGATGCAAGGATCGATCGAGCGTCACATCCTGGAGGAGTCGAGCCAGTTCGAGCAGCACGGCCACGCCGGAGGCATTGTCATCGGCGCCCGGGCTGCCCCGCACGGTGTCGTAGTGGGCGCCGACGACCAGCACCTCCGCCCCCTGGCGCTCACCCGGGAGCCGCACCTCGACATTATGGAACTCCCGGTTGCCGGTCGGGACGGCCTGGCGAAGCGGCTCATGGCCGGCCTCCCGGAAAGCGTGCTCGATGTAGTCGGCCGCGGCATGCAATTCGTCGGGATGCCAGTAGTGGCGCTCGCCAATCTCGCCGGCCAGTTGCAGGACATGGTCGTGCAGCCGGTCACGCAGCGCTCGCGCCCCCTCATCCAGCGCTGGCGGGTCACCTCGATAGGACGCCCCCGGCATGTGCAATATCATCCAGTAGCCCCCTCCCAGCAACATCAGGGGAAACAGCAGGAGCAGCCCAAGCAGCATGCTCATGCGCAGAATAGGGTTACGCTTCATGGCCGACCTCCTGTCCGCCTATCGCTATACCGCTCATGCCAGCTCGCCGCCGATTACCATCGACTCGAACCAGGGTCTCCCTCATGGTATACGCTATCGGCGTATCTCACTGGTCAGGGCAAGGAAAACGTACATGGAAGACACGATGGCCTCGGCATCACCGAGTATCCTCATCACCGGCTGTTCCAGCGGTATCGGCCACGCCGCGGCCAAAACCCTGGCGCAGAGAGGGTGGCGGGTCTTCGCCACGGCTCGACGGGAGCACGACGTTGCGCGACTGCAACAAGAGGGCTTCGACGCACTGCTGCTGGACCTGACCTGCAGTGACTCGATCACAGCAGCGGTCGACGAGACCCTGCGGCGCACCGGCGGTCGCCTCGATGCGCTGTTCAACAATGGCGCCTACGGCCAGCCAGGTGCGGTAGAGGACCTCTCCCGCTCGGTGTTGCGTGAGCAGTTGGAAACCAACCTGCTCGGCACCCATGAGCTGACGACGCGCATCATCCCGGTAATGCGGGAACAGGGCGGCGGACGCATCGTTCAGAACAGCTCGGTTCTTGGCTTTTCCGCCCTGCCCTACCGCGGCGCCTATATCTGCTCCAAGTTTGCCCTCGAAGGCTTGACCGACACCCTGCGCCAGGAACTTTACGGCACCGGTATCCATGTCAGCCTGCTGCAACCTGGCCCCATCGCCAGCCGCTTCCGCGAGAACGCCTACCGCGCCTTTCGCGACAACATCAATGCCGCGACAAGCTATCACGCCGCCACCTACTGCGCCCTGGAGGCCCGCCTGGCCGGGGAAGGGCCATCGGCCCCCTTCACCCTCGAAGCCGATGCGGTGACTCGCAAGCTGATCCATGCCCTGGAGAGCCGTCGGCCCAAGGCCCGTTACCACATCACGGTGCCGACCCACCTGTTCGCGGCCCTGAAGCGGATCCTGACGACACGCGGCATGGACCGGGTCCTGCTGCGGGCGACGCGTGGGGAACGGGAAACGTGAGCCCATCGCCTGTGGAGCCTCACGGCCCCACAAGCCTGAGCCCTACAACAAGAATGTCGTCATAACGCCGTCAGGGAGTTTCAATATGTTCAAATCCGTATGGGTGCTGGGTCATTTCCGGGGCATTCGGCTTGAAATCCATGTCAGTTGGCTGATCATCTTCGCGCTGGTGATGGTCAGCATGACCACCGGCCTTCAGCAGCAGTACCCGGACTGGACCACCGCGGATGCCGCCATTACTGCCTTTGTCACGGTACTGGTCTTCTTCGCTTCCATCCTGGCCCATGAACTGGGCCATAGCCTGGTGGCGATTCGGCGCGGCGTGCCGGTTACCGCCATTACCCTGTTCATCTTCGGCGGCATGGCGCAAATGAGTCGTGACCCGGAGCAGGCCAACGACGAATTCTGGATTGCCGTCGCCGGGCCTGCGGTCAGCTTTGCGCTGGCATTTCTGTTCGGCGTCCTGGCTGGCGTGACCGCGGGCTGGTACGAACCGATTCCCGTGGCGTTTGGCTGGCTGTCCATGATCAATCTGGTCGTGGCGATCTTCAACTTGATTCCCGGATTCCCCCTGGATGGGGGGCGGGTACTTCGCGCCCTGGTCTGGAAGGTCACGGGAAGCACTCAGCGGGGCAACGAAACAGCCATCGCCAGCGGCCGCTTTCTGGCCTATGGGCTGTTTGGCCTGGCCCTATGGAATATGCTGGTCATGGGCAATCTGGTCGGCGGGCTGTGGATCATGCTGATCGCCTGGTTTCTTCTCACCATGAACCACGCCCAGAGTCGCATGTACGTCCTTCGCGATCGCCTGGCAGGTGTCCGCGCCCAGGACCTGGCCGACCCCGACGTGCCCTTCGTTGCTGCCGGCCGACCCATCGAGGCGTGGCTGCGCGAGCAGGTGCTGACCTCCGGCCGGCGCGCTTTCCTGGTGGGAAGCCCCACCCAGGTACTGGGCCTGGTCTCGCTGAGCGACACCCGCCGGGTACCCCAGGCGCAATGGGACCGGACCCCGGTGAGCGAGATCATGACGCCGGCAGACAAGCTTCACCATGTCGCCCCCGATGCCAAGGCCGACGACATCCTGCAGTTGATGAACGAGCACAGCCTCAACCAGGTGCCGGTTATGGCACGGAGTCGCGCCAGCGGCTGGATCGACCGCCAGCGGCTGCTGCGGATGATCGAGCTCCACCTCGAAGTGAAGGGTTGAACGGCGGAGAATCGCAGCCATCGGACCACTCTCGAGGAACCCGCTCAGGCGCCGGCCTGGCCACCTGACCTACTGGCTCGCAGCAGCAGGTTGCGTGGTGTCAGCCCCCGGTCGCAGAAGATGCCGAGTTCGGCATCGAATCCCGACTCCGTCAGCAGCATCATGCGATCCAGGGCCAGCCAGACCTCCAGCGGGCGCCGGAACAGGTGACGCACCAGCTCCAGGCGCTTTACCCGGGCCTGACGTTGCCAACCGGCCTCCTCGAAGCCGGCCCAGTCGACGCCCGATGGTAACGACAGGCCCTTCTGCTGCGCCGCCCAGTGGCAGAAGCCGGCAAAGTCCTCGGGCATGCGCCCATAGGCAAGGCTGGGCAAGGGCAGGTAGGCATCGATGCCGCGCAGCTGACGCTGCAGCTCATCGAAGCCAAGTCGCCAGGCGTTGGCCCGCTCTCGGCTTCGCCGCACCCCGCCTGGTGCCGTCACCGTCTCCTGCACCGACATCGCCAGGTCTTCCCTGGAGAACGCCACGCGGTGAGCCTCGCACAGCTCCCCGGCACGACGGGAGAGCGGCTGATAGACCTCGTCCCGAGTGCGCTGGTAACAGCACGGCGCAAGAGTGACCGAACTACCCGTTTCAGCAGCGATCTCGAGCAGTCGCACGTGAAGATCGCCACAGGCGTGCAATGCCACGATGTGGGCCTGCGGCGTCAGCGGCTCAGCCAGGGGGGAAAGCACGTCCTGCTGATGCATGTCCACGGCCACGCCCTGCCGCTGCGCCAGCTGGCGGCCCTCGTCGCAGAGCGTGGCCTGCCACTCCAGGGCGGTGACATCGACGGCATGTTGCCGTGCCAGGGTGCGGGCCAGGTGCCCCTTGCCGGCACACCACTCCACCAGCGGCTCCCGGGCCCTCAGCCTCACCTGTTCGACGAAGGCTTCGATCTGACGCCACTTGCGCCCACCGACATGCTGCCCCCACGCCGGCGGCAACGAGGCCGGTGAAGCGGCCAGTATCGGCAGGTCAACCAGCGCCTCCAGCTCCGCCACCGGCAGCCATTCGGCCAACGGCGAAGCATGAAAGGGGAAATCCTGTAGTCGTGCGGCGTCCTGCTCGCTCAGCCCCAGCAAGGCCTCGCCAAGCTCTGGAAAGTCGTCGAGCCAGGGCAGATGGGGGTACTGAAACGGCAGCGGGCGCCACAGCGGCTGCCAGCGGGAGAGCAGCTCGGAGAGATGGGCAAGGCGATGATGAGCAGACAGAGACTAATACTCGATACGGGAGGCAGTAACATCGAACGTCACGGCGATCTCGATGCCCTCTTCAAGATTCGGCTCCTCGCCAAGGGCCTCCTGCAAGGCCAGGGTGCCCTTCACGTTGCCAACCACGCGCGCAACGCCACCCTCCACCGCGAAGGTATCGAGGATCAGCCGCACATCGGTCCCTTCCGAGGTGTATACGGGCGGCATGGCCGAGGTGCCGATCAGGTTGAGTATATCGTAATGAGCCACCTCGCCGTCCTTGAGTGCCATGCTGATGGAGAGCGAGTCGCGGCTCCTCCTGCCATCGGGGTCGACGAAGCCAACGATGTCGATATGAAAGTCACCTCCACCCATATCGGTAAAGGTGGCGCTGGCATCACCGTCCTCACGCAGGATGAACCACTCCCGCTCGGCGCCATCGAGCTCGCCCTCCAGGCGCTCCGCCATGGCCGGTGCCGACCAGAGTCCAGCGGCCAGGATGGTGCCCAGCCAAATCGCTCGCCATTGCCTCATGCGTTCCCCCCTTGCCTGAATCCGGCGCCTTGCGCCATCGAGCCCCGTGCGCACCTGGAAGCCAGTCCAGGCCTGATAAGCTCAGCCCTGTCGTTCGTGCCAAAGGACACGCCCTATCAGGGTAACCGGAAAGCCCTGGTCCTGCCCTTTCACGTCGATTTCCATCGCTTCGATTTCTATCACTTCGATTTTCACCCCATCGATTTCCATCGGCCTCCCCATTCGTTCGAGCGGCGACGCCGGTCATGTCAGCAGGTAAGGCTTTAGCCATTGGCGCAGTTGGGGCCCCTGCAACAGGCCGGGCTGCCGTGCCAGCTCCTGGCCGCCCCGAAACACGATCAGGGTGGGAATGCTGCGAATGCCGAAACGGCCGGCCAACGCCTGCTGGGCTTCGGTATCCAGCTTGGCGAATCGCATCCGCGGTTCGAGCTCCTTCGCCGCCTCGGCAAATATCGGTGCCATCGTCTTGCAGGGGCCGCACCAGCTCGCCCAGAAGTCCACCACGACCGGCATCTCGCTGCGCTCGACCACGGCACGAAAATTCTCCTGGGTCAGCTCGGCCGGCTCGCCGGCAAATAGCCGATTCTTGCAACTGCCGCATTTCGGGCCATCGCTCAGGCGCGCCTGGCTGACGCGGTTGACGGCGCCGCAGCTGGGGCAGCCAAGAATGAGTGAAGCGGACATGGAGGGAGCTCCTCATCGTGGGTTTGATGACAAGATGATGCCACAGCCCGTGCCCATCAAGCCCGGCTGATTCGTAAGTAACGGTCGACCTGGCCGCCCATGAGGCCTGAGTGTTATCGTCTGCGCTCCAATGATTTCGCAGGGGCGTTCCATGTCACAGAAGATCTACTGCACCGCCAGTTTCCGTCCCAAGCCCGGTAGGGAAGTGGCCGTGTTCAAGGCGCTTCAAGCGCTCGAGCCCAACGCCCATCGTGAGGATGCCTGCCTGCTCTATACCGTCACCCGCCAGATCGACAACCCCTTCGCCCAGGGGGAGAGCTACCCCATCGTCTTCCATGAGATCTGGGCCAACCGCGAAGCCTTCGAGGCGCACTGCCAGCGCCGCGAGATCCAGCAGTTCTTCCAGGCACAGGTCGAGTCTCCCGAGGGTGATATCGAAGCGGCCAATGTCTGCGTCTACACCGACGAACCGATCGATTTCGATGCCCCCCAGCTGTAGCGGTTGATCGCGCACTGTCGCGAAGCGGGTGGGAGCCGCGGCTCTCGCCTGCGGTAGACCTGTGGTATAACCACGCCAGCATACCGCCAGCCTTCAAGGAGATCCCCATGGGGCGCCTGTTTTCCCTTATCGTGATTGTGAGCCTGGCCTATGGCGGGCTCTACTTCTACTACGGCGTGGCGATGAAGCAGGTCATCGAACGGCAGATCGATGACCGAGGCCTGGCTGCTCTGGAGGTGGAAAACATCCATTATGGCCCCCTGGCGCCGGTCAGCTCGGACGCCAGGATCTCGGCCACCGTGAACTACCGCGGCGCCGAGGCCACGCTGAACATCCGGGTCATTGGCCACCCGATCTTTTCGGACGAAATGCGGGTCGAACTCGATGGGCTTCAGGCACTGCGGCTACGGATTGGAACCGGGGAGTGAAGACACCGGCGAAACCGAACCCACCGGTAGCGCCGCCTGGCTTGTCGGCATGATAGAATTGGTCCTCCTTTCATCGGCAAGACGCCAATTTTGGAGAGTGCAACATGGCCAGGGCAACCGCGCGTCATATTCTGGTAAGCAGCGAAGAGAAGTGTGAGGCCCTCAAGGCCGAGATCGAGGGCGGTCGCGATTTCGCCGAGGTGGCGAAAGAGAACTCCTCCTGCCCTTCCAGCGCCCAGGGCGGCGATCTGGGCAGCTTCGGGCCGGGCCAGATGGTTCGTGAGTTCGACGAGGTCGTCTTCTCCGGCGAGCTGAACAAGGTTCACGGCCCGGTGAAGACCCAGTTCGGCTACCATCTGCTGGAAATCACCAGCCGCAGTTGAGCCCGCACGGGGACAGAGAGAAGCCGCACGTGCCCGTCACGGCGGCTTTTTTGGTTCTACAGCCTGTGCCGGGTGACATCTCGCGTTACGATGGTACCCATTGGTTCGTTCTCCAAGGAAGCACTGAACAGAGGTGCGGTGCTTCCCTACGGAAACAGGGACGACGCATGACAATATCATTCAATCACCTGCCCACGGCCACACCGGAAGCTGGCGCTGCCTTGGGAGAGGCCGAAGCCACCGGCTCCCCGATGATCCAGGTGGAGCAGCTCGACAAGGTCTTCGAGGGCGGCTTCCAGGCGTTGAAGAACGTCAGCCTGGAGATCCAGCGCGGCGAGATCTTCGCCCTGCTCGGCCCCAATGGCGCGGGAAAGACCACCTTGATCAGCGTGATCTGTGGGCTGGTGCGGGCGAGCAGCGGCACCGTCAGGGTGGATGGCCATGACAACGTGGCCGACTATCGCCAGGCACGGGCCATGATCGGCCTGGTGCCGCAGGAGCTGACCAACGAGGCCTTCACCACGGTATGGGATACGGTGAGCTTCAGTCGTGGGCTGTTCGGCAAGCCCAGGAACCCTGTACATATCGAGAACGTCCTGCGTGCCCTGACCCTGTGGGAGAAGCGCAACAACCGCCTGCTGGAGCTCTCCGGTGGCATGAAGCGTCGGGTACTGATTGCCAAGGCACTGGCCCATGAGCCCAAGGTGCTGTTTCTCGACGAGCCCACCGCCGGCGTCGACGTGGAACTGCGCCGCGAGATGTGGGAGGTGGTGCGCCAATTGCGCGACCAGGGGGTAACCATCATCCTCACCACCCACTACATCGAGGAAGCCGAGGAGATGGCCGACCGCATCGGCGTGATCCTGCGTGGCGAGCTGGTTCTGGTGGAAGAGAAAGCTGCACTGATGCGCCAGCTTGGCCGCAAGGAACTGACTCTTCACCTGGACCATGCGCTGGAGCAGGTACCCGCAGCACTGGCCGGCCACGACCTGGCGCTATCGGAGGATGGCCATGCCCTGGTCTACACCTATGACGTGACGCGCCAGGAAGAGGGTACCGGTATCGCCGGCCTGCTCGCCGACCTGGAGGCCACCGGCATCCGGGTGAAGGACCTGCATACCCGGCAAAGTTCGCTGGAGGAGATTTTCGTCAGCCTGGTCAGGGAGAGAGCATGAACCTGCAGTCCGTCAAGACCATCTACCTGGCCGAGATGTCGCGTAGCCTGCGCACCGTACTGCAGAGCATCGTCTCGCCGGTGGTGTCCACGTCACTCTACTTCGTGGTTTTTGGCGCCGCCATCGGCTCACGCATCAGCGAAGTGGATGGCGTGAGTTACGGCGCCTTCATCGTGCCCGGGCTGATCATGCTGATGCTGCTGACCCAGAGTGTCTCCACCGCCTCGTTCGGCATCTTCTTTCCACGCTTCTCGGGCTCGATCTACGAAATCCTCTCGGCCCCCATCTCCTACCTGGAGATCGTCCTGGGCTTCGTCGGTGCGGCGGCCACCAAGTCGCTGATACTGGGCCTGATCGTGCTCGGCACGGCACGCCTGTTCGTACCCTTTACCATCCAGTACCCGCTGGTCATGCTGCTCTTCCTGGTGCTCACCGCCCTCACCTTCAGCCTGCTCGGCTTCATCATCGGCATCTGGGCCGACGGCTTCGAGAAGCTGCAGCTCGTGCCGCTGCTGGTGGTCACGCCGCTGACCTTCCTCGGCGGCACCTTCTACTCCATCGACATGCTGCCCCCCTTCTGGCAGACGGTGACGCTGCTCAACCCGATGGTCTACCTGGTCAGCGGCTTTCGCTGGAGTTTCTACGGCAGCGGCGATGTCAGCATCTGGGCCAGCGCGTTCATGATCGTGGCCTTCCTTGGCGTCTCGCTGGCAGTGGTGAACTGGATATTCAAGACCGGCTATCGCCTCAAGCCATGAGCCTGCATCACCTGCCCGAGGAGCCTGTCGGACTTAACGCTGATCTACTGCGAGATCCGGTCTTTCGGCCAATTTCATTCGATCTGATTCGTTAAATAGCGGGCTATTCGCCTCATCAGATCGATAAACTTGTCTCGAAATCCAAATCTCTCGTGACGATCGGTCAAATCCGACAGGCTCCTAGAATCCGCTTGCTGGAGACCTCGGCCGTTTCTTGCGGCCTGCTTGCAACTTTTTACGACTACCGTGTAATTTTGTGTATCGAATATGCACAGGAGCCGCTGGTAAAGTGCAAGACTCGCGTCCATGCTTGATGTGTGCAACGAAGCGGCGCATCCAGGGAACCGGCTCCGCGGACAATAGACAAGAACGATAAACGGAAGGAGTCTAGCCTGGCATCGAGACGCGGCTAGCGCTTCCCTTCCAAGGAAAGAGTCGATGGCTGCTGGCAACGACAAGGCCAGGGAGGCGCCTCTTCTCGACTGGCGCAGCGAGTTTCAGGATGCGGCGCTGGAAGCGTTACACCGTCGCACCATGCTGGCCCAGGATGCCCAGCAGCTTTGCTATGCCCTGTGGGCAATTTCCGGCATTTTCTTCGCCTTCACCCTGGCCGACTTCGCCCTGCTCGGCGCCGGCAGCGAATTTCTCGCACTGCTTGCCATCCGTACGTTCGTTGCTCTTTGCTGCATGGCACTGGCCATGGCGGTCAAGCTGCAACCGGCCTTGGCGCATCGCCGCTTGCCGGTAAACCTGGCCTACTTCGTCGGCATCAGTGGGCTGCTGCTGACCATACCGCTTCACCCGGGTCCTGGCGGCCTGCATATCGCCACCATGGTGGTCGCCTGCACGACGATATACCTGCTGGTGCCCAACCGCCTGCCGTGGATTCTTGCCTGGAATGCCTACCTCGCCCTCGGCTTTGCCGTTTTGCTCGGTTACCGGCCAGATCTCTCCCCTGGTATGTTGGCCAGCGGGCTGTTGCTGCTCGGTTTCGCCAACCTATTGGGCTGGGTGACGCTCAATCGGCTCAATCGTCTTCAGCGCAGGCAGTTCGCCCTGCTGGTGGAGGAGCGAGAAAGCAATCGCCAGCTGCAATCCGAGATCGAGGAAAGGCGATTGCTGGAACAGCAGCTGCGTATCATGGCCAGCACCGACCACCTGACCGGAATCGCCAACCGCCGCCACTTCTTCGAGCTGGCCGAGCGGGAGTTGAACCGCTCCAGGCGTGAAGGGTTACCGCTGGCCATCTGCATGGTCGACATCGACCTGTTCAAGGAGCTCAACGATCATCATGGCCATGCGGTGGGCGATCTTGTCCTGGCCACGGTGGCGTCCTGCTGCGAGTCGGTGCTGCGTGATACGGACATCATCGGCCGCTACGGCGGCGAGGAGTTCGTCATCGCCCTGCCCCAGGCCGATCTCACCACCGCCGCCACCATTGCCGAACGGCTACGCAAGAAAGTGTCCGGACTCTCCCTGCCCATGCTGAGCGATACCGCCGTACTGTCCGTCACGGTGGGCATCAGTCGTGTGGAGGAGGATGAAACGACACTCACCCCGGCCCTGCTCCGCGCCGACGAAGCACTCTATGAAGGCAAGGCGCAGGGGCGCAACCGTGTCGTGCTGGCTGCCTCCCCCTCGTCCCGGGACGCCATCGAAGCCTGAGTGTCCATGTCCAACCCGTTGCCGGGTTGAACTCAGCCCCGTGGCGGGTATCATCGCTTTCCTGCCCTTCTGCCCGGACACTCCATGCCGATACTGCACAGCATCATCCACCGCATCGCCAAGGCATCCGGCGAGCAGCCCGCCACCCTGCATCCGGCGCCTGCCGAACCCGTGGTTTCGGACTCCCTGGAAGATCTTCTGGCCGGCTTCAACGACGCCTACCATGCCAAGCCCAAGGCCTGGGGTCACTTCAAGCTCGAGCAGGACGCCGAGGCAACGCAGGAGCTGCGGTTCCCACTGGAGCTGGCGAGCTACCTGGATGGCCATAGCGACTTCATCGCCTTCACCCGTGGCGTGGCGCAGCGCATCACCGAACTGCTCGATGCGCACCTGTCGATATCGGGACACCTGCTGTTCGTGGATTATCAGCATGGCGACACCCGCTACCTGAGCCTGGCCCTGCTTCATCACCGCGAAGGCTACGCCATTGATGCCGAACACAGCGTAGTGCCCTCAGCACAGCTCAACCTGGCCCAGATGAGCCTGGCGGCGCGCATCAATCTCAACCAGTGGCGCAGCGACTCCCCATCCCGGCAGTATCTCTCCTGGACCCGGGACCGCGGCGGCAAGAAACTGGCCGAGGGCTTTGCCGAACTACTCGGCGCCACGGAGGGCGTGGACGCCACCGGTGAGACACGCACCCTGCTGAAGGCCTTCAGCGACTATGTGGAGCAGGAGGACTTTGCCGAAGAGCAGAGCCGGGAGAAGACCGACGTGCTGCTCGACTACGCCAACGAGCAGGCGCGCAGCGGCGAGCCCATGACCCTGGAAGCGCTCTCGGAACTGCTCGACGAGCAGCAGCCGAAGGCCTTCTTCGACCATATCCGCAACGCCGACTACGGGCTATCGCCCGAGATTCCCCCCGACAAGCGTACCCTCAGCCAGTTTCGTCGCTTCACCGGCCGCTCCAACGGTGTCTCGATCAGTTTCGACTCGCATCTGCTCGGCTCCAGCATCGAATACGACGAAACCCAGGACCGGCTGATCATCAAGAAAGTCCCCAACGGGCTACGGGAGCAGCTCAAGGAGCGGCAGGGATGAGCTGATTGGCCGCGTCCGCAGCCATCAACCACTCCCGGAAGACCTGCTGCCCGCGCCGCTCGATATCCGGCCCCAGCGACAGCGCTTGCTGACGGATCGCTACCGGGTCGACGCCTGCCCCCGCCAGTTCGGTGGCATGGCCGATCAGCCACTGCTCGATTCGCGCCGGGTCAGCCTCGAGATGAAACTGCAGTCCCAGCACGGTATCGCCCAGGGAGAAGGCCTGGTGGGCGCAGTCGTGGCTATAGGCCAGGCGCACGGCGCCGGGCGGGGTCTCGAACATGTCGCCGTGCCAGTGCAATACGGTATCCGGATTGCCGATGTGCCGCAGCGGGCTCTCCTGTCCCTCCCGAGTCAGGCTGACATCGGCAAAGCCGATCTCCTTCTCCGGCATGGGAAACACCCTGCCGCCCAGCGCACGGGCGATCAACTGGGCCCCCAGGCAGATGCCGAGTAGCGGTCGCCCCGAATCGAGCCGGTGGCGAATGGCGTCCAGCTCGGCGCCCAGGAAGGGGTAGAGCGCCTCGTCATTGGCACCGATCGGCCCCCCCAGAACCACCAGGAGTTCCGGGCTCTCCACGTCAAGCGCTTCCAGGGCGTCGGTGCCCAGCATCCCCGGATCCAGATAGCGAATACGGTAACCCAGCTCCTCCAATACCGGCTCGAAGGCCCCCAGGTCCTCGAAGGCCAGGTGGCGAATGGCAACCGCACTCTTCATCCCGCTCGTCATCGTATGAAACTCCCTTTTCAGGTAACCCTTCCAGCTTAAACCGCTTCGAACCGATGCGAAAAGTACAACAGCCGGCCACTTGCCTGCCGCTCCCATGCACTCCCAGGACGGTACTGGTATCGTGTCGGCATGCCCGCCACCAGCGTCGACCCTACCATGACCTCACGTCCCGACCCCCGGGTCCTGCTGCGCCTGCTCAAACTGCTGGCGCCCTATCGTGGCCGCTTGCTCATTGCCGCCCTGGCACTGCTGGTGGCTTCCGCCAGCGTGCTGCTGCTGGGCCAGGGGCTGCGCCTGGTGATCGACCAAGGCTTTCTCGCCCGGGACCGCACCCAGCTCAACCAGACGCTGGCCGCCATGATGGCGGTGGTCAGCGTATTGGCCGCGGCCTCCGCGCTGCGCTACTACCAGGTGAGCTGGATCGGCGAGCGCCTGGCCGGCGACCTGCGGCGGCAGGTCTTCGACCATCTGCTGGACCTCGAACCGGCCTATTTCGAGAGCGCCAGCCACCGCGACCGCGGTGCCGCCGAGATCGCCTCACGGCTGACCGCCGATACCAGCGTGCTGCAGACACTCTTCGGCTCCTCGATCTCGCTGGCGCTGCGCAACCTGGTGATGCTGCTGGGTGCCGTGGCACTGATGCTGGTGACGCAGCCCTGGCTCTCGGCGCTGGTGCTGATCGGCATTCCCGCCACGGTGCTGCCGATCCTGTGGTTCGGCCGGCGCGTCCGTCGTCTTTCCCGCCACAGCCAGGATCGAGTGGCCGAGCTCGGCCGCTACGCCAGCGAGGCACTCGATGGCATCCGCACGGTGCAAGCCTTCACCCACGAAGCGATCGACCGACGCGACTACGGCGAGCGCGTCGAGCAGGCCTTCGCTACCGCCGTGGTGCGCACGCGACAGCGGGCCTGGCTGACCGGCGCGGCCATGATGGCGGTATTCGCCGCCGTGGGGCTGATGCTGTGGCAAGGCGGCCAGGCGGTGCTGGCCGGCGAGATGAGCGCAGGGGAGCTTTCCGCCTTCGTCTTCTATGCGGTGCTTGCAGCGGGCGCGGTGGCGACCCTGGCGGAGGTGGCCGGCGACGTACAGCGGGCTGCCGGCGCCGCCGAGCGTCTGCTCGAACTGCTCGACGCCGAGCCGGGCATTCACCCGCCGGCCCATCCAACGCCGCTGCCCTCGCCACTGCGCGGCGAGATCCGTCTGGAGAGCGTAAGCTTTGCCTACCCCGGGCGCGAGATACCTGCGCTCGATTCCCTCGACCTGTGGATTCGTCCCGGCGAGCGCGTCGCCCTGGTGGGCCCTTCCGGCGCCGGCAAGAGCACCCTTCTCGGCCTGCTGCTACGCTTTCACGACCCCGACAGTGGCCGCCTGACGCTGGATGGCATCGACCTGCGCGAACTCGACCCGAAGGCGCTGCGCGCCGCCATGGGCCTGGTGGCTCAGGAACCGGTGCTGTTCACCGGTACGGTGGCCGACAACCTGCGCTACGGCAAGCCCGACGCCTCCCTCGAAGAGCTGCGCGATGCCACCCGCGACGCCAACGCCCTGGGCTTCGTCGAAGCCCTGCCCTGCGGTTTCGACACCGATCTAGGCCCGGGTGGCGTGCAGCTCTCCGGCGGACAGCGCCAGCGTCTGGCGATTGCCCGGGCGCTGCTCAAGGATCCGCGGGTACTGCTGCTGGATGAGGCCACCAGCGCCCTCGACGCCGAGAGCGAGCGGCTGGTGCAGCAGGCGCTGGACCGACTGATGGCCGGACGAACCAGCCTGGTCATCGCCCACCGGCTGGCCACCGTGACCGCCGCCGACCGCCTGCTGGTGTTCGACGAGGGGCAGCTGGTCGCTGCCGGTCGCCACGCCGAACTGCTCGAACAGAGCCCCCTCTACCGCCACCTGGCGGAACTGCAGTTCGGGCGACACAGAGTGGAGGCTTGAACGAGGGCAGCCCTGCAGAAGGAATGGTGCTTCGCTGCCCAGGTAGCGGCCCAGTTCACGGCAGGACTCGACGTGATGCACCATCAGGCGCGTGGCAACGCGCTATCGACTGCCAGCCCCGCTCCGATCTTCATCGGCAGCGGCAAGCGCCTTCTTGGCCTGGTACATGGCCCTGTCAGCGGCATCGCACAGTTCCATCGCGCCTTGGCCGTGCTCGGGAAACGCCGCCACCCCGATACTGAGCGTCAGGGACAGGGCATGACCGTTGAGTACATCGAAGCGGCTCGATGACACCAGCTTCTCGATACGATTCGCTGTCTCCCTGCCCGCCTCGAATGACATTTCGGGAAGGATGATCGTCAGCTCATCACCACCGTATCGAGCGATGCAGTCCACCTTGCGCAGACTGTCCTTGATCAGCTGACTGACCTGCCGCAGCACCGCATCGCCAGCCAGATGACCATAGCTGTCGTTGATCGTCTTGAAATGATTCAAATCCAGCCAGAGCAGGCTGAACGAGCGGTTATAGCGAGTGGCACGGGCCAGTTCGTCCTGCAGGATACGATTGAACGCCCGGCGATTGAGCAGCCCCGTCAAGGCATCCTGCCCCGCCATCTGCTCCAGCTCCTGCTCCATCCGCTTGCGTTCGGTGATATCGATGATGATCCCTTCCAGGAACGGTTCACCATCGATGGTCACCGCGCGTCCCTGCTCCCAGCACCACACCCAATTGCCGCAGCGCTTGCGAAGCTGATACTCGACGGCGAAAGGCTCTCCTTGCTCAATGGCCTGCTTGACCTGGGCATGGAGTCGCTCAACATCCTCCGGCAGGATGAGGCTGGCCCAGGCAACGGGGCGGCTACCCACGAGCTCCTCTTCCCGGTAGCCGGTCAGCGCCAGACAGGCACTGGAGACGAATCGCATGGTCCATTGGGCATCGTTCAGGCAGCGGTACGCCATGCCCGGCAGGTTGGCAATCAGCGTGGTCAGTTCCCGCTCACGCTTGAACAGGGCCTGCTCGGCGGCTCGCCGTGCCGTGACATCACGACCGATCGCCACCGAACCGACGACACCACCGTTCTCATCGGCCATCTGTCGGGAGTCCCAGGCAATGACCTTGTCCTCACCGCTGCGGGTGCGAATGGTGGTTTCGAAATCCTGGACCTCAGCGCCGTCGCACAGGATCTGCTCCACTTCGCAGGCAATACGCCTGCGATAGCCGGGGTCCGGGTACAGCAGCTGCCAGATCCTGTCGCTGCCCAGCACCTCATCGCGCCGGTATCCACTCATCCGTTCGGCGGCATCGTTCCACAAGGTGACCCGCGCTTCGCGGTCCAGCCCGTTGATCCAGACATGGGCACTTTCGATAACACTCGCCCTGAACTGGCTCAGGGCATGCAGCTCGGCCCGCTGCTGCTGGTTGCGCTGCAACAGTGCTGCATCGGCCTGCCACTCTCGTTTCAACAGGAAAAACAGTGCGACGCTGGTCACGGCCACAAACCCCAACCCTTTCACGGACTGGGCCTGAGTGAGCCAAGACGTTCCCGCCTCACGTCCACCAAGCCACCAGTCGGACACGACAATCCATACACTGGCAACGAGTGCATAGTAGAAGGTCATTCGTGCCGCACGCCTGGCCGGCGTTGCGGGCGAAGCGGGTTTATCCATGCGTACCACTTGTCGTGACACCATTACCCCACGAAGCGTGGAAGCGATGTCATCGTTATCGGGGCATTCCGAGGAATCCAGAGCCCCTTTGCTCAGATTAGTTTGCCATTTTTTTCTATCGTGGGGGCAATATTTGACCGATGCTGCCCATAGCACACAGCTATCGATCACGAACCAAGGATCACGAACCGGCGATCACGGCCGCCTGGCCTCGTCGACTAAAGTCGCATTGCCTTACCGCATGTCGGCGCCGAAGCTATTTCCCGGTCCTGGACAAAGTCCGCACCATAAAAAAAGGCCCCCGAAGGGGCCCAAGTGGAGCACGCCAGCTCACTCTGTTTATCGCCTTTCCTGATGGCGACGTTGAAATCGGTTGCGGGTGTCACCCCGCGGGCCTGTCTAGAAGTGGCCTGTCTAAAAATAGCTTGTCTAGAAATGACTTGTCTATCAGTTACTATCCGAAAAGCATGCCAGCTCAGCAACATATTAAATAATATCAATGACTTGATCATGAGATAGGTACACCCTGCCCACCACGCGCTGCTTTGCAGCAACCCTGCTGCACCAGTTAGGTACCATTTTCCTCACTCCTGCTTCATCAACGCGCAGCCAATAATGCGGTGTTCGGCTCGATGACGCCTAGAGAATCTCCCGGGACACGTCGAGCACGCGACCATCGACCGAGCGCTGCAGTTTCTCCTCGATCTCGCTGCAGAGGGATTCGACCTTCTGCGGTGACATGCCGGTCACCACGAAGGTCCATTCGCTTGCTTCCAGCCGGTCATGTTCACCACTCTCACACACCGCCACCGCGGGATTGCGGCCGAAGCGCTCATGCAGGCCGCCCATACGCTGGCGCTTCTCCTTGAGGGACGCACAGCCGGGCAGTGAAAGGGTCATGGTCAGGATGGTGATGTGCATGGGAGTTATTCCGTTGATCGCGCTCTAGCAGGGCATGCTCACTAGACCTTCCACGGCAGTGGCGCCGGCATCAACCGCTCGCCCGGCCATTGGGGAATACTGCCAAAGCGCTCGCTGCCCGCCTCCCAGTCGCGCTGGGCCTCGGCGATCTCCGCCTTGCTGTGGCCGACGAAATTCCACCAGATCAGCACTTCTTCCCCCAGGGGCTCGCCGCCGATCAGAATGGCACGACCGCCTGCGCTCATCGACAACTCCACCTCATCGCGGCCGCGGCCCAGGTAGGCCAGCTCATTGGCGACAAAGCGATCTCCGTCGATCTCGAGCTCACCGTCCAGGGGCAGTACGGCGTACTCGAAGTCGTCTCGCAGTGGCAGGCCGATCGTTGCGGCCCGGCTAGCCTCGAGGTCGAGACCCACCAGCGGTGAGAACGTCAGGGGCGGCGCCCGACGGCCGTCGAATTCGCCGATCAGCAGGGTCAGCTCGACGCCTTGTGCCTGCCAGCGGGGCAGCTCCGCATAGTGATCGAAGCGAGGCTCGGTATTACGGCTCGCCTCGGGCAGTGCAATCCAGAGCTGGGCGGCATGCAGGTGGCTGGCGCCGGCCACCGACTCTTCGGTATGGCTGATGCCGCGCCCCGCCGTCATCAGGTTGACCTGCCCCGGTCGTATCACCTGCTCGCTGCCCAGGCTGTCGCGGTGCAACACCTCTCCCTCGATCATCCAGGTGAAGGTCTGCAGGCCGATATGCGGGTGCGGCCCAACGCGCAGGCCGGCACTGTCGCTCTTGAAGACCGCCGGCCCGGCATGATCGAGGAAGCACCAGGCCCCCACCAGGCGCCGCTGACGTGAGGGCAGCACGCGATTGACCGGAATACCGCCTACGTCAGCGGTGCGAGCCGAGACATGCTGAACCTGGCGTTTTCCGTCGACCAGCGGGCAATCCAGGGAGGATGAGAGGCTGCCTTCATTGACGAGATTGCTCATGGAACACTCCTTGAGGACGAAGTGAGTCTATCTGCCGAAATGGTGTGGAGTGAAGCCTCGGCGAAACCCCGAGCGGTGATTCTCTCAGCATAGGCCGCGCCTACGCTGCCCGCCCGGGGTTACGCCGCTCCGGATCAGCCCTTCGTTGCGCTATAGCTCTGGATCAGGTTGGCATACTGCGGCAGGTGCCCTGCCAACAATCCACCGAAGCCTTCGATATCGTTGCGCCAGTCGCGATGCAGCTCACAGCCGGCACCGAACCAGGTCACAAGCTGGGCGCCGGCCTGGGACATCCGGTTCCAGGCGGCATCGCGTGTGGTCTGGTTGAACGTACCGGAGGCATCGGTGACCACGAAGACCTCATAACCCTCCTCCAGAGCGGACAGCGTCGGGAAGGCCACGCACACCTCGGTCACCACACCGGCAATCAGCAGCTGCTTCTTGCCGGTTGCTTTCACCGCCGCCAGAAACGCCTCATTGTCCCAGGCGTTGATCTGACCCGGCCGAGCAAAGTACGGCGCATCGGGGAACATCGCCTTGAGTTCCGGCACCATGGGGCCGTTGGGGCCATCCTCGAAGCTGGTGGTAAGGATCGTCGGAATGTCGAAGAACCTGGCGATATCGGCCAGTGCCAGTACGTTGTTCTTGAAGTCATCCGGGCTGAAATCACGCACCAGTGACAGCAGGCCTGCCTGGTGGTCGACCAGCAGCAGGGCGACATCGTCCTTGTCGAGACGGTTGTAGGTATAGGACATGGTCAGTCTCCATTTCACGTCAGGAAAACCCGGCAGCACGGCTGCCGGAATACGCCAGCGGGCCGGTGGCCGCTAGTCGTGCAGGGCGCCGTACTTGCCACGCTGGAAGTCGGCGAAGGCTTGCTGGATCTCATCGGGGCTGTTCATGACGAAGGGGCCATGACCCACGACGGGTTCATCGATGGGCTCACCGCTCAGCAACAGCAGCTTGGCGTCGTTGTTGGCCTCGAGATGCAGTTCGTCGCCCTCTCGGCTGAAGCACACCAGGCCCGGTTCGCGAACCAGCTCGCTGCCATTGACCAGCACCGTCCCGCTGAGAACCGCCAGCAGCGCAGTGTGGCCCTCGGGCACCGGGAGCCGGATGGCCCCACCCGGGCGCAGCCGCAGGTCCCAGACATTGATCGGGGTAAAGGTCTGGGCTGGCCCCCGGTGCCCCTGGTAGTCGCCGGCCACCACCCGCACACGGCCGGCCCTGTCAGGCAGGGGAACTTCCGGTATCGCCTCTGCCAGCAGGGTCTGGTAGGCCGGCGGCGCAGACTTGTCACGCGCCGGCAGGTTGACCCAAAGCTGCACCATTTCCAGAACGCCGCCCTGCTCGGTGAAGGCCTGCGAGTGGAACTCCTCGTGCACGATGCCGGCACCCGCCGTCATCCACTGCACGTCACCGGCCCCGATGAGCCCGCCGCCACCCGTGGAGTCGCGATGCTCGAGCTCGCCCTGGTAAACCAGGGTTACCGTCTCGAAACCGCGATGCGGATGCTGACCCACACCACGGGGCCTTCCACCGGCGGAAAAATCGAAGGGGCCGGCATAGTCCAGCATCAGGAAGGGGCTGATGTGCTGCGCACCCATGCGGTCATAGCTGAACAGCGAACGAACGGGAAAACCGTCTCCGACCCAATGGCCGCGAGCAGCGCTGTATACCCCCTGGAGTGTCTTCATGATGAGGCTCCTGCTTGTTCACAGGGGCACAAGGCCCCGATGCCTCAAGACTAGAGAAGGAACGCAAGGCGCAGTAGAGGGTATAATTCGAACTCACCGTCCCATGAGTGGAACACTGAATGCAGGATCTCAACGATCTCTTCTATTTCGTCAAGGTGGTGGACCATGGCGGATTCGCGGCGGCGGGGCGTGCGCTCGGCATTCCGAAATCGAAACTCAGCCGACGCATCGCGCAGCTGGAGGCACGACTGGAGACTCGCCTGATCAACCGCTCGACCCGGCACCTGTCGGTCACCGAGCTTGGCCAGGCGTATTACCGCCACTGCACCGCGATGCTGGTGGAGGCCGAAGCCGCCGATGAGCTGATCAAGCGCAACCTGGGCCAGCCCCGCGGAACCGTGCGGCTCAGTTGCCCACCCAGCCTATTGCACTACCTGATCTCGCCACTGCTGGTACGCTTCATGAAGCAGTGCCCCGATGTGGAGATACAGGTCGAAGCCACCAGCCGCCGTGTCGATGTGGTCAAGGAAGGTCTCGACATCGCCATCCGGGTACGCTTTCCACCGCTGGAGGACAGCGACCTGGCCATGAAGGTGCTATCGAACAGTCCACAGCGACTGATGGCGTCCCCTGCCCTGTTCGAACGGCATCCACTGCCCCGCTCGCCCGGCGACCTGGCCGGACTGCCAAGCCTGGATTTCGAGCAGGTCGACAAACAGCACTGCTGGCTGCTCGATGGCCCCGAGGGCGTCACCGCCAAGGTCCCTCACCGCCCACGGCTGGTGACCGACAACGCTGAAACCCTGCATCAGGCGGCGAGAGAGGGGCTGGGTGTCGTAAAGCTTGCCCTGCTGGTGGCAGGGAGGGATCTCGCCGATGGCACCCTCATCGACGTGCTGCCAGGCTGGCAGCCACGGGGCGGGATTCTGCATGCCGTCTTTCCGTCACGGCGTGGGCTGTTGCCTTCGGTGCGTGCCCTGCTCGATTTCCTGGGTGACAACATCAACGAGGTGGACTTCACCAGCCATGTGGTCACCGCTCACACCTCGATGACCAGGTCCGGCACAAACAGCGGCGGCTCGAACTCACCGGGGTAGCCCCCGGGGTTGGCAATGACCCGGGTACCGGCGTACGCCATATCCACCGGCTCGTGCACATGGCCGTGAATCCACAGGTCGGCGCGCCCCATCAACCCAGGCAGGTGCGAGGCGAAGGCGGGCGACAGGGCGTCACCCCGGTAGCGTGGGGGGATGCATTCGGCCAGCGGCGCATGATGGCTGATCACCACCCGCGGCCCGCCGAAGGGAACGGCCAGTTCCGCGTCGAGCCAGGCCAGGGCCTCCGCATGCAGCCGCTGGCTCTCCAGGGGGCTGAAGGTCTCCCCCGCCGGCTGCTCGATAATGCTGAAATCCGGCATCATCCAGAGGGCCTTCTGCTCGGTCAACGCCGGGTCGTTGCCGGGCTCGCCGGCATAGAGGGCAAAGTCCGTCCACAGGGTGGTGCCGTAAAAGCGTACCCCCTTCAGCGTGAACGCACGGTTGTCGAGTAGATGGATACCCAACCGCTCGGCTTCGTGGGCAAGCCTGCGACGCAGCGCGGGCATGCTGGTACCGTAGAACTCGTGGTTACCCGGCACATAGAGGACCGGCTGACCGGCAAACCGTGCGGTGGCCCAAGCCAGGCCCTCTGCCTCCCGGTGGATATCGCCAGCCAGGATAACCACGTCCGACGCCACCTCCGGCAGCTCCCGCTCCTCGTCGAAATGTTCCAGATGCAGGTCTGAAAGCACCCTGATCCGCATGACGATCTCCTTAATATAGTGCGCACCGGGCGGTACCTCGCCCATCCCAGGTCACTCTAGTGTGGGACCTTTACTTCGGCTCGGTGATCAAGCCGTAGGTTTCCGGCCAGCGGCGATCGTTGCATAACGCCATCCCCATGGTGCCGCCAAAGGCCTGCCAGGTGCCGAACCCCTGGTTGCCGGGTTCGAAGTAGCGCTTCTCGAGATGCTGGAACGGCCGCCAGGGTTCATGTTCATGGTGCCCGGGCAGGTGCGCCTTGCGGTAGTTGCCGACGATGTCACCGCTGCCATCGACCAGAATCGAGGTATTGAGGTGGCGCGCCTGCCCCACTTCCCAGGCCAGCTCGGCATAGCCCAGATAGAAGCCGATACCCACTTCAGCGATCAGCAAGACGATAGCAAGCCCACTGAACTTGCTCATCACCCCGCTACCGAGCGGCGCCTTTTCATCCGGTACATCTCACCATCCGCATGGCTCAGCAGGGTATCGGCATCCTTCCCGTCCGCGGGATAACAGGCCATGCCGATACTGCAGGAGATCATGCTGATGCCGCCGAATTCAGCACCCAGCGGCTCGGCCATGACCGCGAGAATATGCTCCATCTTCCTGGAAACGGCATCTGCCGACTGGATGTCCGTCAACAGCACAGTGAATTCATCACCGCCCATGCGGGCCACCGTGTCCGTTTCACGTACGCAGCCTTCCAGCCGTCGTGCAATCGTGCAGAGCACACGGTCACCCACCGCATGGCCGTGGACATCATTGATATCCTTGAAGTCATTGATATCCAGAAACAGCAAACCCAGGCTATTCTGGTGGCGATGAGCCCCACGCAGCCCCGAGTCCAGCCGATCATTGAACAGAGATCGGTTAGTCAGCCCTGTCAGCGGATCATGGTGGGCCAGGAAACGTAACTTCGCCTCGGCCTGCCTGAGGGCCGTCACGTCCCGGGCGACACCGATTCGCACCCCCTCCTCCTCGGACCATTGGGCAGACCAGAGGATAAATACGATACCGCCATCCTTGCGAAGATAACGGTTGCAGAAATCGACGTGGGGCTGGCCATTCATGACCCGGTGAATGGAGGCCCGTGTGGCTGCCAGGTCGTCAGGATGCCAATAGTCGGAGATAGAGGTGCCGATCAGCTCGTCGGCACGGTAACCGAGCAGGGCCTCACAGGCATCACTGACAAAGACAATCTGGTCGTGCCCATCGACCACGAAGACCGTGTCCAGCATCAGATGGATCAGCTTGGGGTAGAGTGCATCCAGATCAACGGGCATCAGTCATGGGAATCCGGTTCAAATCATTCAACTGTAGCACGATGGCGAGCGACGAGATGCGCGCCTGTTTCTTCCTGCTGCACCACTACATTCGAAAAAACGTTGTAGGAGCAGCTTCAGCTCGCGACTGGAGGCCGCAGGCCTCCCGGCGGTGTTGCACGCTTCGGCTTAGCTGCAGATAACGAGCTGCCTTCACCGGGCCACGGCCGCTTCCGCTTGTAAAACATTGCTGGGGATCATGTCGCTGTCGGCTTTTGCTTACAGGCAATGGCTTTTTACCTACAACTTTCCGCCTGTTTTGTGCCGCTTTTCCTTATCCTCCCTTACCGACATGCAGTTGATGAAAAACCCTTCCATCACGCATGCTAAGGGTTCTCACTCCCCTGCCCCGCTCACTTGGAGAATCGACATGACACAGCCCCGCCTCGGCTTCATCGGCATCGGCCTGATGGGCGACCCCATGACCCGCCGCCTGCTGGACGCCGGCTTTGCCGTCACGGTGTGGAACCGCACCGCGGAGAAGAGCGATGCCCTGCGCGCTGCCGGTGCCCGGGTGGCGAGCTCCATCGGCGAGCTGGTGGAGGAGGTGGATGTGGTGCTGCTGTGCCTGGCCAATACCACCGTGGTGGAGCGCGTGATATTCGGCGAAGGCGGCGTGGCGGCCCATGGGCGCACCGACCAGCGGCTGGTGGATCTTTCCAGCAGCGACCCGGCCGCAACGCGCATCTTTGCCGAACGACTGGGAGAGGAGTGTGGCATGCGCTGGGTCGATTCACCGGTCTCCGGCGGCGTGGCCGGGGCCGAGACGGGCAGCCTGGCGATCATGTGCGGCGGCGCAGAGGAAGATGTCGATGCCGTGCGCCCCCTGCTCGCCCCGCTGGCGGCGCGGGTCACGCACATGGGCCCGGTAGGCGCGGGCCAGGTCACCAAGGTGTGCAACCAGATGATCGTGGGCTGTCAGGCAGCAGTGATCGCCGAGATGGTGGCGCTGGCGGAGGCCAGCGGCGTGGATGCCTCGCGACTGACCGAGGCGCTGGCCGGCGGCTTCGCCGATTCCAGGCCGTTCCAGATCCTTACCCCGCGCATGGCGGCCAGCGACTTCGATAACCCGGCCTGGCATCTGCGCACCCTGCTCAAGGATCTCGACATGGCGGTGGCCCAGAGCCAGCGCGCGGGCAGTGCCACGCCCATGAGCGTCCTGGCCGCCCAGCTGATGCGCACCCATGTCAGCCAGGGCCATGCCGAGCACGACCCGGCAACGCTGGTGGAAGCTTATCGCCGGAAGCCGTGACAGGGAAACGAACCCTTTCCCCAGACCCAAGTCTACAGATAGACTACTTGGAATATACTTGACTGTAGACTTATGCTTCTTACGACTGCGCAAACCGTCTTGCGAGAGTGGGACCGCCGAGGCCGGCATGTCTTCCTGCATCGCGATTTCGCCAAACTGTTTCCACTCGACAGCCCCAAGACGTTACAGCAGGGGCTCAACCGGCTGGTTAAAAGTGGCGAACTGGTGCGCGCTTGCCGTGGGATCTATGTGAACCCGCATGCCCGCAGCCTGGACGCATATACTTTGGAGCATGTGGCAGTAGCCCTCAGGCGAGGCGAGTACAATTATGTCAGCCTGGAGAGTGCACTCTCGGAGTACGGGGCAATCTCACAGATTCCCGTAGACCGGTTGACCGTCATGAGTACAGGGCGCAGCGGCACCTACCGAACCCCATACGGCGTCATTGAGTTCACCCATACCAAACGGGCGCTGCGCGATCTACTCAGTCGCATGGTCGACGTAGGCCGTCCTTTGCGATTCGCCACCCGGCAAGCCGCATGGGCTGACCTGAAGCGCGTTGGTCGCAACGTTCATCTCGTCGATACGGAGACGCTGGATGCGGATTGAGCCGGAAGACTTCGAAGCTTTGGTCACACAAGCCATGCAGGCACCAGGCCATCAGACGATGCGGCCGGTGATAGAAAAAGAGCTACTGCACTACGACATGCTCTTCGCTCTCGAGCAAGAGGCCTTGCTTGAGAGCCTTACCTTCCAGGGGGGAACCTCGCTGCGACTGTGCCACGGAGCCTCTCGCTTCAGCGAAGATCTCGATTTCGTCGGTGGCCGACACTTTGCTCCTTCACAGGTCACGGAGATCAAGCGTTGCCTGGAGCACTACATTTCCAGGCGTTACCAATTGGACGTCCTGGTGAAGCAGCCAAGCGAGCTGCGTCAGGATCCCGATTACGCTGACATCCGCGTCGACAAGTGGCAACTCTCCATCGTCACGGCACCGGCTCGCAGGGACGTTCCCAAGCAGCGTATTAAGCTGGAAATAGCCAATGTGCCGGCCTACACACGAGAGCCTCGTCCTCTGCTGCTCAACTATGACTTCCTACCAGATGGCTATCGCGACACCTTGGTCATGATGGAGAGCCTCGACGAGATTATGGCGGATAAGTTGGTCTCGCTCGTCAACAACCAGCGCTATATCCGTCATCGAGACATCTGGGATCTTGCCTGGCTGGTGCAGCAGAACGCTTCCATCGACATCAGCCTGCTACGTCACAAGCTCGAAGACTATCGGGTCGAAAACTATGTCGCCAAGGCGAAGCAACGGCAAGACCAACTCTCCGCCATCGTCCAAGGCAGGCCCTTCCAGCAGGAGATGGTGCGCTTTCTGCCCCATGAAGTGCTTGAGCGCACCCTCCACAAGACCAAGTTTTCAGACTACCTTGCCGATACTGTGGCGGGGCTGATTGGCAAAGTGGTTCTTCAACTGGATGATGACCAGGTATCTGAGCCTCCACCTCCGTTCCAGATGTAACCGCACCTGATTTGTCCCCGCCCTTGCCCTTCCGTACACTTGTTTGACTCTCCCCTACACGATGCTACGCCGAGGCACCCCATGGCTTTCGATTCGACTTCCACCTATGTGGCCACCGATGCCCTCAAGCAGGCAGTGAATGCCGCCGTGACCCTTCAGCGCCCGCTGCTGATCAAGGGCGAGCCGGGCACCGGCAAGACCCTGCTGGCCGAGGAGCTGGCGGCCTCGCTGGGCACCCGCCTGATCACCTGGCACATCAAGTCCAGTACCAAGGCGGCCCAGGGCCTGTATGAGTACGACGCGGTGAGCCGCCTGCGCGATTCCCAGCTCGGTGTCGAAGGCGTGGAGAACGTCGCCAACTACATCAAGCCCGGCAAGCTGTGGGAGGCCTTCACCGCCGACGAGCGGGTGGTGCTGCTGATCGACGAGATCGACAAGGCCGACATCGAATTTCCCAACGACCTGCTCCAGGAGCTGGATCGCATGGAATTCCATGTCTACGAGACCGGCGAGACCATCGCCGCCCGCCTCCGGCCGATCATCGTCATCACCTCCAACAACGAGAAGGAGTTGCCCGACGCCTTCCTACGCCGCTGCTTCTTCCACTACATCGAGTTCCCCGACCGCGAGACAATGCAGGCCATCGTCGACGTGCACTTCCCCGACATCGCGCCGAAGCTGGTCGGCGAGGCGCTGGAGGTGTTCTTCGACCTGCGCCAGGCCCCGGGGCTGAAGAAGAAGCCCTCCACCTCGGAGCTGGTGGACTGGCTGAAGCTGCTGATGAGCGACGACCTGGCCCGGGAGGCGCTCTATAACCGCGACCCGGTGAAGGCGATTCCCCCCATGGCCGGTGCCCTGGTCAAGAACGAGCAGGATACCCAGCTGCTGGAGCGGCTGGCCTTCATGCTGCGTCGTCAAGGCAACCAGAGGCGCTGAGCATGTTCATCGGCCTGTTCGAGACCCTGAAGCGTGCCGGTGTGCCGGTCTCGCTGCGCGAGCTGCTCGACCTTCACGCCGTGGTCGAACATGGCGTGGTCTTCGCCGACATGGAGGCGTTCTACCAGGTGGCGCGCACCGTGATGGTCAAGGACGAGCGGCACTTCGACCGCTTCGATCGCGCCTTTTCCGCCTGGTTCGAGGGGCTCGAGAGCCTCGACGCCGCCATCGAGGCGCTGATTCCCGACGACTGGCTGCGTCGCGAGTTCGAGAAGCAGCTCTCCGAGGAGGAGAAGGCGCAGATCGAGTCCCTGGGCGGGCTCGAGGAGCTGATCGAGACCTTCAAGAAGCGCCTCGAGGAGCAGAAGGAGCGCCACGCCGGCGGCAACAAGTGGATCGGCACCGGCGGCACCAGCCCCTTCGGCGCCTACGGCTACAACCCCGAGGGCATCCGCATCGGCCAGGAGGGTTCGCGCCATCGCCGGGCAATCAAGGTCTGGGACGAACGCCGCTTCCGCGACTACGACGATTCGCTCGAGCTGGGCACCCGCAACATCAAGATGGCACTGCGCCGGCTGCGCAAGTTCGCCCGCCAGGGTGCGGCAGAGGAGTTCGACGTCGACGCCACCATCCGCGACACCGCACGAGACGCCGGCCTGCTCAACGTGCGCATGCGCCCGGAGCGCCACAACGCGGTGAAGGTGCTGCTGTTCCTCGACGTGGGCGGCTCCATGGACGACCACATCCGCGTCTGCGAGGAGCTGTTCTCCGCCGCCCGCTCCGAGTTCAAGCACCTGGAGCACTACTACTTCCATAACTGCGTGTACGAAGGTGTCTGGCGCAACAACCATCGCCGCACCAGCGAGCGCATTCCCACCATGGACGTGTTGCATACCTACGGCAGTGACTATCAGGTGTTGATCGTCGGCGATGCCGCCATGTCGCCCTATGAAGTGACTCACCCCGGCGGCAGCGTGGAGCACTTCAACGACGAGGCCGGCGGCGTGTGGCTCAAGCGGCTGGCCGCCAAGTTCCCTCGGCTGGCCTGGCTCAACCCCATGCCGCCCCGGGCCTGGGAGTATACCCACTCCACCCAGTTGATCCGCCAGTTGATCGACGACCGCATGTACCCGATGACGCTGGAAGGGCTGGAAAACGCCATGCGCGAGCTGGCTCGCTGATCATCAATAGCCCCACAGGGCGATAACGCACAAATATAGCCCTTAAGGGTTATTTAGTTGCCAAATAGCCTTTTTCGGCTATGATGAAGTCGACCCTCCATGGAGCGCTTGCCATGACCCAGCGAATCGCCGTGCTGACCGGCGATGTAATCGACTCACGCAAGATCCAAGATCGTCAGCGGCTCTATGCACTGCTGGACCAAACCCTGGCCGGACTGGCCGCCCGGCATGGCGGACGCAGCGAACGCTTCCGCGGCGATGGCTTCCAGCTGGCCCTGCCCGGGGCCGCAGCCGCCATGGAAGTAGCTATCACCCTGCGTGCGGCGCTGATCGAGCACTCCGAGGCCGACCAGCGCTGGGACGCCCGCGTTGCGGTGGCGGTAGGGCCGGCAAGCTGGCCGGGAAACGGCCGGCTCGCCACGGCGGATAGCGAACCCTTCGTGCGCTCCGGCCACGACCTGGATGCCTTGAGCGAAGGCAGCTCGCACCTGTCGCTGGCACTGCTCGACGAAATGGACGATGGTAGCCTGGCCCTGTTGACGCGCTACCTGGACGACATGGTGGCAAGCTGGTCGCGCTACTCGGCCGAGGTGGTCAGGCTCAGCCTGGAGAGCGAGACCTCCCAGCAGGCCATGGCCGATCACCTGGGTATACGCCAGCCCAGCGTGCACAAGCGACTGCGTGCCGCCCGCTGGCCGCTGCTGGCCGATACCCTGACCTACCTGAACGAGCGGCTGGCGGAAAAGGATAAACGCCGATGAACCCCAACGATCTCTCCCTGCTGATGGGGCTGGTGCTGGCCCACCTCGCCGGCGACTTCCTGCTGCAGCCGCGCCACTGGGTCGACGAGCGGGTGCGTCGCCTGCATCGCTCGCACCACCTGCTCTACCACGTGCTGGTTCACGCCGGGCTGACCGCCCTGGTGCTGATGGTCGCATCCTGGCTGCTGCCGGGTTCCCCCGGCCCGCTGGGAGTGCTCGCCGGTGCCGCGGCGGTGGCCGCCAGCCACTGGCTGATCGACCTGGGCAAGGCGAAGCTGCCCGCCGGCCGGCTGCGCTGGTTCCTGCTCGACCAGCTGCTGCACCTGCTGGTGCTGTGCGCGGTGTGGCTGGCCTGGCTCGGCAGCCTGGCCCCACTCGAAGCGCTCGGCGCCTGGCTGCTCACGCCGACGGTGCTGGGCGTCGCCACCGCCTACCTGATCGTGACACGGCCCTTCTCGTTCGCCATCGCCATGGTGATGAAGCGCTGGAGCAGCCAGCTCGAGGATACCGGCACCCTGGCCCGGGCCGGTGCCCGCATCGGCATGCTGGAACGCCTGCTGGTGCTCTCCCTGGTGCTGCTCGACCAGCTTACCGCGGTGGGCTTCCTGCTCGCCGCCAAGTCGGTGCTGCGCTACGGCGACCTGCGCGAATCGAAGGATCGCAAGCTGACCGAGTATGTGTTGCTGGGCACCCTGGTAAGCGTGGCCTCGACCCTGGTGCTGGGACTGACGCTCAGACTGCTGCTGGAGAGCTGAACCATGTGGCGCAAGCGTGCTGTCGCTGCATCCCTGCCCTTGCTCCTCGCCGCCTGTGCGGGGCCGGGGATAGGGCCGGAAACAGGACCCCTGGAGCCACGCCCCGGCTATGTGGTGGACCACACCCATGTGGCACCTTCCCACAACAGCCGGGTACGGCACCTGGTGATGCACTACACCGATGTGGACGAAGCGGAGTCTCTCGCCGTGCTCACCGGCTCCCGGGTCAGCAGCCACTACGTGCTGCCGCTACCGGCACGGGAGCATCGCGGCGAGCCGCTGGTCTACCAGCTCGTCGACGAGGAGCGCCGCGCCTGGCACGCCGGGGCCAGCGCCTGGAAGCGCCGCACCAATATCAACGATACGTCCATCGGCATCGAGATCGTCAATACCGGCCCCGATCGCCCCTACGCCGAGGTGGAGCGGCTGCTGGAGCAGCACCCCGAGGCGACGGTGGAGATCGGTTGGGCACCCTACCCCGAGGCACAGATCCAGGCGCTGATCGCCCTGTCGCGGGATATCATCGAGCGCCACAATATCCATCCCACCGACGTGGTGGCCCACTCGGATATCTCGCCGACGCGCAAGATCGACCCGGGCCCGGCGTTTCCCTGGCATGCCCTTTACGAAGCGGGTATCGGCGTATGGCCCGAAGAGGCCACCGTGGCGCGCTATCGCGACCGCTTCGACCAGGCGCTGCCCGAGCTCTCCACGCTGCAGGCGGCGCTCCAGGCCTGGGGCTATCCGCTGGCGGTAAGCGACGAACTGGATTCACAGACTCGCGCGGTACTTCGCGCCTTCCAGATGCGCTTTCGCCCCACCGACTATCGCGGCCTGCCCGATGCCGAGACCGCCGCAATCCTCTGGGCACTTCTGGCACGCTATCGACCCGATGAACTCACAGCGCTGGAGCCCCGATAGCAAAACGCCACCCCTTGGAGTGGCGTTTCAGGCATGACGCTGTTGGCACGAGGCCGCCCGTTACATGGTCGCCAGGCGCTCACTGTCGTTGATGCCGGACATGCGCACAAGGGCCAGGGCCTCGTCGAGTGAATCGACCTCCTCGACCAGGAGCAGCCCGCTATCCAGGCTGACCCTCTTGCCGGTCTTCTCGGAAAGCAGCTGTTCCAGGGCGGCGACATCCATGTTCTCGTCGAGCGGCATCGCATCCACACCGGCGGTCTGGGTGCCTGGCAGATAGATGGTGCCGTTGGAGAAGTCCACCGCGTAGGCAATCACCCCGGGCAGGATAAAGAACAAAAGGCCCACGCCATTGGCGATGGCCACCACGGGGTCGATGCGCCCGCCCATCTGCCCCTTTCGTTCGGGATGGAAAAGGGTGCCGCAGCCTGACAGCGCCGTAATGGTAATACCGACCACCAGGCCGTTCAGGGTACGACGAAGCCTGGGCTTCATGGCTGGGCTCATGACAGGATCTCCGGATAGGGATGTCATCGATACCGTGGCATTGCCGGACGGGGCACCGAGAGGCAGAATCGGAGCGAGTCTACCATAGCCGTTCTTCATACAAGCGTTTAGCATTTTCACGGAGGCACCCATGGCCGAGATCGCCATCAGTACCTGCCAGGGGAGCGCCATCACGCCCCACCTCGACGACCTGGCCCGGTTGAGGATTCGCGTCTTCCGCGACTTTCCCTACCTCTACGACGGCGACCTGACCTATGAGGCCGACTACCTGCGCCGCTATGCGGAGTGCCCCGAGAGCCTGTTCGTGCTGGCCTTCGAGGGCAACGCCCTGGTGGGCGCGTCCACCGGCATGCCGCTGGCCGACGACATGGCGGAATTCCGCGCCCCCTTCGAGCGTGCCGGCTTCGATATCGGCAGCGTGTTCTACTATGGCGAGTCGGTGCTCTTGTCGAACTACCGTGGCCGCGGTATCGGCAAGGCCTTCATGGAGGCCCGGGAACGGCATGCCGCCGAGCGTGGCTTCTCGACCGTGGCCTTCTGTGCCGTGGAGCGCCCCGACGACCACCCGCTGAAACCCGAAGGCTACGTGCCTCTTCACGGCTTCTGGCGCTCGCGGGGCTACGAGCGCCACCCCGAGCTCGCCACCACCTTCCACTGGAAGGACGTCTGCGAGCCCGAGGAGACCGACAAGCCGATGGTGTTCTGGCTGAAGTCTTTGGCATGATATTCGCCCGGAGCTGATCCGACGACAGGCCTGCGAGGAGGCGCTGTGAACCCCTCCCTGGGCGCTACATTTGCCATCCATGGCAAATGACCTCCTCTTCGGCCTGTCCTCGGCGCTCCTCGCCTGTTCACCAGCTCACTCTTTTGCCGCCGCTACCCGTTGCCCGTACAATGCCCCGAACGCCGCTCGTCGCGGCACGCCGACTCATGTCAAGCCCATGCTGGAAGGAAACGCCGGACCCATGCGCGCCACCCAACTGTTGATCGCCACCCTGAAGGAAACACCCGCCGACGCCGAAGTGATCAGCCACCAGCTGATGCTGCGCGCCGGCATGATCCGCCGCCTCACTTCCGGCCTCTATACGTGGCTGCCGGTCGGCCTGCGCACGCTGCGCAAGGTGGAGCGAATCGTGCGCGAGGAGATGGACCGCGCCGGTGCCCAGGAGGTGCTGATGCCGGCGGTGCAGCCCGCCGAGCTGTGGCAGGAGTCCGGCCGCTGGGAACAGTACGGCCCCGAGCTGCTGCGCCTGAAGGACCGCCATGAGCGCGACTACTGCGTCGGCCCCACCCATGAAGAGGTGATCACCGATCTGATGCGCCGCGAGCTGGCGAGCTACAAGCAGCTGCCGGCCAACTTCTACCAGATCCAGACCAAGTTTCGCGACGAGATCCGCCCGCGTTTCGGGGTGATGCGCTCCCGCGAGTTCATCATGAAGGACGCCTACTCCTTCCATATCGACCAGGCCTCCCTGAAGGAGACCTACCAGGCGATGTACGATGCCTATGTGCGCATCTTCACCCGCCTGGGCCTGGACTTCCGTCCCGTACTGGCCGACACCGGCGCCATCGGCGGCACCGACTCCCACGAGTTCCACGTGCTGGCCGACTCCGGCGAAGACGCCATCGTCTTCTCCAACGAGTCCGACTACGCCGCCAATATCGAGAAGGCCGAAGCCCTGCCGGCGCCGCTGGGCTCCAATCCCGAGCGCGCCGCGCCGAGCGAAGCGCTGCGCCTGGTCGACACGCCCAATGCCAAGACCATCGCCGCCCTGGTGGAGCAGCACGGCCTGCCCATCGAGAAGACCATCAAGACGCTGATGGTGCGTGCCGCGGAGGGCGGGCTGATTGCCCTGCTGGTACGTGGCGACCACGAGCTCAACGAGATCAAGGCGGTGAACCTGCCCGAGGTGGCCGAGCCGCTGACCATGGCCACGGAGGAGGAGATCCGTGCCGTGGTGGGTGCCGGCCCGGGCTCGCTGGGCCCGGTGAATCTCGACATGCCGATCATCATCGACCGCAGCGTGGCGCTGATGAGCGACTTCGGCGCCGGCGCCAACGTCGATGGCAAGCACTACTTCGGCATCAACTGGGAGCGTGATGCGCCCCTGCCCCAGGTTGCCGACCTGCGCAACGTGGTCGAGGGCGACCCCTCGCCGGATGGCAAGGGCACGCTCTCCATCAAGCGCGGCATCGAGGTGGGCCACGTCTTCCAACTGGGCAAGAAGTACTCCGAAGCCATGAACGCCACGGTGCTCGACGATAACGGCAAGGCCGCCCACCCCTGGATGGGCTGCTACGGCATCGGCGTGACCCGCGTGGTGGCCGCCGCCATCGAACAGAATTACGACGAGAACGGCATTATCTGGCCCGACGCCATCGCCCCCTTCCACATTACCCTGGTGCCGATGAACGCCCACAAGTCGCAGCGGGTTCGCGAGGAGTCCGAGCGTCTCTATGCCGAACTCACCGCCGCCGGCTTCGACGTGTTGCTGGACGATCGCGACCTGCGCCCGGGCGTGAAATTCGCCGACCAGGAGCTGACCGGCATCCCCCACCGCCTGGTGGTAGGCGACCGGGGCCTGGACAACGGCGAGCTGGAGTACAAGGGGCGGCGCGACAGCGAAGCGACCATGGTGCCGGCGGACAGTATCCTCGCCTTCCTGCGCGAGCGGTTTGAAGGCTAGGCCAATGCCGCCGCTCGCCGCCTGGCTGGTGGTCGGATTCATCGCCCTGCCAGGCGGCGGCGCCCAGGCGAACGAAGGGGCCGGCGTCGATGAGGCGGGTTTCCTCGGCGCGCTGTCGACCAACACGCTTTCCGCGAACGATCTGCCGACGCAGCCCCGGGTTCAGGTGCTGCCGGACATTCCCCCCTCGCTGCGGGCGACCCTCGACGCGGTCACCACGGCGGAGCTGCCGGCGGAGTCGGTATGGGCGGCACGCCAGTGGATGAACGAGATGGAGCCGCGCCTGGCCCGCTACGTCTCGGACGCCGAACTGCGCAAGGAGATGCTGGGGCGAATCTATCACGAGTCGCGCCTGGCGGGCCTGTCGCCGGAAATCGTGCTCGCGGTGATCCAGGTGGAAAGCGCCTTTCGGGCCGACGCCGTCTCCTCGGCCGGTGCCGTGGGGCTGATGCAGATCATGCCCTTCTGGATTCGCGAACTCGGCCGCCCGGCGGATGAGCTCAAGGACCCCTGGCTCAACCTGCGCTACGGCAGCACCATCCTCGCCCACTACCTGGCCGTGGAGCGCGGCGATCTCACCCGGGCGCTTGCCCGCTACAACGGCAGCCTGGGGAAGACCTGGTACCCGGAACGGGTGATGGCCGCCTGGCGCAGCCACTGGTGGATTGCTCGCTGAACCTGAGCCCCTGTTCAAGATTTCAGGCGCACCTGCCGATATGGGATAGGCAACATGCCCCGACGATTCTCAGCCATAGGAGCCCCCCATGACCCACCCGTGCGGCACACTCGCCAGGGCCGCCTGGCTGTTTCTTTGCCTGGGACTGCTGGCCCCGACCGCACAGGCCACCCGCATCGTCATCATCGATGCGGACAGCGGTGACCCGCTTGAGAATGCCGTGGTCGAGATCCAGACCGGTACAGCGGAGCCGACGCAGTCTGCCGAGGTCATGCAGCGTGACGCGGCCTTCCACCCCCACGTTTCGGTCATTCCTACCGGCAGCGCAGTGAGCTTTCCCAACCGCGACACCACCCGGCATCACGTCTACTCATTCTCCCCGGCAAAGGTCTTCGACCTTGAGCTCTATCTGCAAGAGACACCGCCTCCGGTGCACTTCGACCGTCCCGGTGTCGTGGTGTTGGGCTGCAACATTCATGATCAGATGCAGGCCTTCATCGTCGTCAGCGATGCCCTGCATGTCGCCGTCACCGCCGATGATGGCGTGGCCGAGTTCGATGGCTTGCCCGCAGGCAGCCACGATGTACGCGTCTGGCATCCTCAGCTATCGGATACGCACCAGCAATGGTGGGAAGGCAGCGTGGCGTTCGGTCAGTCACTGACGGTGTCGCTGTCACTCGAGGGAACGCCGCCGCCGCCAGAGACGCTTTCCCCCCTGCAGCAACGCTTCCGCGATGCCGCCCAACAGCACGCCGAGCAGAACTGAGATGGCGATATGACATTCCGCTTGCGCCTATTGGTGGTCATGCTGCTGGTTGTGGTGGTGTCACAGCTGGTCACCGGCGGTGCACTCCTGCGCGCGATCACCCAGGATGCGCTGGAAAAAGGGAATCGCGACCTGGGCGTCGGGCTCCGCGTCCTCGAGCAGGTGCTCGACGAGCGCGGCCGATTCCTGCAAGGCAACGTCGAGATCCTCGCCAATGATTTCGGCTTCAAGAGTGCTGTCGCCACCCGGGACACCGGCACGCTGCAGTCGGTGCTCGCCAATCACGGCGATCGCGCCGGTGCCGACATGGTATTGCTCGGCGACCTCGACGGCACGCTGCTGGCAAGCAGCCACCACCCCCAGGGAACGGCAATGCCCTTCCCCGCACTTTGGGAGCAGGCGCGGGAGACGGGTGCAGCCGTCGAGGTCGTTATTCAGGAGGGTAAGCCCTACGAGTTCGTGTTGTTGCCGGTTCGTGCTCCCAACCTGATCGGCTGGGTCGGCATGGGTTTCATGATCGACCAGGCACTGGCCAGCGAGATCCACGCCCTGACCCGATTGGACATCAGCTTCATCACCCACCGGAATAGCAGCGGTGGGCCGGGGCACCGGGTTTCGTCGCGGGAGGACCTCGACGCCGCAGCCCTCCGACGACTCACCGCCGAGCTCGACTCCGGGCGCTTCCTTCAGACGAGCGCCTTCACCGAGGACGATCGCTACCTTACTCGTGCACAGCTCCTGCAAAGTGATGCCGGCAACCAAACCTATGCGGTCGTCCAGGCATCCCGCTCCAGCCTCCTCGGCGCCTATCGCGATCTGCAGTGGCAGTTGGGTGGCGTCATCGCCGTGATCCTGCTCTTAACGGCGGCCCTGGCGGCCTGGAGTGCTAGAAGCATGAGCCGCCCCTTGAGCGTACTGGCCGATGCCGCCAGGAATATCGGTCGGGGACAGAATCTGAAAAGCGTGGATGTAACCCCGCATGGCGAGATAGGCCTTCTGGCGGGTACGCTGCTCTCCATGCAGGAAGACATCCGCCAGCGCGAGCAGAGCCTGTTGCATCAGTCCCGCCATGACCGGCTTACCGGCCTGCCCAATCGCAGCTCGGCCCAGGATGATATCGAGGTTCTGGTCCGCCAGCAGACCCGGTTCAGCTTGCTACGCATGGAGATACTCGATTTTCGGCGCATCAATGACACCTTTGGCTACGCCCTTGGCGATCGCGTACTGATCACCCTGGCCCAGCGGCTCAGAGACCTTCCTTCCCCCGTGCGCAACGCCTACCGCCTCGGTACGGACGAGTTCCTGCTGGTGGTCGATGTCTCGGCATGCGATGACCGCTGGGTCGAGTCACTTCGGGCAGGGCTCTCGCAACCCATCGACCTCAATGGATCGCCAATCCATCCGGACCTGCTCGTTGGCGAAGCGAATTACCCTGACCATGGCAACGACGTCAACCTGCTGCTGCGCCGGGCCGATATCGCCCTGCATGCGGCGAGTGCTCGACACCAAAGCCATCAACGCTACCTCGAGGGCCAGGACGAGGAGCACCTGCGCCAGCTCACTCTGATCCGCGACCTGCAGAGCGCCGTGACCTGCGATCAGCTGCACATGGTCTACCAGCCCAAGATCGATGCCAGTAGCGGTGAAGTGGTGGAATTCGAGGCCTTGATGCGCTGGCAGCACCCCTCCCTCGGTTTTATTTCTCCCGATGAGTTCATCACTCTGGCCGAGCGCTCCGGCAACATACGGCCATTGAGCCGCTGGATGTTCAACGCCGTATGCAGCCAGCTTGCCGCCTGGCAGCGCCAGGGACAGCATCTCTCCGTGGCGATCAACCTCTCCGCCGCGGACCTCGGCGATACCGACCTGGTCGACCTGCTGCTCAACCACCTGCGCCACCATGGCTTGCAAGCCGACCAGCTGGCACTCGAGATCACCGAGAGCGCCGTCATGGAGGACGCGACCCTGGCCAGCCAATCACTCAACCGCCTGCGGCAGGCGGGCCTGACAATATCCGTAGACGACTTCGGCACTGGCTACTCTTCGCTGGCACAGCTCAAACGGCTGCCGGTTGGCGCACTCAAGATCGATAAATCCTTCATCCTCCAGCTCGACAGTGAAGATGATGACGCCACGATCGTGCGCTCCACCATCGAAATGGGCCATAGCCTGGGGCTACGCATCGTGGCCGAAGGGGTCGAGAATGAAGCCAGCGCGGGGCTTCTGAAGGAGTACGGCTGTGACTTCCTGCAGGGGTATTGGATCGCTCGCCCCCTGCCCGCCGACAGCGTGATCGAATGGCTGGGTGGCAATAACCCATTCCCCCTCTCCGCGACGAGGCATGCCAAATGACGACTTGCCGCTCCGTCCTGCCGGCATGGATGCTGGCCAGCGTACTGCTCGCCCTGTGCCTGATCAGCGGCCCCGCCCTCGCCGGTAGCCGCCTGCTCGCCACCGGCGGCGTCAGCCAGATCGAAGGAGCCGCCGGTGGCGGCCTGTCGCCATGGGGAGTACTGGCGGGCAACGCCAGCGAAGGCGAACTGGCCGCGACCGCCTTCGCCAGCGTCGCACCACTGAGGGACTATCGACTGACGGTGGGCGGTGTTGCCCTCAACCTGCATGACCGCCTGGAACTCAGTCTTGCTCGCCAGCGCCTTGACCTGGACACGCTGGGTGGTCGCCTCGAGCAGCAGGTCGCGGGCGCCAAGTTGCGGCTGGTCGGTGACCTGATCTACCACCCCTGGGGGATATGGAGCCTGGGCGTGCAACATAAGCAACTGGAGGACGGCACCCTGCCATTGGCAGTGGGCGCCACCAGCACGCGGGGAAGCGACATCTACCTGAGCGGCAGCAAGCTGTTGCTTGCCGCCGTGGCCGAGCGAAACCTGCTACTCAACCTCACCCTGCGCTCGACGTCTGCCAACCAGGGTGGCCTGCTGGGGTTTGGGGGCGATAGGGAGGGGGGACGCTCACTGGTAGCGGAAGGCGCGGCCGGGATGTTCCTGACCCGGCGCTGGGTCGTCGGGGCGGAATATCGACAGATGCCCGACAACCTCTCCTTTGCCCGTGAAGACGATTGGCGCAGCCTCTACTCGGCCTACTTCTTCAGCCCCCACCTGTCGCTGACAGCTGCCGCACTGGACCTTGGCTCGATCGCCGGGCTCGAGCGTCAGCGCGGCGGCTATCTATCGATACAGTTCGCCTTCTGAGCCCTATGGGTGCTGAATCATATTGGTGATGAATGTTACCGGAGAAAAGCGCATGAAAGCCCTGTGGACGACAGCCCTTGCAATGGTGCTATTGCTGGGCGGCTGCGCTCAACGCCCAGCCGAGCCCACACTTTACCAGCAGCTCGGTGGCAAGCCGAGGCTGGCCATGGTGGTCGAAAACCTCATGTATCGCATCGCCGACGACCCACAGCTCATCGGCTTTTTCACCCACACCAATATCGACCACTTCGTCGCTTCGCTGGAACAGCAGCTATGCGACCTGGCCGATGGCCCCTGCCGCTACCAGGGCCCGCCCATGGATCGCGCGCATCAGCACATGGGCATCGACAACGCCGACTTCAATCGTCTGGTTGGGCATATGGAACAAGCGTTGATTGACGAGGGGATTCCTCTGGGGGCGCGTAACAGGCTGCTGCGGCGCCTGGCGCCGTTGCATGGTGAGATCATGCGTTATCAAACCCCGCCACCGACCACCTGACGTACCGGCACACAGACGGCGGGGCGAATTTTGCTCACGACGCGCATTGGCTGGTGCCTGGCTGATACCGTCAGCATCAACTGCGTTCGAGCTTCAGGTCGCCGTTGTCAGCGACCACTTTCGCTTCTGCCACCTGCCACCCGTCGCGCCCTCCGGCCTTGACCCGGTAGAGGGCCTGGTCCGCGGCGGCATAGCCGGCATCGACACCGGCCTGGCCGGCGATGAAGCGTGCCGCCCCCACGCTGAAGGTGACGGTGGCGGCGCTGGGATGGTCAGGATGGTGCAGGGCCGCCTCGCGCAGGCCACCCACCAACCGCTCGCAGTGCCCGGTCAACACACCATCGTCGGCACAGTCGAACAGGGCGGCGAATTCATCGCCGCCCATGCGATAGAGTCGCGCCTGTCCACCCAGCGTCTCGTCGATGAGCCGAGCCAGGTCGCGCAACAGCTTGTCCCCGTCGGGGTGCCCCAGGCAGTCGTTATACTGCTTGAAGAAGTCGATATCGATCAGAATCAGCCCCATGGGTTGGCCCTCGCAGGCCAGCACATCCTGATGAAGTGCGCTGCGATTGCCAACGCCTGTGAGCGGGTCGCTGAGTGCACGCGTCATCCACTCCAGGCTTTCCCGGGTGGCACGCTCGGCACTGCGTCGATGTCGCTCGTGCATCCACCAGAAGGTCAGCCCGAGGAGGAAGATCACCAGGCTGCCGATCAACACCTGCCCCTGGTGCCGGCGAGTGTCTTCAACAAAGGCTGCCGTGACGCTGTTGCGCCGATCCAGCTGGTGCATCTCGATTTCGGTGAGACAGCGAATCGGTGCCAGCAGGCTGTGGCGGAGGTCACTGGCCAGCACGCCCTGACCCGAGCGGAGCTTCACCTTCAGCTCATCGAGCGCGGCCAGGCTCGGCCGCGTACAGCTGTACTCGTTGCGATACAGGCCGATGTCAAACAGGCTATAGGCCAGTTCCAACTGGAAATGCGCCTGATGTCGGTTCTCCTCGTTCAACGAATCCTCCAGCAGGAGATCCAGGCTCTCCTGCAGGTAGTCGCGGGAACGCGTGGCCAGTTGCTGGCCGGTCAGGTTACCGGCCTGACTGAAGTAGGCGTGTATCTCGGGATAGACCCAGCGGGTCTGGTAGGCGATCAGCAACATCAAGAGCGTAAAGCTCATCAGGCTGAGCCACAGCCACCCCAGATGCCGTCTCCAGCGAGGAGCCGGTTTCACGGCACCGCCTCGATGCGCTTGATCATCCAGATCCAGTCGTTGAAATTGCGCAGATTCCCGGGATCCCGGTCACCGTAGTCGCGCTCAACCAGCCTTACCGGGCCCCGCTCACGCAGCGACAGAGGCTCGCCATCCTGATGCGTGACCAGTATCCAGTTGTCATCGTTCCAGCCACCGAGGGCAACGTCATACTCGTCCCAGGCATAAAAGTGCAACGTTTCCGGCACGTCGCCCAGGTGTGCCGTCAGCAGGTCACGGAAGATCAGGCCGCGTATCTCGACCTCTTCCGCCAGGTAGGGATCGTAGAAGGAGAACTCGACATCGGCCTGCTCACGAAGCTCATGGACGGAGAGAAGGATCTCCGTCCCGTTGTGCTGCAACACGATCTGATCGGGGCTGGCTGCGGCAACGGGAGCAGCCAGCAGCAGGCCTGCTGCCAACCATGCCGCCAGACAGATGAAAGGTCGCGAAGATGACATGGGCTGCCTCCGTCCTTCATGTTGTAACGCTGGTTTATTGTTGTTGCGGATTGTTGTTACCGGACTTTGGCAGAGTCTATCACGAACAAAAAAATGCCGGCCCTGACGGGCCGGCTACTGGGGGGATAAAATCCCCCCTCCCCTGACGACTTGCTGTGCAGCTTGGCTCAGTGCTTCTTCTTGCGACGATGGTCGCGGATTACGAAACCGACCCAACCTGCCATGAATGCGATCATCATTGCGACGGTGACCAACCCGAAAATAACTGCGTCATCCCAGTACATGGTGTTTTCCCCCGTCTCTGATGCGATGACTGCACTGTAGCGCGTCGCCGCGGGGGGAAAACTGACCTGTATCAATTTTGTACCTGCCTGACCTTCGGCACGGCTTCGGATTTGATGCAGGTCAGTTTTTTGAGCCTTTCGGCGTCAGGGGAGCTTGCGGTCCTCGACCTGGGAGGGGTCGACATCCGGCGACAGGGGGTGGCCCTTGGCCAGTTCGGCGCGATTCGCTTCACGTACCGAGAGGACCTCGAGCCGATAGTGCAGGGTGTGCCCGGCCAACGGATGGTTGGTATCGATCCGCACCGTGTCGCTGCCGACATCCAGGATGGTGACGATCTGCGGGCCGTCATCGCCCGGGGTCTGGAAGCGCATCCCGGGGGCCAGGTCATCCATGGGAAAGGCGGCGCGGCCCACTTCCTGTACCAGTGCCTCGTTGCGCAGCCCGTAAGCTTCGGCTGGCATCAGGGTCACCGTGAGACTGGCGCCTTCCTGCTGACCCTCCAGGGCACGCTCCAGTCCGGCCATGATGTTGTCATGGCCATGCAGATACTCGAGCGGCACCCCGCGGGCCCGCGAGTCATCGAGTACGGCGCCCTGCTCGTCACTCAGCACGTAGTGCAGCGTCACGACCCGTTGCGGGGCGATTGTCATGGCTTTCTCCTTCAGGTATCGGATTTCGGCGCCAGCACCAGGCAAGCGAGCGCACCTGCCGGCCCTGGCATCTCAGCCCTGGGGGCGCAACTGGGCCACGGGCATTATCAGCCGCTGCTGGCGGTTCAACAGGTTGAGCAGGACGATGGCGCGCTCCTCGCCCTTGTGGCTGGCAAAGACCGCCTGCAGGTCCTTGAAGGGCCCCTCGGTGATCTCGACGATCTCGCCGGCACGAAAGTAGACATTGGCGGTGGCGTTCTGGTCCTCGACGCCCTTCTCGCGGAGCATGTCGACCAGGGCATCCTCTACCGGCAGCGGCTTGTCACCGAAGGTGACGATCTTCAGGACGCCGCGGGTGGAACGAATCGGACGCCAGTTGCTGGCCACGCGGTCCAGGCGAATGAAGAGGTAGTGGGGAAACAGCGGTTCATTCAACCAGACCAGCTTGCCCCCGCGCTTCTTCTGCACCTCCAGCACCGGGTGAAAGAGGTCGTAGCCTTGGTTTCCCAGATGCTCGGCTGCACGAAAGGACTCACCTCCCTTGCACTGAATGACGTACCAGCGCGGCAGGTTATCGTCGACGTCGACCGGGGGGTATTCGAAATCGCTCATGAAGGGCTCCTGATCGAGACATCCTGCTGGTATCGCTGCCGGGGCTCTGCAACAATCGGACAGCCATTGCATACCGCTCGCCCGTCGAGCGGTGGCCATTCTACCATTGTTGACCGCTATCGGGCGGCCTCCAAGGCCACCGAGCCAAAAGGAGCAGCATACCGAATGTCCACCCCCATCGCCCGCCGCAGCTGGCGTTCCGCCCTGGCCATATACCTGCGCGCGCCCGTCATCACCATGCTGTTTCTGGGTTTTTCCGCCGGATTGCCCTTCCTGCTGGTGTTCTCGACCCTTTCCGCCTGGCTGCGCAGTGACGGGGTGGAGGTGGCGGCCATCGGCTTCTTCTCCTGGATCGGGATCCTCTACTCCATCAAGTTCTTCTGGGCGCCCATTGTCGACCGCCTGGCCCTGCCCGTACTGACCCGCAGGTTCGGCCAGCGGCGTGGCTGGATGCTGCTGGCTCAGGCCATGATAGCCGCCGGCCTCATCGGGCTTGCCAGCCTCGACCCCAACCAGAACCTGATGCTGGTGGCCGCCTTCGCCCTGCTGGTCGCCTTCGGCTCGGCCACCCAGGATATCGCCATCGATGCCTTTCGCATCGAGTCCGCCCCGGACGATATCCAGGCGGCCATGGCGTCGACCTATATCATCGGCTATCGCGGCGGCCTGCTGGCCGCCGGCGCCGGCGCCCTCTACGTGGCGTCGTGGATCTCCTGGGAGGCCGCCTACCTGACCATGGCCGCCCTGGTGGGTGTCGGCGTGATCACGGTACTGGTACGCCCCGAACCGGAGCGGCTGTCACTGACGACGCAGCTGATTCACGAGCCCCGGGTGCGCGCTTTCATTCGCGCCAGCCGCGGCCAGCCGCGCCACCTGCGCCGCCTGGGTGCCTGGTTGATCGGTGCCGTGGTCTGCCCCTTCACCGACTTCCTCTCGCGCCATCGACTCAAGGCGCTCTGGCTGCTGGTGTTCATCGCGGTATTCCGCATCAGCGACCTGGCCATGGCCTCCATGGCCAATCCGCTCTACATCGACCTGGGCTTTTCGCTGGCCACCATTGCCAATGTGACCAATGTCTTCGGTATCGCCATGAGCATCAGCGGTGGCATCCTGGGGGGGCTGCTGGTGGCACGCTACGGCATCGGCCCGATACTGGTGCTGGGCGCGGCGGCGGCCACTCTGACCAACCTGCTGTTCGCGGCCCTGGCGCTGGCCGGCCAGAGCCTGCCGATGCTGGTCATGGCCATCGTCGGCGACAACCTGGCCAATGGCCTGGCCAGCGCGGTATTCATCGCCTTCCTGTCGAGCCTGACATCGCGGGCCTACACGGCGACCCAGTACGCGCTCTTCTCGTCACTGATGACACTGCCAGGCAAGTTCCTGAGCGGCTTCGGCGGCCTTGTGGTGGCAGCGGAGGGCTACGCGACGTTCTTCGTCATCGCCACGGCCCTGGGGCTGCCGGCCATCGCACTGGCGATCTGGATCAGCCGCGACCAGGAACTGGTACCTCGCCCCACGGCACCGGCCGCCTGACACCTTGCGTGGCCTGCCCAGGCAGGCCACGCAAGTCAACGGGACAGGTTGGCCTGGAGCCAGGCCAGGGCGCCGGGGGTGGCGCGCCACTGGTCGCGCATCAGGGTGCGGTACTGCCAGGCTTCGGCGCGGGTACCCGGCTCGGCCACGCTGTCCGGCCCCGTGGGTACGGGGCGGGGGTTCTCGGCACAGAGCATGGCCAGGGCATGGGCGTTGTGACGGGTTATTTCCTGCAGCACCGCCTCTGCCTCCTCCTGCTGCGAGAGGCGATAGAGAGCCAGCGCCCGCCCCATCAGCATGCCCAGCACCGGGGACTCCTCATGCCGAGCCTCGGTCATCTCCAGCGCTTCCTGGTCGCGCCCTTCGCGCAGGAGCTGGTCGAGGACCAGCTCCTGCAGCCCCAGGCTGTCCTGGTCGTCCAGGGTCAGCAACCGCTCGGCCAGTCGACGCGAACGCTCCCGGGCGCCACGCTCCATGCCCACCACCAGCGCCAGGCCGGTACGCAGCAGCACCGCGTTGTCGGCACTGTCCCACAGGAAGGGGCCGTCACCCTCGCCGCGGATGCGTTCGAGCCAGCGCTCCAGGCGGTCGGCAAGCGGTTCGAACAGGCTCGGTGACATCCACGGCAGGCTGCCGAAGCGGCTGGTCAGCGCCAGCGCCAGCGACTGGACGACACGGGGCGAATCGAGCCATTCGGGGTGGGCGCAGAGCTGGCGCAACCAGGTACCGGCTTCGCCCCAGGGGTCACCCTCGAAGCCCAGGGCGCTCTCCTCATCGACGGCCACCTCGAAATGCACCTGCCAGGCGGCAAAGAGCGTGTCTTCGCGAGCACTGCTGTGATATTCCAGCTCACCCTTGCGATGGCGGATATCCAGGCCCGGCGCCGGCGGCAGCTCGGCCAGCAGAGCCTGCAGCGCTGCCAGGGGTTCCGCCAGGTCCTCCTCGGCGTTGAGCAGCTGATCGGCCAGGGTGGCGCCGGGATTCTCGGCCAGGTCGGCCAGGAACTGCAGCTGGTCGGGCTCGAGTTCGCCCTGGCGCTCCAGGCGGCGGAACCAGAAGCGTGCTCGCTCCGTGGCCTCCTTCTCATGGCCTTCGTGGAGCAGCAACATGGCTTCGATATAGGCCAGGGTGGGCGAATCGGGCAGCGCCTGCTGGGCGCGCACGAATGCCTCCCGGGCGCTGTCCAGGTCGTCGCTGTCCAGGTGCATCAGGCAGAGGCGCTCCAGTGCCACGCCGCGAAGGAACAGCGGGCCTCGGTCCAGCACTTCGTCGAGCAGGTCCGCTCGCTTGCGGTTGAAACCACGCTCCTGGTAGAGGTCGACCAGCAGCTCGAAGGCCGGCTCGGCCTGTACCGGCAGCCGCGACCAGTCGCCGCGGTGAAACAGCGACTCCAGGATCTGCTGGGCACGCCCACGCTGGCCGGTCTCGGCCGCGATCAGGCCCGCCTCGAGCAGGGCCTGGGCCGGGGCACGCCCGCTCGCCAGGGCGGCCTTGAGAGTCGGCCCCTTCCAGTCACGCAGCGACAGCATCCACATCAGATGATCGGGGACGTCGGCAGGCATCGCCACCGCACCGCAGCAGTGCTTGGTCTTGCGCCCTGAATCGCACCAGCAGGGCTCATTGCGCCCCGGGCGCGCCAGGGGCTCGCAGGCAAAGTCGGCACGTTCGAGCGGGGTCTGGCACCACAGCTCGGGAGCCAATGCCTGGGCCATGGCCAGGTCGCCGCCCATGAGTACCGCGCCCTCTTCCCGGGCCCAGGCCATGAACGCCGGATACTGCTCGTCCTCACGGATCGCCGTCAGTGCCCCTGAGGCAAAGCCCAGAAGCTGTTCCACCCATACTGCCAGCATCGCAGTCTCCGCCAATCCCGAAAGCCGCATATTCTAACAGGGAAGCGCCGTTTCATGTGGCTTGCAAATGCATGTTCAAGCACCTGGCCTTGGGTCGCCCCCTCAGGGAAATGCTGCACAAATCGACGAGCGAGATGAAGCGGCTAGGTTCGTTCCCGACGAACCAACGCACTTCCCACATCCCTGTGGGTCGCAAGGCGCACGGAGCACAGAACCGAGCGAAGCGACAAACAGCCGTAGGCTGGCCCCGAAGGGGCGAGAAGCCGAAGGCTGCGAGTCAACCGGAGCATATGGGGTATATGTGAGGATTCCGACCGGGCTGGCGCACCAGCACCGCGCAACGCAGCGATTCGCTCGCACAGTCATTTGTGCAGTGTTTCCTCAGCCCCGCGCCCACTCCAGTAATGGCCGGGTGCGAGCATCCATGTCCAGCCTTGCGCCGAGACGCACGAGATTCCAGTAGTGGCCGTTGAGGGTGCGCGACAGGAGCAGGATGTCTGCCGGCGGCTGCAGGCGATCCATGGCGGCCCACACCTTGGGGCTGAGCTCCCGGAGCCGTCGATGCATCCGCACATCGGCAAAGTCCTGCTCACCCGGCTGAAACAGCGGCGCCACCGCCTCGGCAGCCTCGCGATACAGCGCCAGGGGCGCTCCCTGCCCCTGACGTCCACCAAGCTGTCGCAGGGCATCGTCCATGGCCATGGGGTCGTTGGCCAGGGAGGCATCGAGCAGCGCCATCATCGCCTTCAGATGAGCATCGGAGACCGGTATCACCGCCCCCAGGTCATAGATCACCAGCCGCCCCTGCTCGTCGGCGGCGAAGTTGCCGGCATGGGGGTCGGCATGCAGCTCGCGGTGGGTGAACAGCTCTTCGGTGAGCCAGTCGGCCAGCGTCGTGGCGATCCGCTGGCGCGTGGCGTCGTCTCCCGCCTCCAGTTCACGCAGGGGCGTGCCTGCCACATGGCGCATGGCCAACACCCGGGGACCGGAAAGCTCGGGGAGCGGCTCGGGAATCACCAGGCCGTCGAGATGCGCATAGCGTTCCCGGTAGCGAGCCAGGGCACGGGCCTCGGCCTGGTAGTCCAGCTCGCTGCGCAGGCTGGCGGCCAGCTCTTCGAACAGCGCATCGAGCCGTGCCTGGGGCACCTTGAGCCAACGCCCTAGCCGCATCATGCGCCGCACCTGCGCCAGATCGCCCTCGAGGATCTCGGGCAGCCCCGGATACTGCACCTTGAGCACCAGCGTCTCACCGCCATGGGTGACCGCCCGGTGTACCTGCCCCATGGACGCGCTGGCGAAGGGACGCGGCTCGATCTCGCGAAAGAGCGTGTCCAGGTCGCCGTACTGCTCGACCAGGGTGCGCCGGATGCCCTCCCAGGGCATGGGCTCGGCCTGGCGCTGGAGGCGCGCCAGTTCGTCGACGAGATCCGGCGGCAGCAGGTCGTCCCACTGTGCCATGATCTGCGCCAGCTTCATCGCCGGCCCCTTCAGCTCGGAGAGCCCCTCGAACAGCGCTTCGCCCAGCGCGCGCCAGTCCGCCTGGCCACCGAGACGCGTGCGAATCACGGCGCCACCCGTGCGGGCGCCAAGGCCCAGCAGACGTCGTGTTCTTCCGCGTTCGCGCATATCGCCACTCCCTTCTGGTTGCCTCGAAACCGCAGCTCAATGATACAGGAATTGTACAGCGAGAAATCAGGACGAGATCTGGCGGACGCCATCCATTACTGTAAGAATGTCCATACCTTGAATTCCTGTGGCGCCGACATGCGATTGATCATTGCCGAAAAACCCAGCCTCGCCCGGGCCATCGCCGACGCCCTGCCGGGCAGCGCACGGCGTGAAGAGGGCGCCCTCCACGCCGGCGACACCGTGGTCACCTGGTGTCTTGGGCACCTGCTGGAGCAGGCACCGCCCGACGCCTACGACCCCGCCTACAAGCAGTGGCGGCTGGACCACCTGCCAATCCTTCCCGAGCGCTGGAAGCTCGCCCCCCGCCCCAAGGCCCGGGGACAGCTGGCGGTGATCCGTCGACTGCTGAAGGGCGCGCGCGAGGTGGTGCATGCGGGAGATCCCGACCGGGAGGGGCAGCTGCTGGTACAGGAGGTCATCGAGCACCTGGGCTGGAAGGGCCCGGTATCGCGGCTGCTGGTCAGCGACCTCAACCGCCCGGCCGTGGCGCGCTCCCTGGCCCGCCTGGAGGACAACAGCCGCTATCACGCGCTGTATCGAGCCGCCGAGTCCCGGGCCCGGGCCGACTGGCTCTATGGTATCAACCTCACGCGGGCCTGGACCTTGACCGGACGACAGGCCGGCCACGAAGGGGTGCTCTCCGTCGGCCGCGTTCAGACGCCGGTGCTGGGGCTTGTGGTCCGCCGCGACGCGGAAATCCGCGACTTCGTCCCCTACCCCTTCCATGTGCTGTGGGTCGACCTCGCCGTCTCCGGTGGACAGCTACGCGCCTGGTGGCAGCCTGCCGAGACGCACCGCCTGGACGAGCAGGGGCGGCTGCTCGAACGCCCCCCCGCCGAGGCCCTGGACGCTCGCCTGCCCGACGCCGAGGGCCGCCTGGCCTCCCTCGACGCTCGCCAGAAGCGCCAGGCCGCCCCGCTGCCCTATTCGCTCTCGGCGCTGCAGGTGGACGCCGCCCGCCGCTTCGGGCTCTCGGCCAAGGGGGTGCTGGATATCTGCCAGCGACTCTATGAGCGCCACAAGCTGATCACCTACCCGCGCTCCGACTGTCGCTATCTGCCCGAGGATCATCTTGCCCAGGCACGCCGCACCCTGGAGAGCGCCTGTCACAGTGACGCCACGCTGCAGCAGTGGCTTGCCGGAGCGGACTTCACGCTGCGCTCCAAGGCCTGGAACGACAAGAAGGTGGGCGCCCACCACGCCCTGGCACCCACCGGCAAGCCGGCGGACCTGGGGCGCCTGGAGAAGGCCGAGGCCGATGTCTTCCGATTGATAGCCCGCAATGTCCTCGCACAGTTCTACCCCGCCCTGGAGACCCGCGAGGTAAAGGCCGAGTTCGTGATTCTCGACGAGCGCTTCCGGGCCAGCGGGCAGGTACTGCTGCAGCCCGGCTGGAAGCCGCTGTTCACCACCCGCGATGAAGCGCCGCCACTGCCGCCGCTCAGCGAAGGAGAAGCCTGTCGGGTAACGGACTGTGCCGTCGAGGATCGCGAGACCCGCCCCCCGGAGCCCTTCACCGATGCCAGCCTGATCAAGGCGATGATGAATATCGCCCGCTACGTCGACGACCCGGCCGTTCGCCGCACGCTGCGCGAACACGACGGCCTCGGCACCGAGGCGACACGTGCCGGCATCATCGAGACGCTGCTGGAACGGGGCTATCTGGTCCGTTGCAACAAGGCGCTGCGCGCCACGCGGCTGGGCAGCGGCCTGATCGCCTCGCTACCCGAGGCAGCCTCCCGCCCCGAGCGCACCGCGCTGTGGGAACAGCGGCTGGGCGCCATCGCCGAGCAGGACGCCGACCCCGCCCCCTTCATGGCCTCGCTGATCGCCGACCTGCAAGCGCTGCTGGCCAGCGCCGATGCCGCCCGGCTGCGCAGCGCCATGGCGGAAGCCCGGGGAGAAGCGGGGCCGACCGTGTCGGCGTCCCGGGGAAGAAGCAGCGGCAAGCCCCGCCGCAGCAGGAGCCGAGCCGCACCCACTCGCAAGCGACGCACCCGCTGATCGAGGGTCAGCCTTTCCGCAATAGCAAACCGATACCGGCGACGGCGGCAACGGCACCGGCAATAAACAGCCAAATTGTGGAATCGGTGAATCGGCCAGTGAATGTCTCGTACACCTGATCCTCGAGGCCCTGGGAAGACTGGTATCCGAAATACAGCAAGATCGCACCGACCACGAGTAGTACAAGGCCGATGATCTGGTTGGTCGACATAGGGATCGCTCCTGTTTCTGCTGAGGTATCGGGAGGCATCCACCCGTCAGAAGGGCCCGGGGTGTACGACGCTTGTACATTCCCAACCCACTCGTCATATTAAACCATAGTAGTAGCAACATTATCTGTTAAGAATCCAACCCTGAACGCAGCGGCACGCAACCTACTGAAAACATCAGAACCGGAACAGGCCTATCATGTCGACCGCTTCACACCTGATCGTGGGACCTGGGGCGCTGGGCCGGCTGCTCGCACTCCACCTCGCCGGCAGCCAACCGGTGGTGCTGGCCGGACGCAGGCCACTCCCCCTGGAGCAGACCCTGATCACCCCGGAGGGCGGACACCGAATACACCGCCTGGCCATGGCCGACAGCCGCCGGCTACCGCCGCTGGCGCCCGCCTTCCTGCACCTGACGACCAAGGCCTACGCCACAGAAGCCGCCTATGCCAGCGTGGCCGCCCAGCTGCCACCGGCGACCCCGCTGGTACTGTGGCAGAACGGCTATCAGGTCCAGCCGACGCTGAGCCTGCGTCACACCGGGCCGGTACTCTGCGCCTCCACCACCGAGGGCGCCTGGCTCGCCGGCGATACCGGGGTGATACATGCGGGACATGGCTTCACCTATATCGGCGATCTCGATAACCGTTACCCCGAGCTTTGCCGGGCGCTAGCCGCGACCCTCACCGACACGGGCCTTCAGGCCAACGCAGTCGACGATATCCGCATTCGGCTTTGGCACAAGCTGGCGATCAATGCCGCCATCAACCCGCTGACCGCCCGCTACCGCATTCGTAACGGCCAGCTGCGCGACCGCCCCTTCCGGCCAATGGTGAATCAGGTGATCGAAGAGGTCGCCGCCATCATGGCAGCCGAGGAGATCCCCGCCCCGGAGGCGGGTTGGCATGGGCTGGTCTGGCAGGTGGTGGCGGGCACCGCCAATAACCGCGCCTCCATGCTGCAGGACGTCCTTGCCGGGCGTCCCATCGAGCGAGAGGCCATTCTCGGGCCGCTACTGGCTGCGGCCAGGCGCCACCGAATCGCTACCCCCTCTCTTGTGGCACTCGATACCGCCCTCGCCGAGCCCTGACGGCGCCTCGTTGAGCACCCGTTTGGCAGAAAGACGCAGAGCCTGCTAGCCTGTAAGGGCTAACTATATTGGAGCAGGGTCCGAGCATCCGAGCAGAGACCGCCTGCCGAAGGTCAGGGATCATGAAACCGGGTTTACCGATAGCCGTCGCGCTGGTAGCCAAGCTGTTTTTCCTTGCGTCACCGCTCGTGGCGGCTGACGGAGCACCTTCCTATGCCGGTAAATCCAGCGAACTCATGTATCTAGACAATGGGGTGGTGCTGGAGGGCAGCGGCCTTGAGACGCCCGATGGCTATACCTCCGGCTTCCGCTTTACCGCCGGCTTCTCACCGGTGAACATGCCGCTGCTCGACCTGGGTGCCGAATTCAGCTACCGCGAGAGCGATGAAGTGCCAACCCACTTCGACGACCAGCCCATGATCCTCAATACGACCAGCCTGGGCGGCAGCCTGGTGGCCGGTGTTCGCCTCGGACAGCTGGGGCTCTATGCCAAGTCCGGCTTCACCGAATGGGAGGGTGACCCGGTAACACGCAGCGACGAACTGCTGTTCGCCACCGCCGGCACCACCCGGGTACAGGGCTTCGGTGCCCGTCTGCAGCACAACCGCCTGATCAGCCGGCTGGAGTTCGAAGAGTTCGATGCCCCCAGCATGGCCCATTTGAACCTGATCACGGCCTCGATCCACTACCCCTTCTAGCGTTTACGTTCAGCGTTATCCTTCAGCTTGTCCCTTTAGCTTTCCTGATTACGCATAAGACTCAGCAGGCACTTGGCGGAGTCCGTCGTGTTATCCGCTATCACCCACGCCGGGCATCACCGCCGGGAGGCCTTCGGCCTCCAGTCGCGAGCTGAAGCTGCTCCGACAGCGATGAAGCACCGTCAGTGGAAGATAATCGCTGTCTATCTCGCCCAGCTTTCGTCTTGCCGCCAGCTTTCCAGCCTCGACGACATCGCCCGGCCAATGGCCGGGCGATGTCGTTGCGGGCTATGGCCGAGGTGAGATCAGCCGGTATTGCGCAGACCCGCGGCGATACCTGCCATGGTCACCATCAAGGCGCGGGTGAGTTCGCCGCTGATGGCGCCATCGGCATCGCGGTTTCGCTGCAGCAGCTCTGCCTGCAGGCCATGCAGCGGGTCGATATAGGGGTTGCGCACGGCAATGGCCTGGCGAATCAGCGGCGTCTGCTCCAGCAGCGCTTCCTGGTCGAGGATCCTCAGCAGCACGTCGTGCAGCCGGGTGAAGCGTTCCCGCAGGTCCTCGCCCAGCGCCTTCAGCGCGGGCTCGTCCACCAGGCGCCTTTCGTAATAGCTGGCGATAGACACATCCGCCTTGGCCAGCAGCATCTCCAGCATGTCCAGGTAGGTGCCGAAGAAGGGCCACTGGTCACGCATCTCGCGCAACGTCTCCAGGCCACCCTCTTCCTCGAGGCGGGTGCAGAACGCTTCGCCGCTCCCCAGCCATGCCGGCAGCATCAGGCGAATCTGGGTCCAGGCGAAGATCCAGGGGATCGCGCGCAGGGTTTCCACGCCGCCATCCTGTCGGCGCTTGGTGGGACGCGAGCCCAGCGGCAGTCGACCCAGTGCACCTTCCGGCGTCACCGCGCGGAAATAGGGCACGAAATCGGGGTTTTCGCGCACCACGCTGACATAGCCCCGGTGGGCAATCCCGGCCAGACGGTCCATCTCCTCGCGCCAGTGCGGCTCGGGCGACGGCGGCGGCAGCAGGCTCGCTTCGAGTACCGCACAGGCATAGATCTCCATGGAGCGCAGGGCAATATCGGGCTGGCCGAACTTGAAGCGAATCATCTCCCCCTGCTCGGTGACGCGAAGACTGCCGTTCACCGAACCCGGCGGCTGGGAGAGAATGGCGGCATGCGCCGGACCGCCGCCACGGCCGACGGCACCGCCACGGCCATGGAACAGCGTGAGGGAAACGCCGTGGCTCCGGCACACCTCGACAAGCCGCTCCTGGGCCCGATACTGGGCCCAGGCCGCCGCCAGCTGACCGGCATCCTTGGCCGAATCGGAGTAGCCGATCATCACCTCCTGGGATGTGCCGGCCAGCGCCCGGTAGCCCGGCAGCGCGAGCAGGCGGTCGATGACATCGCCGGCGCGGTTGAGGTCATCCAGCGTCTCGAACAGCGGCGCGATGGGCAACGACACTTCGCCTCCCACCTCCTTCATCAGCAGCGCCACGGTCAGCACATCGGAGGGCTGCGCCGCCATGGAGATGATGTAGGTGCCCAGCGCCTCGGACTGCTCGTTGGCGATGACCCGAAAGGTGTCGAGCACTTCTCGCGTCTCGGCCGAACACTCCCAGCGCCGCGGAATCAGGGGGCGGCGCGACTCCAGTTCCGCCAGCAGGAAGGCCTGGCGCTGCTCTTCGCTCCAGTCGCGGTAGTGGCCCAGTTCCAAGGTCTCGGTGAGCTCTTCCATCACCAGGGCGTGACGGCTCGCCTCCTGGCGAATGTCCAGCTTGGTCAGGGTAACGCCGAAGATGGCGACACGGCGCAGCGTATCCAGCAGCGCACCGTTGGCGATGGTGTCCAGGCCGACATCGCACAGCGAGCGATAGCAGGTCAGCAGCGGCGCATAGAGCTGATCGCTGCTCTCGATGATGGGGCCTCCCTCGAAGCTGCGGCCATCGAGTTCCGCCTTGGCCCAATCGCGGGTCGCCTCCACCCGTTGCACCAGTCGCTTGAGCAGCTCGCGGTAAGGCTCCGCCACACCACCCACTTCGGCTCGCAGCGCACTGTTGGATTTCCACATGGAGAGCTCGGCCTTGAGCTGCTCCAGGTCGCGCAGGTAGAGGTCCGCCGCCATCCAGCGGCCCAGCAGCAGCACCTCGCGGGTGACCCGAGAGGTGACGTTGGGATTGCCATCGCGATCCCCGCCCATCCAGGAAGCGAAGACGATGGGTGCCGCATCCAGGGGCAGGCGCTCGCCGGCGGTCTCCAGCAGCAGCGTGTCCAGGTCGCGATGAAAGGCGGGCACCGCCTGCCACAGCGAATTCTCGATGACCGCAAAGCCCCATTTGGCTTCGTCCACCGGGGTCGGCCGCTCATGACGGATCTCGTCGGTGTGCCAGGCCTGGCTGATCAGCTCCTCGAGCCGCCCCCGGGCGCGGCTGGCCCGCTCGGGGTAGTCGCTGGAGGATTCGATGACCGAGAGACACTCGTCGATGGCGTCGTACTTCTGGATCAGGGTCCGGCGTATGACCTCGGTGGGGTGAGCGGTGAGCACCAGCTCGACGCGCATGGTGGCAAGGCTCTCGACCAGCTTGCGCGGGGCATGTCCGGCCTGCCTCGCCCGCGTCAGCAGCTCCCCCAGCATCGGCTGGCTACCTGGCCGGTAGTCCTCCACCCGGCGGTAGCGGGCGCGATAGTGCTGCTCGGCGATATTGGCCAGGTTGAGGAACTGGTTGAAGGCCCGGGTCACCGGAAGCAGGTCACGATCGGGCAGCTTGCGCAGGTACTCGATGAGTTCACGGCTGCTCTGGACATCGCCCTGCCGGCCGCTCTTGGCATAGCCGCGAATGGCCTCGATCCGATCGACGAAGCCCTCGCCGAGGTCATCGGCGATGGTCCGGCCCAGGCTGTCGCCCAGTATGCGTACGTTGTCACGCAGCGATTCGTGCAGATCGTCGCTCATGGCCGGCGGTCTCCTGAAGGCGGTTCGGAAATGGGGGTGTCGTGCAGTTTGGCCTGCTGCCAGTAGTGTTCCATGGTGCCCAGGTCGACATCACTCGTGGTCACGCCCCGCGCATCCAGGGCCGCTTCCACATAGCGGAAGCGGCGCTCGAACTTGGCATTGGTCTCACGCAGGCAGCGCTCGGGGTCGGCCTTGAGGGTGCGCGCCAGGTTGGTCACGGCGAACAGCAGGTCGCCCACCTCCTCGGCCGCATGGACGGTGTCGTTCTGGGCCAGCGCCTCCTCGACCTCCTCGAGCTCCTCGCGGATCTTGGCGATCACACCGCGGGCATCGGGCCAGTCGAAGCCCACCCGGGCGGCGCGCTTGGAGAGCTTGGCGGCCCGTGACAGCGCCGGCAGGGTTCGTGGCACATCGTCTAATACCGAATCCGCTGAACCGTCGGAGGCACGCTGGGCGCGCTCTTCGGCCTTGAGGCTTTCCCAGCGGCTGCTTATGTTTTCAAGTTCAGCTTGGTGCGCCTCAACCTGCTCGGCGCTGACGCCGGGCGGGCGGCGCGAAGCCAGGGTGCCCTCGGGAAAGACATGGGGGTGGCGACGCAGCATCTTGTCGGTAAGGGCGTGGACCACGTCATGAAAGTCGAAGCGCCCCTCCTCCTCGCCGAAGCGACTGTAGTAGATCACCTGGAACAGCAGATCGCCGAGCTCACCGGGCAGCTCATCGAAGGCACGCCGTTCGATGGCATCGGCGACCTCGTAGGCCTCTTCCAGGGTATGGGGCACGATGGAGTCCCAGTCCTGCTTGATGTCCCAGGGGCAGCCTGCGACCGGATCGCGCAGCACGGCCATCAGCCCGAGCAGGTCGTCGATGCCGTAACGGCTCTCGCTCATGCCTTCCTCCCCTTGTTTTTTGTCCCCTGGCGCTTCATCCCCTTGGCACCGCTGCGCAGGCGCTGGACCTCGATGACGTTGGAGAGCTGCTGGATACGCGAGAAGAGCCGACCCAGGGTTTCCAGGCCATCGACTTCCACGGTGATTCGCATCCGGGCGATGCCGTCGCGGGTATCGGTGAGCGTATTGACCGAAAGCACATTGACCTTGTCATGGCTGAGTATGCCGGTCACGTCGCGCAGCAGGCCGGAGCGATCCCAGGCCTGGATCTCGATATCCACCGGGTACTGGGTGCGCGCCCGCTCGCCCCACTCCACTTCGATGACGCGCTGGGGCTCGTCGACGCGCAGCTGCAGGATATTGGGGCAGTCCTGCCGGTGCACGGTGACACCGCGGCCCTGGGTGATGAACCCGACTATGGGCTCGCCGGGCACCGGGTGACAGCAGTTGGCCATGCTGGTCTTGAGGTTGCCCACCCCCAGCACCGTGATATCGCTGCTGCCCCCCCTGCCGGCATCACGCCGCGGCTTGGCCAGCAGGCGATCGAGCTGCTCCTGGTCGTCGGTCTCGCCGAACAGCTGCTGGGCCTGGTGCAGCACCTGGCCGACCCGCAGGTCACCGGCGCCCAGCGCGGCGTACATGTCGTCGGGGGTGGTGTAGTTGACCTTGCGCGCCAGGGTATCGAGATCCATGTCCTCGACGTCCAGGCGCTTCATTTCCCGCTCGAACAGCGCCTTGCCCTCTTCGAGGTTCTGGTCGCGGGCCTGGTGCTTGAACCAGGCCTGGATCTTGGCCCGTGCCCGGGACGTCCGGACGTATCCCAGGCTGGGGTTGAGCCAGTCGCGGCTCGGCCCGCCCTTGCTGGCGGTGAGGATTTCCACCTGCTGGCCGGTCTTGAGCTTGTAGGTGAGCGGCACGATGCGGCCATCGACCTTGGCGCCACGGCAACGGTGGCCCACCTCGGTATGCACCCGGTAGGCGAAGTCGATGGGCGTGGCGATGCGCGGCAGGTCGATGACGTGGCCGTCGGGCGTGAAGACGTAGATGCGATCCGGCGCCACGTCGCTGGAGAGGCCTTCGCGCAGGTCGCTGAAGTCGCCGACCTCCTCCTGCCATTCGAGTACCTGGCGCAGCCAGGCGATCTTCTCCTCGTAGCTGGAGCTCTTGCCGCCGGTGTCGTGCCCCTTGTAGCGCCAGTGGGCGCAGACCCCCAGCTCGGCTTCGTCGTGCATGGCGAAGGTGCGGATCTGGATCTCCAGCACCTTGCTTTCGGGACCGAACACCGCGGTATGCAACGACTGGTAGCCGTTCTTCTTGGGGTTGGCGATATAGTCGTCGAATTCGTTGGGCACGTGCCGCCAGCGGGAGTGCACCAGGCCCAGCACCGTGTAGCAGTCGGCCACCTCCGGCACCAGGATACGCACCGCACGCACGTCGTTGACCTGGGAGAAGTCGATGCGCTTGCGCTTCATCTTCCGCCAGATCGAATAGATATGCTTGGCGCGGCCGCTCACCTCGCAGGGAGTGATGCCCTGGGCCTCCAGCACCCCCTGCAGCGTCTCGACCACCTCATGGATATAGCGATCGCGATCCAGCCGCTTTTCGGCCAGCTGCCGTGCGATGGTCTTGTAGTCATCCTCATGCAGGTAGCGGAAGGATAGATCCTCCAGCTCCCACTTGACCTGGCCGATGCCCAGGCGATGGGCCAGCGGCGCGTAGATATCGAACACCTCGCGGGCCACCTGCAGGCGCTTCTCCCGCGGAGCGTCCTTGGCTTGACGCAGGGCGCAGGTGCGTTCGGCGATCTTGATCAACGCCACGCGCACGTCGTCGATCATGTTGACCAGCATCTTGCGCAGGTTGTCCTGCTGGTCGTGCTGGACCATGCCCTGGCTCGGGGTCTGGGCATTGCTGATGGCGGCCATCTGCAGCACCCCTTCGATCAGGCCCGAGACCTCGCTGCCGAAGCGCTTGCTCACCCCATCAACGGCGATCTGCCCTTCACGTACGGCCCGGTAGAGCACGGCCGCCTCCAATGCCGGCTGGTCCAGCTTGAGCTGGCCTAGGATATCGGCCATCTCGAGACCCATGCGAAAACTGGAAGCCTCCGGCAGCCATGCCTTGTGGGGGCGCTCCGCCCGATGGGACAGATGCTGGGCAAGCTCGCAGGCTTCCCGCATCTCGGCGGGATCACGCAGCTTGGTGTCTTCCTGCAGCCGCGCAAGCCAGTGGCCGATGTCGACTTCGCCCGCATCGGTCAATGGCTGGTCATCGCGCACTTTCACCATCTCTCTAGACTCCTTGCGATGGTGGCTGCCGTTCGCAGTGCTCGAACAGCAGGATGGATTCCAGATGCGAGGTATGCACGAACATGTCGGCTACCGCCGCCCGGGTGATGCGATAACCCCCATGCACGAGTCGTGCCGCATCCCGTGCCAGGGTGGCGGGGTCACAGGCCACATAGACCAGCCGAGGCACCGGACGTTCCACCAGGGCACGACAGGCGACGGCTGCACCATCACGGGGCGGATCGAGCACGACGGCGCCGGGCTCGATGCCCTCCAGCAGGGCGACGACCGCCGCCTCGCGGCTCAGGTCTGCCTGGCGAGCATCGACCGGCAGCCCATTGATCCTGGCGTTGTCGACCAGTCGCTCGACCATGGCCGGGTTGCCCTCTACCGCGGTGACATGCGCCCCATCGGCCGCCATCGGCAGGCTGAAGTTGCCGACACCGGCGTAGAGATCGAGCACCCGCTCGCCATCCAGGGGGGCCAGCCATTCCCGTGTCGTGGCTACCAGCTGGGCATTGACCGCCTCGTTGACCTGGAGGAAGTCGCCGGGGCCGAAGCACAGCTTGAGATCACCGCCGCTGCCGGGCAGGCGATAGGCGAGATCGGGCGCACTGCCCAGCCACTCGAACACGGGCGCGTCGCGCCCCGCCAGGTGACCCACTGCCACCCCCTGCTCCCGGGCAAATGCCAGCCAGTGCTGGCGGTCGGCGTGGTTGTCACGCAGCTGACGCACCACCACCACGGCCACATCGTCGGCGGCGACCAGCTCCAGGTGGCCGACCTGGCGCGGTGCCTCCAGCCGTGCCAGCAGCTGGCGCAGCGGTACCAGCAACGCCTCCAGCGAAGGCAGCAGCACCAGGCAGTGTTCCACATCCACCAGGCGACTGGCGTGGTGGACGCGGAAGCCCAGGTGAGCCCGCCCCTGTGCATCGACCTTCACGCCCAGTCGGGCACGGCGTCGATAGCCGGCCGAAGCGCCTGCCAGGAGAGCCGGCGGCGCCGACAGGCTGATTCCTTCGCGTGCCAGCAGATCGACCAGCACCGCCTGCTTGTGCTGCCGCTGGGCCGCTACGGCCAGATGCTGGAGATCGCAGCCGCCACACTGAGCATAGTGGGGACAGGGAGGTTCGACACGCTCGGGAGAAACCTCGAGGAGTTCGCGAACATGGGCTTCGTCGAATCGCTTGCGCGAACGGTGCACCGCCACTTCGAGACGCTCCCCGGGGAGCGCACCCTCGATGAACAGTGTCTTGCCGCTGGCCGAACGCGCCACGCCGCGGCCATCGTGCGCCAGGCGCTGAACCGTGACCGCCGTCACCTCGGGGTCGGTCGTCCGTACGGGGGGCTCGCTGCTCCGCCCCTGAAGGCCGGAGACACCCGAGCGTTGGCGCGACGGCCGGCGCTTGCCAAGCATCGCCACGTCAGGCTTCCGGGGCAAACAGGCCGGTGGAGAGATAGCGATCGCCGCGGTCGCAGACGATGAAGGCGATCACCGCGTTCTCCACCTCCTCGGCGATACGCAGTGCCCCCGCCAGGGCACCGCCGGAAGAGACCCCGGCCAGGATTCCCTCCTCCCTGGCCAGCCGCCGCATGTGCTCCTCGGCCTCATACTGGCCGATATCGAGCACCCGATCGACGCGGGAGGCGTCGAAGATGCTCGGCAGGTACTCCTTTGGCCAGCGCCGGATACCGGCGATACTGGCACCATCCTCCGGCTGCAGGCCTATGATCTGAATAGCGGGATTGCGCTCCTTGAGGTAGCGCGATACCCCCATGATGGTTCCCGTCGTGCCCATGGAGCTCACAAAATGGGTGATCGTGCCGTCGGTCTGTTCCCAGAGTTCAGGACCGGTACCGAGATAGTGCGCCAGCGGGTTGTCGGCATTGGCGAACTGGTTGAGCGGCTTGCCCTCGCCCCGTGCGATCATCGCCTCGGCCAGGTCACGCGCCTCTTCCATGCCGCCCTCCTTGCTGACGGTAATCAGCTTGGCACCAAAGGCCGCCATGGCCTGCTTGCGCTCGCTGGAGGCACTCTCCGGCATGATCAGCACCATCCTGTAGCCCTTGATGGCCGCCGCCATGGCCAGCGCGATACCGGTGTTGCCCGAGGTGGCCTCGACGAAGGTGTCCCCCGGCTTGATCTCACCGCGGGCTTCGGCCTGTTCGAGCATCGACAACGCAGGACGATCCTTCACCGAGCCGGCGGGGTTGTTACCCTCCAGCTTGGCCAGGAGCGTGTTGTTGCGACCCGCCGTGATACGCTTCAGCCGTACCAGCGGCGTATTGCCGACGAGGTCCTCGATGGTAGGAAAATGCATGTAACCGTCCTTATGGAAACGCCTTTTCAGCATTATATCCGTGCCGCCTCCCACTGGACAGGCATCCCGGTCGGCTGTGGCATACTGCAACATGATTCACCGTGATAAGGGATCACCGATGTCGCTCGGAAACCGCTTGACGCTCTGGTTGCTGTGCCTGCCGCTACTGGTATTGATGGTCGTCGTGACACTTGGCCTGCATCAGGAGTCCGAATGGCGCAAGTCGGCGCTGCGCGATCGACTGACGACCGCCGCAGAGCTTCAGGCGCCGGCGCTCGCCCAGACACTGATAGCTCACGAAGAAACACAGCTGAACAGCCTGGCCCATCGCCTGCTCGATATCGACGAAGCGAGGGGGGTCGGTGTCTATACCGAAACCGGCACGACGATTCTCGAGCTGGGGCGCAGCCGTGCCCAGGTGGCCATGGCGCCGCCCCAGGAGACGCAGCTCGATACCCGGGGGGACCTCTGGCGATTGATGGTCCCCCTGGACCTCCCCGAGAACAACGGCGTCGTCCAGGGGCTCGCCTGGCTCGAGATCGACATCGATTCACGAGCACTGTCCCTGGATCATTACCGCCGCCTGGCCAGTGCCGGCCTGGGGCTGCTGATTCTCGGCCTGCTGCTGTTCGTGCTGGCATCCTCGCTGGGGCGGCGCCTGGATACCAACCTGAACCGTGCCACCGAAGCGCTGCGACACCTGCGCGGTGGCGATCTCCACACTCGCCTCGCCGAGGAAGGCCCGCCGGAACTGCGCCAGCTGGCCCGACAGGTCAATGCGCTGGGCGACGAACTCGAGCACTCCCGGGACAACATGCAGCGCCAGATCGAGCAGACGACCGTCGACCTGCAGGAGTCGATGGAGACCATCGAGATCAAGAACATCGAGCTCGACCTGGCCCATCGTCGCGCCCTGGAGGCCAACCGAGTCAAGTCGGAGTTCCTGGCCAGCATGAGTCACGAGATTCGCACACCGCTCAACGGTATCGTCGGCTTCTGCCGACTGCTGGGTCGCTCGCGCCTCGAGCCCCGGCAGCGCGAATGGCTCGACCAGGTTCAGCTGGCTTGCGACAACCTGCTGGCCCTGGTCAATGACGTACTGGACTTCTCGCGTATCGAGGCCGGACGCCTCGAGCTCGACCGGGCAGAGGTGGATATGGTGTCGCTGGTGGACGAAGCGCTTGGGCTTCAGGCGCCGCTGGCCCACCAGAAGGGCCTTCATCTGCTGGGCCTGGTCTATGACGACGTACCCTCACCGCTGCGCGGCGACCCGCTGCGTATTCGCCAGGTTCTGATCAACCTGGTACACAACGCCCTGAAATTTACCGAACGGGGTGAAGTCATCGTACGGGTGATGGTCGAGGATCACTCCCATCAGGATCAGGTCCTGCTGCGGGTCAGCGTCAGCGACACCGGCATCGGGCTGACACCACAGGAGCAGCACGATCTCTTCCAGGCGTTTCGCCAGGCAACGGCGGGGCACTCCCGCCAGTACGGTGGTTCGGGGCTCGGCCTGGCCATCAGCCGGCAACTGGTGGAGCAGATGGGGGGGCGCATCACCGTCGAAAGCGAGCCGACCAAGGGCTCCACCTTCGCCTTCAGCCTGCCGCTGGAGGTGATCGGCAGCATGGATGCATTGCCCGAGCGAATACTCGACGGCGAGCAGATCGCCCTGTACGAACCACACGCCCCCACCCGCCACGCGCTCAACCACCTCCTCACCCGCTGGGGTGCACAGGTGGTCGAGGTGCCCCATCCTTCGGTGCAGTCGCCACCCCCGGCCCTGATGGTGGCCGGACTTCCTACCTTACTGACCGATGCGGTGCTCGAGGAGTGGCAGACCTGGCTGGACACCTGCCCTTGCCCGGTTCTGCTGCTGGTCAACGCCACGCCGCTCGAACTGCCGAAGCTCGTCCTACCCTGTGGCGGTGAACTCCTGTGCAAACCCGTCTCGCGCCAGGCGCTGGCCGAGGGGCTGCGGCGCTGTGGCTCGCTGCGTGGCGAGGTCGTGGTGTCACCCAGCCTGAGCCGGCTTCTGGTGGTGGACGACAATGCCAGCAACCGACGCCTGCTGAAGGACATGCTGCAGCGGCCGGGCCTGTGGATCGAGGAGGCGGGAAGCGGCGAAGAGGCACTGGCCATCGCCGAGCACGAGCCTTTCGACCTGGTGCTGATGGACATCCGCATGCCGGGAATGGACGGCGTCGAGACGACCCGGGCACTGCGACGGCTGGGCGGATCCTGGGCGCACTGCCCGGTGATCGCCGTGACGGCCCACGCCCTGGAGGATGACCGGCAGCAGCTGTTGAACAGCGGTCTTCAGGAAGTCCTGATCAAGCCGGTGGATAGCGGTGCCCTGGAGACCATCCTTCAGCGGCACCTGCGCGTCACGCCGGCTATCAGTCACAGGGAGCCCGAGACAGCGGAGCGCCAGGAGCAGAGCGAGGCCCTGGACGTGGTCGACCTGGCTCTTGGCACTCGCCTGGCCAATGGCAGTGAACCCCTTGCCCTCGAGCTGCTGCAGGAACTCGCCGTCTCACTCCCTGCCAGCGCCAGGGAACTGCAGGCAGCCCTGTCGACCGAAGACTCGGAGGCCCTGCTGGATACGGTGCATGCCCTGAACGGCGCCTGCCGCTACTGTGGGGCGCCGGAGCTGGCACTGGTAGCAGAAACCCTGGAGACGCGGCTGCGCTCGAAGGGCATGACCGATGTCGAGCCGTTGATCGATGACCTCTTCCGGGCGATGGACCGGCTGCGGGCCTGGCATGCCCAGGCAGAGCATCAGTCCTCCGGCACGACCACCGCCAACGCCGGCTCGGCCTCATCGCTCAGGGACCGGTGAATCGATGCCACGCCCAGCAGCCGCTAGGCGAAGCGTACGACGTGTCGCGCCATGGCAGTCTCGCAGCGAGCCTCCCCGGCAACCAGATCCGTTCCGATACCGACGATCAGCCGGTTTCGCTGTGGTCCTGGTCGTCATGGTGGTGATCGTGCTCTTCCAGTGAGGCGAGGAAACCCGCCTCCTGGCCGGCGATGATCAGGCGCTTCATGTCGGCCACGGCCTCCTTGAGGCCCACGAAGAGGGCACGCGCAATAACGGCATGGCCGATATTGAGCTCATGCAGGCCGGGAATCGCGGCGATGGGCTCGACATTGTGGTAGTTCAGCCCGTGACCGGCGTTGACCACCAGGCCAAGCTCCAGGGCCATTTCCACCGCCGCCGCCAGCCGGGCGTGCTCGCGGCGAGCCGCGTCACCGGCCAGCTCGGCATAGGCCCCCGTATGCAGTTCGATGACCGGCGCCCCCGCCTTCACCGCGGCCTCGATCTGGCTAGGCTCGGGATCAATGAACAGCGAGACCTCGCAACCTGCCGCCGCCAGCCGTCGGCAGGCCTCGGTGATGGCCGGAAGCGCGCCGACCACGTCGAGGCCGCCCTCCGTGGTCAGCTCTTCGCGCTTCTCCGGCACCAGGCACACATGGGCGGGGCGGATCTCCTCGGCCAGGGCGAGCATCTCCTCGGTGACCGCCATCTCCAGATTCATGCGCGTGTTCAGGACCTCGGCCAGCAGGCGCACATCGCGAGGCTGAATATGCCGCCGATCCTCGCGCAGGTGCACGGTGATGCCGTCGGCACCGGCTTCCTCGGCCAGCAGTGCCGCCTGAACCGGATCGGGATAGCGGGTACCGCGGGCCTGACGCAGGGTCGCGATATGATCGATATTGACGCCGAGCAGGATGCGCGGGGGATGCATGGTCTCTCTCCAAAGCCGATAAAAACGGGATCAGTGTGGGCCGGCACGGCGCCTCTGGGCAAGCTGGCGCATCAACTCACGTGAGCGCAGTGGCCGAGTTCCCAGCAGGGGCGCCAAGGCGGCCCGGGTGATGGCCTTGGCGGGGCCGCCAAGACCGGGCTCGGTCCAGTCGCCGCCGGCAAGCAGCCGAAGTGTGCGGCCGTCGATACCGGGCTCGCCGGGAACGAAGGCCCGCGATGCGATATCGAAACGGTAGTGGCAGTGGGGATCGAGTTCGCGCCCATCGGGTTCGGTGAAACGCGGCGCCGCATCCAGGGCCTCGAGCAGCGCCACCTCCAGCCGGCGCAGCGCCCCGGCACGCCCCTCGGGGCGTGGCAACGCCTCCAGCAGCGATCCATAGAAGGCGAACGCCTCGGCTACCGGCAGCTCGACCGGCAGGGTCCGGGTCAGCAGCTCGTTGGCATAGAGCCCGCAGAGCAGCCCCTCCCCCACCAGCAGTGCCGCCGAGCCGCGGCTTTCCATCAGGCGCAGTCGCTTGAGCTCTCCATCCCCCACCCAGGTCACGTGCAGCGGGGCAAAGGGCTGAAGCCGGCCACGCGAGCGCGAGCCCGGGCGCTGCACGCCCTGGGCCACCGCCCGCACTCGACCGTGCTCGAGGGTCAGCAGATCGACCAGCGCACTGGTTTCACGATAGGGACGCTTGTGCAGGAGGAAGGCCGGCTGTGGCTGCATGTCAGGCACCCGACAGACACCAGGGCCTCGCCAAGCGAGGGCCTTGGATCGCCATCAGTCGAGGTTGTAGCCAAGGCTCTTCAAGGCCCGCTCATCGTCGGACCAGCCCCGCTTCACCTTGACCCAGAGATTGAGCATCACCTTGGCGTCGAGCGCACGCTCCATGTCCAGGCGCGCCTCGCGACCGATGCTCTTGATGCGCTCGCCGTTCTCGCCGATCAGGATCTTCTTCTGGCCCGAGCGCTCCACCAGGATCAGGGCGCTGATATGTACCACACGCCCTTCATCGCGGAACTCTTCGATCTCCACCGTCACCTGGTAGGGCAGCTCGTCGCCCAGCTGGCGCATGATCTTTTCCCGCACCAGTTCGGCAGCCAGGAAGCGCTGGCTCTTGTTGGTGACCTGGTCCTCGGGAAAGTGGTGAACACCCTCCGACAGGTGCTTGGCCACCTCGGCCTCGAGCTCCGGCACGTTGGTGCCGTGCTTGGCGGAGATGGGGATGATGGCGGCGAAGTCGCGCCGCGCCCCCACCTCGCCCAGCCATGGCAGCAGCGTGCTCTTGTCCTCGAGCCGGTCGACCTTGTTGACGGCCAGGATGACCGGCGCCTGAACGTGCTCGAGGCGCTGAAGCACGACCTGATCCTCATCGCTCCAGCGGGTGCGGTCGATGATGAAGACCACGCAGTCCACGTCACGCAGTGCCTGGGTCGCTGCCTGGTTCATGAAGCGGTTGATCGCCTTGTTGCGATCCTTCGCCATGATATGAATGCCGGGCGTATCGACGTAGATGAACTGCGCATCGCCCTCGGTCTTGATGCCCATGACCTGGTGACGCGTGGTCTGTGGACGCCGCGAGGTGATCGAGATCTTCTGGCCGAGGATCCGGTTCATCAGGGTGGACTTGCCCACGTTGGGGCGCCCCACGATGGCGACAAAGCCGCATGTCTGGCTCATTTGCTACGCCCTCCTCGGGTCTCGAGCTGCGACAGAGCCATCTCCGCCGCCTGCTGCTCGGCATGACGACGGCTGGCCCCGACTCCCAGGGTGTGCTCGTCCAGCAGTTCGATATGGCACTCAACGGTGAAGGTCTGATCATGCGCCTCCCCTTCCACCGACACCACCTCATAGCGAGGCAGAGGGACCTGGCGCGACTGAAGAAATTCCTGGAGGCGGGTCTTGGGATCCTTCTGGGTATCCTGCAGGTCGATGGCTTCCAGGCGTTCGGCGTACCAGGCCAGCACCCGGGTCCGCGCCACATCCATCCCGGCGTCCAGGTAGATGGCGCCGAGCACGGCCTCGACGGCGTCGGCGAGAATGGAGTCACGGCGATGACCGCCGCTCTTCATTTCGCCGGAGCCGAGGCGCAGGCACTCGCCGAAGGACATCTCCCGGGCCAGTTCGGCCAGCGTCTGGCCACGCACCAGTCGGGCACGCAGCCGCGACAGCTGCCCTTCCCGGGCCTGAGGGAAGCGCTGGTAGAGCGCTTCGGCGATCACGAAGTTCACGATGGAGTCACCGAGGAACTCGAGTCGTTCGTTGTTCTGGCCTCCGAAGCTGCGATGGGTCATGGCCAGTTCCAGCAGGGTGTCATCCCCGAAGGTGTGGCCGATGCGTCGGCTGAAGGCGTTGAGGGAGTTGCTCACGAAGCTCCTGCTATTTACAAAAAACGGGCTGCCTACCGGCAAGAATAAGAACCGTCGCCGAGAGACGCCAAACGTCAATGGATACGGCGAACATTGGAGAAGCTGGGTAGCCCCCCGTCCCACTGCATCCAGACGGCAAAGGCACGCCCGACGATATTCTCTTCGGGAACGAAGCCCCAGTAACGGCTATCGTTGGAGTGGTCGCGGTTGTCGCCCATGGTGAAGTAGTGGCCATCCGGCACCACCAGTTCACGCACTCGCGGCCCCGGGTCACGGGGATTATTGTAGATTCGGTGGCTTATTTCACCCAGTTGCTCTTCCATCAGCCACTCTTGGGGTGCTGCGGCCGGGCCCTCTTCGATCAGGCGCTTGGGTACCGGCTCGCCGTTTACAAAGAGCTGCTTGTTCTCATAGCGCACGGTATCGCCCGGCAGCCCCACCACACGCTTGATGAAATTCACCGAGGGCTCGTTGGGAAAGCGAAAGACCATGACGTCACCGCGCTGGGGGTCGTCCATTTCGACGAAGCGGGTATGGGTCACCGGCAGGCGCAGGCCATAGGCGTACTTGTTCACCAGGATGAAGTCACCGACCTCCAGGGTGGGCCGCATGGAGCCGGACGGAATCTGGAAGGGCTCCACCAGGAAGCTGCGCAGCAGCAGCACGACCAGAAGGACCGGGAAGAAGGAGCGCGCGTAATCGACCGGCCAGGGCTCCTTGAGCACCTTGGCACGCGTCTCCTCATCGAGTCCTTCGGTCGTTTCGGCTTCGGCGGTGGCCAGGTTCCGGCGCCGGGCCGGGCGCAGCAAGATCAGGTCGAGCAGCCATATCAGACCGGTGACTGCCACAGCAATCACCAGCAGAAGTGAAAAATCCATAGTATCGTCGGTCCCTAGTCATTCACCTTGAGTACGGCCAGGAAAGCATCCTGGGGAATTTCCACCCGACCGACCTGTTTCATGCGTTTCTTGCCCGCCTTCTGCTTCTCCAGCAGTTTCTTCTTGCGCGAGACGTCGCCACCGTAGCACTTGGCCGTCACATTCTTGCGCAGGGCCTTGACGGTGGAGCGCGCCACGACCTGGCCACCGATGGCGGCCTGAATCGCCACGTCGAACATCTGGCGAGGAATCAGCTCCTTCATCTTTTCCACCAGCAGGCGCCCGCGGCCATGGGCGTGATCGCGGTGGATGATGACCGCCAGCGCATCGACCTTGTCACCATTGATCAGTACGTCCAGGCGCACCAGCTTGGCCGCCTGGAAGCGTTCGAAACCGTAATCCAGCGAGGCATAGCCCTTGGAGATGGATTTTAATCGATCGAAGAAGTCCATCACCACCTCGCTCATGGGCAGCTCATAGACCAGCTGGATCTGGCTGCCCAGGAACTGCATGTCGCGCTGGGTACCGCGGCGATTCTCGCACTCCATGATCACGTTACCGACGTACTCCTGGGGCACCAGGATACTGGCACGCACGATGGGCTCGCGCATCTCCTCGACATCGGCCATGTCCGGCAGCTTGGAGGGGTTGGAAACGTACTTGACGTCGCCATTCTTCATCGCCAGCTCGTAGACCACGGTGGGCGCCGTGGTGAGCAGGTCCAGGTTGTATTCACGCTCGAGGCGCTCCTGGACGATCTCCATGTGCAGGGTGCCGAGGAAACCGACACGGAAACCGAAACCCAGGGCATCGGAGTTCTCGGGCTCGTACTCCAGCGAGGCATCGTTGAGTGCGAGCTTCTCCAGCGCGTCGCGGAAGTCCTCGTAGTCGTCGGCGCCCACCGGGAACATGCCGGCATAGACCTGCGGCTTGACCTTCTGGAAGCCCGGAAGGCGTTCCACGTCCGGGGTCTTGGCATGGGTGATGGTATCCCCCACCGGCGCGCCCTGGATCTCCTTGATCCCGGCCACCACGAAGCCGACCTCGCCGGCACGCAGAATACCGGTCTCCTTGCGCAACGGGGTAAAGATCCCCACCTCGTTGGCCTGCCAGTCACGGCCGGTGGACTTGATGCGGATCTTCTGGCCCTTCTTGAGGGTGCCGTCGAAGACGCGAACCAGCGAGACGACGCCCAGGTAGTTGTCGAACCACGAATCGATGATCAGCGCCTGGAGCGGTGCTTCCCGGTCGCCCTTGGGTGGCGGAATATCGCGCACCAGGCGCTCGAGCAGCCCGTCGATGCCCAGCCCACTCTTGGCCGAGACCTGGCAGGCATCGGTGGCATCCAGACCGATGATCTCCTCGATCTCATGGGCCACCTTGTCGGGATCGGCCTGGGGCAGATCCATCTTGTTGAGTACCGGCAGCACTTCGAGACCCTGCTCGATGGCGGTATAGCAGTTCGCCACCGACTGGGCCTCGACGCCCTGGGCCGCATCGACCACCAGTAGCGCTCCTTCGCAGGCGTAGAGCGAGCGCGAGACCTCATAGGAGAAGTCCACGTGTCCCGGCGTGTCGATGAAGTTCAGCTGATAGGTGTTGCCGTCATCGGCCTGGTAGTCCAGCGTCACCGACTGGGCCTTGATGGTGATGCCCCGCTCACGCTCGAGGTCCATCGAGTCGAGCACCTGCTCCTTGAGCTCGCGCTCGGTAAGTCCACCGCAGCTCTGGATCAGGCGATCCGCCAGGGTCGACTTGCCATGGTCAATGTGGGCAATGATCGAGAAATTCCGAATATACTTCAGCTTTTCGTTGCTTGCGTCGTTGCTCATCTAGCCCAGTCCGGTGTTCGTCACGTGCGCAGAGGCGGCCGATTCGGCCGCGCCCCGTTCACGTCAAATGAATTCAATGGCGGGTATTGTACCGGCATGGCGGGGGGTTGGACAGCGAAGCCGTGGGCCACTGCCCGGAACGAAGGCGCCCCTCACCGGGAGATGAGAGGCGCCTCGAGGGTAGCAGCGGGCACAGGGTCCCGCCGCGAATCAGCTCTGACCCAGCCTCAGGGCGACGAACAGAGAGCGCCCATCGCGATAGAGCCGTACCGGGATGGCACGGTCCGTCGGTAGCTCCTCGACCAGCTCCAGCAGCTGTGAGCCACTCTCCACGGCGTGATGGTCGATACTGACGATGACATCTCCACGGCGAATCCCGGCCAGGGCAGCCGCCCCTTCAGGCTCGACGTCACGCACCATCACGCCGGCCTCGATCCCCAGGCGCTCGCGCTCGGCATCATCGAGCTCACTGACCGCAATCCCCAGGCGCGCCTGGGCACTCCGCTCGTCACGGGTATCGCGCGGCTCGTCGCTTTCCGGCCAGTCGCCAATGGTCACGGTGACCTGCTCACGCTGACCATCGCGCATGATGGTCAGCTCCGCATCGCTGCCTGGCGAGACGCGACCGATCAGACGCGGCAGATTGCGCGAGCGCTCCACCTCCTCGCCGTCGACCTCGAGAATGATGTCACCGGCGCGAACGCCACCCTCGGCCGCCGGTCCTTCCGGGTCCAGGTCGGCGATCAGCGCGCCGCTGGCACTGTCCATGCCGAACGACTCGGCCAGATCCCGCGAGACCGGCTGGATCATCACCCCGAGCCAGCCACGACGCACGCGACCGTCATCGCGCAACTGGCTGGCCACATCCATGGCCACGTTGATCGGCACGGCGAAGGAGAGGCCCATGAAGCCACCGCTGCGGGTGAATATCTGGGCATTGATCCCCACGACTTCGCCATCAAGGTTGAACAGCGGCCCGCCCGAGTTGCCGGGGTTGATGGCGACATCGGTCTGGATGAAGGGTACGTAGGCATCCCGCGGCAGGGTGCGGTTGATGGCACTGATGATACCGGCGGTCACCGAGTGATCGAAGCCGAAGGGCGAGCCGATGGCAGCGACCCATTCGCCGACCCGGAGCAGATCGGAGTCGCCGGTCGGCAGGGTCGGCAGGCCCTCGGCATCCACCTTGAGCACCGCGACATCGGTCTGGGTATCGGCGCCGACCAGCTCCGCCGCCATTTCACGACGGTCCGCCAGACGGACCAGTATCTCATCGGCCCCCTCGACCACGTGGGCACTGGTCAGTATGTAGCCGTCCTCACTGATGATGAAGCCGGAGCCCAGAGACTGACGCTCCTGGCCTGGGCCGGGACCCGGTACAGGTCCGCCTGGCCCTCCCGGTCCGCCCGGAAAACGATCGCCGAAGAAGTGGCGGAAGATATCGGGAATGTCCTGCCCGCCGAAGCCCTCGAAAGAGTGACCGCGCTCCACCGTTCGCGTCGTGGAGATATTGACCACCCCGGGAGCCGCCTGCTCGACCAGGCTGGCGAAGTCGGGGAGATCACGAGCAAGGGCCGATTGCCAGGGAAGCAGCAGCGCCAGCAAAAGCGCCCACAGGGGAAAGGATCGGGTCATAGGTTTCATGAAAAACTCCTGCGTCATTGCGTACGTTTTACATGTCGGCTGTCACGCCGTTATTCGGCTTTTGCTCAGTCACTCATCTTCGGAGACTTCCTCCCAGATCAGGCTGTCCGCGACCTGAGCCAGTACACGAGGTGGCAGCTCTCCCATCACCACCACCTGCATCGGCCCCTCCTCCATCGTCAGGTGGCGCACGACAGCCAACGAGATGCCCAACCGATGAAGGCCGGGTATCAGCCGCTCCCGCCCCTCCTCGATCGGCTCGACGAACAGGCTCAGCGTAGAAAGTCCGTCGCTATAGATTCGGTGCCCCACTTCCTCGCCATGACGCTCGCTACGCGTATCCACCGGCTGGCTGACGAACCCTTCCGGCAGCCATTCGGGACGCCAGGGCTGCCGAGGCGGGGAACGGACATCGTCGAGAAAGACGCTGCCGTCATGCAACTGCGGCGACTGGAGTTCGGTAATCTGGAAGGTTTCGACCACTCGGCCGCGATCGTCGAGCAGCTCCCGCTTCAGGGGCAGGGCCGTGGTGGAATCGAGCCAGACTCGCTGGCCGAAACGCATCCCGTCGAGAGGCTCGATGTCCAGGCGCACGGCGGAGCGATTGGCGATTCGCTCGCCGCTCCCCAGGCCAAGCCGATAATACTGATCGAGATGCCTGACCACCCCTGCCGGCGAGACGGGTGCCTCGTCGTCATTCTCGGCCCACCCCAGTCGACCGATACGCCCACGGCGCTCGAAGAAAACCTGAGGGCCATCGAGAAAGCGTGCGACCTCCCGTTCGACGCCGTCCTGGATGTCGTGGGAAAGGGCCAGCGTCCTGACGCCATCGATGCCGATACGCACCGCCCGCGCCTGGAAGATGTAGCAATGATTGGCCCACAGGCTACGTTCGAACCAGTCGATCGCCGATTCCGGCGCCTCCCAGTCGGATAGCTGGCGACAGTCAAACTGCTCGTTGGCTATCTCGGCACCGCGTGGCGTGTCGGCGGCCAGCGGCAGCACAATGAAAAGGCCACCGATGCCGCAGAGTACTGCCAGGCGACGCAGGGTCCGCCCGGCCCTCATCAACGTTGCCCCAGTGTCTCACTACCGGAAGCGCGCAATAGCGGCATCCAGACATCGCCACTGTGATAGGCGGCACCCTCTGAGTGTCGATCGAGGTAGGACTGCAATAGCCTTGCCTGCTCCTGGTCGGAACTCGGGGGCTGCTGCGACTGGGGTGACAAGAACAGCGGGTTATTGAAGCTGGCACCCACGGGCATGATACCGGCCTGCCCACCACCGACGGCCGCCGGCGAGAACAGGGGCGCGCCCTGACCGCCTGCCGGGGTGGCAAGGCTTCGCTGCGGCTGCTCCGATGCGGTACGGGGCTCGGTTCCGGCGACCGGCGACTCGCCGGTGCTGGCGAAGTCGCTGCCGTTGTAGAACTGCACCCCGGTGATCACCATCAGCGAAACGGCGGCCGCGATGCCGGCACCACGGGCAAAGGAGGGAGCGCGTCGCGGCGCCAGGGGCGTCGTTTCCAGAACCGGTACCGGTTCCTCCTCGAGGCGGGCCATGATACCAGCCGAAAGGTCCTTGCTGACATCGATGTCATGATCCCGACGCATCAGGCTGCGCATCAAATGATAGCGCCGCCAGGCATCAGCCGCATCGGGGTCGTCCTCCAGGGACTTCAGCACCCGACGCAGCTCGAGATCATCACCTTCGTTGTCCATCAGGGCAGAAAGCGATTCCCGTGCGTTCTGACTCATTCTCACACCCCCACACTGTCAAGGCACCCTGCCTTGCGTTCAATGAAATCCGGTATTTCCTGACGCACCATACCGGAAATACCTCTCAGCTCACCTACCCATGCAAGCGTTGTAACGTAACAATCACTGCTTCTGACGCCGCTGACGCCAGACAGTTCAGCGCCAGCGCAAAATCCTTCGCATTTTCTCACTAGGCCCTTCACTCGATCATCGATTCCCGGGTCCGTGACGTGGTCACTAGCGGCTGGATATGCTGGTCCACCGCCTCGCGGGCACGAAAGATCCGCGAACGCACGGTCCCTACCGGGCACTGCATGATGTTGGCGATGTCCTCATAGGAGAGTCCATCGAGCTCCCGCAGGGTAATCGCCGTGCGCAGGTCATCGGGCAGATTCTCGATCGCTTCGAAGACCGCGGACTCGAGCTGGTCCCGCGCCAGTGAAGCCTCCGGCGACTCGATATCGGCAAGGCGGCCACTATGATCGAGTATTTCGGCATCGACGATATCGAGGTCGCTGCCCGGCGGGCGCCGCCCCTTTGAAACCAGGTGATTCTTGGCGGTATTGATGGCAATGCGATACATCCAGGTATAAAAGGCGCTCTCGGCGCGAAACTTGCCCAGCGCCCGGTACGCCTTGATGAAGGCCTCCTGGGCCACATCCTGTACTTCGCTGTGATCCTGTACATAGCGCCCGATCAGTCCGATGATCTTGTGCTGATATTTCCTTACCAGCAGGTCGAACGCACGGGTGTCGCCCTGCTGGGCACGTTCCACGAGTTGTTGGTCGGTCTCTCGGCTGCCCATTCACGCCCCCCCCGACCGGGAGAGAGGCTGTTGACTGGCGGATAAACGAAACATCGTGATGGATTCTGCATGCATGGTGTAAACCTGGTGCCTGTTGGCAGCTGAGTGTCCCTGGAGTATTGCCCCATCGAAACGGCAAGTGTTCCTGTTTATTGGCCGCGCATCAAGCCGGCTGCCATGCGCCGGCATTCAGACAGCCCTCGTAGCCCGGGGTTCCTGCCACAATTGATATTTTCTCTCTCCGCGGGTGTATAGTAGATCATCCTCCCAGCCTTCAACGCATCACGATACAGGTAGCAAAATGTCAGATCAGCAGGTCAGTAACCTCAACGTTCTCTCCCAGGACGTTCTGATCACCCCCGAAGCCCTCAAGAATGAAATACCGCTCGGTGAAACCGCCGAAAGGACGGTACTCGAGGGGCGTCGGACCATCCAGAACATTCTCGATGGCACCGATCCCAGGTTGCTGGTGGTGATCGGTCCCTGCTCTATCCACGATGTCGATGCCGCCCTGGATTATGCACGTCGCCTGCGCCGCCTGGCCGATGAGGTGAAGGATAGTCTCTATGTGGTGATGCGCGTCTACTTCGAGAAGCCACGCACCACCGTTGGCTGGAAGGGCCTGATCAACGACCCGCACCTCAACGGCTCGTTCGAGATCGAGGAAGGGCTGCATATCGCTCGTCGGTTGCTGGTGGAGCTCTCCGAGATCGGGCTGCCCCTGGCCACCGAGGCGCTCGACCCCATTTCACCCCAGTACCTGCAGGACTGCATCAGCTGGTCGGCGATCGGCGCACGCACCACCGAATCCCAGACCCACCGCGAGATGTCCTCCGGCCTGTCGAGCCCCGTCGGGTTCAAGAACGGCACCGACGGCAGCCTTGACGTGGCCGTCAACGCCCTGCAGTCGGTGGCGCACCCGCATAATTTCCTCGGCATCAACCAGAGCGGCCAGGTGTCGATCATTCGCACCCGCGGCAATGCCTATGCCCATGTCGTGCTGCGCGGCGGCAATGGCAAGCCCAACTACGACAGCGTCAGCGTCGCGCTGGCCGAGCAGGAGCTGCGCAAGGCCGGCATCAAGCCCAACATCATGATCGACTGCTCCCACGCCAACTCCAACAAGGACCCGGCGCTGCAGCCCCTGGTCATGGAGAACGTCACCAACCAGATCCTCGAGGGCAACCGTTCGATCATGGGCCTGATGGTGGAGTCCCATATCGGCTGGGGTAGCCAGAAGATTCTCGACGATCACAGCCAGATGCAGTACGGCGTCTCGGTGACCGATGCCTGCATCGACTGGGACACCACCGAGGAGGCCATGACCCGCATGGCCACGAAACTGAAGCCGGTCCTTGGATCCCGTGGCGACGCCTGATCCCATGTAGTGGCGTATCGGTATCAGGCCCGCCTTACCGGCGGGCCTGATGCATGAGTGCCTTACTTACCCTCTCTAACACACACCCTCTCACGCACCCTCTGTCACACCCCCTCTGTCACACCCCCTCTGTCACACCCCCTCTGTCACACCATCGATCTCACGCACGAAGGGCGGTAGCGCATCGAGCAGTGCCCGTCCGTAGCGACGCGTCAACACCCGGCGGTCGAGCAGGGTGATACGCCCCCGATCGGCCTCCTTGCGAATCAGTCGGCCACAGGCCTGCACCAGCTTGATCGATGCATCGGGAACGCTGATGCGCATGAACGGATTGCCGCCCTGGCTCTCGATCCACTCTGCCAGGGTCGCGCCGACCGGGTCGTCGGGCACCGCGAACGGCAGCCGGGTGATCACCACATGGGTCAGGTAGTCACCGGGCAGGTCGATCCCTTCGGCAAAGCTCGCCAGACCGAAGATGATGCTGCCCTTGCCGGCATCCACCCGGGCCCGGTGCCGCTCGATCAATTCACGCTTGGGCAGCCTGTCCTGGGCCAGCACCCCCTCACGCTGTGCCGAGGGCAAGGCCTTCTCGACGGCGCGCAGCTGCGCCCGTGACGAGAACAGCATCAACACCGCCTCATCGGCGCCAAGGCCGCCGACGAAATCGATGATGGCTCGCTCGTGCGCCTCGCGATCGGCCGGATCGACCGCCTCCCGAGGCACGCTGAGTACCGCCCGGGAATAGTCGAACGGGCTCGGCAACCGTTGGTAGCGATAGCGGTTGGCCAGGCCGGCCCGCTCCTGGAGCCGCTCGAAACGACCTAGCGCGGTGAGCGTGGCCGAAGTCACCACGGCGCCGTAGCAGCTTCCCCACAGCGTCCTCGCCAGGGTAGGCGCGGCGGAGACGGGACTCGCCGAGAAGGTGAGCTCCGGGTCGCCGCCGAAGCGCTCCAGGGTCATCCAGCGTGCCTGTGGCGGCTCGCCACCGGTATCGGCTTCGGCATAGGCCTGCCATAGCCCATGGGCCTCCAGCGCGCGACCGTGCAGCAGTGCCATCAGCGGCAGCCAGGCTTCCGCCTGCTCCCGGGCAAGCCCCGTGTGCTTGTCCGGGTCGAGGCTCTCGCGCAGGATGTCGCTCAAGGTCTCCAGGGTCCGCGTCAGCTCGGCGAAGGCGGTTACCAGCGAGCCGGCATGTTCGCGCAGCGCATCGGGCGTTCGTCCCATTTCGAAGCGGTGCTGATGACTCTCCTCCCCGTCAGCCAGACCCTGAGGGCGCCCGGCAAGCTGATGGCCCAGGGAGAACGCCTCCCCCAGACGCGGCTCCAGCGCCGCAATGGCTTCCGGAAGCGTGCCCAGCAGCCTGGCCACGGTGGGCTGGATGGCCAGCGCCTGGTTCAGCTCGGTAAGCGACTTCTTCAGGCTGCCGAGCCAGCGCAGCGAACCGCTGACACCGACCCGGTGGGCGAAGTGGTTGAGCGCCTTGTCCGGCAGGTGGTGCCCCTCGTCGAAGACATAGATGCAGTCACCGGGCGGCGGCAGCACGACACCGCCGCCCAGGGACAGATCGGCCAGCACCAGATCGTGATTGGCCACGACCACATCGGCGGTCTCCAGGTCACGGCGCGCGCGGAAGAAGGCGCAGGCGGCGAAGTGGCCGCAGCGCCGGTTGGTGCACTGCCGGTGATCGATGGTCAGGCGACGCCAGTCGGTGTCATCGATCGACTCGGACCAGCTCTCGCGGTCGCCTTCCCAACTGCCGCTGCCGTAGGCCTCGGCCATGTCGCGCACCAGGGCCTGGAAATTGTCGCCGGATTCCTGGACCAGGCTCTGCTCGAACAACGACAGGGTGGGATTGCCCGTCACGCCGTCCAGCTCCTGCTCGAGGCGCGCCACGCACAGGTAGCGACCGCGCCCCTTGGCCAGGGCGTAGTGGAAGTCCAGGCCGCTATGGGCCTTGAGGGCGGGCAGGTCCTGATGCAGCACCTGCTCCTGCAGGGCCACCGTGGCGGTGGCGATGACCAGCCGCTTGCCGCGAGCCTTGGCCACCGGCAATGCGGCCAGCAGGTAGGCCAGGGTCTTGCCGGTGCCGGTGCCGGCCTCGAGCACGCAGACATGCTCATCGGAGATGCGCTTGCCCGAGTCGTCGGCCACGATGCCGCTCAGCGTGCGAGCGATCTCGGCAATCATCAGCCGCTGGCCGTAGCGTGGCGTTAGCCCCTGGGCCTCCAGCACGCGACGATAGGCGGCCTGTATCTCGCCCTTGAGGGCCTCGTCCAGCATGGCCTCACTCTCTAGAGAACTTTGAGGGGAATGGCTTGGAAACACTGCCCAAATGCCTGCGCGAGCGAATCGCTGCGTTGCGCGGTGCTCGGAATCCTCACATATACCCCATATGCTCCGGTTCCTGTGCTCCGTGCGCCTTGCACTTCATCTCGCTCGGCGATTTGTTCAGCGATTCCAAAAGCGCATCGGCACTTGACCACCACGCGGGAGCCGGGGACAGGTTGAAGAGGAGGTCTTTTGCCAGGGATGGCAAAAGTAGCGCCCAGGGAAGGGTTCACAGCGCCTCCTCGTAAACCTGTCGACGGCTCAAAGCCACCACCACCGCAGGCGTTCCCCAGGCAGCAGCCGCTGGGGAACAAAGCGTTACAGCAGCCCCTCGGGCGGATGCTCGCAGGGCAGCTTGCCGTTGATGTAGCGCTCGATCTCGGGCAGCGAGAAGGCATCCTCTTCGCCGACGAAACTGATCGACACCCCGTTGGCGCCGGCGCGGCCGGTACGGCCGATACGGTGCACATAGTCTTCCGGGTCTTCCGGCAGGGTGTAGTTGATCACGTGGCTGACATCCTCGATATGGATGCCGCGGCCCGCCACGTCGGTGGCCACCAGCACCTGGATCTCCCCTTCGCGGAAGCTCTCCAGCGTCTTGATGCGCTGATTCTGGGGCACGTCACCGGAGAGCATCGCCGCATTGATGCCAGCTTTTCTGAGCAGCTCGTCGAGCTTGCGCACCAGGTCACGACGATTGCCGAAGACCATCACCCGGTCGAAGCTCTCCTGGCGCAGCAGGTTGACCAGCAGTCGCTGCTTGTCATCGTCGCTGACCATATAGACCCGCTGATCGATGTTGGCGGCGTTCTCCACCGTTACCTCGATCTCGACGTGCGCAGGCTCATGGGTCCACTGGCTGGCCAGGTTGAGGATGTCATGGGAGAAGGTGGCCGAGAACAGGAAGGTCTGGCGCTCCTCCTTCTTCGGCGTATGCCGGATGATTCGCTTGACGTCGGGAATGAAGCCCATCGACAGCATGCGGTCCGCCTCGTCGAGCACCAGCACCTCGACCTGGGTGAGGTCGACGTCGCGCTTCTCGTGGAAGTCCAGCAACCGGCCGGGCGTCGCCACCAGGATATCGACCTTGCGCCCCAGGGCATCGCGCTGCTTCTGGTAGTCCATGCCGCCGACTACGCTTGCCACGTTGAGCGACGTGAAGCGTGCCAGGGCCTTGGCGTCCTTCTCGATCTGCAGCGCCAGCTCGCGGGTCGGCGCCACGATCAGGGCACGAGGCGCACCGGTCTTCTGGGCGTTCGGCTCTTCTTCCTCGAGGAAGTAGGCCATGATCGAGATCAGGAAGGCCGCGGTCTTGCCGGTACCGGTCTGCGCCTTGCCGACCACATCGCCACCCAGCAGGGTCTGGCTCAGGGCCTCCGCCTGGATCGGGGTGCAGTACTCGAACCCCAGGGCGTGGATGGCTCGCATCAGCGGCAGCGGCAGATCGAAGTCGTGAAAGCGCCACTTGCCCGCCTCGACAGGCACCTGGAACTGGCGAAGATCCCAGTTCGATTGGCGGCGGCGCGGCTTGCGACGACGACGTTTGGGCTTGCGGTTCTCGGCCGGTGCTGTGGTCTGTTCCGACTCGCTCATAGGCTATGTGTCTTGTCCGTAGCAATGGATGAAGGAAACACTACACGAATGCCTGCGCGACCGAATCGCCCGTCGATTCGTTCAGCGTTTCCTGAACTTCGTACAGCCGCATATTGTACCAGCCTATCGCGATGAGGGCGCGCCTGGTGCAATGGACTGATAGAATAACGGTCTATGCCACCCCTCGACACCCAATGGAGTCCGGCCCGATGACACGCCGCAAGAAGACCCGCTCGCTGGCCGACAAGGTGACAATCCGCACCGGCAAGCGCAAGGATTTCAAGCAGTGGCGCCACGAGAATCCCGATCAGGTGACCTCGTCGCGCCGCTTCACCCAGAAGAAGCGCCAGCAGCGCAAGCTGCAGGCGGCACGCAAGCAGGCCCGCCAGGAAACGGGGCAGTCCATTGCCATCCACCCGGAAAACCGCGGGGAGGCGCCGGAGTAATGCGCCTGGTATCCTTCAACATCAATGGATTGCGCGCCAGGTTACACCAGCTCGAGGCGCTGATCGAGTCTCATGCCCCGGCCGTGATCGGCCTGCAGGAAACCAAGGTCCACGACGACGAGTTTCCCCGCGAGGCAGTCGAGGCCATGGGCTACCGCGTCTACTTTCATGGCCAGAAGGGACACTACGGCGTGGCCCTTATGTGCCACAGGGAGCAGTGCCCCGGCGAACCCGAAGCCGTCCACTACGGCTTTGACGATGATGACGAGCAGGCCCAGCGGCGCATGATCGGGGTGACGCTTCGCACCGCCGATGGCGAGACGCTGACGGTATGGAACGGCTACTTTCCCCAGGGAGAGAATGTCGACCACCCCACCAAGTTTCCCATCAAGCGGCAGTTCTATGCACGCCTGGCCCGATTGCTGAAGGAGGCTCATCGACCCGACGAGCGGCTCGTGATCATGGGCGACTTCAATATCTCCCCCGCCGATATCGATATCGGCATCGGCGAGTCCAACCGCAAGCGCTGGCTGCGGGAAGGCAAGACCAGCTTCCAGCCGGTAGAGCGGGAGTGGCTCGACGGCATCAAGGCATGGGGGCTGACCGACAGCTACCGGCTGCACTACCCGGACGTGGACGACCGCTTCAGCTGGTTCGACTACCGCTCACGCGGCTTCGAACGTGAGCCGAAGCGTGGCCTGCGCATCGACCATATCCTGGTCACCCCATCGTTGGCCGAACGCGTGCGCGACGCCGGCATCGATTACGACCTGCGCGGCATAGAGCGACCCTCGGATCACGCACCGGTCTGGACCGAACTCGACCTATGATCGGCGCCACAGGCGGCTAGCGGGAAGAGAGCCAGCGTTCGTCGACTTCGACGCCCCGCGCCTGGGCCTGCAGCATGGCGTCCTGCGCCACCTCACCTTGCCCCCAGGCATGGGCCAGCAAGCCCAGGCGCCGCCAGTCGCTGCCCGCGTCGCTACGCTCGGCGACCTCACGCCAGGCCGCCAGCGCGCGTTCACGCTCCCGCGCTTCTTCCCATGCGCGGGCCAAGAGCCGCCGGTTGTCCAGGTTATCAGGCAGCGTCTGGTCGGCCAGCGCCACTGCCAGATGCTCGCCGGCCCGGGCCGGCGTGCCGGCGGCCAGATGCAGCTCGACCCGCTGACGCAAATCCTCCTCTCCCGCCAGCGCCCCAGCGTGCCAACCGGCTTCCCAAATGGCCGCCGCCCGCCGCACATCACCGAGCCCTTGGGCCAGCGCCGCGGCCCGCCGCCATACCTGGGGAGCAGCCTGCTCACTCAGCGAGGCCTCCAGGCGAGCCAAAGCCTCCGCGCCTCTCCCGGCACGCTGGAAGACGGTGGCTGCCAGGGCCTGTCGGCGCTCCTCAGGATCAGGATCATCGGCCAGCGCCCGCTCGACCCAGCTCGCGGCATCCTCCCAGCGCTCCAGTTCCGCCAGGGCGCGGGCCAGGCGCCAACGGTCGTCGACGCTTCCATCATGCCGTTCATGCCAATCGAGCCATAGCGATACCGCCTCTTCAGTCTGCCCCGCTGCCAGGCGTAGCCTGGCCTCTTCGCGCAGCCAGCGGTCGCGCTGACGCAGAGGCGCCGCCTGCGTTCCGCGGGCCTGGCGCAGATGGTCGGCGGCGGCTTCGCTGCGCCCCGCCCCGGCGTCGGCCCCCGCAGCGAGCTGGCGGTAGAGCGAGCTGGCCCAGCGATCGGCTGCATTACCCCCTTCGAAACGACTCGCCTGCGCCAGGGCTCGCTCCCGCACGCCGTCGTGCTCACCCTGCTGCAACTGACGCTGGAGCCGCTCCAGATCGGCGATGATATCGCCAGCCAGCGGCGGCGCATCGGCCATCGCCGAAGCGGCCAGCAGCCACCCGACACAGGTCACCAGGCGAATCGCGAGCCGAGTCTTCATGTGGTCACCTCAACTGGAACTCGAGGCGCTGCCGGGCACGGCGCACCCCATTGGCCGGCTCGAACTGCCAGCGTGCCACGGCCTGCTCGGCCGCAGAATCGAAGACGTTACGCGGCTGCGCCTCGATGACCCGAATCGACGAACGATCGACGCTGCCGTCGGGGCGAATCAGGAACTGCAGCTCGACATGCCCTTCCAGCCCACGCCGCTGGGCACGCGGCGGGTACTCCGGCGGCACGCGACTGGTCGGGGTGATCTGGCCGACATCCACCGGCCCCTGCTCGGCGGGTGCGGCCTGTTCGGTCGCCGGACCCGGTGCAGGTGCGGTACTCGGAGGCGTCGGTGATGGACTCGGCTCGGGAGTTGGCGCTGGCTGGGATGTCGGTTCCGGGGACGGCTCGGGTTCGGGCCGTGGCTCCGGAGTAGGCTCGGGCGGCGGTTCGGACTGCACCTCGGCAAGCTCGGGCAGGCTGGCGTCGAATTCCAGCGGCTCCATCCGCTCCGGCGGAAGCTCGGGGTCCGGCATCGTGATGGAACTCTCCAGCGGCGGCAGCGGCTCCGGCTGGGGCGGCGGCGGCTCGGCACTGGGCTCGGCCAGCTCCTCCTGCTCATTCTGTATTGGGGGCTCCGGGGCCTCGACCATGTTCATGGTCATGGCTGCATCGAGCACATCGAACTCCTCCTCCGGCGGCGTCACCAGCAGCGCCAGCAGCCAGAACAGCAGCAGCGCCAGGGCCCCCCCTCCCAGCGAGGAGAAGGGGATTCGGATCATGACCGGCTCCGGCTGGCGGCCACCGCCATCTGCTCCACGCCGGCCTCACGGATGCGGTCCATCACCTCTATCAGCAGGCCGGTGGTCGACTCGCGATCGGCCTGGATCACCACCGAGCCATCCTCGCTGACCAACCCGGCAACCTCGCTGCCGACGCGGTGCAGGTCCACCGCGCGGCCATCGACCCACACTGCCCCTTCAGGGGTGATCGCGACCATCACCTGGGCGTCAGGCCGGGGCGTGGCGGCGCTGGACTCGGGTCGTTCGATCTCCACCCCGCTCTCCTTGATGAAGCTGGTGGTGACAATGAAGAAGATCAGCATGATGAAGACGACGTCCAGCATCGGCGTCAGGTTGACTTCACTGGCTTCGCCATCGTCGGCGCCAAGGCCGCGTCTACGCATCGGTATCCTCCACGGCGCGGGCCAGACGGTCATGCAACCGCTGATCCTCGCGACGAATGATCTGCTCAAGGCGGCTGGTGAACATCAAGCCCACCACCGCCACCGCCATGCCGGCCAGGGTCGGCAGTGTGGCCCGCGCCACGCCATCGGCCATGGCCCGGGCCTGGCTGGTATCGGTCATCGCCAGGCTGTCGAAGACGGCAATCATGCCGGTCACGGTACCCAGCAGCCCCAGCAACGGGCACAGCGCCACCAGCAGCTTGAGCCACGGCAGCGTGCGCCGCAGCCGCCCGATCAGCTCCCGTGCCCAGACGTCACGCAGGGTCAGCGCACTCCAGCTAAGGTGATCCCGGCGCGCCGTCCAGCGCGAGATCAGGGCCCGCCGCGCCCGGCGGTAGGTGATACGGAAATACCACACCCGCTCCAACGCCAGGCTGAACAGCAGCATCGCCACCAGGGCGATGACGACCAGGACCGAGCCGCCCGCCTCGACCAGCCTCTCCAGCGGCTCAAGCCAGTGCGGCATCGCGACGCGCGCTCCCGGAGACGCCATCGGGCCCATGCGGGCGGTGCTCGAGCTGCTCGGCCAGGGCGGCACTCGCCTGCCCTTCCACCAGCCCGGCCAGGTGTCGGCTGCGACCGGCAAGCGCCGTATGGGCGAACAGCAGCGGCACGGCGGTGATCAATCCCAATACCGTGGTTACCAGCGCCTGGCTGATACCGCCGGCCATCAGCTGCGGATCGCCGGTGCCGAACACGGTAATCGCCTGGAAGGTCACGATCATACCGGTCACGGTGCCCAGCAGGCCCAGCAGCGGCGCCACCGCCGCCAGCAGCTTGACCAATGGCTGACCGCGTTCCAGCTTCGGCAGCTCGGCCAGCACCGCCTCGTCGAGCCGCGCTTCCAGCGCCTCCGGAACGGGGTCATCCTGCAGCTTGCGGAAACGCTGCAGCACGCGCCCCAGCGGATTGTCCCCACGCAGGGCGGTCAAGTCGCGCAGCTGGCGGCGCATGGCCAGGCTCACCTTCAGCAGGTAGGCATATTGCAGCAGCGCCACCAGCAGGCCAATGGCACCGAGCCCCACCACCACGTAGCCCACCGCGCCTCCCTGATGGAAGCGCTCAACCAGGCTCGGTCGCTGGGCCAACGCCGCCATCACCTGGCCGCGTGTCGGATCCAGCGCCAGCGAGCGCGATTCACCGGCATGGAAGTCCGCCAGGCTGGCAGCCACTTCCCGCGGCGTGCGCTCGACCACCGACAACACACCATCGTCGGCGCCACGGCGCAGCAGATGGTCGTCGGTGAAGGCGGCAAAATCGCCCAGCCGGATGACCTGCCGCGGGATGATCTCGCCGCTGGCCGCCGCCACCGGCGACTCGAAGCGCACCACGCGAGCCGTATCAACCGTCAATGCCACCAGGCTCTCGGCAAAGGCCTCGAGATGTTCGAGCTCGAGCACCTCGGCATCCTCCAGCCGCGGGGGAAGGCCGGCACCTCCCAGCGTCAGCCAGCTTTCGGCCAGGTCGTCACGCAGTTCGCCGCTGTGCCGGACGAGCGAGGCCAGTATCGCCTCGAGATCGTCGCCCTGCTCCTGCTGGCGGGCATCGAGTTCGGCCTGCCGCTCGCTCGATGCCTGCGCCTCGGCCTGCAGTTCGGCGTTGCGGGTTTCGGCCTGATCGTGTGCGGCGCGAGCCTCCTCGAGGGCGGCTTCCAGGGCGCCGCGATCCTCGAGCAGCTCGGCCAGCCGCGCCCGGTCATGAGCCTCGGCGGCCTCTCGCTCGGCACGTAGAGAACTCAACGGCTCGATCTGGGCCTGGAGGCCAGGAGAAACACTCATCAACACCGCCAGCAGCAGCCCGACCGTGAAACGTGACAGACTCATGCGTCCTCCTCCCCGGTCCGTTCCAGCGGCTGCGAAATCGGCAGCGTGAGGAGCTCGGGGGCCCGGCGATCACGCGCCATGCGCAGGCCATTGCGGACTTCGCGGCGCTGTGGCTCGTCGAGTGCTACCCAACTGCCCGCATCGGCCTGCCACACCCCACCGGCGCGGCCGTCCGGGCTGAGATAGTACAAGCCCAGGCGCCCCAGGCGCAGGTAGTCAACCTCGCGGCGGGACTCTCCTTCACCGAGATAGCCGCGCCAGGCATCGATGTCGCGTCCGTACTCCAGCTCGGTGCGCCAGGCCTCGACCACCCGCTCCCAGCGCTCGGCGGTGGAAAGCTCGCTGGCATGGGAGCGCAGGCTGGCGACCCGAGCCTGACGCTCCTGGCTCAGGAAGGGCATGTCGTTGTCGACCCACTGCGCCAACCGCTCGACCAGGCGTTCCTGCAGCTTCGGCAAGGCCTCGCGGGTATCGGCCAGGGTATCCAACGCCGCCTCGCGTCGATCCAGGGCCTCGGCCTGGCGCTCGAGTCGCGGGGCGAGCTCGGCGTTCTCGCGCACCAGGCGAAGCTCGGCACGCTCCAGTTCACGCAACTCCTCGAGCATGGCCCGCGCCTCATCATCGGCGGCGTCGATGTGCGACTGCAGCTCGGCCTGGCTGCGCTGGGCGCTACCCGCCTCCTCCAGCAACGCCTCCGCGAGTGTCACCGGGGCAGCCACCAGGAGGCCGAGGGCCATGCCAAGCATGAGCGGATGTCGAAACGTCACCACGACCGGACTCCCTTGAAGTTCATACGATTCGTTGATTGGACGAGTGGCTGGCCCGGAAGGCAAGCGGCCAAACCATGCCAACAATGAAAACAATTATCAATCATGACAAGACGACATGCCCTCGGCGCACAGGAAGAAGGATTGGACAGCTCGAACAGTATACGATAATACGTCTCATTTAAATATATCCCATCATGGCGACCTCGCCGCTCGGGTAGAAGCCATCGAGCTGGCCTGTCAGTTGCCATGAACCTTGCCTCGAGACTATCCAATGCTCGTATTACCTTACCAAGCCCCACGCCTGACCGCCCTGCTCGCCTTGCTATGGCTGGCAACCACTCCGGCAATGGCCAGCGATAGCGGTGGCCTGGCCACGCTCGACTGGACCCTGGCCGAAACATTGATGGCACTCGAGGCGCCGCCTCGCGGCGTGGCCCAGGTCGGCGCCTATCACGACTGGGTCGGTCAGCCTCGCCTGGCAGACCGGGTGATCGATCTCGGGCTACGCTCCCAGCCCAACCTGGAGCTACTGGCCCAGCTCGACCCGTCGCATATCCTCATCTCATCCATGTTCACCCACCTGGCCCCTCGTTTGAGTCAAGTCGGTGACGTCGACACCTTCAGCCTCTACACAGGGGAACATGAGGCCTGGGATGGAGCGGTGGCCCTGACACACGCACTTGGAGAGGTGACCGGGCGCCCCGCTGCTGCCGAATCGCTGGTCGAGGAGACCGCAGCGCATATCGAGTCGCTACGCCAAGGATTGCCCCAGGGCATCCCGCCACTATTGATCATCCAGTTCATGGACGATCGGCACGTGCGCGTCTTTGGCGAGCACTCGCTATACCAGGCGGTACTGGAACGGCTTGAACTGGAGAATGCTTGGCAGGAGCAGACCAACGCCTGGGGCTTCAGTCTCGTCGGCCTCGAGCGCCTGATCACCCTCGATGCTCAGCTGGTGGTGATAGAGCCCTACCCGACCGGCGTCGAGAAGAATCTCCGCCACAGCGCATTGTGGCAGCATCAGTCCAGCGTCCGTGACGACACCTTGATCACGCTGCCAGCGGCGTGGAGCTTCGGCGCCCTGCCCTCGGCGAGCCGCTTCGCCGAGCTTCTGGCAGCCGCCCTGGCTGCCGCCCCCGAGGCCTGAGAATACGCTGATTCGCTTGTAACTCCGGCCGACCGTCGCGTCGACCCTCTGCCGACACTGGCGCCCCCACCGCATCACGATCGGCGGCGATGCCCCTCCCCGATCTTGCCATTAATACGAATGAGTATCATTGATATTATATTTAGCAATGCTATGCTTGCCCACTTTCAGCAAGAACCATTCACATCTTCCAGGCAAGGGAACCCCCATGAAGAAGCGAGTGACCCTCGGTTTCGCCATGGCCGCCGGCTCGGCGACCATGATCCTTCACGCTCAGGAACCGCAGGAAACCATGGTCGTGGTGGGGTCACGCACCCCCACCCAGATCAGCCAGATACCCGGTGCGGCATGGATACTCGAGAAGGAGGAGCTGCAGCAGCAGATTGAAACCGGCGCCGATCTCAAGACCGCCCTGGGCAGGCTCGTCCCCGGGCTCGACATGGCCCCCCAGGGGCGCACCAACTATGGCCAGAACCTGCGTGGGCGCAGCGTGCAGGTGCTGATCGACGGGGTGTCGATGAACAGCTCCCGGGGCCTGTCCCGCCAGTTCGACGCCATCGATCCCTTCAACATCGAGCGCATCGAGGTACTCTCGGGGGCCAGCAGCCTCTATGGCGGCGGCGCCACCGGCGGCATCATCAACATCATCACCCGCAAGGGCCGGTCCGGCGGCCCGGACTGGCGCACCGAGGCCGGCATCACTACCGGCTTCAATGACAGCGACGACCTCGACAAGCGCATTGCGCAGTCGGTCAGCGGCGGCAACGAGCGGGTTCAGGCTTACCTGGGCACCGCCTTCCAGGACAACGGCCGCCAGTTCGACGGCCGCGGCGACGAGATCTTCCCCGATATCGCCCAGACCGACCTGCAGGACAACCGCAGCATCGACGTGCTCGGCAACCTCACCTTCAGCCTGGACGACAATCAGACCCTGGAACTGGGCGCCCAGCTCTACCGGTCGGGCTACGAGGGCGACCGTGGCGTCTACTTCCCGCACCTCGCCGCCGACAGCCCCAGCCTGGAGGATGCCCAGATCCGCGACGGCTATCGCTCCGACCGCGATCCGGCCACCGACCGCAAGATGCTCAACCTGCAGTACCATCACGGCGACCTGCTGGGCCAGAACTTCTACCTGCAGGCCTTCCATCGTCAGGAGGAGGCCAGCTTCCAGGCCTTCCCCTACCCCGTCAGCGGAGGCTCCGAATTCCGCGCCTCCCAACAGAATACCGACCTCAGCGGCCTCAAGGCGCTGTTCGACGCTCGCTTGACCGATAGCGTCGGTCTCACCTACGGCCTGGACCTCGACCGAGAACGCTTCGATGCCAGCCAGATGACCTTCGACAAGGCCGTGTCCGATGCGACCGGCGGCCTGGTACAGGAGCAGGCCAGCATCGCGCCGCGCTATCCCGGTTACCGGGTCGACAGCCTCGCCGCCTTCGCCCAGGCGAACTGGCAGGCGACCGACGCCCTCAAGCTCTCGGCCGGCGTCCGTCGCCAGCACTCCGACGTCGAGGTCGACGACTTCAACGGCATTCCCGGCGGCGAGAACGACTACGACGCCACCCTGCTCAACGCCAGCGTGCTCTACGACTACGGCAACGGCCACCAGAACTGGCTGCGCTACAGCCAGGGGTTCGAACTCCCCGACCCGGCCAAGTACTACGGTCGGCCGGGCATCAGCGTCGACGAGAACCCGCTCTCCGCCATCGAGACCGATCAGGTCGAGCTCGGCTGGCGCTACCGGGGCGGGGACTGGGTGGCCCAGGCGGCGGCCTACTACTCCTGGTCCGACAAGGCCCTGGAGGTCAACAGCGGAGACCTCAGCGTCGACGTGATCGACGACAGCAAGCGCGACTACGGCTTCGAGGGCGCACTCACCCGCTACTTCGACAGTGGCTTCGAAGCCGGCGGCACCCTGCACCTGGTGCGCTCCGAGCGGGAAAACGACGCGGGCAAGTGGGAGAAGCGCGACGCCCGCGACTCCTCGCTCTCCTCGGCCACCGCCTTCATCGGCTGGTCGGATCGGGTTCGTTCGGCGCGCCTGCAGGCCAACCACACCTTCGATCTAAAGGATGACGCCGATCGCGAGATCGACGGCAATACCACCCTGGACCTGGCGCTCAGCCGGCAGACCGACGTCGGCAGGTTCAGCCTCGGCGTGCAGAACCTGCTCGACGAGAGCTACTCCACCGTCTGGGGCCAGCGCGCGGCGATGTTCTATTCGCCCTACTACGGCCCGGAGTACCTCTACGACTACCAGGGCCGCGGGCGTACCTACAGCCTGACCTGGTCGATGGACTACTGACCCCCGCCTTCATCGCGATGCCACGCGTTCGCCTCACGCCCACCCTCGTGGTGGGCGTTTTTCGTGACCGCTCACGCCCCCTCTTTCACAAGCCGAAACATTTCCCGCCTTGACGGCAATTGCTTAAATACTAACAATTCTCACTTGTATTTACCAAGGAGCCGGCCATGCCTCTTCCTCCCCTGTGGCGAATCAGCGCCTGCGCGGCGCTGCTCGGCCTCGGCCAGAACGGCCTGCTGGTCGCACTGCCGGTGCTGGTGGAAGGCTTCGGCCTGCCACTCTCGCAGTGGGCCGGTTTGATCCTGCTGGGATCGATGCTGTTCCTGCTGGGCAGCCCCTTCTGGGGGCGGGTCGCCGACCGCCACGGCGCACGAGGCGTGGTGATCCAGGCCCTGCTGGGCTACGTGATCAGCTTCGCCCTGATCGGCCTTGCCCTGTGGGGAGCGGCTCGTGGCTGGCTGAGCGACGGTGCCCTGCTGGTCGTGGTGGCCCTGGCACGGGTGCTATATGGCCTGACGGTCTCGGGCATGGTGCCGGCCTGCCAGCAGTGGTCGCTGGCCCTGCATGGCGGAGAGGAGCGGGTCAAGGCGCTGGCCGCCATCAGCGCCGGCCTCAGCAGCGGTCGGCTGCTGGGGCCACTGGTCGCTGCCGCCAGCCTTAGCCTCTCCGCCCATGCCCCCTTCGTGGTGATGCTGCTGTGCGGCGCGCTGGCCCTGCTGCTGCTCCAGGGGGTACCGGCCCCCCGCGTCCCGCCATCCGCCGGCCGGACCGTTCAACGGTCACCACGGGCCCTCGACCTGCTGCCCTGCCTAGCCATCGCGCTGCTGCTGGCGATGTCGGTATCGCTGATGCAGCTGGCCCTGCCCGGGGCCCTCCAGGGCCGGCTCGCCATCGATGCCACCCGGGCCGGCCACCTGATGGGGATCCTGCTGTCGCTCGGCGCCCTGGGCGCACTGGCCACGCAACTGGGGATCACGCGCCACTACCGGCTGTCGGGTTACGCCCTGCTGGCCCTGGGGGCGCTGGGGCTGGTGGCCGGCTACGGCCTGCTGGCGACGACCGCCGGCCTGGCCGGGTTCGGCCTGGGCGTGGTGATCGCCAGCGTCGGCGCCGCCCTGGCCGTGCCCGGCTATACCGACGCCGCCACGCGTCACCAGGCCCCAGGCGCCAGTGCCGGCCTGCTGGCCATGGCCCATACCCTGGGCTACGGCGCCGCGACGCTGGCGGTGAGCCTGGTCGCCGCCTCCCGGTTGCTGCCGCTGTCCCTCGCCGCCGCTTGCATCCTGTTGCTGCTCGTCCCCATGACCCGGGGCCGCTTCCAGGCCACGCCGGCAACCTCAAGCGTCACCACCCACGACTGAATCAGGCCCGCATGCCGGGCCAGGAGGGAACCCAACCGACTCACAAAAGTTAAGAATTCTCATTAGCTTTATTATTTTCAACAAGGAGGTTGCCGCCATGGCAATAGCTACCGATGCTCCCCACCTGCCCGAGGTCGACCCGGCCGCATGCTGCTTCTTCAATGCCCTGCTGCGCGAGACCCGCGGTTGGCGGCTCGACAATACGGCTCATGGAGAGATAGCGCGCCTGCCCGTCGACGACGGCGAACTGCAGCTGCGACTGCGCCACCGCAGCGCCAGCGGTGAATGCCGCTTCCAGTGGCCCATCCTGTGGCACAAGGAGGGCGCTCCCAGAGCGGTCGACTTCGCCACCGCCCTGGAACGCATCCTGGCGACGCCGGCCCTGGTGGGCACACTCGATGCCGCCACCCGTGACGCCTTCCGCGAGCGGGTGCTGGAGAGCCGGGCCAATACCCAGGCCAGTCTCGACGACCGGGAGGATCTCGCCCACCTGCAATGCGGCCCGCTGACCTTCGCCGAGGCGGAGCAGGGCCTGCTGGCCGGCCACGCCTTCCACCCGGCCCCCAAGTCCCGCGCCCCGTTCAGCGAAGCCGAGGCCCGCGCCTACTGCCCCGAGCACCGCGCCCGCTTCGGACTCGCCTGGTGGGCGGTGGCCCCGGAGCTCGCGGCCGGCGACTCCAGTCGCGGCACCAGCGCCACCGGCCTCGCCCTGGACCTGCTGCCCGCGAACCTCGCTGCACGCCTGCCGGCCGGCTTCACCGCCCTGCCCATGCACCCTTGGCAGGCACGGCAGCTGCGCCGCCGGCCCTGGGTCCAGGCCCAGGAGCGGCGCGGCGGGCTGCAGTGGCTGGGCAGCAGCGCCGCGGAGTGGTGGCCGACCTCATCGCACCGCTCGCTCTACGCGCCCCGGGCCCCCTGGATGGTCAAGGGCTCGCTGTCGGCACGCCTGACCAACTCGCTGCGCCTGCTCAGCGTCAAGGAGGTCCGGCGCGGCCTGCACCTGGACCGCTGGATGCGGGAACTCGACGTCACCCGGCGTTTTCCCGGCTTCGCCGTGATGCAGGAGCCGGCCTGGCTGGGCTGGCGCGATGCCGCCGGCGACATCGATCCCGCCAGCCTGGTGGTGCTGCGCGAGAACCTGCTGCTAGGAGCGGAAGATGCCGAGGCGGTGGTACTGGCCACCCTGACGCAGCAGCCTCTCGGCCCCGGCCACCAGACCCTGCTCGCGTCGCGCCTACGCGCCAGGGCCCAGGGCCTGGGCGAGCCGCTGCCCCGGGTGGCGCGTGTCTGGTTCGCCGCCTTCTGCGAGCGCGTGCTGACGCCCCTTTTCGGCCTGGCCGTGGAGGACGGCATCGTGCTGCTGGCCCATCAGCAGAACATCGTGCTGCGGCTCGACGATGGCTGGCCGGTGGGCATGTTCTACCGCGACTGCCAGGGCAGCGGCGTGGGTGACCGCTTCCTCGAACGGCATCCGCACCTCGAGCGTCCGCCGGAGAACCACTGGCCGCGGGCCACCCAGCGTCGCTATTTCCTCTACTACCTGCTGATCAACTCCACCTTCGCCGTCACCAGCGCCCTGGCGGCCGACGGGCTGATCGACGAAGCCACCCTGCTGTTCGACCTGCGCGCCCACCTCGAGGGATTGCGCGAACGACTCGACGGCGACCTCGACTGCCTGGACCACGCCCTGCTTGCCACCCGGCTGGAGGCCAAAGGCAACTTCTTCTGCTACCTGAGCGGCATCAACGAGGCCACCCTCGCCGAGCCGGCGCGCCTCTACCTGCCGCTGGACAACCCCCTGGCGGCCGCTGCCGCCACCACCAACCGCCACCAAGGAGTCCCGGCATGAGCATCACCCTGGACGCCCGGCCGCGTGCCGATATCGCCCTCGCCCCGCTGCAGGACGAAGCGGCCCGCCTGGACCGCGACGAGACGACGGGCTCGCTGATCGAGCGCATCGATGCCGTCTTCGCCCACCATCCCGGCCTGGCACTGCTGGTCCTGGAGCCGGCCGACTGGCAGGATCATGCCGACTGGCCTCGGCTGATCGAGGCGCTCGGCGGCGGCCGCATCCTGCGCGGCGACTTCTACCAGCAACCCTGGCACTGGCTGCGGCATCCGCCCGCCCGACCGGAGCAGACCCCCTTCGAGGTCTCGAGCGGGCACCCCAGGCGTCCCGCCGAGCCGAGCGGCCTCGTCTATCGGCGCGCCGATCCACGCCTCGGGCGCACCTTCTCGCTGCGCCTGATCGAGCCCGAACGCGACCTCGAGCGCTTCGTGCACTGGATGCACCTGCCGCGGGTCGCCGAGTTCTGGGAACAGGCCTGGCCCGCGGACGAGCTCGCCGACTTCGTCGCGCAGCGCCTCGCCGATCCGCACACCCTGCCGCTGATCGGCGAGTTCGACGGCCGCCCCTTCGGCTACTTCGAGCTCTACTGGGCCGCCGAGGACCGCCTCGCCCCCTACTACCCCTGGGCCTCCTTCGACCGCGGTCTGCACCTGCTGGTGGGCGAAGAGGACGTCCGCGGGGCGCATTTCGTCGATGCCTGGCTGGGCGCGCTGTCCCACTATGCCTACCTCGCCGAGCCGCGCACCCGTCGCCTGGTGCTGGAGCCGCGCCACGACAACCGCCGCCTGTTCCGTCACCTCGAGCGGCTGGGCCTGTCGCGGCTGCGCGACTTCGACTTCCCCCACAAGCGCGCCAGCCTGGTGATGGGGCAGCGCGAGCGCTTCTTCCGGGAGGTGCTGTGATGGAACCGCTCGACACCTGCCTGGCGCCCTACTGGGAGGCGGCCAATCGCGACCTGATCGCCAAGATGATCGGCGAGCTGGCCTATGAACAGGTCATCGCCCTGACGCGCGACGGCGACGGCCATCGGCTCGACCTGGGCGAGGCCGGGGCCTGGCGCTTCCGGGCCAGCGTCAACCTCTGGCGGCAACCCCGGGTCGACCCCGCGAGCCTGCTGCCCCCCGCCGGCGCCTCCCTCGAGGTCGCCGATTTCCTCCTCGCCCTGGCGCCGGCGCTCGGCATGAACGACACCCAGGTCGCCGAACACCTGGAAGACCTGTTCGCCACCCTGCGCGCCGACTGCCGGCTGCGCGAGGCCCGCCGCGGACTGGGCGCCGATGCGGCCATCCGGCTGCCCGAACCGCAACGCCAGCGCCTGCTCGACGGCCATCCCAAGTTCCTGTTCAACAAGGGCCGCCGCGGCTGGGGGCTGGAGGCCCTGGCGCGCTTCGCCCCGGAACACGGCAACGCCTTCCGCCTCGGCTGGGTGGCCATCGCCGCCGATGCCCTGGCATGCGGCGGCGGCCCCGTCGACGCCGCTCCCCTGCTCGACTCGGCGCTGGACGAGGACGAGAAGGCCCGCCTGCACCGGGCACTGGCCGAGCGGGTGGTGGACCCCGGCGCCTATCGGCTGCTGCCGGTCCACCCCTGGCAGTGGCAGCAGTGGCTCGGCCCCCTGCACGTCGCCGACATCGCCCATCGTCGCCTGGTCCATCTCGGCGAGTTCGGCGATGCCTACGTGCCGCAGCAGTCGCTGCGCACCCTGACCAACGTCAGCCGGCCGTCGGCCTACGACATCAAGCTGCCGTTGACCATCATGAACACCTCCTGCTACCGCGGCATTCCCGGGCGCTTCCTGCTCGCCGGCCCCGCCGCCTCGGCCTGGCTGAAGGCCCGGGCAGGCGACGACGAGGAGTTCGCCCGCGTGCACCTGGAGGTCCTCGCCGAACCTGCGGGGGCCGTACTGCCCCATGCCCAGTATGGCCGCCTGCCGCAGTCGCCCTATCGGTACCGCGAGCTGTTCGGGGTGATCTGGCGCGAGGCCCTGGCACCGCGCCTGGCGGCCAACGAGCAGGCATTGCTGATGGCCGAGCTGATGCAGGTCGACGAGGATGGGCGGCCCTGGCTCGCCGCCTACCTCGCGGCCGCCGGCGCCCATGACACCCACAGGGCGCAGGCCTGGCTCACCCGGATGTTCGAGGTCACCCTGGTGCCTCTCTGGCACCTGATGTGCCGCTACGGCGTGTCACTGATCGCCCACGGCCAGAATCTGACCCTGATCCTGCGCGACGGCTGGCCCCATCGCCTGGCCCTCAAGGACTTCCAGGGCGACCTGAGGCTGGTCGACGAGGACTTCCCGGAGGCCCACGACCTGCCCGCCGAGATCAAGGACGTCACGGTGCGCCTACCGCCGGAGAAGCTGATTCATGACCTGCAGACCGGCCACTTCGTCACCACCCTGCGCTTCATCGCCCCCCTGGCCGAGGCCTGCGGGATCTCCGAGGCGCCTTTCTATCGCCTCTGTGGCGACGTGCTCGCGGCCTACCGTGCTCGGCATCCCGAGCTGGCCGGGCGCTTCGACCGCTTCGAGCTGTTCGCCCCGCGCATCCTGCGCCTGACCCTCAACCGCGCCAAGTTCCTGCACGCCACCGATGCCGCTGCCGAGCGCATGCTCGCGGAGATGGAGCTGCGCGTCGACAACCCGCTGCACTTCGTCCGTCAGCCGGCCGATGTGGCCGGCACCACCACGACACAGGAGGTGTCCGATGTCTGACCCCGACGTTCTCGACCTGGCCGGCCTGGGCGCCGGGCCCTTCAACCTGAGCATCGCCGCGCTGGCCGACTCGCACCTGCCACGGCTCGCCACGCGCTTCTTCGAGCGCCGCCACGACCCGGTCTGGCACCCGGGGCTGATGCTCCCCGACACCCACCTGCAGACCGGTTTCCTCAAGGACCTGGTTACCGCCGTGGCCCCGGACAGTCGCCACTCCTTCCTCAGCTACCTGGTCGAGCACCGCCGCTTCTACCGCTTCCTCAACGCCGAGCTGGGCACCGTCAGTCGCGCCGAGTTCTCCGACTACCTCGGCTGGGCCGCCCGGCGCCTGGACAACGTCGCCCTCGGCGAGGCGGTGCGGGAGGTCCAGCTCGACGGCCGCGGCTTCCGGCTGCGCACCGACGCCGGCGACTACCGCGCCCGCCACCTCAGCCTGGGCACCGGCAAGCGCCCCTGGCTGCCGGACTTCGCCGAGGCGCTGCGTGGCCCCCACTGCCTGCATGCCGCCGAGATCGCCAGGACACGGCGTGACTTCGGCGGGCGACGGGTGGTGGTGATCGGCGGCGGCCAGAGCGGCGCCGACATCTTCCTCAATGCCCTGCGCGGGCACTGGGGCCAGCCGCGGGAGCTGCACTGGGTCTCGCGGCGGCGCAACTTCGAACCCCTCGACGAGACCACCTTCACCAACGAGTACTTCACGCCCGACTACACCCGCCGCTTCCACGGCCTGCCCCGTGAGGTCCGCGAGCGTGAAGTGGCGGCCCAGAAGCTGGCCAGCGACGGCATCACTCCCGCCGCCCTGCAGTCGCTCTACCGCGAGCTCTACCACCGGTTCGACGTGCTCGGCGAGCCCCGCTGGGCACGGCTCTTTCCACACCGCGAGGCCACCGCCCTGGACCGCAACGGCCTCGGCTTCACCCTGACCACCGAACATGGGCTCACCGGCGGCCGGGAACGCTTCAACGCCGACGTCGTGGTCTTCGCCACCGGCTTCTGTTCGCACCTTCCTGACTGCCTCGGCGACCTGACCCCGCGCCTGGAACGCAATACTCATGGCGAGCTGGTGCTGGGCCCCCACTTCGAAGCGAGCTGGGACGGGCCCTCGGCACACCGAATCTATGCGGTCAACGCCGGCCGCCACAGCCACGGCATCGCCGAGCCGCAGCTGTCGCTGATGGCCTGGCGCTCGGCGACCATCCTCAATCATGTCGCCGGCCACCAGGCCTTCGACCTGCACGAAGACGATGGCCCCATCGACTGGCAGCCCACAGCCGAGCTGCGCTGGGTCCAGGCAGTCTGACCTTGACTTGACTGCATGGTCTCGTTGCCCAGTGTCGCGGCCCGCCCGTCCATGGACAGGCGGGCCACAATATCGCTAAGGTCCGGAAAACGCCCGCGTTACCGACAGCCTTCACGGCGGCGGTTGGCCGGGCGGTTCTCCGGCTTCAGCGGGCAGCCGCCACACAGCGCCTCATCGGGCAGGCGATACTTGACGCAGCACAGACGCCGCACCCTCTTGGGCGCCTCGCCGCCCAGATCGAGATAGCGCACCGGCTGATAAAGCGGATTACGCCGTCCATCCGGCAGGATGCGCGTGTCGAGAAAGCGCAGCAGCGGCTCCCCGGCACCGGGAAAGCGCGGATGCCGCGAGCAGGTCTTGGCGATATATTCCACGTAATGACCGAGATTGCTCCAGAACACCTTGGGCGAAAGTCCCGACTCAGCAGCCAAGACCCCAATCACCGGTGCGCAGAGGTCATCGAACAGCGTTGTGAATCGTTCATCGGAGGCCAGTGACGCCAGGGGCTGCCCGCCATCGCGCAGCCACAGCCGCATCACCTCTCCCCGCTCGCCCAGCTCGACGCGCAGCGCCTCGGGCCGCACCGGTAACGCCCGCCCCAGCAACAGGTTGGCCACCAGTGTGGGGATCGAGACCAGGCTGAAGAGATACTTCGACCAGATCGACGTCGCCGCCTTCTGATCGGCCCCCTCGCCGAAGGTCGCCGTAAAGCGCTGCAGCAACCCATGCAGCGTCTCTTGGTCGAGGAGCGCGGCGGCAGTCAGCGTCTCTACCTCGTGGGTCCCGAAGCCCGGCGGCCTCAGGCTGTCCAGGGGCGGCTGACGATAGAGCGCCAGCAGCGCCTCGGCCGGATCGCCCAGGCGAGCGGGGTATTCCATCATTGCCGTCATACGCGACCTCCTGTCTGGGTGACGGATCGCCCGCCACGCATTCCTTACAAGCGCCGCAGCCCCCACATGAAGTAGGCACCGCCGATCAGCGAGGCGACCAGGCCCGCGGGTATTTCGTAGGGAAAGATCACCTGGCGACCCACCCAGTCGGCCAGCACCATCAGCAGCATGCCCACCAGTGCCGCCCCCAGCAGATGCTGGCGGGCCCGCGACAAACCCAGCAGCCTGGCCATGTGCGGTGCCAGCAGCCCGATGAAGGAGAGCGGCCCCACCACCAGGGTGGCGCAGGCGGTCAGCAGGGCCACCAATAGCAGCAGCAACAGGCGGGCACGGTTCAAGGCGATACCCAAGGAACTCGCGGTGGGGGCGCCCAGCGGCAGGATGTCCAGCCAGCGGGTGAGCGGCAGGGTGCACAGCGCCAGCAGCGCCGCCAGCGTCCCCACCACCAGGGCGCTGGTGAGGTCGACGTAGTAGGTGGAACCCGCCAGCCAGGCGATCACCTGCTGCCCGCGCGGATCGCCCCCTGCCAACATCACGCTGCGCACCGCATCGAACAGCGCCGTTACCGCCACCCCGGTGAGCAGCAAACGCTCGGGCACCAAGCCGCTGCGACGATTGAGTGCCACCAGGATCAGCAGGGTGGCGAAGGCGCCCAGGGTACCGATGCCCACCAGCATCCCACTGGTGGGCGCCGGAAGCAGGAAGAGCCCCAGGATCAAGGCGATGGCGCAGCCACCGCTGATGCCCAGCACCTCGGGGCTGGCCATGGGATTGCCGGAGAGGCGCTGCAGCAGCGTACCGGCCACTGCCAGCATCAAGCCGCTGGCGGCCGCCGCAAACACCCTGGGCATCCGCCACTGCATGACGTCCCAGCTGTCCAGCGACAGCCAGTACCAGCCATTCACCCCCTGCCCCAGCAGCAGCCCCAGCCCCGCCGCCAACAGCAGCCCGATGGCCAGGCGAGTGGCCAGGCGCCCAGGGGCGGGATGACGGTTGGCCAGCACGGCAGCCGGCTGTGGCGCCCGATCGCCCTGCAGCTTAAGGCGCGGGATCAACCACATCAGCAGCGGCGCGCCCAGGGCGCCGGTCACCGCACCGGTGGGGATCAGCGTTGGCAATACGCCCGTGACGTTCTGCAGCAGCAAGTCGGTAGTGGCCAGCAGCACCGCCCCCAGCAGCGTGCCCCACAGCAGGCGTTCGCCGAGACCCCGCGCCCCGGCAATGCGCACGATATTGGGCGCCGCCAGGCCGATGAAGCCGATGATCCCCACCACACTGACGATGCTGCCGGTGATGAAGACCGCCAGCCCCATACCGGCGAAGCGAAGATAGGTGAGCGATACGCCCAGGCTCTTGGCGCTGGCGTCGTCCAGTTCCAGCACCGCCAGGGGGCGCAGCAGGAACCAGGCCGCCACGCCTGCAATGGCCAACCGCGGCCAGAGGATCGCCACACCATCCCAGCCATTCTGGGCCAGCGATCCGGCTCCCCAGATCAGCAGCCCCGACAGCGCCTCGTGATTGAACAGCAGCAGCGCCGTGGCCAGCGCCCCCAGATAGAGATTGACCACCAGCCCAGCAAGCACCACCACGATGGGCGCCAAGCCCCGCCGCCAGGCCAGCATGAACACCAGCCCCACCGCCAGCCCGCCACCGGCCAGCGCCACCCACTCGCGACCCACGACCAACAGCCCGGGCGCCAGCAACGTCGTCGCCATCAGTGCGAGATTGGCTCCCGACGCCACGCCCAGGGTGGTGGGCGACGCCAGCGGATTGCGCAGCACCTGCTGCATCAGCACCCCGGCCAGGGCCAGCCCCCCTCCGGCCAGCAGCGCGATCGTCAACCTGGGCCACCAGGCGTAATACAGCAGCAGCTCGCCGACTTCCTTGAAGGACGGCGCTACCAGCGCCTTCAAGCCCAGTTCAAAGCCCCCCTGCCCCTCTAATCCTAGCCAGAACAGTATCAGCAGAGGCAGACTCAGCAGCAGACAGGAACGGGCTGGCGAGAGAACGCGGCGCGTGTCCACCGTCATCTGCCAGGCCCCTCTCGCTGTGCGTCCACTTCCTGGTTCACGTCGTCGACCATGCTCCACCATGTTTATCCATCGTCACGGACAGAGGGTAACTGAAAACGATTATCAGTAGAATTAAGATTCGCTCCGCATTTGACGGCGCGCCCTCTTTTGGACAAAATGCAAATCAGTCTCATTGAGATTTTACATGGTGTCCCATGACGACGGAACGCTCTCAGCTCTATTACACATGCGTATTCCTGCATGTTTCTTTTCAGGCCGTCCACAATGCAGTGGCAAGCAAACCCAAGGGGGACGATACGCCCTGCTGGCTGGATGCCCAGATGCTGAGGATGCTGTACGACGAGCTGCAGCGTTGCCGGTGGGAGGCCTCGCCCTTCAAGGACGTCCGTGAGTCACTGGATACTGCCATCTACCATTGCGGCCTGCTCATGGCACAGTGCCCTGCCGCCCTCAACCGCCAGCTTTGCCAGCACCATCTCAAGGCCATCATGGCGCCGCTGCAGGAGGCCTCGCTGCTGCTATCGGGCGATATCCGCCGGATGACGGCCACCCAGCCTGCTTCGCCCGGCCAGCGGCTGCGTCATTGGCTCGGTTGGTAGCATCACCAAGGATTCATCATGCTCGAAGTCAAGGGCGCCACCTTCGAAATCAACGGGAAACCCCTGCTGAAGCCCCTCGAACATTGCTTCGAGGAAGGCAAGGTCTACGGTTTGATCGGCCACAACGGCTCGGGAAAGTCGACATTGATCAAGCTGCTGGCCCAGCAGCAACCCATCACTCGGGGCGAGGTCCTGCTCGAAAAGCGCCCTCTGCATGATTGGGGTAAAAGAGAGTTCGCCCGTCGCGTCGCCTATCTGCCCCAGCATCTGCCCAGCGCCGAGAATCTGACCGGTCGCGAACTGATCGGCTTTGGCCGCTACCCCTGGCACGGCCTGCTGGGGCGCCATACCTCCGGGGACAAGGCCGCTATCGGGCGGGCCATCGAGCTCAGCCACACGGAAGCCTTCGCCGACCGCCTGGTGGATACCCTTTCCGGTGGCGAACGCCAGCGCGTGTGGCTGGCCATGCTGCTGGCCCAGGAGAGTCGCTTCCTGCTGCTCGACGAACCGCTGGCCGCGCTGGATATCGCCCATCAGATGGAGGTGTTGGCCCTGATCCGCAAGCTGTGCGACGAGCTGAAGCTATGCGTGATCATCGTGCTGCACGACATCAACATGGCCTCGCGCTACTGCGACGAGCTGCTCGCCCTGCACAGCGGCCGGGTGCTGGCCCACGGCTCCCCCGAGGCGATGATGACCGATGCCACGCTGGAGGCTATCTACGGCCTGCCCATGCGGGTCATGCCCCACCCCAGCGGTGAACACCGTATCGCTGTCGCCCACTGATCGAAGCGCTCTTACGATGCTCCAGTTGGCCAGCTTGCCTCGCAGGGCGGCCATGTTCCTATCGCTGTCGCGCAGGCCTAACGCAATCGCCGCAGCCAAAGGCTGCGGCGATTGTCGGTAAGCGCGTTTGCGCGCTGGTCAGGAGGTGGCTTGCTGGTAGCGGCGCTCCACGTCCTCCCAGTTGACCACGTTGAAGAATGCCTCGACATAATCCGGGCGCTTGTTCTGGTACTTCAGGTAGTAGGCGTGCTCCCACACGTCCAGGCCCAGCACCGGCGTGTTGCCGTGCATCAGCGGGCTATCCTGGTTCAGGGTGTTCTCGACCACCAGCTTCTTCTCCGGGGTCACGCTGAGCCAGGCCCAGCCGCTGCCGAAGCGCCCAAGGGCCGCCTTGGTGAAGGCCTCCTTGAAGGCATCGAAACCGCCAAGTTCGCTGTCGATGGCCTGGGCCACCTTGCCCTGGGGCTGGCCACCGCCGCTGGGCGCCATCATCTGCCAGAACTTGGAGTGGTTGGAGTGGCCACCACCATTATTGATGACCTCCTGCCGCTTCTGCTCGGGTACCCGGTCGATATTGGCCAACAGCTCGTCCACCGGCATATCTTCCAGGCCGGTACCTTCCAGAGCGGCATTGAGCTTGTCCACGTAGGTCTTGTGGTGACGCGAGTGGTGTATCTCCATGGTCATCGCATCGATATAGGGTTCCAGCGCATCATAGGCGTAGGGAAGTTCGGGTAGTGTGTGCGGCATAGGTCAGCTCCTCCATGAAGCAAACGAAATAGGGGCCGAAGCCCTCGACTCATCGGTACAGCATGGCAAAGCCTGACACTTAATGCTAATAGCTATTGTTACTGTCTTGTATAGCCAAGCTTCATAAAATCGTATCGCCATGACCAGCAAGGCCTGACAACGAAAGAAGCCGACCCTCGCTTGAGGGTCGGCTTCTTCCGGTATGCAACTGCCCGTTCTTTACAGCTTGCTCTCGAGCTCCGGCAGGATCTCGAACAGGTCACCGACTAATCCATAATCCGCGACCTGGAAGATCGGCGCCTCCTCGTCCTTGTTGATGGCGACGATCACCTTGGAGTCCTTCATGCCGGCCAGGTGCTGGATGGCTCCCGAGATACCCACGGCGATGTAGAGCTCGGGTGCGACGATCTTGCCTGTCTGGCCCACCTGCATGTCGTTGGGCACGAAGCCGGCATCCACCGCGGCGCGGGAAGCACCAATGGCGGCCCCCAGCTTGTCGGCAATGCCGTCGAGCAGCTTGAAGTTCTCGCCGCTGCCCATGCCGCGGCCGCCGGAGATGACCACCTTGGCCGCGGCCAGCTC
>NZ_JAKCMI010000021.1 GCF_021412585.1 Halomonas alkalisoli | reverse complement strand
TCAGAAGAAGGTCAGGCCGACCTGGAAGAGGCGTTCCACCTCGCGAATGCGGCGCTTGTCGATCACGAACAGGATCAGGTGATCGCCCGACTCCACCACCACGTCGTCGTGGGCGATCAGCACCTCCTTGCCGCGCACCAGCGCACCGATGGTGGTGCCGCTGGGCAGGTCGATGTCGCCGATGGCGCGGCCAACCACCTTGGAGGATTGCATGTCGCCGTGGGCGATGGCCTCGATCGCCTCGGCGGCACCGCGGCGCAGCGAGTGCACGTTGACGATGTCGCCGCGGCGCACGTGGGTCAGCAGGCTGCCGATGGTGGCCTGCTGCGGCGAGATGGCGATGTCGATCTCGCCGCCCTGGACCAGGTCCACGTAGGCGGCGTTGTTGATCAGCGTCAGCACCTTCTTGGCACCCATGCGCTTGGCCAGCATCGACGACATGATGTTGACCTCGTCGTCGTTGGTCAGCGCGCAAAAGATGTCGCAGTCCTCGATGTTCTCCTCTTCCAGCAGCCGCTTGTTGGTGGCGCTGCCGTGCAGCACCACGGTGCGGTCGAGGCGCTCGGCGAGCACCGTGCAGCGCTCGATGCCGTGCTCGATGATCTTGACCTGGTGGCTGTGCTCGAGGTGTTCGGCCAGCCGCTCGCCGATGTTGCCGCCGCCGGCGATCATCACCCGGCGGAAGTCGCGGTCGACCCGGCGCAGCTCACTCATCACCGCGCGGATGTCGCGGCGGGCGGCGATGAAGAAGACCTCGTCGTCGGCCTCGATCACGGTGTCGCCGCGGGGAATGATCGGCCGGTTGCGGCGGTAGATGGCCGCCACCCGGGTGTCGACGCTGGGCATGTGGCGTCGCAGGAAGCCCAGGTCCTGGCCCACCAGCGGGCCGCCGTAGAACGCCTTGACCGCCACCAGCTGCACCAGCCCACCGGCGAACTCCAGCACCTGCAGCGCGCCGGGGTGCTCGATCAACCGGCGGATGTGGTCGGTGACCACCTGCTCGGGGCTGATCAGCACGTCGATGGGCACCGCCTCGTGGGCGAACAGCCCCTTGCGGGTGAGGTAGGCGGTGGCGCGGACCCGGGCGATCTTGGTGGGGGTGCGAAACAGGGTGTGGGCGACCTGGCAGGCGATCATGTTGACCTCGTCCTGGCTGGTCACCGCGATCAGCATATCGGCGTCCTCGCAGCCGGCCTGGCGCAGCACCACGGGGTAGGAGCCCGGCCCCACCACGGTGCGGATGTCGAGCCGGGTGTGCAGCTCGCGCAGCCGCTCGCCGTCGGTGTCCACCACGGTGATGTCGTTTTCCTCGCGGGCCAGATGCTCGGCCAGCGTACCGCCGACCTGGCCGGCGCCAAGAATGATGATCTTCATTGCTGTCGGGTCCGTGAAACGACTCTGCGACGCCGATTTGGCGCCGCAGCATGGTGGCTAGCATAAACCAGCCGTACAACGGGTAACAGACCGGGCCTTGCGGGGGACATCCTCAGTCCAGGGTGAACCCCACCTTGATCGTCACCTGCCAGTGGCCGACCTTGCCGTTTTCGATGTGGCCCCGCGTGTCCGTTACCTCGAACCAGCGCATGCCGTGCAGGGACTGCGAGGCCTTGGCGAGCGCGCGGTTGATGGCATCCTCGATGCCCTTCTCCGAAGAACCGGTCAGCTCGATGTGCTTGTAGACATGATCGCTCATGGGGGCTCCTTGCTCCTTGGTGGTCGAGAAGGCAGGGCAATATCAGCCCTGCCGCTTCAGTCTGGCATAAAAGAAGCCGTCGTGACTCTCCGCTTCCGGCAGCAGCTGGCGACCGGCGCCGGCCGGCCGGCCCCAGCTCACTTCCTGTGGCGTGGTGGCGATGGCGTCTGCCGTCCGGGAGAGGAATGCCTCGACCTGTTCGTCGTTCTCCTCGCGGAACACCGAGCAGGTGGCGTAGATCATCGAGCCCCCCGGGCGCAGCAGCGGCCATAGATTGTCGAGCAGGCGTGCCTGCAGTTCGACCAGCTTGGGGATGTCCGATGGACGTCGCAGGCGCTTGATGTCCGGATGACGGCGGATCACGCCACTGCCGGAGCAGGGCGCGTCGAGCAGGATGGCGTCGAAGGGCGTGCCGTTCCACCAGTCCCGCTGGGTGGCGTCGGCGTGCAGCAGGGTGGCTGAAAGGCCCAGCCGGGCCAGGGTGTCCTCTACCCGGGCGAGACGTGTGGCGTCGCTGTCCAACGCCAGCAGCTCCACGTTGAACAGCTCCAGCAGGTGGGAGGCCTTGCCGCCGGGGGCGCAGCAGGCGTCGAGCACACGCCCGCCGGGACGTGGCGCCAGCACTGGCCCGAGCAGTTCGGCGGCGAGCTGGGCGGCCTCGTCCTGTACGCTGACATCGCCCTCGGCGAAGCCGGGCAGCGCCTGGACGTCACAGGGTGTATCCAGTACCAGGCCATCGGGCGAGTGCGTACAGAGCCTGGCCTCGTGGCCGGAATCGATCAGCCGTGCCAGGTAGGCTTCCCGGTCGCCGCGGCGGCGATTGATGCGCAGCGTCATCGGCCCCGGTTCGTTGTTGGCGGCGGCGATGGCGCGCCAGTCGTCGGGCCAGGCCTGGCGCAGCGCCTTGAGCAGCCAGCTTGGATGCAGCAGCGCTACGCCGGGGTCCTGGTCGACCTCGGCCTGCAGCGCCTCGGAATCCCGCTGCAGGCGGCGCAGGCAGCCGTTGAGCACCTTGGTCGCCCACTCCTTGCCCAGCAGCCTGGCTGCGCCGGCGGTTTCGCCCACGGCGGCATGGGCCGGAATGCGCATGTAGAGCAGTTGGTGGATGCCCAGCAGCAGCAGGGCCTGGACATCGGCATCTCGGGCCTTGAAGGGGGTCTTGAGCAGCTGCGCGGCGAGCGCCTCGAGCCGTGGCAGCGTACGACAGACGCCATAGCACATCGCCTTGAACAGGGCGCGGTCCCGGGAGACCACCTGGTGGTCGTCCAGGTCGGCCAGCGACCCCTTGCCGGTGATGACCGGCACCAGCGCGCGGGCGGCGCTGACCCGCACCGCCTGGCCGCCGTCCTGGACGGCCTTTCCTGCACGGGAGGAGGGCGTCGATCGATGCATCAGGATTTCTCCTCGGTGGCCTGCCCCAATAGCAGGCCGGGTGCCAGGGTGTCGCTGCGGGCGTTGAGCAGGTCACGAGCCGCCAATGGCTTGCCGCCGGGCAGTTGGGCGCGTGTCACGCGAAGTACCTCGGCGCCCTGGGTGCCACAGGCGATGCGCAGGGCATCGGGGTCGTGCGCAAGCAGGGTGCCGGGGGGCCGGGGCGCTTCGCCATCATGACGGGACGAGGCCGTCGCCATCAACAGGCGCAGGCGCTCCTCGCCATGGGTGCACCAGGCCACCGGCCAGGGGTTGAAGGCGCGTACCTTGGCCGCCAGCGCCTCGGCCGGCTGGCGGAAATCCAGTTCGGCCTCGGCCTTGCTGAGCTTGGCGGCGTAGGTAACGCCTTCGGCGGGCTGGGGCGTCGCCGTCAAGGCGCCGCTTGCCAGGGCGTCCAGCGCCTCGACGATGGCCTCACCGCCGAGTGCGGCCAGGGTGTCATGCAGCTCGCCACCGGTGGTGGTGGCCGTGATGGGGGTGCGTCTTATCAGCAGCATGTCGCCGGTATCCAGCCCGGCATCCATCTGCATGATGGTCACGCCGCTTTCGCTGTCACCGGCCTCGATGGCCCGCTGGATGGGGGCGGCACCGCGCCAGCGCGGCAGCAGCGAGGCGTGCACGTTGAGGCAGCCCCTTGGGGGAATGTCCAGTACCGCCTGGGGCAGGATCAGGCCGTAGGCGACGACCACCATGATGTCTGCCGCAAACCCGGCCAGCTCGGCCTGGGCCTCCGGTGCCTTCAGGCTTTCCGGCTGCAGCACCGGCAGGTCGTGTTCCAGTGCCAGCGTCTTGACCGGGCTGGCGGCGAGCTTGCGGCCACGGCCGGCGGGCCGGTCGGGCTGGGTGTAGACGGCGACCACGGAGTGGCGGCTCTGCAGCAGCGCAGCCAGGCTGGAAGCGGCGAAGTCGGGGGTGCCGGCGAAAACGACACGCAGGGGTGGGGACATGATTTCGAAGCCTTGCCAGTGGGCGATGTTCCCCATCATAACGGAGGCAGGCGGAAACGACGAAGGCCGACAGCTGTCGGCCTTCAACGAGGTTGGGCGTGGGCCTCAGGCCCCCTGCATCTGCTTGTGGCGTTTCTGCATCTTCTTCAGCACCCGGTCGCGCTTCAGTGCGGAGAGGTAGTCGACGAACAGCACGCCTTCCAGATGATCGTATTCGTGCTGGATACAGTGGGCCAGCAGGCCCTCGGCATCGAGTTCGTAGGGGTTGCCGTCCCGGTCCAGCGCCTTGAGGTGTACCTTCAGTGCGCGGGGCACCTCGGCGTAATACTCCGGGATCGACAGGCAGCCCTCGGACATCAGGTCGCGCTCGTCACCGATCGGCGTGTATTCGGGGTTGATCAGCACCAGCGGACTGGCCCGGCTGTCGCTGACATCCATCACGATGACGCGGCGGTGAACGTCCACCTGGGTGGCGGCAAGCCCGATACCGCTGGCTTCATACATGGTCTCGAGCATGTCGTCGACCAGCTGGCGCACCTCGTCATCAACCGCTTCGACCGGCGCCGCCTTGGTGCGCAGTCGCTCGTCGGGGAATTCGAGGATAGGTAATTTGGCCATGGCGTTGGAACCACCGTTATGCTGTCATCAGGGATTCCCTTATTCTAGGGGGCTGCGGCTCGGGGTGAAACCGCCCGATCACCTATTATTTCGATAAAATCAGACTATGACACGTCGCTCAGGTTCCCTGCGGGATGGCCTCAGGGCTTCCGGGATGGGGCGAGAGCAGGGGGAGTTGGGGATGGCGGAATACAACGATAAGGCAGGATGCGGCTGGCTGGCTGACTATTTCAGGGTCGTCTTGATAAGCAGTGTCTGCATTGTCATGCTGCTGGGTGGGGCGGCCCAGGCTCAGGGGCTCAGCTGGCAGGAGGGGCTGCGCGGTGACGCTCCCGACCGCTACACCGTGGTGCGTGGCGACACCCTCTGGGGCATCTCCGGTCGCTTCCTGCAGCACCCCTGGCAGTGGCCGGAGGTGTGGCAGGTCAACCCTCAGATCCGCAACCCTCACCTGATCTATCCCGGCGATGTGGTCTACCTCTATGACTGCAACGGGCGTCCCTGCCTTGGCCTCGAGCGGGGCCAGGGTACCGTTCGGCTCTCGCCGGAGATACGGCGCATCCCGACCCGTGAAGCCATCGAGCCGATTCCCCTGGAAGTGATACGCCACTTCCTGCGCGATCATCGGGTCGTCGACGACCCGGATGCACTGGATGAGCTGGCCTATGTGGTTGCCGGCGACGACCGGCGCATCATCAGCGGGGCGGGAGATCGCATCTATGCCCGTGGCGAGATCGAGCGCGGCCCGCGGTACGGGATCTATCGTATCGGCGAGCGCTACAACGACGCGGTTTCCGGTGAGCTGCTGGGGCTGGAACTGGAGGGCATCGGCCAGGCCCGGGTCCAGCGCAGCGAGGAGGATATCGTCGTACTCGAGGTGCTGTCGGCCTCCCAGGAGGTACGCAACAACGACATCATCCTGCCGCTGGAGAGCCGTGAGCTGGTTCGGGAGTTCGTGCCACGGGCCCCGGATGGTGCGGTCGACGGCCGCATCCTGGCGGTACCCGGTGGCGTGCGCTTCATCGGGCGGCTACAGGTGGTGGCGCTGGACCGCGGCCGCCGCGACGGCCTGGAAACCGGCCACGTACTCCAGGTCGAGCAGCAGGGTGAGCGGGTCAATGATCCGCGCAGCGGCGAGGTCCTGCGGCTGCCCGGCACCGAGGCGGGCCTGATCATGGTCTTTCGTCCCTACGAGAAGATGAGCTATGGCCTGGTGATGCGGGCCTCCCGTACGCTGGAAGTCGGTGATCGGGTACACAATCCCCGCCATGGGCGGGGGGTGGCGCTGCGGTGAAAGCGGTGTCACCGGGCACGCGGGAGTGGCTGGCGGTGATGCGCCTGCCGGGCATGGGCGCGGCGCGGCTGGCCGAACTGATAGCGATGGAGCCGGCCTGGCCCGACGGCTGGCTGGCACGCCTGCCCCGGGAGGCCGCCTCGGCGCTGCGGCTATGGCTCGACCACCCCGCCCGCAGCCCCCTCGATGCCCTGGTCGATGCCGACCTGGCCTGGCTGAATGCCGATGCGGCCCGGCATCTGCTCTTCCCCGGTCATCCGGCCTGGCCGGTGCTGCTCGGCCAGATCGCCGATCCTCCGCCGGTGCTCTGGGCCCTGGGCGATCTCGACGCGCTCCTGCCTCCCGGGCTGGCGATCGTCGGTTCGCGCCGGCCGACCCGCGAAGGCCTCACCAATGCGGCGGCCTTCGCCCGCGAGCTGGCCGCCCGGGACTGGTGCGTGAACAGCGGCCTGGCGCTGGGCATCGACGGGGCTGCGCAGCATGCTGCCCTGGAGGCCGGCGGGCGCAGCGTGGCGGTGCTGGGCTGCGGTGTCGATGTGATCTACCCGCCCCGCCATGCGGGGCTTTACCACCAGTTGCTCGATCGCGGCGGCCTGGTGCTGTCCGAACATCCCCCCGGTACCCGGGCGCGACCGGGCTTCTTTCCCCGCCGCAACCGCATCGTCACCGGCCTCTCTCTCGGCGTGCTGGTGGTGGAAGCCGCCGAGAAGAGCGGCTCCCTGGTGAGTGCGCGGCTGGCCACTGAACAGGGCCGCGAGGTCTTCGCGCTGCCCGGCTCGATCCACAACCCCCAGGCCAGGGGCTGCCTGCAACTGATTCGCCAGGGTGCGGTGCTGGTGCGCCGGCTGGACGATATTCTCGAGGAGCTGACCCACTGGGCGGCGCCTTCCTTCACCTCGCTTTCCGCCACCGCCCAGTCGTCTGCTGCCCCGGGGCCGGTCGATGCCGGCGGCGACCCGCTGCTGCGCTGGCTCAGCGACTCCCCCTCGCCGCTGGATGCACTGGTTGCGTTGACCGGCCTGGCCGTGCCCGACTGCCAGCGTCGCCTGCTGGAGCTCGAACTGGAAGGCCAGGTGGCCCAGGCGCCGGGCGGCTGGGTGCGCCTGCCGGGCAATGTCCAGGCGTGATAGCATATCGGCCGGCTGGACATAGGCATCCGTGATGCCAGTACTTGTGTCAGTGTCTTTCTGTTCGTAACTTCGAGGGTGCCCGGTATGCCCCAGGTAACGTCTCTTTCCAACGCCGTGGCCGCGCTGCGTGCCGGCGGCGTGATCGCTTATCCCACCGAAGGCGTGTGGGGGTTGGGCTGTGACCCCGACAACGACGCAGCCGTGGCGCATCTGTTGCGGCTCAAGCAGCGCGACCCGGCCAAGGGACTGATCCTGGTTGCGGCCAGCATCGAGCAGTTCACCCCCTGGCTCGAGGGACTGCCGCTGGAGCTCCACGCGCCGCTGGTCTCCACCTGGCCGGGGCCCCATACCTGGCTGGTGCCGGACAACGGGCGCACCCATGCGCTGGTGCGTGGCGCCCATCACTGCGTGGCCCTGCGGGTCAGTGACCACCCCGGGGTGGTGGCACTGTGCGAGGCCTTCGGCGGCCCCCTGGTATCCACGTCGGCCAATCGTGCCGGTGAGCCCTCGGCGCTCAGCGCCGACGAGGTCCGCGAGGCCTTCGGCGACGAACTCGACGCCATCGTCGAGGGAGCGCTGGGCGGGCTCGATCGCCCCAGCACCATTCGCGACCTGGTCAGCGGCCGGGTGCTGCGCGCCTGAAACGTACCAGGTCCAGAAACGTACCTGGCGAAAGGAGGCCCTCCATGGCACATGCCAACCTCGAAGACGTCAAGACCTACCTGCTCGAGCTGCAGGAGCGGCTCTGCCGGGCATTGGCCGCGGAGGATGGCGGTGCGCTGTTCCAGGAAGACAGCTGGCAGCGTGAAGCCGGGGGCGGTGGCCGCTCCCGGGTGCTCGAGCATGGCCGGATCTTCGAGAAGGGCGGCGTCAACTTCTCCCATGTCTATGGAGACCTGTTGCCCCCCTCGGCGACCGCCGCCCGCCCCGAGCTGGCCGGGCGCGGCTTTCAGGCCGTGGGCGTCTCCTGGGTGATGCATCCCGAGAACCCCCACGTACCGACCAGCCATGGCAACGTGCGCTTCTTCATCGCCGAGAAGGAAGGCGAGGCACCGGTCTGGTGGTTCGGCGGCGGCTTCGACCTGACACCCTTCTACCCGGTGCACGAGGACGTGCTGCACTGGCATCGGGTGGCACGGGACGCCTGTACCCCCTTTGGTGATGACGTCTACCCGCGCTTCAAGGCGTGGTGCGACGACTACTTCTATCTCAAGCATCGCGAGGAAACCCGCGGCGTCGGCGGCCTCTTCTTCGACGATTTCAACGAGTGGGGCTTCGACCGCAGCTTTGCCTTCCAGCGAGCCGTCGGCGATGCCTTCCTGGAGGCCTACCTGCCCATCGTGCGCCGGCGCAGCGGGATGCCCTGGAGCGAGCGCGAACGCGATTTCCAGCTCTACCGCCGTGGCCGCTACGTGGAGTTCAACCTGGTGTGGGATCGCGGCACCCTGTTCGGGCTGCAGAGCGGTGGGCGCACCGAGTCGATCCTGATGTCGATGCCGCCCCTGGCCCGCTGGGAGTACGACTGGCAGCCCGAGCCCGGCAGCGCCGAGGAGCGGCTCTATCGAGATTATTTGCGCCCCCGCGACTGGCTGGGGGAAAGCGCTGAATGAGCATCTGCGCGACCGAATCGCTGCGTTACGCGGTGCTCGCAATCCTCACCTATAACCCATAGGCTCCGGTTGCTGCGCTCCGGGCGCCTTGCGCTTCATGTCGCTCGTTGGCTATTCAGGCGCTTCCCGTGTTTGAGGAGATCCCATGACAGACCGCTACTGCGTCTTCGGCAACCCCATTGCGCATTCGAAGTCACCGATGATTCATGCGGCCTTTGCCGAGCAGACCGGTGAGGATATCGACTACACCGCCATCGAGGCGCCGCTGGACGACTTCGCCGGCGCCTGGCGCCGCTTCACGGCCGAAGGGGGGCGGGGCGCCAACGTCACCGTGCCGTTCAAGGAGCAGGCGTTCTCGCTTTGCGACACGCTGAGCGAGCGGGCCCGGCGTGCCGGTGCCGTCAATACGCTGCTGCTGGGAAAGGACGGCCTCACTTATGGCGACACCACCGACGGGGTCGGCCTGGTCCGCGACCTGGAGCACCATGGGGTGAGCCTGGCCGGCGCCCGAATTCTGGTGCTGGGGGCCGGCGGGGCGGTGCGCGGCGTGCTCGAGCCGCTGCTGGCGGCCGGGCCGGCCAGCGTGCTGGTGGCCAACCGCACCGCGGCCAAGGCCACGGCACTGGCCGCCGACTTTCAGGACCTGGGCGCGATCCAGGGGAGTGGATTCGAGGCGGTGACAGGCCAGTTCGACCTGGTGGTCAACGGTACCAGCGCGAGCCTGGCGGGCGAGCTGCCGCCACTGCCGGCGACGCTGTTTGCGCCGGGTGCGACGGCCTACGACATGATGTATGGCACCGAGCCCACGGTGTTCTTGCGCTGGGCCAGTGGGCTTGGGGCCATGCCGGTCGACGGGCTGGGCATGCTGGTGGAGCAGGCCGCCGAGTCGTTCTACCAGTGGCGCGGCAAGCGTCCGCTGACGGCGCCGGTAAGGGAAAGCCTGCGGCGGGCGTTGTAAAACCAGGCAAGCGTTTAATCCGCGGTTTGACACCTTCAACGCTCCAGGAGGGGCGGCGACCGGCCGGTGCGTTAGCGAACGCAGCGAGGCGGCGCCGATAACCCGGCGCCGCCTCGTCGTTGGCGTTGAGCGCTGCCCTTCAGCGCCGCTTGACGTAGAGCCCGGCCATGCAGATGACAAGGCCCACCACGGAGAGCAGCATGCCGCCGTTGACCAGCAAGGGCTCACGCTCCACCCAGGGCACGAAGGGCTGGGAGGTGTCGCGGCAGACGCCGTCCAGATAGTCCCAGTAGCCGCCCTGCATCAGGGTACATTCGCGCACGTCGCTGAGCTCCCAGAAGTAGAGACCCATCAGCATCAGCGGCGGGACGATCAACAGCAGTAATCCGATTTTCAGCATCTTGCATCCTGTCTGGGGGCGTTAGTGGCGGCCTGTGCTCAGGGGCGGGAGCAGTTGGGTTGACGTCCCGCCTGGCGAGCCTGCTCGTAGCGCGCCATGGCGTTGCCCATCTCCGCCTGCAGGCCCTGCATGCGCTGGCCATGGCTGGGGTGGGTGGACATCCACTCCGGTGGGCGGGCACCGCCCTGGGCGCTCATGTTCTCCCACAGCGCGACGCTGGCGCGCGGATCGAAGCCGGCATCGGCCATCAGGCGCATGCCGATCACGTCGGCCTCGCTCTCGTGACGGCGCGAGAAGGGCAGCAGAACACCGTACTGGGCGCCGAGGCCCAGCGCGCCCATCAGCTGCTGGCCGCCCTGTCCCTGCATGCCAGAGGCGGAGCCCAGCACCGAGAGGGCCAACTGGGTCGAGGTATGGGTCGAGACCCGCTCATTGGCATGGTTGGCGATGACATGACCGATCTCGTGGCCGATCACCGAGGCGAGCTGGTCCTGGGTCTCGGCGATAGCGAGGAGGCCGGTATTGACCCCCATGTAGCCGCCGGGCAGGGCGAAGGCGTTGGCCTGCTCCGATTCGAAGACGCGGATCTGCCAGTCCTTGTCGCGCTCCCGCTCCGGCAGCACGGCAACGATGGCACTGGCCACGCACTGGGCGTAGCGCTGCTGGGCCTGGCCGGCCGCCGGCAGGTCCTGCTGGTACTGCTGGAAGGCCTCGCGCCCCATCTCGTTGAGCTGCGCGTCGGACATCAAGGTGAGCTGCTGCCGTCCGGTGGGTGAGGTCGTGCAGGCAGCGAGGGTCACGACCAGGGCGGTCACGGCAAGTGGGCGAATCCAGCGCATAGTGAAAATCTCCTGTGTCCGGGACTATTGAGACCCTGGACGGGGATGGCGGTTCGCCACAAGATACCCCGTAGCGTCATAAGGTCAACTGTAAACCATGGAACTTCCGAGGAGACGTCAATGGATGAGGAGCTGAGCAGACGCCTCAGTCGCCTGCTGGACCATGTGGAGCACTGGCTGCCCCCGGTACCCGAGGAGGTCGACTGGGAGCGTGATGTGGCCGCCCTGTGGCAGCGCCACGCCCTGGGCGGGCGGCTGCTGCCGGTACCGCCCCGCGATGCCCTGTCGCTGGACGACCTGCTGGGCATCGAGCGCCAGAAGCTGGCGCTGGTCGACAACACTCGCGCCTTCCTGCAGAAGCTGCCGGCCAACCATGCCCTGCTGTGGGGCTCCCGTGGCAGCGGCAAGTCGTCGCTGATCCGTGCCCTGCTCAACAGCCTGGCGGCGGAAGGGCTGCGGCTGGTACAGGTCGATCGCCACGACCTGTCCGGGTTGCCGACCCTGGTGGAGCAGCTGCGACACCAGCCACAGCGCTTCGTGGTCTACTGTGACGATCTCTCCTTCGAGGGTCACGATGACGCCTACAAGGCGCTCAAGAGCGTGCTCGACGGTGCCTTGACCGGTCCGCCGGAGAACGTGCTGCTCTATGCCACCTCCAACCGTCGCCACCTGCTGCCCGAATCGCTGTCCGACAACGAGGCATCGCAGCTGGTGGGTGACGAGCTGCACCATGGCGATGCCGTGGAGGAGAAGATCTCGCTATCGGACCGTTTCGGGCTCTGGTTGGGTTTCTATCCCTTCAACCAGGACACCTACCTGGAGGCGTGCTGCCACTGGGTCACCCAACTGGGCAGTGCCCGGGACTGGGGGGCCGAGGCCCGAGCGGAGGCGATTCGCTTCGCCACCCTGCGCGGCGGTCGCAGCGGCCGCGGGGCCTGGCAGTTCGCCAGCCACTGGGTGGGGCGTCGTCGCCTGCATGGGGAGTAGCAGAAGTCGTCAGCGGAATACCGGCAGCGGGGCTGATCCGTCGACAGGTCTATGAGGGGGCGCTGTGAACCCATCCCTGGGCGCTACCGACGCCATCCCTGGCGTAGGACCCCCTCTACGACCTGTCCCCGGCGCCCCGTTTGGCTTTGGCGACGACGTTACCTCCTTGGAATCAGCGAGCCGTCCTCTCCCACGCTCAGGCGGATGGTGGGGGTGAGCAGGCCTGCGGGCAGGGTCATGCCCAGGCCGCGCAGGTCGCCGGGGGTGATGGCCAGCTCGCTGCCGGCGGGCAGTTCGCCCTGGCTTGCCAGCTGGCTGGCCAGCTCCACCATGGGGGCCAGTCGCTCGCGGCCGCCGTCGAGCAGGTCGAAGGCCACCGGCAGGCGCAAGTTGGCATCCTCACCCGAAGTCAGGGTCACGTCCTGCTCGTAGTTGCCGCTGACCGGCTCGACGCCCGGCATGTCAAGCGTCCAGCGAAAGCCGGACATCTCCACCGCCGGCATCCCGGTGGGCAGCCCCAGGCCCATGGCCAGGGTCGCCTGCACCGGCAGGCTGCCGGCACCGAGGCTCGACAACGCCAGTGACATGATATCGCTGGTGTCGAGGCGGGCATCCACGGCGTAGGGGCCGATGCGCACCTCTTCTACCCCCAGGGAGGTGACTGCCAGGCGGAAGGCGAACAGGCCGGTCTGGGGCAGGGCCAGGCAGCCGGTCAAAAGCCCCGCCAGGCACAGCGGCGCGAGCAGGCGCCAGCGTCGGTGACGCTGGGAAAGTTTCGGCAGTAAGCGGGTCAGGATCATGCAAGGGACTCCCTGCCCGGAAGGGCAGCAGCGGATGGCAAACGGGCGTATTTCAGGTTCGACGGCCCTCGCTGTCAAGAAACTTTCCGCAACGGCACGGTAACCGGGAAGGAACATGACAGGACGAGGGAAGCGGCACTGCCGGCCGGGGGCCGGCGATGCCTGGGTAGCGGTGATGACAAAGTGGTCGGCGGGTTCAGCGACGGCTCTTGCGAGCCTCCTTGGTTCGGCCCAGCTCGCGCTTCTTGGCCTTATCGCGATCGCTGGCGTCGGCCATGGGGTCGAAGGGGTTGCTGCCGGAGCGGAATTCGAAGCGGATCGGCGTACCGCGAACCTTGAGCACCTTGCGGAAGGTGTTGATCAGGTAGCGCTTGTAGGCTTCGGGCAGCGCCTCGGTCTGGTTGCCGTGCACCACGATGATGGGCGGATTGCTGCCACCCTGATGCGCCATGCGCAGCTTGATGCGGCGGCCATGCACCAGGGGCGGCGAATGCTGGCTGACCGCATCCTGCAGCAGGGTGGTGAGGCGGTTGGTCGACCAGTGGCTGTTGGCGGAAGCGAAGGCGCGCTCGATGGAGGGGTAGAGATCGCCCACCGCCGTGCCGTGCAGGGCCGAGATGAAGTGCAGCTCGGCGTAGTCGGCAAAGCCCAGGCGGCGCTTGATCTCGGCGCGCATCTTCTCCTTGGCTTCGCTTTCCAGCCCGTCCCACTTGTTGACCGCCAGCACCAGGGCGCGTCCGGTGGTCAGCACGTAGTCGAGCAGATGCAGGTCCTGCTCCACCAGGCCGCTGCTACCGTCCAGCACCATGATGGCGACATGGCACTCCTTGATCGCTTCCAGGGTCTTGATGATCGAGAATTTCTCGAAGGACTCGCGGACGCTCTTGCGCCGCCGTACACCGGCGGTATCGATCAGCACATAGGGCTTGCCGCGGCGTTCGAAGGGGATCTCGATGGCGTCCCGGGTGGTGCCGGCCTCGTCGAAGACCACGACCCGCTCCTCGCCCAGCAGCCGGTTGACCAGGGTCGACTTGCCCACGTTGGGGCGGCCGATCACGCCGATGCGAATTCCCTTGGTGCCGGTATCGGCGGGAATGCTCTCGTCGCGCTCGGGGAAGGGCTCGAGTACCGTCTCGATCAGGGTGGTGACGTTGCGACCGTGGGCCGCGGCGATGGGGAAGGGGTCGCCAAGGCCCAGCGCCCAGAAGTCGGCCATGGCCGAGTGCTCTTCCAGGCCGTCGGTCTTGTTGACCACCAGCCAGGTCTTCTTCTGGTTGACCCGCAGGTGGTTGGCGATGGCCTCGTCGGCCACGTTGAGGCCGGCCCGGGCATCGACCATGAACAGCACGATGTCGGCCTCGTCGATGGCCGCCAGGGACTGTTCGGCCATGGCGGCGTCGATACCCTCCTCGTCGCCGCTGATGCCGCCGGTGTCGATGACCGTATAGCTCTTGTCACCGAGCAGGCCGTTACCGTACTTGCGGTCTCGGGTCAGGCCCGGGAAGTCAGCCACCAGGGCGTCCCGCGAGCGGGTCAGGCGGTTGAACAGGGTCGACTTGCCCACATTGGGGCGGCCGACCAGGGCAATCACAGGCGTCATCGGCGGATGTCCAGGGCTTCCAGACGACCGTTATTGGTCAGCACATAGATGCGCCGCGCATCGGTGACGGGGCGCACGCTGATGCCCGAGCTGTCGATCCGGGTCCGGGCGGTAAAGCGGCCGCTCTGGGTGTCGATCAGATGCAGGTAGCCTTCGAAGTCGCCCACCACCAGATTGCCGCCGGCGAAGGCGGGGGCGGTGAGCCAGCGACCCTCGAGGTCGCGGTTGCGCCACACTTCCTCGCCGCTGCGGGCGTCGAAGGCGAGTAGGTGACTGGCTTCGTTGACGGTGAAGAGTCGATCGCCCACCAGCACCGGGGTCAGGTGGCTGGAGTGTTCACGCTCCCAGAGGATCTCGCCGGTGTTGGCCTGCAGGGCCACCAGGCGGCCGTTGTAACTGGTGACGAACAGGCGTCCATCCGGCGTCAGCACCGGCTGGCCGCCGAGGTCGACCATGCGGTCGATCTCGCTACGGCCCTGGGGCACGGCAATGCGTCGCTCCCACAGTGGCTGGCCGTTGCGGTTGTCCAGGGTGACCAGGCGGCCGTTGGCGAAGCCGGCGAAGGTCACCGGGTCGATCACCGAGGGCGTGCCGGTGCCGCGCAGGGTAAGGGCGGGTTCGGTGGTGCTGTGCGACCAGCGCTCCTGGCCGTTGCTGCGGTCCAGGGCGGTGACGCTGCCGTCGACGCTCTGTACCACCAGCAGCTGCTGGTTGGGCTGGGGCGCGGCCAGCACTTCACTGGGGACCCGGGCGCGCCAGCGCACGCTGCCGTCGCGCTGGCTGAGCGCCAGCACTTCGCCATTGCGCGTGCCCAGGTAGATCTCGCCGGCCACGGCGGTCAGGGCGCTGGAAACGCCGGCTTCGAGGTCCTTCTGCCACAGCCGGTTGCCGCTGCCGGCTTCGAAGGCCATCACCCGGCCGCGCTCGTCGGCGGCATAGAGAGTGCCGTTGTCCAGCGCCGGGGCAATGGGGTACTGGGCTCGACCGAGACCCTGGCCGACCCGCTGGCGCCAGTCGCTGTCCAACTGGGCGGTGGCATCGAAGCGAGAGAGTTCCTTGGGCGAGTAGCGCGGCTCCGACTTGCTGGCGCAGCCGGCCAGCAGGCCGATGGTGAGCGTGGCGACAATGGCGAGAGATGCCTTGCGCCGCATGAGTGAAATCATAGTATCGCCTCTTCAACGCCAAGGTTTTCCAGCTTGAGCTGGACACCGTAGATCGGCTGGTCACGCTGTTCGGCGTGGGCCAGCGCTTCACGCCAGGCTTCCCGCGCCTGGTCTTCACGGCCCAGCGCGAGCTGGGCGTCGCCGCGGATATCGGCTCGCTGGGCGGCAAGTGCGTCGGGGATGCCGCTGTCGAGGGTCTCGAGCGCTGCTTCGGCATCGCCCTGGGCCACCTGCAGCCGGGCCAGGCGCAGTCGTGCCAGGCCCTGGATGTAGTCGCGCTTGCTGGCGTCGATGACTGCCCGCAGGGCGGCCTGGGCGGCATCATGGTCGTCCTGCGCTACCGCCAGGCGGGCGTCGATCAGCCGTGCCATGTCGGCATAGAGCGTGCGGCCGTGGTTGTCGACGATCTCGTCGGCCAGGGCACGGGCCTGGGCGAGGCCTTCATCGTCCAGCACCTCGGCGTCGGCCAGGTTGACCAGGTGCTGGTAGCGCAGCGAGGCCGCCTCGGCCTGGTTTTCCTGATAGTTCTGCCAGGCATTCCAGCCGAATATGCCGGCGCCGGCGAGGGCCGCGCCGACGATCAGCGCGGTGCCGTTCTCTTTCCACCAGCGCTTGATGGCATCCAGCTGCTCTTCTTCAGTTCTCAGCTCCGCCACGGGCGGTCTCCTTTACGGCATGTCCGGTTCGGGTCAGGCGGTAGCGTCATCCGACAACATTGCCTGACAACAAGGTGGCGAGTTCGGTGCCCAGCGAGCGCCTGCTCAGGCTCTGCTGATCGCGCGCTTCACGCAGGAACTTCAGGGTCACTCGATCATTGGCCAATTCATCCTCGCCCAGCAGCAGGGCAAGGCGGGCGCCGCTCTTGTCGGCTTTCTTGATGCGACTCTTGAAGCTGCCGCCGCCGCAGTGCAGCTGTAGCCGCAGGCTGGGCAGAGCGGTGCGCAACTGCTCGGCCAGCAGCATGGCGCTTCCGGTGGCGCCATCATCCATGGGCAGCAGGTAGACGTCCAGCTCATCCAGGGCGCCCCGTGGTACCAGCTCCAGTGTCTGCAGCAGCAGGACCAGCCGCTCGATGCCCATGGCGAAGCCGACGGCCGGTGTCGGCTTGCCGCCGAGCTGCTCGACCAGGCCATCGTAGCGCCCGCCGGCACATACCGTGCCCTGGCTGCCCAGCGCGGTGGTGGTCCACTCGAAGACGGTGCGACAGTAGTAGTCCAGCCCACGCACCAGGCGCGGATTGATCGTGTAGTCGATCCCGGCCGCCTCGAGCATCTTGGTGAGCTGCTCGAAGTGCTCGCGGGATCCGTCGTCCAGGTGGTCCATGAGCCGGGGCGCATCGGCCAGCATCGGCGCCATGTCAGGGTTCTTCGAATCCAGGATGCGCAGCGGGTTGCTGGTCAGGCGGCGCAGGGAATCCTCGTCGAGCTGGTCGCGGTGCGCCTCGAAATAGGCCACCAGCTTGTCGCGATAGGCGGCCCGGGCCTCGTTGGAGCCCAGTGAGTTGAGCTCCAGGGTCACGTGATCGAGCAGGCCCAGCTCCTTCCACAGCCGTGCCGAGAGCAGGATGACTTCGGCGTCGATGTCGGGGCCGTCCAGGCCGAAGGCTTCCAGGCCGACCTGGTGAAACTGCCGATAGCGGCCCTTCTGCGGGCGCTCGTGGCGAAACATCGGGCCCTGGTACCACAGCCGCTGGGTCTGGTTGTGCAGCAGGCCGTGCTCCATGGCGGCGCGCACGCAGCTCGCCGTGCCCTCGGGGCGCAGGGTCAGGCTGTCGCCATTGCGGTCCTCGAAGGTGTACATCTCCTTTTCGACGATGTCGGTGACTTCGCCGATGGAGCGGGCGAACAGGGCGGTCTGCTCGACGATGGGCGTGCGGATCTCGGCATAGCCGTAACGCTGCATCAGCGACTGCACGGTGCCCTCGAAGTACTGCCAGAGCGACGACTGCTCCGGCAGCAGGTCGTTCATGCCGCGAATGGCCTGGATCTTCTTCTTGCTCGGCTCTTTATTGCTGACTGGGGACTTGCTCAATGCTGACTCCTTGTTGTCGCCCGGCTCACTGGTCGCGGGCGATCACGTCCTGTTCGGCCTGCTCTTTCTGGCGTACCCGCTCGCGAATCAAGCGCTCGAGGTCATCGACCAGGTGCTCGTTGCGCAGCTTGGAGGCTGGCTTGCCGTCGATATAGACGAGGTTGGCGGGCGAGCCGCCGGTGAGGCCGACATCGACCTCCTTGGCCTCGCCGGGGCCGTTGACCACACAGCCGATCACGGAAACGTCCAGCGGCGTCATGATGTCCTCTAACCGCTCCTCGAGGGCATTCATGGTGCCGATGACATCGAAGTTCTGGCGCGAACAGCTGGGACAGGCGATGAAGTTGATGCCCTTGGCACGCAGGCGCAGGCTCTTGAGCATGTCGAAGCCGACCTTGATCTCCTCGACCGGGTCGGCGGCCAGCGAGACGCGAATCGTGTCGCCGATGCCGTCCATCAGCAGCATGCCCAGGCCAATGGATGACTTCACCGTACCCGAACGCAGACCGCCCGCCTCGGTGATGCCCAGGTGCAGCGGCTGCTCGATCAGGGTGGCAAGCTGGCGGTAGGCGGCCACCGCCATGAACACGTCCGAGGCCTTGACGCTGACCTTGTAGTCCTGGAAATCGAGGCGGTCGAGGTGGTCGATATGGCGCATGGCCGACTCCACCAGGGCTGCCGGTGTCGGCTCGCCATACTTCTTCTGCAGGTCCTTCTCCAGCGAACCGGCATTGACGCCGATGCGGATCGGGATGCCGTTGTCCCGGGCGGCGCTGACCACGGCGCGAACCCGCTCCTCCTTGCCGATGTTGCCGGGGTTGATCCGCAGGCAGTCGACGCCGAGTTCGGCGACGCGCAGGGCGATCTTGTAGTCGAAATGGATATCGGCCACCAGCGGCACCTCGACCTCGCGCTTGATGCGCCCGAAGGTCTCGGCGGCATCCATGGTCGGCACCGAGACCCTCACGATATCGGCCCCGGCGGCTTCCAGCTGGCGTATCTGGGCCACGGTGGCGGCCACGTCCAAGGTGTCGGTGTTGGTCATGCTCTGCACGGAGATGGGGGCGCCGCCCCCTACCGGAACCTTGCCGACATGGATCTGGCGGGACTTGCGTCGAATGATGGGCGATTGAGCGTGCATGGTGACGGAATCATTCTCCCAGAGTGAAGCGGGCAACGTTGTTGGCGCCGGCGCGGGCAGCGAGATCGACCGCTTCGCCGCGCCAGATCAGCTCGACGCCGGTGGCATTGCCGATGGTCATGCGGAAGGGCGGTTCGCCCTCCACGCTGGCGGTGGTGCCGGGCTCCTGGAGGCCGACGAAGATGCGCTGGTTGTTGGCATCGAAGATCTCGGTCCAGGACTGTTCGTTGAAGGTCAGCTGCAGCTGGCGAACGTCGCCGGCGGCGGGGGCCTCGGCGGCCTCGGGCTCCTCCTCGGTGACGATGTCGGGGGTCTCGGCGACCTCCTCGGTCACCGCCTCGACGTCCGCTGGTATCGTCTCGTCGGTATCACCGGCTGTCGCGAGACGCTCGGCCCCGGCGGCATCGACCTGCGGGGAAGGGGCGACGGGTGCCTGGGTGCCGATCGGATCGACGCCCTCTTCGGGCAGCGGCGGCAGGGACTCCTCGACCTCGGGGCGGGGCGCCTCTTCGACCAGGGTGGTGGTGCCATCGAGGTTGTCCACCGAGACGGGGCTGCTTTCGCCGAAGTCGAGCAGTTCGCTGCCGCCACGGCTCTGCCACCACACCAGGGTCAGGCCGATCAGCCCGGCAATGACCAGCAGGGTCACCAGCTTGAATAGCCAGGCGCCAATGCGGGAGGGGGGGCGGGAGACGTTCACCGGGGTCACCCGCTGTTCCACTTCCTGGCTGCTGAAGCGGCTGGCATAGGATTCGAGGACGGGCCGATCATCGATGCCCAGCAGGCGGGCATAGGCGCGCAGGTAGCCGCGGCGATAGGCGGCGACCGGGATCTGCTCGTAGTTGTCCTCTTCCAGCCCGCCGACGACGGCTGGCCGCAGGTTGAGCGCCGTGGCGACTTCTTCCCGGGAGAGACCCTGGGTCTCTCGCTCGCGGCGCAGCAGTTCGCCGGGCGAGGCCTGGGACCCGAAGTCGACCGTATCGATATTGTGATTGTCGCTCATGGCTGAGCATCCTTCGTCATGAATCGTTGATCAAGGGGCGTCACTTAGGGTGTCCGGGTCAGGGGTGACGGCCGTGTTCCCGCTACGGGCCACGGCGATTTCGTTGGCCAGCGCCTGGGCGTTCGGCGTCATGCCCGCCAGCCGGATGAAGGCATCCAGCTGTTGGTGGGCACGCTCCGGATTCCCCAGCGTCAGCTCCAGTTCTGCCAGCGCGAAGTAACTTCGCGGACTGCGCGGCTCCAGGCTCTGGGCGCGTTCGAGGCTGCTGCGTGCCTTGGCCAGGTCTCCCATCTCCCAGTGGCACTGCCCCAGGTTGGCAAACAGCTGGGCCCGGTTGGCGTACTGGGTATCGCGGGAGGCCTGCTCGAGCTGCTCGCAGGCCTCGGCAGTGCGGCCCTTGTCATAGAGAAAGGCGGCGTAGTTGTTGCGCGCCCGGCTGTAGTCGGGGTCGGCCTTCAGGGCCTGCTGGAAGGTCTCGTCGGCCAGTTCGTCCTCTCCCTGCCGCTGGTAGACAATGGCCATGGCCTGAAGTGCCTGAGGATTTCGCGAATCGCTCTCCAGGGCGCGATTGAGCGCCGCAATGGCGCGGGGAAGGTTGTCCTGTTCCAGGTAGGCCATGCCCAGCTCGGTAAACGCCTCGGCGGGAGTGCTGCCGTCGCCCCGCTCGGCCTGGCTGGCACAGCCGGTCAGCCACAGCGACCCGGCGAGCATCGCCACCAGCGAAAGCGGCCTGAGTCGTGAAGGCAGGGAGGGGCAGCGCGTCATGGCATCCTCATGCAAAGAGCTCTTCGGGCAGCGGTGGCGGGTAAAAAAAGCCTGTCCATCAAAGCGCCGTGACGTGTTGAAGTCAAGGCGCCCGCCCGCTTCAGTCGGCGTCGATCTGTATCGAGCGGATATAGCGCTCATGCCGCTTGGTGCGATCCTTCACCCGCCCCACCAGCTGGCCGCAGGCGGCATCGATGTCGTCGCCGCGGGTGCTGCGAACCGGTGCCGTGTAACCCAGCTCGTAGAGCCACTGCTGAAACCGCATCGTCTGGTTGCGTGACGGCGTCTCGTAGCCCGAATGGGGGAAGGGATTGAAGGGAATCAGGTTGATCTTGCACGGCAGCTCGCGCAGCAGTTCGGCGAGCTGCTCGGCGTGCTCCTGCTGATCGTTGACGTCCTTGATCAGGGTATATTCGATGGTCACCATCCGCGTATCGCTGCACTTGGCGAGGTAGCGCTGGCAGGCGTCCAGCAGGGCGCGAATGTTGTACTTGCGGTTCAGCGGCACCAGCTCGCTACGCAGCTCGTCGGTGGCGGCATGCAGCGAAATGGCCAGGCTCACGTCGAGCTCGTCGCCCAGCTTGTCGAGCATGGGGACCACGCCGGAGGTCGACAGGGTGACACGCCGCTTGGAGAGGCCGTAACCGTTGTCGTCCAGCATCAGCTTCATGGCCGGCACGACGTTGTCGTAGTTCATCAACGGCTCGCCCATGCCCATCATCACCACGTTGGTGACCGGACGGTTGGCGGTGTCGCGGCGCGGGCCGAAGCTGTTGCTTGCCACCCAGACCTGGCCGATGATCTCGGCGCTGGAGAGGTTGCGTTGAAAACCCTGCTTGCCGGTGGAGCAGAAGCTGCAGTCCAGCGAGCAGCCGACCTGGGAGGAGACGCACAGGGTGCGCCGCTTGCCGTTCTCGGCCGGGATCAGCACGGTCTCCACATAGGTGCCGTCCTCCACTTCCAGCACCCACTTGCGAGTGCCGTCGCTGGAGGTGCCCTCATAGACCACCGCGGGTCCACGAATCTCGGCCACCTCGGCCAGGCGCGTGCGCAGCGCCTTGGACAGGTTGGTCATGGCCGCGAAGTCGTCGCAGCCTTCGTGGTGGATCCATTTCATCACCTGGGCGGCACGAAACTTCTTCTCGCCGATGGAGAGGAAGAATTCTTCCAGCTCCTCGCGAGTCAGGCCGAGCAGATTGGTGCGTTGGGAAGCGGTGGCGGTCATGGCATCACGGACATCGGAGGGACAGGGGCGGGGGCGAAAATGCCCCCGCGTAGGCAGGCCTGGTGTGGCTCAGCGCGGGCAGATTTCGTCGGCACTAAAGAAATACGCCACTTCCCGCTCGGCGGAGGCCGGAGAGTCGGAGCCATGTACGGCATTGGCATCGATGGTCTCGGCGAAGTCGGCGCGGATGGTGCCCGGGGCCGCTTCCTTGGGGTTGGTGGCGCCCATCAGGTCACGGTTCTTGGCGATGGCATCGTCGCCTTCCAGCACCTGCACGACGACCGGGCCCGAGGTCATGAAGCCGACCAGATCCTTGAAGAAGGGGCGCTCCTTGTGCTCGGCGTAGAAACCGCCGGCCTTCTCTTCGGAAAGGTGCAGCATCTTGGCGGCCACGACCTTGAGGCCGGCCTTCTCGAAGCGCGCGATGATCTCGCCGATGGCGTTCTTGGCGACGGCGTCGGGCTTGATGATGGAAAGAGTACGTTCGGTAGCCATGAGGGCCTGTCTCCGTTGGCAGTATGTATGGGGATAGCGCCACGCTACGCCGGTCTCGAAGAGAAGCCGGCACGGCGCGGCGCTACGAATAAAGGTGCGTTCGGCGTCGCACGCCAGGTCGGCGCGACGATTCAGCGCATAAACAGTGGGCGCAGAGTATAACGCTCCCGGCGGGCGTTGAACAATCGTCCGGTCTCCGGGGGCGGAACAATCGCCCGGTTGCCAAGGCGGAAGGCCTGGGTGAACGCATCACACCGTGAAGCTTTCCCCGCAGCCGCACTGGTCCTTGACGTTGGGATTGTTGAAGCGGAAGAAGCGGTTGAGCCCCTCCGAGACATAGTCGACCTCGCTGCCGTCGAGCATCTCCAGCGCATCGGGGGCGACGAAAACGGTCACGCCGTGATCCTCGAAGGAGATGTCGTCATTGGCCGCTTCGTCGGCGAAGTCGAGCACATAGCTGTAGCCCGAGCAGCCGCTGGGCTTGACCGAGACCCGCAGGCCCAGTCCCTGGCCGCGCTCCTCGAGCACCCGTTGGATCTGCTCGGCGGCGGCGGTGGTGATCGAAAGATGCGCCATATTCATTCTCCTGCTTGTGTGGGTGGGCATGGCCGCCTAGCGGCGCAGGCCCGGAAGAGCATGTTGCAGGGCGTCCAGCGCCCTGTCGATATCGGCTTCGGTGGTGAAGCGGCCGAAGCTGAAGCGAAGCGATGCCAGCGCCAGAGGGCGCGGTACGCCGATACCCTTCAATACATAGGATGGCTCAACGCTCGCCGAGTTGCAGGCCGAGCCGGTAGAAAGGGCGATATTGCGCAGCGCCATCAGCAGCGACTCGCCGTCGACACCCTCGAAGGCGAGGTTGAGAATATTGGGAACCGCGACATCGACAGCGGTATTGCGGTGAATGCCGTCCAGGTTCGAGAGCCCATCGAGCAGCCGGTTACGCAGCGCCAGGATGCGGGCCTGGTCGGCTTCGCCCTCCTGGGCGGCCAGGGCGAAGGCCTCTCCCATGCCGGCGATCTGGTGAGTCGGCAGGGTGCCGGAGCGCATGCCGCGCTCGTGTCCGCCGCCGTGAATCAGCGGTGCCAGGCGGATATCCGGGCTGCGCTTGACGTAGAGTACGCCCACGCCCTTGGGGCCGTATACCTTGTGGCCGGAGAGCGACATCAGGTCGATGCCGAGTGCGGCGACATCGAGGGGGATGCGCCCCACCGCCTGGGCGGCATCGACATGGAGCAGGGCGCCACCGGCATGCGCCACTTCCGCCAGCCCCGCCAGATCATGGATGCAGCCCAGCTCGTTGTTGACCGCCATCAGCGAGACCAGGACGGTATCGGCACGCATGGCGTCGCGCAGCTGGTCGGGGGTGACGCGCCCATCTCGCCCCGGGGTCAGCCAGGTGACCTCGAACCCTTCGGCTTCCAGCGCCCGGGCGGTGTCCACCACCGCCTTGTGCTCGATGATCGAGGTGATCAGGTGGCCGCCCCGGCTGCGGTTGGCCCGCATGTAGCCGATCAGCGCCAGGTTGTCGGCTTCGGTGGCGCCGCTGGTCCAGACGATCTCGCGCGGGTCGGCCCCGATCAGGTCGGCGACCTGGCGGCGGGCGCTCTCCACGGCCTGTTCCGCCTGCCAGCCGAGCATATGGCTGCGCGAGGCGGGATTGGCGAAGATCCCCTCCTGGGTGAGATGACGCTGCATCACGTCGGCGACCCGGGGGTCGACCGGCGTGGTGGCGGCATAGTCGAGGTAGACGAGGTCGCTCATGGGCTCGTGGGAGTCTCCATACGGGATCGGTGTCCGTTGGCGGTCAGGGCGCAGAGGTCAGGATGGTATTCGCATCCAGGCGGCCGCGCTGACGCTTGGCGATACGGCGAACATCACCGTTCTCCACCAGCTGGCCGAGGGTGATGCCGTCGAGAAAGCCGCGGATCTGCTCGGAAAGGTCGCACCACAGGTGGTGGGTCAGGCAGGTGTCGCCCTGCTGGCAGTCCGACAGCCCCTGGCAGCGGGTGGCATCCACCGACTCGTCCACCGCGTCGATCACCTTCGCCACCGATATCTCCTCGGCCGGCAGCGCCAGCAGGTAGCCGCCACCGGGGCCGCGAACGCTCTTGACCAGTGCCGCGCGGCGCAGGCGTGCGAAGAGCTGCTCCAGATAGGGCAGCGAGATTTCCTGGCGGCGCGAGATGTCGGCCAGACAGATCGGGCCCCTGTCGCTGTTCAGGGCCAGGTCGAGCATGGCGGTGACGGCGTAGCGCCCCTTGGTTGTCAAACGCATGCTGGGCTCGTCGAACGCATGGGAGCGTACCTCTGCGCCTGCGTATAGGGCTGGCGCTCAGTGTGCGGCGCGGCCAATGTAGGCCACGGGGGTCAGAACGCCATTATGGTAAAGCCCGAGTGTTCTGGTCAACCATTGCGCTGCTGTGCGTCGCCCTTGTCCTCCTCCGGCGGCGTGCGCTCGCTCGGCTTGGGCGGGCCACAGCAGGCATCGACGTCGTCGAGGATATCGGCGAAATCCTCGTCGCGCAGCTCGGGCAGCTTGCCCTCTCGGTAGCTGGCGTCGAGCTTGCGCAGCGTGCCGCACATGCGTTCGATGCGCTCGTCCACGGCATGCATGTGGTCGAGCATGGCCTGGATGGAGCGCGCCACCGGGTCGGGCATGTCTTCGCTGACGCCGTAGGCGTCGAAGCCGAACTTCTGGCAGATCGCCTCTCGCCGTGCCGGGTCAACGTCGAGAGCCGCGGCCACGTCGGGCTCCTCGCGCTTGACGATCTTGCCGGGAATGCCGACCACCGTGGCGCCGGCGGGCACCTCCTTGGTGACTACCGCATTGGAGCCCACCTTGGCCCCGGCACCCACCGTGAACGGGCCGAGGATCTTGGCGCCTGCGCCGACGATCACGCCCTGCTCCAGGGTGGGGTGGCGCTTGCCCTTGTGCCAGCTGGTGCCGCCCAGGGTGACCCCCTGGTAGAGCGTGACGTCATCACCCACCTCGGCGGTTTCCCCGATCACCACGCCCATGCCGTGATCGATGAAGAAGCGTCGACCGATCTTCGCCCCGGGATGGATCTCGATGCCGGTCAGCCAGCGCGAGAAGGTCGACAGGGTGCGTGCCAGCCATTTGAGGCGCTTCTTCCATAGCCAGTGCGCCAGGCGATGGAGCAGCAGGGCATGCAGGCCCGGATAGTTGGTCAGTACTTCCAGGAAGTTGCGTGCCGCCGGGTCACGGGCGAATACGCTGTTGATGTCCTCGCGCAGGCGTTGAAACATGCGGCGTCCTTGGGTGGCGGTGGGACGGAGCCGTTAGCGGCATCTGTCGGGGTGACTTCCCATATTGGGGGCGCAGAGGGCTGGCTTCAAGGCGATGGTGTGTCGCTGTCGTCGGCGTCGTGCCGCTGTTCGGCCTGTGGCCGGGCTGCCTGCTTCTCCGTGGCGGTGAGAATACCACGCAGGATATTGAGCTCCATGCGCTCGGGGCGGGCCTTCAGGGTGAAGCGGCGCAGCCGGGCCATCAGCTGCCGGGGCAGGGCCGGGTCATGGAAGCCGATGGCGATCAATGTCTTTTCCAGGTGGGCGAAGTAGTGCTCCAGCTCCTGGTGGCTTGCCAGCGGCTGGTGCGGCTCGGCCTCGGCGCCTTCCGCCTCATCCTGCTGAGCCAGCCAGGCCAGGCGGCACTCGTAGGCCAGCACCTGCACCGCCGCGGCCAGGTTGAGCGAGCTGAAGTCCGGGTTGGTCGGGATATGCACGTGGGCATGGCAGCGCTGCAGCTCGGCATTGGAGAGGCCGCTGTCCTCGCGGCCGAACACCAGCGCCACCCGCGATTCGGCGCCGGACAGCTCGTCGGGCAGCCGGCTGCCCAGCGCCCGAGGCGAGATCATCGGCCAGGGCAGGGTGCGTGAGCGGGCGCTGGCGCCCACCACCAGGGTGCAGTCGGCAACGGCCTGCTCCAGGGTCTCGACCCTGCGAGCGCCATGCACGATATGATCGGCCCCGGAGGCACGGGAAATGGTGTCGCTGGTCAGCGGCTCGCAGCGCGGGGCCACCAGGGCCAGGTCGGCAAGGCCCATGTTGTGCATGGCGCGGGCGGTGCCGCCGATATTGCCGGGGTGGCTGGTGCCGATCAGAACGATGCGGATGCGGTCGAGCATGGGAGTCCTGCCTGTCGCGTCACGGGAAAAGAGGGCGCAGAGTCTACCATGTCCGCTCGCGGTGATGGCACAGGCGGGCCGACTCTGCTAGGATTCGCGCCGACACGTTCGACCCGCACGCTTCGTTCGAACTAGCCTGTTCTTTAACACCACCGACGCTCCAAGGCCCGATCATGCATCCGATGGTCCAATTTGCGTTGCGCGCCACGCGCAGTGCCGCCGAACAGTTCCTGCGCATTCGTGAGCGCATCGAGAACTCTCACGAGGAACACAACCTCGAGCGCCTGCTCGAGGACACCGCCCGCAATGCCGAGACGCTGATCGCGCATCAGCTCAGCCGCGGTTATCCGCTGCACGGCATTTCCGGCCGCTTTACCCCCCACCGTTCCGGCGAGGGCGAAGGGCAGGACATCGAATGGCGGATCGAGCCCTTCCATGGTTATTCCAGCCTCGGCGTGGCCGGCAAGGGCTTTGCCCTGTCCCTGGTCTGCCTGGTGAAGGGCCGCCCGGAGCATGCGGTGGTGATATGCCCCTTCAGCGATGACGAATACCTGGCCAGCCGTGGCCGCGGTGCCCAGCACAACGGCAAGCGCATTCGCGTGCCCAAGACCACCGCCATCAGCGGTGCCAGCCTGGCCATGAGCCTGCCCGAGTTCGACCAGCGCAGCCGCCACCTGCCCGCCTATCTGACCCTGGTCCAGCAGCTCGGCCCCCTGGTTCAGCTCCAGCTGGCCACCGGCAGCGGCCTGCTCGACATGGCCGAACTCGCCGCGGGTCGCGTCGATGCTGCCTTCGTGCTGGGCCTGGAAGAGCAGGACCGCCTGGTCGGCAGCCTGCTGCTCAAGGAAGCCGGTGCACTCATGGGAACACCCGACGGTCAGCCCTCGGTGGAGGACGATGGTCGGCTCATGGCCGCCGGTCCGCGCCTCTTCAAGGCCCTGGTGCAGCAGCTCAAGCCGCACTTCTGATGTGACATGGTGCGCTGACGAAACCGCCCCCGCAGCGACGCTGCGGGGGCGGTTTTGGTTCTAGCCAGGAAAAACGCCTTACGGCAGCTCCTCCTCGCCCTCTTCCAGATCCTCCTTCTTCGGCGGGATCAGGTCCTTGCGCTCCAGCTTCACCGCGATCAGCAGGGCCGCGGCGACGTAGATGGAGGAGAAGGTCCCCACCACCACGCCGATGATCAGCGCGATCGAGAAGTAGTGGATCATGTCGCCACCCAGCAGCAGCAGTGCCATCAGTACCAGCAAGGTGGTACCAGACGTCGCCAGCGTGCGGGACAGGGTGAGGTTGATGGCTTCGTTGAAGATCGCCGGCATGTCGTCGATGCGCGACTTGCGGATCGTCTCGCGGATACGGTCGTAGACCACGATGGTGTCGTTGAGCGAGTAGCCGATCACCGCCAGCAGGGCGGCCAGCACGGTGAGATCGAAATCGAGCTGGAACAGCGAGAAGATCCCGACCACGATGATCACGTCGTGCATCAGTGCCAGCAGGGCGCCGATGGCGAACTTGTACTGGAAGCGGAAGGCGACGTAGAGCATCACCACGCCCAGCGCCACCATCAGCCCCAGGCCGCTTCGGTCGCGCAGCTGCTCGCCTACCTGAGCGCCGACGAACTCGGCACGGATCAGCTCGACGGTGTCGCCTTCGGCGCGCAGCAGGCTGACGACGCGGTCGCCCACTTCAGGGTCGAAGGCCTGCTGCAGGCGAATCAGCACCTCGGTGGAGGCGCCGAAGGTCTGCACCGAGACGTCGCGGAAGCCGGCGTCCTCCAGGATCAGGCGGATGGCCTCCAGCGAAGGCGCCACGCCGTAGCGCACCTCCACCAGGGTGCCGCCGGTGAAATCCAGCCCCAGGTTGAGCTGCTGGAACAGCAGCGAGACGATCGACGCCAGGATCAGCAGCGCCGACACCGCGAAGGCGATGTGGCGCTTGCCCATGAAGTCGAACTGTCGATTGATGAGGGTTTTCATTACCACCTCTTATATCCAGAGCTTCTTGACTGGTTTGCCACCGTAGGTGAGGTTCACCATCGAACGGGTCACCAGCAGGGCGGTGAACAGCGATGTGATGATCCCCAGCGACAGGGTCACGGCGAAGCCCTTGACCGGCCCGGTGCCGATCGAGAACAGGATTACCGCCACCAGCAGGGTGGTGATGTTGGCATCGACGATCGAGGTGAAGGCGCGCTCGTAGCCGGCATGTATCGCCTGCTGGATCGACAGCCCGCTGCGCAGCTCCTCGCGTATTCGCTCGAATATCAACACGTTGGCGTCTACCGCCATGCCCAGCGTCAGCACGATGCCGGCGATGCCGGGCAGGGTGAGGGTCGCACCCAGCATCGACATGGCGGCGATCAGCAGGGTCAGGTTGAGCGCCAGGGCCACGTTGGCGAAGATGCCGAACACCTTGTAGCGGATCAGCATGAACAGCACCACCAGCAGCAGGCCGATCTGCACCGACATCACGCCGCGCTGAATGTTTTCCGCACCCAGGCTCGGGCCGATGGTCCGTTCCTGCACGAAGTAGATCGGTGCCGCCAGCGAGCCTGAGCGCAGCAGCAGGGCCAGCTCGGCCGCTTCGGTGGGCGAGTCGAGCCCGGTGATGCGGAAGCTGTTGCCCAGTGCGCTCTGGATAGTGGCCAGGCTGATCAGGCCGCGCTCGGTATAGGGCTCGCGAACGGTGACTTCCTCGCCGTTCTCGATCACCGTCCGATCGCGGGTCCGGTGCTCGATGAACAGCACCGCCATGTTGCGACCGATGTTGGTACGGGTGGCGCGGTTCATCAGGGTGCCGCCGGTGCCGTCCAGGTTGATGTTGACCTGGGGGCGGCCGTTCTCGTCGAAGCTGCGGCTGGCGCTGGAGACGCTGTCGCCGGTGATGATCACGTCGCGCATCAGGTCGGCGGTGCGCGAGGGGTCATTGCGGAAGCTGAAGGTCTGGGTCTCGATGTCCGGGGTGTCGGGGCGCGCCTCGAGACGGAATTCCAAGTTGGCGGTGGCACCCACCACCCGCTTGGCGGCTACGGTGTCCTGCACGCCGGGCAGTTCGACCACGATGCGGTCGGGTCCCTGGCGCTGCACCATGGGTTCGGCCACCCCCAGCTCGTCGACCCGGTTGCGCAGGGTCGTGAGGTTCTGGTTGATGGCGTAGTCCTGGAGATCGTTGACCGCCTGTTCGGTCATGGTCATGACCAGCTGGGCGCCACGCCCGTCGCCGGCGCTGTCGTAGTCGAAGTCGCGGAACTCGCGGGCGATCAGCCGGCGGGCGGTATCGCGATCCTCTTCGTTGGCGAAGGTGATGGTCAGGGTGCGGCCTTCGATCTCGGTGCCGCGGTAGCGGATGCGCTCGCTGCGCAGCTGCTCGCGCATGGCGCTGGCATTCACTTCGAGCCGCTGCTCGAGCGCCGCGTCCATGTCCACCTCCAGCAGGAAGTGCACGCCGCCGCGCAGGTCGAGCCCCAGGGTCATGGGCGAGGCGGAGAGCGACTGCAGCCAGCCGGGTGTCGCTTCGGCCAGGTTCAATGCCACGACGTAATCGTCGCCGAGCATGTCGGCGATCATGTCCCGTGAGCGCAGCTGGTCGTCGGGGTCGTCCAGGCGGATCAAGACCCGGGTGTCCTCGCTCTCCACGCCCTTGATGTCGATCCCGGCGTCGAGCAGGGACTGGCGAAGGCTGTCGAGCTGGCCGGCATCGATGGTGGCATCGCCGCGGGCACTACTGATCTGGACCGACGGGTCTTCCGGATAGAGGTTGGGCAGCGAGTAGACCAGGCCTACGAGCAGCACAATGCCTATCAGCAGATACTTCCACAGGGGGTAACGGTTGAGCATGCGAGCCCTGCCCTTTGGTTGCTGAAAACGGGTTGCTGAAAACGGGTTGCTGAAAACGGGTTGCTGAAAATGAAAAGAGGCGGCTGAAGCAGCGGCTAACGAGACGACAACACGGCCGCATGCCCGAGGGCGCGAAGGGCGCCCGGGGCATCGGCCGGATTGCGACCCTCGCCGTTACCTGACCGGGGAGGGTCGATCGGCAAGGACGAGGAGCGTCGAAGTCAGATGGACTTGATGGTGCCCTTGGGCAGCACGTTCGCCACAGCGCTCTTCTGTACATTGACCTCGGTATTGTCTGCGATTTCCAGGGAGATGAAATCATCGCCAACCTTGGTGATGCGCCCCAGCAGGCCACCGCCGATGACCACTTCGTCGCCCTTGGAGAGGCCGCCGACCAGCTCACGGTGCTGCTTGGCCCGCTTGGCCTGAGGACGCCACAGCAGGAAGTAGAAGATCAGTACGAAACCGACCAGCATGATGATCTGTGCCATGCCGCCACCGGCGCCGCCAGCGTCCTGGGCCATGGCCGGAGAGATGAAGAAATCCAGCATGAGAGGCGTGTCTCCTGAGAGGGTAAGTTAAGGTTGCGTGCGAGAAACGTTCATCGAGCGAAGCTGCGGGGCCAGTGGCCACGGCAGTCGGTCGGTCTTCAATTCGGCGCAGGAGGTACTGGCAGCCCCCGCTGCGCATAGTAGCCTTCCACGAAGTCCGCCAATGTACCCGCTTCGATGGCACCGCGCAAACCGGCCATGAGGCGCTGATAGTGGCGCAGGTTGTGGATCGTATTGAGCATCGAGCCGAGCATTTCGCCGCAGCGGTCCAGGTGGTGCAGGTAGCCGCGGGAGAAGTGCTGGCAGGTATAGCAGTCACAACCGTCTTCCAGGGGGCGCGTGTCGTGGCGGTGCTTGGCATTGCGGATCTTGACGGTGCCTTCGGCGGTGAAGAGGTGGCCGTTACGGGCGTTGCGGGTGGGCATCACGCAGTCGAACATGTCGACGCCGCGGCGCACGCCCTCCACCAGGTCTTCCGGCTTGCCCACGCCCATCAGGTAGCGCGGGTATTCTTCTGGCATCCATTCGGGCAGATAGTTCAGCACCCCGATCATCTCCTCCTTGGGCTCGCCCACGGAGAGGCCGCCGATGGCCAGGCCGTCGAAGCCGATCTCGAGCAGGCCGTCGAGGGAGCGGCGTCGCAGCTCGGGATACATGCCGCCCTGGATGATGCCGAACAGCGCCGAGGAGGAGTCGCCGTGGGCCTCGCGGGAGCGTTTCGCCCAGCGCAGCGAGCGTTCCATGGAGAGCTCGGCTTCCTGCTCGGTGGCCGGGTAGGGGGTGCACTCGTCGAAGATCATCACCACGTCGGAGCCCAGCGAACGCTGCACCGCCATCGACTCCTCGGGCCCCATGAACACCTTGGCGCCATCCACCGGCGAGCGGAAGTGCACGCCTTCTTCGGTGATCTTGCGCATCTTGCCCAGGGAGAAGACCTGGAAGCCGCCGGAGTCGGTGAGGATCGGCCTGTGCCATTGGGAGAAATCGTGCAGGTCGCCATGGCCCTCGATCACCTCGGTGCCCGGGCGCAGCCACAGGTGGAAGGTATTGCCGAGGATGATCTCGGCGCCGACCTCCTCCACCGAGGCGGGGGTCATGCCCTTGACCGTGCCGTAGGTGCCCACCGGCATGAAGGCGGGTGTCTCGACCGTGCCGCGGGGAAAGGTCAGCCTGCCGCGGCGGGCCCGGCCGTCGCTGGCCAGCCGCTCGAAGGACATGAAGGATTCGTTACGCATGGGTATCTCGATAGGGAAACTGAGGGTGCCGAGCAGGATGGGGCAAGGCAAGCGCTGGCGAACTCACGGCGCTTGCCGGGTATGAAGCCGGGTGTGAGTGAGTCGGTGTCGAATTCGGCATGCTCATATTCAGCCTGTCTTGCGGGTCAGGAACTCTTGCGGGTTAAAAACATCGCATCGCCATAGCTGAAGAAGGCGTAGCGCTCGGCCACGGCTTCGCCATAGGCGGCCAGCGTCGTCTCGTACCCGGCGAAGGACGCCACCAGCATCAGCAGCGTCGACTCGGGCAGGTGGAAGTTGGTGATCAGGGCATCCACGCAGCGCCACGCGTAGCCCGGGTAGATGAAGATATCGGTCTCACCGCTGTAGGGGGCGATCTCGCCGTCGCTGCTGTTGGCGCAGGCGCTTTCCAGGCAGCGCACGCTGGTGGTGCCCACCGCGACCACGCGACGACCCGCGGCGCGGGCGGCTCGCACCTTCTCGCAGGCGGCCTCGCCCACCTCGATCCACTCGCTGTGCATCTGGTGTTCGCGGATGTCGTCGGCGCGCACCGGCTGGAAGGTGCCGGCGCCCACGTGCAGGGTGACGAAGGCGCTGTCGATGCCCTTCTCCGCCAGGCGTTGCAGCAGCGGCTCGTCGAAGTGCAGCCCGGCGGTGGGGGCGGCCACGGCGCCGTCGCGGCGCGCATAGACGGTCTGGTAGCGCTCACGGTCGGCCAGCTCGTCCTCGCGGGTGATGTAGGGCGGCAGCGGCATATGGCCATGACGCTCCAGCAGCGCGATCAACGGCGTCTCACCAAGGAAGCGCAGCTCGAACAGCGCATCGCGGCGGCCCTCCACCACGGCATGGATGTCGCCCTCGAAGATCAGCTCGGTGCCGGGCTTGGGCGACTTGCTGCTGCGCAGGTGCGCCAGGCCCCGGTGGGCGTCCAGCGGACGCTCCAGCAGCATCTCCACCTTGCCCCCGCTGGCCTTGTGGCCGTGCAGCCGCGCGGGAATCACCCGGGTGTCGTTGAACACCAGCAGGTCGCCGGGCTCGAGCAGGTCGAGCAGGTCGACGAAGCGCCGGTGGGCCAGCTCGCCGCTGGCGCCATCCACGCACAGCAGGCGGCAGTCGCTGCGCTGCTCGGAGGGGTAGCGAGCGATCAGATCCTCGGGAAGCTCGTAATGGAAATCGGCGCGCTGCATGCAGGTTCGGGTCCGCAGGAAAGGTCGGCAGAAGCGGCTGGCGGGCAGCCGGACAAGCCCGCAAGGATACCGAAAAATGGCCGCGTCGTCAGGCATCCCGATTGACCTGCGGTGAAGGCCACGTATAATGCACCGCGCTGCCGGCGTGGCGGAATTGGTAGACGCAGCGGATTCAAAATCCGCCGGGTGCAAGCCCTTGTCGGTTCGAGTCCGACCGCCGGTACCAGATGAAAAACAGTCGCTTACGAGCGGCTGTTTGTGTTTCTGGCCTTCTGTTTTCAGTGCTTGGTCGCACAGTTTTGGTGGCGGCGGGGCGCGCCAGCCGAGGGCATCCTGCGCCTACTACTGATGACCTGAGGTAAGAGCTATCCGATTCCCCTGTCCCGGGGAGGGCGACGATAGGTCATCAGGCGGTCGTATTCCTTCTTGACGATCGCATAGCACTCACAGACCCGCGCTTCCAGACCGGGTCTGTCCAGAATAGTGATGCGCCCGCGATGGTAAGCAATCAGGCCGGCTCTCTGCAGCTTTCCGGCCGATTCGGTGACACCTTCTCGACGTACGCCAAGCATGTTGGCGATCAATTCCTGGGTCATTCGCAGCTCGTTGGTCGGCAAGCGATCCAGGCTCAGCAACAGCCAGCGACACAGCTGCTGATCCAGGCTGTGATGCCGGTTGCACACCGCAGTCTGCGCCATCTGGGTGATCAGTGCCTGGGTGTAACGCAGCAACAGGTCCTGCAGGGGGCCCGCACGATAGAACTCGGCCTTCACCAGCGGCCCCCTGAGGCGATAGGCGCTGCCTGCGCTCTGCACGATGGCACGGCTCGGTGTGGTTTCGCCGCCCATGAACAGCGAGATGCCGACGACACCCTCGGCGCCGACGACGGCGATTTCTGTCGAATCACCATCTTCCATGACGCACAGCAGCGATACGATGGCATCCGTGGGGAAATAGACATAACGCATCGTCTCTCCCGACTCGGCTAGCGAAGCCCCCAGCTTCAACTCGACCGGCTCGAGAAGGGGCGCGAGGCGCTGGTATTCATCCAAGGGCAAGGCTGCCAGCATGGAATTCTGACGAGGATCAGATTGTTGGGTCATGATTGACAAGACTCCTCTAGCTGACAAGTTCCTCAGGCGCGGGGGGCAAGCGCCCCCACACACGCCAGAATCGACACACTTGCTATGTACGTTAGCGCAGGAATACACAATTGCCATGGGATCCGCGACGGCTTGCCTTGCCCGCGCTTCTGGCGATTCCGCAACGCTATGTTCGTCAGCGCACAGTGAGTACGTGCCGTAAGGTCCATCCTCTGGATAAGCGTGGCAAAGGAGATGCCTAAACAGGATGTTGCGCGCTGCGCTACAGGGACGTAGCGCAACCTGCATACTGCTACGTGCGTGATTCGATCCCCGTGCTGCGCTGTCGACAGAAAAGATTCTCCCAGTATGTCATTTAGTATGTTCATTTCTTCTTAAGTTGTTTCATTTGTCCTGCTCTTCATGATTTTTCAGCTATCGTGACAGTGCAATCCTGTAAAGGGTAATATTCATGAAATCCACGAAATTTAACGGTAATTCGTTCGAGAAAATCAAATCAACTTCATTTGATGCGGAGGTCCTGGAATTCTGGGGCGAGCGGGCGCGGGTTAAACTGTCCTGCATGGACGCAATAGTTGCCTATCTTGACTGAGGTGGCCGGCTGCCTGAAAGAGATCGTTAATCTACAGGTATACACCGCTTCTGATGCGCCAGGAAAAGGTTTTCCGGTAATTGGGATGTGTCGGCTCCATGAACTGTCGGGCTCGAAGGTGGTGGCTGATAAGGGGTTAAATTCAAATCGATAACTATTTGTTGGCTTTGTTCTGTCCTGGGTGAGTATGCTCCCAGTCCGGCGTGGTAGCTGACCAAGTTGCGTAATCAGGAAGTGTTATGAAATCCATCTTTGCCTTGGCGCTTGGCACGATAGTCATGCTCTTGGCTATCATCGCTCAGGATTCTCCCATCACGCGAATCATCCTTGGGTCAGTGGGCCTGATGTTATACGCGGTGGCGCTGAGCCCGGGGTCTGCTCGAGGAAAGCCGAAAGCATCCTGGCGCCGCAAGCCGAAACAAGCCCAGGCTTGACGAGTTCGGTGGGCGGCCCTCCTTAACGTAATCAATACGGACTTCTAGCCCCAGAAGCCTGTCGGACTTAGCGCTGATCTGCTGCAAGATCCGGCCTTTCGGCCAATTCACTCGGTTCGATTCGTTAAATGGCGAGCTATTCGCCTCACCAGGTCGATAAACTTCTCTCGAAATCCAAATCTCTCGTGACGATCGCTCCAATCACCCAAGCCTAGGGCTATAATAATGTGATGCAGTGGCGATATCGGCGGGGGTGGGCGAGCATGGGGATGAAAGATCGGGAGGAGAACTGGAAGGAGGGGGATCGGCGTGAGGGCCGGCCGCCGCCGGGGTGGTTGAGGCGTGGCCGCGCAGGCGCCGACGAGGAGTTCGCAGACGAGACGGGCTTTCCACCCAAGGCACATCGAGGCAAAGGCCGCCCGGTGGAGGCGGCCGGGCGGCGTGGCTTTCACGTGGTGAGCTTCCTCATCGGCTGCGCGGTGACCTTCGCCCTGCTGATGGTGGTGCTGAACCTCAGCCCGGAGGCGCTCTACGTCCCCTTCGAGGTGACCCGCAGGGCGCTGGAGACCCTCGGTGTGATGTGAACCTTCCGCTATTTCCTTGATGTGCCTCAGAATCGACGTCATGCTGGCGGCTATACTGAATTGCGAGGAGTGCGTCATGGGTGTGAAGTGGTTCGCCGCAGCATTGATCGTGCTGGGGGTAGGTTTGACCCTGTTCGGCTTTCAGACCCAGAATCCGGCGCTGTTCGTCGGGCTGACGCTGGCCGTGCTGGGTGTCGTGGTAATCCTGACGGGCCGCCGAAACCGGTCGTGAGGACCTGACAAGGCCCGCCGTCGGGCTTATCATGTCGCTATCGTCACAGTCCTTCTCCCCAATGCGGGCGAAGGGCTGTTTTAGTTGTAGGGCCGGCAGCGCGTTCACCTGCCGCTGACCGGCCATAAGGAGGTCATCATGTCACCCCGTCCACCCATTCTCATCAACCGCCTGGACGCCGATCGCCTGCAGCGCCTGATCGACCAGGCGGACGACAAGGATCGTTTCGTCGCCGACTGCCTGGAGGAGGAGCTCGAGCGGGGCGAGGTGGTCGACCCGGAAGACATCCCCGACGATGTCGTCAGCATGAATAGCCAGGTGCAGTTCACCGACCTGAACCGTAACCGGCAGATCATCCGCACCCTGGTCTATCCTCATGCCCTGGCCCAGACCGAAGACGGCATCTCGGTCATGGCGCCCATCGGCGCCGGGCTGATCGGCCTGCGTATCGGTGATGTCATCGACTGGCCGTTGCCCGGTGGCGGCGAGACGAAGCTGCGCATCGATGCCATCCTGTGGCAGCCGGAGCGGGAAGGGCAGTTCCACCGCTGAGGAGATGGGCGGCGCCGAAAGGCGGCGTCGGCTATATCGAGGAGAAGATCAGGATGCCATTTTCGCTATGGATGTCGCTGGTGGCGGTCTGCGCCATGGGGGCCATGTCCCCCGGGCCCAGCCTGGCGCTGGTGCTGCGCCACACCCTGGGCGGCGGACGCGCGCCGGGGGTAGTGGCGGCACTCTTTCATGCGCTGGGGGTGGGCTTCTATGCCCTGCTGACGGTATGGGGCCTGGGGGCGCTGATCGTGCGCTACCCGACCCTGTTCCAGGCGATCACCTGGGCGGGCGCGGCCTATCTGGCCTGGCTCGGCATCAAGGCGCTGCGCGCCGGGCGGGCCGGTGCCATGGAGGCGACGGGCATGGCCACGACCCGGAGCCAGGCGGCGCGGGAAGGCATGCTGGTGGCGCTGGGCAACCCCAAGCTGATCCTGTTCTTCATTGCCCTGCTCAGCCAGTTCGTCACCCCGGACATGAGCCTGGCGGCCAAGGCGATCATCGTGCTCACCGCCATGATCATCGACGGCGGCTGGTATGTGCTGGTGGCGGTATCGCTGACCCACTCCCGGGTGCTGCCCTGGCTCCAGAGCCGTTCGCACTGGATTCATCGAATCACCGGCGTGATGCTGCTGGCCCTTGCCCTGCGGGTGGTTGTCGGCCCTCTCGGCTGACAGCGTTGACAGCCGGCCCGGCCTCGCGCAGGGGATAATGCTAGCCTCAAGGCTATTCGAAAGCGGAAGCCCCCATGGACGTTTTGTCGATAGAAGAGGAGGACCGCGCCCTTGCCGTGGTCCTGGACGAGGATCCCGATGTAGTGGCTGTCCTGTCACTCCAGCTGCATGTGCTGGGCATGGAGAGCCGCTGCTATCGTCGGGCCGATGTCCTGCTGGAAGAGATCGACGAGTGCGAACCTCAACTGGTCATCATGGGGCTGGAATTCGGCGATCCGGACGGGATTGCCCTGTTGCGCCTGCTGGCCGAACGGCGCTATGCCGGCTGGGTGCTGCTGTTGGGCGGCGTCGAGCGCAAGATCTCGCGCATTGCCGAGCGGGTGGGGCACACCCTGGGCCTGCAGATGCTCGGCTCGCTGGACAAGCCGATGCGCCTGGCCGAGCTGCGCCAGCGGCTGGACCGGCTGCATCTGGGGCGCAAGCCGACTATCGCCCCCGAGGACGACCCCTTCTTCTCCGCCGGTGAGCTCGACCGGGCCCTGGAACAGCACGAACTCACCCTTCACTACCAGCCGCAGTTCGAGCTTGCCACGGGCCGGTTGAGTGGCGTCGAGGCACTGGTGCGCTGGTCGCACCCCGAGATCGGCCTGATCGGGCCGGCCAGCTTCCTGCCCATGCTCACCGCCGGGCAGAGCCGTCGGTTGACCTGCCACGTGCTCGAACAGGCGCTGGCGGATGCCGCGCACTGGGCGAGCATGGGCGTGGTGCTGTCGCTCTCGGTCAATGTCACCGCCGATGACCTGATGGAGTCGCAGCTGCTGTCGATGACGCGCCATCGCCGGCCGGGCGAGCCGCCCCTGGTGGTGCTCGAGATCACCGAGACCGCGGCCATGGACGACGAGCTGCTGGGCTCGGAAATCGCCGCCCGGCTGCATCTCAACGGGATGGAAGTGTCGGTGGACGACTTCGGCGTGGGCTTCTCGTCGCTGTCGCGGCTACAGATGCTGCCGATCAGCGAGCTCAAGATCGACCGCAGCTTCGTGCGCCACCTGCAGCAGGACTCCCAGGATGCGGCCATCGTCGAGGCGGTCGCCCTGCTGGGGCGCCGCCTGGGTATCCGGGTGGTGGCCGAAGGGGTCGAGGAGCTCGACTGCCTGCCGACCCTGGCCCGCTTCGGCTGTACCCATGTGCAGGGCTTCGGCCTGTCGCGGCCGGTGCCCGCCGACATGATTCCCGAGCTGGCCTCGGATCAGTCGCCGATCCGTGCCAGGATCGCGGCCAGTGCGGCGTCCGCCGGCAACACACCGTAGGCCGGGCCGGCTTCCACACCGAGGCGCGAGCGGCAGAAGGTCTCGGCCACCTCGTTGGGGGCATGGCGCAGCAGCAGTGAGGCCTGCAGGCACTGTGCCAGGCGCTGGGCAAGCCACCGCGCCCTGGCCTCCAGGACAGCGGCGGGCAGCGCCAGCTCGCGCTCCAGCCCGGCCAGCGCCAGGTCGAAGTCCGGCTGCTGTCCCCGGGCCGTGGCCAGCTCGGCCCGCAGCGCCTCGATCGACTCCGGATGCCGGGCCAGTACCCGCAGCACGTCGAGGCACATCACGTTGCCCGACCCCTCCCAGATCGAATTCACCGGCGCCTCCCGGTAGAGCCGCGCCAGCGGCGTCTCCTCCACGTAACCGATGCCCCCCAGGCACTCCATGGCTTCGGCCATGAACCCGGGCCCGCGCTTGTTGTGCCAGTACTTGGCCAGCGATGGCAGCAGCCGGGCCAGGTCGGTTTCATGCTCGTCACCCTGGGCGGCCCCGTCGAAGGCGCGAGCGGTGCGCATGGCGAGGGCGACGCCGGCCTCCACCTCCAGCGCCAGGTCGGCAAGGACGCTGCGCATCAGCGGCTGCTCGGCCAGCGCCTTGCCGAAGGCGTGTCGCTGCCGCGTATGGTGCCAGGCTTCCGCCAGGGCCTGGCGCATCATGCCCACTGGAGCGGTGGCGGCGTCCAGGCGGGTCTGCTGCACCATGCCGATGATGGTGGCCACGCCGCGTCCGGGCTCGCCCACCGGCGTCGCCCAGGCGCCGCGATACTCGATCTCGGCGGAGGCATTGGCGCGATTGCCGCACTTCTCCTTGAGCCGCTGCAGCTCGATGGCGTTGCGCTCACCGTCCGGCGTGAAACGCGGCACCAGGAAGCAGGAGAGACCGTCGTCGGTCTGTGCCAGGGTGAAAAAGGCGTCGGACATCGGCGCGCTGCAGAACCACTTGTGACCGGTGAGCCGCCAACCCTCGCCGTCGGGTTCGGCGCGGGTGGAATTGCTGCGCACATCGCTGCCCCCCTGCTTCTCGGTCATGGCCATGCCGAAGGTCAGGCCTCGTTTTTCCGCGGCCGGCAGGGGGCGGGGGTCATAGGCGTGGGCCAGCAGCCCGGGTGCCCAGGCGGCCGCCACTGTCGGGCTGTGGCGCAGCACCGGCATGGCGGCATGGGTCATGGTCACCGGGCAGCAGAAGCCCGGTTCGGCCTGGGTCAGCAGGTAGAGGGCGGCAACATGGGCCTGGTGGCCGCCGCGGCCCTCTTCCTGCCAGGCTACCGCATGCCAGCCGCCCGCCATCGCCATCGTCATCAGTTCGTGGTAGGCGGGGTGATAGCGCACCTCGTCCAGGCGTCGGCCGTGGCGATCGAAGAGTCGCAGCTCCGGCGGGTGGCGGTTGGCTTCCTCTCCCAGGGCGGCGACTCGGGTGCTGCCGGTGTCGCGGCCCAGGGGGGCGAGGCGCTCGGCGACCCACGGCGGGGCCTCCCTGGCCAGCGCCTCGCGTAGCGGCAGGTCCCCGGCGAGCAGGTCCCGGTCGCCCCGGGGGGCGGGCTGGTTGAGCACCTCGTGGGTCGCCATGCGGGTTCGGGGGAACGGACTGTCCATGCCGGTGCTCCTTGCGGTCGGTATTTTGGGGGACTGTTCCGAAGCATGGTCAGTGCATCGGGCGGGGTCAACGTGACGTCGGGCGTGACGACGGCACCACCACTGGGTAGGCTTGTGGCTCGAACCTGCGGAGATGACCGTGACGGCCAAGCCCCCTCTCGACCCGACACTGCCGACACCCCGGGTGGCCGATGAAGCCATCCAGCTGGTGGATGCCCGGAATCGGCCCTGCGGCAGCGCGCCCCGGGCGCTGATGCGCCGCTTCCAGTTCTGGCACCGGGCCACCTACGTGGTCGTCCGCAATCGACGGGGCGAGATCTGCGTGCAGCGCCGCACCCTGACCAAGGAGGTCTTTCCCGGCGGGCTCGACCTGGCCGCCGGGGGCGTGGTCGGTGCCGGCGAGGCCGTGCATGTGGCGGCGCGTCGTGAGCTGGCCGAGGAGCTGGGCATTCGCGGCGTGCCGCTGCGTCATGCCGGGGAGTTCCGTCACGACCGGGGCGGCAACCATATCTTCGGCAGCCTTTACCTGGTCGAGTACGACGGCCCTCTCACCCTGCAGGTGGAAGAGGTCGCCGATGCCTTCTGGTGTTCACTCGAGGAGGCGCTGGCGCTGGAGGGGGTCACGCCGGACACCCGCCAGGCCGTGGAGGCGTTGATCGCGTCCGGCTGGCTGGAGGCGGGGCGATGAACGCGCTGGCGGCGGCACAGAGCCTGGAGGCCGTGGCCGCCACCCTGGACCGGGTGGTGCTGGGCAAGTCCCGTGAGGTGCGCCTGGCCCTCTGCTGCCTGCTCTGCCGCGGCCATCTGCTGATCGAGGATCTCCCGGGGCTGGGCAAGACCACCCTGGCCCAGGCACTGGCACGGGTTACGGGGCTCGACATGCAGCGGCTGCAGTTCACCAGCGACCTGCTGCCCGCCGATGTGCTGGGGGTGTCGGTCTTCGACCCGCGGGAGGCGAGCTTTCGCTTCCACCCGGGGCCGATCTTCCATGGCCTGGTGCTGGCCGACGAGATCAATCGCGCCACGCCCAAGACCCAGAGCGCACTGCTCGAGGCGATGGAGGAGGGGCAGGTCACCGTGGAGGGGGAGACCCGCGCGCTGCCCGACCCCTTCTTCGTCATCGCCACCCAGAACCCCCAGGACCAGGCCGGCACCTTCGCGCTGCCGGAATCGCAGCTGGATCGCTTCCTGATGCGGCTATCGCTGGGCTATCCCGACTTTCGTGCCGAGCGCGACATCCTGCGCGGCCTGGCGGGGCGCAGCCGGCTCGACGACCTGGCCGTGCTGCTGGACGGCGAGCGGCTGCGCCAATGGCAGGCGAAGGTCACGACGATTCATGTCTCCGACCGGGTACTCGACTATGTGCAGGCCCTGGGGCGTGCCAGTCGCGAGCACCCCGAGCTGGCCTGGGGACTCTCCACCCGGGGGCTGCTGGCGCTGGTGCAGGCGTCACGTGGCTGGGCGCTGCTGGCCGGGCGCGACCATGTGCTGCCCGAGGATGTCCAGGCCGTCTGGGGGCCGGTGGCCGGCCATCGCCTGAGCAGCGGCCACCGCGAGGAGGGCGAGGCACTGGCTGCGCACCTGCTCGGCCACGTGCCGGTAGCGGCCTGACAATGACCACGGTCCGCGCTGGCCCGTCCGGGGCAGCCGCAGGGGAAGCTGGCAAGCGGGAAGCCGGCAAGCGGGAAGCCGGCAAGCGGAGAAGCCTGCGCGACTGGCTCGGGCGACGCCTGACCATTGCCCCCGGCGAACCCCTGCCACAGCGCCGGCTGTTTCTGCTTCCCACCCGCTTCGGCCTGGCCTGGATCGCCCTGGTGGTGGTACTGCTGCTGTTCGGCGTCAACTACCAGAACAGCCTCGCCTATGCCCTGGCCTTCTGGCTGGCGGGGCTGGCAGTGGTTGTGCTGGTGCGGGCCTGGCGCAATCTGCTGGGCGTCGCCGTGGAGCTGCAGCTGCCCCGGGAGGCCTTCGCCGGGCGCGAGGCGCGTCTCAGAGTGGGACTACGGGCAGTTCGCTCGCGAACTGCCATCGCGCTCGTTCTGGACGCCCATGAGACCACGCTGCCGTGCCTGGAAACCGAGGCCACGGCAAGCTTGCCCTGGCGGCCCGGGCAGCGCGGTTGGCAGCTGCCGCCCACCCTGCGCCTGGAGACCCGCTGGCCGCTGGGGCTGGTGCGGGCAGTGGCCTGGGTGCAGCCCACCGACGGGCTGCTCGTCTACCCCGCACCGCTCGAGGCGGCGGGGGCGGAGCATCGACAGCTCGGCGCAGGGCTGGACGCCACCGATTTTGCCGGGCTGAGGCGCTTCGAGCGCGGCGATAGCGCCACGCGAGTGGCCTGGAAGCAATGGAGCCGCAGCGGCATCCTCACCACCAAGGTGTTCAGCGTGCCGCCTCGCCAGCAGCTGTGGCTGGATTACGCCAACTGCCGGGGCAGCCCCGAACGCCGCCTGTCGCTGCTCTGTGCCCGGGTGCTGGCGCATCATCGCGCCGGTGACCGTTACGGCCTACGACTCCCGGGGCGGGAGCTGCCCCGGGGGGAGGGGGAGCGTCAGCGGCGTGCCGCGCTGGAGGCACTCGCCCTGTTCCAGGCCGATTCGACAGGAGGGTCGGACCAGTGATCGCTAGAGGCTGGCCGGTGCGTCGCCAACGGCCCCATCTGGAGGTGGCGGTGCTGGCCGACGGTCGCGAGCTCGGTGCCGCCATGCTGCGCCGGCTGGTCATCGGCCAGTGCCTGGTGCTGGCGCTGCATCTGCCCTGGATGCCGATCTGGCTGGTGGCGCTGGCCCTCGGCGTGGCGGCCTGGCGCTACTTCCAGCTGCGTCAGCGGCTGCCCCCGGCGGGTCGCCTGGTGCGCCTGGGAGGGGTCGCAGTGCTGCTGGGCGCCCTCTGGCTGCAGTACGGCGCCATGCACGAAATGGACGGGCTGATCGGGCTGCTGCTGGGCGTCTACCTGCTCAAGCTGCTCGAGACCCATGACCGACGCGGTGCCCGGGTGGTGGTGGTGATCGGCATCATCGCGACCGGGGTGGCATTCCTGCATGACCAGGGGATCGCGATGGCACTGGGCGCCCTTGTGGCGCTGGCCTGGCTGCTGCAGTCGCTGAACTGGCTGGCCGGCGCGCCGGATGCACGCCGGGCCTGGGCCGAAACCGGCTGGCTGCTGCTCTACTCGGCGCCGCTGATGGTGCTGCTGTTCCTGGTCGTGCCGAGGCTGGGGCCGCTGTGGAGCATGCCCCAGATGGATCGTGCCTCCACCGGGCTGTCCGATGAGGTGTCGCCGGGGGATATCGCACAGCTGTCGCGCAGCGATGCCCGTGTCTTCCGGGCGGCGTTCGACGGCGAGGAACCGGCGACCCATGAGCGCTACTGGCGGGTCTATACGCTCTCCGGCACCGACGGCCAGCGCTGGTTCCGTGCGCCGCCCGACGAGCTGGCCGCCACCCTGGGGCGGAGCGAAGATGCCTTCGTCCGCGAGGGACGCCGGTCGCCCTGGGTGGACGAGGCGGCCGGTGAGGGGCGCTTTCGCGCCGAGCTGCTGCTGGAACCCGATAGCCGGCCCTGGCTCCCCTCGCTAGGCACACCGCTGGCCACTGACAGCGAACAGCGTTACCTGGCCGATGGCACCCTGGAGCGGCTGGCCGCACAGGGTTCGCGCAGCCTGCTGCGCCTGGAGAGTAGCGGGGCGGCACCGGCCAATGCCGACACCGCCGGCGACGCCTGGAACACCCTGCTGCCGAACCGGGCCAACCCCCGTACCCGGGCGCTGGGCGAGCGGCTGTGGCAGGAGAGCGGTGGTGACAAGCATGCCTTCCTGGTGGCGGTCATGGCGCAGTTCGGCGAGTCCCCCTTTCGCTATACCCTCATGCCGCCGCGCCTGAACTCCCGTCATCGGGTCGACGAATTCCTGTTCGAGAGTCGTGCCGGCTACTGCACCCACTACGCCTCAGCCGCGGCAACCCTGATTCGTGTGGCGGGGATTCCGGCGCGCCTGGTGGTCGGTTTCCTGGGCGGCGAACGCCATCCGGATGGCTATTTCACCATTCGCGACTACGATGCCCACGCCTGGGTCGAGGTGTGGCTCGACGGCGCCTGGCAACGCCTGGACCCCACGGCCGCCATTGCCCCCGAGCGTATCGAACTGGGGCCCCAGGCCGTCGAGGGGAGTGCCGAGGCCTTTCTGGCCGATTCGCCCTTCTCCTCGCTGCGGCTGCGTGAGCTGGGCTGGGCCAACCGCCTGCGGCTGCGCTGGGAGAATCTGGAATACCAGTGGCAGCGGGGCGTCATCGGTTACCAGCGAGAGGCGGCCAGGTCGTTCATGCAGCGCCTCGGCGAGCGGCTGGAGGCGGGTTACGGCTGGTTCATGGCGCATCTGCGCTCGGCGCCCTGGAAGGCCATGGCCTGGCTGGGTGGCACAGCGCTGGGGCTGGCGGGGCTGACATGGCTGCTGTGCCAGGGGCTCCGCCAGCGCCGCTGGCGTAGTGAAAGTGCCATGCTAGGGTATCTTCAGGACCGACTGGTGCGCCTGGGCCTGGGGCCTGTCTCCGGCGAGACCCCGGCCGGCCACCTGCGACGTGTCGCCCCGGCCTGCGGCCCCGCGGGGGAGGCCCTGCGCACCGTGGCCGAGGAGTACGAACAGCTGGCCTACGCACCGCTGAACGAGGTGGAGCGGAGTGCTGGCCGGCGGCGACTCCGACAGGCCATCAAGGGAATACGGCGCCACTTGACGAAGCGTCGTTATCGAGCCCATCGGACTGGTGCCGCGGGAGATGACGTGGCATCGTGAATGGATGTCAGCTAGGCAGGCGACCCATGGCCATTCACGAACACGAGTGCCGCACCCATCGCGGCGAACCCTTCAATCTGCTGGCCCTCCAGGGGCAGGTGCTGCTGATCGTCAACGTGGCGAGCCGCTGCGGTTTCACGCAGCAGCTGCATGAGCTGGAGCGGCTCTATGGCCGCTATCGCGACCGCGGCTTCACCGTACTGGCCTTTCCCTGCAACCAGTTTGCGCGTCAGTCGCCGGAGTCGGCCCTGGACTTCTGTGCCTTCAGTTCGACCGAATACGGCGTCACCTTTCCGGTCATGCAGAAGGTCAAGGTCAACGGTTCCCAGGCTCATCCGCTCTTCAAGGAGCTGAAGCGCAAGGCGCCGGGCGTGCTCGGCACCACGATGATCAAATGGAACTTCACCAAGTTTCTGGTGGGCCGGGATGGCCGGGTGATACGACGCTTCGCGCCGGGGGAGCACGGCGTTACGTTGGAAATCGCCCTGGAGCAGGCTCTGGATGAAATCTGAGCGGTGGCGGCACTAACGGGGTGACTCACCGCGTTCGAGCATCACGCGCATCATCAGTTCGTTCCAGCGGTGGCGGGTCATCATGGTGGTCAAGCCGGAGAACAGTGCCCAGCTCTTACGCCGCCAGCCCTTGAGCCGCATGTTGTGGGCCACCAGGCGCTTCATGAGCTGGTAGTCGTCGAACTTGCGCCACTCGCTGGCGACCGACATCTGGTTGCGTGACAGCACCGGCGCCAGTTCCAGGCGGAATACCCACTCCAGCTCATGCAGCGTCAGGTCGTGGCGCTGGATCACTTCCACCATGTGGGTATAGTCTCGCTCACCGGGTTCGCGGTCCAGCCATAGCGGGGCCAGTGCCAGCCACAGCTCGCCGCGCTCATCGACCAGCGTCTGTGCATCCATCGTTCTCTCCTGCCTGTGCGTTGCCCGGGAAATGCATCCTGCCCCACTCGAGGGCCCGGCTCAAGAGCGGACAGGAGGGATGACGGCCGTTAGAATGCCACCACAGCCCAATCAAATCCGCCCGATGCTGCTGTGCCAGCGGCGGGCCATCGACAACGAGGTTAGACGTGATCATCAAACCCAAGGTTCGCGGTTTCATCTGCACCACCACCCACCCCGTCGGCTGCGAGAAGAACGTGCTCGAGCAGATCGAGGCGACCCGTGCCCGTGGACTGGACCCGTCCGTGGGCCCGAAGAAGGTCCTGGTGATCGGGGCCTCCAGTGGCTACGGCCTGGCGGCGCGGATTACCGCCGCCTTCGGCTACGGTGCCGATACCCTGGGCGTGTTCTTCGAGAAGCCGGGCAGCGAGAAGAAACCCGGCACCGCGGGCTGGTACAACTCCGCTGCCTTCGACAAGTTCGCCAAGGCGGAAGGGCTCTACAGCAAGTCGATCAACGGTGACGCCTTCTCCCATGAAGCCCGCGAGACGGCCATCGAGCTGATCAAGCAGGACATGGGACAGGTGGACCTGGTCGTCTATTCGCTGGCATCGCCGGTACGCAAGTTGCCCGACAGCGGTGAACTCAAGCGCTCCAGCCTCAAGCCCATCGGCGAGACCTACCGTGCCACCGCCATCGATACCAACAAGGATGTGATCATCGAAGCCGAGGTCGAGCCCGCCACCGAGCAGGAGATCGAGGACACGAAGGCCGTCATGGGCGGCGAGGACTGGGAGCTGTGGATCGATGCCCTGGATCGTGCCGGCGTGCTCGCGCCCGGCGCACGCAGCGTCGCCTTCAGCTATATCGGCACCGAGATCACCTGGCCGATCTACTGGCACGGTGCCCTGGGCAAGGCCAAGGAGGACCTGGATCGCGCCGCCGGCGAGATCGACAGCAAGCTCAAGGCCACCGGCGGTGGCGCCAACGTGGCGGTGCTGAAGTCGGTGGTGACCCAGGCCAGCGCCGCGATTCCGGTCATGCCGCTCTATATCGCAATGGTCTACAAGGTGATGAAGGAGAAGGGGCTGCATGAGGGCACCATCGACCAGCTCAACCGCCTGTTCGGTGAGAGCCTCTATTCCCCCCAGGGGCAGGGCGGCGAGTTCGTCACCGATGACGCCGGCCGCCTGCGTCTCGACGACTGGGAGCTGCGCGACGACGTGCAGCAGGCGTGCAAGGACCTCTGGCCCAAGGTGACCACCGAGAACCTGTTCGAGATTACCGACTATGCTGGTTACAAGCACGACTTCCTGAAGCTGTTCGGGTTCGAGCGCGACGACGTGGACTATGAGGCGGATGTGAACCCGGACGTGACCTTCGATGTCGTGAATTTATAGAGTGTGCGTATAGGCTCTGCGAATCGCGGCACTCCGTCCGGTTCGCAGCATGAGCATTCCGGAGCATGGAGGTGGCGATGGATACCAAGGAGAGCAAGACGGCGCAAGAAGAGTACGAGCATCTCAGGGAAGTGAGGATGCCCGAGGACTTCGAGCATCCGGAGCCGGACGAGGACCAGCCGGAGGCCAAGCAGTCGCCCCAGAACCTGCACTGGGTCCTGCTGGTGGCGGCGTTGATCGCCGGCGCGATTCTGATCTTCACGCTGGTCTGGCCCTGAGCCATCCTGCCCCCGGGCCTGAAGCCGCAGGCCCGGGGGACGCCTGATCTGAGCCGCTGGCGCGGGGCGGCTCCGCACGGCGCTCGGCGTAGCCCCTGTCAATCGAGTAAGATCACAGCCTCGATTCGGCTCACGGCGTAGCGTTCCATGCCCGACACCCCCACTGCCACTGTTTCCACGTCAGCGACCCGCTGGATCGGGGTGCTGACGCTGCCGGGTTTTTCCCTGCTGGCCCAGGCCTGCGCCCTGGAGCCACTGATGGTGGCCAACCAGCTGGCCGGTCGGCGTCTCTACCGCGTGCAGCCCTACAGTCCCGCTGGCGGCGAGACCCCTAGCCTCGCCGAACTCAGCCTGGCGGCGGGCAAGCCTTTCGGTGAGGCGGCGGTCGAGCTCGACATGCTGGTCGTCTGTGCCCCGACGCCCCTGTCGGCGAATGCCGATGGCGCCATCGTGTCCCGCCTGCGCGCGCTGGGCAGAAGCGGTGTCGTCCTGGTCGGCGTGGGCGGTGGTACCGAGCTGCTGGCCCGCGCCGGCGTGCTGGACGGCTATCGCGCCACGCTGCCCTGGCAGCGCTTCACCGCCTTCACCCGCGACTTTCCCCGGGTGCGGCTCTCCCAGCAGCTGTTCGAGATCGACCGGGACCGGCTCACCTGCGGTGGCGGCACGGCGGCCATGGACATGATGATGACGCTGATCGCCACCCACCACGGCAGCGAGCTGGCCGAGCGGGTCTCGGAGCATTTCGTGCTGGAGCGGATCCGCATGGCCGACGAGCCCCAGCAGGTGCCGCTGCGTGCCCGCCTGGGCCATGCGCCGGCGCCGCTGGTGGATGCGGTGATGCTGATGGAGGCCAATATCGAGGAGCCGCTGACCACCCACGAGCTGGCCGAGCACCTGGGCATCTCCCGGCGCCAGCTGGAGCGGCTGTTCAAGAAGTATCTCCAGGCCGTCCCCGGCCGTTACTACCTGGACCTGCGCCTGCAGGAAGCTCGCCGACTCCTGCGTGACAGCGACCTGCCCGCCGGCGAGATCGCCATGAAGACGGGGTTCTCTTCCCCGGCGCACTTTTCGACGGCCTATCGCAATCATTTCGGGGTAACGCCCCGCGAGGAGCGGCTGCACTAGCCGAGGCCGGTGCGTCACGCCGACAGCCATTTTCACAAGATGGAGTCCCATAGCTGAAAGCCTGGACGGCTAGGGCTCCGTATACTCGAATGACAGTAGCGCTTCGCTTCCCCTTATTTCGCTGGAATGGAGACCGACATGAGCCAGACCCCGACCCGCGCCGATTTCGATCAGTACATGGTGCCCAACTACTCTCCCCAGAAGGCCATTCCGGTGCGCGGCGAGGGCAGCCGCCTATGGGATCAGGAAGGGCGCGAGTATATCGATTTCGCCGGGGGTATCGCGGTCAACTCCCTCGGCCATTGCCATCCGGTGCTGGTCGAGGCACTCACCGAGCAGGCCAACAAGCTCTGGCACCTTTCCAACGTCTACACCAATGAGCCGGCCCTGGCCCTGGCCCGGACCCTGGTGGAGCGTACCTTCGCCGACAAGGTCTACCTCTGCAGCTCCGGCGGCGAAGCCAACGAGGCGGCGCTGAAGCTGGCGCGGCGCTGGGCCCATGACAACTTCAGCGAGCACAAGAGCCGCATCGTCTCGTTCTCGCAGTCCTTCCACGGGCGCACCTTCTTCACCGTCAGCGTCGGCGGCCAGCCCAAGTACTCCCAGGGCTTCGGCCCGGTGCCGGGCGGCATCGTCCACGGCGAGTTCAATAATCTCGCCAGCGTCCGTGACCTGATCGACGACGATACCTGCGCAGTGATGGTCGAGCCGATGCAGGGCGAGGGCGGAATCGTGCCGGCCACCCAGGAATTCCTGCAGGGGCTGCGGGACCTGTGCGACGCCCACGATGCCCTGCTGATCTTCGACGAGGTGCAGACCGGCGTCGGCCGCACCGGCGCCCTCTACGCCTACATGGAATACGGCGTGATGCCGGACATCCTCACCAGCGCCAAGGGCCTGGGCGGCGGTTTCCCGGTGGGGGCGATGCTGACCACCGACCGCGTCGCCCCGGCGCTGGCCATCGGCACCCATGGCTCCACCTATGGCGGCAATGCGCTGGCCTCCGCCGTGGCCCTGGCCGCGGTCGAATACATCGCCACGCCAGCGGTCCTCGATGGCGTGAAACAGCGCCATGACCTGTTCCGCGAGCACCTTGAGGCAATCAACCGCAAGCATGGCGTGTTCAAGGAGATCCGCGGCATGGGGCTGCTGGTCGGCGCCGAGATGGCCCCCGACTACGAAGGCCGGGCCAAGGACATCCTGCCGCTGGCCATCGAGGAGGGGCTCATGGCCCTGATCGCCGGGCCCAACGTGCTGCGCATGGCGCCGTCGCTGGTGATTCCCGAGGCCGATATCAGCGAGGGCATGGCGCGCCTCGAGCGGGCCGTGGCGCGACTGGTGGCGGCCAAGTGAAGGCCGGCCAGCCCATGCAAGATGCTGCCAACCGACCCGGAGACCCTGCCATGATGGTCGTACGCCCTGTTCGGCCGGCCGACCTGCCGGCCCTGGAGCGGCTGGCAGGTACCGCCACGCCGAGCCTGACCAACCTGCCGGCCCACCGCGACCGGCTGGAGGAGCGCATCGCCCGCTCGCGGCACTCCTTCAGCCGTGAGGTGGACTTCCCCGGCGACGAGCTCTACACCTTCGTCCTCGAGGACCTGGAGCGCGGCGAGGTGGTGGGCACCGCCACCATTCGCGCCGAGGCCGGTGCCCGGGAGGCCTACTACACCTATCGCCAGGAGACCCTGATCCACGCCTCGCAGCAGCTCAACGTGCGCCGCGAGGTGCAGACCCTGGCGCTCTCCCATGAGGTCTCCGAGACCACCCAGCTCTGCGCGCTGTCGATCGAGCCGCGCTACCGTGGCACCAGTGCGGAAAGCCTGCTGCGCCGGGCCAGGCTGATGTTCATCGCCCAGTATCCCGAGCGCTTCGCCGAGGTGCTGGCCATGGCCTTTCCCGGCTACCTGGACGAGCAGGGCGAATCGCCGTTCTGGAACAGCGTGGGGCGGCACTTCTTCGTGCGTGACTACCACGACATCAACTACCTGGCGGGGGTGCGCTCCAAGAGCTTCATCGCCGAGGTGATGCCTCAGTTCCCGCTCTACCTGGCGCTGCTGACGCCCCAGGCCCGCGCGGCGATCGGGCGCGAACACCCGGACCATGAAGTCGCCATGGCCGAGATGCTGGCCGAGGGCTTCCTGCGCTCGCGCCATGTGGACATCTTCGATGCCGGCCCGGTGATCAAGGGTGAGCGCGATCGCCTGGCAAGCTTCCGGCGCGCCGCCTGGCATCCGGTGCGCATACGCCCGGCCCATGCCCTGCCGGATGCGGAGCCGGCCATGATCGCCAACCAGCGGCTGGCCGATTTTCGCTGCGTGGTGGCCCGTTACGCGCTGTCGCCCACCGGCCAGCTGATGCTCTCGTCGGAGCACGCCGAGCTGCTGGGCGTGGAGGAGGGGCGTGCCGTGCTGGTGGCGCCGTTGGCCCTGGCGGCGGACGATTCCGAGCTGGGCTACGACGAGGGAGAGCTGTGATGCGCATTCGAGCGATTGCCGAGTCCGACCTGGACGAGCTGCAGGCCCTGGCGCGCGAGACCGGGGTCGGCTTCACCTCGCTGCCCGACAACCGCGAGTTTCTCGCCGAGAAGATCGAGCTGGCCGTGACCGCCTTCGAGCAGCGCACCCCGGCCGACCGGCGCAACTACTTCTTCGTGCTGGAGGACGAGGCCAGCGGCGAGCTGGCCGGCTGCTGTGCCATCGAAGGGCAGGTGGGCCGCGAGGTGCCGTTCTACCACTACCGCCTTGGCACCCTGGCCCACTCCTCGGTGCAGCTCGACCTGCATCGCACCATCGACACCCTCTTTCTCAGCTCCGACCACACCGGCGATGCCGAAGTGGCGTCGCTGTTCCTGCGCCCCCAGTACCGTGGCGAGGATCGGCGCCACCAGCGCAACGGCGCACTGCTGTCGATGATGCGCTGGCTGTTCATCGCCGAGTTTCGCGACCAGTTCCCCGACAAGGTGCTGGCGGAGATGCGGGGTGTCTTCGACGAGCGGGGCAAGAGTCCCTTCTGGGAGTGCCTGGGAAGCCACTTCTTCCCGCTGGATTTCGACGAGGCGGATCGCCTGACCGGGCTGGGCCAGAAGAGCTTCATCGGCGAGCTGATGCCCAAGTTTCCCATCTATACCCCGTTTCTCTCCGACGAGGCCCGGGCCTGTATCGGTCAGGTGCACCGCGATACCCGTCCGGCGCTGGCCATGCTCAAGAAGGAGGGGCTGCGCTGGGAAGGTTTCATCGACATCTTCGACGGCGGCCCCACCGTGGAGGCCTACATCGACGACATACGCGCCGTGCGCAAGTCGCGCCGCTGCCGGGTGGAGGTGCATGCCGGCAGCGAGCCGCCTGCCGCTCGCCCGCGCTGGCTGGCGGCCAGTACCGACATGGCCGCTTTCCGCGCCGCCTGGATAGCCGGCGGCCCCAACGAGGACGACACCATCACCCTGAGCGAACAGGAGGCGCGGCGACTCGACGTTGTCGCCGGCGACGCCCTGCGCGTACTGGATACCGAGGAGACACCATGAAAGCCATGCAGCAGCTGTGGATCGATGGCACCTGGCAGGCGGGGGAGGCTACCCGCTTCACCAAGCAGGACCCGGTCTCCGGCGACACCCTGTGGCAGGGAAACGGCGCCAGCGATTCCCAGGTGGCGGCGGCGGTGGCCGCCGCCCGAGGTGCCTTTGCCCCCTGGGCGCGGCGCGCCTTCGATGAGAGGCTGGCGGTGGTGGAGCGCTTTCGCGAAGTACTGGAGTCGCATCGTGAGGACCTGGCCCGAACCATCGCCTCGGAAACCGGCAAGCCGCTTTGGGAGGCCCGCACCGAAGTGGGGGCGATGATCGGCAAGGTGGCGATCTCGGCGCGTGCCTACCATGAGCGTACCGGCGAGCGCAGCCGTGACGTGGGCGACACCCGCGCGGTACTGCGGCATCGGCCCCATGGGGTGATGGCGGTGTTCGGTCCCTACAACTTCCCCGGGCACCTGCCCAATGGGCACATGGTGCCTGCGCTGCTGGCCGGCAATACGGTGGTGTTCAAGCCCAGCGAGCAGACGCCGCTGACCGCCGACCTCACCCTGCAGTGCTGGCAGGAAGCGGGCCTGCCGGCCGGGGTGATCAACCTGGTGCAGGGCGGGGCACCGGTGGGGCAGGCGCTCTCGGCGCACCCGGGCATCGACGGCCTGCTGTTCACCGGCAGCGCCAAGGTGGGCGGGCTGCTCAACCGGCAGTTCGCCGATCGATTCGACAAGATCCTGGCCCTGGAGCTGGGGGGCAACAATCCGCTGGTGGTCAAGGACGTGCACGACCAGGACGCCGTGGTGCTGACCATCCTGCAGTCGGCCTTCCTCTCCGGCGGCCAGCGCTGCACCTGCTCGCGCCGGCTGATCGTGCCCGAGGGCCAGGTCGGCGACCACCTGCTCGACGCCCTGGCGGACGCCATCGGTCGGTTGCACGTGGCAGGTCAGTTCGCCGAGCCGGCGCCGTTCTACGGTGGCCTGGTCAGCCCGGCGGCGGCCCAGGGGCTGCTCAAGGCCCAGGACGAGCTGGAAGCCCTGGGCGGGGTGGTGTTGTCGCGCATGGCGTGCCTGCAGGAGGGCACCAGCCTGCTCAGCCCCGCGCTGATCGACGTCACCGGCCTGGCGGTGCCCGACGAGGAGCACTTCGGCCCGCTGTTGAAGGTATACCGTTATAAAGACTGGGGCGAAGCGGTCACTATCGCCAATGACACCCGATACGGCCTCTCCGCCGGCCTGATCGGCGGCGAGCGCGCCGACTGGGACGACTTCCTGCTGCGCATTCGTGCCGGCATCGTCAACTGGAACCGCCAGACCACCGGCGCCTCGGGCGATGCCCCCTTCGGTGGCGTCGGCAACAGTGGCAACCACCGCCCCAGTGCCTACTATGCCGCCGACTACTGCGCCTATCCGGTAGCCTCCATGGAGAGCGAGGATCTGCACCTGCCTGACCAACTGCCGCCGGGAGTGGTGTTATGAGCGACGCTGTGACGCTGCGCGACGAGAGCTACCGGGAAGTCAATTTCGACGGCCTGGTGGGGCCGACCCACAACTACTCGGGGCTGGCCCACGGCAACGTCGCTTCCATGAGCCATGGCGGCCTGGTCTCCAACCCGCGTGAGGCCGCGCTGCAGGGGCTCGCCAAGATGAAGGCGCTGATGGACGCCGGCTACGCCCAGGGCGTGTTGCCGCCCCAGCAGCGGCCGGATCTCGGCGCCCTGCGGGCGCTGGGCTTCACTGGCAGCAATTCCGAGGTGCTGGCCCGTGCCGCCAGGGAGGCGCCCCAGGTGCTGCGGGCGGTGTGTTCGGCGTCGAGCATGTGGACGGCCAACGCCGGTACGGTGACGCCGAGCCGCGATGCGCCGGATGGGCGGGTGCATTTCACCCCGGCCAACCTGCAGTCGAGCTTTCACCGCTACCTGGAGCCGGAGACCACCGGGCGCGTGCTGGCGGCGATCTTCCATGACGAGCGCCACTTCGCCCACCATTCGGTGCTGCCGGCGACCCCGGCCTTCTCCGACGAGGGGGCGGCCAACCACACCCGGCTCTGTGGCGAGCACGGCGAGGCCGGTGTGCACCTCTTCGTCTACGGCCGCCAGGCCTTCGGCGGGCGCATCGAGCCGCAGAAGTTCCCGGCCCGCCAGACCCTGGAGGCGAGCCAGGCGGTGGCCCGTCAGCACGGCTTGAGCGACGACCAGGCGGTGTTCGCCCAGCAGCATCCCGATGCCATCGATGCCGGCGTGTTCCACAACGACGTGATCGCGGTGGGCAACGGCCCGGTGCTGCTCTACCACGAGATGGCTTTCCTCGACGAGGGGGCGACCCTCGACGAGCTGCGCCGCAAGATGGCGACGCCCCTGATCCCGGTACGGGTGCCGCTGGAGGCGGTGAGCCTCGAGGACGCCGTGGCCTCCTACCTGTTCAACTCCCAGCTGCTGACCAATGCCGATGGCAGCATGACCCTGGTGGTTCCCGGCGAGTGCCAGGAGCGCGAGGCGGTGTGGCGCACCATCCAGGATCACCTGCTGGCGGGCAACAACCCCATCGGGGAAGTGATCGTCAAGGACGTCAAGCAGAGCATGCGCAACGGTGGCGGCCCGGCCTGCCTGCGTCTGCGGGTGGCACTCTCGCAGGTGGAGCGATCGGCCCTGACCGGCCGGGTGCTGCTCAACGACGGGCTTCATGACGAGCTGACCACCTGGGTCGAGCGTCACTATCGCGACCGCCTGGCGCCCGACGACCTGGCCGATCCGCAGCTGGCCGACGAGACCCTGACGGCGCTGGACGAACTCACCCGCATCCTGGCGATCGGTTCGGTCTACCCGTTTCAACTGGGGTAGCCTTGTGCGTAAGATATCCATGCCAGTTGGGTGGGCAGAGACGTAACCCTGGATAAGGACATCATGCGAGATCTCAGCATCGTGCGCTTGAACCCCGACTCAATCCATGTCGCCACGGTGGCGAGCTGGACCTACGCCGAATGGGGGCACCTGCACCCCGGCAGTAACCCGGAGTCATACCGCGAGGCCTTCCGCCGCGAGTGCGGTGACGGCGGCGTGCCGTCGGTGTTCGTGGCCATGCAGGGCGATCGGCCGGTGGGGACGGCGGCGCTGATGGCAGAGGACATGGACTCCCGTCGCGAGCTCACGCCCTGGCTGGCCTCGGTGTTCGTGCTGCCGGAGTGGCGCGGATGGGGCATCGCCGCCAGGCTGATCCGCCGCGTCGAAGAGGAGGCCGCCGCCTGTGGTGTCGGCCAGTTCTACCTGTACACCCCCGACCAGCAGGGGCTCTATCGTCGACTCGGCTGGTGCGAGCACGAAGAGCTGAGCTACCGGGGCGAGAACGTCACCATCATGCTGCGCCGGCTAGAGGCATGACGGCCGCCTCGCCCCTGGCCTTGTACCGGGAGGCGGTGGAGCGCCAGGGCTTCGCCCCGGACGAGGCGCAGCGGGTTGCCGCCGCCCGCCTCGACGCCTGCTATCAGGCGCTGCACGAAGAAGCGGCATCGGGAGGCCGCCGGGCCATACCCGGCGTCTATCTCTGGGGCCCGGTGGGCCGCGGCAAGACCTGGCTGATGGACGGCTTCCATCGACACCTCCAGGTTCCCGCCCGACGCCTGCATTTCCACCATTTCATGCGCTGGGTGCACCAGCGCCAGTTCCAGCTGAGCGGCACCGCCGACCCGCTCACCGCGTTGGCGCGGGAGCTTGCGGCGGAGGTGCGGGTGCTGTGCCTCGACGAGCTGTTCGTCAATGATATCGCCGATGCCATGCTGCTCGGCCGGCTGCTGGGCGCGCTGTTCGACGAGGGACTCGTGCTGGTGTGCACATCGAATCAGGCGCCCGACGGGCTCTATGCCGACGGTTTCAACCGCGATCGCTTCCTGCCTGCCGTGGCGGCCATGACGCATTACATGGAGGTGATCGAACTGGATGGCGGACAGGACCACCGGCTGCATCCGGGCAAGCCCTGCCAGCGCTACTGGGTGAGCGAACCCGGCCGACCTGGCGCCCTCGCGGCGCTCTTCGACCGGCTGAGTGCGGACGAGGCGAAGGGCAGCGAGCCCAGCGCCGAGTTCATCGAGCTGGGGCATCGCCGGATTGCGGTGGAGCGGCGCAGCGAGCGGGTCCTGTGGTGTCGCTACGCGGCATTGTGCGAACAGCCGCTGGCGGCGCTGGACTTCATCGCCCTGGTCGATGGCTTCGATCACATCCTGCTCGGTGAAGTGCCACGCTTGAGCGATGCCAGTGCTGACGGGAGCATCGCGCGTGGTACCGAGGATGGTATCGAGCGTGTCGAGGCCGGGGAGAGGGAGCTGCCGCCGCTCTCGCGCCGCGACGACGGCGTACGTCGTTTCATCGCCCTGGTCGACGAGTGCTACGACCGCCGCGTGCCGCTCTACGTGGAAGCCGAGGTGGCCATGGAGGAGCTCTATCCCCGGGGCTATCTCGCCTTCCCGTTCCGTCGCGCCCTGAGCCGCCTGCAGGAGATGCAGCTGGCGCGGTTCGGTAGCCGGTGAGAGGCCAGCACACGGCGCCATACCGACGCAGGCCGGATACGAATCACCCCGCGTGGCCCATCGCCTAGGCTACCGACGCCCGCTTCTGCGGGCGTCGTCGTTTGCGGCTGCGCCATCTACGCCCCACGCTTACGCCACTCCTACGCCCCCCGAGGAGGAGCCATCCGCAGCGCCGATTGGCGAGGCTGGTCGGGTCAACGATACTTCCTCGATAACAACAATGGGGCATGACCTATGCACACCACTCCAAGCCGCTGCTTCACGCCACTGCTCGCCGCCACCCTGCTGGGCGCCGCAGCCGCGCCGGCACTGGCCTTCGACGACGACCGCCTGACCATCTGGATGGGCGACAACAAGGGCCAGGACGGCATTCGCGAGGTGGCGGCCCAGTTCACCGACGAGACCGGCATCGAGGTCGAGGTGGTCTTTCCCGATAACCTCACCGACCGCTTCCAGCAGGCCGCCGGCAGCGGCCAGGGGCCCGATATCGTGATCTGGGCCCACGACCGCCTCGGCGAGTGGGCCCAGAGCGGCCTGCTCACGCCGCTCTCACCCGGCGATGGCTTCCGCGCCGACTACTTCGACTTCACCTGGGATGCCACGCTGTGGAACGGCGACACCTACGGCTACCCGGTCTCGGTGGAGTCGCTGGGGCTGATCTACAACAAGGCGCTGGTCGACGAGGCGCCGCAGAGCTTCGCCGAGCTGGTGGCGCTGGACGCCGAGCTCGTCGAGCAGGGCAAGAAGGCGATCCTGTTCGACTACAGCGAGCCCTACTACGGCTGGCCGCTGCTCGCCGCCAACGGCGGCTACCCCTTCAAGCAGACCGAGGAGGGCTTCGACGTCAGCGATATCGGCGTCAACAATGAGGGTGCCGTGCAGGGCGCCGAGCTGCTGGTGGAGCTGATCGACAGCGGCGTGCTGCCCCGCGGCACCGATTACAGCATCGCCGACACCCGCTTCAACCGCGGCGAGGTGGCCACCATGATCAGCGGCCCCTGGGCCTGGCCAAACCTGGAGCGCAGCGGCATCGACTACGGCGTGGCGCTGCTGCCCAAGGTCGGCGACGAACGCGCCCGGGCCATGTACGGCGTGATGACGGCGATGATCAATGCCGCCTCGCCCAACGACTTCCTGGCGGTGGAATTCCTCGAAAGCTACCTGCTCAGCGAGGCCGGCATGCGCACCTTCAACAGCGACGGCTCGCTGGGGGCGGTGGCGCATATTGCCTATCAGGAAGAGTTGGAAAGCGACGCCAATATCGCCGCGACCCTGGCCAACGCCGAGATCGGCATGCCGATGCCCAATATTCCCGAGATGGGCGCCTTCTGGGCCGCCATGGAGCCGGCGCTGCAGAATATCGGCAGCGGCCGCCAGTCGCCACGGGAAGCCCTCGACGCCGCGGCGCGCCGCATGCGCCAGTAAGCCTACCCGACGCCCATGGCCGGCGGCACCCATGCCGCCGGCCCGCTCCCGCAGGATATCGACATGTATACGACCAACGCTTCCCGAGGCCTGCCGCGACACCGTTCGCGGCATGTCGCCGAGCGCTATACCCGCTGGGCCATGCGCGGCCTGGTAGCGGCCCTGGTGCTGACCCTGATGTGGCTGGTGCTGGCCTTTCATCTCAACGGCCAGTGGATGTTCGCGCTGCTGTTCCTGGTGCTCGGCGCCTCGCTGGCGGTGGTGTTCACCAAGCGCACCCTGATGAGTCACCGCTACATCTTTCCGGCAGTGGCGGGGCTCGGGGTGTTCGTGATCTTCCCGCTGCTCTATACCATCGGCATCAGCTTCAGCAACTACAGCTCCAGCAACCTGCTCAGCGAGGACCGGGTGCGCGGTCAGCTGCTGGCGCGGACCTATCAGGAGGAGGGTGCTTCCTTCACCTTCCAGGCCTATCGCGAGGGTGACCGGGTGCGGCTCACCCTGGAGCGCGAGGGGGAGCCCCCGCTGGAGGGCGAGGCCGATGCCGAACTGGAGGCCGCCCTGGAGGGGGCCACCCACTTCATCAGTGGGCCCCTCGACCTCGACGACGACGCCACCCGGCGCATCGAGATCGAGCCGCTGCACCAGGCCCTCGACGCCGAGCCGCTCGAGATGCGCGAGGTGATCGCCGCCCGCGACGCCCTGCAGGCGCTGCGCCTGGTGACCCCGGAAGGCCTGGAACTGCGCATGGCGGGGCTGCGCCACTTCGCGCCCATGCTCGACCGCTATGAGGCCCGCGACGACGGCTCGCTCCATGATCGCCGCGACGACCGGGTGCTGACGCCGGACCGCGAGACCGGCTTCTTCGTCAGCGACGATGGCCAGCGCATCACCCCGGGCTGGCCGGTGGCGGTGGGCCTGGACAACTACACGCGGATCTTCGCCGACCCGGATATCCGCGGCCCCTTCATGCAGATCTTCGTCTGGACCTTCGCCTTCGCCGGTCTCACCGTGCTGTTCACCCTGGTCGTCGGCTTCACCCTCGCCTCGCTGCTGCAGTGGGACCAGCTGCGCGGCAAGGCGATCTACCGCACGCTGCTGATCCTGCCCTACGCGGTGCCGGCGTTCATCTCGATCCTTATCTTCAAGGGCATGTTCAACCAGCACTTCGGCGAGGTGAACATGATCCTCGACGGGGTGTTCGGCATCCGCCCCGAGTGGTTTACCGACCCGTGGCTGGCGCGCAGCATGCTGCTGATCGTCAATACCTGGCTCGGCTACCCCTACATGCTGCTGCTGTGCATGGGCCTGATCCAGTCGATACCCCGCGATCTCTACGAGGCCTCGGCGGTGGACGGCGGGGGGCCGCTCACCAACATGCTGACCATCACCCTGCCGCTGATCCTCAAGCCCCTGACGCCGCTGCTGATCGCCGCCTTCGCCTTCAACTTCAACAACTTCGTGCTGATCGCCCTGCTCACCGGCGGTAACCCCGATATCCTCGGCGCCAGCACCCCGGCGGGCACCACCGACCTGCTGGTCAGCTACACCTACCGCATCGCCTTCCAGGATGCCGGCCAGGACTTCGGGCTGGCGGCGGCCATCGCCACCCTGATCTTCCTGCTGGTGGCGGGCATGTCGCTGCTCAATCTGCGCCTATCCAAGGTCAAGGTCTGATAAGGAGAAACCGTCATGGCCATGGTTCAACCCCGCTCGATCCGCGCCCGCCGTCTGGGCGCGCATCTCGCCCTGATCGGCTTCGTCTCGCTGATCGTCTTTCCGCTGCTGCTGGTGATCTCGATCTCGTTTCGCGAGGGCAACTTCGCCACCGGCAGCCTGATCCCCGAACGCTTCTCGCTGGAGCACTGGTCGCTGGCGCTGGGCATCCCCTGGGAGCGTGCCGACGGCAGCGTGGTCCAGCCGCCGTTCCCGGTACTGCTGTGGCTGTGGAACTCGATCAAGGTGGCGGTGGTGTCGTCGCTGCTGATCCTGATGCTCGCCACCACCAGCGCCTACGCCTTCGCGCGCATGCGCTTCAAGGGCAAGGCGCCGCTCCTCAAGGGCATGCTGATCTTCCAGATGTTCCCGGCGGTGCTCTCGCTGGTGGCGCTCTACGCGCTGTTCGACCGCCTCGGCCAGCTGGTGCCGTGGCTTGGCATCAACACCCACGGGGCGCTGATCGTCGCCTCGCTGGGCGCCGTGGCGCTGCATATCTGGACCATCAAGGGCTACTTCGAGTCCATCGACGGCTCGCTGGAGGAGGCCGCCATGGTCGACGGCGCCAGCACCTGGCAGGCGTTCCGCTACATCCTGCTGCCGCTGTCGGTGCCGATCCTGATGGTGGTATTCATCCTCGCCTTCGTGATGAGCATCATGGAGTACCCCATGGCCTCGGTGCTGCTGGTCGACGAGCACAAGCTGACGCTCGCCGTGGGTGCCCAGCAGTACCTGGCCGACCACAACCAGCGCTGGGGTAACTTCGCCGCCGCCGCGGTGCTCTCCGGCCTGCCCATCACCGTCGCCTTCCTGATCTGTCAGCGCTGGATCATCGGCGGCTTGACTGCCGGCGGCGTCAAGGGCTGACAATGAGTACGGCTCACCCCGGTCACTGACCGGGGCTTTCTGGTCGTCTGGCAAGGCAGCAATGAAAAAAACGCCCCGGCCTCTCCAATGAGGCCGGGGCGCTGGCGTTTGGCGGCACTCAGTGGGTGACGCCGGGGATCCGCACCTGCCTGGGGCAGGCCACCCCGTCGGCACCGAAGAGGTGGCAGTGCTCGCCGTCAAGGCCGAGGGTGACGGCCTGGTGGTCGTCGAGATGGGCGAGGCCGTCGAGGCGATGGGTCAGCGTCGCCTCGACCCCTTCCACCTGCAGGTGGGCGAGGGTCTCGTAGCCGAGCTTCTCGGCGACCATCAGGCGCGCCTGGAGCGTCGCCTCGGCCTGGTCCGGGGCGACGAAGTCCTCGGCGCGCACGCCCAGGGTGGCGCGATCGCCGACCTTGAGCCGGGCACCGTCGACGGCCACCTGGAGGGTGGCGCCGCCGGGCAGGCGGACCGCCGTATGCAGGCGACCGGGGTCGAGCACTTCGACGCTCAGGGTGTTGATGCGCGGTGAGCCGATGAATTCGGCGACCTCCAGGGTCCTGGGGAAGTGGTAGAGCGACAGCGGCGCGCCGACCTGGGCGATGCGGCCGCCGGAGAGCAGCACGATGCGGTCGGCCAGGGTCATCGCCTCGACCTGGTCGTGGGTGACGTAGATCATGGTCGCCTGCAGGCGCTTGTGCAGCTCGGCGATCTGCACCCGCATGTCGACCCGCAGCGCCGCATCCAGGTTGGAGAGCGGCTCGTCGAACAGGAACACCGCCGGCTCCTTGACCAGGGTGCGGCCGATGGCGACCCGCTGGCGCTGGCCGCCGGAGAGGTCCTTGGGGCGGCGTTCGAGCAGTTCGCTGAGGTGCAGCATCTCGGCGGCGTGCTGCACGCGCCGACGGATCTCGGCCTTGTCGGTGCGCGCCAGCTTGAGGCCGAAGGCCATGTTCTCGGCCACGCTCATGTGCGGATAGAGCGCGTAGGACTGGAACACCATGCCGATGTCGCGCTCCTGGGGCGGGATCTCGTTGATGCGCTCGCCGTCCAGGCACATCTCGCCCTGGGTGATGTCCTCCAGCCCGGCGATCATGCGCAGCAGGGTCGACTTGCCGCAGCCCGAAGGGCCGACGAAGACCACGAACTCGCCGTCCTCGATGGTCAGGTCGATGTCGCGAGAGATCTCCACCTCGCCGAAGGCCTTGCCGATCCCTTCCAGTGTCAGGCGTCCCATGGGTTGTCCTCCGAGCAGCGCGCGATGGCAATGCCGTAAGCGGGTAGCGTCAAGGTGCCGTTCTGCCAGCGGCCGTTGACCAGCGGCGGGGCTTCCGCCAGTGGCTCGGCGCTGGCCGGGGCGGCGACCTCGCAGGGAGTGGCGGCGAAGTTGAGGGCCACCAGCAGGCGTTCGCCCTGATAGCGTCGTTCGAAGCGCATCACCTCGCCCTGCAGCGAATGGTAGCGCACGTCGCCCTTGACCAGCGCGGGCTGCCCGCGGCGGAAGGCCAGGAAGGCGCGGTAGGCGTTGAGCAGCGAGGCCGGGTCGTCATCCTGCCGGTCAACCGCCAGGTTGGCGTGCTCGACGGGCACCGGCAGCCAGGGTGTGGCGCTGCTGAAGCCGGCGTGCCGGGCATCGGCGACCCAGGGTTGAGGCGTGCGGCAGCCGTCGCGGCCCTTGTAGGCCGGCCAGAAGGTGATGCCGGCGGGGTCGACCAGCTGTTCGAAGCTCAACTGGGCCTCGGGCAGCCCCAGCTCCTCGCCCTGGTAGAGGCAGACGCTGCCGCGCTGGGTGAGCAGGAAGGCCATGTAGAGGCGCAGCGCGGCGGGATTGTCGGCGGCCTGCCAGCGGGTGGCGAGACGCACCACGTCGTGGTTGCCCAGCGCCCAGCACGGCCAGCCGTCATCGATGCGCTGCTCCATTTCGGTGAGGGTGTGCTGCAGGAAGGACGGGTCGTGGCGCTCGCCGAGCAGGTCGAAGGAGTAGGCCATGTGCAGCCGCTTGCCGCCCTGGGTGTACTCGGCCATCACCCGCAGCGAGTCGTCGTCGCCGACCTCGCCGACGCTGGTGGTGCCGGGGTACTCGTCGAGCAGCGCGCGCAGCTTCTCGAGGAAGGCCAGGTTGTCCGGCTGGGTCTTGTCGTGAAGGTGGCGCTGGAAGCCGTAGGGGTTGTCGGGGCGCAAGCCGAGAAAGCCCTCTGCCAGGTCCTCGCGGGGCGGGTTGTCCTCGAGCTTGCCGTGGGTGCAGAAGTTGACCGCGTCGAGGCGGAAGCCGTCCACGCCTCGCTCCAGCCAGAAGCGCACCTCGCCGAGGATCGCCTCGACCACCGCCGGGTTGTGGAAGTTGAGATCCGGCTGGCTGGCCAGGAAGTTGTGCAGGTAGTACTGGCAGCGACGCGTGTCCCACTGCCAGCTGGAGCCGCCGAACACCGACTGCCAGTTGGTGGGCGGCGAGCCGTCGGCGCGGGCATCGGCCCACACGTACCAATCCGCCTTGGGATTGTCGCGGCTGGCGCGGCTCTCGCTGAACCAGGCGTGCTGGTCGGAGCTGTGCGACAGCACCTGGTCGATGGTGACCCTGAGGCCGCGGGCGTGGGCCGCTTCCACCAGGCGGTCGAAGTCCTCCAGGCTGCCGAACATCGGGTCGACGTCGCGATAGTCGCTGATGTCGTAGCCGAAGTCCTTCATCGGCGAGGTGAAGAAGGGTGACAGCCAGATGGCGTCGACGTTCAGGGAGGCGATGTAGTCGAGCTGGTCGATCACCCCCTGCAGATCACCGATGCCATCGCCGCGGCTGTCCATGAAGCTGCGTGGATAGATCTGGTAGATCACCGCGCCGCGCCACCAGTCGGCGCCCTGGGGGCCTATGTAGCGAGAAGCCTGTGCCATGTGCGCATGTTCCTTGTTGTGTTTGAGGTGAATAGGCGTCATGGCCATGGTGCGCGGCGCGGGGGTGGGTGAAATCCTCCCGGTGGCGGAGGAGACGGCGTAGAGGGGGGGAGGAGGTGGGCTAGTCGCCCTGGATGCGTGCCAGCAGCTCGCCGGCCAGGGCGATGGCCTCCTCGCGGCGGCGGATGTTCTGCTTCTGGTAGAGGCTGCGGATATGCGTCTTGACCGTGGTGGGCGCCACCGAGAGCTGCTCGGCGATCTGCTCGTTGGAAAGCCCGGCGTGGATCAGGCCGAGGATCTGCCATTCGCGGCGGGTCAGCGGCGAGGTGCGGATCAGCTCGGGTACGTCGGGGCGGGCGACGATATCGGCGATGACCGCCTCGTCGAGCATCAGCCTCACGGCGCTGCCGAAGTTGCGCTGGCGTGACGCCAGTTCGATCAGCCGCGTGGCGCGCTGGCGGGCAAGGTCGTCGAGCTCGCCGCCATCGAGCAGCGCCTGCAGCAGCTCGGCCAGCGGCGGGCCGAGGCGCAGGAAGCTGCCGGTCAGGGCGGTGCGCGAGGCGAGCGTCAGTGCCTGATGGAGGTGCGCAAGGGCGGCGCTGCGGTCGCCGCGCTGCCAGGCCACGGCGGTCAGGCACAGCTGGTTGCGGTTGGCATCGGTGACCAGGCCGAGCCGGGCGGTTTGGGCCTCGATCCGCTCGAGCAGCGCCTCGGCCTCGTCGCAGCGGCCGAGCAGGGTCAGGGCGCGGGCGTGGTTGCGCACGTTGCACTGAGCGAAGTGGTTGCTGGCCCGTTCCGGCTCGGCGGGGGGCGCTTCCTGCAGCCAGCGTGCCACGGCGTCGAGGTCGTGGGTCGCTTGCCACCAGGCGAGCAGGGTGGCGTGGGCGTTGGCCACCCAGTCGATGTGGTAGTCACCCTCGGCGAGAATCTTGCGCAGGCGGCGGATATGGTCGGCGCACTGGGCCTGGTCGCCGCGGCTCTGGGCCACCTTGGCGAGGCTGATATGGCATTGCAGGGTCCAGCGCTCGCCCTGGCTGTCGAGCACGGCGATGCCGGCCAGCGCCGCCTGCTCGGCGTCGTCGAGGCGGTGCCACTCCCACAGCAGCTGGCTGCGGATGCGGTAGAGGAATTCCGCCACCGGCAGCTGCGCCTGGCTACTCTGCTCGAGGTGGGCGAAGGCGCGCTCCTGGACGTCGTAGGCGGCCTGCAGTCGGCCCTGGGCGACCAGGGTCTCGGACTGATGGCACAGCGACCAGAGCTGCAGCTGGGCGTCGCCGAGGCGTGCCGCCTCGCGTTCCACCTCGCGAATTCGTGCCAGCGACTCGTCGAGGTGGCCGAGCACGAAGCGCGCCTCGGTGAGGATCGCCGCGGCGGCCACCGGCGTTGAGGCCAGGTAGCGGGCGGGTAGCGTCAGGGCCTGCTCGGCCAGCGGTGCGGCGCGCTCGGCGTCGCCCTGGTTGATCGCCAGCTGGGCACGCAGGGTGGCGAACTCGGCGCTCAGGGCCTGCCAGTCAGGGGCATCCAGCTGGGCCTCGATCCAGCCGATGGCGCGGGCGGTGAGGTCGAACTGGAACTGGGCGTGGGTCACCCAGCCGTAGAGCAGGGTCAGCTCGGGGGAGGTGACGATGCGCGTCTCGCCGAGCTGCTGTAGTGCGTGAGACAGCCGTGCCACGTGGCCGTTGGCCAGCAGCGACGGGCCATGGGAGGTGAGTAGCGCGGCCAGGTCGTTTGGTGCCTCGGCCTGGGTCGCCTGGCCCAGTGCCATGGCCGGGTCGCCCAGCGCCAGCCAGGCTTGACTGGCTCGCCGGTGCAGCTGGCGCTGGCTATCGAGACTCAGCTCATGGCGGCGATGGTGCAGGTAGCCGGCGAACAGCGGCTGGAAGCGGTACCACTGCTCGTGTGGGTCGAGCGCCTCGATGAACAGCCCGGCCTGTTCCAGGGAAGTAAGCCGTTGGGTCAGGCGCTCGCCTTCCAGCAGCCGGGCCACCAGCGCCGGCGAGAAGCGCTCCAGCACGCCGAGCTGCAGCAGCAGGCGGCGGTCTTCCTCGTCGAGGTGTTCGTGGAGCAGGTCGTCGAACCAGGCCACGAAGTCGGGATGGGCGCCACTCAGGCGATCGACCAGGGCGTCGAAGCCGGCCCGGGTGGTGGTGCGCTCGACCAGCCAGGTGAGCGCCATCACCCAGCCGCCGCTGCGGCGCAGGGCCCGCTCCAGGCTGACCCGGGTGGGGGGAAAGCTGAGCTGCTCGGCGCACAGGGTCTGTGCCTCCTCGACGTCGAAGGCCAGCTCGGCAAGGCCGATCTCCTCCAGCTCGCCGCGCAGACGCAGTGCTGCCAGGCCGAGGGCGGGGCGGGTGCGCGAGATCAGCGTCAGGGTCAGCCAGCGCGGCTGGTGGCGCAGCCACAGCTGCAGGGCGTCGAGGATCTCGGGGTCGCGCAGATGCTCGACCTCGTCGAGTACCAGTCGCCGAGGTGACACCGCCTCGGGCAGCGCCGCCAGCCACGCCTCGCACTGCTGGGCGAGGGGGGCTGCCGCGTCGAGGGCCGGCAGGGAGACGGCATCGTCCAGCAGCCGTGCCAGCGCGGCATGGAAATAGGCGGAAAAGCGCGCCGGGGTGTCGTCGCGCCGCTCCAGGCGCAGCCAGGCGGCGTGCTGCTCCAGGGCCGGCAGCCGCTCGGCCACCAGGGTGCTCTTGCCATACCCCGGCGGCGCCTGTACCACCAGCAGGCGCACCCGTTCGTCGAGCGCGAAACGGTCGTTGAGGCGCGGCCTCGCCACCACGCAGGGTGGCAGCGGCGGCGGGGCGAGCTTTTCCTGGAGCAGCGGCATGGCGTCTCGGAAGCAGAGGAGTCTTTAACGTTTCAGGTCTGCCAGTATGCCTAGCTGAGCCACTGGGTGGGGGAGAGTGAGACCAAGGTCGTAGTGGCCGCTGTGGTGGCACGCCATGGAGAGACGGGAGACATCACAGGGATGTGATGGAGAAGCTCGGATATCCGGTGCCGGGGGCGGGCACCGGATGTCCTGCACGTGTGCTGCATCGCGCCTGGCGCAGCGAGAGCCGGCTTGGCTGACTGGCGTCAGCCAGTGGGCCCGCTCCCTGTGCTGCGTGTCGCTTCGATCAGGCGGCGCTGCCACCTCCGCCGACGATGCCGCCGCGCAGACCGCTCTGGTTGTCGCTGGACCGAAGATGCCGGGAGACGGCGTCTTCCGGTGAACCGGCCATCTCGCGGAACATGCCCATGGAGCCGAGCAGGGCGGAGGACTCGTAGGGCACGAAGACCCGCTCGCCGTTCTTGGCCATGTTGGGCAGCCCCTTGATGTAGCTCTGGCCGAGCAGGTAGCCCACGACGGTGCGCTTGTGCTCGTCGCTGTCGCCGATGGCGCTGAGTACCAGCTTGATCGACTCCTGTTCGCCCTGGGCGCGCAGGATGGCGGATTCCTTGTCGCCCTGGGCGTTGAGGATCGCCGACTCGCGCTGGCCCTGGGCCATGGCGATGGCGGCGGACTTCTCCCCCTCGGCTTCGGTAACGGTGGCACGGCGCTTGCGCTCGGCGGCCATCTGCAGGCGCATGGCGGACTCCACCTCTTCGGGCATGGCGATGTCCTGCACTTCGACCCGCGAGATCTTCACCCCCCACTTGGAGGCGGCTTCTTCCATGGCGGCCTGGATCTCGTTGTTGACCTCGGCACGGGACTCGAACAGCTTGTCGAGTTCCATCTTGCCGACCACCGAGCGCAGCGTGGTCTTGGCCAGCACCTCCACCGCCTGGCTCATGTTCTCCACTTCATAGACGGCGCGCTTGGGATCGATGATCTGGTAGTAGAGCGCGCCGTTGATGTTCACCGTGACGTTGTCGGTGGTCACCACCGGCTGGCCCGGGAAATCCATCACCGTCTCACGGCGATCGATACGGACTTCGCTGCTGGTGATCGGGTGATAGTCCTCGCCCATCTTGCGATAGCGAACCATGGTGATGGCGCGGGGCTGCTCGATGAAGGGGATGATGATATTGATGCCGCTTTCCAGCAGCCGGTTGAACGACCCCAGGCGCTCGATGACCATCACCTCGGACTGGCGCACGATCACCAGCCCCTTGGCGATGATCAGGATGCCGATGACGACGATGATCAGGGTGAGTATCAGCCCGGGGCTGAAGGGAAGGTCCATGTTCACGATGTACTGCTCCTTGTCTTTGGCGAGTGCGTGTTGGTGATGACGCGTTGAAAGGTCTTCGAGGGGATTGTTTCTTGGTGGACGTGGCGTGAATGAAGCGTCGCGTCCTACTTCTTCTGGTGCTTCTGGCAGTGGCTGACGATGGCCGTGGTGCCGTCGAACTGCTTGAAGACGACCAGGGTACCTTCGGGTAGGTCGGTCTCGCCGGTTTCATCGACGCGCAGGCGGTAGAAATCGCCGTTGACCTTGACCCCGCTGGCGCCATCGAAATCACGCCTGAGTGTCGTGTAGGTATGCCCCTTCTCCACGCCGGTACCGGTGGTGCCGTAGGCGACGCCGCGAGGCGAGAACCAGGGGCGAATGACCATGACGGCCAAGGGCACAAGCAGCCCCGAGAAAACGCCCATCCCCAGCAACTGCCAGGGAAGCGATAGCCCCAGGGCGGCCAGTGCCGACGTCAACACGGCTGCCGCTGCCAGCGCCAATAGCACAAGGCCCCCGGAAGAGAGCTCCGCCAGGCCCAGCAGCAGGGCGATGGCAACCCAGATCAGGGCAGGATTCCAGTCCATGATAGTCTCTGTGTCGTGTTTGATGGGCCAAGGAGCGACAGGGATTTGACCTGTGCGCCGCCCAAGGCTTTACGATATCCGTGTTGCCCATGTTATAGGAGAGCACCATGTCACACACCCTGGTAGTACGCCCCCTTTCGGCGCTGGCCGTCATCCTGGCCGGGAGCGCCTTGCTGGCGGCACCCGTCATGGCCGGGGAAGAGGAGGCTCAGGCACAGGAGCGGATCCAGCAGGCCGAGTCCGGGCAGGCCGAAGCGCAAGGGGATGATGGCGAGGTCGAGGCCTCCGACGATGATGTGCTCGAGGGTGACGAGCAGCCGGCCCACCACGGCAACGATAACGGCCACGATCATGAGCATGCGATGCACGATGAAGACGAGCATGCCGACAATGAGGCCGTGCAGGCCTATCACGAGGTCAATCGACGCATGCATGAAGACATGTCGATCGACTTCACCGGCGATGCCGATGCCGACTTCGCCCGTGGGATGATCCCGCATCATCAGGGTGCCATCGACATGGCCAATGTCGTGCTGCTCCACGGCGAGGACCAGGCGATCCGCGACCTGGCTCGCGAGGTCATCGAGGCCCAGGAGGAGGAGATCGCCTTCCTGCGCGACTGGCTCGTGCAGCACGGCTACGAGGTCGACTGACATTCACAACGAGGGCCCGCCCCGATGACCCTGCTGACCTGGATCGGTATCGCACTGTGCCTGGCCCAGTCGGCGATGTTCTCGGGGCTGAACCTGGCCTTCTTCTCGATCAACAAGCTGGAGCTGGAGCTCGAGGCCCGCAAGGGCAATCGACAGGCCCGTCAGGTACATCGCCTGCGGCAGGATGCCAACTTCCTGCTGGTCACCATCCTCTGGGGCAATGTCGCGGTCAATGTGCTGCTGGCGCTGCTCTCCGGCTCGGTGATGGGGGCCATGGTGGCGTTCCTGTTCTCCACGGTGGTGATCACGCTCTGGGCCGAGATCCTGCCCCAGGCGTTCTTCTCCCGGCATGCGCTGCGCATGGCCTCCCTGCTGGCACCGATGGTGCGCTTCTACCAGCTGCTGCTGTGGCCGGTGGCGCGTCCGACCGCCTGGGTGCTGGACCGCTGGCTGGGGCCGGAAGCGATACCCTTCTTCAGGGAGCGGGACCTGCATCAGCTGATCCGGCTCCACATGGAGTCCACCGAAACCGAGATCGACCGGGTGGAGGGGCGCGGTGCCATGAACTTCCTCATGCTGGACGATGTGCCCCTGGGGCGTGAGGGGGAGGTGCTGGACCCCGACAGCATCGTCGTCCTGCCTTTCCACGGCGACAAGCCGATCTTTCCCGAGATCCAGCGAACCCGCCACGACGATTTCCTGCGGTCCCTGCAGGTCAGCGGCAAGAGCCGCGCGGTAGTGGTGGACGCCGCCGGCGAGCCGCGGCTCGTGATCGATACCGACGCGTTCCTGCGTGCGGCGCTGTTCGACCCCGATCCCTTCACGCCGCTGGCCCACTGCCATAGGCCCATCGTCGTACGCGACCCCAGCGTGCCTTTGGGCGAGGTCATCGGGCGCTTTCGGGTCCATGCCAGCCATCGACAGGATGACGTGCTCGACGAGGATGTCATCCTGCTCTGGGCCGATGAGAAGCGCATCCTTACCGGCTCCGACGTGCTTGGCCGCCTCCTGCGCGGCATCGTGAAAAACGCCCCCGCCGAAGGGGCAGGGGCGCTGAGGGGCCTCTTATGATGGCGCAGTGCCGATACCGGCGAGCGATGCTCCGGGGTTTATTCGGCGGCACTGCGGGCGGCTGACAGCCACTCGTCGACGGTATCGCGGTTGTCGGCGATCCATTCGGCGACCAGTGGCCGGACCTGGGCATCGGTGAGGTCCTGCTCGTCCATGGCACCGTCCACTTCGCTGATCCACTCCAGCGGCAACCGCACCTGGCGGAACAGCTCGGCGGCGGCCGGGTTGGCCTCGAGGAAGTTGTTGTTGGCCGCAACCTGAATATCGGCGGCAACGAAGCCCATCTCGATGGGATCGCTGACCGCGCCCTCGACGCCTTCAGCCCGCTCGGCCTCGTCCTCGACGATGCCCGGGGCATTGATCCACATCACGTCATTGCCGGGCACCAGGGAGAGCAGCCAGGCGCTGGGCCCCCAGGTGTAATAGAGTGCCGGTTCGCCGGCCTGGATGCGCGACAGCGCCTCGGCGAAGTTGGCGGCATAGCCGGCATCCACGTGATTGATATGGTCGCGCAGCTCGAACTTGTCGAGCATGGCGTTGATGCCCTCGTGGCAGCCCCACCCCGGCGGGCAGCCGAACAGGTCGGCCTTGCCGTCGCCGGTGGCGTCGAAGGCGGCCTTGACCTCGTCGCGGGTGAAGTCGTCGATCCCGGTGATGCCGTACTCCTCGATTGAGGGGGTATCCACCAGATAGCCCTGGATGCCGCATGCCGGGCAGTGGGGATCGAAGAGGGTGGCGACGTCGCTGAAATTGTCTGGCAGCTGCGGGTCGTGCAGCGGAAACCAGCCGTTGGGCCAGTAGTCGGCATCGCCTTCGCTGATCGCCAGGTAGGCGACCGGGTTGGAGAGCGAAATGGGAGTCTGGACATCGTAGCCGAGCTCCTCGAGGAGTTCGACGAACGCCCAGCTCACGGGGACCGCCGAGGTCCAGCTCGCCACGGCTGGCTGTACCGATACGCCTTCGCCGGGGCGGTCGGTCTCCGCTATGGCCTGGGTGGCTAACCCCAGGGCGCAGGCGGCCGACAGGGCCAGGGTGGCGTGCTTCAGCGGATGTTGCAGTGTCGTTGTGCTGTGCATGACATGCCTCCTGTTCATATTTTCAACCGGGACTACTTGCCCTTGCCGGGCGCCTTCTCGCCCAGTCCCTGGGTGATCCGGTCCAGGACCATGGCCAGCAGCACGATACCGATGCCGCCGACGAAGGCCTGGCCGATATTGAGCCGCTCCAGGCCGGCGTAGACCTCGAGGCCGAGGCCGCCGGCCCCGATGATGGCGGCGATCACCACCATCGACAGTGCCAGCATGATGGTCTGGTTGAGCCCGGCCATGATGGTCGGCAGGGCCAGGGGAAACTGCACCTTCCACAGGATCTGGCGCGGGGTGGAGCCGAAGGCCACCGCGGCTTCGATGTACTCCTGACGCACCTGGCGGATGCCCAGGTTGGTAAGCCGGATCATCGGTGGCATGGCGAAGATGATGGTAGCTATCAGCCCCGGCACGTTACCGATGCTGAACAGCATCACCGCGGGTACCAGATAGACGAAGGGCGGGGTGGTCTGCATGATGTCGAGCACCGGACGCATCGCGTTGGCGAAACGGTCGCTGCGCGAACAGAGAATGCCCAGCGGAAGGCCGATCAGCATGCAGAACAGCACCGCTGTGGCGACCAGCGAGAGGGTGACCACCAGCGCATCCCAGACGCCCATGAAGCCTACCAGGGCGAAGGCGATCAGGCTGAACAGCCCTACCCGCCAGGTGGCGGCCCACCAGCCGATCAGGAAGATACCGATCAGGAACAGGCCGGGAGGGATGGCCGCCAGGATCGTCTGGATGAATCCCATGACGCCCCGCACCGGCGGGCTGACATAGGTCCGGAAGAAGTCGCGGAAGTTGCCGACGATCCAGTTGACCGCGTCGGTGATCCACTGTCGCACCGGCAGGGCGTCGAGCAGCCCGAACGGATCGGTGATCAACTGGCGCAGGAATTCGAGGAACTCGCTCATGATGACGCCTCCTCTGCTGCGGGCTGCGGCTCACTGTCGGGGCTTGGCCCGCGCTTTTCGAGGATGCCGCGGATCAGCTGGGGCTCGTCGATCAAGCCGGTGACGCGGCCCTCGGCGTTGGTCACCAGCGTCGGCAGCGCGGTGCGGGTGCGGCCGCGCAGCACCTGACGCAGCACTGTCTCGCGTGGGCAGTGCATCAGCAGATCCGCACGGCGGGCGCCGCGTGCCTCGCTTTCGAGCACCTCTTCGAGCGAGCGGATCTCGAGCCTTTGCTCGCCCAGCCGGGCCTCGTGCAGCCGGCCCTGGTCGTCCAGGCCATAGTGCAGCTCCGTCAGGTCGTTTGCGGCGACAAAGCGCAAGCCGTCGCTCTCGCTCTGGGTCGTGAAGGCCTGGCTGTCGAAGGGCAGGGCAATGGTGCCGGCGGTGATGACCCCGGTGGGGTCGGCGTGCTCGACGAAGCGGGCCACGTACTCGGTTCGCGGGTTGACCAGGATATCTTCGGGGGTACCGAGCTGGACCACCTGGCCCTCTTCCATGATGGCGATGTGATCGCCAATGTGCATGGCCTCGTCCAGGTCGTGGGTGATGAACAGGATGGTGCGACCGAGCCGCGCCTGAATCCTCTTCAGCTCCTGCTGCATGTTGACCTTGATCAATGGGTCCAGGGCCGAGAAGGGCTCGTCCATCAGCAGCACCCTGGCGTCGGTGGCCAGCGCCCGGGCCAGCCCGACCCGCTGCTGCATGCCCCCGGAGAGCTCGGACGGGTAGGCTTGGCCCCAGTCGCCGAGCCCGACCATCTCCAGCATCTCCTGGGCGTGGCGCTGGCGTTCCTCACGCGGTTTGCCCTGGACCTCCAGGCCGTAGGCCACATTGTCGAGCACGCTGCGGTGGGGAAAGAGCGCGAAATGCTGGAAGACCATGCTCATGTGGTACTTGCGCAGCAGGCGCAGGCGCTCGTCCGAGAGGCGGGTGATGTCGAGCTCCCCCTCGTCGGGATGCTGGAAGAAGATGTGCCCGGCGGTGGGTTCGAAGAGCCGGTTGATGCAGCGAATCAGGGTCGACTTGCCGCTGCCCGAGAGCCCCATGATGACGAACACCTCACCGGGCTCCAGGGTGAAACTGACGCCGTGAACCCCCACCACCTGGCCTGTCTCAGCCTGAATCTCACTCTTGCCCTTGCCCGCCTCCATAAGCGGCAGCGCCGTTGACGGGGCCGAGCCGAAGATCTTGGTGACACCCTCTGCGCGTATCAAACCGGGTCCTCCTGCTTCTTCGGCACTGTCTCGGTACTGTCTCGGTAATTCCTCGGCAGTTCCTCGACAGTGCCGCGGTGTTCAAGAGGTGAGCGGCCTCGCTATTAATTACCTGATACGAAAAAGGGTAGCGTAAATAGATTCACCTGCATGGATTCCGGTTTAGAGCCCCAGGCGCTCTTTCACGCGCCCGAAGGCGGCCAGGGCGAATTCCAGGTCGTCGCGGGTCAGCGCCGCCGACATCTGGGTACGGATGCGGGCACGGCCCTTGGGCACCACGGGGAAGGAGAAGGCAATCACGTAGACGCCCTCCTTGAGCATTTCCTCGGCGAAGCGGGCGGCCACGGTGGCGTCGTGAAGCATCACCGGCACGATGGGGTGCTCGCCGGGCAGCAGTTCGAAGCCCAGCGACTCCAGGCCGGAACGGAAGAGCGCCGTGTTCTCCCTGAGCCGCTCGCGCAGCGCTTCGGACTCGCCGGCCAGTTGCAGCGCCTTCAGGGCGCCGGCCACCACCGGCGGGGCCACGGTATTGGAGAACAGATAGGGGCGCGAACGCTGGCGCAGCAGTTCGACGATTTTGCGCTTGCCGCTGGTATAGCCGCCGCTGGCGCCGCCCAGCGCCTTGCCCAGGGTGCCGGTGGTGATGTCCACGCGGTCCATGCAGCCACGGAACTCGTGGGTGCCGCGGCCGCCGTCCCCGACGAAGCCGGTGGCATGGCAGTCGTCGAAGTGCACCAGGGCACCATAGCGCTCGGCCAGATCGCAGATCTCGTCGAGCGGGGCGATATAGCCATCCATGGAGAAGACCCCGTCGCTGGTGATCAGCTTGAAGCGTGCGCCGTCGCGATCGGCGGCCTTGAGCTGCGCTTCCAGGTCGGCCATGTCGCGGTTGCGGTAGCGATAGCGCTTCGCCTTGCTGAGCCGCACGCCGTCGATGATGCTGGCATGGTTGAGTTCGTCCGAGATCACGGCGTCTTCTGCGCCGAGCAGGGTCTCGAACAGGCCGCCGTTGGCATCGAAGCAGGAGGGGTAGAGGATCGTATCCTCGGTGCCCAGAAACGCGCTGAGCTTCTCTTCCAGCTGCTTGTGCAGGCTCTGGGTGCCGCAGATGAAACGCACCGATGCCAGTCCGTAGCCCCACTTGTCGAGGCCGGCCCTGGCGGCGGCATTGACCTCGGGGTGCTGGGCCAGGCCCAGGTAGTTGTTGGCGCAGAGGTTGAGCACCTCGCGACCCTGGTTGATGCCGACATGGGCCCCCTGGGGCGTGGTCAGCTGGCGCTCATGCTTGTAGAGGCCCGCCTCCTGGATGGCGTCGAGTTCGTGCTGCAGATGCTGTTGAAAGGCTCCGTACATGTCATGACTCCCAGTTCAGAACGACTTTGCTGGCCTCGCCGGACAGCATGGCATCGAAACCGTGCTGGAACTCGGTGAAGGGCAGGCGATGGGTGATTACCGGGGAGATATCGAGGCCGGATTCGATCATGACCGACATCTTGTACCAGGTCTCGTACATCTCACGGCCATAGATGCCCTTCAGCGTCAGCATGTTGAAGATCACCGTGTTCCAGTCGATGGCGATCTCCTCGGTGGGGATGCCGAGCATTGCCACCTTGCCGCCGTGGCACATGTTGGCGAGCATGTCGCGGAAGGCGGCGGGGCTGCCGGACATCTCCAGGCCGACGTCGAAGCCTTCGCTGAGGCCCAGGTCGCGCTGAACCTCGGCCAGGCTCTCGTGGCGGACGTCCACCGTGCGAGTGGCGCCAAGGCGAGCGGCCAGTGCCAGGCGCTCGGGGTTGAGGTCGGTGATCACCACATGGCGTGCGCCGGCATGGCGGCACACCGCCGCCGCCATGGCGCCGATGGGGCCGGCACCGGTAATCAGTACGTCCTCGCCCAGCAGGTCATACTGCAGGGCCGTGTGTACGGCATTGCCCAGCGGGTCGAACAGCGCGGCCACGTCCAGGTCGATGCCCGGGGCGTGCTCCCAGACGTTTGACATGGGCAGGGCCACGTACTCGGCGAAGGCGCCGGGCCGGTTGACGCCGATCCCGCTGGTGAAGGCGCAGAGGTGGCGGCGCCCGGCCAGGCAGTTGCGGCAGCGCCCACAGACCACGTGGCCTTCACCGGAAACGATCTGGCCCGGCTTGAAGTCATTCACGTTGGAGCCGACCTCGACGATCTCGCCGACGAACTCGTGGCCCACCACCATGGGGGTCGGGATGGTCTTCCGGGCCCAGCTGTCCCAATTGTAGATATGCATGTCGGTACCGCAGATGGCAGTACGCTTCACCTTGATCAGGACGTCGTTGATACCGAGCTCGGGGTCCGGAACGTCTTCCAGCCAGAGGCCCGGTGCGGCCTCTTTCTTGACCAGTGCTTTCATGTCTCTACCTTTTGTTTGTCGATGATGTTTTGTCGGTGAGTGGCTTGTCGAAATGCGGCTTCTGGGTCGTGGCTTGTGCGAGTGTGCTGGCAATTCAAGCCAGGGCGTTTACTATAAGGGATGTAAATCCAGTATCGCAGAATATATCCATCATGCAAGACTAAATTCCCTTATGGTGGAATTTGTCGTGGCTTTAGGCTCCGTCCATAGGCAGCAGTGCTGTGTCGCCGTACTAGGCAGTAGTGATGAGTCGCGGTCATAGGTATCGGTATAGAGGAGTGTGGTGTTGAACGACAGAACGACAGCAGCCGATCCGCAGGGTGAAGCGGGCAGCCAGGTCCTTTCGAGCCGCGTGATCGAGCTGCGCAAGAAGCGCGGGCTCACGCTGGAGCAGCTAGCCGCGGCTTCGGGAGTCAGCCGCTCGATGCTCAGCCAGATCGAGCGTGGCCGGGCCAACCCCACCCTGGCGGTTACCCTGCGCATCGCCCAGGCGTTCGGGTTGAATATCGGTGAGCTGGTGGACCAGCCCTGGGCGGCATCGCGCATCGAGCTGGTGCGCAGCGACGATACCAGCCAGCTCTTCCGCGACGATCAGGAGTGCCGGATTCGTACCCTCTCCCCCCTGCACCTGGAAAAGAATGTGGAGTTCTACGAGATCCGCATCGCCCCCCGGGCACGCCTGCACAGTGCACCCCACTTCGAGGGCACCCGCGAGCTGCTGACCATTACCCAGGGAAGGGCACGGGTACAGGCCGGCGACAATGACTGTGTACTGAGCCCCGGCGACTCGGCGCACTACCATGCCGACCTGGAGCACACCATCGAGAACAGCGGCGATGACGAGCTGGTGGGCTTCCTGGTCGTGACCTATCAGTGAGGCGCCGCGCTGCTAGCGCGCCCGTGGGCAGGAAAGGAGGCAAGCGTTGACGAGCATGGTTTACTGGCTGGACATGGCGGGGGTGATCGTCTTCGCACTCTCGGGCGTGATACTCGCCTGTCGCTCGCGGATGGATCCCTTCGGCATGCTGGTGCTGGCGGCGGTGACCGGCATCGGCGGTGGCACCCTGCGTGACCTGGTGCTGGGCGTGCGCCCTGTCTTCTGGGTGGCGGACCCCACCTATCTCTGGGTGATCCTGGCCACCGTCGGGGTTTCGATCATCGGCTTTCATTACATTCACCGTCTGTCACGCATCTTCCTGCCGGTGGCCGACGCCTTCGGCCTGGCGCTGTTCACCGCTATCGGCACCCACAAGGCCCTGCAGCTCGGTACGCCCGGCGCGGTGGCGGTGCTGATGGGGCTGTTGACGGGGGTGGCCGGCGGCATGGTGCGAGATGTCCTGGCGCACCAGGTACCCATGGTGCTGCGCCAGGAGATCTATGCCACGGCCTCCATTGCCGGCGGCATTACCTATGTCGTGCTCTATGGGCTCGAGGCTCCCTGGGCCTTGACGATCTCCCTGGCGCTGCTGATGACGCTTGGCTTGCGGCTGGCGGCCATCTATTGGCGGCTGTCGCTGCCGGTGTTCGCCTGGGTGGAGATAGCGCCCCCGGCACCGGCCAAGGATGAAGCGGGGCATGACGAGACGCCACCGCCACCGACTCGAACCAAGGCGAGGGTCAGGATGATTCGCCAGAAGCGCGGCGGGAACAGCCGAGGAGAGAGAGATGACTGAGCGACGCCATTACCCCTGGCCCCGGGCCGCGTTCTGGTATGGATGGCTGCTCGTGCTGCTGCTGGCGGGCTGCGCCGCCGCACCGACGGAGGTCGAGAGTGAGCGTCATCGCGAGGCGGGCCTGGCGATTCAGGCGGTCTATGAGGCAGCGCTACCCGAGCTGTCCATGGCCAAGCAGCGGCACTATGCCCAGAGGCTCTACCGCATCACCGGGGAGCCGCGGTATCGGGAGATCGCTCATGAGCACGGTCGGCGTCTGGTGCAACAGCTGCGAGACGATATCGAAGGGCTGGCCGACCCTGATTATGCCGCCGTACGCAGCCGCCAGATCGTCGAGAGCTATCCGCAGCGTACCGCGAAGCAGCGGGCCCGGCGGGCAATGCTGGCCGAGTGGGGCGAGATTCCCTTCGCCCGCCAGCTGCTCTTTCGATTGGCACAGGCCGATTACTATGGCCTGCTGGGCACGTCGGCAATAGCACATCACGAACGAGCGCTCGACTACCTGGCCGGTGTGGCATGGGAGCACTTCCTGACCGATGCCGATGTCATGGGTATCTATGCCGCCCAGGTGGCCAACCAGGTCTACTTCCTCCACCAGCTCGGCATCGCCGACCTGCGTGAGCAGGTGGTGGCCTCCTTTCGTCGCCAATACCCCGGCGGTAGCGCCGCTTGGCTTGACGAGGCGGAGTATCACAACAAGCTCTACGGCATGACCCACTTCGTGATCGCTTCGAGCCGTTATTATCAACGCTGGGTGGATCCGCAGGACTATGTCTGGATACTCGAGTCCTTTGCGGAGGACATCGACAGGATTCTGGCCAGCGCCACCGAGGACATCCAGGCCGAAGTGGCGCTGAGCTTCCTGCTGGCCGGGCAGGAGGAGCATCCTGCTGTTGGCCGGATACGCGACTCACTGGTGGCGGCCATCGATCCCCAGTCCGGCATCATTCCCTCAACCGCGGGGTCGGCCGATCTGGCGCGGGGGGAGCATCGCAACGTGCTGGCGATCATGGTGCTGCGCTGGCCGGGCAGGCTCTACCCCGGGCCTGACCTGTCACTGATGGGGCTTTGATCGGTGGCGTGGCTGGAGGGGGTGGCGATCAGTCTTCGTGCGGGGGCTTCGTCAAGCTGGGGTCTCAATTCGGTCAGGATATGTCGATACAAGGGTCGCAAGGTGTCGTGCATGTCCCGTTCGGCCTGGTGCTGGTCGATATAGTAGGCGGCTCGGGGACCGCAGTAGTCGATCACGCGGCCTACCTTGTTAAAGGCCAGGCCCGACATCTTCAGCAGGCGCGAGAAGCGTGGCTCCATCATGGCGAACACATGGCGTCTCTCCGACAGTCCGACAATGGCAGTGGCGGCGAGAAACAGGCTCAGCCCCAGCAGCGGTGAGAAGGGTTTGACGTCATGGCCCGAGAGCTGTTGTATGTCGTGCTCGTTCAAGCCGAGGGCGCAATCCTTGCTCCTGCGGAATGCCGGATGGACGGCGAGGCGGGAGACTTCGCAGATCGTGGACCGGTGGAATAGGTCGGGGTGCAGCCGCGGGTGGTCGAGGCTATATCCGCAACTACTCTCGAGCGGCAGTGTGTCGAGTGGCGGCGTCGCACTGCCGGGAATCAGCACCACCCTCAGGCAACCGGCATCGGTTCCGCTGGGGAGGTGGTTGAGCAGGCAGAGAATGGCATGCTTGTCGTGGGCATCGTTCTCGAACGGGATATCGGTATTTTCCCCCAGGTCGTAGTTCAGCTCCTGGCGAAAGACCTTGTGCCGCAGGGCGTAGGCTCGGTAGCGGGACTCCTTGTCATTGGCGATCGTGAACCGGAACTGCTTGGCGAAGGCCGACATCGGGCCGTTATGATCCAGGTGCGGTGCCGTTCTTGTTGTGTTGTTGGTCATGTCTCACCGGTATCCTTTCCTGTCGAGCTTCCGTTGGCTGTTCAGGCCCCGTCATGGTTGCTCAGGGCTTCCGGAATGACGTCAGTCAGCAGCACAGGGCGGCCGAGGTGATAGCCTTGCCCGTAGGTGATTCCATAGGATTCGAGCAGTGGTACCAGCGCCTCCTGATCCACGAACTCTGCGATGGCCTGCTTGCTGAAACCGGCGGCAATGTCGGCGATTGCCCGGACGATGACCCGGCTGTCCGGGTTGGTCAACAGGCTGCGGATGAAGGCGCCGTCGATCTTGATGAAGTCCACCGGTAGCTCGCCGAGATAATGGAAGCTGCTGAAGCCGACGCCGAAGTCATCCAGGGCGGTACGACAGCCAAGATCACGGATGGACTGAAGCACGCCCCGTGCCGTGGAAAAATCGGTCACCGCGGCGGTCTCGGTGATCTCCAGGATCAGGTAGTTCGGGTCGGCACCGCTGGCGGCCAGCTCCTCCATCAGATACTGCTTGAGCCCATCGTCGTGCAGGGTCTGTCCCGAGAGATTTATCGCCAGGCTGATGCCCTTCTCCTGAACGTGTTTCAGTGCCCTGAGGCCATGGCGAAGCACCCATCGGTCCAGTTGAACGATCTGGCCGCTGCGTTCGGCGATGGGAATGAAGTGCAGCGGCGCAATCAGCGAGCCCTTGGGGCCTCGCATGCGCAGCAGGATCTCGTAATGACGCACGTCCCTGTCGTTCAGCCGGACGATGGGCTGCACCATCAACTCGAAGCCATCCTCTTCGATGGCCTGGCGTATTCTCTCCACCCAATAGACCCGCTCCTGGAGTTCGTCCTTGGCGTTTTCGACGGTAGAGAGCAGATGCCAACGCTGTATGCCGCTCTCCTTGGCCTTGTACATGGCAAGGTCGGCGCTGGCCATCAGGTCGGCGGCATTGTTGCCATGATCCGGATAGAGGGCGATGCCCAGGCTGGCGGCGGCCCGGTGCCGCTGACCGCCGGCATCCAGCCCGGTATTCTCGAGCTGGGGGATGATCTGCTGGGCCACGTACATGGCCTGCCTGGCATCGGCACCTTCCAGCAGAAGGGCAAATTCGTCGCCGCCCAGCCGTGCGATCACGCCGCGATGGCCGAACACCTGGAACAGGGTGTCCGCCACCATGCGCAGCAGGCGGTCGCCGGTGTGATGTCCGCTGAGCTCGTTCACGTCCTTGAACTGATCGAGGTCGAGCAGCAGCACGGCACCGCACCGTCCGCGCTGCATGGCGAGGGCGAGCGCCTCATGGAAATAGCGTCGATTGTAGAGCTCGGTCAGGGGGTCTCGCTCGGCCAGCCAGGTCAGACGGGCTTCCGCCACCTTGCGTTCGGTGATATCGAGACCTACCGAGATGCGGGAGGCTTCCCCCTCGATACGCGTCGGCAGCGGGGCGTGGTACCAGGCGATGGTGCGCTGTCGCCCTTCCGAGGTGAGCAGGCTGCGCTCCTCCTGGGCGATGTCCTCTCCCAGGCTGGTACTGTCGCGAGCGGCGAAGACGTCGTCGAACAGGCGGCCCAGAAGCTTTTCCTCCTGGGTGGCCATGATCGAAAGCGCATAGTCGTTGACCAGGCTGATACGCCCATGCTCATCCTGAATGACGATGAACACCCTCGCCGTATCCAGCAGGCTGCTGACGAAGTCCCGCTCCCGGGCGAGTTCCTCGACGCGCTCGGCCAGTTGAGCGCCTCGGGCGCCCACCTCCCGTTCCAGGGTTTCCAGTTGGTTGGACAGATCGAGGGTGGTGCCTTCCAGCACGTCGATCTCGTCGGGGAAGCGTCGGCGCGGGACGGGGATCGCGTTACGGGCCTGGCCAAACCCGCCGTGGGCGAGAGCCGGTAACACGCCGGCAAGCCGACGGAGTCGTGCCATGGGGCGCAGCAGAATGGCCAGCAGCAGGAGCTCGGCGGCGAGCCAGCCGACGATACCGGCGGCAAGCAGGACTTGCGTGTCCTGGCTGATGCCGCGGATCTGCGATGTGATATCGGAGGCGAGCAGGAAGTACCCGCTACTGCGACGATCCTCATCCGACGCCATATGGATGGCAGAGATTTCGATATCGTGCCCCTGATGATGCAGGTGCAGGGGAGACTGCAGGAGGTCATTGAGGGAGGTCTGCTCGGCCACCGTCTCCAGCAGGAGGAGATAGGCTTCCTGGCGTGTCACGGCGACCAGGTTGCCATTCCAGCTCTCCAGGTGTCGTTCCGGCATCGATGGTGGCGACTGCGTGCCGGTGATCAGCAGCGCGACATCGCTGCCCGATACCTGCTGTACCTGCCGGGTCACGTCCGCCAGTGAGCGCGACAGCATGACCATGCCCACACTTTCCCCGGCGACCAGAATCGGTACGGCGGCATATTGGCGGCAGTCGGTGGAGCAGCGCAGTGCGGAGAGCGGGAACTCGGTGGTCATCACCTGGTCGACCCAGGCCTGGATCGGTCGCTCGTTGTCGGCCTGGCCCTGGCCCCACTCCGCCAGCAGGCTGCCCTCGGCATTGAACACGAGTATTTCATCGATGCCCGCTTCGAGCTGGAGGGTCGGCCACTGCGAGGAGAGAGAGTGAAACAGCGCCTCCGCATCGCCGGTCTGTAGTGCGGGGCCGAGGTCGGGGGAAGCGGCCGTCAGTGCCGCCAGCTGTTGCAGGCCCTCTTCGGAACGCTGCAGGGCGAGCTGGATCTCCCGGGCCTGCCGGGCGTTGTGCTCCTCGCGGCTCTCCTCGAACTGGCGGGTAAGATTGGCATGGCCGAGCCAGGTAAATAGTACCACCAGCGCCAGCAGCAGCAGGCTGCTAAGGGCGATGACTCGCCATGTGAGGCTGAGGCGATGGCGTATTCCCTGGGATATCGATGCACTCATGCAAGCTCATCCCTAGCCGGTGTTGAGAAGAAACCAGTATGGCGGATCAAAAGCGAAGCGAAAGCTGGAACAACACCATGTTCCAGCGTCGTCTGGTCTCGGATGGGTCCGGGTTGTCCTGCAGCGGCAGCCAGCCGGTGCCATCGATATGATGGTACTCGGCCGCCAGCAGCACCCGGGGGGTTACGCTCCACTGCAAGCCCATGGTGATGTCATTGGCATAGCGGGCGTGCGCCGGACCCAGGCCCTGGTCCTGGTAGGCTCTGCCCGAGCGGTCGCTGCGGTCGGTCACCAGGCTGTCGTAGCGCACCAGCCACTGCCAGTCGGGATGGAAGCGGCGAGTATATTGCACATACCAGCTCTCACCGGTGGTATCGGATTGGCGAATATCCCCGGAAAGGGCGACATTGCGTATGGCGTACTCTCCTGTCACGGCCCAGTCTTCCTGGTCGTATTGCAGGGAGAGTATCCAGGGTTGGAAGTTCAGCTCGCCATTGCCGAAACCGGAGGAGAGGTCGAGATTGACATCTGCGGCACTCAGGGCGGCGGTGAAATGCCCGTTGCCGTGCTCATAGAGGACCTGGCCGATATAGGAGGTGCTGCCATCCACGTGGATGCCCATGCCGGCTGGGAACAGCTGGTCTTCCAGGCCCCGGGTCGTCGGCGTGCCGATGCCGGCCTTGAGCCTCAGGGTACCGCTGTCCAGGCGCTCCTCGGCATAGACGCTGCCTCCGTCGGCAGATAGCCCCAGCGAGCGGGTGCGATCGAAGTAGATCGACTGTGGCAGCAGGATGCTCGGCCGCGTAAAGGCGACATCCCGTGTCTGGTTGTAGAAGCCGAACGGGTTCTTGAAACGCCCGGCCTGGATGCCCAGGGTGCGCTGCTGGCTGGAGTGCAGTTGATAATCGATGACCCCATAGTCGAGTACCGGTCGTGCATCGCTGCCGTCACCGCCGGCACGGCGGCTGAGTACCTGGGCCGCGACCAGGAAGTCCTGGTGTGGGCGAAGCGAGGCATTGGCACCGATCTCGGTATATTTGAGACTGCCCGAGCCGCTGCTGCTGGGACCGAAGAAGTCATTCCTGTCGGTGATGACCAGGGCCTGGCTGAGAAATCCATGCATCTGCAGCGTGTCTAACGGACCCTCTTCCGCGGCCGCGCCCGGTGCTCCAGCTCCAAGCACCAGTGCAGCCAGCAGCGGAGAGCAACGACTACTCCATCGAAATAACTTGGACTCGATCATCCAGATACTCCCTTTCCAGATAGCCAAGGGCGCCGGGCGTGGTCGCGATGCGCTCCAGCATCTCGGATTGGTTGCTGACTCTAGTGGGTGCTTGCCCGGTACCCGAAAAGACCATGCGGTCCCAGGCCAGCTGCAGCTGGTGGGGATAGACGGCCAGGCGTTCCTTGGTGAAACGCCCGTGCACGGCGTGATTATTGGGGAGCACGAAGACGCGTACGGCCTGTCCGTCGGGCCAGGTACGCTGGCGCATGGCGAAGATGGCGCGCGTGTTATCGCGGGTCAAGGTACCGGTATCGACATCCGGGTGAGCCACCAGGGATACCTGGTGCTCATCGGCACTGGCGGAGGGCGCCAGCAGCAGCAGGGTCAGCAGCAGGAGTCGCTTCAAAGCAGGCACGCGGCACCTTCCCCAAGGCTGGGTGAGCAGCGCGCCGCGGCAGCGCGAATCGACATGGTCATCGCCTTGCTGGACGATGACCTCCCCGTGTCCGGCCTCAAGCGTGACGAAACTGGCCAGGACATCTTGCACGTATCGATAGTGAATTCCCCCGCTCCCTTGCCAGGGCCTTGGCCCCAGGCAATGTCATGCTTCCCGAATGTAATAGTCTTACATCAATGATACATATCTGCACAATAGACGCATTGCGTCGCGAAGGCGCACATCAATGCGTTCGGGCCATCAACGCAAGCCGGCAGGCTTGATCAAGATAGCATGTTTTTCAAGGGACTAGCGTGGGTCCGAAGCAGTAAAGCCCTCTATCTCCTGCTGCCAGCCAGGCTGTAGGGGTTGACGGGAATCCGCTTCGGAACGGGCCTCTTCGATGCTCTGGTACCAGCGGCGCGGCCGAAACAGCTGCAGGTCGCGCCCCTCCTCATCCAGGGCCAGGCCGATCCGGAATGCCCCAAGGCGGGCATAGAACTCCCCCTGTACCCTATCGTCGATGAGGCGCAGGTCGGCAAGCATCTCCAGGTTGCGTCCGGTCAGGCGCAGGTCACTGATGTGCAGCCTGTTGTCGGACAGGTCGACATCGGCATGGCCGCTGATCATCGGCACGGTCAGCAGGCGGGCCAGCCTCGGTCGCTCTCGTGCGCGGGACAGCACGAGGTTGGCCAGCAGCCCCGAGTCGCGCATGGCAAGCCCGAATCGCGCCGACAGGTTGAGGGGCTCTTGCCAGGTCAGCCGCCCTCGCTCGAGGTCGAGCTGAGCCCACCAGCCGCGTTCTTGCCCCCCCTCGGGTCCCTCGAGTGAGACATTGTCCAGGCGTAGACGGGTACCGGCGGCATCGAAGGTCCGGGCCTCGAGGTTCCCCTCCCTCAGCCGGGCATCGAGGGATAGATCGCCCCGTAGCCGCTGCTCGCCAACGCGCAGGTCGCTCTTGAACGCCCTGAGGGTCAGGTCGCCCCGGGCGCGGAGGCCATCCAGCTGGAGGTCGGCCGTCAGGCTGGCATTGCCTCCGAGCAGGGCCAGCCCGGCCCCCTGGGGCAGGTAGCCACTGTAAGCGGCGATATCGGCCACTTCGGCGATGGGCAGCTCGATCCGGGTCCGGAGGGTATCCACCGGTATCGTCTCCGGCTCGAGGCTGAAGCGAGGCAAGGTCGTCTCGAGTCGAAAGTGCCGGCCGCTGAGGTATTCGGTGGTGTCGTCCCGACGTCCCAGGGAGAGCCGGGGCAGGTCGAGTGTCAGGCGTGCCCCGGGCTCGGCTCGGTCGCCTTCGATGAAGGCTTCCAGCCTGCCGCTGCCACGGACCGCATAGTCGAGGAAGGTGGCGGCCAATCGGTCGGCATCCACTCTCACCCGGCTGCCGGGCTGGGGCTCATGGCCCACCAGGTCGAGGTCGGCCTGGAGCTGGCCGGCGCCGCGTAGCGTCAGGCCGTGGGCACGGGGCAGCAGGCGATCGAGAAAGCCGAGTCGGTCGACGCTGCCGTCCAGCACCAGGCGGGTGCGAGGCGGCTGCCCGTTACCGGCGAAGGGATCGGTGAAGCGAGCCTGGCGGGCCAATAGCCGTGTCGTCACCCGCTGCGCTTCATTGTCGCCGTCCACTTCCAGGGTGAAGCGCGAACCGGAGAGATCGAGCCTGGCGCCGTCCAGGCTGGCGTGGCGTAGTGGCAGTGCCAGGCTTAGCGCCCCCTGTACCTCGGCATCGAACAGGCCCACGCGCAGGTCTTGTCCGGTCAGCGCGATCTCTCCCCGCACCCCCTCGGCGTCGAAGGTCAGTTGACCCTGGCTCGTGGCGCTGCCGCCCAGCAGCCTCAGTGGCGACGAGTCGGGCAAGTGACGGCCGAGTACCGCCACATCGGGGACGGCCGCTTCCGGCCAGGTCAGCCGCAGGGCGGTGCTGCGTGCGGCATGTTCCCGTGTCAGGGTATCGATCTCGGCCGTCAGGTTAAGCAGCGGCGCAACCAGCAGGGGGCGGCTGTCCTGGCTCCGGGCAAGACGTGCCTGCTCCAGGCGGAGCTGCAGCTCGGCGCCGGGGCCGTCGGCTGCCTCGACGAGGCGGGCGACGAGCCGGCCTCGTCCCTGGGCGTGAAAGTCGAGGAAGCGTGCCTCCAGGGTCGAGGCCTCGATGGTCACGTGGCCGCCCGCCACGGGATGGCCGTCCTCGAACCTGAGGTCGGCGAAGAGTCGTCCGGCGCCGTCCAGCGTCATTCCGCGCCCATTGAAGGCGTCCTCAAGGAAGGTATCGAGAAAGGCCAGGTGTGATACCCGGCCGACCACGGTCACCGCGCCGTCCAGGGGCGCCGCACCATCCGGGGCGTGCCACGCATCGAGCGCTCCTGGCGCGGTGAAGCTGGCCTGGGGAAAGCTCAGCTCGGTGACCATGGGGCTGGCCTCGCCCACCGGGTCCTCCCGGGCGGCCGTCACCTGCAACCGGCTGCCCGAGAGGTCCAGGCGAGATGCCATCGGGTCCAGCTCGGCAAGGTTCAGCCCCAGGGCGAGCTCGCCGGTGAGGGGCTGTTCCATCAGTGTCATCGCGATGTCATTGCCGCTCAGGTCGGCCCGCCCCTCGAGCCGGCCCTCCTGATAGTCGAACCGGGCATCCAGGCGCGCCGTGCCGGCGTGAAGCGCGAGTGGCAGGCCGGGCGGAAGGTAGCGCGCAAGGCGGCTCACGTCGGGGACCTCGGCCTCCTGCCAGGTCATTCGCGCCGAGGCGGGAGGAGCGGGGGGCGCGGTGAGGTCGGCGCTCTCGAGCCGGGCCGATATCGCGAAGCGTCGACTGGTCAGCAGCGGTGTTTCCTCGGCCGGTTCGAGGGGATGCATGGCGACATCCTCCAGGGTCACATCGAGGTGGGGCTGGGATGCCGTCTCCCCGGCACGGACCTCCAGGCTGGCCTGGCCCCGACCGGAGAGCCGTTGACGGGCTCCGCCGTCACGTTCACTGCCCAGCAGGGCGGCCTCGTCGAGTTCAACGGCCAGGTCCGGCGAGTCCAGCGTCAGGTGGCTGCCCGCGTCCAGCACGCCGTTGTGCAGCGACAGCTCGGCGGTGAGACTACCGCTGCCATCCAGCGTGAGCCAGGGCGTGGCTTGCAGGTAAGGATTGAACACATCCCAGGCATCGGCGCGCCCGGCCAGGGAAAGGTGCCCGGATACCTGGCCCAACTGTTGCCGATCCAGGCCTGCGGGGTCGAAGGGGGCCACGCTCAGCGCCGTGTCCAGCGTGAGGTCGCCGGCCAGCAGGGTGTCGTCCCGCCATAGCGAGCCAGCGTCGAGTGTCAGCCGGAACGATTCGGCACCAACGCGTCGCGCCGCCAGCTCCAGGCCCGTTGCCCGCAGCTCGCCCTCGCCCTGCAGGCGATGAGGACCCATGCGCAGCAGGCGAATGCCGTGGGCATCGAGCTGGTGCAGGGTCAGTCGCCGGCGCACCAGCCCGGTTGTCGCGATACGCACCTCGGCCTCGTCCACCGCCAGGTAGAGAGGCAGCTCGGTGGCGTGACCCTCGATGGTCAGGCCTTGAAGATGCAGCTGTCCCGGCCACAGGCTCCAGCCGGAGTTCCAGGTCACCGTGACGTGGGGCAGGCGGCGGTCGATCCAGCTCTGTGCCGAGCTGCTGTTGAGCAGGATGTTGGTGCCGGCCAGTGCCAGCAGCGCCAGCATCAGCAGGCCGGACAGCAGCCAGAGCAGGAGCCGAACGCGAAGACGGCGAGGAGACGGTGTTCTTTCACTGTTCTGAGACATCGTCAGGCGGCTGCCTTCTCCTTGGCGATCAGGGCCTTGGTCCCGGTGGCTTCGCACTCGGTGATTTTATGGCATCATCACCGTTACTTTTTGTGGCACATCATCCAGGGCAGGCCGGACCACATATGTTTCTTGATTCCTACTATACGCAAACGGATTCGCACATTCGCATCACCGCACAGCAGGCGAGCGACTTCGCCAAGGGCATCGCGGGCGACTTCAATCCCATTCACGACACCCAGGCGCGTCGCTTCTGCGTTCCCGGCGACCTGCTGTTTGCCCTGGTGCTGAGCCGCTTTGGCCTTTCCCGGGAGATGGATTTCCATTTTCGCAGCATGGTCGGTGACGGGACTACGCTGTGCCTGGAGGAGGATGAGAGCGGGCATATCGGTGTCAGCGACGATGGCGGCAAGCGCTATCTCGATGTGACCCGCAGCGGGGAAACGACCCGGGACGAGTCGGCGGTGGAGGCCTTCACCCGCTGCTACGTGGCGTTCTCGGGCAAGAACTTTCCCCACGTGCTCAAGCCGCTGCTCGAAGAGAAGGGCGTCATGTTCAATCCGCGACGCCCACTGGTGATCTACGACAGCATGGGGTTCTCGCTGGAAAGACTGGATCTGGGCCGGCCTTCGCTGGAGCTGGTGGACTCGAGGATGGCGGTGAGCGGCAAACGCGGCGATGTGACCCTGCAATTCCGCATCACCGATGGGGGGGAAGAGGTCGGCAGTGGCTCGAAGAAACTGGTGGTCAGCGGGCTGTGCGACTATGACGCCTCGGCCATGGAGGATATCGTCACCGAGTTCTACCGGCTGAAGGCCGCCTACGAAGCCGGCGGCTGACAGGCCGCCGGCCGGCTCATACCACCACGGTGACCGGGCACGACGCCTGATCGATAACCCGATGGCTGACGCTTCCCAGGAGCTTTTCCCGCCATGTGCCAAGCCCCCTGCGGCCCATCACGATAACCGGGTAGTCCTCGTGGCGTCGGGCCTGCTGGATGATGGCCTCGGCATAGCGCTCGCCGGTCAAAACCTGCTCGATGATGCCCGCCGGCACATCGCCCAGCACCTTGCGAGCGCGATGGAAGATGCGCTCGGCCTCGTCGGTGGGTTCATCTGCCTGCTGCGGTGGCTTGCCCGACGGGCGACAGAACAGCAGCTCTACCGCCGCATCGGCGCTGCGTGCCAGGTCGCCTGCCAGAAGCGCGGCGCTGTCGCTGTGACGTGAGCCGTCCACCGGCAGCAGCACCCGGCCGATGCGCTGGATATCCTCGGGGGCCGCTTCGGCATGCACCACGGTGACCGGACAGGGGGCCTTGTGAACCACCTCGTTGCTGACGCTGCCTTCCACGAACTTGCCCATATCGCTGAGATGGCGGGCGCCTATCACCAGCAGGCATGCTTCATGGCTCCGTGCGTGTTCGACGATGGCCCGCGCCGGATGGCGAATGAAGGTGTCGTCCTCCAGGGTCACCTCGTTGATGGCCTCCTTCAACGCTGGGTCGATGACCTGCCTGGCACGAGCGAAGGCGTTCCTGGCGGCTTCCAGACGCAGTGAGCGGTCCCGGTCGGCCTCGGCTCGCCGGTTGGCGGGCAGGTCGCTGAGTTCGGGAGGATTCAGCGGCATCACATGCAGCAGTTGCAGCGATGCCTGCAGCAGGCGGGCCAGCATGGCGGCATGACGTGCCGCAGCGTCGGCGGTGGGTGAGCCATCCACTGGCACGATCACGAGCGAAATGCGCTCACTCATGGTAGGTCTCCCTTGCAGGCAGAGATAGTGAGTCAGGTTTCCAGATTAGCGCAATTGACCCGCTGGCGTCTGCCGGATGCCCGGTACGAATAGCCGTTTACCGAACAGCATCCCGCCCCAGCGAGTGTGGTTGGCGAGCTGATTCAGCCAGATGGAACCTGCGAGACCGACCACGATCAGCAGGACGGTATACACCAGCATTGGCATGACCAGGATCGCATTGACCGCGTCCACCATGGCGAAGAACATGGGGTGGGCCAGGTAGATGCCGAAGGAGTACTGGTTGACGTACTTGACCAGCGGCGGCGCCGGCCGGTGACGCAGGCGAGTGACCGCGCAGAGGGTAAACAGGATGAATAGCGGCACCACCCAAGTCTCCTTGGAAGAGTACTCCAGCCAGCCGGGCAGCGTCAGCAGGACGATGAGACCAACGAAGGCCGCCAGGTAGTGTGGCTGGGAGAGCTGCTTCAGTACAGGCACCTCATCCAGGCGCGGGGGATCCAGTTGGGCGTAGTAGCGCACCACCAGCATGGCCAGGAAGAACAGGTAGATCCAGCCCAAGGGAGCGATCCAGAGCAGGTAGCCGGGGGGCTCGATGCCGTAGAGGCGGGTCAGTCCCCAGTAGGCCATGCCGATGAGGCTGCCGATCACCAGCCAGGGGCCGGGTTTCAGCCAGCGCTCCAGACCATAGCGGGCATAAAGCCAATAGAAGGCGTAGAACTGCATGGCGATGATCAGGAAGTAGCCGTGCCAGCCGGCATAGACCAGATAGAAGACCAGATTTTCCCAGAATCCGATGTCGATGCCTTGCTGGCGCAGGCTCAAGAACTTGGTGGTCGAATAGATCAGTCCGTAGACCAGATAAGGCACCATCACGTACTGCAGGCGCTTGTTGAGAAAGCCATCGGGCGGTTGGCTGCCGTAACGGGCCGCAAACAGGAAGATGGAGATGAAGATGAAAATTGGCGTGCCGAGGACCGTGGGGATACGGGCCAGGTCGACATAGACATTGTCGACGTGCTGGTTCAGTCGATCGAGCAGGTGAAAGGCGAAGACGGCAAGACAGCCGTAGAAGCGTAGCCAATAGATTTCTTCGATTCGCTTCATGGTCCTTGGCCTTCCCTGGTGTGCTGTCTCTGGCAGTCGTAGCTGTCGCCGGTGTAGTCGCTGGCGTCCGGTGTAGTGGCTGGCGCTGGAGTGGTTGTCACCGTCAGTCGTGACGGCTAGCAGGAACATCCCGCACCGCTGTGCGGTCGACCACGGGGAGGAGCAGAAATTCCCAGATTGGAAACAGTGTTTCATACATCCGTTTCCGGACACAGGGAGTCCGTGCATGACGATCAGCCACGCTATCAGGTTCTGTCTTGGATTGGGACTACTGCTGGGCACCACCCCGGCCTTGGCCGGAGAGGTAACCCACCATCGCTTCCATTCGACGGTGCTGGAGCGTGATTACGCCTATACCCTCTATTTGCCGGCAGGCTACCGTGAATCGAATCTTGCCTATCCGGTGCTCTACCTGCTGCATGGCTCTTTCGGCAGCGAGTCCGACTGGGTCGAGCGGGGGGCGCTGAAGGAGACCGCGGACCGCCTGATTCGCCAGGGTGTCATCCCGCCAGTGGTCATCGTGATGCCCGGCAGCGAGAGCTGGTGGATCGACGGCTACAACCAGGCGGCGCGTACGGCTTTCTTCGATGACCTCGTGCCCCGGGTGGAGGCGACCTGGCAGGTGGTTCCACAGCGGGAGTGGCGCGGTGTGGCGGGGCTTTCCGCCGGGGGCTATGGCAGCCTCAATTTCGCGCTGGAGCGGCCGGAACTCTTCGGAGCCGCCGCGGCCCTGAGCCCGGCCAGCTACCATCCGCGGCCTCCTGCCAACTCCTCGGCGAATCGACACCCCGCCTTCCTCGACGACAACGGCCAGTTCGACACCGATCTCTGGCAGCGGCGCAACTACACCGCCCATCTCGATCGTTACCTGGAGCGAGGAATCGTCGTGCCACTCTATCTCAGCGCCGGCAACCGTGACGTCTACAACGCAGAGCATCACGCCCGCCTGGTGCGCCAGGCGCTGAAACACCACCAGCCCGATCTGGTGCCCCTGGATGTGTTGGGTGGGGGGCATACCTGGCGGGTCTGGCGCGCCAGCCTGCCCAGCGCGCTCGAGTGGATGTTCCAGTTCCTGCAGGGACCGGTGCCGTTGGAGACGCTGGCCCAGCAGGACGCGGCAGGGTGAAGCCCAGGCCGGCCGAAGGCGCCCGCCTGGGGCCGTGCTGCGGGGGGCTGCGAAGGCTGGGGCGGTCTGGAAAAGCATGATAGCAGTTGGCTTGGGGGCCTTAAGACCTTAGTCTCGGGTAACAACTTACCTTTCAGGCCCCGACATGCACCCTCAACGAGAACGTCTGCACAACGAACTGCACGCCCGGCCCTCCATCTACTTCTCGGAGCCGGCCCACGTCCACCACTACGCCTTTCTGGATGAGGATGGAGGCTGTGATGCCATCCTGGCACAGCTTGGCGAGACAACGGGTCTCGCGCTGGATACCGATTCTGTTCAGGAAATTCTGGCCTTCGAGGGCATGACCCTGAAGTGGGAGAGGCATACCGAATTCTTCACGCTCACCCTGCTGGTACCGCGTGGCAGCGACAGCGAACGATGGCCGGCGCCGCCCGAGCCACTGGCTTCGATCATCGCTGCCAATCAGGCTCTGCTGATCAATGCCACCCTGGTCCTGGTGGAGGCCGAGGAGGCCTGGAGCGGAAAGGGGGAGGCGTATGGTTTCAACGACCCGGCTGGTTCTCTGGTGGGGGGTGGCGACGCCACCGTATGGAGTGATTTTCGTCTTACCGAGGAGGGCGTGAATCATCTGCTGCTGATCAACCGCAGGCTCAACGCCTTCCGTCTCGGTCGCATGGTGCGCCGACTGCTGGAGATCGAGACCTACCGCATGATGGCTTCGCTGTCGCTGCCCCTGGCCAAGGAGCTCGGCCTCGAACTGCAGGGCTACGAGACCGAGCTCGGCGAGCTCTCGGATCGCAATGCCGAGCAGGCGGAGACCAACCCGCGTCCGCTGCTGTCGGCCCTCTCACTGCTCTCGGCTCGCCTGGAGCGTAGCGGCGCCCGGTCGCGGCAGCGCTTCAGTGCCACCGAGGCCTACGCTCGGATCGTGTTTACACGCATCGAGGAACTGCGTGAATCGCGAGTGCAGGAGAGTCCCCGCCTCGGGACCTTCATCCTGCGTCGCTTTCGTCCCACGGTGCATTTCTGTGCCGCGATCAATCGGCGCCAGGAGAGCCTGGCCGAGAGCGTGGCCCGGCTCAACGACCTGCTGCGAACTCGTGCCCAGGTCGAGATCGAGGAGCAGAACTCGGGCATCCTGCACAGCCTCAACGAGCGCGCCAGCAGTCAGTTGAAGATCCAGAAGGCGGTCGAGGGGCTCTCGATCATCGTCATCAGCTACTACGTGTTCAGCCTGTTCAAGCTGTCGCTGGAGAGTCTCGGGGCCCTTGGGGTGCCCGTGGTGCCCAGCGTGGCCGCGTCGATCATTGGCCCGCTGGGTCTTGCCATCATCGGCGTGCTTGCCTGGCGTATCTGGCGGGTCAAGAACCACTGAGGTGCGGGGCCAGACTCAGGCTGTCACACGCTTGACCCTGGCATGTAGCATGGCCAACCCCAGCATCAAGGCGCCCATCAGCGTGGCCAGCAGCAGGGGAAAGGCTCGGGTGCCGGCCCACTCCAGCATGGGGCCGGTCAGTGACGGCACCGCCAGGGCACCGATTCCTGCCGACAGGAAGATCAGGCCCGTGGTGCGACCGCTCATGGTGATCAGCTGATTGCTGAGGCCGAACAGCGTCGGAAAGATGGCCGAGGCCGAAAGCCCGAACAGCAGCGCCATCAGGGGTAGGGGCAGCCAGGCGAAGTGCAGCGAAAGGGTCGTGGCCAGTCCGAGCCCCAGGCAACTGATCAGCACCGTCCAGGGGGAAAAGAGCCTGAGCAGCGGGATCGCCAGCAGGCGGCCGGCGGAGAGCGTCAGCCAGAACAAGGTGACCAGCATGGCGGCGTCCTGAGGGAGCATGCCGCTCAGGGTGCCGTAGGCGGTGGCCCAGCCGGCGAAGGTGATCTCCAGGCCCACGTAGAGTCCGAACATCAGCATGAAGATAGCCAACAGCAAGGGATCGGGGCGCGGTGTGGCGGGCTTGTCATGGCGTTTGTCGACCAGGGGGCGTGGGCTTGCCTGCCGCGCCAGGGGCCAGAGCAGCATCAGCCCGAAGAGCGCGACCAGCCAGAAGGCCCAGGCAAACTGCCCCGTCACCGCCAGCACGGCCACCAGCACCAGCGGCACCGCCATATTGCCGAACCCGAAGCAGAAATGCAGCGCGCTGATCCATGGGGCCGATCCGGTGCCGTGGGTCCAGAGCAGCAGGGTGTTGGATCCGGCATTGAGCGAGACCTCGGCGAAGCCGAGCACGAAGATGACCGCCGTGAGCATGACCAGCGTCTGGCTGAAGGGCACCGCCGCGAGCCCCATCGCCATCAGCACGAGCATCGCGATCAATACCCGGTGGCCGGAAAAGCGGTCGATCAACAGGCCGGATATCACCGAGCCGAGCATGTTGCCCAGCGCCCTGGCGGTGAACAGCACGGCGATCTGCCCCATGCTGGAACCGGTCGTTTCCGCCAGGTGCGGCAGTGCCGGCCCCAGCAGGCCTCCGCTCATGCCAATCGCGATAAGCACGAGAAAGTAGGTCAGGGTGACTCGGGCATCCTGTCGGGCCAGCATATCCGCTCCATGGCATTGTTGGCGGGCGGGCGATTGTCGCACGATCCCTGGCCCGATATCCTCCAAAGCCCTGCCTGACCGGCAGGGCTGCCATCATCCTCGCGGTTACTCCTGGGCGTCGATTTGGGCGAGCAGGTCCGACACGGCGCGCTCAAGCTGACGGTCGCGGCCGGCGACTTCATCCTCCGGCGTCTGCTCGACCGGAATATCGGGTATCGCCCCATGGTGTTCCATGTCGGTGCCGTCGGGCAGGAACCAGCCCCGGAACGGTCGACGGACGGTCGCGCCATCGATCAGGGTGTGGCTGTTGGTGGAGATCACCCCGCCGTAGGTCTGCTGGCCCACCAGGTTGCCACGGCCCAGGGTGGAGAAGGCATGGGCCAGGATCTCGGCATTGGAGTAGCTCTTCTCGTTGGCCAGCATATTGATCGGCAGGGTGTAGCGAGGCGCGTCCAGCCTGTCCTGCGGGTAATGCCCGGTTGCCCCCGGGTCGGCGCCGACGGGAATCGTATAGGCATGTTCGCCAGCCATGATCGAGGTCAGGATACGGTCCGTGGTATGGCCGCCACCGTTGTTGCGCACATCGATGATCAGCCCGTCCTTGTCGGTCGCGGCGGCGTAGAGATCCCCCTGGAAGCCCTCCAGCGAGGTCTGGTTCATGGCCTGGATATGCAGGTACCCGAGCCGGCCGTCGGAGAGCGCCTCGACCTTGCGGCGACTTTCTTCGCGGAAATGGTCATATTTCAGCCGCGCGAGATCGCTCATGCTTATCGGCGTCAGCATGGTGCGGTATTCGGTATAGCCGTTGTCACCGGGACGGTCGAAGGTGACGATCACCTCCTGGTCGACAAGCCCGCGCAGCCGTCGCAGCAGGGTCTCGCGTTCCTCGAAGGGCTGGAGGTCGATCTCGGTGATGATGTCGCCTTCCCGCAGAGGCATGGGGCCTCGGCTTGCCGGCCCTTCGGGGATCACCTCGGTGACGCGGTAACCGGCCCTGCCGTCGACCTGGGACACGATGGGTTCCTGCTCGATGCCGAACCGGCCGGAGGGCTCGCGCAGTGCCGACACCGGGCCGGGGTTGGACACCCCCATGTGGGAGGCGGCGAGTTCACCCATCAGGCGATTGGCAATGTCGCTGAACTCGCTGGGGGTTCGCGCGCGGCGTATCAGCGTTTCGTAATCCTCGACCAGCTGTGACCAGTCCAGCCCCTTCATGTCCTCGCGGTAGAAGCTCTCGCCGATCATCCGTGCCGCTTCGTGGAACTTCTGCAGCGACTGAGCCTGCAGGTCGATGCGAATGCGGTCCGAGATATCGGGACGCTGATGGGTACCCCCCGAGAGCCGTGCCACCCCCACGCGGCCATCGCTGATATAGACCACGCGATCGCCGGTGGTGCTCAGGTGCTGCACGTTGGCGATTGGCCCCAGGCGTGTGCGGTTGCTGCCGTCCCAGTCCATGACGAACAGCCCTTCGCTGCCCGCATTGAATACGTAGCGGTCACCCCCCGGCGTCATCTCGTTGGCCGACTGATGGGCGGGGGTGGCGGTGATACGCTCCACCCGGCGCCAGGCGTTCTCCAGTTCGAGTGCCGGCTCGTCGACAGCGTCCGGTTCCTGGCTCTCCTCCCGCATGACCGGCAGCGGGGTGCGGTTATCGGCCTCGTTGCGGGCGTTGCGATAGTAGGTGGTCCGTTCGCGAGGGGTGTAGGTCTCGATGACACGGTCGAGATAGACGCTATAGAGGTCGTAGCTGTCGCCTGAACGGTTGGAGATGAAGCTCAGCTTGCGGCCATCGGCCGACCAGCGAGGGTTGAGGTCGTTGCGCGGATGCCGGGTGATGTTGACCGGCTCTTTCGAGCCGTCTGCCGGCACGATGAAGATATTGGCGCTGAAGTTCAGGTCGTTGCGGGAAAATGCGATATAGCGGCTGTCCGGTGACCAGCGCCAGTGGGTGAAGCTGTCCCAGCCCTCGACCAGGGTTCTCTCGTCGCCGCTCTCCAGATCCATTATCGCCAGGTCGCCGCGTCCCCGCCGAAAGGCAAGGGAGCGGCCGTCCGGGGACGGGGAGACCTGCCGGTCGTTGTGTTCGCTTGCCACCAGCGGCTGAACATCGAACTGGACTGCGTCATGCCAGCGGGTCGGGTCGCGCTCGGGTGGCACATCTTCGGCAACCTCGACGTCGAGCTCCTCTTCCGGAATGCTTTCGGCCTGTATCGGTTGGTCCTGCAGCGGCTCCGGCTCATCCACCGGGGGCGATGGTGTCGGCAGCAGAGTGGGTGTGATCAGGAACCCCGGATCCTGCGGGGCGAACGGGTCCTCGGGCTCCTCTCCCTGCAGCGCGATATCCGGCTCGCCAGTGGCTTCGGGGTCCGGTTCCGCCGGCTCCTCGGGGGTGGGCCTGGCCGCCTCATCGGGCGAGGGTGCCGTGAGTTCCCAGTCGCGAGAGGGTCGCTCATCGGGTGACAGCCGCTCATGGGTCTGGCGGATTTCGTCCCGGGTCAGGGCCACACGAGCCTCGTGAATCGACTCGGTGCCGTCGCTGTCGTTGACGAAATAGAGCACCAGGCCGTCGGGGGACCAGGCGATGTCCCTGTGGCGGGCGTGGGTGCCCGGCGTCACGGCCTGGGTCGGGCTCTGGTCGTCCATATGCCGCACGTACACCCTGCCGTAGGCGATATACGCCATGGTCTGGCCGTCGGGGCTGAGCGCCGCCTCGCTCACGTCCCGGTTGATCCGGCGCAGCTCATGGTTGTCCCGGCCGTCCGCGGCAGCCCGCAGGGTGACAGGCTCGGGCACGGCGTCGGGGTCCTCCAGATCCAGGGTGAGAAGAGTGTCCCAGACCTGCAGGATGGCGGTGCTGCCGTCGCGGGAAACATCGAAGTGCTGCAGGTCGCGCTCATCGAAGTCGGTGAGACGCTCGAAGGTGGGTGTCTCTTCCCCCAGTTCGACGCGATAGAGATTGACCGTCTCGTCTTCCCTGTCGGACATGAAGAGCAGCGTCTCGTCGTCGACCCAGCGCGCACTGCCATCGTCTCCATCGCGCTCGGTGAGGGCCTCGAACTCGTCGGTTTCCCGGTCATGCAGCCAGACGTTCATGGCGTCCGGACCGCGGTAGTGGCGACGATTCCAGCCGTGGTAGGCGCCGCCGCGGGTGAAGACGACGCGCTGTCCATCGGGCGAAAGCTGCGGCTCGGAGCCGAAGGCATCATGCAGCCGGCGATACTCGCCACCCTCCGGAGACAGCCGGTAGGGTCGCTGGTCACGGTAGACATCGGCTTCGAGCATGCCGGAGAAGGTGATGACCGGTTCACCGTCCTCGTCGACGCCATAGGCCGGGTTGCGCAGATGCTGGTCGCCGTGGGTGACCTGGGTCAGCTCCCCCCCGTCGCGGCGCATGCGCCACAGGTTCAGGTAGCCGTCGCGCATCGAGGCGAACACGATCCACTCCCCGTCCGGGCTCCAGCTCGAATAGAGGTCGTCGAGATCGTGGCGGGTCAGGCGGATGGCATCGCCGCCGTCGGTTGGCGCCCGCCAGAGATCGCCTCGCCAACTGAAGATGAGTTCCGAACCGTCCGGACTGATGGAGGGGAAGCGGGGCAGGCCGACATCAGCGGTCGCTGCCGTGGGGGCGCTTGCCAGTAGCCCGCCCACCGCCGTTGCCAGGGCCATTCTCCGTACCGCGTTGCCCAGGATGCTGCCAATATCGCGCGCCATTCCCATTCGCCAAGCCTTATCATTTGCTGAACCATGCCCAACCAACGTAGCAACAATCCCGAGTCCCTACGAATGCTGGCGGCGGGCGCTGTCTTGGTTGTCGGCCTGCTTTCGACTAGGCTGCTGTCGAAAGCGACGTTTCGTCACATTGGGAAACGAGGCCAGGGGAGGCCAAGGCCGGAAATGGCGGCGGGGAGTCAAGAGCCGTAACAGCCAGGGAGAAGGAGACGGGTTGTGACCCAGGTACGGCCAGAGCAAGAAGCACACAAGGGAACAACGAGTGACGAACGGGACCCCTACCCGGATGCACTGCGTGCCCTGGCACTGCTGATCGTGGTGCTGGGGCACTGGGCGGCGACCTTGCCCCGTGTCGAGGGTGGCATCCTGGTGGATACCGACCATATCCTCCACGTATGGGCGCCGGCCGGGCTGTATACCTGGCTGGTGCAGGTGGTGCCGCTGTTCGTGTTTGTCTCTGCCGCGGTCAGCGCTCAAGGCGTCCAGCAACGGCTGGAGAGGGGCAAGCCCCACCTGCACTGGTGGGCGGACCGCGCCCTGGGGCTTTCGCGGCCCACCGTCACCTACCTGGCAGTTCTGACCGGTTTTGCGCTCACCGCGCTTTTCACCAGGGATGGCTCCCTTGGTCCCCTCAACCACTCGCTGACCGTTCACCTCTGGTTTCTGCTGATCCTGCTGGGGGTGCAACTGCTGCTGCCGCTCTGCGTCTGGGCCGACCGTCGCTGGGGGCTCAAGGCCGTTGCCGGCCTGGTTCTGCTCATCGCCATGGTCGACTTGTTGCGCGCCAGGCCCACTGGCATCGCCGACCTGCTCGAGTTCGGCGCACGGGTTACCGACACCCACGACTATTTCGGCTGGGTCAACATCGTCCTTGTCTGGGTCTTGCCGCAGCAGCTTGGCATCGCCTGGTGGCACGGCCGCTTCTTCGGTCGTCGTACCGGCCTGGGCCTGCTGCTGCTCGGGCTGGCCTGGCTGGGGCTGGCCGTGGCGGTCGGCTACCCCGTCTCCATGGTCAATGGCAACGTCGGCGGTCACACCAACCTGCTGCCGCCGACCCTGGCGCTGCTCGGTGTGATGTGGCTCCAGGTCGGCCTGGTCGTGCTCTTCGAGACCCCGGTACGCAACTTTCTCAAGCGCCAGCACATGGGGCGCTGGATGGCGATGTTCGGCGCCCTGGGGTTGCAGCTCTATCTCTGGCACAAGTTCGCCGAACTGCCCGCCACCTGGCTGGGAGCGCGCCTGGGCTGGGCGATCGATGCCGGCCTGCCCGGTGAGCCGGGCTTCTGGATCGGCCGGCTGGAGTGGCTTGGGCTCTGCATACTGATGGTCACCCCGGTTATGCTCGTGGTGGTGGCCTATGAACGCTACCGCAAACAGGACGTGCCCCACACGACCAGCACGGCGGCCATTCTCACGGGAGGTGGCGCGTTACTTGTCGGCCTGGGGGTCAGTCTTGGCCTGGGCGCCTTTCCCGGTGCCGTCATCGGCCTGGTGGGGGTGGCCCTCGCCTCCTGGCTGCTGCGTGCACGATAGCGACGCGCCCACCAGGTTCCGTGAACAGCGCCGGGAAATCATTTCGTCACGGTACGAGCAGCAAAGCGGGACAGCAGGGCAGCAGGCGTATGACAAGCTTCAGCATCGACTCAGCTGTCGGCGTGACCTGGGGCGGCCGGCAAGCGCTGGTTCCGTTGCCGATCGCCCTGGGCAAGCTGTGGGCCGACGACTGCACCTGCCCAATGCATCAACTAGTGAGCACTCAGAATGGTCCGGAGCTTGACCATGCCATCGGGTGTGTGTCGCTGGGTGTGAAGCGCTGCTCCCTCAGCATGAGCGGCTGGGGCGGGGTAAGTTGCTCGCACAGCACCTTGAGCACGCCGTGCCGCGTGAAGGCGAAGACGTCTGCCATGCGGCCCATGTCCTCGCCATCCGCGGTCAGGGTATGTTCGTGGCGCAGCTGGATACGGCACTGGGGCGCCTTGAAGTGCACAACGGTGTCGTGACGGCGAGGTGCCCGTCTCAGCAGACGGGTCCTTAAGTAGGCAATTAACAGAGTCAGCCAGAAGCGTTGCCGAACCGCCACGATGTCCAGATGTCCGTCGTCGATCCTGGCTTCGGCAATGTTGTGACCGCCGCCGAAGTAGGCACCCGAGGCGATGGCAATGGTCAGCCAGCGTCCCTCGGTGACCTGCTCGTTGCACTCGATGCGAGCATGAATACCCTTTTGCAAGCCGGCCTGCTGCGCCAAGGTGAATAGATAGCTGAAGCGGCCCCACCGGCGCTTTTGTCCCTGAGAGGCCTCCCGGGCCGGCAGGGTGCCGAGCCCGATGTGAGCGACATTGAGGAACAGATTGTCGTTGACCCAGGCCACGTCGACATCAGTGGTCTGGCCCGATGCGATCAGCCGACATAGCTCCGCCGGGTCTTCCGGCAGGCCCAAGTTACGGGAAAAATCGTTTGCCGTACCAGAAGGCAGTACTGCCAGGGTCGCTTTCCGCTCGACGCAGACCGATGCCACCCGGTTGACGGAGCCATCGCCACCGGCCACCAGTACCCGGTCGCCTTCGCAGATATCGCTATCCCAGGTCGATTGCGTCAGGTCGCGTGTCGTGACATCGCTTATGCCCGCTGCATTCAGGTGGGCCTTCCAGAATGACTCGCCGCGCTTTCCATCGCCGGCCTTGCCATTGACGATCAACCAGTCACGCATTGCGGTGTCTCCTTACCCCTGCGCCCGTGCATCCATGAGCTTAGTCAGCCAGCCGGGTAGATGCATCTCCAATATATTGATATGGCCCCCTGCCCTTCGTGTCGGCGTTCTTCGCTGCGTCACGCAGAAGAAAGAAGTGACACTAAATCCATACAATACAGAAAGAATTCGGCCGGCCAGGTGATGTTTTCGGGGGCGGGGGGCGTGGTTCAATCAGCAACCTTACCCTTCAAACCCAGGAGGTGGAGCATGGCATCCGATACCCTGACAGAGAATGTGCTCGAGACGATGGCTGCGATGCTGCTGACCGGCCATGGCGGCCTCGACAAGCTGGTCTACCGCGACGACGTGGCCACGCCGAGGCCCGGGCCGGGCGAAGTGCTGGTGCGGGTCACGGCAACGGCCAAGAACAATACCGACCGCAAGGCCCGCGAAGGGCTCTACCCCACCAAGGAGAAGGGGGAGGTGACCTCCTTCGCCATGGGCGGTTCGCCGACGCTGACCTTTCCGCGCATCCAGGGTGCCGACGTGGCCGGCCGCGTGGCGGCCGTGGGCGAAGGAGTAGACCCCCAGCGTATTGGCCAGCGCGGACTGCTGGACTTCAACCTCTACCCCGACGCGCGACGCGACATCAACCTGATGCCGGACTACTACGGCCACGGCGCCGACGGTGGCTACGCCGAGTACGTTGCCGTGCCGTCCGACCAGTTCCACCACGTGGCGAACCCCGAGCTTGCCGATGCCGAGCTGGCAGCCATGGGAATGTGTTCCTACCAGACCGGCTACCACATGATGACCTCGGCCAAGGTGACGGCGGGCGAGCGGGTGCTGGTCAGCGGCGCCAGTGGCGGCGTGGGCACCGCGCTGATACAGCTGTGCCGTATCGTCGGCGCGATTCCCTATGCCGTGAGCCAGCCCGACAAGGCGGACGCGCTGCTTGCGCTGGGCGCCGAGGCGGTGATCGACCGCGGCGACCTGCCCACCTTCGTCGACCGGGTGCTGGAAACCACTGGCGGTGCCCCGATCGATGCGGTGATGGACCTGGTCGGCGGCGAAATGACGGATCGCTTCATCGATACCATGATCGTCGACATGAAGCGCCGTTCCACCTACCCACGTCTCTCCATCGCCGGAGCCAGCGGGGGTAACCTCAGCGAAATCATGTGGACCCGGATCTACCTATACCAGATGCAGATATTCGGCGTCTCGCACGGCACCCGTGAAGAGGCGGAGCAGCTGGTCGCATGGATTCGTACCGGTCAGCTAAAGCCGGTGCTGCATGCGGCCTTCAAGCTCTCCGACCTGCACGAGGCCGAAACCTACTTCGTCAATCGTGGCAGTAATTACCTGGGCAAGATCGTTATCGTGCCCGACTCCCAATGGGCCGAGCACGGCGCACCCTACGCACTCGAGGAGAAGGCATGAGCCACGAACTGACGCTGCGCCTGATCGATACCCATGCCGGCGGCGACGTCAGCCGGATCGTGATCGGCGGCATCGATCCGCTGCCCGGCGACACGGTGCGGCAGCAGATGGAGTATCTGGAAAACGACGCCGATGGCCTGCGCCGGCTGCTGCTGGACGAACCCTACGGCATTCCCGAAATGTCGGTGGACCTCATCGTTCCGGCCACCGACCCCAGGGCCAGCATGGGCTACATCATCATGGAGGTGATGGGCTACCCCATCTACTCCGGCTCCAATACGATCTGCACGGCCACGGCGCTGCTGGAGAGCGGCCTGATCCCCAAGCGGGAAGGAGGCCAGCGTTTCATGCTGGAGTCGCCGGCGGGGCTGGTGCAGATCGAGGCGCGCGTCGAAAATGGCGTGGTGGAGGCCATCACCTGTGGCGGGCTGCCCAGCTACATCGACACCCATCGCGCCACCATCCATGTGCCCTCCGTCGGTGACGTGACCTACAGCATCGCCTATAGCGGTGGCTTCTACGCCCTGGTGGATGCCGCCGAACTGGGCTTCTCGCTCAAGCGCGAGGAGGAGCGGGCGCTGGCCGAATGTGCCCATCGCATCGTCGAGGCGATCCAGGCCCGCAGCGGCTTCTCCCACTACACCCTGGGCGATGTGGGGCCGCTGCCCTTCCTGCACTTCATGGGGCCGGTCGACCAGATCGCCGACGACTTCTACCGCTCGCGCTCGGCCACCTACGTGCATCCCGGGGTGATCTGTCGCAGCACCACCGGCACCGGTACCTCGGCCCGGCTGGCGCTGATGCACTACGAAGGCACCATCAAGCCCGGTGATCGGCTGGAAACCGTCTCCCTGCGGGAAACGGGTTTCATCGGCGAGTTCGTCTCGGCGCGCGAGGCCGGCGGCAAGCATCAGGTGGTCGAGAACACCATCACCGGCAAGAGCTACGTCCTGGCCCGTTCGGAGATCGTGGTCAACTGCGAGGACCACATGGTGGAGTGCGGCAGCCTGCATCATATCCTCAGCAGCCGTCACGGCTGACAGCGGCGGCACCTGGGGACGCCTGGGGTGTTCATGGCTGCACTCGCGCCTCCAGTGCCGCCAGATAGGCGCGTATTCGCGCGGCGTTGGCACCTACGTCGCTGCGACCGATTCGCGAGGCGGAGCGCATATCCACCCGGGTGCCGCTCTCGCTTTCACGCAGCCGGATCGCCACGTCGTCCCTGAAACCGAACCAGGTGGTGACGGCAACGGCCTCGATCACGTCATCGCTGACACCGACCAGTTCCCAGCCGGAGGCATGGACTTCGGCCACGGCGGCCTCGAAGGCATCGTCGAGGGAAATCGGCAGCTCCAGCGGCTCGATATCCGGATAGGCCTCGCGCTGTTGCCGGGCGAATGATTCGCCGGGGTACTCCACGGCATTGGGCGCCGCTTCGCGGGCTTCCACCAGCGCTGTGAAGGCCGGCGGATCCTCGGTATCGGTAGTGATGTCATGGATCGGTGGCACTGCCCGGGCCTGCTGCAGGTGCATCAGCGGTACGATCAACAGTGCCACGGCGCCAACCAGAGCCAGGCCGCCGGCCATTGCCGGGCGCAACCGACGGCAGAGGGCGGCCATCACCAGGGTAATCAGGCCCAGCCCGACCGCTGCAAAGGCGGCGTAGGCCCCATAACGCAGCATGCCGAAGGCACCGCTCAGGCCGAGCCATTCCAAGCGATAGGCGGGGCCCGCTGTGCCCATCAATAGTGCCGCAAGGCCAAGCAGGATAAGGGCGAGCAGCGCCGATACCGCCGGCCACCGCCCACCTCGGCGTGCTGAGTGCATAGTGCTTTCCTCGCCATTGTCATGCTGCATCGTTCAGGATGCTCCGGTCTGCGCCAATTCATCCTACGCTATGAAAAGCTGTCAGTGAGTCTCGCTCTGCTGCCTGGTGGCAGCAACACTCGTCTTCGCGAGGCTCGCTGCTAGGGCCTATACCGCCGTTGGGTGGCGTTCGGGCGCGCTATCGCTTCGACCCGCATAGCCTGGACGTGATCGCCGAATGAGTAGACCTCTGGGCCCCTCAACTCTGAAGAGCTGAGTCAGGCATCGTCACCATAGGCGTGGTACACCTCGTCGAGCAGCCAGGTCTGGAAGGCATCCATGGCGGGGCTCGGGGAACGTGACTTGAGTCGCGTGATCCAGTAGCTGCCCAGCGCGGCATGGATGTCGAAGGGCTGCACGATCTCGCCGTTGCTCATCTGGCGGGCAAACATTCGTGGCGGGGCGAGGGCCACGCCAGCGCCCTGAGCCGCAGCTTCCATCATCGCCAGTGACGAGTCGAAGGTAACGCCATGGGTGCGTGCCGGTGGTCGTGATACGCCTGCGGCGGCGAACCAGTGCGTCCATTCGTTCTCGCGGTAGGAGCGCAGCAGGGCGTGGCGGGCCAGGTCTACCGGCGTGCGAAGGGTTTCGGCCAGGCGGGGGGTACACAGCGCAGACAGCGGTGCATCGAAGAGCCGCTGTGCCTCGAGCCCGTGCCAGGCGCCATCGCCGAAGCGAATGGCGTAATCGAGCCCCTCGATGGCCATGTCGACCCGGTTGTTGTGGGTCGACAGGCGCACCTCGATCAGCGGATGACTGGCCTGGAAGCGTGCCAGGCGTGGCAGCAGCCAGCCCACCGCGAAGGTGCCCACCGCCCCCACGCTGAGAATGTCGCGGACCCTGCCGCCCTCGAGCCGCTCTAGCATGTTGGCCATGCGGTCGAAGGCGTCGCGCATCACCGGCAGCAGCGCCTCGCCCTCGGCGGTGATCATCAGCCCGCGGGGCAGGCGCTTGAACAGTGCCGTGCCCAGGCGCTCCTCCAGCAGCTTGACCTGGTGGCTCACCGCCGCCTGGGTCACGTTCAACTCGTCGGCGGCACGGGTGAAACTCAAGTGGCGGGCCGAGGCCTCAAAGGCTCGCAGGGCATTCAGTGGCAGATAGGGTCTCGTCATTAGCCCAAGCTCAGTTTATGGCTCATGCAAGATATCATGGTTTGTAGCGGCCGCCAGGCCTTCGCTAATCTCCCCTCCGACGCGTGGCTTAACCCTTGATGACCGAACCCATGACGAGCGGATGGAACCATGACCCCAAGACCCTTGAAGCTAAAAAAACTTGCGCAAAGGACAATGATGGCTGGCGCTCTCGTGCTGGCCCTGACACCCTTCGGCGCCGTGGCCGATGCCTGGCAGGAGCGTGCCGACTGGAGCGAGATCTTTAGCGCCAACGACGCCATCGGCACGCTGCTGGTGGTCGACAAGCGCGACGGGGCCACCACGACACTTGTGCATGATGCTGAGCGTGCCCGGCAACGCTTCGTTCCCGCCTCCACCTTCAAGATTCCCCATACGCTGTTCGCCTTGGATGCCGACGTGGTGCAGGACGAGTTCCAGGTATTCGCCTGGGACGGTATCGAGCGCAGCATTCCTCACTGGAACGCGGACCAGGACCTGCGTTCCGGCATGCGCGGCTCGGCGGTCTGGCTCTACCAGCGTTTCGCCAGGGAGCTAGGTGAGGAGAGGGAGAAAAGCTATCTGGAAGCGATCGACTACGGCAACGCCGATATCGGCGACGACGTCGAGAACTTCTGGCTCGAGGAGGGCATGCTGGAAATCTCGGCCGAGGAGCAGATCGAATTTCTCGAGCGGCTCTATCGCAACGAGCTCCCATTCGACGAGGCGGATCAGCGCCTGGTCAAGGATCTCACGATCACCGCCGCCGGTAGTGACTGGATCCTGCGCGGCAAGACCGGCTGGAGCGGTCAGCTCGGCTGGTGGGTCGGCTGGGTGGAGCGTCCCTCCGGGCCAGTGTTCTTTGCTCTTAACATGGAAACGCCCAATCGCATGGCCGACCTGCCCAAACGGCAGGGAATAGTCAATGAAGCGTTGCGCACCATCGAGGCACTGCCCCACGAAGGCTGACAGGCTGATATGCGAATATCGGTCAGAGCGCCGCCTCGCGATCCAGCGGGAAAGAATTTGCCCTGAAGATTTAATGAAAGGTATCGATTGGTGACAGAGTGGCTTCTTTTGCTGACGTTTTGCTTCGCGCTTCTTCTGTATCGCCCTTGGGTTGCGACCTATCTTGTAAAGGTAGTTCTTAACTCTAGGAGGGAGTGCCATGAAAAGGAACGTTATGAAAAGAACACTACTGGCTATTGCTATCGGTGCGATTTCCGCCGGCCTTGCAGGCGGAGCCCTGGCTCAGGACGCCGAGGACGAAAACGAGCTCAACGGTGATGCGCCAATGACCGAAGAGCAGCCCGAACAGATGATGGAGGAGCCCCAGGATCTGGACGCTGAAGGCGAAGATGTCGAAGACTATGACGACATGGAAGCCGACGACTTGGACGTCGATGAAACGGCCGACGACATGGACACCGAAGGCATGGAGGCCGATGAGCCTCCCGCGACCGATGCCGACGATGCATTCGATGAAGCAGGGCCTGCCGAGGCCACGCTGGATGAGTCACTTGGCTCCATGCAGGTCAGCGAACTGGAAGGCATGACTGTCATCAATATGGAAGATGAGGAGATCGGCGATATCCAGGACGTGGTCAAGCATAACGACACCGGCGATCTTCATGCGGTTATCACCGTTGGTGGCTTCTGGGGCATGGGTGGTACGGACATCGCCCTGCCGCTGTCCGAAATGCTGCTGGAGGACGACCAACTGGTGTTCCAGCAGACCTATGGTGAAGATGAGCTGGAAAACACCAACGAATACGACGAGGAGCGCTACAGCGAAGTGGATGACGATTTGACCCTGTCGGAGGCCTGGGGACATAACTAATCGTGTGAGATAGCCACACAGCCAGGCAGCACGGATCAGCTGTGAAGGAAACTTGAAGGTACCGGGAAAGGCAAGGCCATTGCGCCTTGCCTTTCTTTTTTGGCAGCAGGTACAACCGGTCGTCCTGGCGCGGTGGGTCGGTTTCCATGGAATCTGTCAGACTAGGGGCATGACTGACCCGAAGAGAGTGAAGAGGAGCATATGAGCGAAACCACCAAGCCCTGGGCCCAGCCCATGCCGGAGCGGCAGTTCACCCTGATGCAGCAGATTCTGGATGCCCCCAGCCCCGTGGGGTTGGAGGGCGCCATGACCTACGGTGTGCTCAAGCCCTATTTCGATACCTTTGCCCCCGGCGACTGGCATCTGCACCAGTACAAGGGGCATGCCGGCGTGGTGCTGGACACCCACCCCGGCCGGGACGACCTGTTCAAGGTGATGATCATCGGCCACGCCGACAAGATCCGCATGCAGGTGCGCAGCATCGGCGACGACGGCAAGATCTGGATCAACACCGACGCTTTCCTGCCCAATGTGTTGATCGGCCACGAGGTCAAGCTGTTCAGCGAGGACCCCAAGGTGCCGGGCCACTATCGCATCATCCAGGGCGGCACCGTGGAAGCGCTGGGCGCCATCCACTTCTCCGACCCGGCCCAGCGCGAAGGCCGCAAGGGTATAAAGAAGGAGCAGATCTACCTCGACCTGCAGATCCATGGCGAGAACAAGAAGCAGCAGGTGCTCAATCTCGGCGTGCGTCCCGGCGACTCCATCATCTTCGACCGCCCCATTCGTCCCGGCTTCAGCCCCGACACCTTCTACGGCGCCTACCTGGATAACGGCCTGGGCTGCTTCGTCACCGCCGAGGTGGCGCGATTGATCGCCGAGGCCGGCGGCACCGAGCAGGTGCGCGTGTTGTTCGCCATCGCCAGCTACGAGGAGATCGGCCGCTTCGGTAGCCGGGTCCTGGCCGGGGAACTGCGTCCGGACGTGGTGATTGGCGTTGACGTCAACCACGACTACGTGGCGGCCCCCGGTATCGGCGACCGGCGCATGCAGCCACTGGAGATGGGCAAGGGCTTCACCATGTCGGTAGGTGCCATCGCCAGCGAGCAGCTCAACCGCATCATCGAGACCACCGCCCGGGAGCATGGTATTCCCATGCAGCGCGACATCGTCGGCGCCGACACCGGCACCGATGGCATGGCCGGTGTGCTGGCCGCCGTGGATTGCGCCGCCACCTCCATCGGCTTCCCCATCCGCAACATGCACACCATTTCCGAGACCGGGAACACCCAGGATGTGCTGGCCGCCATCCACGTGCTGACGCACACGCTCCAGGCGCTGGATGCCTTGCCGGACCCGCACCGCGAGTTCCTCGACAACCACCCGCGCCTCGATGAGGCATCCCGCCTGGCACATCAGGGCTCAACCAAGCCCGGCGATGAGAAAAGCGCCAGCGGCGAGAAATGCGGCGGGCAGGGCAGCGTTGGATAGAATAATCCCGGCTAGCACAATGTTTGGCAAGACGATGTCGGGCAAGACGATGTCGGCCAAGACAATGTCAGCAAGCAAGCGTGGTTATCAGGGTAGTTATCAAGGGTGATTATCAAGGACATTGGCAATGGAGCAGGCAATGGTAGCGAGAAAGGGTAGGTTGGCGGGGATGGCGGTGCTGCTGGTGTTGGCGGGGCTTTCCAGCCAGGCACTCTGGGCTCACGCCCATGTCATCGACAAGCAGCCCGCCGATGGCGCGTTGCTGGAACAGGCGCCCGAACAGCTGGAGCTTCAGTTCGATGCGCCGATTCGTATCACCCAGTTCGATGTCAACGGCCCACAGGGGCAGGTCGCGCTGAGCGAGAGCCCGACAGGCCCGCTGGCAGAGCAGCATGCCGCTGTGCCCGCCGCTGCACTGGACGCGGGTGACTACCAGGTCGTCTGGCGCGGTATCGCCGAGGATGGGCACGCCATGTCGGGCGAATACCGCTTCACGATTCAAGAATAGCCATGAACGGTTTGGCCTTGGCAGGCCTCGACCCCTGGACGCTCGGCCGGGTCCTGTCCCTGGCAGGATTCTATGGGTGTGCGCTGCTGGCAATGGGTGGCGTGCTGTTTCGTTTCGCCTTTCCCTCGCTGCCCGCGCGGGAAACGGCCAGGCTCCAGCGCAGCATCCTGATCGCCGCCTGGACGGGTATCGGGATGTTGCTGCTGCTCTGGTTGCTGCAAGCCGCCTATCTGGGTGGCGGCAACTGGGCGGCGGCCTACAACCCGGTATTGCTGGGCATCGTGGGTGACGGCGCCCAGGGTGATCGGCTACGCCTGGCGTTGATCGGGCTGTTGCTGCTGCAAGCCAACCTGCTGGACGGCCAGTTTCAGCGGTTGCGACACGGGCTGAGCGTGGCGGGTATCGGGCTGGTGCTCCTGGCTTTTGCCCAGGTGGGCCATACTCGTGGCGCGCCCTGGCAGAGTGTACTGCTGATGCTGCACCTCAGCCTGGCCGCCTTCTGGGCCGCGGCGCTGATGCCGCTATATCGCCTGGCCAGGAGCGGTGAGCCTGCGGAATCAGCGAGGCTGCTGCTGCGCTTCGGCTCCCTCGGCCTGTTGCTGGTGCCGCTGTTGCTCATCGCCGGCGGCAGCCTGGCCATGTGGCTCCTGGGGGGACGGCCCGCCGCGCTGATCGACACACCCTACGGCCAGTTGCTTTCGGTAAAGCTGGCACTGGTGGCGCTGCTGCTGGGGCTGGGCGCTATCAACCGATGGTGGCTGGTGCCCGCCGTGGCGCGAGAAGAGCCGAAGGCCGCCTACCGGCTGAGCCGCAGCATCGCCCTCGAAGCTGGGCTGATGGTGATGATCGTACTAATGGCATCCCTGTTGCTGACCACCTCATCGCCGCCAGGGTAACCAGGAGCGGCCAACCCGAGACATGATCATGAGAGCAGAGCCCAACGATTCTCCTCTGGCAGGTCGAGTCCGCAAGGTGCTCGAAACGGGACCCGAGGCGATGCTGCCGATGACCTACCAGCAGCTCGCCGAGGCGCTGGGCCTCAAGCCCCCGCGCACCATCCAGCGCATCGCCCAGGCACTGGAAACCCTGATGCGTGAGGACGCCGAGCAGGGGCGGCCCTTCATCGCGGCGCTGGTCGTCAGCCGCCGGGGCGAGGGACTACCTGCGCAGGGCTTCTTCGACCTTGCCGTGGAACTGGGGCGCTTCCCGGCGGATCCGGGGCAGCACGAAGCGGCCTATCGGGAGGAGTTCAGGCGGGCGATGGCGGCACGTGGTTAGTGTCGGCGCACCCTAGCTGATGCCGCCTGGGGCCAGGGGCATTCGAGGCGATGATAGAGATCACGGAGTGGCCGGGGTTGGCTTCTCGACGGGTGGAATGGAGGGTGGAAGGAAGGGTGGAAGAGAGGGGGGCGGAGACGTCGAATGGCGTTTCGTCGTGGTGTACATGGTCATCACGAAGGGAGATGTCATCACACGCAGCAGCGCCGAGTAATCGAGGCCGAAGCGGATCTCCGTGCCGGGTGGCAGGCGGTGTTGCGTTTCCAGCACCAGATGGTCGCTGCTGGCGGCGAGCACACTGACGCCCTGTGGGGGGGCCAGGCCATCCGGGTCGACGTCCTGCCGCCCGATGGAGGCAATCGTCTGAATGATGGTGCCGCGCTCGCCTGCCTGCGTCGGTGCGCCGAAAGCAGCCTCGCCGGTTGCACCGCGTGGCACTGTCGGCTTGGCCAGTGACTCGATGACGGACACCACCAGGGTGAAGGCATCGGTGTGCAGGCCGTTCAGGGGTATTCGCGTGAGGGGGTCGCAGCCCAGCAGGATCGACTCGCCGAGCCGCAGGTCGTTGACTCGGCCAGCGGGCGCTGCGATGGCCCAGTCGAGATTGGCCGAATTGCCGCCGGAAACGAGCGGCAGGTGCTGGCCCAGCTCGTCTTCGAGCCGGTTCACGAGCGCAGAGAGCTCGCCCATGTTGTCGGCGCTGGGCACGACGCCAGCCCGGCAAGCCAGGTTGGTGCCTAGGCCAGCGAGTGCCACATGAGGCGTGAGCGATATGTGTCGGGCGAGGTCGAGTGCATTCTCTGGCAGTACGCCCTCGCGCAGGTCGCCCAGCTCCACCATCAGCACCAGGCCGTGGACCACTCCGCGCCTGCCCGCCGCCGCCGACAATGCCTCCACGACATCACGTTCGCTCACCTGGCTGAGGCTGGCGCAGGCCACTGTTCGGTCGGCCTGATCCGGCGTGGGCGATCGCAGCAGCGTCAGCGGGGCCTCTATACCCGCATCGCGAAGCGCCTCGAGGTTTTCGAGGCGCGAATCACCGAGACGCACCACGCCCCCCGCGATCATGGCCTTCGCCACCTCGGGCGAGCCTAGCGTCGCCTTGGTGACGCCGGTGACGTCGATGCCGCGGCCTGACAGTTGGGTGACAAGTGCGCGAGCGTTCTCCTCGATCTTGGTCAGGTCGATTTCAATGCGAGGGCAGGTCATGCCATGGCCAGTTGCTTGCCTTCCTTGAGTGCGGGAAAGGCTGCGGTCACCATTGCGACCAGTGCCGTCGGCTCGTGCCACAGTGCATCGGTGGCGGGAAGGCCGAGTTCGGCATCGTAGCGGGCGATGGCCGCCGTGACCTCCGCCCGGGTCATGTCCTCATGATTGATGGTGATGCCAATGACCCTGGTCTTGCCGAACCGTTCGATGAGCTCGATCTCCGATAGGGGGGAGGGCATGCGCACCTGCGGGTAGTCGCTGAGCATTCGGCGGGCCGGCGCATGCTGCATGATCACGGCCTGTGGCCGGCTTGCGCGCAACACCACCGTCGAGCTCAGGTAGGCGGGGTGACTGAGGGCACCCTGGCCCTCGATCACGATGACGGCAGGGTGCTCGCCTTCATAGGCGGCGAGCACCGCCCCTTCCAGTTCGCCGACACCGAACTGAGCGGGGATGGCATCGAGTGCGACGCCATAGGCGGCGCCTTGCATCAGGCCGGTCTGCCCTGTCCCTACCATCACGGTGTGAATCCCGGCATCGTTGAGTGCCTGGGTGAGCAGCGTCGAGGTGGTGCGCTTGCCGATCGCGCCATCGGTGCCCAGTACGGCGATGCGTACGCAATCGACGCTGTCGATCGCACCATCGAACATGCGCAGATGCTTGGTGGGGCGAGGCCGGCGGATATCATGCAGCGCAACACCGCTGGCGAGTGCAGCCGCCGAGATTTCCGGGTCGTCCGCGAGGAACTCGTGCAGGCCGGATACCACGCCGACACCAGCCGCCACGGCCGCCAGCACCACCGCGCGGTCCGCCTCGGACATCAGCCCCGACAGCGGGGCAAGCCCGAAGATGAGCACGTCGGGAAGGGTATCGGCCGCTGTGAGCGCCGCCGACAGATCGGCCACGATGGGGATGCCTGCCGCCGCCTCGCCCAGGGCGGTGCCCGCGTCTTCGCCAGTCAAGGTGCTGTCGATGACGGAAAGGATGCGATACCGCTCGCTGCTGCGCACCAAGCCGTTGGCTGTCTTGCCATCGATACGCGTGAAGTTGTTCTCGCAGTACACAACGGCTGATTGACGGGCATCATCGGGCGGAGTGGCGGAGTCGAGGATGGCTTGAAGGGAATCAGGAAGCATGAATCGCAAACCTCAGGTCTGGACCCAGAGGAGGCGACAGGAAGGTCCCGGCCGAGGCGGCCGACAGTCAACGAGAGGTCCCCACCAAGATCAGTGGATGTACGTCAGCATACACAGATCGGGGGCCGGCGTATGTTCGTCAGCGCACAATGGTCGGGCTCAGGCGTATGTCCTGGTTTCACGGGTAGCGTCCCCGCCTGGTGCGGTGATTCAGGCGGGGTGCGCTGAAGGCCCCGCAATGCGGGGCCAGGCATGATCCAGGGTTACAGAGATCTGTAGTGTGGAGATCAGTGTTGCGGAGGATAGGGGAGCGACGAGTGATGAAGCCTGATGCGCAGTTTCTCTACCCCTGATGTCGCCCCTCAGGCGTTCGGGGCTGCCGTGCCCGGTCGATAAGCGTCAGGAAGAAGCGCCAGCAGGGGGCAGTTCCGCCAGCAGTGGCTCACCCGCCAGGATTTGCCGCAGTCGAGTGACGAGGATGTCCACGATGGCGTCATTCTCACCCACCAGCCGGGTGGTGGTGGCGCTCAGGCCGGGTGCTCTGGCCATGGCCTGTTCGCAGATCTCTGCGATGTCGCCGCCTTCGCCGGCGTGGCGGCCGGGGGAGAGGAACAGCATGGAAAGGATCACGTCGCCGTGAGCCATGGAGGGAGAGGCGAGCAGGTCGACCAGCAGCGGCTCGTTGAAGCGGTAGGCCTCGCCGTCGCGGCGCTCCATGGAGGCAAAGGTGACGCAGCTGGCCTCATCGGCCAGCAGCACGCTGAGCTGACCGGCGAGATAGTTGCGCACCGCCGTTACCTCCGGGATCGGGCTGCCGTGATCGACCAGCACCACCTTTGGCTGCGACAACCCCGCCATCCTTTCGCGCACGTTCTCAGCCAGCAGCTGCGCCAGGCGCAAGTCCACCGGCGCCTGGCTGTCGACCAGCGGCAGGGCCACCTTTACACCCAGCTGCGGGTAGCTGGTCTGTACTTCGGCCAGGCGCTCAGGAAGGTAGTGGGTCAACGCCTGACTGGGGCCGAAGAAGAACGGCAGGATGAGCAGCTCGGTCACACCCTGTGCGGCTAGCCGCTCTGCCAGCGGCCCCAAGGTCACGGCCTTGTGGCCCTCGAGCTTCTCGGGGGGGATCTTGTAGGAGTGCAGCAGCGAGGTGGCCTCCACCGCCTCACCGGTGGCCTGGCTCAGGGCATGGGCCAGGCGACGCAGGTTGAGCGTGGCCTGGGGGCGCAGGGAACCGTTGTCGACGAGCAGAATCTTTCGCATGAAGGTCTCTTGGCTGGCGCAAGGCGGGCTGCCGCTGCGCATGGCGGTGGGCTTATCACACTACCCGGCGGGACCGTGGGTCAAGTGGTCCATCTTTACCAGGCTCGGCTCGCACCATTATTCGGCTCATCATGTGAGCCGAAGTGGCAGTACGGCAGCAGTGCCATCGTCAAATCATTGAGCGTCTTGTGGTATGGCCGCGAGGTCCATCCAGAATGGCTCCCATACATGACCGTCGGGGTCCGCCAATGCACGGCTGTACATGAAGCCATGATCCTGCGGGGCGTTGATGTCCCCTATGCCGCCGTTGGCGGTGGCCGCCTCGTTCATGGCATCCACCGCTGCGCGGTTTTCGCAGGAGATGGCCAGCATTACCTCACTGGAATCGGGCGCAGGGATCGGGCGGTCGGTGAAGACGCGCCACTTGGCATGGGTGAGCAGCATCACGTGGATCGCCTCGCTCAACACCATGCAGGCCGCCGTCTGGTCGGTGAAGTGCGGGTTGTTGGTAAAGCCGAGCGCCGTGTAGAACGCCATCGACTTCTCGAGATCGGCAACGGGCAGGTTCACGAAGATCTTGCGCGACATGGTGGGGCTCCATCGGGCCAGGGGCTGGTGTGTTCTCTCTCCTGTATCGGATAGGCTGGGGCGGTTTCGACAGGCAGCAATGACAATGGACCGCAGAATGAAAGATACTAAGCAGGTTAACTATCGACACGCATTCCGCGAGGCGACATGAACCCCACCATCGAACTGTTGAAATCGCACCGCTCGATTCGCAAATTCACCGACCGGAAGATCCCGCACGAACTGCTGCTCGAACTGATTCGCGCCGGCCAGGCTGCCGCGACGTCGAGCCACGTCCAGGCCTACAGCGTCATTCACGTGAAGAACCCGGCTAACCGCGAGTTGATCGCCGAGCTGGCAGGCGGCCAGTCCTATGTCGCCACCGCCTCCGATTTCCTGGTGTTCTGCGCCGACATGAAGCGCCCCACAGAGGCTTCCGAGCGCACCGGCGCCAATGTCGTGCGCGGCATGACCGAGCAGCTGCTGGTGGCCAGCGTGGACACCGCGCTGATGGCCCAGAACGTCGCCATCGCCGCCGAATCCGAGGGGCTTGGCATCTGCTACATCGGTGGCGTTCGCAACAACCCCCAGGCCATCAGCGACCTGCTGCGCCTGCCGGAGCAGGTCTACCCGGTGTTCGGCATGTGCCTCGGCTACCCGGCCCATGAGCCCGACGTCAAACCGCGCCTGCCGGTGGAAGCGATCCTCAAGGAGGATTACTACACCGACGACAGCGAGCTGGTGGCGGCCTTCGACGAGGCCATGCAGACCTACTACGGCCAGCGCAAAGGCGGCAACAAGGATACCAACTGGTCCAGGAACCTGACCCCGCTGTTCGACAGCAAGCTGCGCGCCCATATGCGTGAGTTTCTGACCAAGCGTGGCTTCGAGATGAAGTGAGGCATCCAAAGCTCAATCGGAGGCGGCATGGAAGTGCTGACGCGGGACATCACCACCGAGTTGCCGATCGGCGTCATCAGCGATACCCACGGGCTGCTGCGCCCCGAGGCACTGACGATGCTGGAAGGCTGCGAGCTTATCCTGCACCTGGGCGACGTGGGCAGCCGGGACGAGGACGCCGCCATCCTCGAGCGGCTGGCGGAGTTGGCACCGGTGGCGGCGGTGCGTGGCAATATCGACACCGCCCCTTGGGCCGAGGCGTTGCCGCTGACGCTGGATGTCACCCTCAACGGCTGGCGCCTGCACCTGGTGCATATCCTGCAGGAATTTGACCCGGCCACCCCCTGCGATGCCGTGCTTCATGGCCACTCCCACAAGCCGCGTCACGAATGGCAGGGCGGCCACCTGCTGTTCAATCCCGGTGCGGCTGGCAAGCGCCGCTTTCGTCTGCCCATCACCCTGGGCAAGCTCTGGGCTGACGAGCGTGGCCTGCGCGGTGCCATTCTGCATCTGCCGCTCTGCTAAGCCCTGGCACCTGGGCAAATCGCTTTCCGCAATAATGTCCAAGCCTTCGCCTGGGGCTGGGCCTAAGCTATCCCTGTATGCCGTTCAGGGAGGCGCGACATGGCGAATCAATCCAGCCAGTTCGACTATTACAAGAGCCGGCAGGTGCCCGGACTGACAGTGCTCCAGGCGTCGCTGAGCGACTTCAGCTACGACCGCCATGCCCACGAGGAGTATGCCTTCGGCGTGACCCTCTCCGGACGGCAGGACTTCTTCAGCAGCGGGCAGTTCCACCGCAGCCCGCCCGGCAACGTCATTCAGTTCAACCCGGATCAGGTGCACGACGGCCACCCAGGCGACGACACCACGCTGGGCTACGTGATGATCTATGTGCCCTCCGCCCAGCTCGAAGCCTCCTTTGCCGATGCGGCAGGGTGCGAGCGTGCCGCCGAGTTCCAAGGCAGCGAGACTCTGCTGGCTGATCCTGAGCTGCGCCACGCCATTCTCGATCTTGCTGGTCTCATGATCCACCAGCAGGGCACGCGCATCGATCAGGAGCACGCCCTGCACCGCATGGCGACGCGCCTGGTACAGCGTGCCGGCAAGTTCCAGCCCGGCGGCAGGGTGAGCCGGCCCGATGCGCTGCTGCTGCGCGCCAAGGAGTATGTGCTCGCCCACCTGGAGTCGGATCTCTCGCTGGATGAGATCAGCCAGGCCGCCCACCTCTCGAAATATCACTTCCTGCGCCTGTTCCGGCAGCAGTTCGACATCACGCCGCACCAGTACGTATTGAGTTGCCGGGTCAATGCCGCGCGCAGTGCCCTGGAGGCCGGCGTGGCGCCTACCGAGGTGGCCTTCCGCTACGGCTTTACCGACCTCAGCCACTTCAATCGTCGCTTCAAGCGCATCTACGGCAAGACGCCGTATCAGTACCAGCGCAGCGTCACCTAGCAGTACTGAATCCCGGACGCTCGGCCGCTCATCCCGTACTACCTACCGGAGAGTCTCCATGGAGATCGTCGCCTATGCCCTGGGCGTCATGTACACGCCTGGGCCTGTGAACCTGCTCGGCCTGAACGCCGGGCTCAATGGCCAGGCAAAGACATCGCTTGGCTTCTTCATCGGCGTGGGACTGGCCATGCTCACGCTCTTCCTGCTGTTCGGCTGGGCCGGGGCGGCCTGGGTGCGCGGCGATATGCTCGCCGTGGTGGGGGTAGTGGGCTGCGGGTACATTCTCTACCTGGCGGTCAAGATTGGCCGTTCGAGCATCGACTTGGGCAAGGTGCGCGAGCCACCTCGCGTGCTGAGCTTCCGCGATGGCCTGATCATGCAGCTCTGCAACCCCAAGGCCATGATGGCGACCCTGCCCATCGCCACCATCCAGTTTCCCGCCGCCGGCATTCACGGTGTGCCCCTGCTGTTCTGGTCGCTCGGGCTGGCAGTGCTGGCCTTCGGCGCCCCCGGCAGCTACGCGCTGATGGGCGCCGTGGTCGGCCAGCGCCTCGAGAATCCGAGGCTACTGAAGGGCTTCAGCCTCGCCATGGCCGGGCTGCTGGTGTGGGTCGCGATCACCATCGGCTACGAGCACGTGTGGCTCCCGCTGGCATCGGGCGGGCTTTGAGATCTCAGCCACACCTACTCATCAGAACGTCCAGGCTCCTCACGGTCACAGTCGTAGCGCTTCATGTGGGGAAACGGCGGCAGCCAGGACTCGCGGCGGACGGTCCAGCTCTCGTAGGTGGGCATCAGTTGATCAGGCTCATCCAGGGTGCCCAGGTGCACTTCGATCTCGTCTCCGGTGCGTGCGAAAACGGATGAGCCGCAGCGGGGGCAGAAGAATCGCCCGGCGTAGTCGCGCGTTTCGCCCTCTATCGTCACCGCATTCTCGGGGAACACCGCGGAAGCGTAGAAGAGCGCTCCATGGTGCTTGCGGCAGTCGAGACAGTGACAAACGCCGACCCGGCAGGGGCGACCCGTCGCCACGATACGTACGTTGCCGCAAAGGCAACCGCCCGTGAATCGGTCCATACAGTGTCTCCTCGAACATGGCCTCGCCAACGCAGATAACCCACTGAAAGGGATCGGCTCCTTTCATGCTCCTGCATATGGTGCCAACCGGGCTCCCGGTTAAAGCAACCGGTAACAAACGGATGCCTATGTGTGCCGTCGTACAGAGGGCCGGGATGCGGTGAACTATAATGAATGCATCTGACAGGAAGGCGGAAACGCCCCATATTGGCTCGCCTTATCCACCCTTTCTACGAGAAAGCGCTGTTCAGTAAGTATCACTCCCACTTCCTGGTCAGAACCATCCCCAATCATAGCTAGCGCACTAGCTAGCCTGCCTGGGAATTCCTCGACCACCTACAGCGTGTAGAGAGCCTCGTTGGCACCGTTGATTCCAGATAACCGTCATCATGCCCGGGCAGTGCCTGAGTCAGGAGAACCGATATGAAACGTCGCATGCGCCTTTTCAGGAAGCCCGCGGTCATTCTGGCCTCGCTGTCATTGATGAGCCCGGCCTTTGTCCAGGCGACCCAGTCGTCGGCTACCAATGAAGAGACCATCATACTCAGTCAAGTTACAGAACCTGCTGATCAAACGGAGGAAGAATTCCTGATCGAGCAGGAAGACGACGAACAGGCCGAAACAGACGCCCTGGCCGAGCCGGAAGCCACCGAGCAGGGCGACGCGGACGCACTCGCTGAGCAAGAAGCCGATCAGGCTGAAGCCGACGCCCTGGCGGAGCAGGAAGCCACCGAGCAAGCCGAAGCCGACGCCCTGGCCGAGCAGGAAGCCACCGAGCAGGCCGAAGCCGACGCCCTGGCCGAGCAGGAAGCCGCTGAGCAAGCCGAAGCCGACGCCCTGGCGGAGCAGGAAGCCGCTGAGCAGGCCGAAGCCGATGCCCTGGCCGAGCAGGAAGCCGCCGACCAGGCCGAAGCCGATGCCCTGGCCGAGCAGGAAGCCGCCGAGCAGGCCGAAGCCGACGCCCTGGCGGAGCAGGAAGCCGCCGATCAGGCCGACGCCGACGCCCTGGCCGAGCAGGAAGCCGCCGATCAGGCCGAAGCCGACGCCCTGGCGGAGCAGGAAGCCGCCGATCAGGCCGACGCCGATGCCCTGGCCGAGCAGGAAGCCGCCGAGCAGGCCGACGCCGACGCCCTGGCGGAGCAGGAAGCCGCCGAGCAGGCCGAAGCCGACGCCCTGGCGGAGCAGGAAGCCGCCGATCAGGCCGACTCCGACGCCCTGGCGGAGCAGGAAGCCACCGAGCAGGCCGAAGCGGATGCCCTGGCCGAGCAGGAAACCACCGAGCAGGCCGAAGCCGACGCCCTGGCCGAGCAGGAAGCCGTCGTGCGGGCCGAGGAAGACGCCGCCCTGGCCGAGCAGGAAGCCATCGAGCAAGCCGAAGCCGACGCCCTGGCCGAGCAGGAAGCCACCGAACAGGCTGAAGCCGACGCCCTGGCGGAGCAGGAGGCCGCCGAACAGGCCGAGGCACGCACCGTCGCCGAGCAGGAGGCCATCGAACAGGCTGAAGCCGATGCACTGGCCGAGCAGGAGGCCAGTGACAAGGCGGATGCGGAAGCCCTGGCCGAGGCCGAAGCCGCCGCCCTGGCCTCTGCCGCCGCCCTTGAGACCCAGGAAGCCAGTGAGACATCCGAAACGGTCGTGACTGCGGATACTACGCGTACCAGCGACGAAGAGGCCCAGGCCACGGCGGCGTCAGAAGCCGATGATGACGATAACCAGATATGGAAATACCTGGGGGCCGCTGCAGTAGGTGCCGTTGCAGGCGCCTTGATCCCCCAGCTCGGTGGTCGGGTCGTCGAGAATCAAGGCGACCGCATGATCGTCGAGCGCGACGGCGAGCTGCATGTGCGCAAGGACGAGAATCTGCTGTTGCGTCGCCCTGGGGTCACCGAGACCACCGAATCCTTTGCCGATGGCATCACCCGCTCCACCGTGACTCGCGAGGATGGCAGCCGGATCGTGACCGTTCGTGATTCCGGTGGCTTCGTCCTCAAGCGCACTCGCTATCTACCCGATGACACCGCTATCGTGCTGATCGACGAAACGGTCAAGGCCGATAGCTGGGTGTCTTCCGTCGACCTCGAGGAATCCCTGCCACCTCTGCGCTACGACATGCCGGAAGAACGCTACGTGGTCGAATACCGGCGTGCAGATGAGGACATCCTGCGCGAAGCACTGCTGGCACCGCCGGTACAGGAGTTCGATCGGGCCTTCACGCTCCGTCAGGTGCGCGAAAACTCACGAGTCCGAGACATGATGCCGCGTATCGATCTCGACGTTATCCAGTTTGCGACCGGCTCGTCGGCCATTCAGCCCTCCGAGGCCGAAGCGTTGAGGCTGATCGGGAACACCATGGCCGACATCATCGAGCAGCACCCGAATGAGATTTTCCTGGTCGAAGGCCATACCGATGCCGTGGGATCGGACCTGATGAATCTCGGGCTGTCCGATCGGCGAGCAGAAGCCGTTGCCCTGGCGCTGACCGAATACTTCGCCATTCCCCCGGAAAACCTGATCGTGCAGGGCTATGGTGAGCGCTATCTGAAAGTGGATACGCAGGGACCCAGCCAGGTAAACCGACGCGCGAGCGTCCGGCGCATCACCCCGCTGATCGATGCAGGATTGGTCAGCCTCTAGAAAGCCAGCACCGGAAAAGCCGACAGACAATGCGCTCTGTCGGCTTTCTCGTAAGCGCGTTGCCACAGGCGCCAGTTCATATCCCAGTGACTTGGCACGGCGCGCGCGAGTGCATTCCCGAAGCGTGGTTTTTACCAGCGAGACTCAGGCAGGCGCCAGGCCCGACTGGTCCGCCAGCCTTGGCGCGCACGACGCTGAATGGGGAGACGACAGGGCCGCCAGGGGGGCGGGCTCCTGAGACCGATCTGCCAGTTTGAATCTCGCGACGGCTTCATCCAGGCGCTGCGCCTCGGCCTGAAGCTGGCTTGCGGCCAGGCTTGCCTGCTCGACGAGCGCGGCGTTCTGCTGGGTGGTGTTGTCCATGTCGCCGACCGCGGTGTTGACTTCGCCGATGCCGGCGCGCTGCTCATTGGAGGCCACGGCGATCTCGTTCATCAGCTCATTGACGCGCTGCACCGAGCTCATGATCGAGCCCATGGTGCTGCTGGCGCTGTCCGCCTGCTGGGTGCCGGCCTCGACCTGGCGCACGGAGGTCTCGATGAGCTGGCGGATCTCCGTGGCGGCGTCTGCGCTCCGGGTGGCGAGCTTGCGCACCTCGTTGGCCACCACCGCAAAGCCCCGGCCATGCTCGCCGGCGCGGGCTGCTTCCACCGAGGCATTCAAGGCCAGGATATTGGTCTGAAAGGCGATGGAGTCCATCAGCCCGATGATCTCCGTGACCTGCTGCGAGCTCGCGCGAATCTCCTGCATTCGAGTGACCACGTTGGCGACGACATCACCGCCTTGGTCGGCTCGCTCGGCCGCTTCTCGGGCCATCTCGCTGGCAAGCGAGGCGTTCTCGCTGTTGCGCTCCATGGTGGAGGTCATCTCCTCCATGCTCGAGGCGGTTTCCGTCAGCGAGGCGGACTGGCGCTCGGTGCGTGCCGCCAGGTCCCGGTTGCCGCTGGCGATCTCGCTGGAGTTGGCGAGTATTTCCGCGCTGCTGTCGCGCACCGTGGCGACGGTGGTCGAGAGGCCCCGCTGCATGGCCGCCAACGACGAGAAGAGCTTGCCGATTTCATTCTGGCCGCGTGATTCGATTGTCGCGGAAAGATCGCCGCTGGCCATGCGCTGGAAGTGTTGCACGATACGGTTCAGCGGCCCGATCAGGTTGGTGCTGACGCCACGGTAGACGACGCCGATCACGATCAGGGCGACGATGAAGACAAGCACGATCACTCGCTGCGCGGTGGTGACCACCGTGCCGAAGTTCTCCGCGCGCTCGGCTCCTTCGGCTTCCACCTGGTGGAAGAAGCCGACGGCGGCCTGGTAGAAGCTGGCGTTATCGGTAGAGGCCCGTTCGCGCAGCGCCTGATAGGTGGCAAGATCGCCAGTGGCAAGGGCCTCGGCCTGCGGCTGCAGGCTGTTCTCCATCATCGCGTTGAAGCTGGCTTCGATGGGACCCATCAGCGTCGCGTGTTCGGGGCGAACGGGCAGCTCCAGGAAACGCTCGAAGTTGTCGGCTACCTCCTCGAGCCGCCCGCCGAGGCGATGGGCATCGGCGGCCTGGGCGGTGGTCCCCGCGACGGAATTCTCCAGCAGCTCTTCGTAAACGCCGGCCATGTCGATGCGTACGCTGAGCAGCATCGAATTGGCCCGGTTGAGGGCGGCCTGCTGGCTGACGTTCACCGCACTGAAGGTATCGAAGCTTCGCTGGCTGTGGTTGACCGCATAGAGCCCCATGGCGCTCAGCGCGATCAGCAAGGCAAGAAAGGCGAGCAGGACCAGCGTCCAGCTCATTTTCACGGAAAGATGGCTCAGGCTTTTCACTTGTGACTCCTGGTGGCCCCGGGGCAGGGCTCGAATTGCATCGCGATGATGAGAGGCGTTCAGCCCGCCGGTGGGCCGGGCTGAACCGACCTCAGCTGTTGCTGGCCTTGCCAGCCGAGCCTTCCTGGCGATGGGAGTAAGCGGCGGCTTCCCGGTCCTGGGTTGTGCTGCAGTTGCTCTCCTCGTCGGCGCTGGCCATCTGCTCGCGCTCGCGCTCCTCGTCGGCCAGGCTGACCCGGGGCAGAACGAGATTGAGGGTAAAGGCGGTAATGGCCGCGACCACGATGGGGGAGCCACCGATCACGCTCTGTATCCACTCGGGGAGCTGGGCTATCGCTTCGGGCACCTGTGAGATACCCAGGCTCAGGGCCAGCGCCAGGCCGACGATGGTCATGTTGCGCGCCGATAGCTCGTCCTTTATCAGCAGCTTGATGCCGGTCATGGTGATCATGCCGAAAACGATGACGGTCGCGCCGCCAAGCACCGGGTAGGGGATGGTCGTCACCAGGGCGCCGAACTTGGGGCTCAATCCGGCCAGCAGCATGAAGCCGCCGGCAAGCGCCAGGACGAAGCGGCTGATCACGCGGGTCATCGCCACGATGCCGACGTTCTGGCTGAAGGTGGCGGTGGGCAGGGCGCCGAAGAAGGCGCTCAGCGTGGTGGTCAAGCCGTTGCCCAGCAGCCCCCCGGTGAGCTCGCGCGTCTTCAGCTCGCGGTTCATGCCCCCCACCGTAGTGGCCGACAGGTCGCCGATGGTCTGCACGGAATTGATCACGCAGATGATCACCATGGCGATGATGGCCGAGGTGTGAAACTCCAGCTCGAAGGGCATGAACCGGGGCACCGCCACCCAGCCGGCATCGGCGACCGCGTCGAAGCTGACCATGCCGAGCAGCAGCGACAGCATGTAGCCCACCACCATGCCGACGATGATGGCCGAGAGCTTCACCACCCCCCTGCCGAACTGCGAGGCGACCAGCACCGTTGCCAGCGTGACCAGGGCCACCAGCCAGTTGAGCGGTTCGCCGAAACCCGGGGCTTCGACGTTACCGCTGCCTGCCATGTAGCGCACCGCGATATCGTACAGCGACAGGCCGATCACCAGCACCACGGTGCCGGCCACCACCGGTGGGAACAGGTGGCGGATGTACTGGATGAAATAGCCCACCACCATCATGCAGATGCCACCGATCAGCTGGGCACCGAGGATACCGGCCAGGCCGTACTGGCCGCCTACGGCGACCAGGGTGGGCACATAGGCGAAGCCCACCCCGAAGATGGCGGGCAGGCGAGCGCCGAACTTCCAGGCGCCGTAGAGCTGGAAAAGCGTGCTGACGCCTGAGGCCAGCACCGCGATCTGGATCAGCAGTAGCCGCTCTTCCACGCTGGCGCCCACGACCCCTGCAACGATGATGGGCGGGGTGATGACGCCGGCGATCATGGCCAGCACATGCTGAAGCGAGAGGGGCAAGGCCTTGCCCAGGGGCGGCCTGCCGTGAAAGTCAAAGATGGACGTATTGACCTGCTGCTTGGGCATGAGGACTTCCGATCTGTTCTTGGATTTGTAGTACATCTGCTAGCTGTGCTGTCTACAGTAGCTGATAAAATTGTATACTAGAAATATTTTTCACGTTCAGAGCCGGCATCGCATACGGCACGCCAGCGCACTTGCGTCGCTGGCGATAGGCTGGGCGGGGCTTGTTGCAGGGGCTAATGGCAGGGTCTATTGGTGGCAGGGCCTATTGGAAGGGATGACTGGCAGGGGCTGATTCGGATTTCTCCTTCAGTAACCAAGACCCCAGTCCGGCGACAGCGAGCCCCAGGGTGGCGAAGAGCATGAAGGTGGTGACATGGCCTTCGGCTCCGACAAGCCAACCGGCCAGCGGAGAGCCGGCGACCTGGCCGACCGAAGTGGCGAGCAGCGGCAGCACCGGGGCGAAGGCGGGCGCCTCGGTCATGATCTGGGTGCTCCTGACCAGGTAGAAACCGGTAAGGATCATGTACCCGGCACCGAACAGGGCCGCGGATGACAGGGCGAGAGCGAAGTTGCCGGGATCGATGGCCAATATCACGAGACTGACAGACATCACCGTGAGGCCGGCGGCATGGCTCGAGGCCGGCCCGAAGCGCGAGATGAGATCCCCGGCGCCGGCACCCGTCAGCCCTCCGATGCCAACCGCCAGCCACATCCAGGCGGTCTGGCTCGACGCGAGCCCCCCGGCGTTGATCACCGCATCGGGGGCAAACACCCAGTAGGCCGCACTCACACACCCCATGCCAGTAGCAAGGCCGCTCAGCCGGGCGATACCGAGCCATTGCGCCCGGCTTACCGGCGCGGCTAGCAGGCGGGGCCGCGAGAGTGAGGTGCGCTGGTCATCCCGAGGCAGATAGCAGAAGGCGGCCAGTGCGGCCAGGGCCGCCAGGGCGGCGAATCCGGTATAGGCACTGCGCCAGGCCTCCGCCCAGAGCAGCACCGCGGGCATGGCGAGCGCAATCCCCAGGCTGGTGCCCGCATTGATGGTGGCGTTGACGCGTCCGCGCAGGTCTGGCGGTACGACCCGATAGACCGCCTGGGCCATGACCGGCGATGACAGCCCGGTGCTGATCCCGCAGAGCAGCACGCCGGCGGCCAACTGCAGCGATGAAGGTGCCTGGGCGATGGTCATCAGGCCTACCCCGGCCAGGCCGGCGGCCGCCACCCCCGTGCGGCGTACCCCGAGTCGGCGAGTCACCCAGGGAGCGGCGAGGATAGCGAAGACGAAGCTCAGGAAAGGCAGGGCGCCGATTACCCCTGCCATGGTCGCGGAGATTGTCAGTTCGTCGCGCATCGAAGGCAGGAAGAGCCCGAATACGAAGCGGGCCAGGCCGTAGGTGATGGCGATGACCCCGCTTCCGAGGGCTGCCATGCCGAGGGGGGACAGGGGCCTCATGGGGTCTCGCTCCGGGCCGCTGCGAGCAGGGCATCGACCACCGCTCGAGTGTCGGCCAGGGCCGTCTGCGGGCCCAGCAGGGCCACCGCCGTGTTGCTGCCTTCCAGCACCATGAACAGGCGTCGCGCCAGGCCGGCGTGGTGGTCCAGGCCATCGCGCACCACGGCGGTTTCCAGACGTGCCAGCAGATCGGCCTTGGCGGCCACCGCCAGGGCATGGATCTCGGTGCTGTGCTCGGCGAACTCGCCCATCGCCTTGACCATGATGCAGCCATGCTGGCTGTAGCGCTCCAGCCAGTGGCCATGCGCATCGACCAGGGCACGTGTCACCTGGCCCGGCGAGGCGGAGGCCGCTGCCGCATCGAGGCTGGCCATGAAGCGTTCATGGCGAGCCGACAGAACCGCCGCCACCAGGGCTTCCTTGGAAGCGAAGTGGTTGTAGAGCGTCATGCGCACCACCCCGGCGGCGGCCACGATGCGGTCGATGCCAGTGGCGTGGAACCCCTGCTCATAGAAGAGTCGCTCCGCCGTGGCGAGCAACTGGTCGCGCTTGGAGGCTGGCATCGAATGTCACTCCTGTATAGACCGATCTATCTAAATATAGGCCTATCTAAGTACAGGACACCCGGCGGTGTCAAGCGACCCAGCCTTGGACCCTTGCTGAGCGATGGCAGCCACTGCTCCTTTAGCGAGGACGGGGATGTGGCGTGGCATCATGAAGCGCCATGGAGCGAAGAGAAGGAGATTACAGCCAGACAGTAAAAGGGCCGCTTTCCCGGGAAAGCGGCCCTGCACATTACCACTTGCTTGTCAAGCAATCAGCATTACTTATCCGACGTGCTGGTCGACTTCTTGCTATTGTCGGCCTGCCGCTGGCTTTTCTGTTGAGAATTACCTGCCTCTTCCTTGCCTTGCTGGAAGTGGCCCTCTACTTGAGCCTTCCCTTTCTGCATGTTTTCTTCGAGCTGCTTGCTGCCTGACTGCACGCTCTCAGATGTCAGCTGCTGGGTCTCCTTCAGGTATTCCTGACTCAAGGCCTGGATCCTGTCAGCGTCTTCCTTCATCTGCTCACTCAATTCCCGGACGGCCTGCTGCTGCTTCTCCACTACCTGCCGAAAACTGTCGGAATCCTTCACCTCAAGCCAGGAGCGGGACTGTGCCAGATTCTTGTCCGCAAAGGCACGAACGGAATCGAACTGAACCGAGAAGAGTTTCTCAAAGTAATCAGTGGTCAGTGCTCCGTAAGCACGCACCGGCTCTAAAACGGCGTTGTCGAACTGCCCTTTGGCCCTTTCGCTGCTTCGTTCGCTAGACGGGTTGCCATCTGACTTGGTCTTTTCAGCGCTCATTTAATTTCTCCATGTCTTGTAACAAACAAGTGAAGTAATAATCCAGGTAAAGTTTGCAATTCAGCAAGTCGTTCCTCAACAAGCTGATGCTGATGTCGCCTGTTTGTGTAGATTCCTTCTTGGGCTGGCAACTACGGCTACATCCCTCAAACCATAAACAGACAAAGCGAGTCGCTCTGTGCGGTAGCACACCCAACGACATCCAAACCAGCGTTATTCAGCACGAGGGCTTAGGAAAGGGGCTTAGATAACGAGCTTAGACAAGGAGCTTAGAAAAGGGACTTGGGCAAGGGGCTTAGAATAAGGAGCTTGGAAAAAGGGCCCGCTTGAGATCGCGAGCCCTGTAGGTACTTGCGGAGAGGGGGCTTAGGCGGCTCCCGGCTCCCGGAAGTATTGCCAGGCATGGTGGTAGAGCACCCCGGCATAGCCGTTGCGCTGAATGATCTTGAGGATCTTCGCGGGGTTTTCGTCATCCAGGGCCTTGTGCAGTTTCGCCCGCTGCTCGTCATCGAGGGCCTCGTACCAGTGGTAGGGCCTGCCCTGGGCATTGCCATCCTCGGCCTTGCGCATCAGGTCCATTTCGATGCGCCCGCCATGTCGGTACAGGATATCGTAGCCCTCCTGCAGCTGGGTCGTCGGCACGTCGCACGGCTTTTCGAGGCCTTCCAGTACGTTGTAGTAGTAATAGCTCAGCGGTTGCATGTGGCTCCTCCAGCGGTATGCCGTTGCTCATCCCTAATGACCTGCTTTCCCTTTCTCCATCCTGCCTGAGACAAGGCGACGAGCTCAATTGAAAAATGCATGGCATCCCCGGTGCCATCCCCAACTGGGCGCAGACCGCCTTCGTACATGACTGGCTGCGCCGAGGTATTCAGGGGCGTTGAGGCGAGTTCACGAACGAGCGCGAATACCCTGGTCCGATTTTCGGGGTCCACTTTACCTGAAGCCTGGTTCGAACTTCCTGTGGCGGGCATCGATTGGGCTACACTCGCAGAAGAAGAACCTGATCACCGACCTCGACAGGGCCGGCCGAAGGATATCGAGCGCGGGGCGGTAAAGCGGGGAGGAACCATGGCGGCGATTGAGCGCTACGACGTGGTCTGCATCGGCGGCGGCTCTGGTCTGACGGCCGCCTATTACGCTCAGCAGGACGGCAAGTCGGTCGCGCTGGTCGATGACCGCCCCGACCAGCTCGGCGGCACCTGCGTGAACCGCGGCTGCATCCCGACGAAGGGCCTGATTCAGGCTGCCGAGGTGATGCAGACGATCCGGCACGCCGGGGACTTCGGTATTCACCTGGATCAGTCGTCGGTTCGCGTCGACTTCCAGGCCGTGCTCGACACGGTCCGTCGGCGGCGCGAGAACGACGCCGCTGCCGTGCGCCGCTGGGTGGAGAGCGCCTTCACCCCCTACTACGGCCAGGCGCATTTCGTGGACGACAAGCTGATCGAGATGGAGGACGGGCGCCGGCTGACCGGCGAGCGGATCTTCATCGCGGCGGGCGCGCGACCCGCGGTCCCGCCGATCCCCGGGCTGGCGGAGAGCGGGTTCCTCACCAACGAGTCCGTCATCTTCGACCTCACCGAGCAGCCCGAGCACCTGATCATCCTCGGCGGCGGCTACATCGGCTGTGAGTTTGCCCACTTCTTCTCCGCCCTGGGCACCCGCGTCACGGTGATCGACCACTCCGAATGCCTGCTGGCCGAAGACGACGACGTGCGGGCGCTGTTCACCCAGGAGCTCGCCAAGCGGGTGGAGCTGGTGCTGCAAGCCGAGGCTCGCCAGGCGCTGGTGCGCGACGGGCATTGCGGCCTGGTCGTCGCCACCGGCGACGGCGAACGGACCGTGCTCGGGGATCGGCTCCTGCTGGCCACCGGTCGGCGTCCCAACACCGATGGGCTCGGGCTGGAACGGACGGGGGTCGAGCTCGACGACCGCGGCTTCGTGGTGGTCGACGACGGGCTTCGGACCACGCACCCCGACATCTATGCCTATGGCGACGTCATCGGGCAGGGGATGTTCAAGCACACCTCGAGCTACGAAGGTGAGCTTGCCTACCGCAACGCGCACGGTGCCTCCCTGGCGGTCGACTACACCGCCAACCCGCACGCCGTGTTCAGCAATCCGCAGATCGGCTCGGTCGGGCTGACCGAGCGCGCCTGTCGCGACCAGGGCCTCGATTACACCGTGGCCCGGAAGGAGTATGCCGATTTCGCCAAGGGCAAGATCGTCGGTTCCCCCCCGGGCTTTGCGAAACTCCTGGTCGAGAAGGGCAGCGACCGGATCCTGGGCTTTCACATGATCGGCCCCCAGGCCGCCGACCTGATTCACGAGGTGGTGGTCGCCATGAACACCCCGGGGGCCAAGGCGCAACGGGTGCGCGACAGCATCCACGTGCACCCGACGCTTGCCGAGTTGGTCAGGCAGGTGTTCGATGCCACGGCGTAGGAGCCGCCGGATTCAGGTCATCGCCCGCCTCGATGCTCATTGAACGCTATGCTGTCTGCTTCACGCTGATGAGGGGCACAAGCCGACAAGGCGAGGGCCTCATGTGGGTGGAGCGGCTGGGCCGTCGCCCCCCAGGGCCTGATCCAGGTCGGCGATCAGGTCCTCGATCGCCTCGATGCCCACCGAGAGCCGAATCAGCCCGCCCTCGATGCCCAGCCGCTCGCGAGTCTCGGCAGGCACGGAGGCGTGGGTCATGATGCCGGGGTGCTCGATCAGGCTCTCCACCCCGCCCAGGCTCTCGGCCAGGGAGAACAGCCGGCAGCGCTCCAGCACGCGGCGTGCCGCCGGTTCGCCGCCGCGCACCACCATCGAGAGCATGCCACCGAAGTCGCTCATCTGGCGCTTGGCCAGGGCGTGCTGGGGGTGGCTGGCGAGTCCCGGGTAGATGACCCGTTCCACGGCGGGGTGGGCCTCCAGCCAGGCGGCCAGCGCCCGGGCGTTCTGGCAGTGCTGGCGCATGCGCAGCACCAGCGTCTTCAGGCCGCGCAGGGCGAGAAAACTGTCGAAGGGTCCGGCGATGCCGCCCACGGCGTTATGCAGGAAAGCCAGGCGCTCGGCGAGTTCCTCATCGGCCACCACGGCGACCCCGCCGACAATATCGGAGTGGCCCCCCAGGTACTTGGTGGTGGAGTGCACCACGATGTCGAAGCCGAGCTCCAGGGGGCGCTGCAGCACCGGGCTGGCAAAGGTGTTGTCCATCACACTGATCAGGCCGTGGTCGCGGGCGAAGGCGGCGACTCGCTCCAGGTCGACGAGCTTGAGCAGCGGGTTGCTGGGCGATTCCACCCATAGCATGCGGCTGTTGTCGTGCAGGGCGATGTCCAGTGCCTCATCGAGGCTCAGGTCGACGAAGCCGAAGTCGAGCCCGGCGGAGCGCCGGCGGACGTTCTCGAACAGCCTGTAGGAGCCGCCGTAGAGGTCGTCCATGGCGATCACATGGCTGCCGTGGTCGAGCAGTTCCAGCACGCAGGCCGTGGCCGCCATGCCCGAGGCGAAGGCGAAGCCCGCCGTGCCGCCTTCCAGGTCCGCCATGCAGCGCTCCAGCGCCAGGCGGGTGGGGTTGCCGCTACGGGAGTACTCGAAGCCCTGGTGATGGCCGGGGCTTCCCTGCACATAGGTGGAGGTGGCATAGATCGGTGTCATGATGGCACCGGTGCTCGGGTCCGGCGCCTGGCCGGCATGGATGGCCCGGGTCGCCAGCCGATGCTGGCCGTTGCGCTTGTCGTCGTTCATACATCCCTCCTCAAGGTTTCGTCTGAAAAGTCGCCGAGCGATGGCCAGGGCTAGGCCCGTTCCCTACGGGCCCACGCATTTCCCACATCCGTGTGGGTCACAAGGCAAAAATCAGCGAAAAGGCGGAGTTTACGGGGGTGTAAATGAGTACTTTGAGCTGATTTTTAACGCCGTATGGGCGAGCGCAGGCAGTTTTCAGACAAACCTTCAGTCGATCCGGCGGCGCAGATAATTGAGCAGGTCGATCCGCGTGATCAGGCCATGGAAGTCGTCGCCCTCGGTGACGATGGCCACATGGTCCTCCTCGAACACCGCCACCAGGTCGTCCAGGCTGGCGCCGGGGGTGAGCTCCTGCAACTGGGTGATCATCGCCTCGCGAACCGGCGACTTGAAATGGTCCTCGTGGCCGTACACCGCCATCAGTATGTCCGACTCGTCGATGATGCCGACCACCCGGTCGCCCTCCATCACCGGCAACTGGGAAACGTCGTAGAGCTTCATGCGCGCGTAGGCGGTGGTCAGCGGCTCGTCGGGTGCCACCACGATGGTGTCGTGCTCGGCATAGGGGTGGCGGATCAGGTCGCGCAGGTCGCCGTAGTGGTGGCGCTCGATGAAGCCCTGGTCCTCCATCCAGTGCTCGTTGTACATCTTGGAGAGGTACTTGTTGCCGGTATCGCAGACGAAGGTCACCACCCGCTTGGGCTGGGTCTGGGCTCGGCAGTAGCGCAGCGCCGCCGCCAGGCAGGTGCCGGTGGAGGTGCCACCCAGGATGCCCTCGCTTCGCAGCAGTTCGCGGCCGCAGAGCAGGCTCTCCTTGTCGGAGATGGTGATCGCCTGGCTCACCCGGGAGAGATCGGCGATGGGGGGCACGAAGTCCTCGCCGATGCCCTCGATCAGCCAGCTGCCGCTCTCGGTGCTGAGCCGGCCGGTGCGCACGAACTCCGCCAGCACCGAGCCCTCGGGGTCGGCGAGGATCAGCTCCACCTCGGGGGCGGCCTTGGCGAAGCAGCGCGACAGGCCGGTGATGGTGCCGCTCGAGCCGACGCCACACACCACGGCGTCGAGGCGGTTGTCCATCTGGCTGAGGATCTCCGGGCCGGTGCCCCGTTCGTGGGCGAGGGGGTTGGCGGGGTTGCCGAACTGGTTGACGAACACCGCGCCGGGCGTCTCCCGGGCGATGGCCGCCGCCTTGTCCTGGTAGTACTCCGGGTGGCCCTTGGCCACGTCCGAGCGCGTCAGCACCACCTCGGCGCCCATGGCCTTGAGATTGAAGATCTTCTCGCGGCTCATCTTGTCGGGGATCACCAGGATCACGCGGTAGCCCTTCTGCTGGGCCACCAGCGCCAGGGCCAGGCCGGTATTGCCGGCGGTGCCCTCGACCAGGGTGCCGCCCGGCTGGAGCTCGCCCGAGGCCTCGGCGGCCTCGATCATCGACAGCCCGATACGGTCCTTGATCGAGCCGGTCGGGTTCAGGTGTTCCAGCTTCAGGTAGAGCTCGCAGGGGCCGGTGTCCAGGGCGGCGACCCGCACCATCGGCGTGTTGCCGATCAGAGCCATGGCATTCGCAAGGGGTTGCATCGGGGCCTCCGGGAATCGGTGTCTCCCCAAGGGGCAGTGGAGGTGACCGGCGTATCCGGCGACCCTTGACCATCAGCGCCGGCACGGCGAAGTCGCGGTCTCGATTTCAGTCTAGCAGTTCGGCGGAGCGGGTCATGCCGGGGGCGGTGGAGGTGGAGGGTGCCGTCTACGTCATCGCCAGCGGTCCGAAAGCCGGCTTGCCTGTTTTGACGTCAACGAGCGGCTGATTCACGACGACTGAGGTGCGGCTATTCATTGATCACATGCATGGGACAAATAATCCTTTGGTATTAGGCTGGAACACTGACTAACATAACGATACGGGTCGTATGTAATGGGGCTACCTGTACCCGCAGGATCGCCGGGTGCAGGTGTAAGGAAGATGACTGAAGCGTTGATCCAGGTAGGCGTTGTGCCACGCTAGAGCTGGCGTGGTCGCTGTCCATAACTTGACATTCAGGTGGCTCATGGAAGCTGGAGCATCCAACGCGACAGAGCATCCGCTGGTAGATATTTCCCTGGGGCTGGATGAGCTCGCCGAGGCGTCGACCGAACACGCGCTGCACGAGGTCCTGCATGCCATCCGCACCCATCTCGGTATGGAAGTCGCCTTTATCTCGGAGTTTGAAGCCGAAAGACGGATTTTCCGCTTCGTGGACGAAGAGCCGGCGGTACCACTCCTGGAAGTCGGGGGGTCGGGTCCTCTCGACGAAAGTTATTGCCAACGGGTCGTGGATGGCAGGCTGCCGGAAGTGATCCGCGATGCGCGACAGGAGCCGGCGGCGCTGGACCTGGCGGCCACCTGGGAGGTGCCGATAGGCGCCCACGTCAGCGTGCCCATACGCCTGCGGGATGGCAGCGTTTACGGCACGATGTGCTGCTTCGCTCGCCAACCCAACGCCACCTTGAATGAGCGTGACCTGGTCATGATGCGGGTCTTTGCCGACTTTGTGGCGCGACAGCTTGAGGGGCAGCGCAAGCGCAAGCAACGGCAGAAGGCCACCGAGGCAAGAATACGCCATGTGCTCGACCATCGTCGCTTCCACATCGTCTTCCAGCCCATGTACGATCTCGCCGACCAGCACATTGCCGGTTATGAAGCGCTGTCGCGTTTCGTCGCCGAGCCGATCAGAAGTCCCGACAAGTGGTTCGAGGAGGCCGCCACGGTGGGGCTGCGGGAGGAACTGGAGCTGGCGGCCATCGAGATGGCGCTGGAGGCGCTGCCCGAGATTCCCGACTTGGTCTACCTGTCACTCAATGCCTCTCCGGCCACCATCCTGACCGGCCGGCTTGCCGGTCTGTTCAGGCCCTATCCCCTTGACCGCCTGATGCTCGAGGTCACCGAACACGATGTCATTGACGACTACGCCGGCCTCTTCGAGGCGCTGGTCGAGATGCGCAGGCAAGGGCTCAGGCTGGCGATCGATGATGCGGGCGCGGGCTATGCCAGCTTTCGCCATATCCTCCGCCTGGCGCCGGACGTCATCAAGCTGGATCGATCCCTGACCCACGGCATAGACACGCGCCGCGACAGCCGAGCGCTGGCCGCGGCCTTGGTTGGCTTCACGGCCGAAACGGGCAGCCGGCTGCTCGCCGAGGGCGTCGAGACCCAGGCCGAGTTGGAAGCCTTGCGAGACATCGGCGTCCGCAAGGCACAGGGCTACCTGCTGGGCCGGCCGGGCCCCTTGCCTGCCTGACGAGGCCTCCGGGAGCTTTCCGCATCCGATCAGAAAGTCCTTGAGCAGCATCACCGTGACCACTGCCCCTTCAAGGGCGCTGCCGCCTGCCTCTCGTTGGGCGACCAAGCCGATGTGGCGTGGAGAAGGCTCAGTGGCCGGCCGGGCGAGGGACGCGCAGCCCCAACTTGTGCGCCACTTCGAAGGTAACGAAGATCGGGCCGATCAGCAGAAAGACCAGGTCTTCGATGAAGGACGGCTTCTTGCCTTCCACCTTGTGGCCCCACACCTGCATAGCCCACGCAGCCACCCAGGTGATCAGCGAGATCCAGAACAGCGACCACCCCGCACCCTGGATGGCGAGGATGCCCCCTACGGAAAGGGCGAACCAGGCGACCATCATCAGCAATATGCCGAAGGAGAGGCGTAGGTAGACCACACCGGCCAGCACGCCCAGCAGGGTGGCCCCATTGACCCACTCGGCCGCTCCGGTTTCCAGGCCCAGCCAGCGGCCAATCGGCACCAGCCATAGCAAGCCCAGGGTGGAGAACAGGATTGCCGGCACACAGACGATGTGCACCCACTGGTTCACCGGATGGCGATGGCTCTCGCCATAGTCGTCGAGAAATTGCTGCAGGCTACGCATCGTCTTGCCCTCGTTATACTCGGAAGCCTCTGAGTCATGTCCATTCTAGACTCTTGCATGGCCTTGCCGTGGGCCAGGTGCAGCCGAGTCGGCGCAGCACCACCCACGTTCAACGCAGGACGAAGCGCAGCAGCCGCTCTGCCATCCTGCCGAATGGCGGACGCAGCAGTGTCGTGATGTTCCAGCGGCCTTGCACGTAGATACCCTTGGCATGGCTCAGCCGGCGGAAACCTTCTATGGCGTGATAGGCGCCGATGCCACTCGCGCCGACGCCGCCAAATGGCAGGTCGTCCTGGGCGATGTGCATGAGCGTGCCGTTGATGGTCACATTGCCCGACGTCGTGCCGTCGAGCACCTGGCGCTGCGCCGCCTTGTCGTGTCCGAAGTAGTAGAGCGCCAGCGGGCGGGGGCGTGCCTCGACGACGTCGATGGCCTCATCGAGCGTGCGGTAGGGGAACACCGGCAGGATCGGCCCGAAGATCTCCTCATGGGCGATGGTCATGTCGTCGGTGATATTGAGCACCACCGTCGGGCGCATGGCGCGGGGATTCGCACCCGGCGCCTCGCGGCCGATCTCGCGAACCGTCGCGCCCTTGGCGCGGGCATCCTCCAGCAGGCCGTTCAGGCGGGCCAGGTGCCGGTCGTTGATCACCCAGGTGTAATCCTCGCTCGCCGGGCCATCGGGGTAGGCGGCCACCACGGCCGCCTCGTAACGGGTGAGGAACCCGGCAAGGTCATCCTCATGGACGAGGGCATAGTCGGGCGCGATGCAGGTCTGGCCACCGCTTACCAGCTTGCCGAACACGATACCGGCGCAGGCATGGTCGAGTGGATGACCTTTCTCGACGATGACCGGCGACTTGCCGCCCAGTTCCAGCGTTACCGGCACCAGGTGCTCGCTGGCCGCCTGCATGACCTTGCGTCCGACCGCCGTGCTGCCGGTGAAGACCAGATGATCGAACGGCAGGGCGGAGAAGGCAGCGCCAACCGCTGCATCGCCGTTGACCACCGCCACCTGTTCCGCCGAAAACAGCGCGCCGAGTAACTCCTCGAGCAGCGCGTTGATCGTCGGGGTGAATTCCGACGGCTTCAGCAGCACACGGTTGCCGGCCGCGAGCGCCGTCGCCAGCGGCATCAAGGCGAGCACGAGAGGGTAATTCCACGGCGCCATGACCCCGACGACACCCAGCGGCTGGTACTCCACCCGTGCCGAGCCGAACTGCATGTGAACGGCAACATGGCGCTTTTCCGGGCGCATCATGCGGCGCAGGTGCTTGTGCAGATAGTCGATCCCGCTGATCGTGCTCCCGAGCTCCATGATGCTGGTCTCGTGGCGTGAACGATGACCGAAATCGGCGTTGATGGCCTCCTCGAGCCGGGTACGGTTCTCGATCAGCGCGGCGCGCAGCCGTGAAAGATCGGCGCGGCGCTCGGTGAGTGATGGCGCACCGTCGCGGCGATAGGCCTCGCGCTGAGCGGCGAGCAACGGAGTCAGGTCGACGGCAGGTGAGGCGGTAGGCTCAGTGGTCATGCGATAGCTCCTTAAATCGCCACCCAGGCGAGGCGGCACCTTTGCAGGCCGCCCGATGCGTCAGTACTACCACAGTATCCCCATCGAGGCTGTCGAGGGGCGAAAGTCCCAGTGTCGGGCCGCAGATCTGCCTCCCGAGCCAACGTCAGATCCGTATGGTCCTCGCCGAAGGAAGCTGGCCCAAGAGATACCGTTCATTTGAACGGGGAGTGATCCGCGGAGCATTGGTAGCTTGATGACTAGTGCGCTGCCGCAGAAGAGCGTACTAACCGGCCAATAACAATGGGAGTGTACACGATGGCGTTTTTAGCCCTTTCATCTACAGGCGCCCGTTGGACCGCCAGTCTAATGGGTGCTGGTCTGCTGGTGGCAGTGACGGCGCCAGCCAGCGCCGACCCGCTTGAGGAGCGAATGCCTCCGGGTATGCTGATCGAGATGGTGGACCCGACGCTCTGTTCGCCGCCGCCAGAGGATATGTCCGATGCCGAGATCATCGCCATGCTCGATAGCGACGACCCGGAGATGGCGCCCCCCATCGCTGGTGCCTGGGAGCGGCAGGACCAGCGCTGGCGCGTTTATGGCCAGGGCTGGTTTAACGACAGCAGCAGCGGACTGGTTGTTGGCACCATGCTCATGCTGAGAAGCGACGGCGACGAACTGCAATACCTGTGCATGGTGCTGTCACCCCATACTGAGACCGCGATGGTGGAAGGTGAGGCAGCCCTGGTAGGTCCGGACGTCGAGACCATCGATGGGGATACCTTCATGGCGATGGGGATACTGGGAGAACGTCGCGAAGGACTCGGCGAGGTGCTGGCCGATGCCGGAAGCGTTCACTTCGAGCAGGCGGCAGAGGATACCCTGGAATGGAGCCTGACCTTCGATGGCCGCCTGGCAGGAATCGATGAGCAGCCGCTGGAAGGTGCCGAGATATCCCTGAGGCTAGAGGGCGAGCTGAGCCGGGACTCCTCGATGCGGGTTGTCGACTGGGGGCGTGACGATCTAGTGGATGCCTCCGCGCCAAGCGTCAGCGAGGAAGAGCTGGCCGAGGTGAAGGCGCTGTTCATGGAGGATATGCGCCTGGAGGTGGAGCCGGTCGTGACGCCGGACAACAGTGATATTGTGCAGCGCACCGTCTATCGCTACGACTACGACACCTTTGCCTCGCTCTCCGACGACAGTGGCTGGCGGAGCACTCGTGAGCATTTCTTCTACCAGGATGGTGATCGACTGCTGCCCTTCCAGCGTCCCTCAAGCGATACGGACCTGAGTGCCTTCTTCGGCGGCTTGCTCGACTCCGGCTTCGTGCTCGACGAGGCCTCCGCCGACGATTTCCGCGAGCTGTTGATGACCCTGACTGGCGAGGACTTCTTCGAGGAGGAGGACGTCAAACTGGACAACATCATCAACTTCCGCCCCGACGAGTGGATCTTCTTCACCGGCACCTTCTTCGATCACTACAAGGCCTTTGTGGTCTACACCGACGATGACGGGCACCCGGATAAGGTGCTGTATCGACTTAAGCAGCAGCCGGTGTCCTGATCACGGGATGGGCCACCTGAATGGCTCCTGGGTGTCGATGGAAAATGGGTGTGGGCAGGGACGAAGGCACCAGAGACGAATCTAACCGGAGACAGCCCCGGTTGACGAGGTGGTGACTGTCCCGCTATGCATGGGGATAGATACCGGTTAGGGGCTATATCGTAAGCTCGCGCTCGAGGAGGCCAATATGCTCGGCGCCATCGCCGGCGATATCATCGGTTCGGTGCACGAAGGGCGTGGCACCAAGCACCGCGACTTTCCGCTGTTCACGCCGCACAGCACCTTCACCGACGACAGCGTGCTCTGCGTGGCGGTCGCCGAGGTGATGATGCACGGCGGCGACTTCGTCGATGCCTTCCATGACTACTTCCATCGCTATCCGAACGCCGGCTTCGGCGGCGGCTTCATGCGCTGGGCGGCAAACCGGGACAGGCAGCCCTACTACAGCTGGGGTAACGGCTCGGCCATGCGGGTGCCCCTGGTGGGCTTCGCCGCCACGTCGCTGGAGGCGGCGCTAAGCCTGGCCAAGCGCAGCGCCGAGGTCACCCACGACCATCCCGAAGGCATTCGCGGCGCCCAGGCGGTGGCGGCGGTGATCTTCCTGGCGCGACAGGGCGCCGACAAGGCGAGCCTGCGTGCCGAGGTGGAGGGGCGCTTCGGCTATGACCTCTCCCAAACCCTGGACGAGATCCGGCCGAACTATCGCTTCGACGTCTCCTGCCAGGGCTCGGTGCCGCCGGCGATCCTCGCCTTTCTGGAGGCCGATAGCGTCGAGTCGGCCATCCGCAATGCGGTATCGCTTGGCGGCGATGCCGACACCCAGGCATGTATGGCGGGCGCCATGGCCGAAGCCTTCCATGGTGGCCTGCCCGAGTCGCTGCGAAGCGAGACACTGGCGCGGCTGACGCCGGAATTGCGCGAGGTGGTGGAAGCCTTCGAGGCCAAATTTCTGGCATCCTGATGTCCTTGCTCCAGTTCACCTAGCCGGGTGGCGTGGGCCATCGGGACGCTGGCGCCGGCCTTCAACGCCTGCCGGTCGACTCGAGAATCGCCTGGCGCAGTGCCTCGGGCGGTTGGGCGCCCGACAGGCCGGTGGTGCCGTTGAAGATGAAGGTGGGCACACCGCTCACTCCCAGGCGCCGAGCCTCGTCGAGGCCGGCTCTGACCTCGGCCCGGCCCTGGTCGCTGGCGAGAAAGGCGGGAATGTCGATATCCGCTAGCCCGCCGTCTCGGGCGGCGTTGGCCAGTACCGCGCTGTCACCGATATCCTCACCGTCGACGAAGTAGCACCGGAAGAGCGCGCTGACCACCGCCGACTGGACGCCATGTTCCCCGGCGAGCCAGATCAGCCGGTGGGCGTCGAAGGTATTGGGCGTTCGCGTCATGCGTTCATGGTGAATCTGGATGCCGGCCTGTTCGGCGGCAGCCTCCACCTGAGCGTCGAGAGCGCGAGAGCGCTCCCAGGAGCCGAACTTGGCGGTGCGATAGTCACGCCGCGGCAGGCCCCCGGCGGGCATGTCGGGGTTGAGCTCGAAGGGGTGCCAGGCCACCGATATGCTGATTTCCTCGGGCAGTTCCGCCAGGGCGAGATCGAGGTGGCGTTTGCCGATGAAGCACCATGGGCAGATGGCATCAGAGATCACAGTGATGTCGACGTGGGGCATGGTCGCTGAGCCATTGGGTAGGGTTCCATCGAACCCTACCATCTCAAGGTCGTGATCGGAGCTTCTCATGCAGCCGGGCACCCTGACGCAGGATCGACCATCGGGCAGCGAAGGCAGTGATTCAACCGAGCACAGACAGGTCGGTACGTTGCCCCAGTGGTGTGAGTATCTCCTGCACCATGCCTCGCAGCCAGGCATGTGCCGGGTCTCTGCTCCGGCATCGATGCCAGATCATGCTCAATTGCACGGGTGGAATGGCCATCGGAGGCGCATACAGCGTGATCCCGGCAGAGGGGTCCCGGTGTTCGGCAAGCCCTCTGGGAAACAGTGCAATCAGGTCGGTTGCCGCCACTACCTGCAGCACACCCTCGAAGACGGGAACCGACATCATCACCCGGCGGCTGCGCCCCGCCCGCGCAAGTGCATCATCGCCAAGTCCATGGAATCGGCCATCGGGTGAGCACAGGACATGACCCAGTGAGCAGAACAGCTCCATCGGAATCATCTCGCCCGGTGCAAGACCCGCTGCGGTCAGCGCCGGATGGCCATTGCGTGCGATCACAGTAAATTCAGCGTGAAACAGCCGCGCATGGGCGGTCCAGGCAGGAAAGTCGCGCTCCGGCAACAGCGCAAGATCCACATCTTGTCGCTCCAGTGCCTCGACATGGTGATCGGGCACCAGATCGACCAGCTGCAACCGCAACCCAGGCGCTGCGTGCTGTACGCGCGCGCCAAGCTCAGGCATCAGCATCGTGGCAAAGAAATCCGTGCCGGAAATGTGGAAGTCGAGCTGCGCCTCGGCGGGGTCGAATTTTTCCGGGCCGGCAAGAACGCTTTCAAGCTCTTCCAGAACTGCCCGGAGTGGCCCCTCCAGACTTGTTGCATAACTGGTCGGGACCAGCCCTTGCCCCTGACGGACAAATAGCGGATCGCCCAGCGCATGGCGCAACCGGCCGAGCGCCGCTGAAACAGCGGGTTGCGAAAGCGCCAGCCTGCGTCCGGCACCCACCGTCGAGCCTTCGCGCAGCAAGGCATCCAAAACCCGAAGAAGGTTCAGATCCAAACTCGATATATTTGCCATGTAAATAACATATATACAATCAATCGATTTCACAAATTTGCAGTCAGTACACAGACTGTCTGGTAAGCACCCCAACGCGCGCCACCCGCCCGTGGGTTTACGTCACTCATCGGAATGGAGGAGACACCGATGAAACCTGTGCCTGTCACGCTTGCCGCCGCTGCTTTTGCCGTTACCTCATCAGTGGCGGCAGATGGCCTGTCGCATCTGCCGCTGCTATCCGACATCGTCCCGGATGCCGTTGCGATCAGTCCCCATGTGCCACATATGGGCACACACTGGGCCGAACCTGCGAATCTGCCGCTCGGGCCGATCTATTGCGAGATCGAGGGCCGTATTGTCTGTGTCGAATACATGTTCCTGGCCAGTGATCTTGCGTCCGGTGTTAACTGGAAGCAGATCCCCACCGGAATGCAGACCCCGCCCCTGACCCACATCGACATGGATTACAAGCCCGATGGAGTCGGCCCGTTCCAGGAGCCGCTCTATCAGATCCATTTCTATTTCGCGGATACCGAAGTGCTTGCCGCCCATTGAGGCGGCAGGAACATGGCACGTTCCTGGACCGTTATTAGCTGGGCTATGCTGCCAGCACGGCGAATCGTCTCGGGTCCAGCCCTTGCGTAGCCTTCCCTCCTCGATCAAGCCGGCGAACAGGCGCAACGAGAGGGAAGCTTGGGGGCAGAGGGTGACGTGCCTGGTTTTCATCCCGACAGTAGAGTGTCGATTTGTGGCGTTATCGATAATTTAATATCACTGCCGCTCACCCTGCACCAGCTGTGCCGCTTTCGCTATCAAGCCGTCCTGATTCCGCTAGCGCTCAGCGCGCCAACAGGCCCGTGGCAAGCGCCTCACCCAGGCGGTCGACGGCGGCGGCGAGCTTCTCGTCGATGACGTGCAGATACTCCGTCCAGTCATCCACGTGATGCAGCTCCGCCTTGCCGTCCGAAATGCCGCGCAGCACGACCAGCGGCACGTCGAAGCGCATGCAGGCGCGCAGGCAGGCGTAGCTCTCCATGTCCACCATCTCGGCGGCGATGGCGTCATAGGCCGAGCCCGAGACGATATTGGCACCGGTCGAGAGCGTGGTCTCGCGAATGCCGGGAATGCGCAGCGGCAGTGGAAGGGTCGCCGGCAGGTCGAGAAAGGGCGTGGCGCCCTTCTCGAAGCCCAGGGGCGTGGCGTCCATGTCGCGGTAGGAGACGCTGGTTGCCTGGTAGATCTCGGTCTGCTCCAGCACCCGGCTGCCCGCCGACCCCAGCGACACCACCAGATCCGGCAGGCGCCCGCGTTGGGCCAGGGCGGCAAGGGCAGCGGTGAGTTCCACTGCCGCCTCCACGGGGCCAACGCCGGTCATGAACGGGGTAAAACGCTGCTTGAGATGCGGGCCGTATTCGGCGTCGGCAGCCATCGCGAAGAGGATGTCGCGGCCGCCCAGTTGCGTCAGTGGCGGCGTGCGCTGAGCCGCGCTCATGCTTCGATCCTCATCTGTGCCTCAGGCATCGCTCGCGTTACCGACCGTCTGGATAACCTCGAACCCTTCGAAGTTCGGCGGGCCCAGGTAGAGCCCTTCGCGCTTGCTCTGACCGGCGTTGGCATGCGCTGCGCGGAACGCCTCGGAGTGCGTCCAGGCCTCGAAGTCCTCGCGCGAGCGCCAGATGGTGTGGGAGGCGTAGAGCACGTGGTCCTCCTTCTCGGGGCCGCGCAGCATATGGAACTCGACGAAACCGGGCAGGCCTTGCAGGTGGCTCTCCCGCTCCAGCCAGATCTGCTCGAACTCCTCCACTCTCTCGGGGTTGACCCGAAAACGGTTCATGGCGATGAACACGATATTGCTCCTTGCGGTCAGGCAGTCAATGGTGACCGTTTGACGATGACACTGACGTCGACAGGGGGCAAGGGCATCGGCATTCACCGCGAAAGTAGCGCTCGATACCGAAACCGGTATCGTACTGCCCAAGTTCCGCGAATTCGCTCGTTGAATCGCCAGCGCCCTGCCCAAGGGCGCGGCGCTGACCGGGATCAAGGAAAACGCACAATTATTCCGGTAACCACCGATCCCTGCGCGCCGGCAATTCTCTTTCAATCCTGCTTCTCCATACTGCAAGGGAATGTCTCGGGTACTGCCTGACAACTCAGAAAAAGGATTGCATTGTGAACAAGACCGTTTTGATCACTGGCGCGGCATCTGGCATGGGCAAGGCAACGGCGCTGCTGCTCGCCGAACAGGGTTACACCGTTTATGCCGGCGTCAGGAGTAACAGCCAGGAACTGAAGGAGGAGGCGGGCAAGCGCGGCCTCGAGCTGAATACCGTGTCTCTCGATGTGCAGGATACCGCGTCGATTCAGAGCGCCGTTCAGCACGTCATCGAGAAGGAAGGAAAGATCGATGTGTTGGTCAATAATGCAGGCTTCGGTCTTCTTGCCACCCTTGAAGAAGGCACCGATGAAGAAATCTTCAAGCAATTCGATGTGAATGTCTTTGGTCTCATCAAGATGACCAGAGAAGTTCTTCCCCATATGCGTAAGGCGGGTAGCGGCGTTATCGTCAATATCTCTTCCTTCCTGGGCAGGATGGGGCTGCCTCTGCTCTCGCATTACAATGCCAGCAAATACGCGGTGGAAGGGATCACCGACTCCTTGAGATTCGAGGTGGCGCCTTTCGGAATACGGGTTCACTCCGTCCTTGCCGGCTTGTTCGGCACCAATTTCGTCAAAAAAGGGCTTGTCGCCAACAGCCAAACTACCGGTGACGACTCTCCCTACAAGGAGCTGGTGGCCCATTTCGTGCCGATCGTGGCCAAGGCCATCAATGAAGGCCCTGACCCCCAACCCATCGCGCAGGCGGTGAAGGACATCATCGAGAATGAGGACAGCGAAATCGCCGTCAAGGTCGGCCAGGAGGCGGAACTGTTCGTGCCAATGCGCAGGGAGATGGATGACAAGGCGTTCGAAGCGAAGGTAAAGGAAACCTTTGGTCTATAAGCCGCCACTCGCGTACCACCCGGTACGCTGAATTTGCTCGCCGCACCGACGAGAGGAAGAGCGCCAGGTGAAACGCAGGAGAAACCGAATGGCGTACGTGGGTATGGCCGCCGGCCTGCTGCTGGCGCTGGTACTCACAGGCGTACTGGCCATGCAGGCCTGGCGCCTGGCCGATAACCGCGCGATGGACAATGCCTGGGCCTGGCTGCAATCCCAGGCGCCCGCCACCGTCGAGACCTTCGATCCCGCCTTGGTCGAAGACCTGCCCGATGCGGCCCGGCGATACTTCCTCTACACCATTGCCCCGGGCACGCCGCTGCATGTGGTCAGCGAAATCCACATGACCGGCGAGCTCGGCCTGGGCGACAAGCAGGCGCCGGGCTATCGCCCCATGCGCGCCCACCAGATACTCGCCCCGCCGCACGGCTTCATCTGGCGGATTCGAGCCGGTTCGGGAATCATGCAACTCAGCGGCTCGGACGGCATGGCCAACGGCCGCTCCTGGACGCGCCTCTGGCTCAACGGCACGCTGCCCGTCGCCCGGGCAGGCGACGACGAAAACCACCTACGCTCGTCGTTTGACCGTGTGGCAGGGGAGGCCGCCTTCTGGGCACCCGCCGCCTTGCTGCCACAGCATGGCGTGCGCTGGGAACAGACCGACGAGCCCAACCTGGCACGAGCGGTGATTACGAACGGTACCCTGGAGCAAACGATAGAGATCGCCGTAGCCGAAGACGGCCGCCCGCTCTGGGTGCAGTTCCAACGCTGGAGCGATGCCAACCCCGAGAAGGAGTGGCGGCTCCAGCCCTTCGGCGGCTACCTGGATGGCTTCCAAGACTTCGATGGCTTCACCCTGCCCACCAAGGTCGACGGTGGCAACCACTTCGGCACGGAGGCGTACTTTCCGTTCTTCCGGGCGAGGGTGGAGGAGGTGCGGTTTCCGGTGCGGTAGTGCTACTCGACGCCGAGGAGCTGGAGAGGCAAGCATGCAGCCTCGAGAGCCATGTCGTGATGAATAGCTGGCAGTGTAAACGTCATGCATGGCCCTCACTTCGGGCGGTATCGAGGTGCTGGCGGACGACATAGAGGTCCTTGCACCAGGCCGCTGCGCATCCGTTCCAGAGGAGGTTGGCCGGCAAACAGGGGATTGTGATTGGGCCGGCGTAACCAGGCGTCCGCGGCGTCGGCCCGCGGCAGTAGAATCTGGAGAACCTTGTAGATCCCCAGGATTAGCGACATTCGCTCGAGCTGATTGATGTCGAGACGCGCCGCTGCGGGCTTTTCTGTTGGGCTCGGCTAATCAAACACCCGGAGTTCGACAGCTTGCCAGCGCTTCGACATCGAACGGTTCAATAGGCTTGAACACTCCCGTCTTGGTCATTTTTCTTCGCAGCTCGAAGTGCTCCAAGGTGGCAGGTGGCTCGATGTCGGCCAAGGCCTTAAAATTGATTTCTCGCCACTGGGGTTTGGTGACCAGGACGCTGTAGAGGTAGCTTTCGCTTGGTTGCCCAGTACCGGCGTCGAGTGCTGGCATGTAGGCTGATACCAACGCCACCTGGACAGTTGGAAGGCGGTGGAATATCTCACCCAGCACCCGCATCGCAACACCATGAGCGTAGTCGCGGTACAGCATTCGACGCCGAGTGGCGGCGACTTTTTTGACGGAAACCTTTGCCTGCTTGGCGGCTAGGTTGTACTCCACGTCCGGGAAGGCATCCTCTTCGGGTAGCTCGATGTCGATAGCGATGGTGCTGGCATCATCGCCGAGGTCGAAGCTTACGTTCGTCTCCCTCGGCCACGGGATCTCGCCCAAGTGTTCCTCAAGGACATTGGCCATGGCATCGAGGTTCGTCAGCACTAACTCGGTCTCTTGCTCGCGCCGTTGCCGTTCCTGCTCGTTGAAAGCTCGCGCCGCCGCCTCCCATTCGCTGAAGGCGCGTGCGTATTGCTCAGCCCGTTGCTCGTTCTGTTCTTCTAGCCGACGCCCCGCCGGTGGCCAGATACGGCTCCACAGCGTCGGCTGGAGGCGAGGCCTGCGCTGAGGCTCAGGTTCGGGAAACGCTCGAGCCTGAAACACTGGCTTGTCTCGTGGCGGCAGCGTATCAATGTGCACTGTGGCCAGTGCCAATAGATCGGCGTTCAGCCGATCGCATGCTTGTTGGAGCAGATCGCGCATGCCCTCTCCAGCGTACTTCCGAAGTACACGGAGTTCCGTCTCATCATATGGCTGGCCATCATCGTCGGTGATCACGACCTCACCGTCCTCGACACGGACACGCGCAACCGCCGAGCCCCCTGCCTTGAGCTGATGCTCAAGTGCTTTGCCCGGAGAGGGCGCCCCCGCCCGGGCGCTGGTTGCACCCCGGCCTCCGCGCTTGTTGAGCTTCTCACGGTAGGCGAGGCCGGTACCCGGCAGTCCAACGTTGGCATAAACGCCGCGACGCCCCACGCTTACCTTGGCGCCTCGAGGGCCGATGGAGGCCCCGATCCCGCTTTTGCTGAGGTTCAGGCTAATGCCTGGGGCAATACGGATGCGCCGACGAAATCGAAGTGCCATTCTCCGCTCCCTGTCTTGTTACTCGTTATTGTCGTCTTCAGCCTGCTCCCGACGTTTCTGCATGGCATCGCTGAAGGCTGCAGCCAGGATGCCGGTCGGCATGGCGATCATGCCGATGCCGACGATGGCGGTCAGGCCAGCAAACAGCTGCCCGGCCGCAGTCACCGGTGTCACGTCCCCATAGCCCACCGTGGTGAGTGTGGCCACGCTCCACCAGAGCGCCCTGGGAATGCTCCCGAAGGCCTCGGGCTGATGGCTAGCTTCCAGGACATAGATCCCGCTGCTGGTGACGATCAGCAACGCTACAGCCACCATCAGGCTTACCGTGAGTTCGTAGCGGCGTCCGCGCACCGCCAGGTAGAGATCGCCGATCGCATTGGAGAAGCGCCCTAGGCGCGCGAGCCTGAGCAGCCGGATCAGCTTGAGCAGACGTAACGTGAAGGCGTTGACTGCCCCCATGGTGAGGAAGAAAGGCAAGATAGCGAGCAGGTCGATGATCGCCCATGGGCTAACCATGAAGCGTAAGCGTCCAGCTAGCCCTCGATAGCGGGGATCTTCGCCGGCCGCGACCACACGAGCGACGTACTCGACTAGAAACGCCAAGGCCAGCACTGTCTCGGCGGTGATGAAGACGCCTGGAGCCAGCGCTCGGACTACCGGCTCCGTCTCCAGAATGGTCAGTGCCGTTGCGAGGATGATCAGGACGGCGATGAAGCGATTGGTGATCGATAGTCCAGGGGAGTCACGAGCGGTGGGCTCGAGCATCAGGTAAAGGCGACGGCGCCAACCCTCATAGGCGCTGGTTTTGTAGCTATCAGGTGGCCGCATGCATTTCCCCTATACCGTCGCCAGCCCGAAGAACGGATACCTAGGCGCCCGTTGATGGCCAGAATGGGACAAACCAGCTTTGGGTGCTAGGCTGAATCTCATAACAGTATAACGATAACGCCAATACGTAAGGGATGGCTCTATGCCAACGGCTTCCAACGAGCCCCGCATCACACTGCACCCGCACGCCCGACGCGTGCGAGTCATCATCGACGAAACCTTGCTTGCTGTCACCAGTTACGGGTACAGCCAAGTCAATATACATCAGCCTGAGAGATATTATTATAGTAGCGGGGAAATTCCATCATGTTAAATCAGTCATTCACGCAAGAAAATCTTCGCAAAATATACGATGCAGAGAATAGAAAGGGCGACTATATTGAGAAAGGCTTTCCTTCGGAAATAAGGGAGGTTTCCTTGGCCATCAAAAGGTGGCGAAGAATAAAAAGGAGCTTAAATAAAAGGAAGGATAAGTACTCGGAAGAGATTTACCAGGCGCGGCTTAAAAAAATTAGAGATGCTATAAATTCCCATGAGGCTGGTCGTGATTATATAATAAATTCACGCCTTGAGGAAGCATCACAAAACATTTCCAAAAAAACTTTCAAGCTGAAGATAGAAAAGCATTTTTCTTCCCATCATGGTAAGCAAGTCTATTGTGTGAAACCCGGCATTGAGTCTTTTTTTGCAGAGAAGCAAGTTCAAAAAAACATCAAAACCACTTATAATGTGAAGCAGGCTAGCAGGGATGTTATCATATCCCAGATAATATCCGTTCTTAGCGACAACTTTCCAAAGCAAATTATTAGAACCGACATTTCTAGTTTCTATGAGAGCATAGATAGAAATTTTCTTAAAGATAGAATAAGTAAAAATCCTGAGCTCTCTTTAGCCTCAAGAAAAATGATTGAGCAGGTCATGCGGGACTATGAGAAGATCACTCAAAGCCAAAAGGGAATCCCTAGAGGAGTCGGCATCAGTGCTTATTTGTCAGAGCTATACATGAGCGGCGCAGATGAAATGATAAAGGCGCTTCCAGGGGTTGTGTATTATACAAGATACGTCGATGATATTGTCGTTATTTTCTCCCCTTTAAAGTCATATAGGGTTGAGGATAGGAAGGAGATGGTATCTAGTATTATGTCGGATATTGGACTCTCGCTAAACGAAGAAAATCAACAAAAGACAAAGTTGATAGCTTTCAAGAAAGGAGTCGATTATAGCTTTGAGTACTTGGGCTATAAGATCCAGCATCACGCTAAAAAGGTGAAAGTTGGGGCAAGCAAGGATAAAATAAAGAAATATAAGGCACGAATAGATTGCGCCTTCGAGAGTTACCGTAAGAGTTATGGCTCAGAAAATGATAAAAAGTTGTTGGTGAATCGTATTAGGTTTTTGACTGGAAATACGAAATTGGCGAACAATAAATCCGGTACTTTTGTAGGGATCTACAGTTCTAACAGGTGGATTGACGACCTTTCTTTTTTAGATCAACTAGATCATTACTTGGGACTTAGGGCTTCAGGCGTGACTTCCCAGACGTTGCAAAGAAGAGTTTTAAAGTTATCTTTCAGGGATGGTTTTGAAAATAAAGTTTTCAGGAGCTTCTCCACTCGAGACCTAGGTAAAATAACGCAGGTTTGGAGACGTTGAAATGAAGAGAAAAATCAAGCTTAATTACACGAAAGAGCGGGCGCTAATTTCTGATGTCCTGCCATATGAAATACCATTGACATTTTCAAATAGGCACTTTTACGAATTTGTAAGCAGGAATGATTTTGAGTATAAAAATGGAGTCTTTGAATGGCGCGCCAAGTGCAGAGGGTCGCACTTGGCAATACAGATACTTCTCGGAGTTCATCAGCCAACGATCGAAGGTTATACTGATGGAGAAACATCCAGCTTAAAGCTGAGTAAAAGTGAAATGACCACCATTCCTTTTACTTATGGAATTACACACAAAGAAGATGAACTAAGAACCTTGTCTTTTTCTCATCCTAGGAATCAGCTTAAGCTGGTTGATTTCTATAATAATCATAAAAATTTAATGATTTATCATTGCCATAAGGGAAGGTTTAGTCTCCGCTCACCGTCAAGCTTGGCTAGATGTGTGTTCATGGATAACCAAGCAAGGCTACCTAGTGGCGATGAAGAAGCTCAACCTTCAGGAATAATAGAGGAGGTGGATAAAGAGTATAGGAGTCTTAAGTCATTCTTTGTATATAAAAAATATAGTAATATCTTCAAGTTCTTTGAGTCTAAAGAGTATCATCAGTGCGAGAAAAAATATAATAACATGGCTCGACTTGACATATCGAAGTGCTTTGACAGCATTTATACGCACTCCATTGCTTGGTCCATATTTGGTAAAAGAACGGTTAAAGATGTGATGTCTGGCGCAATTGAAGGAGGTGATATAAAAGGATGCTTTCCTGATGAGTTTGATGAATTACTACAGTCTGAAAATTATGGAGAGACCAATGGGATTCTGATTGGGCCTGAAAGCTCAAGGATTTTTGCCGAAATAATTCTTCAGTATATAGATAAAGAAGTGCTTGAAGAACTCAAGTTGCAGAATATTTTCCATGAGTCGGATTATGAGTTGTTCCGCTATGTTGATGACTATTTTGTATTCTACAATGATCATGCTGTATACAAAAAAATATTAATCCAGTTGCAGGGTAGTTTGAAGCAATACAAGCTTAATCTAAATACTGAGAAGGAGAAGATTTATCAGAAGCCGATTATAACTGAAATAACTATAGCGAAGAAGCAGATATCAGCCCTACTTAATGATAAGTTAAAATACAAAATAGAGGAGTCTGAAGAAATTCGCAACGAGGAAAGTGTTAAGGTTAAGCATGGGAATATATTTGTTAGGCCATCACCGCTAATTACCGAGTTCAAAGAAATAATAAAGTCTAGTGGGGTTGAGTACAAAGATATATTAAACTACTCTCTGGCTATTGTTGAGTCTAAGTCTAAAAAAATAATAGACACTTATAAGGAAATTGAAAAAACCAGTAGCACTTCAAGATCTCTTGTGTACGCCATAAGCTCAATAATTGAATTTTCTTTTTTTATATACTCAGTTTCACCAAGAGTTAATACTACGGTAAAATTGGCTCGTGTTTTGTACGTATTTATTTCTTTCTTGCGAACAAAGGAGTCTACTAGAGACGACATGAATGGAGTGTTTAAGCAAATTTTTGAAAATATTTATTTTATAACTAACAAAAGCGGGTCAAAGAAATACACTCAAGTAGAAACGCTCTACTTGTTGACAGTTCTGTCTGAGCTAGGAAAGGATTATAGGGTGGAGGAGGAGGTTATCGCTTCTTTTCTAGGAGCAAAGAAAAAGGAGTCTGTCAATACATATCAGTTTACAAATGATCTCAATCTTTTTTCAATTACGGTTGCCCTATTCTATATTAGGGGGAAGAAAAGATACAATGATCTTAGAGATGCAATTGAACAGCATATAATTGAAAGAATGGAAAGCACAGCTAGTATTTTGTCAAAAGATACTGAGCGGACAGTTTTGTTTTTTGACTGCTTGTCTTGTCCTTATCTAAGCGATGATTTAAAAAGGCATCTTTTAACGCTGTATGGAGTAGAAGCACTTTCTGATCAAGACTCTCTAATAAAACTTAGAGGGGCTTGGTTTACAAAATGGACTGACTTTGACTTTGGAAAAGAGCTTGACGCCAAACGAAGCCTTGAAGTATATTGATAATGTTCATGCATCATCCAACCGATAATGGCTGTAGGCAGCTCACACACTCGCATGGACGTTACCTCTGTCCTATGCATGGAAGTGGTGACGAGGGTGGCCCGGATGAGCCACCCGCCTATTTTTTACGCCGTTATCCCGCACGAGTTAGAACAGTTCCCGCGAGAGAAGGAAGAACCGCAGACGTGGGCTTTACCTCGTTGTTTCTTTGTCACTCTTCGGCTATTGACCATGCTCATTAGCACATTACTTACTTCGCAGGCTATCGTTGACATCATCTGCAAGCCAAACCTCAAGCAGGAGCTGATAGAGCATGTCGCGCTTGTTGGTCTTTATCTTGATTCGACCGAGTAATGCTTAGGGAAGACGAAGTGAGGCGGGTTTGGTGAAGGGCGTAAATTCTGGAAAGAAGCGGGCACTACCTAGTTCCACTCTACGTGGCCGAGGAGTCGTGGGTTTCCCGAAACTTCTGTTCTTCGGCTTAGGCTTCGGCCTTGAGCTGAGGCATCTTTTTCGCGTGCATATAATCGGCTCTTTCTTTGTGGTGCATGGCGCGATCCGAATTCGCCCATACCATCATGACGTTCGGGCTGCAGGGGCCTACAACCTCCCGCAACCACTCATGACCTCCCTCGCCACCGCATTCAGCCAGCATCCCTTGTCCCGCCTCAACCTGCGTGTGCCAGTGATTGGCGCGAGTGATGCCGGTGTAGACCAGTTCTCGGGTGAGGATGGGGTTGGGGCGTCGGGGAAGTAGTGGGGGGCGGCAGCGGTGCCGGGAGAGGTTTTCTGTACGCACTGCGTCCCGAATGTGTTACACCGGCTCTGAGAGGCAATGTTATCAAGAAAGCTCGTGCCCTATGGCGGTAGCTACGAACTGATTGAGGCTTTGCCCCTTGGCTGTGGCGGCATCGATGGCGTTCTTGTGCAGCTCCTCAGGCAGGCGCACCTGGAACTTACCGGAGTAGGACTTGGTGGGCTCGATGCCTCGTTCCCGGCACTCCTCGAGGAAGACACGCAGTGAATCCCGGCCTTCTTCGCGCAGCTTGGCCACGCTGTCGGCGTAGAAGTCGGCACTGCCGTTCAGGCCGATAAACTCACCGCGGAACATCTCGATATCCGGGTCGTACTGGATCATAGCGCGATAGCCGTTGATGATCATAATGTTGTTCACGGGGTCTCTCCGTTCTCTTCCAACCACTTGCGGAATGCTGGCCACCGCGCCCTTGTCGGGATCCGGTGAAGGGTGGGTCGGCTGAAGATGGCGGGCAGCGTCTTGGCGTGTTTTCGTTGCATTCCCTGGCGCTAATCTTGGCCTGACGTTATCCCCAACCCACTCACCCTCACCACCTCTCTCGTCACCGCCTCATCCAGCATTCCCCGGCCCGTCTCCACTAGAGTGAGCCAGTCCCTCGCGCGGGTGATGCCGGTGTAGACCAGTTCCCGGGTGAGGATGGGGTTGGGGGCGTCGGGAAGCAGCAGGGCGGTGTGGGTGAATTCCGAGCCCTGGGATTTGTGTACCGTCATGGCGAATACGGTTTCCACCGCCTGCAGGCGGCTGGGTAGCACCCACTTGATGTCGCCGCTGCCGTCGCTGGCCGGGAAGGCAACGCGCAGCAGGGTGCGGCCGGGGGATTCGCTGGCGGTGAGAGCCTCGGGCACGGCGAGGGTGATGCCGATATCGCCGTTCATCAGCCCCAGGCCGTAGTCGTTGCGGGTGACGAGTACCGGGCGGCCTTCGAACCAACCCTGTTCCAGTTCCAGGTCGCTGGCCTTGAGCCAGCCGGCGCGGCGGAGTGCCCGGCCGATTCTCGGGTTCAGTCCTTCGATACCCCAGGTGCCTTTCCTCAGCGCACACAGCAGCTGGAAGTGGCCGTGGGCGGCGAGCACCTGGCGGGCCCAGTCGTCATAGGGCTGGCGGGCTTCGCCTTCGCCGAAGAAGGGCTGAGCGGGGCGCGCTGATTTCATTACTTCAAGGTAGTGGCCGTAGCCGACCGGCGGCGCGATGGTTTCGCCACGGCGGTCGTGGCGGCCTTCGCCGCTGTTGGCGAAGCCGGCCGGGTTGCCGTTCACTACCAGGCGATCCAGCGCCGGGTCGTCGGCATCCGCCAGGGCGAGACGGGCAATATCGGCGTAGCGTGACTTTCCATCAGTGCCGAAGATCTCGCGCACGGCGCGTTTCTTCTCCTTCTGGCCGTGGTCAGCGCCGAGCGGGCGGTTGACCGCTTCGGCGAGCTGGCCGATGCCGCTTTTCGCATCGAAGCGGTGGCTTACCCGCAGCATGGCAATGGCCTGGTCCAGCGGCTGGCCTGCTTCGTCGCGGTATTGCTCGGGTATCGGCGTGCCGATTACTTGTTCCAGCCAGTCGCAGGTAGCCGGGGTGTAATGGCCGCCTTCGGCATGCTGGCACAGGTCGCCGAGCACGGCACCGGCTTCCACCGAGGCGAGCTGGTCCTTGTCACCGAGCAGGATCAGCCGCGCCTTGGGCGGCAGGGCGGTGAGCACGGCGGCCATCATCTCGATATCCACCATCGAGGCTTCGTCGATCACCAGGGCGTCCAGCGCCAGCGGGTTGCCGGCGTGGTGGCGGAAGTGGCGGGTATCCGGTCGTGAGCCCAGAAGGCGGTGCAGCGTGGTCACTTCGGTGGGGATGCTGTCACGCAGTATTGAGATATCCACACCCTGTTGGCCCACGGCGCCGGACAGTTCCACCAGCGAAAGCCCCTGCACCTGCTTGGCGATGGATTCGTTGAGGCGCGCGGCGGCCTTGCCGGTGGGGGCGGCCAGGCGGATGCGCAGCGGGCGCGGAGCGCTGGAGCCCGCTTGTACCGGCTCGCCCAGGGCCAGCGCCTGCAGCAGGGCGAGCAATTTGACCACGGTGGTGGTCTTGCCGGTGCCGGGGCCGCCGGTGATGACGGCGAAGTGAGCCTGGGCGGCGAGGGCGCAGGCGATTTTTTGCCAGTCGATGTCCGCGCTGCTGGGGAAGAGGGAATCAAGAGCAGTGGCGAAGCGGTTAGTGTCGGTGGCGTTATCCGGGCGCCTATCGGCGCCAGTCGTGAGCTGAAGCTTCCTCCTACAGATTTCATCGCTTGTGCTTGAGGGTAAGGCGTCGTCGCTTGTGCCCAGTCTTGCTGAGATGTGGTGGCGAATATCCCGCTCGTACTGCCAGTAGCGGCGCAGGTAGAGCCGCACGTTGCCGTCGCGCTCGCTGCGCACCAGCGGGGTGTTTCCTGGGCCACTACCGTCCGCCACCAGGGCGGGGTGGTTCAGGGCGTCGCGCCAGGTGGCGAGTTCCAGCCCTGCCAGCAGGTCACTGGGCAGCGGCGGTGGATCGCTAAGGTCATCGCCTTCCGGCGGCAGCGAGAGCGCCAGGTCGGGGGCGGACAGGGTCTGGGCGAGGTCGAGACAGACGTGGCCGCGGCCGAGCTGATGGCTGGCCAGTGCGGCGGCAAGCAGCAGCAGGGGAGGGGCGTCGCTCACCTCGCGCTGGAAGAAGCTCGCCAGTGCCCGGTCCAGCGCACGCAGCCAGCCGCGTTCCACCCAGCGGTCGAGCAGGGCGAACAGTGCTTGGGTATCGTTGAGCGCGGCCTGTGCGTTGCCCTGCGCGGCTTGGGGCGCTGCGGCATCGTCGGACTCGTTCAGGTCGGCGAACAGGTCCGGGGTGGCGTCGTCGTGGTTCTTGCTGCGCTTGCTCATGCCGGCGCCTCCGTTGCCTGAGTGGCGGCGCTCGCCGCTTGGGTGTCGCCCTGGAACAGCGCATCCATCGCTTCGATCAGCTCACGCGGGGGGCGCTCGGCGTGCACGCCGCGGCTATCTGCATTGGCGCCGCGTAGGAACACCGTGAGCGAGCCGCCGATGTGGCGGTCGTAGTCGTAGCCCGGCAGGCGCGCCTTGAGCAGCCGGTGCAGGGCCAGCAGGTAGAGTGCGTACTGCAGGTCGTAGCGTTTCTCGGCCACCGCCTGGCGCATCGCTTCGGGGCTGTAGGCGCTGTCGTCCGGCCCCAGGTGGTTCGATTTCCAGTCGGCCACGTAGTAGCGCCCTTCATGCTCGAACACCAGGTCGATGAAGCCCTTGAGCATGCCGTTAAGGGTGTCGGCATCCAACGCGGGGCGCGGCAGGCTGGCACCTTCGCTGTCATCCGGGCTGGGGAGTGTGTAAGCACTTACGAGGGCGTCCAGCCGGCGGGTGCCGACCTTGCTGGCGGCGAACCAGAACTCCATTTCCACCTGGTAGCTGGTGAGGGTTTCGAGGGTGAGGCTGCCCGCGCCATTGGGCAGCGGCAGCGGGGCGGCGAGTAGGGTGCCGAACCAGGCGTGCAGGGTATTCAGCCACGGCTGCCAGCCGCGCACCTGGCAGCGGCGGGCCAGGGTCTCCTCGCGCAGGGCGGGGTCGCGGGCCACGCGGGCGAAGCCGTGCTCGCCGGCCCATTCGAGAATGCCGTGCAGGAAGGTGCCGGGCCCTGGGCCGCGGGGGAAGCGATGCAAGGAGGGCAGCGGTTCGCTCTGGCCGCTGTCATGGGGTTCTTCGATCACTTCCAGCGCGGTGGCCTCCATAGCGGTGGCCGGCTCGGGCAGGCTGCCGTTTCGCTGCGCTTCGCTGTCATGGGGGGTAGAAGGTAAGTCAGCCCTTACTGGGGCGCTTACCATTTCGCCCGAGAGGCGCAGCGCCGAGTAGCTGGCGATCCACCAGTGCTCCCGGGCGGGGCGCGTGGGCGTGCGTGCTTCGCCGAGGGCGTCGTCGCGCTCTGTCTGGGTTAGGATCTGGGCGTGGGCCGGCGGTGCCGGGGCGATCTCGATGGCGGCGCAGTCGCCCTTGAGCCGCGTCAGCGCTTCTTCAAAAACACTGGGACCGATCGGCTCTCCGTTGGCCAGCAGCTGGCCGATGGCGCTGCCTTCGCCGCCCTTGAGCGGCGCCATGCCGAGCCAGGTGGCGTGGCGCGCGCGGGTCAGCGCCACGTAGAGCTTGCGCAGGTCTTCGCCCAGGCGCTCGCGGTCGACGGTGGCCAGGGTTTCGTCATCGGCCTCCAGGCTGATGCGCAGGCGGCCCTCGGCGTCGTGCCAGCGCAGCGGCGAGTCATCCTTCTTCGTCGGACGGTGGCTGCAGATAAAGGGCAGGAATACCAGCGGGTACTCCAGCCCCTTGGATTTGTGAATGGTGATGACCTGCACCAGGTCGGCGTCGCTCTCCAGGCGCAGCTTGTGGGTGTCGCCCTGGCCTTCGGGGTGGGCAATGGATTCGGCGAGAAAGCGGATCAGCGCGTGTTCGCCGTCGAGTTCCTGGCTGGCGTGCTGCAGCAATTCCCCTAGATGGAGCAGGTCGGTAAGTGCTCTCTCACCGTCGCTGGCAGGCCCGCTCGAAAGCAGCCGCGTCGCCACGTCGAAGTCGTGGATGATCTTGCGCACCAGCGGCAGCACGCCCTGGCGCTGCCACAGCCGGTGGTAGTCGCGGAACTGCAGCACCCGGCTTTCCCAGGCCAGCTCGTCTTCGTTCAAACTATCCAACGTGGCGATATCGAGCCCCAGCACCGGGGTGGCCAGGGCGGTGCGCAGCAGCCGGTCGTCTTCAGGCGCCGCACAGGCGCGCAGCCAGGCGTCGAGCTGGGGGGCGACCGGCGAGGCGAACACCTTGTCCTTGTCGGAGAGGTAGACGCTCTTCACCCCACGCCGGGCCAGCGCCTGGCGGATCGCCCGCGCCTCGCCCAGGCCGTTGACCAGTACCGCCATATCGGAGGGCTTGAGCGGCTTGAGGGTGTCCTCATCCTTGAAGCCGGTACGCTCCGCCTGGCCTTCGTTGAGCAGCTCGACCATATAGGAGGCGCAGCGCTCGGCCATCACGCCGTGGTAGGCGGTCTTGGAGAGCGGCTCGTCGCTGTCGAGCTGCCACAGGGTCATGGCTGGCAGCGGCTGACCCTGGCGGGTGAGTGAGTCCTTGCGTCCTTTCGCTCCCACGGGCAGGAAGGGAACGGGATTTCCCTCGGGAGAATTGAACAGGAAGGCGCCGGGCGGGTGCGCCTCGGCGAATTCGAAGCAGCGGTTCACCGATTCGACCATCTCGCTGCTGGAGCGGAAGTTGGTGCCCAGGGTGACGTGGCGGCCATCGGTGTCGCGGCGTGCGCGCAGGTAGGTATGGATGTCGGCGCCGCGGAAGGCGTAGATCGCCTGCTTGGGGTCGCCGATCAGGAACACGCCGTTCTCAGGCGAGTTCTCGCGGATGCGGTAGACGCAGTCGAAGATGCGGTACTGCACCGGGTCGGTGTCCTGGAATTCGTCGACCAGGGCGACCGGGAACTGGCGGCGGATCTGCGCGCCCAGCGCCTCGCGGTTGGGGCCGGCCAACGCCCGGTCGAGGTGCGTGAGCAGCTCGTTGGGGCCCATCTCGGCGCGGCGCTCCTGCTCGCGGTCGAGCCGCGCCCGGCACCAGTGTACGGCGTGGGTGAGCAGGTCGGCGTAGGGATCGGGCAGGGCGTTGAGCTCGTCCTGCAGCGTTTCCAGCGCGGCCAGGGCGGGGTGGTTCGGCGGCTCGCCCTTGAGCCAGATATCGGCCATGCCCTGGGGTGTGAGGCGCTTCCAGGCGGCGTCGGTGAGGTTGGGCCAGGTGGCATCCCCCTGGGACCAGTCGCGCAGCGCGCCGAGCCAGTTGGCGCGGCTCTTGGCGTTGAAGCTCTGGCCCTTGAAGGCCTTCTGCTGGGCGGCCTCTTCGAACACGTCGCGCAATTGCTCGACCCACGTGGCCCACGGCGCCTTGAGCTCTGCCAGGCGCTCGGCGGTCTCGCGCTGGGCGTTGGTGACCGTCTCGGTCGGGGGCGGGGCGCCTTTATCCAGCGCCTCGGCTTCGGGCATCAGCCCGCGCACGGCAGCGTGCAGTTGCTCGGGCGTGCTCCAGTGGCGTACCACACTGGCCAGTTCGTCGGTGTTGAGCGGGTAGTAGAAGCTGCGCCAGTAGTCGCGCACCACTTCGAGTTCCAGCTCGGTCTGGTCGTTTTCCAGGTCGAGGGAGAACAGGCTGCCGCTGTCGAAGGCGTGCTCGCGCAGCATGCGGTAGCACCAGCTGTGGATGGTGGAGACGGCGGCCTCGTCCATCCATTCGGCGGCGAGCTGCAGGCGCCGGGCGCAGGAGGGCCAGGTGGCGGGATCGTATTGGTCGCGGAGGGCGATGAGCAGCGGATCTGCTTGGCTCTTCGTAGCCGGGGCTGATCCGGCGTCAGGCCTGCGAGGAGGCGCTGTGAACCCATCCTTGGGCGCTACCGATTCCATCCCTGGAATCGGACCTCCTCTTCGGCCTGCCCCCGGCGCCCCTTGGTCAGCCTTGGGAGCCGCTTCGGTTAGAAAGACATTCGCTGCCTCGACCAGTCGCGCGCGAATCCGCTCGCGCAGCTCCTGGGTGGCGGCGTTGGTGAAGGTCACCACCAGGATATCGGGCGGCGTCAGCGGGCGTTCGAAGGCGGCATCGTCCGCATCCGAGCGGGCGCCGAGCACCAGGCGCACGTAGAGCAGGGCGATGGTGAAGGTCTTGCCCGTTCCCGCGCTGGCTTCGATGAGGCGACTGCCGTGCAATGGGAACGCCAATGGGTCTAGCTGAGTGACCTCGCTCATGCCTTGCTCCCCGCTTTCTTCTCTTCTGTCTTCTTCCCGCCCTCTTTCTTGTCACCCTTGACGGCCAGGTGCACCGGGGCGAGCAGCCGCTCGGTAAGTTCGGCGAAACCGAGTCTGTCCTGGCGAGCTTCGTAGAGCCGGGAGAAGGTTGGCCAGCGGTGGGCGAGGTAGGCGTTGCGGCCCACTTCGCCGGCGTTGTAGTCGTCACCCTCGTAGGTCTTGCGGGCAGCGTGCCAGGCGTCGCTGTCGCGCTCACTCTCTGGCGTTCCGAGTTTGCTCAGCCAGACGAAGGCGGTGTCGCAGGCCAGCGGCAGCGGCTCGCGCATGCCGGCCTGCCAGGTTTTGACGATCTCTCGCAGGTGGCCGCGGGCGAGTTCCGGGTCGAGGGGCGGCAGCGTCACGTGGCCCGCCTTGGAGAGCAGTCGTGTGGTCAAAGGGTGGCCTTCCAGATGACCGGCCAGGTGTGCTATCCAGTGGCGCAGGATGTGGTGCCAGTGGTACTTGCCCTTCTTGATCAGGCTGCTGCTGACCAGCACCAGGCGGCAGCGGTTGCCCTCTGGGTCGCGGCGCAGCTCGTCGAGCCAGTCTTCCAGGGGCGGTGCGCCGGGCACGTTGAGCTGCACCGGCTCGGGCTCTTCGATGGCGTGGGGCCATTCGTCCAGCGCGGCTTCATAGGCTTCGAACAGTTCCGGCATCGGTTCGGTGAGCTGCTCGCGCATGCGCTCGCCGAAGGCGCCCATGGCCAGCACGCCCTGGCCCTGCAGGCGGTCGAGGGTGGCCAGCATGGCCGGCTCGCGGGGTTGGTTCTCGTCCACGGCGCGGCGCTGCTCGCGGATCAGCAGGTCCTGCAGCTGCCAGTTGGCGAGGCCGTCCAGGGCGAAGGGCTCGTGGTCGAGGCTGACGATGTCCTCGCGCTCGAGGAACACTTTGAGGCGGGTGGTAAAGAAGGCCTTGGCAGGATCGCGCAGGAAGTTGCCGAGTTGGGCCAGCGTTAGCGGCGTGTCCTGTTTATATGCCTCCAGGTCGAGGGGCGCTGCTTCCGCTGTCGCTTCTCCGTGCACGTCGCGCCACTCGTGGGCGTAGGTAAACAGCCGCCGGGCCGAGATGTCGCGCTCGGCCTGCTGTGCCTCGCTGGGGAAGTAGGTGCGGCTGAACGGCTGCAGCGGGTGTGCGGTGGTGAGGGCGTCGAGCAAGTCACTGTCGTCGCTTGTGCGCCAGCCGGCCTGAAGGTGGTCGCGCAGCTGGCCGACCAGCACCGAGGGCGGCTTCTCGGCGTTGTCGACGATGCTGCGGCCCACCCAACTGACGTAGAGCTGCTCCCGGGCGGAGAGCAGCGCTTCCAGGAACAGGTAGCGGTCATCCTCGCGGCGCGAGCGGTCGCCGGGGCGGTAGTCGCCGTTCATCAGGTCGAAGTCCATCGGCGGCTGGCTGCGCGGGTAGTCGCCGTCGTTCATGCCCAGCAGGCAGACGCGCTTGAAGGGGATGGCGCGCATCGGCATCAGGGTGGCGAAGTTCACCGCGCCGGCCATGAAGCGCTGGGACAGGCTCGACTCGTCGATCTGGCCCAGCCAGTGCTCGCGCACCACGGAGAGCGGAAGGTCGCGGATCAGCCCGGCCTCCTCGGCGCTCTCCTGCCACTCCTGCAGTTTCTGTTCGAGTTGGGCCAGCATCAGGCTGTCGTCAGGCGTGTCGGCGAGGAAGCTCGCCTCCAGCAGGGCGCGCAGGCGCTGCACCCAGCCGGCCACGTCGGTGGGCTCACGCAGGGTGCGCCACTGCTGTTCCAGGGTTTCCAGCAGCGCGGCGAGGGGCCCGGCCAGCGCCGCTTCCAGCCCGCCGATGTCGTCGAAGGGCTCGATGCCCTGCCACGGGCCGCTGGCAGCCTCGCCCACGGCGTAGCCCAGCAATAGCCGGCGCAGGCCGAAGGCCCAGGTGTTCTGCTCCATGCCCTGTGGCAGGTCGAGGCTGCCGCGCTGGCCGGCATTGAGCCCCCAGCGGATGCCGGCGCCTTCGATCCAGCGGCGCAGGGTGGGTACGTCGTCTTCCTTGATGCCGAAGCGTGCGCGCAGGGCGGGTACGTCGAGCATGTCGAGCAGGTCGCTCACCGAGAGGCGCAGCTCCGGCAGGCGCAGCAGCTTCTCCAGCGCGATCAGCAGTGGCAGGCGGTGGCGGCTGCCCTGGTCGGAGAGCGTGAAGGGGATGTAGCGCGGGTCGTCGCGGTCCAGCTGGCCAAAGACCGCCTGCACGTGGGGCGCGTAGTGGTCGATGTCCGGCACCATCACGATCACGTCGCGGGGCTTGAGGCCGGGGTCGGCGCTGAAGGCGGCAAGCAGCTGGTCGTGGAGGATCTCCACCTCGCGCTGGGGGCTATGGGCGGCGTGGAAGACGATGGAGTCGTCGCGGCTGGGGTCCACTGCCGGCCAGGTCTCGCGGGTCTCGTGCAGCGGGCGCAGCTCGCGGATGTCGTCCTGCAATTGCTGCAGCAGCCGGCCGTTCCCCTCGCGCACGAAGGGTTCGAACAGGTCGATGCGTAGCGAATCGGCGGCGAACAGGCGCTCGTATTGCTGGGCGTCGTCGTGCTCGTCGAGCAGGCGCAGGTAGTCGCGGCCCTGCTTGCCCCAGGCGGCCAGCAGCGGTTGGGCGTGCAGATGAAGGCTTTCCGCTCCGTCGCCATTAGCGTCAGCGTCGCCAAGGCCGAGCACGTCGAGCCGTGCTGGCATGCCGGCCTTGCGCTGCTGCCGGTAGCGCTGGGCGCGGAGCAGGTCCTTGTGCTCGATGATGTCGGCCCAGTAGTGCTGGCAGGGGTTGTGCACGCACAGCACCACCTGGCTGCAGCGGGCGATGGCGGCCAGTGCTTCCAGCGACTGCTGCGGCAGCGACGAGATGCCGAACACCATTACCCGGCGCGGCAGGCCGGCGGGGCGGTTGTCGCCGTCGAGCTGGCGCGCCGCCTCGAGGAAGCGGCGGTGCACCATGGCACGGCTGGAGGCCACGCCGTCGTCGCCCACGTCCTCGATGAGCGCGCGCCAGAGGGCGGGCTGCCAGCGCTGGGTGTCGGGAAGCGGGCTGGCCTGGCCGCGGGCGGAGATCAGCACGTCCTCGCCGCGGCCCCAGGCGTCGAGCCAGTCGGCGCGGTAGACCTGGTACTGGTCGAACAGGTCGGCCAGGCGCTCGGCGAGCTGGTGATGCTTGCGCAGGTCGTTGTCGCCTTCTAGGAAGCGGCGCAGCGGGGCGAATTCCTCCCGCGGCATCAGCTCCGGCAGCAGGCGCAGCAGCCGCCAGATCAGGTGTGACTTGTCGAAGGGCGAGGTGATGGGCACCGCATTGGGGTCGCCTTCCACGTGGTTGAGCACCGCGCGGTAGGCCTGCCACAGGAAGCGCGCCGGCAGGGTGACGTCCAGCGCGGCGGCGATGCCGCTGCCGCCATCGGCCTCGTCGGCGGCCAGCGCCAGCTTCATCCACTGGCCGATGCCGTTGCTCTGCACCAGGATCGTCTCGTTCTCCAGCGGCGCCAGCGGGTGGCGCTTCATCCACTCCACTGCCACGCCGCGCAGGTCCTCCAGGCGGTTGCCGTGAACGACCATGAAGCCGGGGGTGAGGGCATTCTCCTGGGGGGCGGCGAACGGCATGGCGGGTCCTTGCTCGGAAGGTGAGGCAAGGCCTCATGGTGCCGCAAAAGCGTAGGCGGATAAACGCGGCTGATGCATGAAGATTCGCATGCGAAGTTAATTTTTACTATAGTTCATATGCGGACTGTTATTCCCGCAGGAGCAAACCCATGAACGCTGAACAACGGCTCGAACGCCCCGATACGGCCAGCCCCGAAGCCGGGCGCGTGGCCTTGAAGTTCTTCTTCAATGTCATGGGGCTATGGGGTTGTACACCGGCCCAGCAACGCATCCTGCTGGGCAGTATCGGCAATACCACCTACCACAAGTACAAGAAGCTGCCTCAAGTCCGTCTGCCCCATGACACCCTGGAGCGAATCTCCTACCTCATGGGGATTCACAAGGCGCTGCGCATCCTCTTCAGCAGCAGCCCCGACAAGGCCTATGAATGGGTGCACAAGGCGAATGCCGCAGCACCGTTCAATGGGCAGTCGGCCCTCGAGTACATGCTGCATGGGCGCGTGGTGGACCTGGCGGATACCCGTCGCTACCTGGACAGTGTCCGGGGATGAGCGGGGTGGCGACCTGCCTCCCGGCGTGGCGAAATGCTTATCGCATCATCAATAGCGCATATCCGCCGATCGCGGTGTTCGAGGACACCCTGGATTCGGAAGATCTGGAGTTGGCCTTTGCGATCGAGGCGATGACCAACGACAGGCTGCTCGAGGAGGCCGGACAACTGAGCCGAGTGCCACCGCATGATCGTGTCGCGGGCCCCGGCTGCTCTCCCATCATGGCGGCCTTCACCCACATTGGGCGGCCATCGCGCTTCACCGACGGCAGCTACGGGGTCTACTACTGCGCCAGCACGCTGGATGCAGCGATTGCCGAGACCCGCTTTCACATGGCCGAGTTCCTGGCGGCGACCCGCGAGGCCACCGTCGAAATCACCATGCGGACCTATATCAACACCGTTACCCAGGCGCTGCATGACGTGCGTGTGGGCTATCCCGAGTTGCATGACCCGGACCCGGCCACCTATCCCCGCGGCCAGGCGTTCGCTTCGCGCATTAGGGCGGAAGGGGCGTGGGGCGTTCTCTATAACAGCCTCAGGCAGCCGGGGCATGAGTGCGCGGCGGTGCTGCGCCCACCGGCGCTGAGCATTCCCGTTCAGGGCTCGCATTTTCGCTACTTGTGGGATGGCAAGGCGCAGGCCGTTACCCATGTCCTGGAAATCACCGAGTACCGGAGGGACGACCATGGCCTATGACCTCAGTGAACGCCTGGTAATCGGGCTGGCATCCAGCGCCCTGTTCGATCTGGCGGAGTCCGATCGGGTCTTTCGCGAGCAGGGGGAGGCCTCCTATCGCGTCTACCAGCGTGATAACGAGAACACGCCACTCGGTACCGGCGTTGCCTTCCCGTTTATCAAGCGCCTGCTTTCATTGAACGAACTCAGCCCGGACAATCCGCCCATCGAGGTGGTGCTGCTCTCGCGCAACGATCCGGAAACCGGTCTGCGTGTCATGAAGTCGATCGAGCATCATGAGCTGGGCATCACGCGGGCGATCTTCCTGCAGGGGCGCTATCCCCACCGCTTCATTCCGGCATTGAATATCAGCCTCTTCCTGTCCGCCAATCGCCAGGATGTCGACCAGGCGATCCTGGCGGGGCACCCGGCGGGGCAGGTGCTGTCATCGGGCGATCTCGATCTGACCGATGAGGAGGAGCTGCGCATCGCCTTCGACTTCGATGGCGTGCTGGTCACGGATGAGTCCGAAACCATCTACCAGCAGCAGGGGATCGAGGCATTCCGCGAATACGAGCGGGCCAATGCCCAGGTACCGTCCGAGGCGGGCCTGCTGGCGGTTTTCCTGCGCAAGCTGGCCCACATCCAGATGCTGGAGAAGCAGCGCGAAGAGGAAACCCAGGGCGCCTATCGCCCCAGGGTCAGGGTGTCCATCGTGACGGCCCGCAACGCGCCGGCCCATGAGCGGGTCATCCATACCATGCGTAGCTGGGGAGTGACCGTCAACGAGGCCTATTTCCTCGGCGGCATCGCCAAGGAGCATGTTCTCGGCATCATCAAGCCGCATATCTTTTTCGACGACCAGGCCTCCCACCTCTCGGCCACCAGCGATACCCTGCCGTCGGTGCATGTGCCGTTCGGGCAGCTCAACCAGGGCCTCGTTGTCGGCGATGAAGAGCCAGCCGGGCCTGTCCAACCATCGCCTGAAGAGAATTCGCCATGAGCGACTATCTGCCCCGCAGAGGCCACTGCTCAACGGCGAAGGATGTGAGCTAAAGGGCGCACTGGTTGCCTCAGTCCAGGGGGCCGTTGGCGTGCAAGCGGCGCCAGTTCTGCGGGGTCATGCCCAGCCGGCGATGGAAGTGGCGGGTGAAGTGTGATTGATCGTAGAACCCGCACTCATGGGCAATGCTCGACAGTGGCTCAGTGCTGAATAGCATCATGTCACAGGCCTTGAGCAGGCGTTGGCGAGTCACGTAGGCCAAGGGCGGTTCGCCGAAGGTCAGTTTGAAGGCATGCGAGAAGTGACTGAGGCTGAGGCGTGTTTCGGCCGCCATCTCCTTGACGTGAATTGTCGCGTCCAGGTGGGTATCGACGAAGGCGGCGACGCGCCTGATCTGCCAGCCGACGAGTCCACCATGGGACGCGGGAGCTTCCTCTCGGGCGGGGGGCGTCGCGTCGGCACGGCCTGACAGCGCCACTACCGCGGTGTGCAGGGCTTGCTGCACACGCCGATTGTCCCGACCGGGGGACAGGATCACGACAATGGGAGTGTCGGTCAGATCGGCGAGCAATTTCCCGAGCTCGTCGGGCTGGAAGGCCTGGCGGTCCAGCAGGATAACATCGGGCTGCCGGGCGCGGACGCGTCCAGCGGCACGCCGAGCGCCGTTTATTACATCGACTCCAGGTAGATTCGGCTGATCTGCGAGGATCATGCTGCCTCTCCGCATGGCCTATCGGCTTCCCGACACTCGATTCACTATAGTCTGCTGGCATGCGGTATCGCCATCTCCTGTTGCGGTCGTATCGAGACGGAGGCGGGCAATAGAAACACCCGCCTCTGTGTGTTACCGATGGCTCAGATCGCCCGATACCGAAACTCCTGTGGCGTCAGTTGGCCGTCGTGGTTTCTGTCCAGTACATCGAAGGGTTCCGGCAGGACCTGTTGTTTGGCCTCGTCGGCCGAGATCCTGCCATCGCCGTTCGTATCCAGCCGTCGGAAATGATCGCGACCCTGGGGTGCCATGGATTCGACGCGAGTCTGCTCCATGCGTGCCTGTTCCATGCGATGCTGCGGGAAGGGTTCCCCTTCGGCCCAGGCGAACCCCGGTATCAGCAGCGACCCCAGTAATGCTGCGGTGGCGAGCCTATGAATCCTCATGTTCATCACCCTCCTGTGTGGATCCGATGACACATCAGATCCTGGGGCAAGCATGGTACCGAGCCGCGGCGAAAACTTGTGCGTCTCTGCGAGACTGGTATGTTCCTGCGCAAACAAAGCGCCACCCTGGATCGAAGGGTCTCTCGCCCGCCTCTTGAGCCAGCGGCCACTGCTTGCAACCGCAGCGGGCCGGAATTGGCCCGGGTGCGGGATTGAGCGTCGGCAGTTTGTGCGATAGGTGTTCCTGGCTCGCATGGGCCACCGTTACCGAAGAATTATCGACATGAGCGACTATCCTGCTAGATAGGCACCGCTCGCAGCCCACCACCTATCCTCTGTTCTGCGCGCCGAGTTGCTAGCGCCGGTGCCAACACGTCTTGACGATGCAGGATCGCATCCCGTGCCGCCTCAGTTCCGGGTGTCACGGCCACAAAGGAAGTGAAAACATGGAAAAGCGTTCTTCGCCCCAGGCTCCGAGCGGTTCGCACGACCTCTGGCGGCAGTCCGCCACGACACTGGCGGCCCTTATCAGATCCGGGGAAGTGTCGAGCCGCGAGGTGATCGATGCCCACCTGGCGCGGATCGAGGCGGTGAACCCTGAGCTCAATGCCGTCACTGTGATGCTGCGCACGTCGGCCCGTGAGGCGGCGGACGCGGCGGATGCCCAGCGCAAGAAGGCGGGCAAGCGCGATCTGCCGCCCCTGCACGGGGTGCCGTTTACGGTGAAGGAGAATGTCGATTGCGTCGGCACCCCGACCACCTTGGGCCTGGCTGCGAACGCCAAGGCATTGCCGGAACAGGATGCGCCGGTGGTCGAACGGATGCGTGCCGCTGGCGCCATTCCCATCGGGCGCACCAACATGCCGGAAATGGGCCTGCGCGTCTCCACCAGCAACCCGTTCAGGGGGCTGACGCGCAATCCGTGGAACGCACAGCTGACCGCGGGGGGCAGCAGTGGTGGCGAAGGCTCGGCCGTGGCGTCCGGCATGTCGCCGCTCGGAATCGGCAATGACATCGGCGGATCGCTGAGAAATCCGGCGTTCTGCTGCGGTGTCGCGGCACTGAAGCCCACCCAGGGGCGCATTCCCTTCGGTAGTGCCGGCGATGGCTTCCTGAGCGCACAGGTGATGCTGACCGATGGCCCCATCGCGCGCAGCATTGCCGATCTCAGGCTCGTTCTTGAGCAGGTTCACGGGCAGCACGTGCGTGACCCTCGCTCGGTCACGGTGGCGCTGGAAGGCCCGCGAGTCCCGCGTCGTGTTGCCATGGTGACATCGCTGCCCGGCACTGTTGTCGACCCGGCCATTGTCGCCAGCGTGCGGGCGGCAGGCGAGGTGCTTGCCGCCGGCGGTTATCAGGTGGAGGAGGGGATACCGCCGGAAATCGAGCTGATCAACCATCTCTGGACACAATTCCAGATGTCCGACCTGAGCCTCACGGCCGAATCGATACGGCCCACGCTCAGCGTGGAGGCCGCCATGCTCATGGATGCCCTGATCGCCAGGATCGACCCGTCGGTGACCCATGCCGCGCTGCATCAGGAGCGTTCGCGTCTCGGCCGGGCCTGGGCGGCGTTCTTTGCGGAGTATCCGTTAATCCTGGGGCCCGTCTGGCCGTCGGCACCGTTCGTGCACGATGCCGATGTCGCATCGCCCGCCGGCAGTGAGCTGATGCTGGGCATGCAGTGGTTCGTGACCCCCGGAAATCTGCTCGGCTTCCCCGCCGTCGTGCTACCGACTAGGCCGATCGACAACGCACCGATGACCGTTCAGCTGTACGCCGACCGCTTTCGCGACGACCTGGTGTTGGAGGCTGCCGAGGTCATCGAGGCCGCGTTTGGGCCCTGTACGCCGGTAGATCCTTTTGTAGCCTGAGGAAACAGAACGCTTCCTAGCTCAGTGGCTGTTTTCCGGTGGATATGACCGGCAGGCTGGCGAGGTCGACGTCGCCGTGCTGGCTGGTCACCGTCAATCGGCTCTGGCTTCCCTGCTGCTGGGCAAAGCCATGGATGCGATGGTCCAGGGTGTCATAGACCCGGAGGGTATCGTCGGTCTGTACGACGAGGCGCCGAGCCTGGGCAAAGTAGGCATAGCGTAAACCGTTCTGTTCGCCGGTCGCGTTGGGTGCGCCGAGTTCCTCCGGCCACCAGGCGGTGTTCTCTTCCGCGACGAGCCAAGCTGGCTGTTGGGCAGCTATTTCACCCGCTATCCCTTCACCAGCCATCCCACCAACCCTCTCACCAATCTCGTGGCACAGCGCATCCACGCGGGCGTTCAAGGCATGGTTGAGAGGGTCGCTCAGCATCAGCATGCCACCTTGCATCCATTGGCCGGGGCCGCCGAACTGCGGGTGCGAAAACATCGCCATCTGGCCATCACCGTCGGCCACGGCCAATACCAGGTGCGCAATGGCGTCGCGACTGAAATCGTGACGCTCGGCGAGCTCGTCGACGATGGCGAGCCCCCGGGGGCTGAGTGAGTGCATGCCGGTTTGACTCACGGTTCGCCGGCCAGTTTCTTCTCGACCAGATCGAGCCTGTCTTGCCCCCAGAAGGGCTCACCGTCGATGTCGTACCACGGGGAGCCGAAGCAGCCTGCCGCGACGGCCTGTTCGCAGGCCTCATCGAGGCGCTGCTGCCCCACGTCCGATTCCGACTCCTCCAGCAGCGCCTGGCCGTCCAGGCCGCAGGCGTCGGCGATCTCGCGCAGCGTGTCGAGGTCGGCGACGTCACGCTCCTCGGCCCAGCAGGCCTTGAGTATGGCCAGCGACAGTTCGGCGATGTCGTGGCCATGGGCCTTGGCGGTCAGTGCCAGGCGCGCCGCCGGGCGGTCGTCGGTGGGGAAGTGCTTGGGTTGCCGGTTGAGGGGGATGCCAAGCTCCTGCGGCCAGCGCTTCAGCTCCGCCATGCGGTAGGCCTGGCGCTCGGGCGCCCGCTTGGGCAGCGGCAGCCCGCCGGTCCTGGGGAATACTGCGCTGAGCGTGATCGGCACATAGTCGATGGTGGCGCCGTGGCGGGCGGCGATCTCGCCGAGCCGGGCATGGCCCAGGTAGGTCCAGGGCGATACCTGGCTGAAGTAGTAGGTGATGCGCTTGGGCATGTTGGTCGTTGCCTCTTCTGTCTCGTCAGTGTTTCCTAACGATAGATGTCCTGGTAAATCTTGCGCAGCTCATTCTTCTGCACCTTGCCCATGGTGTTGTAGGGCAGTGCGTCGACGAAGAGCACCCGCTTGGGCTGCTTGTACTTCGCCAGCCGGTCCTTGAGGAAGTCGATGACACCCCGCTCGTCGAGCCGGGCGTCGGCTTCCGGCACCACCACGGCGGTAACGCCTTCGCCGAAGTCCGGGTGGGGCAGGCCGATCACGGCGGATTCCTTCACCCCCTCCAGTTCGTCGATCACCTGCTCGACCTCCTTGGGATAGACGTTGTAGCCCCCGGAAATGACCATGTCCTTGTCGCGGCCGACGATATGGACGTAGCCGCGTTCGTCGACCATGGCCAGGTCGCCGGTGACGAAGAAGCCATCCTCCAGCAGCTCCTCGCGGGTCTTCTCGGGCATCCGCCAGTAGCCGATGAAGACGTTGGGGCCGCGAATCTCGAGCATGCCGATCTCGCCATTGGGGAGCGGCTCATGGGTTTCGCGGTTGGTGATGCGATACTCCACGCCCGGCAGCGGCATGCCCACGGTGCCGGCGCGACGCTCGCCGTCGTAGGGGTTGGAGAGGTTCATGTTGGTTTCGGTCATGCCGTAGCGCTCGAGGATGGCATGACCGCTCTTCTGTTCGAACTCCCGGTGGGTCTCGGCGGTGAGCGGGGCCGAGCCGGAGACGAACAGCCGCATGTTGGCGGTGGCTTCGGGGGTCAGGCGCGGATCCTGGATCAGCCGCGTGTAGAAGGTCGGCACGCCCATCATCACGCTGCCGCGAGGCAGCTCCTCGAAGATCACGTCGGCGTCGAAGCTCGGCAGGAACAGCATGCTCGAGCCGGCCATCAGGGTGACGTTGCAGCCGACGAACAGCCCGTGGGTGTGGAAGATCGGCAGGGCGTGGATCAGGCGGTCCTCGGCGGTAAAGCGCCAGGCCTCGACCAGGGTGGCGGCATTGGAGCCCAGGTTGCGGTGGGTCAGCATGGCGCCCTTGGAGCGCCCGGTGGTGCCCGAGGTATAGAGGATCGCGGCCAGGTCGTTCTCCTCACGCGGCTCGATGGTGTCGTGGGGCGTGGCCCGCTCGGCGGCCTGCATCAGGCTGCCGTCGCCGTCGGTGCCCAGGGTTTCCACCGCCGGGCAGCCGGTCTCGCTGGCCACCGCCCGGGCCTGGTCCAGGGCGGCCGGGCGGCAGACGAACAGGGCCGGTTCGGCGTCGGCAAGGAAGTAGCGGATCTCGTCGGCGGTATAGCCGGTGTTGAGCGGCAGGTAGACGCCGCCGATCCGCAGGCAGGCGAGATAGAGCAGGATCGCCTCGGGGCTCTTGTCGACCTGCACGGCGACCCGGTCGCCGGGGGCGACACCCAGCGCGGCCAGGGCACCGGCCAGCCGGGCGCTGGCGGCCAGGGCAGCGGCGTGGCTGTAGCGGCGGCCGTCACGGGTAGTGATGAAATCGGCATCGCCGCGTTCCTGCATGCGGGCGGCGAAGGTTTCGAAAAGGTTCTGGCTCATTTGACGTTCTCTCCCTTGGCCATTTTCCTGGCGCGGCGAACGAGGTCGCGGACCTCGTTCGAGTGGGCCACCTTGGCGTTGGCGATGTAATTTTCGTGATTTCGCTCGATGTCGTCGAGTACGTAGAGATAGTTGACCATGAGTCCCTCGGCCTGTTTCAGGCCCTTGGGCGAGACATCGCCAAGCCAGTTGATGCGCTTCAGTTCGGCGCCGTTACCCAGGTGGAAACGGGCCACCGGGTTGAGCGGCAGGCCGCGGGCATTCTTCTCCTCCACCAGGTAGCGTGCGGCCAGGGGCTTGATGATGGCCTTCAGGCGATCGCTCTGCTCCGGGTCGCGATGCCAGTCGGGGCTGTCGAGCCCTTCCAGGGTGCGGCGCAGTTCGGCCGGCAGGCTCTCGTCGGTGCGGCAGCCCGCGAGCCACTGGCTGAAGCCGGGGACCGGCGAGAGGGTCACGAAGTGCTTGAGCTGGGGCAGCTCCTGCTTGAGTTCCTGGACCACCTGCTTGATCAGGAAGTTGCCGAAGGAAATGCCGCGCAGGCCGGTCTGGCAGTTGCTGATGCCGAAGAAGGCGGCGGCATCGGCGGCCTCGGGGTCGTCGATGTCTCGCTCGCCGGCACTCTCCCCCGAGAGTATCGGCTGGATCCTGTCGGGGAGGCCCTTGCACAGGGCCACCTCGACGAAGATCAGCGGTTCGTCGCCGATCGCCGGGTGGAAGAAGGCGAAGCAGCGCCGGTCGCGGGCGTCGAGCCGACGACGCAGGTCGTCCCAGTCGCGGATCTCGTGCACCGCCTCGTAGCGAATGATCTTCTCCAGGATCGATGCCGGCGTGTTCCAGTCGATACGCTTGAGCATCAGGAAGCCGCGGTTGAACCAGGAACCGAACAGGTGGGAGAAGTCGGCGTCGATGGCATTGAGTTCTTTCCCGTCAGAGCGGGGCTCGCGCAGCAGCCCCAGCAGGTCCTCGCGCATGCGCACCAGCTCGTAAGTGCCGTTGCTGGCCAGGTTGAGCCGCCGGAACAGCTCCTGCCGGCGCGGTTCGCAGGCATCGAACAGCGTCTGCAGGTTGGCGTTGTTGCGCGCTTCCCGGTAGGCCGCATAGGCCCTGTCGATGTCGGTTGGCTCGGCGGCGAACTCGGTTTCCAGGCATTCGAAGAAGCGCCGCCGCTCCTCCTCGCCCAGCTGGCGATACATGGCCAGGGCCCGGCTGGCCAGGGCGATGCTCGACGCCTCTCCATCGCTTTCCAGCAGGGCGTGGCAGGCCTTGATCAGCTGAGCATGGTCCGGCGCAACGATCTCCCCCTGGCGACGCCGCAGCAGGGCGTCGCGCTGGGTGATGCTGTTGAACAGCTCCTGCAGGAAGGTCATGTTCATGGATAGAGCCTCCTTAGCCCATGATCAGGTTGGGTAGCCACAGGGCGATACCCGGGAAGAAGCAGAGCAGCAGGATGCCGAGCACCATGCACAGCGCGTAGGGCAGGCTGCCCAGCAGGATATCGCGCAGCGAGATGTCCGGGGCGATGCCCTTGATGATGAACAGGTTCAGGCCCACCGGCGGCGTGATCAGGCCGATCTCCAGGTTGATGGTCAGGATCACCGCGAACCAGTACGGATCGAAGTTGGCGGCCAGGATGATCGGTAGCAGGATCGGCGCGGTCATCACGATCACCGCCACCGGCGGCAGGAAGAAACCGGCGACCAGCAGGAACAGGTTGATGATGCCCATCAGCACCCAGCGATTGACGTCGAGATCGCTGATGGCTGCCGCGATGGTCTGGGTGATGAACATCGAGGAGAGCGCGTAGGCGAACACCTCGGCGGTGGCGATGATCAGCATGATCATCACGCTTTCGCGCAGCGAGTCGCGCATGATCAGCTTGATCGGTCCCACCTGCCACATGCGGTAGATGATCACTGCCAGGGCCACGCACAGGAAAGCCCCGACGCCGGCGGCTTCCGAGGGCGTGGCGACCCCGCCATAGAGGGCGAACAGGATGCCCGCGACCACGGCCAGGAACGGCAGTACGCGGATCAGCGCCTTGAGGTTGGCGTCGACGTTCTCCTTGATGGACTGCTTCACCCGCTCGGCGGACTGGGCCATGGGGTTGTTGTACCCCCCGGCCAGGCGGCAGGCGATCATGGTCCAGATCATGAACAGGCCGGCCAGCATGAAGCCGGGGACCACGCCGGCCATGAACAGGCGGCCGATCGAGGTCTCGGTGGAGATGCCGTAGATGATCATGGTCACCGAGGGCGGGATGAGGATGCCCAGGGTGCCACCTGCGGCGATGCAGCCGGCCGCCACGCCATCCGGATAGCCGCGTACGCGCATCTCTGGAATGCCCATCTTGCCGATGGCGGCGCAGGTGGCCGGCGAGGAGCCGGAGAGCGCGGAGAAGATCGTGCAGGCGCCGATGTTGGAGACCGCCAGGCCGCCGGGCAGGCGCCCCATCCACAGGTCCAGCGAGCGATAGAGGTCGCGCCCGGTGGGTGAGGACGCCACGGCGGCACCCATCAGGATGAACATCGGGATGGCCACGAAGCCGAACTCGGCGATGCGGTCGAAGAAGGTCTCGCCGAAGTAGGTCAGTTCGGGGAGCCCGCGATCATAGATCAGGGCCACCAGCGAGACACCGCCCAGGGCGAAGGCGATGGGGGTGCCGATCGCCATCAGCAAGACCAGGGCGATGGCGACGATGATTCCCATGGTAATCGGGTCCATGCTCAGTTCTCCCCGCGCAGAATTTCAGCGATGTATTGCAGCGACAGCAGCGTCGCTCCCACGGCCATCGGCAGCAGGGCCGGCCATAGCGGGGGGTTCCATACGGTGCCGGTGGTCCAGCCGCCTTCCCAGGCCTCCCAGACATAGACCCAGGCGCCGTAGGCCAGCGCCGCACAGAAGGCCAGCCCGATCAGCGAGGCCGCGAGTCGCATGAGCTTCTGGGGCAGGCCGCCCAGGGCGTCCGGCAGGATGGTGATGGCGACATGGCCGCCGGTCATCAGCACATAGGGGCTGCCAAGCAGCATGGCGGCGGTGACCGAGAAGACCGTGAATTCGGTCTGCCAACTGGTGCTCATGCCGAGGATGTAGCGGATGAAGACCATCTGGCAGATCACCAGCACACCGGCGATGAACAGCGCGGCGGCAAGGTAGGCGGTGATTCGAGACAGGACGTCCATCGTGCGGATGAAGCCGCCGACGACGCCGGATCGTTGAGCAAGGGACTGAGAGTGGGCCATGGCAAGGATGTCCTCCCGAGTGAAAGGGCGCCGGCCGTCCGGGGCGGATGGCCGACGCGTGTCTCAAGTGGTCGGGACTCACTCCACGGCGAGGGCGGCGTCGATGATCGCCTGGCCGTTGGGCACGTTCTCGGCAAAGTTCTTGTAGGAGGTCTCCTGGGCGATCTCGAGCCAGGCGTTGTAGTCCTCCTCGCTCATGCGTACCACCTCGATTCCATTCTCTTCGTACACCTCGACCATCTGCTGGTCGATGGCCGCAGCCTCGGCGGCGAAGAACTCCTCGGCGGCCTTGCCGGCCTCGGCAAGTGCCGCCTGCTGCTCCTCGTTGAGGCCCTGCCAGACCTGGTCGGAGATCAGCACCGGCTCGTACATGAACCACAGGGCGAAATCACCCGGCTCGGTGAGGCATTCGACCTGTTCGTAGAGCCGGAAGGAGATGAACGACATCGACGAGGTGTTCGCGGCGTCCAGCACGCCCGTCTGCATCGCGGTATAGACCTCGGAGGAGGGCATGGAAGCGATCGAGGCGCCGGCGGCCTGCAGCATCTGTTCGAAGGCTGGCCCGGCAGCCCGGATGTTCTGGCCGCGCACGGTATCCGGCGAGGTGATGCACTGCTCGCTGGAGGCGAAGCCCCCCGACAGCCAGGTGTCGGCCAGTACCCGGGCGCCCCCTTCCTCGATCACCGAGTGGATCATCGCCATGTATTCGGAGTCGTTCAGGCGCTTGGCGTGCTCATGGTTGCGCACCAGGCCGGGCATCAGGGTGGCGGAAAACTCCGGGTGACGACCGCTGGCATAGTCCAGCGGCAGCAGGGTGAGGTCCAGGCGACCGCGAACCAGGGCGCCCCACTGCTCGTTGGCCTTGAACAGCGACTGGCCGGGGTAGACTTGTATGCTGAGGCCCACATCCGCCTCGGCGACGTGGCGTGCCATCATCTGCACCATCTCGTCGCGAACGTCTCCCTGGCCGCCGGGGAACTGGTGAGAGGCACGAAGGACGGTGTCGGCCGAGGCGATGCCGCTGAAGGCGATGGCGAGTCCGAGCGCTGCGGTAGCGGCAGGCTTGATTTGGCGTGTCATCTTGAGGCTCCAGAATTTGTTTTTGTGTATGGTTGTTACTGTGACTAGTGTTTATCAGGCGAGCTGATGTATACATCAATAGACCTCATATATACTGTTGTCAACATTGGCCGGTCTGAATCGCCAGCAGGCAAACCCGCAGGCAAGGTAGGGGAGCGGCGGGGTGGTCATGTCATGAAGGTGTGTCATGGAGGTGACAGGTGAGCAGTGTTAAACGTTCGAGCGCGCAACGACTCAGGGATGCTCTGGAGGATGACATCATCAACGGTCGGCTGACGCCGGGAGAGCGGCTCGATCCGGAGGCCCTGGGCCGGGAGTTCAGTGTTTCGCGCACCCCCGTACGCGAGGCGATTCAGCAACTGGTGGCCAGCGGCCTGGTCACGGTGTCGCCCAAGAAGGGCACCTTCGTCGCCCGGATCGGCATCGACCAGTTGATCGAGATGTTCGAAGTGATGGCGGAGCTGGAGGGCATGTGCGGGCGCCTGGCGGCACGGCGTATCAGCGAGGAGGAACTCGCCGCACTGCGCGAGGCCCTGGCCCGCTGTGAAGCGGCGGCCGAGGCGGGCGATACCGACGAGTACTACTACGAGAACGAGACCTTCCACGACTGCATCTACACAGCCAGCCACAATGGCTTCCTGGCGCAGGAGGCGCGGCAACTGAAGCAGCGACTCAAGCCCTACCGCCGGCTGCAGCTTCAGGTACGCCAGCGCATGGGCGGCTCGCTTGCCGAACATCGCAAGATTGTCGCCGCCATCGAGCAGGGCGAGGCAGAGCTTGCGGAGCAGACGCTGCGCGAGCATGTGTTGATCCAGGGCGAGCGGTTCAGCGATTTCATCGCCAGCGTCAAGAAGCTGGATGCGTCGGCGACCCGCCTGGACGCCCCCCATGACCGAACAAGGGCCTGACATGAGCGACTATCTGCTGGAGGAGGCCTCGCTGAGCATCGGGGCCATCTACCGTCTCTTCTCGGGCAGCGTCTGCCCGCGCCCCATCGCCTGGGTGTCGACGCTCGATCGCAACGGCAACGCCAACCTGGCGCCGTTCTCTTTCTTCAATGTGGTGAGTGTAGCGCCGCCGGTGCTGGGATTCTCGCCGCTGCTCGATGGCGAGGGACAACCCAAGGACACCATTCGCAACCTGGAACAGGTGAGGGAGTGCGTGATCCATATCAGCGGCGAGGGCCTGGTGGAGGAGATGAACGCCACCAGCGCTGGACTTCCTCACCACGAGGATGAATTTGCCCTGGCGGGACTGGAGAAACTGCCGATGCCCGGGGTCTCTGTGCCCCGGGTGGCGGGTGCGCCGGTGGCCTTCGGCTGCCGGCTTCGCGAGATCATCCGTTTCGGTGACCAGCCCCTGGCCGGCAACCTGGTACTGGCGGAGGTGGTATCGATCCATGTGGACGATGCGGTGTGGAATGGCCGGCACGTATCCATCGACGCGCTACGACCCATCGGGCGCATGGCCGGCAACGACTACGCCCGAACCAGCGACTTGTTCGTGGTCGAGCGGCCGGCGTCGGGCAGCGCCATGAGCCGCCCGGCACGGGGCGGCTGACGCCAGGCCGTTCGGGTGGAGGCTCGCTTCACGTGTACTCATTGGCTTCTTTCCATGCTGTTCATGCTCCGGCGTCGATTCACTCGGCCAGATTGGTGACCGGGCGTCCTGCGGCGAAGGCGAGCAGATTGTCGAAGGCGTCGCCGAAGTAGAGCTCGTAGCTGTCCTTCTCCACATAGCCGAGGTGGGGCGTGGCGAGGAAATTAGACAGCTCGAGCAGCGGGTGGTGGATCACAGGCTCCTCGTCGAACACGTCAACGGCGGCCTGGCCAGGCCGCCCCGAGCGCAGTGCTGCCTCCAGAGCGCCGGCCTCGATGAGCGGGGCGCGGCTGGTATTGACCAGCAATGCGGTGGGCTTCATGCGTGCGAGGTCCTCGGCCGTGACGATGCCGCGGGTCTCGGCGTTCAATCGCAGGTGCAGGCTCAGCACGTCGCTGCGTTCGAACAGCGCCTCCTTGCTGCCGGCCACGTCGAAGCCTGCCTCGGTGGCTCGCGCCCGGGTGCCCTCTCGCCCCCACACCAGCACGTTCATGTCGAAGGCCTGGCCGTAGCGGGCCATCAGCTGGCCGATCTTGCCGTAGCCGAAGATGCCCAGGGTGCGACCCTTGAGGCCGGTGCCTAGGGTGCGCTGCCAGCGTCCGGCCTTGAGGTTCTCGAACTCCTGGGGAATATGGCGCATGGCGGCCATGACCAGCCCCCAGGTGAGCTCGGCGGCGGCATGGGGCGAGCCGGTGCCGGCCATGACCGTGACGCCCTGGCGGCGGCAGGCATCCATATCCACATGGGCCGCGCCGCCGCCGGTCTGGCTGATCACCCTGAGGTTGGGCAGGCGCGCCAGCAGCTCGGCGCTGATCGGCGTGCGTTCGCGGATCAGCACCAGCGCCTCGGCGTCGCGGAAGCGTTCGGCCAGGGCATCCAGGTCGGTCAGGGTGTCGTTGTGGATGGTGACGTCCTGGTCTTCCAGTTTGCGAAAGGCATCGAGCGTGCGCACGCAGTCCTGGTAGTCATCGGGTATCACGATCTTCATTGGGCGGGCTCCTTATCGGTGGTTGGGCTCCGGGGATCGCCGTGAATGGTGTCGGCTGCCCCGGGTATTTCGGTTGAAAATGCCCAAGGATAATCGATTTTTCATGTTGACAGATATTTTACGCTTGCCTACTCTGAACATCGTGCGTATATGGTATACCAAGATTTCGACCGGGCAGCCGTAGGTCCCGAGCTACAGAGAACATAGCGAGAATACGTATCGAGGGTGCCCTGGATATGCCATCTTTGGGGGAGTTCAAGCAAGGCCTGATCAAGGACTACAACGACGTCAACAATCGTATCTTCGGTATTGGTGTAGTACGCCAGAAGGTCGACGTCGTTGGCGACAAGCTGATCATCGTCGCCCTGCACAAGCGCGTGCCCTCCCTGGCGTATCTGAGTGCACTTAACAGCAATGTCAGCGAACTAGCCGATCACTATCTGATCAAGGGGTTCAAGAACGAATTCAAGCAGCTGCTGGTAGAGAAGTACGGTTTCGACGTGATGACGATCTTCAAGGATTACGATGCCGAAGCCGAGCTTTCCGCTACCGTGGTGGTGATGCAAAAGGATGTACGCGACTACCTCTGAGAGCCCGTGTGCTGCAGAGAATAGCCCGTAAATCTTCGACGAGAGATCGTTGACTGGTGATGTGAACTCGCGCTGAACAGGCGAGTGCTCAATGACCGTCAGCCCAGCCCGAGGCAATTGCCTCAGGGTTGTGCTGGCGGTTTTTTTCGTTATGTGAGGAGGAAAACAATGGCTAAGGTAGCGGATATCGTAAATGCACTGAGTGTGATCACCGGGGGGCGAACGGTGTCATCCATGGAGGAGGTGGAGCGTGGCGATCATCCTTTCGTCATCCTCAAGTCGTCGGGCATCCATGGTAAATCCGTACTGGAAATTCCTGGCCTGATCTATGGCGATCCGGGCAAGGCGATCCGCAAGGTGGCTGTCTGCATGACCATGACGGAGCTGGTCATCGAACTGGCCGGGGCGACCGGCGTCGATGCCGTGGTGGCGCATCATCCCATTGCGGACGCCGCCAGCTGTGGTGGGGTGACCCTGAAGAACTACCTCGACCTCTACGACGTGGCGGGGCTCGAGTGCCACGAGGCCTTCCACGGCCTGCACCCCGGCATCCCCTTCCTGCATGGCCACAAGGTGGTCAAGGGCAACATCGCCTATGGTGGCGTTCATGGCAATATCATGTTCGTCGGCAGGGCGCTTCCCGAGGTCAACACCCTCGGCGATATTCTCGACCGGCTGGGGCGCTACATGGCCCTCGACCAGGATCGTGCGCTGCTGGCGGAAGAACGGCTCGTTCGCGGCATCGAGGCGATACGGGAGACCAGCGTCGAGACCAGCGGGTTCATTCATCTCGGCTCGCGCGAAAGCCGGGTCGAGAATATCCTGCACATCTTTCCGCACACTGGCTTCTCGGCCGACAATCTGCGCCAGGCGGTGGCGGAGAACCCCGATACCGATACCGTGGTTGCCTCCATCAGCCGTGTCTATGCCGGGCATGAGCTGCTGGATGTGGCCGAGGAGCTGGGCCTGAATTTCATTGTGGGAAACTGCCACGTCATGGAAATCCTCGAGAATGGCCTGCCCCTGGCCTATGCCCTGGATGAGCTGCTGGAAGACGTGGAGGTCGTGTTGTTCCGGGACCGGGTCACCTCCACCCCCGTGAAGATGGTGGGAAATGGTGCCCTGAAGACCTATGCGAAAGAGATGTCGGCACGGCACCTGCTTGGCAAGAATGCCATGAGCGATGTGTGACGATTTCGGTTTCTTCCCAAGCGATTCAATAACAAGAGACTTGTCATGAAGACTTCCGTTACTACCCCAGACTCCAAGAAAGAAAAGTCACCTGAAAGCAAGCGGGCATGGAAGAAGATCGAAGTGGTCGGCATCGTGCTTTTGGGTATCTGCATGCTGCTGCTGATGTTCTCGCCGACGACCCTTTCGGGCCTGTTCAATTCGATCATGGTGTCGGTTCAGCCCGTGGTCGTCGATGTGTTTCTGACCGGGGTGGTGGGTACCGCCATCATCGTCAGCGTCATCATCGGCAGGCTGCTGGAAAGGCTGGGCTTCACCGACGCCCTGGTGCGCATCTTTGTTCCCGCCATGAAGCTGATCGGGGTGAATCCCGCCGTCATCATTCCCAGCGTCTACAATATCTTCGGCGATATCAATGCGGCAGGAAAGATATCGGGGCCCATCCTGAAGCGGGCGGGTGCCACCAAGGATGAGCAGAAGCTGGCCGTCGCCACCATGGTGCAGTCACAGCAATCCTTCTCGACATTCATGCTGGGAATGATGGCGTTGACCTTCGCCGGCGTGAATGTCTTCGTCGTGGTGCTGCTGGCGGTCTTCATGCCGCTGATCGTCTCGCCGCTGCTGCTGTCGAAGGTGCTCTACCGCGACGTCAAGCGGGTCGAGATCGGTAACCTGCCGACCTTTACGCCGGAGCGTGATTTCCTGCCGACCATGTTCAGTGCCGCCCGGGAGGGCGTGGAACTGCTGCTGCTGATCCTGATTCCCGCCGTGGCCCTGGTGTTCGCCGTGATCGGTGTGCTCGACTACATCGGCATCTGGGAAACGATCGAGTCGTCGCTGGGCAGCGTCATGCTGTTCCTGAACATCCATCCGGAAACGGGCGTGCTGTCGATCCTGGTCAGCCCGACCCTTGCCATGGGCCAGCTGCAGGCGATGGCGGGGGAGATCGATCCCTCCCTGGTGGTCGGTTCCTTCGTCCTGGCCTCATCGGGCCTGCCCCTGTCCGCCGTATTCGGCCAGGTACCGGTGGTGTGGGCGGAAAGCTCCGACCTGAGCGAGCGTGAGGCCATGGGCGCCGCCGTGCTGGGCATCACGATGCGCCTGGCGACGGCATTCGTCATCGCCTTCTTTGTCACGCCACTGGTGGTGTGACGGTGGCTGGTGTGACGGTGGCCTGACTATTTCATGGCCAGCGACTGGCGCGCACCCGAACGGCTCAGCAACTGGTCGGCCAGGTCGTGAAAGTCGTTGGCCACGTAGTCGAAGCTCGGGTCGATGGTCAGGTCGGGCCTGGCTTCTGGCCCGAACTCCAGCGGCCGCATCACGAAGGCGGTGTGCAGCCCCTCGCTGTGTGCGGCCTTGAGGTCGTCCTGGTGGGCGGCCACCATCATGATCTGTTGCGGGCTCAGGTCCAGCAGCCGGGCTGCCATGCGGTAGACCTCGGGATCACGCTTGTAGTGTCGGGCCAGCTCGGCCGAGAGGACGCAGTCCCACGGCAGGCCGGCCTGCTTCGCCATATTGACCAGTAGCGACATGTTACCGTTGGAGAGTGGGGTCAGGATGAACCGCTCGCGCAGGCGGTGCATGCCGTTCACGGCATCCGGCCAGGGCTTGAGCCGGTGCCAGGCGCGATTGAAGTTGGCCTTGTCGGCTTCGGATAGCCCGTCGATGCCGAACTCCTCGAGCAGGCGATCGAGGGTCATGCGATGCAGCTGGTCCAGCGAGGTCCAGGAGAGGCGCCCCTGGCGAACCCGATTCATCGAAGGGGCATAGCCTTCTCGCCAGGCATCGGCAAAGGCGGCCCAGTCGACGTCCAGCCCGCGGGCACGCCCGAGGGACTCACCTTCGCGTATCACGCTGCTGCGCCAGTCGACCACCGTGCCGAACACATCGAAGGCCAGGCAGCGGATGTCGGCGAGTTGTGGTGGGGTCAGGCTCATGCCATCACTTCCTTGTCAGATGCTGGTTCGCATTATAATTGTATGCAATTCGACTCGATTTTCGCCAAATGTAGGCCTACAGTGCTTCCCATGCAAATAGTTGTGCACGATTTTTTTGCAACCTTGTTCGACTCCCGGCAGGAAGCCGGATCGGCAAGGCGCCCCGGGCCGCGTTCTCACTGCAAGGAGCCAATCAATGACTGCTGCCGACCGCGTTTATCAGATCATCAGGAAGCGTATCCTCGATGGGCAATACCCCGCTGGTAGCTATGTGCGCGAAGCAGCCATCGGCCAGGAGCTGGAACTCAGCCGCACGCCGATCCGCGAAGCGCTGCGGCGACTGGTGTCGGATGGCTGGGTAGAGGCCATTCCCCATCACGGTGCCCAGGTGGTCTCCTGGACCCAGCGCGATGTGGAAGAGGTGTTCGAGCTGCGGGTCCTGCTTGAGCCCCAGGTGGCGCGTCGGGCGGCCACCCGCATCGAGCGCAGTCAATTGGACAAGCTCGAGTCGCTGGCCATGCGGATGGAAGCCCTGTGTCGGGAAGGGCGGGAGAATGCCCTCGAAGAGATCGCCGTGCTGAACGACGACTACCATGCCCGGCTGATGGCGGCAGCAGGCAGTCCGCGTCTTCAGCGCCTGCTGGAAACCATCGTCCAGGTGCCGGTCTCGCGTCGCAGCTTCCACCACTACACCCGGGATGAGCTGGCCGGCAGCATGCACCACCACCGTGAGCTGCTTCGCGCCCTGGGCGCCGGTGACGGGGACTGGGCCGCTTCGGTGATGCGATCCCATCTGCTGGCGGCCCGGGCGGCACAGCTGCGTTTTGCGGCCTGCGTCGAGGAGGCCGGGGCAGGGGTCGCTTCGATGTCGCGTCGTGGCTAACTTGCCGCTGATGGAATGTTGATCCTGCTGCCTTGTCACAGCAAATAAGCCCCACTTCCCGTGTCCCGTCGCTATTCGGAGCCGCCATGTTTCCCCCGTTCACCCTTCGCTATGCTCGCTTTCCCGAACGTTTCTTCGCGCGCTTCGACCCCGTCCCCGTGGCGTCGCCACGGCTGGTGGCCTTCAACCGCTCCCTGGCCGACGAGCTGGGCTTTGACCTGGCGACCTTCGACAGTGACGAGGCGGCGGTATGGTTTGCCGGCAACGTGGTACCGCCCGGGGCCGAACCATTGTCCCAGGCCTACGCCGGCCACCAGTTCGGCGGCTTCGTGCCCCGGCTCGGCGATGGCCGAGCCGTGCTGCTGGGCGAGGTCACCGACCGGCAAGGCCGGCTGCGCGATATCCAGCTCAAGGGGGCGGGGTGCACCCCCTTCTCCCGCGGCGGCGACGGTCGCGCGCCACTGGGGCCGGTGCTGAGGGAGTACCTGGTCAGCGAGGCCATGCACGCCATGGGTATTCCCACCACCCGGGCCCTGGCGGCGGTGACCACCGGCGAGCGGGTGGTCCGTGGCATTCCCGAGCCGGGGGCGATCCTGACCCGCGTGGCCAGCAGCCATATCCGCGTTGGCACCTTCCAGTACTTTGCCGCTCGTGGCGATGCCGATGGCATTCGCGAGCTGGCCGATCATGTGATCGAGCGTCACTACCCCGAGTTGGCCAGGCTGTCCGGCAATGAGCGCTACATGGCGTTGATCGAGGCGATCCAGGCGCGTCAGGCGGCACTGGTCGCGAAGTGGATGGGCATCGGCTTCATCCATGGCGTCATGAACACCGATAACACCACCGTGTCGGGGGAGACCATCGACTACGGCCCCTGCGCCTTCATGGAGAGCTACGACCCCAGGACCGTGTTCAGCGCCATCGACGAGGGGGGGCGTTACGCCTACTCCAACCAGCCCTGGATCGCCCAGTGGAACCTGGCGCGGCTGGCCGAGACCCTGCTACCGCTGATCGACAGCGACCAGGAGCGGGCGGTGGAGCGGGCAACCGAGGTGATCAAGGCCTTCGAGGCACAGTACGAGGCCGAATGGCTGGCCGTGATGCGTGCCAAGCTGGGCCTGGCCCGTGAGGAGGCGGGCGACCGGGCGCTGGCCGAGGCGCTGCTGGATGCCATGCACCAGGGACATGCCGACTTTACTCTGACCTTCCGTCAGCTCTGCGAGGCGGCCGAATCCGGCGAAGCGGACAGCGCCCTCGGCAACCTGTTCGAGCGCCCGGAGGTCATCGAGGCCTGGCTCGAGCGCTGGCGCGAACGCCTGGCCCAGGAGCCGGCGGCGCCCACCGAGCGGGCCCGGCAGATGCGGCTCGTCAATCCCGCCTACATTCCCCGCAACCACCGGGTCCAGCAGGCGTTGAGCTCAGCCATCGACGAGGACGATTTCGCTCCCTTCGAGGCGCTGCTCGCGGTGGTCACCCGGCCATTCGAGGCGCAGCCCGGCCGCGAGGATTACAGCCTGCCGGCATCGCCACGCGAACGGGTCTTTCGCACCTTCTGCGGCACCTGAACGTCATCCCAAGGCACGCAGAACCGATACGAAACGGGCCCTGATATCAGGGCCCGTTGCGGTCATACGGCGCGGTTCATACCAGCTCGCGCTGCTCCTCTTTCGCCTTGCGGCGGTCGCGCATCACCGCGCGGCAGATCACCACCAGCACCCCCAGGGTGATGGCGGGCCAGATCAGCACGTAGAAACCATAGAGTGCATTCATGTCAGATTCTCCACTGTGGCGGTGCCGGCCAGCGGCACCGCGGTAGGCTCAAGTCAATGATCAGGGCTAGACGGCCGGCCTGGCCGTGGCCACGTCGCCTTCCTGCACGCTGGGTTCGTGGGTGTCGTAGTCGCCGACTCGCTCGCCGATGGTGGCGAAGTCGAAGTCTTCCTGGCGGCTCATCAGGCTCATCACCACGCAGACCAGGGTGCTGGCGCCGTAGGCGGTCAGCGAGGCCAGCAGTACGGTGTAGTCGCGCAGGAAGTCGGTGGCGAACACCAGCATCGCGACCAGCGCCAGGGCAGCGGCGATGAACCCGGCGATGCGGCCCAGGAAGCCGAACACCATCAGGCCGATGATCACGCCGCCACCGATGCTGGCCAGCACCTCGAAGAACAGGCCGCTGGCGCCGCTCATGGGCAGCAGCTCGAAGCGCGCCAGGCAGAACAGCACCATGGCCACCAGTACCGAGGTGGTGAAGGCCTGGTTGGTGACCCGATTCCAGAAACAGCTGGCGATGACCGGGAAGACGATGGCGCCCCACAGCGCGCCGACGAACACCAGCATCACCAGGATATCCAGCGAGAAGCTGGCGAAGACGATGCCCACCGCGGTGGCGACGATCATGGTCAGGCGGCCCACCAGCAGCATGCGCTTGGGGTCGGCCTTGCCGCGGGCGATGTTCTTGCCGTAGACATCGGCCATCATGATCGCCGACAGCGCGGAGAGATCGGAGTCGGCGGTAGAGGAGAGCGAGCCGATCACCAGGATGAAGAACAGCGCAATGAACAGCGGCGGCAGATAGCCGGACACCATCTGCGGGATCAGGTTGTTCATGTCACCGCCCATTGGCTCGACGCCCAGGGTCAGCGCCATCAGACCGATCATGCCCAGCCCGATGACGATGGCACCGTAGCCGATGGTCGCGGTGATAAAGGTGGGTTTGATATGGCTCTCGTTCACCGCGAACAGGCGCTGGGAAATGGTCTGGTTACCGATCGCATAGGCCAGCACGGCGACGAAGAAGGGCGCGCCCTGGTAGAGGATAGCATCCATGGAGAAGAGGTTTGCTTGCTCGCTGGTGAGGTTATCCAGGCCTGCCACCAGCTCGCTGGGGCCGCCCATGGCGAAGAACACCGCGGGAATGATCACGATGGCAATCGCCATCAGCGCCACCAGCTGTGCGAAGTCGGTCATCACCGAGGCGCGGAACCCCGACCACAGCGTATAGAGCAGCACGCCGAAGCCGGCAATGATCACCCCGGCCTGGAATGACAGCGGCGAGAGCACCGAGACCAGTGCGCCAGCGGCGGTGAAGTTGACCATCAGGCTGATCACGCTGCCCAGCACGTTGGAGAGCGCCAGGATCAGCTGACTGGAGGAGCCGTGGCGGGCGTGGATCAGCTCGCCCAGGGTGTGGGCATTGGGGGCGAGCTTGCGAAAGCGCCGGCCGAAGGGGTAGATGAACAGGATCATCAGTGCCCCCCACAGGCCGTAGTGAATGGGGCCCGAGACGCCGTAGGTATAGCCGGAGGTGGCGGCGGCGTAGAAGGAGGCGGCCCAGATCCAGGTGGCGGTCATGCTGGCCGCGCCCATGCCGAAGCCCACGCGGTGGTTGGAAACCATGAAGGCGTCGGCGTCTTCGTTCTTCTTGCGGATGCCTAGCGTCATCAGGTAGGTGCCGCCGTAGAAGGCGAGCAGCAGCAAGATGACGGTCAGGGTCGAAAATTGATAGAGCGATTCGCTGTTCAAGGGCAATCCCTCGGTGGATGGAACGAACACGCCCGGGCCGGTCGATCAGGTCGACATGCCGGGCGCAGTGATGGTGCTGTGGGGGGGGGGCAGGCCCAAAGGCGGCTTGAGGCTGATCAGCGCTCAGGCATGAGCGCAGAGACAAGCAGGCTGACGCCAGGCGTGGCGCAGCCTCGGGTGCTATCGATCAGGCACGGCAAGACGATGCCGTCAGTCAGGCATTACCCCGCAGCGGGGAGGTCGGGCGGCGGGCGGCGCGGCATGCACCGTCCCTCATCGGCGTAGTGGCGCGACATGGATTCCTTCTCTATCGATGGCGTCGACGACGTACAGTCGAGAGTACCGGTGATCCAGTCTGCATGGAGGCAAGACCAGGGTGTCCCATGGCGGGACCTGCCCAGGGTTCGTTGTCAGTATTATTGTCTGAACCAAGGGTCGTATACCCTACTGATTTATCATGAAAAAGTCCAATCGGTGCCGAATCGGCGGAAAATTGCGTCTAGTGGCGCCGAAATGTCGGCTGCGATCCCGGGGCGACGGCCGCAGGGCTGTCCTGTTCCCCCGTTCACCTTTCGCTATGGCACCCGTGTGGCGGTATCTGGATCGGGCTCAGTTGATCATTCCAGGCAGCCAGGTGGCGATGGCCGGGAAGGCGATCAGCAGGGCGACCAGCAGCATCGAGCAGAGGATCAATGCGAATTTACTTAGTTGATAAAAATGTTGTACATCTTGTGGTAATTGGCTTGGCGTTGTTCGTAGGCGAGGAAATCGTCGGTAATGCATTTGCCGCGGTTGCCGCCACGCACAGCGCCGGCACGTGTATCCTTGAAGGCTTCTCGCCAAGTGTCGGGTAGCGGTTGGGAGCCGGGAATGGTCATCCATAAGCGCAGCAGGTGTCTTTTACGCTGTTCGTCTTCGTAGTCTTCGAAGTCGGTGCGTGAATGTACGACGGTGTAGTTGTTGAGCAACTGCATGTCGCCTTTTTCAATGTTCATCGAGAAGCAGAACTTGGGATCTTTGAGCTTATTGTCGAGCCAGTCAAGGACTTCGATCTGATCGGGCTCCAGGCGCGGAACCTCGTCGAAATATTCCTGAGCGGCGGTGATGTTCTTCCGGTTTGTGCGGAAAGCAGGATACCCCTGAGCTTCTCCGTATAGCGGGCAGGGGTAGATATTCGGCTCATCATCGGAGCCGGCACCTTGCAGACTGAAGTAGAATGGCTTGTGGAGTGCAGCTTCGAGATCAGGGCGGGTTCGCTTCAACTCGTCGTGAATCGCCAACGAGCTGGTAATCAGACTGGTGCCGCCGGATTTGGCTGGATGAATGCACAGCAGCGAGACGACATCGCAGAAGTCGACGTGAAAATCGAGGCCGGCATTGGTGTTGTAGCCACGGCCACCATTGATCTTGTACTGGCCTCCGGTGTCTTTTACCGAGGTCATGATGTGGCTTTGCTTGTTCTGAGTGCGAGCAACACCGGCATGTAGCCCGAGCCCCCAGTAGAGCATCTTGATGTCTTCTACGCTGTAACGCTCAACGGGTAAGCCCTTGAGCAGGCAAAAGCCCCAGCCTTGCTGGGTACTGGCATAGGCGGCCAGGACTTCTTCGCGCCCGGCGCCGTTGAGGGGAAAATCATCCGGTGTCAGTGAGAGTAGAGATTTCGATGTCGATTTGGCGTGCTGCAATGCGCTGTCGATATCGGCAATGGCGGCGTCGGAGAGAAAACGAATCCAGCTGGTGTCATTCTCGACATCACGACTTAGCCAAGGGCTGCATTGCGTAAGGTGACTCATAAAAAATGCCTCAATATATCGTTGTTTATGTAATGCATGGGTGCGCTATAAGTACATAATCTAGCAATGCTGATTGGTTGGTGAAAACGATATTTATGAAAGATGGACTCAAGAAAAGCTGGTGAAAAGCCAGTGGGGGAACACTGGCAAACAATGCATACGGGGAAATGTTAGCGTCGGTTTGCGTTGACGGTGTCGATAATGCGTGACGAAGGCTCTACCAAAAAGCGGTTTTTCATCAAGGCCAGTGAAGCATCATGGAATTGTGCATTGCTGCTGGCCACGGCGTCTTCTGCCACGATGGTGTAGTAGTCGTGATGGGCACTGCTGCGCACGGTGGATTCGACGCAGCCTTCAGTGTTGGCTCCAATCAGTACGGTGGTGTCGATGCCGTTGGCTTTCAGTACCATGTCCAGGCAGGTGCCGAGAAAGGCATCCGGGCGCAGCTTTTCGATGATGGGATCTTGCTCGCGCGGCTCGATACCTTCGCAGAATGTGGCGCCCCACGAGCCTTTCAAGGTGTAGTTGGGGCTCTTGCCATCGCGCACCTTGAGTCGCAGCCAGGCTGGGCTGTCGCCGCGGCCATCGGGTAGCGTGACTTGGCGCACGAAGACCGTGAATAAGTCCATGGCCTGCCACTCGGCAATTAGCTTACGCATGTTTGGCAGGTGGGCTTGGGCCAGGGTCATGTCTCTACCGGCCTGGGAGAATACACCGTCAGCGTCGAAGAAATCGTTCTGTACGTCGATGACCACCAGCGCCGTCTTTTCAGGGATCAGAATCTCTTCCAGGGTTTGCCTGACTCTCTTTCCGTGCAGGGTGATCATGTCGTCTCCTTACTTAGGTGATAGTTCGTTTTACCGCGCAGCATGTGGATGGCCAGCATTAGCAGCAGCAGGGCCCCTCCAGCGATCGGTAACAGCATGCCGGGAGCTATCAGGCCGAAGGCGGCCATCGAAAACAGCAGCCGCTCCCAGTACGCCAGTGGATAGATCAAGTACCCAGACATCGCAGCCCCGATCAGCGTGACGCCGATTAGGCCGGTGATGGCATAGGCGGCGATGGTTAGCCCATCACCGATCATCAGAATCTCGGGGTGGAAGACGAACACGAACGGGATAATGAAGGCGACCAGCGAGAGCCGGATGGCGGTGATACTGGTGGGTAGCCAGTTGGCTTTCGCCATGCTGGCGCTGATGAACACGGTGGCGCACAGAGGCGGCGTGAGGCCGGCTATGATGCTGAAGTAGAAGATGAACATGTGCGCGGCAATGGGCTCCACGCCGAGCCGTACCAGTGCCGGTGCCACGACCGCAGCGGCCAGCATGTAGGCGGCGGCGGTAGGCAGCCCGGTGCCGAGCAACATGGCCACCACCATGGCCAGCATCAGTGATATCAACAGGTGGTTTTCGCCCAGGCTGATGATGGCCGACGTGAAGGTGACCCCCATGCCGGTGGTCGAGATCATCGCCAGCAGTATCTGCGCACCGGCGATGAGTACGGCGATGGCGACCAGGCCAATGCCTGCATCGATACAGCCTTCGCGGAGGTTGTTGAGCCGTGCCTTGAGGTCGGGCCAGTTACGCGTCCCGAGCAGGAACAGCACCACCAGAATAGCCGTGGCGGTGAAGGCGGCCATGGCCGGTGAAAAGCCACGTACCAGTAGCGTGATGAGGGTGCCTAGCGAAAGGAATACCGGTCCGGCGCGGCGCAGGGTCAGCACATCCCTGGTGCGGGGTAGCTCGTCGCGCCTCATCGGCTTGTAGCCGAGCCGCTTGGACTCGAAGTGGATCCCGGCCAGGCAGCCAGCGAAGTAGAGCACCGCGGGGATGATGGCGGCGACCATGATGGTGATGTAGGAGATGCCGAGCAGTTCGGCCATGATGAAGGCGCCGGCCCCCATGATGGGTGGCATGATCTGCCCGCCGGTGGAGGCGACGGACTCGACCGCCGCGGCAAAGGTGGGCCGATAGCCCAGTTTCTTCATCAAGGGGATGGTAAAGGCGCCGGTGGTGGCTACGTTGGCAGCAGCAGAGCCCGAGACGCTGCCGAACATGGCGCTGGAAATGGTGGCGACCTTGGCGCCGCCACCGGTGGTGCGGCCTCCGATGATCATGGCCAGGTCCATGAAGGTTTGGCCACCCCCGGTGCGCAGCAGTACGGCACCGAAGATGACGAACATGGCGATTACTGTGGCCGAGATGCCGGTGACCATGCCGAACAGGCCGCGGGTCGAGATGTACAGGACTTCCGCGGCGAAGCGAGGGTCGAGGCCACCGTGGGCCAAGGGGCCAGGCAGGTTGGGTCCCGCCAGGGCATAGGTGAGGCCGGCGATCCCGAGTGCAGGGATGGTCCAGCCGATCACCCGCCGGCAGCCTTCGAGTACCAGCAGGGTGGTAATGATGGCAAAAATGAAGTCGAGCTGGGTCATCCTGAATGTGAAGCCCATGAGACGGTCATAGCTCAGGATCAGGTGACTGATCACGGTAACGGTGGCGAGGATAAAACCAACATCGAGTAATCCCAGTGGGGTATTGCGGGCGTTGCCGCGGCGCATGTCGTAAAGGCAGAACGCCAGTATCAGAGTGCCCCCAACGTGCAGCGAGCGCTGAATCAGATCGGGAAAGGAGCCAAAGGCCCCGGTATAGAGGTGAAACAACACCATGGTGGTGCTGAGCAGGGCGATCAAGTGACCGCGAAAGCGCACCATTGGCGATTGAACGGCGCCCTCTACGGGCGCCGAATCGGGGGACTGTGTGGTCACGCTCAACCCTCCTCGTGCTCAACTGGCATGAGGTGCTCGGGAATCTCGTAGCCCTGTTCCAGGATGTAGCGGGCCACTCCGGCGTGGAGCGGCGTCTGGCCGCGCTCGAGGGTCTGCTCGATGATGTCCATTCCCGCAATTGCCGAATAGGACTCGGCGACGGTGTCGACGTTCTCGACCACGGTCTTGAAGATGTCGTAGGCGGTGTCTTCGGGTAGGTCGGTGGTGGTGCCGATGGTGATGAACACCACGCGAAGGTTCATTGGGCCGGTGTCGTAGGGGGTGTCCTCAACAGCCATGAAATCGAAGTGCGGGTATTCGGCCTGTACCTGCTCGATTTCGTCGTCCGTCCAGCCCAGGATGCGGATATCGCGGGTGGTTTCGGCATCCATGATGGCGCTGTCGGGGGCATTGGGCGGGCCGGCCTTGGTGAAGCCGACGATGCGGCGATCCTGAAAGGCGGTCACCGCATCGCTCATGCCGGTACGGAACCAGTTGGGCTCAACGCCTAGGGCTTCCATGGCTTCGAAGGTGGCGCGCTCGGTGCCGGAGCCGCGCCCACCGCCGTTGAATTGCTGACCGTCGAGGTCGGAGTAGGAGGTGACGTCTGAATTGGCATCTACCACCGTGAGGTAGGCCAAGGGGGTGGTGACCCAGAAGGTTCGGAAGTTGGGGTTGGGATCCCCTTCGAATGGGCCTAAACCTTCGTAATATTCGAACAGGTCGGGCTCGGCCATCATGGCCCAGTCGACCTGGCCTTCGCGCAGGCGGCGCATATTGTCGAGGCCGCCGCCGGTTTCAAGCACCGAGTGGTTGACGTCATCTAGTTCGGCGTTGAGCAACTGGGAGACGGCCACGAAGTAGGCATAGAGCGACGAAGCCTGGCTGGTGGTGCCAATGGAGAGCTGCGTCTGTGCCTGTGCGCCGAGCGGCAGGGAGAGCAGGAGTGCGGCGCCGATACCGGCAGCCAAGGGTGTCTTGCGTAGCGAGTGAGTCAGGGCGTGTCGCATTGGGTCTACCTCTTGTTGTTATCGCTGGTCAGCGATAGGAATAATGGCGTTGTTATTGTGAGAGCCTCGAACGTGAAGGCTTAGCTGGGCTCGGTGAAGCGCGCCTCCAGCGAGGTCCACTCGGGGTAGTCGAACAGCGACCAGAGTCCATGGTGATCGAGCATCTGGTCGCGCAATGAGGCGGTGTTGCCTTTTTCGGCCAAGGTGGCCAGCAGCTTGGCGCCCTGAAATCCGAACAGTCGCGTCAGCGAGTTGGGATAGATGGCCAGCCGGTAGCCGAGCGCGGCGAGCGTTTCTGCATCTAGAAAGGGCGTGCGGCCGCCTTCCACCATGTTGGCCAGGGTCGGGCATTGCAGGCGCTCGTTGATCTGCTGCATCTCGTCTTGGCTTTCCGGGGACTCGACGAAGATGATGTCGGCTCCGGCCTCGCGATAGGCCATGGCACGGTCGAGCGCTTCGGCCAGACCGTGGCCGGTGCGAGCATCTGTTCTGGCAATGATCATCACGTCGTCGTCATCGCGTGCATCCACCGCGGCCTTGATGCGTCCTTCCATTTCGGTGATATCGACCAGCTTGCGACCGAGTTCATGGCCACACTTCTTCGGCCAGGTCTGGTCTTCGATCTGCATGGCGCTGACCCCGGCGCGCTCCAGTTCGCGAACGGTGCGCACTACGTTGAGCGGGCCGCCGTAGCCGGTGTCGACGTCGCAGATAATGGGGATATCGACGACGTCGGCGATGCGCCTTGCACGCTCGGCGACTTCGGCAAAAGAGATGACGCCGATGTCGGGGGCGCCCAAGGCACTCATCGAGACCCCAGAGCCGGTTATGTAGGCCGCGGGAAAACCGGCGTCGGCGACCAGCCGGGCGGTGAGGCAGTCAAAACAGCCGGGCGCCATGGTCAAGGCATCGCGGGCGATCAATTCCCTGAGCCTGGCATTGCGCCCTTGCGCCTGCGCGAGGCCCAGGGGGTAGCCCGGCCGCCGGGTAATAGGGGTGGTCATGAGGTTCTCCTGGCAGTGCGACTTGAGTACTTGTCGGCCCACTGATGGGGTGACATGAAGCGACGTTCGAGTCCGTAGACGTGATCCATGCCCATCAGGGCGTGGGTTTCGGTAAAGTCGGCAAACAGCGCGGGATCCGCTGCCGTGGTGCGGGTTTTCTGGATGTGTGCTAGCGCCTGTTGCATGCCGTGAATGGCGCTCAGCAGGGTGCTGACGGGCAGGCTAACGCGAGCGACGCCACGCTGTTGCAGCTCGTCGAAGGTCATGTTGTCCGGTGTCTTGCCGCCTTCGACCATGTTGATGGCCAGCGGGCCGTGGAAGGCATCGGCCAGCGCCGAGATGGTGTCGAGGTGATCGGCACCATCGACAAACACCATGCTGGCACCTGCCTCGAAATAGGCGTTGGCCCGAGTGATGGTGGCCCTTAGCCCTTCGACAGCGAGTGCATCGGTACGCGCGTTGATGATGAAATCGGGGTCCTTGCGGGCATCGGCGGCGGCGCGGATCTTGCCCACCATCTCCTCGCAGCTGATGACCTCTTTTCCATCCAGGTGGCCGCAGCGCTTGGGCATAACCTGATCTTCGAGATTGATGCCGGCTGCGCCGGTCGCTTCTACTCCCTGGACGGTATACCAGACGTTGACGGCATTACCGAAACCGGTATCGCCGTCGGCCATCACAGGCAGTGAGGTCGCGTTGACGATGGCGCGTGTGCGGTCGCACACATCGGAAAGGGAGAGGATGCTGACATCCGGCATGCCGAGGTGGCTGGCTGCAATACCCAGCCCGCTGACTTGAATGGCGTCAAATCCGGCCTGTTCCACCAGTTTGGCGGAAAGGGGGTCATATGCCCCAGGCATGACGAGTATTTCTGGGCGCTCAATAAGCGACTTGAGTATCGTTGTTGATTTCATTTCGTCTCTGATTTGCCAGGAAGTATTTGTAATTTTATTTGGTTATTGCTTTATATTTTTCGATATTTAAACCGTATTTTTATACTATCAAAGCTAACAAATGGGTGGCGTTATGCTAGCGATTTTTTCTTTATTCGGTGTTGAGGTTTTTTGATGATTAGTGGCGTGTGATGGCTGGCTCTTGCCACTTTTCTATTATTTTCTTCAATATAGACAATGGCTTGTCGCGGCTCTCTATTTTTCTGCTAACCAATGAAAAACGCAGGCTTGGTTCGTCATCATCGAGTGGCATGATTTCTATGTCGTATTGCTTCGTCAGGCGAGGGTCAGGAAGAATAACAACGGCCGATCCATATCCAGACGAGACCATGGAAATAACACCCTCAAGTGATTGAAGCTCGAGAATTGGTGGTTTCCCTCCGAAGAGGGACATTGAGAAGTGGCGCGATAATTTTCCTAGTGATGTCGTTCGGTCATAGGCAATCCACGGTTGAGCTGCTAGCACTTTCTTGTTGCTGGCAGGTGATATGCCACGCGGTGTGATTACGCATAAGGGGGTTTCTTGAAGCAGCTGCCATTCGAGCTGTCGCCGGCTGGCGGTGGCTGGTTCGGCGACGATGGCGGCATCCAGATCACCCACCTTGACCGCATCGATCAACTCGTGTGAACGCCCAGGTATGCAACTGATTTCAAGCTGGGGAGCGGCCTGCTTCAATCGGTTGAACAGGGGCGGCAAGATCACCGGCTGCATGATGCTGATGGCACCCAGCTTGAGTCGGCCCGTCACCGATGCCTGATGACCACCGCGCAGCTGATCGAGTTCCGCGAGTAATGGTCCGACCCGTTGGCAGAGGTCGCGTGCGAATGGCGTCGGTGTGACCGATTGACCGGTACGGTTGAACAGAGATTTTTCGAAATACTGCTCAACCGTCTTTACCTGCATGCTGACCGCGCTGGGGGTGATGTTCACCGCCTTGGCTGCTAGGGCAAAGCTGCCCTTGTCGAGGATGGTCATGACGGTGATCAGGAACTCGAGCCGCATGGGATGCCTCTGGCGATGGTAGTGGTGAGACCGATGACCGAAAGTAGGCTTACCCGAGCAGTGTGATGATCGAAGCGCAGTCGGTGACAGTTGCGATGCTTGCCATGTCGGCGATGGCGGTGTCGTGTGTGGCGCGCTTGAATGCCGCGCAGCCGTCTTCCAGCACCAGGATGTGATAGTCACGCATGTGAGCGTCTCGCACGGTGCTGGCAACGCCACCGTTGGTGACGATGCCGCAGACGATCACGCTGGTGATGCCAGCCTTCTTCAAGACCCAGTCGAGCTGGGTGTTGAAGAAGCCGGAGTAGGCGACCTTGTCCACGGAAACGTCGACGTGGGGGGCGATCGCCTCGACGTTGGCCTGGCCGTGGCTGCCTGGGGCGAAGTCGCCACGGGCGAGAAACGGCCGCAGCGCTTTCAGGTGCGACGAGATCATCGGTTCGCCCTGGGCATCCGGCCAGAGGGTGAAACGGGTAGCTGCGACCAGGCCGCCGGCCTGCTTGAGGCGCTTGGCCAGCGGGGCGACCCGCTCGGGGAGGGCGACAGCATCGGGGTTGGTATCACCGCCACGTGCATAGGCGCCGTCGGGGTGCAGGAAGTCGTTCTGCAGGTCGACGATGATCAGGGCGGTGTGGCGCGGATCGAGGGGCTCAGGATACATGGGATTCCTTGGCTGTGTTGAGGGCGCGCAGCCGACGACGCACGCTGCTGGCGATGATGAAGCACACCGCGATCGCGGTGACGACGAGAATGCTGAGGCTGATCGGCCGGTCGATAAAGGTTTCCAGGTTGCCCCGCGAGAGCAGCATGGCGCGCCGGAAGTGCTCCTCCATCAGGGGGCCGAGAATGAAACCCAGCAGCAACGGCGCGGGGTCGAAGCGCAGCATGTTCAGCAGGTAGCCGAGCACGCCGATGCCGACCACGGTGTAGATGTCGAAGGTGCTGTTGCTGACGCTGAAGACCCCTACGCTGATGAAGATTAGGATGGTGGGATAGAGCAGCCGGTAGGGGATCTTGAGCAGGCTGATCCATATGCCGATCATCGGGATGTTGAATAGCACCAGCAGGATATTGCCGATGATGAAGCTGACGATGAGACCCCAGAACAGCTCGGGTTGCGAGGTGATCAGCTGCGGGCCGGGGGTGATGCCGTGGATGATCAGGGCGCCAAGAATCAGCGCCATGGTGATATCGCCGGGTATGCCGAGGGTCAGCGTCGGCACGAAGGCCGTCTGCGCCGAGGCGTTGTTGGCTGCCTCGGGGGCGGCGACGCCTTCGATGGCGCCTTTGCCGAAACGCTGCGGATCCTTGGCGATCTTTTTCTCGGTGGCGTAGGCCATGAACGAGGAGATCGAGGCCCCGGTGCCGGGGAGGGTGCCGAAGAAGCTGCCAATAGCCGAGCCGCGCGCCATGGAGGGCAGCGAGAGCCGCCAGTCCTCACGGCTGGGCAGCATCGAGCGCAGGGTGAAGCGCTGGCTCAGTCCCGAGGTATCGATAGTATTGATATTACGAATGATATCGGCGACGCCGAAGATGCCCATCGCCAAGGCGACCAGGCTCAATCCGCTGGAGAGTTCGAAGAAGCCGAAGGTATAGCGAATTACGCCGGTGTTGACGTCGGTACCGATCATGCTCAGCAGGAGCCCCAGTACCACCATGGCGCCGCCCTTGAGCGGTGAGTCCGAGAAGGTGCAGGCGGCGACCAGGCCCAGCAACATCAGCGCGAAGTACTCCGCCGAGCCGAACTTGAGGCCCAGCTTGGCGATATAGGGTGAGAAGAAGATCAGGATGATCAGGCCGGTGATCGCACCGGCAAATGAGGCGATGGTGGTGATGAACAGTGCCACGCCGGCGCGCCCATTGCGTGCCATGGGGTTGCCGTCAATACAGGCCACCGCGGAGGAGGCGGTGCCGGGCAGGCGTAGCAGGATAGCCGCGGTGGAACCGCCATACTGGGCGCCGTAATAGACGCCAGCGAGCATCACGATGGCCTCTTGAGGGCCGATGTAGTAGGTGATCGGCAGCAGCAGCGAGATTGCCGCCAGCGGGCCAATGCCCGGCAGCACCCCGATGAAGGTGCCCAGCAGTACCCCGACGAAGCAGTACCACAGCATCGTCGGCGTCAGCGCCGCTTGCAGGCCGATACCCAGATTAGCGATTACATCCACGAGGGAGTCTCCAACGCGATTAGCCCCACCACAGCGGCATGTTCATGCCGAGCCCGACGATAAAGATCAGTGACGCGAGCCCGGCGACGACTAGCGCTAGCACGATGCGCCCCGGCCAAGTGATCTGACGATCGGCCCAGGAGGAAACTACAACGCTGACGAAGGCCGCCGTGAAAAGGCCAGCGGGCCGCAGCAGCATCGCGAATAGCACCATGCTGGCGGCAACGACCAGTACCTGGCCAAGCTGCAGGTCTATCGCGCTGCTTGGCTTGAGCTGAGAGGTAATGGCAAGGATGCCGCCCATCGTACACAGCATCATCGACAGGACTTGGGGCAAGAACCCCGGCCCCATTCGTGCGAGGCTGCCGAAGGCGTACTGCTGACCGTGGTAGTAGGCGTAGGCGCCTATACCGATGAGCAGCAGCCCGCCGAACAGCTCGTGGTTGACCTTCAGTGTCAATTTACGCATGACCATGATGATGGAGTGCCGTTATCACTGTTTTTCGATGTCGCCGGCTTCGGCGATGGCTTTCCAGCGCTCGACGTCCTCAATAATGAACTCGGCAAAGGCCTCGGCGCTGATGTCGATGGGCACGGCCCCTTCGCGCTCGAGCAGATCGGCACCGGATTCTCCGTGCATGATCTCGGTGACGTCGGCGTTGAGCCGCTCGACGATCGCAGGGTCCATGCCGGCGGGGCCGAGCAGGCCGAACCAGCCGTAAGTGGTCGGGTAGTCGCTCAAGGTCTCGTTGATCGAGGGGATGTCGTCGAGGTTGGGCATGCGCTCCGGTGAGGTGACGGCAATTGCATTGGCGTCGCCTGATTCCACTAGTGGCATGGCGGCGGCGAAGGGCGCGAACATCACATCGACATGGCTGCCGATCAGGTCGGCAATGGCCGGAGCGGTGCCGTTATAGGGGATCTCGTAGCCGACCACCTCGGATTCCTGCATAAACTTGAGCGTCTCCATATGTAGCGAGGAGCCCAGGCCGCCGACGCCGAAGGTGATGCCGTCGGGCTGCTCGGCTGCGTAGTCGAGCAGGGCTTGCAGGCTATCGACCTCAAGGTCGGGCCGCGACAGCAGGATGCTGGAGACCTCGCCCAGCAGCGAGATCGGCGAAAAGTCCTCGACCGGATCATAGGGTAGCTCGTGGAACAGCGATTCGTTGAGGGTATGGCTGGTATAGGCCACCAGCAGGGTGTAGCCATCAGGATCAGCATTGGCGACGGCCTCGGTGGCGATGCTGGCGCCGGCTCCCGGGCGGTTGTCGACCACGGTCGGCACATCGTACTTCTGTGCCAGACCCTCGGCGACTTCGCGTGCCAGGGCATCGGTGGTGCCACCGGCAGAGGCGCCGACAATCAGGTTGATCGGTTTGCTGGGGTAGTCGTCGGCAACCGCCTGGGCACCCAGCAGCAGACTGAAGGGGGCGGCTGCGGCGAGTACGAGCAGGGGGCGGGGGGCAGTCAATCGCATTTGAGACTCCATCTTGTTGGTGTAGTGGACCAGTGACGAGCGCGGGCCTAGTGATTGGAATGCCCAGTGCCGTCATTCAGCTCACTTTATGTATGGTGCTATTGTAATGTCAATAGGACATGAGTTGGCGCGCGGCTTTGCTTATGTACTCGGCCCCATGCTGTGAGTCGCTAGCTGTTGACTGGCACTACCCACGGCTGCTCTGCCAGATAGTGCTTGGCAAAGGCGTCGATCTCTCGCTGCCAGGCCAGGGTGGCCTGGATGTCGTCGATACCCTTGAGGAGGCGCTCACGGCTGCCGTCGTCGAGTTCGAAGGGCAGGCAGCTGCCGTCTTCCCGACGTATCTCATAGGCTTCCAGATCTACCGTCAGCGTCGCCTGCGGGTGAGCCTGACAGTAGGCGACGAGGGCATCGAACGGAGCCTGCTGGAGCATGATAGGCAGCAGGCCGTTGCGGATGGCGTTGTTGCGGAAGATGTCGGCGATCTTGGTCGAGATGATGACCTGGATACCGTAGTCAACGAAGGCATAGACGGCGCCTTCCCGGGATGAGCCGCAGCCGATGTTATGGCCAGCCAGGACGATCTTCGCGGCGCTCGACGAGCCGGGTGCGGTCGATTCGGGTATGGGGGATTCGGGACGCGGCTGGCCCTGCATGTCGTAGCGGGCATCGTAAAGCAGGTAGTGATGGTAGCCGCTGCTGCGCGGCTTGCGCAGGAAGCGCGCCGGGATGATCTGGTCGGTGTCGATGTTGGCATCAAGCAGCAGCAGGGCTGGGCTTTCAACCTGGGTGACGGGCTTCATGAGGGGGCTCCTGTGGCGGGCTGACGGACGTCGACGATCTTGCCATTGAGCGCGGCAGCGGCGGCCATGGCTGGACTCATCAGATGGGTTCGCGCGCCGGGGCCCTGGCGGCCGGGGAAGTTGCGGTTGCTGGTGGAGGCACAGCGCTTGCCCGGGGCGACGCTGTCGCCGTTCATGGCCACGCACATCGAGCAGCCGCTCTCGCCCCAGCTGGCGCCGGCGTTGCGGAAGATCTCGGCCAAGCCCTCGGCCTCGGCCTGAGCCTTGACGCGATTGGAGCCGGCGACGATCAGCGTTGGCACCTTGACCGTACCACCTTTGAGCACGTCGGCTGCGTCACGCAGGTCACTGAGCCGCGAGTTGGTGCACGAGCCAATGAAGACTTGATCGACTTCCAGCCCGAGGATGGGGCGGCCCGCGGTCAGGCCCATGTAGTCGAGCGAGCTGCGGGTGGCCTCGCTGTCGGTCGGGGCGAACGGCTCGTCCACGGCCACGGATTGCTCGGGGCTGGTGCCCCAGGTGATGCGCGGTGCCACCTCGCCGGCGTCAATGGACACGGATTTGTCGTAGTGGGCATCCGTGTCGCTATAGAGCGTGCGCCAATGGCGCTCGGCCTGTTCGAAGGTCTCGCCTTGGGGCGCCTGGGGTGCGTCGCGTAGCCAGGCGAAGGTGGTTTCGTCCGGGGCCACCATGCCGACCCGGGCGCCGGCCTCGATGGTCATGTTGCACAGGGTCATGCGGGCGTCCATCGACAGCGCCGCGACAGCCGGCCCGGTGTACTCCACAGCGTGACCGGTGGCACCGCCGGTGCCGATTTGGTGAATGATGTGCAGGGCGAGATCCTTGGCGGTCACGCCGGCTGCCAGCTTGCCCTCGACGTGGATGCGCATGGTCTTGGGCCGGCGCTGCCACAGGGTCTGGGTGGCGAGCACATGGGCGACTTCGGTGGCACCGATGCCCATCGCCAGCGCACCGAAGGCGCCGTGGGTTGTGGTGTGCGAGTCGCCGCAGACAATGATCAGCCCAGGCAGGGTCAGACCCAGCTCCGGGGCGGCGACGTGGACGATACCGCGATCGCCGTGGCCAAGCCCCAGGTAGGTCAGCTGGTGCTTGGTGGTGTTGTCTTCTAGCAGGCGGATCATGCCGGCCACTTCGGGGTCGTCGTCGAGGCGTGACAGGTCGGAGGGCACGTAGTGGTCCGCGATGCCGAAAGTGAGCCCGGGGAAAGCCAGTGGCCGGCCGCTGCTATCGAGTTTGTCGAAGGCGTGGAAGGAGCCTTCATGAACGAAGTGGCGGTCGACCCACAGCAAGTCGAACTCGCCTGAACTGGCGACGACGTGCTGTCGCCAGATCTTCTCGAACAGGGTAAGAGGGGGCTGCGTCATGACGATGTCCTCGATAGATGTCAGGAAGTGGCGCGGCGGCCCTTGAGCAGGCTACCGATGAGCCGGGGCAGCACCGAGATCAGCAGTAGGGCCAGTAGCACCAGGGTGATCGGGCGATCAGCAATGAAGCCGAGATTGCCGCCGCTGATCTGCATGCTGCGCACCAGTTCGCCCTCGGCCATGCCTCCGACCAACAGGCCGACCACAGTGGCCGCCACTGGGAAGCCGTAGCGGCGCATCAGCCAGCCCATGATGCCGGTAGCCACCACAGTGATGGGGCCGACCATGTTGCCGGTGATGGCGTAGGATCCGACTACCGACAGCACCATGACGATGGGGATCATCAGCTTGAGCGATAGCTTGACGATGTAGCCGGCAAGGAAGATGAAGGCTACCCCGATGACTAGCAGCAGTACCGCCTGGGCCATGTTGCCGATGATCAGGGCGTACACAATATCGGGATTTTCACGGATGAAGCGCGGCCCGCCGGTAACGTTATGCATGGCGAAGGCGCCGAGCAGCACCGCGGTGCCGGCGCCGCCGGGCAGCCCCAGAGCCAGCAGGGTGATCATCGAGCCGCCTTCGGAACTACTGTTGGCCGACTCGGCGGCTATTAGCCCGGAGGGGTTGCCCTTGCCGAACGACTCGGGATCCTTGGAGCGCTGCTTGGCGGTGGCATAGGCGGCGAGATTGGCGATGCTGGCGCCAACCCCGGGGATGGCGCCGATCACCGCGCCCATGCTGCCACCGCGCAACAGCTGAAAGGGCTTGCTGGCGGCTTGGCCCATGCCGCCGAGAATGTTTCGGAAACGCACCACCCGCAGGCTGCTGTCGTCGACGATGTAGCGCTTGCCAACCAGGTTGAACAACTCCGAGGCGGCGAAGAAGCCGATCAGCGCGGGAATCACCGGTATGCCGTCGAGCAGGTACATGCTGCCGAAGGTGCCGCGCATCTGGCCCGCGTCGCTGTAGCCGATGGTGCTGATCAGGATGCCGAGGATGCCGGCGGCGATGCCCTTGGAGATGCTGGCATCGTTGAGCACGGCAATCAGCGTGACGCCCCAGATCGCCACCACCAGCATTTCGGTGGGGCCGAGTCTCAGCACCCACTGCGAGATCGACTGCACAGTGAACAGCAGCAGCAGGTAGCCGATCAGGGTGCCGAGCACCGAGGCGACCAGGCCGATGCCCAGCGCCTGGGCATGCTCACCGCGGCGCGCCATGGGGTAGCCGTCGAAGGCGGTGGCAACCGACGAAGACGTACCGGGGATGTTGAGCATGATCGCGGGAATCGCCCCCCCGAAGCCGCCACCGGTGAAAATAGCGGTGAGAAAAAGGATCGCAGGCAGGAAATCCATGTATAGCGTAGCGGGGAGGAACACCGCCATGGCAATCGAGATCGAGAGGCCTGGGATCGAGCCAAAGAACAGCCCAATGATCAACCCCGGCGGTACTACTAGCCAGGCGGCCGGGGTGTTGCCCAGTAAGCTGAGGGCGGCTTGGAAGGCCTCGGCGTTGATCATGACGTGGGGTGCCTCTTGTCAGTATGCGAAGGACGCTCAGAGCAACTGGGTGTCAGAACAGCAAGGTGTCAGAGCAGCAGGGTGGGCAGGCGAATCCCCAGCAGCTCAATGAACAGCAGCACGATGGTGGCCGAGACCACTACGCCGAAGCCGACAATTACCCACCAGCGCTTTTCACCCTGCAGGTAGAGCGCCAGGCAAAGAAACAGCAGGCTCCCGAGATCGAAGCCGATAACCGGAATCAACGCCACGTAGAGTGCCAGGAGACCCATGAAGAGCACCGCTGGGAGCGTCGAGGGATCCTCCTGGGCAGCTGCGTCGCGCTGACGGTACCAGTCGATCACATTGGTGCCGACGATCACCAACAGCGCGGTGATTCCGATACCGGCTGCGGGTAGAATCAGCAGCCAGTCGGTGACACCGCGGGCGGCGGCATGTACCCCGTGGGCATAGTAGCCAAATACGGCCGCCAGGCTCAGCGAGAAGAGCACGCTGCCTAAGGGAAAGCGCTGCCGTCGTATCGAGGTTGCCATGCCGTACCTCCCGCTTTATCAAATTGCCGTTTGCTGACTGAATGGCCGGCGCTTACTGCAGCAGCGGTGCGTATTGCTGGACCGCACGATAGGCCTCGTCGACCAGTGCTTGGCTCTCCTCGGGCGAGACCCAGTCGGCGCCGATGCCGGCTTCAGTTGCCCAGGCCTGGAATTCGTCGCTCTCCAGGGTTTCCTGGTAGGCCTGGATCAGGCGCTCGTAGCGCTCGGGGTACTCCGCCTGCAGCGAGGCATGGGCGATCAGGCCCGTGACGTTGCCGCCTATCAGCGGCAGCGGGTCAATGCCGAGGCTCTCCATTTCATCGTTGAACAGCGGCGCGTCCCAATTGTCGCTGGGGGCATCGTTGACCACTGCCAGTGCACGCACTTCTTCGCTGATCGAGAGAGCGGCTTCGGCGGCAAGGATCTCGAAGTCGACCTGATTGCCGGCCAACGCCGCACGCAGCGGGGCGCCGCCGCTGTAGGTGACGAAGCGCACGTTGTCGTGCTCGATATCGAGAGCATCCATCATCACCAGGGTCTGCAGGTGACCGCCATTACCGACGATGATGCCGGAGCTGACTGCGCCGGGTTCGCGCAACGCCTCGACCAGCTCCTCAAGGGACTGGTAGGGGCTGTCGTTATGCACTGCGACGATGCCATAGTCGTTCCATTGGGCACTGAGCAGTTGGAAGTCTTCCCACTCGACCGGTGCGCCGCCGACCTCGATGGCGCTGGCCAGGTAGGGCGTGGCTTGCATCACCAGAAGGGTCTGGCCATCGGCGGGCTGTTGCTGGAAGTAGGTGGCGCCCAGTGCACCGGCACCCCCGGGGCGGTTGACGATGCTGATAGGCACCTCGAGGCGCGGCGACATGTGTTCGGCCAGACCCCGCGCCATGCGGTCGGCGCTGCCGCCGGCGTCGAAGGGTACGACGATCTCGATGGGATCTTCTGGCCAGTCGGCCTGGGCGGCGCTGGCCAGGCCGACGCTGAGCACCAGGCATGACATGCCGGCAGTGAAGGTGGGCAGGCCACGCTTGATGGCGGCGGCAAGGGCTGTGGGCTGATAGTTCATGAGTGCGTCTCCGGAGTCGTTATTCTTTGGCGTCTGGTCTCGAAAGTTGTAGCTATTGGTATACGTTAGGTATGCCTGATGCTTTTGTGATGGATCATGCATTGGCAAGGGTTATTCATGCATGGTAATTTTGTCATGTCAATAGGACATGAAGTTCGAGCAGCAACAGCTAGCCGCTCGTTCCACTGAGGCTAAGGAGGCGAAGTGACAGACCTCTCGAAACGCCAGCCAGTCGGGGATACCAGTGACCCGTGGCCGAAGCATCATCGCGTCTATCTGGTCTTGCGCCAGGAAATTCTGGAAGGGCGCTATACCCCCGAGCAGCCGTTGCCCAACGAGATACTGTTGACCGAGCAGTTTCAGGTCTCGCGGATCACCATCCGCAAGGCGATGGAGCGTCTGGATCGCGAAGGCCTGGTGGTGCGCTATCGCGGCAAGGGCACCTTTCCGGTGGCCTCCAACGAATCGTCGCCGGTACAGGCAAGTATCTCCGGGGTAATCGAGAACTTGATCGCCATGGGCCTCCAGACCGAGGTCAAGGTGCTCGACTTCGGCTATGTGGCGGCATCGGCCGAGGTTGCTCAGGCACTCTCAGTGGCGCCGGGGGCGGTGGTGCAGAAGGCCACCCGCGTTCGCAGCCATCGCGGGGCGCCTTTTTCGCTGTTGACCACCTATGTGCCGGAACCCATTGGCCGCACCTTCTGCGAAGAGGACATGGCGTCTAAGCCGCTGCTGCTGTTGCTGGAGCGTGCCGGTGCCAAGGTGGTCCGTGCCGAACAGGCGATCACCGCCAAGTTGGCGACACCCAGCCAGGCCGCCTTGCTCAACATGGAGCCGGGCGATGCGTTGCTGTGCATACGTCGCACGGTGTTCGCTGAAAACGACTACCCCGTTGAGTATATCGAAGGGTTCTACTGCCCCGACACCTATGAACATCAGATGTCGTTGGGGCGCAAGACTCATTTTAATAAGCGCGTCTGGGACGCGTGACTTTCATCATTGAGGAAACGCCATGACTCCGCTAGCCGACTTGATCCAGCAAACTCAGGGTGCCGTGATCGCTCCGGGCGTCTATGACCCGTTCACGGCCAACCTGGCGGCGCAGGCCGGCTTCGAGTGCGTGTATCTGTCCGGGGCCAGTTTGGCCTATACCCAGTTGGGCCGCCCTGACCTTGGCCTGGTCACCATGACTGAGGTGGCCGACAGCATCGCGGCGATCCGGGATCGTGTCGATATCGCCTTGGTCGTCGACGCCGATACCGGTTACGGCAATGCGCTCAACGTACAGCGAACCGTTCGGGTATTCGAGCGCAACGGCGCTTCGGCGATCCAGCTCGAGGACCAGACCTTTCCCAAGCGCTGTGGCCACCTGAGCGGCAAGACGCTGATCAGCGTCGATGAGATGGTAGGCAAGATTCAAGCCGCTTGCGATGCGCGCCACAGCGGGGCAACGAAGATCATCGCTCGCACCGATGCTATCGCCGTCGAAGGGCTTGACGCAGCCATGGAGCGCGCCGAGCGCTACCTCGAGGCGGGCGCCGATGTGCTGTTCATCGAGGCACCCCAGAGCCGCCAGCAACAATTGATGATCACCGAGCGCTTTCAGCGGCGGGTACCCTTGCTGGCCAATATGGTCGAGGGGGGGCGCACGCCGGCGGGCAGCGCCGACCAGCTCGCTGAACTTGGTTTCAAGCTGGTGATTTTCCCTGGTGGGTTGGCCCGAGCGGTAATTCGCCAAGTTACGGCCTATTTCGAGAGCCTCAAGGCAAACGGCACCACCGAACCCTTCCGTGACCGCATGGCCTCGTTCGACGAACTCAACGACGCTATCGGTCTGCCAGAGATGTTGGCTATCTCTGAACACTATTCGGCGTAGTGGTCTATCCGGAGGGGAGGCCTAGTGCATCACCAGCTCCCGCGCCTCGCCCATCAGAAAGGCGCGGTTGACCTCCAGCGCCTCGCGCAGGAAGTCCCACAGCAGCCGCACCCGGGCCAGGCGGCGCTGCTCCTGGCGCGCGGTGATCCAGAAATGGCGCACGATCTCTACCTCGTCGTCCAGCACGCTGTCGAGGGTGTCGCTGGTCTCGGCCATGAAGCAGGGCAGCACGGCAAGCCCGGCCCCGCTCAGCGTGGCGGCATGCTGGGTGGTCACGCTGGTGCTGCGTATCGAGAAGTGCGGCCCCGGCTGGCCCACCACGGCGGGGTCGAGCAGCGGCTCCAGGTAGCTGAGCTGCTCGCTGAAGATCAGGTCGTCCACATAGCCGATCAGCCGGTGGCGGCCGAGTTCAGCGAGCCCTGCCGGCGTGCCGTGGCGCGTGAGGTAGTCACGGCTGCCGTACAGGCGCAACCGGTAGTCGCACAGCCGTGAGATCACCATGCCGGGGCTGACCGGGCGCTCGACGGTGATGGCCAGATCCGCTTCATGGCGGCTCAGGTTGACCACCCGTGGCAGTGCCAGCAGGTCCAGGGTGATGCCGGGGTGGCGTTCGCAGAAGCGGGAGAGCAGCGGGGCGATCACCCAGGTGCCGAAGCCCTCGGTGACCCCCAGGCGAATCTGGCCGCTGAGCTGGTGGTTCTTGTCGGTGAGGCTTTCGCCGGCCTCGAAGGCGTGCCGGGCCATCTCCTCGGCGTGGGCCAGCAGTTGCTGACCCGCTTCGGTCAGATGGTAGCCATGAGTGCTACGCTCAAAGAGCTGGGTATTGAGTTTCTGCTCGAAGCGGCGGGTGCGCCGCGACAGGGTGGAGTGGTCAAGCCCCAGGCGCCGGGCGGCGTCGGTCAGCCGTTGGCTGCGGGCCACTTCCAGAAAGATCTGTATGTCCTGCCAGTCGAGCATGAAGGCCTCCCAGGGTGCGGTTCGTTTGTGCGTCAGCGCACAAGCAATGTGCCCGAGTGCCCGTTGTCAGGCAATCCCACCTCTGGCTAGACTCATGGGCATTCCATTTCGTGTATTTATACACATAAAGTCTAATATCTGCCTTGCCGCGACAACCCCATCACAACGATAAGCAGCCAGTGCAAGCAGACTAGAGCCAGCAGACACAAGAGAGGAGCACGCACCATGTCAGTCCGCGAGATTCCGATGTACATCGACGGCAAGCCCGTCCCGTCCAACAGCCAGGAGTGGCGCGACGTGGTCAACCCGGCGACCCAGGAAGTGGTCGCCAGGGTACCGTTCTGCTCCGCAGAGGAAGTTGACCGCGCTGTCGCCAGCGCCAAGGAAGCCTTCAAGACCTGGCGCAAGGTGCCGCTGGGCAAGCGCATGCGCATCATGCTCAAGCTGCAGGCGCTGGTGCGCGAGCACACCCCGGAGCTCGCCGCCCTGATCACGGAAGAGCACGGCAAGACGCTACCCGACGCCGAGGGCGAGGTGGGTCGTGGCCTGGAAGTGATCGAGCACGCCTGTTCGATCACATCGCTGCAGCTTGGCGAGCTGGCCGAGAACGCCGGCACCGAGATTGACGTCTACACCCTCAACCAGCCGCTGGGCGTGGGTGCCGGCATCACCGCCTTCAACTTCCCGATCATGCTGCCCTGCTTCATGTTCCCGCTGGCCATCGCCACCGGCAACACCTTCGTGCTCAAGCCCTCCGAGCAGGACCCGAGTTCCACCATGCGCCTGGTCGAGCTGGCCCACGAAGCGGGCGTACCGGCCGGCGTGCTCAACGTGGTTCACGGTGGGCCGGACGTGGCCAACCAGATCGCCGACCACACCGACATCAAGGCGCTCTCCTTCATCGGCTCGAGCCACGTGGGCTCGCTGCTCTACAACCGCGCCGCCGCCGCCGGCAAGCGCATGCAGGCGATGATGGGCGCCAAGAACCACTGTGTCGTCATGCCCGACGCCAACCGTAGCCAGGCCATCAACAACCTGCTGGGTTCCGCCTTCGGCGCCGCCGGCCAGCGCTGCATGGCCAACTCCGTGGTGGTGCTGGTGGGCGAGGCCAAGGCGTGGATCGACGATATCGTCGACGGCGCCCGCAACATGAAGGTCGGCCCCGGCACCCAGCGCGACGCCGACCTCGGCCCGCTGGTCTCTCCGGCCGCTCGCGAGCGCGTGATTCGACTGATCGACGCCGGTGAGCAGGAGGGCGCCAAGCTGCTGGTCGACGGCCGCGGCTATGAGGTGTCGGGCTACGAGCATGGCAACTTCGTCGGGCCCACCGTGTTCGCAGACGTGACGCCTGAGATGACCATCTACCGGGAGGAGATCTTCGGGCCGGTGCTCTGCGTGGTCAGCGTCGATACCCTGGATAAGGCGATCGAATTCGTCAACGCCAACCCCAACGGTAACGGCACCTCGATCTTCACCAACTCCGGCTGGGTGGCGCGGCGCTTCGAGAGCGACATCGACGTGGGCCAGGTCGGCATCAACGTGCCGATTCCGGTGCCCGTGGCCTACTTCAGCTTCACCGGTTCCCGCGGTTCCAAGCTGGGCGACCTGGGCCCCAACGGCAAGCAGGCCATCGCCTTCTGGACCCAGACCAAGACCGTCACCGCGCGCTGGTTCGAGCCCGAGAACGTCTCCAGCGGCATCAACAGCACCATCTCGCTGAGCTGAACCCGGCCGACAGCCTGACCACGGCCCCGCTTCATCGAGAAGCGGGGCCGTTTCTGTTTATGGGGCGGGGCCGGGTCTGTTTATGGTGAAAGCGGCACCCCGAGGGTGGCGAACAGTTTCGCCAGCTCCGGGGCCTCCCGCTTGCCGCGCAGGATGGTGGCATCCACCACCGAGAAACGGCCTGCCGAAGCCAGCAGGTACGGCTGGCCGGTCGCCTCGTCGATGAAACGGACCTCCGGCACCCTGGCGATGCACTGCTTGAGGAAGGTACAGTTCCTGGCGATCGCCAGGCGGTCATCGTCGGGATAGACCTCCGCCGGGCAGGTCGCCAGGGTGTTGATCTTCTTGTAGCGATCCACGTTGACCAGGCCCAGGGGGTCAAGGATGTTGAGGACCTCGCGGGTGCCATGGGCGATGGTCGTCGGCGGGGTGTGCTTGGGAACGCTGTTGTCCAGGAAGGTGTACTCGAGCCGGGGATGCCGGCTGTCCAGCCACTTGTAGAGCAGCTTGGGCATGCCGTCATAGGCCTCGACGCAGTGCCCCAGGAAGTCTTCCACCGCCTTGTAGCGTCCCCGCGTCAGTCCGCGCTCCCAGCCGCGCTCCACCGTCGCCTCCGGTGGGGTGACGACGAAATAGAAGTACATGGTGGTGACATGCTTCGCGTAGGTGGCATCCAGGAGCCGCGGGACCTTGTCCATGGCGAAGCTGTCGAAGCGAAACCGGTCGATCAGCAGGTGCGGGATGGAGCCTTCCCGCTCGGCCTTGTCGCGGATGTAGCGGTCCAGCTTGGCATCGATGAGCTTGACCTCCTTGCCGGCGAGGCGCCCGGCATACTTGTAGGCCTCGCCCAGGGCCTCGTAGTCGAGCAGCAGGCGGCGCCAGATGTCGGGGGAGACGGTGCCGTACTGGTCGGGCTGGATGCCCAGGTCCCGCAGAGTGTCCTTCAGGAAGGGGCGCAGGGAGCTCTTGCCGGCGGCCGAGGCTCCCTTGAGGCTGATCAATATCGGTTCCCTGGCGCAGGGGAGCCGTCCGTAACCTTCGGCGTGCATGGCCCGCTCCACATGGGGGGCGACCTGCCGCCCGAGGTGGCGGCTGCCGAAGTCGTTGCACACATGCCGGGTGATCAACCTGGCCAGCAGTTCCCGCTCTACCCCGATATGGCCCCGGGTGGCTCCGATTGAGTTCAGGACACGGTAAGTGCTCTTGTAGATGGCTCTCTCCAGCGCGTCCCGCGCCCCCAATCCCTTGTTCTTGATGTCCTGGATCACGTCATGGTGGCGCTCCTCGAGGGACCGCGGGTCCGCCTGCTGGCGTGGCGCCGGGCGCTTGCCGAACCATCGGGACAGCCAGGACTCGGGCTCGGGATCGGTCGGTGTCGGTTCGGGGGCGAGGGCCGCGGCGAGGATATCTCCCACCCGGCCGTGGATCTGGTCATACAGCCGGTCATACGCCTGCTGGAATGCCGGCATATGGGGGGTCAGGTAGTCGGAAAGGATCCTGAGGGCGATGCTGCGGAAATGCTGCCCCAGGAGCTCCTCTTCCTCGCCCTCGAGGACCACCACATCGGCCGTCACCTGCACGATCAACTCGTGCAGTACCAGGCGCTCCGGGCGGAACGCGACCAGTTCCTCCTCCGTGAGCCCGGTAAGGGCCCTCAGCTCGGGGATGTCGGACAGGTGTGAATAGACGTTGGCCGGTCGGTGAATCGTCTCCAGAGACTGGTAGCACCTGGGCAGCTCGGCCTCCAGGCCGGGATTCCATGCCGAAAACTCGGAACCATTTCGATCAGCCATACCGGGAATCCATGCCTGCTGGGGCGTGTCGGAGTTGACGAGGGGGCATGCAGCGATAGTGGCCCACCCGGCTGCGTGGGGCAATCCCTGCGGCCCCGTTCATTCTTTCAACGGGCGCCAAAGCGGCATTAGCTGATAAAGTAGGTGCATCATCGTATGCCAGCGTGGAGTGCACGTGACCAGGCGCCTCTCGTATCCCTTGCCTCCCTTCGTGGCGTTTCGCTGGCTGGCACTGCTGCTGTTCTTTCTGCCAGGGCATGCGCTGGCCGCTGTCGACGTCGGTACCCTGAGAGGGGAGCTTGACCTCAGCCCGCACGTTCTGTTGCTGGAAGACAGGGCGCGTGAGTTCGATATCGAGCAGTTGCTGAGTCATGGCGATACGCTGGAGTGGGAGTCTTCCCGTCAGGAAACCCTCAACTTCAGTTTTTCCGACGCTGCCTGGTGGGTGCAGTTGCGCGTGGAGAACGACACCGCTGCCGATGTGCGCCGGCTTCTCGAGCTGGCCATGCCGCTGCACGACTATCTCGATGGCTATGTGGTGGACCCGCAGGGCGAGATCGTTCGCCAGTGGCAAACCGGCAACCGGCGGAATTTCGACTCCCGTCCGATCGCCCATCGTACCTTCGTGCTGCCCATTCATGTCCCGGCCGGCGAGTCTCGGCAGGTCTTCCTGCGACTGGATACCCACGACGGGCTGTACGATGCCACGCCCCTCTACCTCATGGACGATGCCGGTTTCCTGGCCAAGGCCCAGCGTGAGCTGATGGCCTTCAGCCTCTACTTCGGTGCCCTGCTGGCGCTGTTGATCTATAACCTGCTGCTTTACCTCGCCACCCGTGAGCGGCCCCTGCTGCACTATGTTGCCTACCTCGGGACCTTCTTCATCCTGATGTTTTCGGCGCGCGGCTTTGCCTTCCAGTACTGGTGGCCGGACATGCCGACGTTCAACAACCAGATGATACCGCTCAACATCGGCCTGTTCGCCGTCACGCTGGCGGTATTCAGTGACAGCTACCTGAACCTCCGCCTGCACGCTCCCCGCTTGACCCGGGTGCTCTACGGGATAGCCGGCCTGTGCATGGTGAGCGCGCTACCGGCGCTGTTCGGCCACTATGCGCCGGTATTCCACCTGATGATTCCCGGCGCCATCCTGCTCTCCTGCCTGTTGCTCGGCGTGGCGGCCTGGCGGAGCCTTTGCGGTGACACCCTGGCCCGGATCTACCTGGTGGCGTGGTGCGTGCTGCTGGTCGGTATCACACTCTACTTCCTGCGGGTGGCGGGGGTGCTGCCCTACAATATCGTCACCGAGTACGCCGTCCAGGTGGGTTCGGGGATCGAGTTCCTGCTGCTCTCCCTGGGGCTGGCCTGGAAGATCAACCAGTTCAAGAACGAGAAGCTCGCCGCCGAGCGCGCCACGCTCGATCTGCAGCGCTCGCACAATGAGCGCCTGGAAGGTGAGGTGGCGCAGCGTACCCGGGAGCTGGAAAACGTCAACCGACAGCTCACGACCATGGCGCGTACCGACCCGCTGACCGGGTTGTTGAACCGTCGACAGTTCCAGGAACTGGTCGAGGACGAGCTGAATCGACGGCGGCGCAGCGGCCAGCCGCTGTTGTTTGCGGTGATGGATATCGACGACTTCAAGCTCTACAACGACACCTATGGCCATCACGCGGGCGACGAAGTGCTGATGCGGGTATCCACGCTGCTGCTGGACCACTTCCGCCGCGCCGGCGATCGGCTCTTCCGCCTGGGCGGGGAGGAGTTCGGCCTGCTGCTGGCCGTGGATTCGCTGGAGGCCGGCCAACGGGCGCTGGAAAACTATCGAGAGGCCCTCCAGCAGCTGCGTATTCCCCATGAGGCTTCCACGCATGGGGTGATCACGGCCTCCTTCGGCCTGGTGGCTTGCCAGGGGTGCGCGGCGGTGCGTGACGTGGAGACGCTCTACCGCCTCGCCGATAAGGCCATGTACGAAGCCAAGGCGAGCGATCGCAACCGGGTGGTGACGTGCTCGATGGTTGGAAAAGCCTGAATGCGTGCGGGCATGGACAATGAATTGACGTTGACGTTAACTGTATCCAGTCCATAGAGCCCCAGCAGGAGTCCGCCATGTCTACGCCCATCAGCCGCTTTCCGATTCCCGAGTCGATCGAGGACATGCCCGGGGATATCCGCGACGCCATGCTGGCGGTGCAGGAGAAGGCCGGCTTCGTGCCCAACGTCTTCCTGATGCTGGCCCATCGCCCGGCCGAGTTCCGCGCCTTCTTCGCCTATCACGACGCGCTGATGGAGCGGGAGTCGGACACGCTGACCAAGGCCGAGAAGGAGATGATCGTGGTGGCCACCAGCGCCCGCAACCACTGTCTCTACTGCGTGGTGGCCCACGGTGCCCTGGTGCGCATCTACAGCAAGGACCCGCTGCTGGCCGACCAGGTCGCCATCAACCACCGCACGGCACCGCTGAGCGAGCGCCATCGCATCATGCTGGACTTCGCCTTTCACTGCGGCCTGGATGTGGGCGAACTCACCGACGAATGGCAGACGCGTTTGCTGGAGGCCGGTTTCACTCAGGACGACATCTGGGACATCGGCGCCATCACCGCCTTCTTCGGGCTCTCCAACCGCCTGGTCACGCTGACCGGCACGCCGCCCAACGACGAGTTCTACCTGATGGGGCGGGTGCCGCGGGAGAAGTAAGCAGTATTGGCTTCTATTGCTGCTCCAGCGTAGGGTCGAGCTAGGCAGAATTAGGAGGCCTCATGGCTGCGGAAAGAAAGACATGGACGGATCAAGATAGATTGCTGGTGTTGTCCCTCTATTGTCGACTCACTTTTGGGCAGCTTCACCGGGGACGACCCGAGGTTATCCAGTTGGCCGAACAGATGGGGCGCTCGGCCAACTCCGTCGCGATGAAGCTTTCCAACTATGCGAGTCTTGATCCCGAAGTATTGGCACTGGGCAAGAAGGGGCTATCTGGCGCTTCTCAGCAAGACCGCTTGCTATGGCAACGATTCATAGCCGAACCAGAAGCCGTGGCAAGCGAATGCGAAGAGGCTGGTCGATTCTTGGCGAAGAAGTGGAAGCATCCGACGTCGAGATTGACTACACCGGACAGGAGGCAATGAGTCTCCAGAAACGGCGGGTGGGGCAGTTGCTATTCCGCAAGGCAGTGATGATTCGTTATGACACCCGCTGCGTGATTACCGGATTGCGTCATGAGGACTTGCTGATCGCCAGCCACATTGTGCCCTGGCAGGCACGCCCTGAATCGCGCCTCGATCCGGCAAACGGCCTTTGTCTCAATGCACTACATGACAGGGCTTTCGATAAAGGGTTGCTAGCGATAGACGGCAATGACCGTATACAGGTATCGCAGGAGCTGCACGGTGTAGAGGCGAATGGCCAGCTCACGGCTCAATTAATCGCGCTGCACGGCCATCCTCTAACCATCCCCCAAACCGCTTTTCCCAATCGTGACTACCTGGCCTGGCATTATCAAGAATGTTTCCGGCGGTAAGGTCTCAGGCGCTGTCCCGGCACCCCTCCAACAGCTGCAGTACGGGCACCAGCTGGCTTTCATGCAGGACCAGCAGCGTATCGACCGTGGCTTCCTCCTTGGCAGGGGAGACCACGGCGAATTCGCCCTCTTCGAGGTGGAATTCGTGCACCTCGCGGTGTCCTGCGGGGGTCATGCAGTAGATGGAACGGTAGGTTTCATCCTCGCCGTAGGTGAGGCGGTGGTAGACCTTGAAGAAGGTGTAGAGATAGAGCCCCTGGTCGAAGGCGGGCCAGCGGGCGGGGATGGTGCGGGTCTCCTCGTCGAGGGCCTGGCCGTTGGCTTCGGCCCGGATGATGGCATGCTCGAGCGGGCGGGCCAGCAGCGAGGTGTCATCCTGCGGAAAAGGTTGCGAGGCCTCGAAGGCTTGGTGGTAGCGTTCGGCCGCCTGGTGGAGGTGGCCGAAGGTGCCGATGCGATGGTCGCTATGCGCCAGGTCGGCAGGCTCGAAGCCGCCGTTTTCCCAGCCGTGGATCACCCTCAGCACGAGCTTGCCGCGGGACATTGGCGCCAGTGCCAGGGCCTCCAGGGCGACGCGCAGATGGAGCTGCCGCTCGATCACCTGATTGTCGAAGGCGCTGTAGGGGTCGGCGAAGATGGCGTGCAACTGGCCGGGGGCGTGTTCCTTGGCTTCGGTAAACGGCATCGGTAGTCTCGGCGAGAGTGGTCGTTCGCATGCAGCGACTGTTGTATCATCACTCGTCCCATCAATCATGGGCGCTAGATGGTTATGTCGGCCATCCTGTCCATAACTTGAGTTCGGCTTTGTACGAAAACTGCCTGCGCTCGGCCATGCGGCGTTAAAAATCGGCTCAAAATGCTCATTTACACCCCGTAAACTCCGCTTTTTCGCCGATTTTTGCCTTGCCTGACCTTCGCTCGCCGACTTTTCGTACATAGCCTAGTATCGACAATTCATTCACTGTCGCCAGGGGAGTCCCGCTTGCCGGCTCGAAACGGAGCCGGCCAGGGGGCTGAGAGGGCCTAGCGCTGACCCTGGAACCTGATCCGGTTAATACCGGCGGAGGAAGTGCGACATGCCCTACCTGACGTCTGCCGTGCTCGGCGCGGCGCTATTGTGCTTTGCCTTTCTGGGCCTGCGTGCCCGCCGGGCCGACGGCCCGCTCGATGACTACGTGACCGCCCGCAACTCACAGGGCGCTCAGGCCATCGGTCTGTCGTTCCTGGCCTCCAGCATGGGCGCCTGGATCCTCTTCGCGCCGCCGGAGATCGGTGCCTTCGTGGGGCCGGTGGCGCTGGCCGGCTACGCCATCGGCTCGTCGCTGCCGTTCCTGATACTGGGGCTCTACGGCCCGGCCATCCGCCGCCACCTGCCCCAGGGGCGCAGCATCGGCGAGTTCGCCGAGGCCTGCTATGGCGCCGGGGTGCGGCGCTGGGTCTCCTTCGTTTCCGTGGCCTACATGGCCATCTTCCTGGCCGCCGAGCTGACCGCCATCGGCGCCATTGCCGCGCTCCTCTCTGATGTGCCGCCTTCGCTGGTGATCCTCGGCGTGGCGGTGGTCACCCTGGTCTACACCACCCTGGGCGGCCTGAGGGCGAGCCTGGCCACCGATCGCTGGCAGGCCTGGTTGCTGCTGGCCCTGCTGGTGCTGGTCGGCGGCGTGGCCTGGTGGTGGCTGCCGCCCATGCCGGCCGGGGCGGTGATGCCCTCGATTCCCACCGGCAGCGCACTCTCCGTGGCACTGACCCTGGTGATCGCGGTCACCGCGGCGAACCTCTTCCACCAGGGCTACTGGCAGCGGATCTGGGCGGCCGAGGATGATCGTGCGCTGGGCCGTGGGGCGCTGCTGGGCGGGGTCAGCAGCCTGCTGGTGGTGATGGCCATCGGTGGCCTGGGCATGCTTGCGGCCATGCAGGCGCTGCCGCTGGGCGAGCCGCCGATTCCCTTCTTCGCGCTGCTCTCCGCCGCGCCGGCCTGGCTGGGCCTGCCGGCTCTGGTGCTGGCGGTAACGCTGGTGGCCTCCAGCGTAGATACCCTGCAGAACGCCATCGCCTCCATGGCAGTGGCCAGCTCCGGGAAGCGCGGGCTCTCGGTGCGCGCGGCGCGGCTCGTCACGGTGGCGCTGATGGCACCGGTGGCATGGGTGGCCCTTCAGGGCTTCTCGGTGCTGCGGCTGTTCCTGATCGCCGACCTGCTCTGCGCGGCCATCGTGGTGCCGGTGCTGCTGGGCCTGTGGCGGCGCATGAGTCCCCTGGCGGCGGTGGCCGGCGGCGTGGCGGGCCTGCTCGGCGCGGTGGTGCCGGGCTGGATCGCACAGGGCAGCCTGGCCGCCGGCGTGCTGGCGGCGAGCTTCCCCGACAGCATTCCGACCCTGGCACCCTTCCTCGGTGCGCTGCTCGCTTCCACCCTGGCCAGCCTGCTGATCGCCTGGCTGCGCCCCGGGGCGAAATTTCACCTGATAAGCAAGGGAGACGCCTGATGACCACTCGTTCAGACTGGAACGCCTCGGCCGCCGGCCGTGAATCGGCGCGCATCACCGACTGGCTGCGCGAGATCAGCGAGCCGGACTGGTCGGCCACGGTGAACCACCCGCTGTTCGATGCCCTGGCCGAGGGGCGGCTGTCGGGTGACGACTTTGCCGCCTACATGGTGCAGGACTACGGCTTCGTTGACCCCTTCACGGCCCTGATCGGCCACGCTATCGGCCGCGCGCCGAGCATGGCGGACCGGGTGGTGCTGGGCCAGTTCATGGGCATGCTGACCAGCGACGAGAACAACACCTTCCAGCGCACCTTCGACGCCTTCGATGTGCCTGCGTCCCTGCGCGAGGCGCCGGATTATCTGCCGCAGACCCGGGCGTTTCGCGAGCTGCTGCACGACACCGGCCAGGGCGGCGACTACGCCGAGATCCTGGCGGTGCTGGTGGTCACCGAGTGGGTCTATCTCGAGTGGGCGCTGCGGGTGACCCGCGTAGACGGGCTGCACCCGTTGATGGGGGAGTGGATCGACCTGCACGACAACCCCGCCTTTCAGGAGTTCGTGGCCTGGCTGCGACGGCGCCTGGACGAGGAGGCGGCGGCGCTTGATGACACCGCCTTCGCTCGGATGGCCGAGCGCTTCCGCGACACCGTGGCGAAGGAGCGTGCCTTCCACGACGCCGTGTTGCCGAGCTGAGGCAGAGCGATAGCCGGGTGCACCTGCCTCCGCGGGGAGACCGGCGAGGGCAAGTCGAAGCTCAGTCGAGGAAAAGGTCGGCAGGCAGTCCGAAGTGCTGTGTCAGGGCCTTGATCTGGCGGACGTTCAGGTGCCGCTTGCCGGCAAGGATCTCGGAGATCACCGACTGGGTGCCGACCTCCGGCAGGCTCGACTGGTCGAGGCCATGCCACTGCATCAGGTGGCGGAGCATGTCGGCTCCCCTGACCTCCGGCATCGGACGGTGAGCGTCGTCGTACTCCTCGATGAGGTCGCCCATGTGTGAGGCGAGGCTCGCCAGGGGGTGCTCCTCGTCGTCTCCGATCAGTTCCAGCAGCTCATCGAGTGCCGCGACCAGGGCGTCGTAATCGTCTTCCGACTCCGGGGCGTTTAGCAGGGGGGCCACGAAGCGCCAATGGGCTGCTGCCTGTTGGACAATGCTGGTCATGCTCACTCCTTCCAGTGGCCCTTGTCATATTCGGCGTGATCTAGGACGTGCTGGATGTAGATCTTCTTGAATCGGTAGTGCACCACGGCGATCAGGCGAATCTTGTTGCCGCCGATATCGAACACATGTTGCCTACCGATCTTGTCAGTGGCCGGGAACAGCGACTTCATCTCGGCGAAGCTACCGGGTTCACTCGACTTCATCAGTCGATACCAGGCATCCAGTGCCGATGCGGCCTGTGGCCATCTTTGCTTGGCTTCCCAGATGCGTTTCTGGGTAATGATATGCATGGGCAACCTTGTATCGCAACTTGCGATACAGCATAGCCGCCGCCTCGTCTTGTGGCAAGACATGGCGGTTTGGCATGGACAGTCGTCCTGTCTGCGGTCCACCCTCTCTCTATTACCCCCCCCTGAACAACGATAGAGGAAGCATCATGAGCGATACGCCCGAGGATCCGCGCCGCCGTTATTCCGCCCCGGTAGTGGATGGGGTCGGCAAGTCCGCCAGCCGTGCCATGCTGCGTGCGGTGGGCTTCACCGATGAGGATTTCAAGAAGCCCCAGGTGGGCATTGCCTCCACCTGGAGCAATCTCACGCCCTGCAACAGCCATATCCATACCCTCGCCGAGCGGGCCAGTGACGGCGCCGACGCGGCCGGCGGCAAGGGGGTGATCTTCAATACCATCACCATCTCCGACGGTATCGCCAACGGCACCGAGGGCATGAAGTATTCGCTGGTATCGCGGGAGGTGATCGCCGACTCCATCGAGACTGTGGCCGGCTGCGAGGGCTTCGACGGCCTGGTGGCCATCGGCGGCTGCGACAAGAACATGCCCGGCTGCCTGATGGGGCTGGCGCGGCTCGACCGGCCCAGCGTGTTCGTCTACGGCGGCACCATCCTGCCCGGCGAGGGGCATACCGACATCGTCTCGGTGTTCGAGGCCGTGGGTGCCTACACCCGCGGTGACCTGGACCTGATCGAGGTGAAGCAGATCGAGGAGAAGGCGATTCCCGGCCCCGGTTCCTGCGGCGGCATGTACACGGCCAACACCATGGCGTCGGCCATCGAGGCGCTGGGCATGAGCCTGCCGGGTAGCTCGGCGCAGAATGCGGTGTCCCAGGAGAAGCGCGACGACTGCGAGGCCGCGGGTGCCGCGGTACTGGAGCTGCTCGCACGGGACATCAAGCCCTCGGACATCATGACCGGTGACGCCTTCGAGAACGCCATCACCGTGGTCATCGCTTTAGGAGGCTCCACCAATGCGGTGCTGCACCTGATCGCCATGGCCAACACCGTGGGGGTGCCGCTCTCGCTCGAGGACTTCACCGAAATCGGCAAGCGGGTGCCGGTGCTGGCCGACCTGCGCCCCAGCGGCCACTACATGATGAGCGAGCTGGTGGCGATCGGCGGCATCCAGCCGTTGATGAAGATGCTGCTCGATGCCGGGCTGTTGCATGGCGACTGCCTGACGGTCACCGGCCGGACGCTGGCCGAGAACCTGGCCGACGTGGCGCCCTATGCCGAGGGGCAGTCGATCATCGCGCCGCTGTCGGCGCCATTGAAGGCCGAGAGCCACCTGCGAATCCTCTACGGCAACCTGGCGCCGGAAGGTGCCGTGGCCAAGATCACCGGCAAGGAGGGCACGCGCTTTACCGGCAGTGCGCGGGTGTTCGGCTCGGAGGAGGAGGCCCAGGCACGCATCAACGACGGCACCGTGGTGGCCGGTGACGTGGTGGTGATCCGCTACGAGGGGCCGAAGGGCGGACCCGGCATGCGCGAGATGCTCACCCCGACCTCGGCGATCATGGGCCGAGGGCTCGGCAACGACGTGGCGCTGATCACCGACGGGCGCTTCTCCGGTGGCAGCCACGGCTTCGTGGTCGGCCACGTGTCGCCCGAGGCCTTCGATGGCGGGCCGCTGGCGCTGGTCGAGAACGGCGACACCATCACCATCGACGCCGAGGCCAATACCATCGAGGTGGCGATCGATGACGGCGAGATGCAGCGGCGTCGGGCCGCCTGGCGGCAGCCGGCACCGCGCTACACCCGCGGCGTATTGGCCAAGTACGCCAGGACGGTCAGCTCCGCCTCCACCGGCGCGGTGACCGACCTGGCGGAGTAAATTCCCCGGTAACAGGCCGGCACCCAGCTTGCGAGGCTGTGTGCCGGCCAACCCGTTGCGCCCGGACGGACGCTTTCGACGGCTACATGCCCATGCCGCCCATGCCCCCCATCATGCCGCTCATGCCGGCCATTCCGATGACCATACCGCCCACGGCGAGAATCAGGTAGATCAGGATCAGTACGCCGAAGATGGTGAAGTAGGTCTTCAGCTTGCCCATGGCGACCTTCATCTCGCCAGGGTCACCGCTGTTGTAGACACGGCTGGCCGAGCCTGCGGCCTGCATCAGCACCACCCCGGCCCAGATGGGAATCCACGCCACGACCAGGCCGATGATGGAAATGGCCGTCATGACCCCCGACAGGATCAGCATCACGCCGGTGAGCTGCATCCAGAACTTGCCCCGATGAAGCGGCTCGATAAGGTCGCGCAGGCTCGCCTGCGGATTGCCCTGTTCCATGAGGTTCTCCCTATTACATTGGTGGTTGCGATGCCTTGCCACTATCAGGCCACGTCGCCTTGCTGTCACCCTCCGTTCGAACAGGTGGGTCGCCCCTGTCATGCGGCGGCGGGCTCGCTCCGGGCGGTGTGGCTCAGGTGCAGGTGGGCGCGCAGCCGACGGGCGAGGATATCCACCGCGATGTTGAGCAGCGCGGTGATCACGATCAGTACCATGGCGCGGTCGAAGCGCAGCTCCTGGATGGCGCTGTCGACGTAGAAGCCCAGGGTGGCGATGCCGAGAATCCCCAGTATCGCCGTCTCGCGCATGATGATCTCCCAGCGGTAGAAGAGCAGCGCCAGGAAGGGGCCGTAGACCCGTGGGGCCACCTCGTAGGCGTAGCGGCTCATGCCGCCCGGTGCGTCCTGGCGCAGGTGGATCTCGTTGCTGCGGCGTCCGACCAGGTGGCCGATGATGCCGCCGTTGTGCAGCGCCAGGGCGACCACCGCCGGCAGCATGGAGGGTCCCCAGAGCTGCAGCAGGATGAAGGCCAGCAGGTACTCGGGGGTGGAGCGCATGACCACCAGTACGCCATGCCCCAGGGCGCCGCGTACCCGGCCGGTGAGGTGGCGGCCCGTGAAATGATGGGAGATCAGCGGGAACAGCGTCATCGCCAGCACCCCGGTGAGCACCAGGGCGATCTGGGTCAGCAGCAGGGTGTGCCAGATGCCGGGCAGGGCCTGGCCCAGCAGGAGGTCGCCGAACCAGGGCCAGAGGCCCTCCAGCCCTTCACCGTTGCGCAGCGGGGCGGGCACGATGTCCTCGGTGAAGAAGCGCGAGACATTGCTCCACATGATCGGCAGCCCGGTGCCCAGCAGGAAGGGGGAGGCCACCAGGTAGAAGGGCAGCAGCCGTGGCCGCGCCCATAGCCGCAGGCTGGCAATCAGGGCGTAGAAGAGCAGCAGCAATGCGCCCACCGTGCCGTAGTGGCCTTGGGCGAAGGCGCCTGCCAGGTGAAACCCCAGGGTCGGCATGCCGACGAAGCCGATCACCGCACTGGAGCGCAGGCCGCACTCGAGGCGGTAGGCGGTATAGCTGACCAGGTGCGGCCAGGCCTGGCTGATGCGGGTATAGACCAGCGCCGATAGTCGCCCGGCGCGCTGTGGCAGGCTGCGTTCCGGCTGCGGATCGCACTCGTCGAGGATCTCGGCATAGACCTTGGCGAAGGTGCCGGCGTAGGGGATGGCGATGGCCAGCACCCCGGTGATCGGGTGCAGGCCGAAGCTCTGCAGGAAGATCAGCGCCCAGAACAGCTCGTGGATGGCGCGGATGAAGGCGCAGAAGGTGCGCACCCAGACATGCCGGAAGAGCAGGGCCAGCAGCATGCCCGCCGCCGAGCCGAGCCCCACGCCGACGAAGGCGAATGCCACGGTTCGCAGCAGGGCCTCGCCGAGGAAGTCGACGCGGGAGAAGTCGGGCTGGATCAGCCCCATGAACAGGCGGCCCAGCGCATGCCAGGGGTCGTGGGTGCTGATCTCGAAATCGCCGAACAGCAGGCACACCGCCGCCAGCAGGACCAGTCCCAGGGTGACGCGACGTGTGGCGGTCAACGGCATCAGTAGAGCGGCAGCAGGTCGGTGGCGGAGAGGCGCTGGCTGGGCTGGTCGATGGCGATGGCGCCATCCTGGATGCCGATCACCCGGGTGCAGTAGCGCAGCGCCAGGTCCACGTCGTGCATGGCCAGCACCGCGGTGGGGTAGGCGTCGGTGAGGGCGGTCAGGGTCACCTCGGAGAGGGGGCCGTCGAGTGCCGAGACGGGCTCATCGGCGAGCAGCATGCCGCCGCCCTGATGGATGACCCGCGCCGCGGCAACGCGCTGGCGTTGCCCGCCGGAGAGTTCGCCACAGGGTGTCCAGCGCTTGTCGTCCAGGCCGAGCCGGCTGAGCAGGGTGTCGATCTCCGTCACGTCGGCTGGGCGCGGGCGCACCAGGGTCAGCAGGTTGCGCCACCAGGGGTGGCGGTCGAGCCGGCCCATGTAGACGTTGTGGAACACCGAGAGTGTCGTCACGAGCCCCAGGTCCTGGGGCATCAGGGCCGCCCCCTGGTCGCGCCAACGGTCATACATCACCGACAGCAACGTCGACTTGCCGGCACCGCTACGACCCACCAGCGCCACGCGTTCGCCGGGTGCCAGCGTCAGGCTCAGCGGGCCGAGCACGCGCACCTCGCCATAGGTGGCGACGGCATCCTGCAGCGCCAGCACGGTCATCAGTCGAGCAGCCCCAGGGACTGCGCGACCTCGAGGATTTCCCGGTAGTCGTCGTTCACGGCAGGGATGAAGCCTGCGCGGGGAAAGCTGGCCAGCAGGTCGGGGTCATCCATGTCGAGCAGCGCCTGCTGGAGGCGCTCGGTGAAGCCCTCGCCGAAGCGCTCATCGACGTCGCCACGCACCGTCCACTGGTAGTCGGGGTAGGGCGGCGTCTCCCAGATCACCTGAACCCGGTCGAGGTCGATGTTGCCCGCTTCGAGCTCGTTCTCCCATGCCTTGTAGCTCACCACGCCGGCCTGGTAGGCGCCGGACTGCACCACCGAGATGGTGCGGCTGTGGTTGCCGCTGAAGCCGACCCGGGTAAACAGCTCGTCGGGCGAGGCGCCGAGGTGCTCGCGGAGGAAGTACTCCGGCATCAGCCGCCCGGAGGTCGAGCTCTGGGAGCCGAAGCTGAAGGTCAGGTCGCGCAGCCCCTCGGGGGCGGTGTCGCCGTCATCGGGTGAAAGGCCGGTGGACTGATTGGCAATGACGTAGCTCTTGTACTCGGGGTCCTCCACGCCCTGGGCGATGGCGCGGGAGCCCGGCACCAACTGGCGTGCCTGCACGCCGGTGAAGCCGCCGAACCAGGCCAGCTGCACCTGGTTGTTGCGAAAGGCGGTGACCGAGGCGGCGTAGGAGGTGACCGGAATGAAGCGGACCTCGACCTCCAGCGTCTCGGCGAGGTAGTCGGCCACGGCCTGGAAACGCTGCTGCAAGCGTGTCTCATCCTCGTCGGGGATGGCGGTGAACACCAGGGTCTGGGCGGCGGCCAGGGAGGGCGTGAAGAGCGTGACAAGAGCAAGAGCAGGCAACAGGCGTTGGAACATGTCAGGGCGTCCTTGTAAGGGAGTGGCAAGGGAAAATGGCGAATATAATGTTAGTGACCGGTGGCGAATATGGTGGCCCATAGAGCCTGAAACTGGGTAACCGGAACGGTCCATGATACCGAAATTTCGGGTTCTATCCCCTCTCATCCCAGGTCTATCCCCCTCAGAGCGCGCAGGTACGAAATCCCGCCAGGATGTCCTGGCGCTCCGGGGTGAAGAAATTACGGTAGCCGTTGTGGATCAGCCGCCCCCGGGTGGCCCAGGCCCCGCCGCGCAGCACGTAGCGGCCCTCCTTGAACCAGGGGGCCGAGTAGTCGCGGTACAGCTCAGGCTCGAAGCCCGGGAAGGGGCCGAAGGGCGAGGCCGTCCACTCCCAGATGTTGCCGAGCATCTGTCGGCAGCCGAAGGCGCTGTCGCCGTCGGGCAGTGCCGCCACGTCCAGCGGTGCCAGGCGCCAGCCGTCCAGGTTGGCCAGGCGGGCAACCGGCGGCGTGTCGCCCCAGGGGAAGCGACGCTTGCCGGGGGCGAGCGACGCCCCGTCGGGTGTTGGCTCGCGGCTGGCGGCGACCTCCCATTCGGCTTCGCTGGGCAGGCGACGACCGGCCCAGCGACACCAGGCCTCGGCCTCGAACCAGCTCACATGCACCACCGGCTGATGGGGGGGCAGCGGCAACCAGCGGTCGAAGCGGCGCTCCTCCCAGCAGCCGTTGGCGCCCTTGCGCCAGTAGACGGGTGCCCGCAGGCCCTGTTTCTCGCACCAGAGCCAGCCGGCCTCGCTCCACAGTTCGCGTCGTGTATAGCCGCCGTCGTCGACGAAGGCGGCGAACTCGGCGTTGGTCACCGGCGCCTTGGCGATCGAGAAGGGCGCCACATGGACTTCCATGGGCGCCTTCTCATTGTCGAACCGGAAGGGAACGCTTTCATCGGAGCCCAGCAGATGGCGGCCGCCGGGGATGGCGACGTCGCCGGGCAGCGCACCGGCAGCGGGCTCGCCAGGGGCGAACCCCGGTGGTGGCGTGCCCAGGTCGGGGGCCGGGTCGCCAAGGGTCTGGCGGGTATAGAGGAAGGCCTCGCCGTGCATGTCCTCGTGCAGGGTGGTGAGCTGGTAGACATAGCTCTGGGGGGAGCTGGCCTCGCCGTCGGGCAGGCGCTCGAGCATGGCCTGCTGGACCCGCGACAGGTACGCCAAGGTCTGCTCCCGTGATGGAAGCGGTAGCGACCAACGGTCGTCATGGGCGATGCTGCTGGAATCGAACAGCCGCTCGGCGTCGGCGATCTGGTAGTCGGGCAGGCCAAAGAGGCCGCGCAGGGCGAAATGGTCGTGGAAGTAGCCCAGGTGGCCCAGCTCCCACAGCGGTGGATTGACGATCGCCAGCCGTGGGCCGAGTTCGCGGGCCTCCAGGGTGTCCTGCATCAGCGCCAGGCTGCGCGTCCGCGCGTCGGTGAGCATTTCTGCCAGCGCATCGGCGGGTTGCGGGGGTGTCGAAGGCGTCTGGATCATGCCGACCTCGTCGCAGTGGAGCGCTCAGGGAGCAAGGATAGGTAGTCGAGATAAGGAGTCGAGATAGTGTTGAAGGTAGCGCTGATCACGCCGGCGCGTCGAGGTTCTCATGCGGGCAACCGGACCACGGCCACCCGCTGGGCGGGGCTGCTGCACGAACTGGGCTGTCGCGTGCGCATTGCACAATCCGACGTGGACGCCGATGGCTGCCGCCTGGACGGCCAGCCTCCCGACCTGGTGCTGGCGCTGCATGCGGTGCGCAGCCACGCCGCCATTCGCGCCTGTCGCGCCGCCTTTCCGGCATGCCCGCTGGTGGTGGTGCTGACGGGAACCGATGTCTACCGCTTCCAGCACAGCGACCCCGAGACGTTTCTCGACAGTCTCGCCGCCAGCGATGCCTTGATCGGCCTGCATGACTGCCTGGCCGAGGATCTGCCGCCGCGCTTCCTGTCGCGCCTGCATGTCGTCCACCAGTCGGCCCTGCCCCTGCCGCCCCGCGCCCCGGGGCCCATCCGTCGCCGTTTCGAGGTGCTGGCCGCCGGCCACCTGCGCGAGGAGAAGGACTCATTACGCGCGGCCCTGGCCGTGCGCGAGCTGCCATCGACGTCGCGGTTGTGCGTGGTGCAGCTCGGTGGCGCCCATAGCCCGGAGTGGGCCGACGCCGCCCGCGAGGAGATGGCCAGCAACGGGCGTTACCGCTGGCTCGGCGACCTGCCCCGCTGGCGGGTGCGCCAGTGGATGGCCCGGGCGCGGCTGATGGTGATCAGCTCGCGCATGGAAGGGGGCGCCAATGTGGTCAGCGAGGCCTGCGTGGCCGGCCTGCCGGTGGTGGCCTCCGATATCCCCGGAAACCGCGGGCTGCTGGGCGACGACTACGCCGGCTACTTCCCGGTCGCCGACACCGCGGCCCTGAGGGCCCTGCTGCGCCGCGCCGAGACGGAGGCGGCCTTCGTCGACCGGCTCCGTGAACAGGTCAAGGCGCGCGCGCCGCTGTTCCGCCCCGAGGCTGAACGGGCGGGGTTGGCGCGGGTCCTGGCCGCCTGCGGGCTGACTGTTTAATCTCGCCCTCACCCCTTCAGGTGGATGGGTTCCAGGGCGTCGCCGGGCTCGAGGACGCGGCCGATGATGGCGGCCCTGGCGTAGCCCAGGGCGTGCAGGGCCGCGAGGCAGGCCTCGGCGCGCTCGGCGGGCACGCTGGCCAGCAGACCGCCGGCGGTCTGGGGGTCGAACAGCAGCGGATAGCGGGGGTGGTCGACCCAGGCGGCCTGGTCGTGGATGGCCCGGCGCAGCCGCACGTTGGCGGGCTGCAGCGAGCTCAGGATGCCGGCGGCGACGGTCTCCTCGGCGCCCTCGAGCAGCGGCAGCGCCGTCAGGTCGAGTTCGGCATCCACCCCGGAAGGGCGTGTCATCTCCACCAGGTGCCCGAGCAGGCCGAAACCGGTGAGGTCGGTACAGGCGGTGGCGCCGTGTTCGCGCAGGCAGCTGGCTCCCTGGCGGTTGGACTGGCACATGCTCTCCAGGGCGGCGTCGATCCAGCGCCCCCGGGCGGCGAGCCGGGCATGGGCGGCGAACAGGGTGCCGGTGCCGATGGGCTTGGTCAGGATCAGCACCTGGCCCGGGCGCAGGCCGCCTTTCGTCAGAGCGCTATCTCCACCGGCGTCGATCAGGCCGTTGACGGCAAACCCCAGGGCCAGCTCGCTGCCCTCGCCGGTGTGCCCGCCGACCAGGGTGCAGCCGGCCTCGTTGAGCACCTCAACGGCACCCCGCATCATCTGGTAGACGGTGTCCTCGACCTTGGCCTCGAGGCCCTGGGGCACCGTGGCCACGGCGGTGGCGGTCTGGGCCTCGGCGCCCATGGCGAAGATATCGCCCAGGGCGTGATTGGCGGCGACCTTGCCGAAGACATAGGGGTCGTCAATGAAGGCGCGGAAGAAGTCGACGGTATGCACCACGTCCTTGCCCGGCGGTACCCGTACCACGGCGGCATCGTCCGGGGCGTGAAGGCCCACCAGCACCTCGTCCCGCTCCACCGGCTGCAGGGTCGAGAGGGCTCGGGAGAGCACCGAGGCGCCGACCTTGGCACCACAGCCGCCGCAGCGCATGGCGATGGCCGAGATCGCCTGGGCGTTCTCCTCTTCGTTCAGCGCCACGCGGCTGGCCCGGGGCGCCCGCATGGCGCCTTCTTCCATCGGCGGCAAGTCGTTGAACTTGGCCATGAAACGCCGATCGATGCCGTCCTTCCAGCGCCACACCCAGTCGCCGGCGAGAAAGAGGCCGCCGCGGGAGGCCACGGCGTGACGGTCGCCGGTGCTGATCAGCGCCAGCCATTTCGCCTGGGGGCGGTAGGGCGACAGGGCGCGGCCGGTCACGGCGGCGCGCAGGTTGTCGGCCAGCGGGGGTCCTTGCCGCACGGCGAAGACCCCGGCCTTCTCGCGGGGCTGATTGACTTGGCTGGCGATATCGCCGGCGGCGAAGACGCGCGGGTCGGAGAGCGACTGCAGGGTGTCGCCGACCTGGATGAAGCCGTCGTCGTCGAGTGCCAGGCGGGTATCGCGCAGCCAGGCGGCGCCGCCGGCATTGGTGACCCAGACGATCTCGTCGGCGGCGTGCCAGCTGCCGTCGGCGGCCTGCAGCCGGCCCGCCTCGACACCGACCACGTCGGTGGCGGTGTGCACCTCGACACCGCGCTGCTTGAGGGTGGCCTGGAAGTGGGCGCGCACCCGCGGGTTGTGGGTCGGCAGGATCTGCGCGCCACGGGTGAAGAGGGAGAAGCGCAGCTCATTCGGGTCGCGGGCCTGGGCGCTGAGTTCGTTGCTCAGCCGGTACTGCATGGCCAGCAGCAGCTCGACGCCGCCGGCGCCGCCCCCGACCACCGCGACGCGGGTCTGGCCCGGGTGCTGCCCGGTGTGTGGGTGCGAGAGGCGTTCGAGCAGCCTCTGCCAGCGGTCGTTGAACTGATGGATCGGCTTGACCGGCACCGCATGCTCGCCGGCACCGTTGACCGAATTCACGCTGGGGGTCGAGCCGATATTGATCGACATCCAGTCATAGGGAACCGGCGGGCGCGAGCGGCAGAGGACGGTCTGGGCATCGTGGTCGATGCCGATGGCCTCGTCGCGGAAGAAGCGTGCCCCGGCGTACTCCGCCAGGCGGCGCAGGTCGATATGCACGTCGTCGTAGGTGTAGTGCCCGGCCACATAGCCCGGCAGCATGCCCGAGTAGGGGGTATGGGTGTCGCGGCAGATCACGGTGAGCCTGACGCCGGGTTCGGGTTTCATGGCGAAGCGCTTCAACACCCCCACGTGGGTGTGTCCGCCGCCAACGAGGACGATATCCCGTAACGCTTGTAACCCCGGGGGCTGCTGCGGTTGCTGCATGGTCAGGCTCGCTCTAGATTGATGAGACATCGACGTTGCCGCCACAGTCTAAAGGCAAATCGATGGTACGACGCCATCCCGCAGATCGGCGTATTGTCGAACCCTGCCAGAACCGTTCGCCAGCGAGGCTAAGCGATGTCCACTGCAGTGCGTTTTCACGACCAGCATGTCGACGAGACGGGGCCGTCGTTTCGCGACGACGTGATCGCCGGGCTGGGTCGCTCTCCCAAGGCCTTGTCGCCCAAGTATTTCTACGATGAGCGGGGTTCCCTGCTGTTCGAGTCGATCTGCCGCCAGCCCGAGTACTACCTGACCCGCACCGAGGAGGGCATCCTCGCCGAGGCCGCCGAGGAGATCGCGGCGCTGGTCGGGCCGGAGTCGCTGCTGGTCGAACTGGGCAGCGGCGCCAGCCGCAAGGTGCGTCTCCTGCTCGAGGCGATGCGCCCGACTCGCTACCTGGGGGTGGATATCTCCCGGGATTTCCTGCTGCAGAGCACCCGCCGCCTGGCGGCCGACTACCCCTGGCTCGAGGTGCATGCCGCCTGGGCGGACTTTTCCGAGCGCCTGCGCTTGCCCTCGGGTGTCGAGGGGCGACGGGTGGTGGCCTTCTTTCCCGGGTCGAGCATCGGCAACTTCGCGCCGGCCGAGGCCGAGGCCTTTCTCGCCGGGCTGCGCCGGGCCCTGCCCCCCGGCAGCGGGGTGCTGATCGGCGTCGACCTGGTCAAGGATATCGACATCCTCGAGGCGGCCTACAACGATGCCGCCGGTGTGACGGCGGCCTTCAACCTCAACCTGCTGGCGCGCATGCGCCGGGAACTGGGGGCCTCGGTTGCGCCTGGCAGCTTCCGCCATCGGGCCTTCTTCAACGAGGCGGCCTCGCGCATCGAGATGCACCTGGTCAGCGAGTGCCGGCAGACGCTCGTCCTCGACGACCACCGCTTCGAGTTTGAGCCTGGAGAGACGCTGCACACCGAGAATTCCTGCAAGTACAGCCGCGACGGCTTTCAGGCGTTGGCCCGGCGAGCCGGATATCGTCCGAGCGCGGTCTGGAGCGACGCCGAGAGCCTGTTCAGCGTGCACTATCTGTCGAATGACTGAACACTGTCGTGTGATGGAACGACCTGAGCGCATCTCGCTCTGCCGCCAGTGAGCCTGGCGATATACGACAATTCCATATACAACAACGCTATAAACGGCAACGCCCGGTCGTGGTGACCGGGCGTTGGGGAGGCGTTCGGGTAGGGCAAGGCTAGTGCGGGGCGCCTTCCGGGTCGATGGTGCGATAGAGAAGCCGCAGCTCATCCAGCGAAAGATGCTCCAGGCGTCCGGCCAGCAGATCGCTGATCTTCTGTGTCGGCAACCCGGCTCGGCGAGCGATCTCGCGGCAACCCAGGTCGGATACGGCGATCAGCCGAGTCACGATGCGCATGAGGCGTGTACGTTTTTCCAAATCCCTGACATCGAGGTCAGGGCAACTTCGCGGAGGGTCGAGAAGGTCCGCGCCTGTCGTGCGATATGCCGTACTCATGATGCTCCAAAGGGCGATTGCGACAGGTACATCATGGGGACTTTTTCCGGTTTTTGCCAGTCTCGTTTGGATGGGTATTTCTCATGTCATTCGAGGTGGTGTGAAGCACCATTCATGGAGAGCCGGAAGGGGGCGGGGTCGGGAGGACTACCTTGGTGGGATTGCAGAAACTTTGCCGGAACGTAGAAAGTGCGGAGTGGCCACCCCATGGGTGGCGTGCTAGTTTTCTGATGTGCCTGATATCCTCAGGCAGCGCTCATGCGCAGGCTAAACAATCACAGCTTCAACAATCACAAGCAGTTCGGTTTCAGGACGGAGGAATTCCATGCGAGCTCTCAAGTATGCAGTGGCCGCTTCGCTGCTGGTCACTGCGCCAATGGCAGCAGCCCAGCAGCTCTCTATCGCCACCGGCGGTACCGGGGGCGTCTACTACCCGATCGGTGGTGGCTTTGCGGAAATGATCAACGACAACATCGAGGGAGCCAGTGCGACCGCCGAAGTGACCGGTGCCTCGGTGGAGAACATGGGCCTGATCATGCGCGGCGATGCCGACCTGGCCCTGGCCCTGGCGGACACCGTCTACCAGGCCTGGTCCGGTACCGGTGACTTCGAAGGCCGCCAGATCGAGAACATCCGCGCCCTGGCCTCGGTCTACCCGAACGCCGTGCAGCTGGTCACCCTGGCCGACTCCGACGTGCATTCCCTGGCCGATCTCGAGGGCAAGCGGGTCTCCGTCGGCGCCCCGGGCAGCGGTACCGAGCTCAACGCCCGTGCCCTGCTGGAAGCCAACGGCATCAGCTACGACGATTTCACCCCCCAGCGCCTGAACTTCAACGAGACCGCCGATGCCATTCGCGATGGTGACATCGATGCCGGCTTCTGGAGCGTTGGGCCGCCCACCAGCTCGATCCTCAACCTGGCCGCTACTCGAGATATTCGCCTGATCGGCTTTTCCGACGAGGAGGTTGCCAACGCCCGGGAAGCGGAGCCGGTGTTCGCTGCCTATGAGCTGCGTGCCGGCATGTACGACGGCATGGACGAGGCAGTGCAGACCATCAGTATTCCCAATGTCCTGGTCGTCAACTCCGACATGGACGAGGAGCTGGCCTACCAGCTGACCAAGCTGCTGTTCGAGCGTACCGATGACCTGATCGCCGTGCACCCGGCGGCCAACGACACCACCGTGGAATTCACCATGGAGTCCACTCCGGTGCCGCTGCACCCCGGTGCCATTCGCTACTTCGAGGAGATCGAGGCCGAAATCCCGGACGACCTGCGTCCGTGATGGAGCGAGGTTGACGCCAGGGGCTCGTCACATGCGTCCCGAAGTGCGCCACATGGCAGCAGGGCGGATCACGTGGTCCGCCCTGCTGCTGTGTGCGCTATGGATTGGTCCGGCAGTGGCCGCTGGCGGCGAGTGGCTTGAGGTGCGGAGCGTCGAGGATGAGGTGCTGGTGCGCATCGAGATGCCGGAGGGGGGGCGCTGGTGCCTGGGCTGGAACCATTCGGTCAGGCACTTTCCGGTGCTCGACTGCTATCGCCATCACCAGGGCAGGATGGAGCTCGAGCGCAGCCATCAACCCGATTTCGCCGCCGGCCTCGGCCACTCCCTGGGGCGAGGGGAGCAGGTCTCCGACGGGGAGGGCGGCTACTGGATCGAGAATATCCATGAGCCCGTGCCCGGCAACCGCTATCTCTTGCGGGTCGGCTCGCCTGAGGTCGATCATCGGTTAGTATGGCAGCGCGACGGTGAGACGCACCGGGTCAGCCTGAGCGATGAAGCCGCAGGCCAGCGGGTCAGCATTCAACTAAACCTGCTCGACAACTGAGCTAGCCAGACGACGTCTGACGAGGAATCCATGAGCGAGTCCACAAATCCACCGGTGGTGATGCCGGGTGGCAACGCCATCCAGCCCCGCTTCGTCCTGTGGTTGATCACCATCGTGGCGGTGGGGCTTTCCCTGTTCCAGCTTTACTCGGCGGGCATCCAGCCGCTGGGCCTCTTCTACCAGCGCAGCATCCACCTGATGCTGATCATGATGCTGGCGTTCCTGATGTTTCCGGTGTTCGGGCCGGGTCGCAAGCGCGGCGTGTTGGGCTGGCTCATCGATGCCATATTCTTCGCCGGTGCCTTGGTCACCGGTGGCTATCTGGTGCTCTTTCTGGACGAGATCATCAGCCGCGCCGGTTTCTGGAGCCAGACCGATATCCTCGTCGGCTGCATCGCCACGGTCACGGTACTGGAAGCCAGCCGCCGGGCGGTGGGTTTCGGCATGACGATTATCGGGGCGCTGGCTATCATCTACGCCTTCGCCGGCCCCCGCGGAGAACTGCCCTGGCTTGGCCAGTGGATGCCGGGGATCCTCGAGCATCGCGGTTATAACCTGGACCGTCTTGCGGGACAGCTCTACCTGGGGCAGGAGGGCATCTTCGGCCTGCCTCTGGGGGTTGCGGCAACCTATATCTTCATCTTCGTGCTGTTTGGTGCCTTTCTTGAGAGCACCGGCGCCGGCAAGTTCTTCATCGACATGGCCTATGCCGCCACCGGTCGCCAGCGGGGCGGTCCGGCCAAGGCCGCGGTCATCGCCTCGGCGGGCATGGGCTCGATTTCGGGCAGTGCCATCGCCAACGTGGTGACCACCGGTGCCTTCACCATTCCGCTGATGAAACGCCTGGGCTACAAGCCGCATCAGGCCGGGGGTATCGAGGCGGCGGCCTCCACCGGTGGGCAGATCATGCCGCCGCTGATGGGGGCGGGCGCCTTCCTTATCGCCGAGTACACCAATACGCCCTACCTGGACGTGGTCAAGGTGAGCATACTGCCGGCGATCATGTACTTCGCCACGGTCTACCTGTTCGTGCATATCATCGCGCTGAAGCAGGGCATGCAGGGCCTGCCGCGCTCCGAACTGCCGCAGATGCGCCAGGTCATGCGGGATGGCTGGCACTTCCTGCTGCCGCTGGGGGTACTGGTCTGGCTGCTGGTGATGAACATGTCGCCGATGCGGGTGGGCTTCTATGCGGTGATCACCATGGTGGTCGTGGCCGTGCTGCGCTATGCGCTGTGGTTCTTCTTCGTCGCCCCGCAGCAGGGCCAGACGGTCACCTTCACCAGCATCAAGCTCATGCTCTGGGCCGGGCTGGTCAAGCTGGTCCAGGGGCTCGAGCTCGGGGCGCGCAATGCCGTGGCGGTGTCCATGGCCTGTGCGGTGGCCGGTATCATCGTCGGTGTGGTGGGGCTCACCGGCCTGGGGCTGAAGTTCTCCTCCATGATGATGGCTTTCTCCGGCGGCAACCTGGTGCTGGCGCTGCTGATGGTGCTGCTGGCCAGCCTGATCCTGGGCATGGGGCTGCCGGTCACCGCCAGCTACATCGTGCTGATCGTGCTGGTGGGCCCGGCGCTGACCGCCGAGTTTGGCGTGCCGCTGCTGATCGCCCACCTGGTGGTGTTCTGGTACTCACAGGACTCCAACGTGACGCCACCCATCGCCCTGGCGGGCTTCGCCGGGGCGGCCATCGCCGGCAGCAAGCCGATGGAAACCGGCTTCCAGGCGTGGAAGTTCGCCAAGGGGCTCTACCTGATCCCGCTGTTCATGGTTTTCAATCCGGAGATCATCGTCGGCGGCCCGGTGCCGGTGGTGATCTGGAACGGGTTGATCGCGATCCTGGCGCTCTGTTCCTTTGCCGCGGCGCTGGAGGGATATCTCTTTACGCGCATGTCGTGGTTGCCACGCCTGGCCATCGTCCCGGCCATCGTGGCGGTGTTCTACCCCGACCTGACCGCCGAGATTGCGGGCGTGGTGGTGATGACCCTGGCCATTGGCGGCAACTGGGTCGCTCATCGACGGGAGCTGGCTGCCGCCGGTGTCCGCAGCGGTTGAGGGGAGGTAGGCGGCCCACTCGGCCGCCTATTGTTCGAATGGTCAAGATGACGGCGCCTGCGGGCGCCGTTAGAATACCTGCCCTTCGCTTTCCAGCATCATCATTCGGGAGCCGCACATGCAGTCCTCCAACGAGCAGCCACGCGTAGGCGTGATCATGGGGTCGAAGTCCGACTGGCCGGTCATGGAACACGCGGTGGCGATGCTCGAACGCCTGGGTGTGCCGTATGAGACCCGCGTGGTTTCCGCGCACCGCACGCCGGACCTGCTGTTCGACTACGCCAAGGGTGCCGCCGAACGCGGCCTGCAGGTGATCGTCGCCGGCGCGGGTGGTGCGGCGCACTTGCCGGGCATGGTCGCCTCCCAGACGGCGCTGCCGGTACTCGGCGTGCCGGTGGAGTCCAAGGCGCTCAAGGGTCTCGACTCGCTGCTGTCGATCGCCCAGATGCCCGGTGGTATCGCCGTGGGGACCCTTGCCATCGGCAAGGCCGGTGCCACCAATGCCGGCCTGCTGGCGGCACAGATCGTTGCCCTGCAGGACGCCAAGGTGCGCGAGGCGGTGGAGGCCTTCCGCGCCGAGCAGACCCAGGCGGTGCTCGACAACCCCGATCCCCGACCGCAAGCGCAGTGAGGTGACCCAGATGAACATCGGTGTACTCGGTGCCGGCCAGCTCGGCCGCATGCTGGCCCTGGCCGGCTACCCCCTGGCCAACCGCTTCACCTTCCTCGACACCACCGGCCACCCCAGCGCGGGGATCGGCGATGTGACGGTGTATACGGATCAGCACCATCTCGACGATTTCCTGGCCAAGGTGGACCTGGTCACCTATGAATTCGAACACCTGCCGGTGGCGCTGGTCCAGGCCATCGAGGAGGTCAGGCCGGTCTATCCTTCGAGCGAGGCGATCCGGGTCTGCCAGAACCGCGCCGAGGAGAAGGCGCTGTTCGATCGCCTGGGCATCCCCACCCCGGCCTATCGCCTGGTGGAGCATGCCGACGAGCTGGAGGCGGCAGCCCGGGAGCTGGGCTGCCCGGTGGTGGCCAAGTCGGTCACCGAAGGCTACGACGGCAAGGGCCAGGCGGTGCTGCGCGACCCGGCCGACGCCGCCGACGCCTGGCGTGCCATCGGCCACCCCCGGCTGATCGTCGAGGCCTTCGTCGACTTCGTGCGTGAGGTGTCGATCATTGCCGTGCGCGGCCGCGACGGCGAGGTGGTCTTCTATCCCATGGCCGAGAACCAGCACGTTGACGGCATCCTGCGCTATTCGCTGGCGCCGATGCCGGACCTGGACGACAGCGTGCAGCAGACCGCCGACGGCTATATCCGGGCGCTGCTCGACGAGCTCGACTATGTGGGCGTACTGACCCTGGAGCTGTTCCAGTGCGCCGACGGCAGCCTGCTGGCCAACGAGATGGCACCTCGCGTGCACAACTCCGGCCACTGGACCATGGACGGTGCGGTGACCAGCCAGTTCGAGAACCACCTGCGGGCGATCCAGGGGCTGCCGCTGGGGGATACCGCCGCGCGCATGCCCACCTGCATGGTCAACGTGATCGGCCAGGAGGGCGACCCGGCGGCGATACTCGCCATCGGTGACGCCCACCTACACCGCTACGACAAGAGCGAGCGCCCCGGGCGAAAGCTTGGCCACGTCAACCTGGTGGCGTCGACCCATGAGGCGCTGATGGAGCGGGTGCGCGCCTGTGCGGCCCTGCTGCCCGAGGCGCCGGAGCCGCGTTTCAGCTTCGAGTAGTCGGTGCTACGGCGCTACGCAGAAGGCCCCGCCATGAGCGGGGCCTTCGTGTTTCCACCTTCAAGGCTAAACAAATTGACGAGCGAGATGAAGCGTCACGCAGTGATTCGCTCGCGCAGGTATTTGTTTCCCTAAGCGCCGATGATGCCGCCGTCTTCTCGGGTAATGACCAGGGTGGCCGAGCGCGGGATGGCACTACCGCCGTCAGGCCAGTGGCTGACCAGGTCGCCCGCCGCGAAGGCGTCGGCCTCGGTGGTGGCACCCGGGTGCTGCACGTTGACGAACATGGTGCGCTGGTCCGGGGTGGTGATCACGCCGGTGATCTCCTGGCCCACGGGGCCGGTGAGGAAGCGCTTGATCTCGCCGGTCTCGGGGTTGGCCGCCAGCATCTGGTTGTTGCCGAATACCTCGAAGATGCCGGTGTTCATCACCGACTCGCTGATGTCAGTCTGGATCCACACGCGGCGGTCCGGGTCGATCCATAGGCCGTCGGGGCTGGCGAAGATGGCGTCCTGCTCCAGCGGCTCGCCGGCCAGGTCGCGGCTGTCGTCGCTGTCGCCGGCCAGCACGAAGAGGTCCCAGGCGAAGCGGGTGCCGGCGTGGGTGCCTTCCTCCTGCCAGCGGATGATATGGCCGAAGCTGTTGTTGGCGCGGGGGTTGGCGGCGTCCTCGTCGCCTTCCTCGCGGCGGGTATTGTTGGTCAGGGTGAAGTAGACCTGGCCGGTGACCGGGTCCACCGCGCCCCACTCGGGTCGGTCCATCTTCGTAGCCCCGGCATGGTCGGCGGCGCTGCGGGTATTGACCAGGATATCGGCGAGATCCTTGAAGCCGTTCTCCGGCGTCAGGCCGTTCTCGCCTGGGGCCAGGGCCAGCCACTCGCCGCTGCCGTCCTCGTGGAACCTGGCCACATAGAGGGTGCCCTCGTCGAGCAGCGAGCCGTCGGCGCTAGCGGCCTGAAAGGGCCGGGCGGAGACGAACTTGTAGATGTATTCGAAGCGGGCGTCGTCGCCGGAGTAGGCGACCACCGGCTGGCCCTCCACCGCCGGAGCGAAGATCACTCCCTCGTGAGCGAAGCGGCCCAGGTGGGTGCGCTTGATCGGCGTCGAGGCCGGGTCCATGGGGTCGATCTCCACCATCCAGCCGAAGGTATGGGGCTCGTTGCGATAGTCCTCGCTGGCGGAGGCGCCGCGGGAACTGGCGTCGAAGCGCATGTATTCGTCGGCGCCGCCTTCTGCCCTGTGCCATTGATAGCGGCCGCTGTCGCGGGTCTCGATGCCGTAGCGGGCCTGGCGGCGGTCGATCTCGGCGTCGCTGTTGGCGAAGTAGCCGGCCCAGTTCTCCTCGGCAGCCAGGTAGGTGTTCCACGGGGTGACGCCGTGGGCGCAGTTGTTGAGGGTGCCGCGGGTCATGGTGCCGTCCGGGCTGTACTTGGTCACCAGATGCTCGGTGCCGGCCACCGGCCCGGCCAGGCGCATCGGGGTCAGGCCGGTGACGCGGCGGTTGTGGGCGTCCTCCACCACCCGCCACTGGCCGTCGTCATCCTCGCGGATGCGCACCACCGACACCCCATGGGCGTTGAGCTCCTTGAGCACCTGGTCGTCGTCGCGGCTGCCATCGGCGTTCTGCGGGAAGCCGCTGCGATCCAGCGCCAGCCCTGCCGCCGCGGCGTGCAGGAAGCGCGGCTCTATATACTCATGGTTCATCACCAGCAGGCCGTCGCGGGAGCTGCCCTCCAGCGGGAAGAAGTGCATGCCGTCGTGGTGGCTACCTACCTGATGGGCCTGGTCCTTGCCGCTGGCTGCGAGCGAGTAAGCGGGCATGGCGCCGCTGATCGGGGTGCCCATGGGCAGGATGGCCTTGACCCGATAGCCTTCGGGCACCACCACGGTGTCGGCGGCACTGACCGGAACCGCCTGGAAGCCGAGGCTCGGTGCCGGGGCGCTGGTGCCTGCGGCGGCGAAGGCGCTGCCGAAGGGCAGGTGGGTCGCCATGGCGCCGGCCACGGCGGCGGCCAGGCTGCCACGCAGCAAGGTGCGGCGGTCCATGCGGGCCTGAAGGATATCGCCGAAGTAGGCGTTGGAAGAGGGGTTGCTCGCGGGCTCGTCGCCGGCGGCAAGGATGGTGTCGACGTGGCCGGGACGCTGATGCTGGGTCATGGAGTCTCTCCATTGGAAGTCTGTTGGGAACTCTGTTGGGAAAGGGTGACCGCGCCGCATTACATCAGCATGTATGAATGAAGGCGGTTCGATGACAGCACCATGAGCGGCAAGGCCAGGCGGTATTGCAGGACCTGGGCGAGGCGGTGCAGCAGACCGTGGAGGCGATATTCGTGCGCTGCTTGGTACTGTATTTGACCACGACGGCCCCGCCATGGCGGAGCCTTCGTGGTCATGACGGTAAGCCGTGGGTTCGCGTTCAGGCGCCGATGATGCCGCCGTCTTCTCGGGTAATGACCAGGGTTGCCGAGCGCGGGGTGGCTTTACCTCCCTCCGGCCAGTGACTGCGGTAGCGCCCCCTGGCGAAATCCCTGGCGGAGGTCGTGGCACCCGGGTGTTGCACGTTGACGAACATGGTGCGCTGGTCCGGGGTGGTGATCACGCCGGTGATCTCCTGGCCCACTGGGCCCGTCAGGAAGCGCTTGATCTCGCCGGTCTCGGGATTGGCCGCCAGCATCTGATTATTGCCGAATGCCGCGAAGCGACGCCGGTTCATGTTCGATTCACCGATATCGGTCTGGATCCACAGACGACGGTCCAGGTCGATCCATAAACCGTCCGGGTTGGCAAAGATGGCGTCGCGGCCGAGTGAACTGCCTGCCAGGTTGCGGCTGTCATACTGGTCGCCGGCAAGCACGAAGATATCCCACTGGAAGCGCTTGGCGGCGTGGGTGCCGTCCTCCTGCCAGCGGATGATATGGCCGAAGCGGTTCTGCGGCCGAGGGTTCGCGCCATCCTGCTGGCCATTCTCCCGCCAGTCGTTGTTGGTCAGGGTGAAGTAGACCTGGCCGGTGGCGGGATCGACCGCGCCCCACTCGGGTCGGTCCATCTTCGTAGCCCCGGCATGGTCGGCGGCGCTGCGGGTATTGACCAGGATATCGGCAAGGTCGGCGAAGCCGTTCTCCGGCGTCAGGCCGTTGTGGCCCGGAGCGAGCGCCAGCCATTCGCCGCTGCCGTCCTCGTGGAATTTCGCCACGTAGAGGGTGCCCTCGTCGAGCAGCGAACCGTCGGCGCTGGTGGCCTGAAAGGGCCGGGCGGAGACGAACTTGTAGATGTATTCGAAGCGGGCGTCGTCGCCGGAGTAGGCCACCACCGGCTGGCCCTCCACCGCCGGAGCGAAGATCACTCCCTCGTGGGCGAAGCGGCCCAGGTGGGTGCGCTTGATCGGCGTGGAGGCCGGGTCCATGGGATCGATCTCCACCATCCAGCCGAAGGTATGGGGCTCGTTGCGATAGTCCTCGCTGGCGGAGGCGCCACGGGAACTGGCGTCGAAGCGCACGTATTCGTCGGCGCCGCCTTCTGCCCTGTGCCATTGATAGCGGCCGCTGTCGCGGGTCTCGATGCCGTAGCGGGCCTGGCGGCGGTCGATCTCGGCGTCGCTGTTGGCGAAGTAGCCGGCCCAGTTCTCCTCGGCGGCCAGGTAGGTGTTCCACGGGGTGACGCCGTGGGCGCAGTTGTTGAGGGTGCCGCGGGTCATGGTGCCGTCGGGACTGTACTTGGTCACCAGATGCTCGGTGCCGGCTACCGGCCCGGCCAGGCGCATCGGTGTGAGTCCGGTTATGCGGCGATTGAGGCGATCTGCCACCATGTGCCACTGGCCGTCGTCCCCTTTCCGTATCCGCACCACCGACACCCCATGGGCGTTGAGCTCCTTGCGCACCTGGTCGGCATCACGCGACCCATCTGCATTTTGCGGAAAATCGTTGCGATGCAGGACCAGGCCCGCGGCGGCGGCGTGCAGGAAGCGCGGTTCGACATACTCGTGGTTGAGCACCAGCAGGCCGTCGTGGGAACTGCCGTCGAGAGGGAAGAAGTGCATGCCGTCGTGGTGGCTGCCCACCTGATGGGCTTGCGCATCGCCGCTGGCTTCCAGCGAAAAGGCGGGCATGTCGCCGCTGATCGGGGTGCCCCAGGGAATGAGGGTCTGCACCCGGTAGCCTTTCGGCACGCTCACCCTGTCGGCATTGCTCACGGGAACCGCCCTGAATCCTAGGCTGGGTCCAGTCAGGCCACTATTGCTGGCGAAGACCGAGCCGAAGGGCAGGGTAGTGGCCATGGCACCCGCTACTACCGCGCTCAGGCTGGCGCGCAGCATGGTGCGCCGGTTCAGGTGAGCCTGAAGAATGTCACCGAAGTAGTCATTGGAAGAAGGGTTGCTGGCGGGCTCGTCGCCGTCGGCGAGAACCGGGTCGGTGGTGCCAACGCACTGGAGCTGCTTCATTGAGAGTGTCTCACATGCCGCCACGGAAATTTTCAGTCTAGGCGGGAATTGCCGCAGCAGCGTGAAGCGAGCGAAAAAGCAGTGGAAGGGCATTTAGGACGACAAGGGCCCCGCCGAAGCGGGGCCCTTGCCAGTTACGGGAGGTGATGCTGGGATCAGCCGCTCCTGCGCTGGCTCATGATGCCGAGTGCCCCCAGGGCGAGGCCGATGATCACCATGACGGCGATGACCCACAACGGACTGTAGAAGGTGGTATAGACCTCCCACCCCATCAGGCCGAGCACCGCGGAAAAGGCCGTGGTGGCGCCCACCAGATGGCCGCCCAGGGTGCCGGTGGAGGCGAACAGCAATCCCCCCGTCAACGCCAGGATCACCAGTACCCAGCGGCGAGCGCCGTCGAAGGCGCTGTCACCGGCCCGCCATACCAGCGCGGTGAGCATGGTGAAGATGCCCAGCGACCAGAGCGCCATCAGGATATGGTTGCGCGCCAGGGGGCTTGCCAGGTTGGCAGCCATTGGCCATATCAGGAAGCCGATGGTCAGGGTGGCCAGGGCGCCCAGCAGGCTGAGGACCAGCACCGGTAGCAGGGCGGCGCGGGAGAGCTCAGCGAGCCGGCCGGGCATGAAGGCGCCGACCAGAATCATCAGAGTGGCCAGGGCCCAGAACCCGATCGGGAAGTGAGAGAGCATGGCGTGAGTGCCGGTCATGAGCGGGCTCCTTGGCGAATCGGGCGGAAGCTGGGCAGCAGGGCAAGGGTCACGCCGAGCATGGCGATGAGGCCGGCGAGCAGAGTCATCCACCAGCGGGTGGTGATGGCGTCGTTGAATTCCATCTCCACCCCGTAGAGGGCGAGCTGCTTTTCGCTGTGACGGGGGCGCACCGGCTTGCCCTCCGCGATGTCCGGGGCCCCGGCGTGGGCGCGGCTGGTCAGCAGCGGCCAGTCGACCTGCCCCGGGTAGAAAAGGGTCATATCGAACCAGTCATTCGACCAGTCCGGCGAGTCCCCGTCGAAGGCCATCGCCTGAAAGTCTGCCTCGCGTCCCAGGCCCACCGTGTAGGGATGCGATACGTAATGCCAGCGACTGCCGGTGGCGTTGCGATAGACGGCGATGCCGATGTCGTAAACGCCCTGTTCCCGGAAGGCCTTGTCGTCCAGTGGGCTTCGGGTATCCATGGCACGCACCAGGGTCACGTCCCAGTGGCCATCCGCCCAGCGGGCAGGGCCGTCATGCACCATGATATCGCCGCGGGAGCCGGCGGGCTGGCGGAGCAGGCGCCGCGGGATGACATCGCCGTTCTGCCAGTCATGGTCGGGATCGAAATCGGTCCGGTTGTCCTCCGACAGGAAGTAGAGGCCGTCGAAATCGACGTGGCCCGAAGTCACGTCCTCCCAGCGCAGGGCGCGCTGACCGGTCTGCTCAGGGTCGAGCATCCAGCGTGGCTGTCGGCTATCGCCGTCCCAGTTGGTGGTGAAGGGGCCGGTGCCGGCATCGCCGTGGCGATATTCGCCGACCCACTGGTCATCGGAGGCGCCGATGGCATTGGAGCGACCTGCGCGCCAGTGCCACAGGTCGAGGAAGTAGCCCGCCTCGCGCTGCATTGCCAGCACGTCGGCGTCCACGACGCTGCGCCAGTCATTCTGATCGGATCGCGTGGCTGGCAGGTACTTGCGGACATCGCTCTCACCGAGCGTTTCGCCCAGGTGCGGGTGCGCCCCTACGTCAGCCGGTGAAGCAGAGTTGGTGAAGAAGCGCATCTGATTGCCGACGGTGATGTAGCCGCCGTATCGGCCGAACTCGGGGACGCCGCCGTCATCCACCAGCATTGCCACACGGTCCTCGTAGGTGCCGGCGGGGTCAGGCCCTGGAACCGAGCTGCCATGGCGGACCCATTCGCCATCCTCGTAGCGCAGCATGTCGTGATAGACATGGGGCTGTGATGCGGGCCAGCGATAGCGGAAGTAGATCTGCTCGCCATTGTAGGCGGCCTGCACCTGCAGCGGCATGGTCAGCTCGTCGGGAATCCAGATATTGTGCTCGGGATCATTCTGGATCACCCCGGAGCCCTGGGTGATCCAGGCCAGTCCCAGCGCTACTGGCAGTCCGAGGACCAGCCAGGGGCTAGTGCCCTTCTCATGACTCGCCATGTGATCTCCTGCATCAAGGGGGAAACGGAAGCTTCCTGATCTCAGTGTGGGACACGCCCCGATTAACGACATGACACAGATCAAGTCAGGCGTGACAATCCGCCACATAGGTTGAATGTGTCTACTAATCCGCAACAATAAGCAGCAGGTGAGTCAGGGGATGGAATGATGCGACGACTACCGAGACCGGGCGATCTCGCCTTGATAGCCGCGCTGCTGCTACCGCTCATGGTGGCATTGCCGCGCCTGGGCGGGCTCGGTGGGCCGCCTGAGCTGTGGCTGACCTGGGTGGGTCGGGTAACCGGCATCCTGGGGCTGGCCTTGATGCTGCTGGCGGCAGCGGTAAGCCTGCGGCTGCCGGGCTTCGATCGTCCCTTCGGTGGGCTGGTACGGCTCTGGAAGCTGCATCACTGGATGGGGTTCGGCGCCTTCATCCTTATAATGGTGCATGTACTGGCCCTGGCCCTGGCGGCGGTGCCCGCCTCGCTGGACGCGGCGGTGGCGACGCTCTTCCCCCCTGTCTCCCACGGCGCGGTCTGGCTGGGCTGGCTCGCCTGGCTGGCCATGGTTATCTTCCTGGCGCCTACCTTTGGCTTCTTCGGCCGCCTGCATTATCAGCGCTGGAAGCGGCTGCACCTGGTATCGGCGGCCGCGCTGTTTCTGGGACTGGGTCACGTACTGTTGCTGGCGGGTGAGACCTGGCCCTGGTGGCTGCTGGGTATCGCCGGGCTGGGCGCCATCGTCTGGCGCAAGCTGCTCTCTCCCCGCTTCTCGCGCCTGCCTTACCGGGTCGTGGCTGTCGAGCCGCTGGCCCGGGGCGTGGTGGAACTGGTGCTGGAGCCCGAGGGTCGTCGAATGGCCCATAAGACGGGGCAGTTCGTCTACCTGTCGCCACTGGACGAGTCCTTGAGCGCTGGGCGCGGCGAGGAGCACCCCTATACCATCGCCTCGAGCCCTCACGACGCTCGGCTGCGAATCGGCATCAAGGACCTGGGTGATGCCAGTCACGCCCTGCAGTCGGTGACACCGGGCTCCCGAGTGTTGATCGAAGGGCCCTATGGCGACTTCTTTCAGCGCCACTTTCCCTCGCGCAAGTCGCTCTGGTTCGGCGGGGGCATCGGCATCACGCCCTTCGTCGGCGCTGCACGGGAGATGGCAGAACTTGGCCAGGGCGATGACGTACAGCTGTTGTATCTGTCGAACAGTCCCGATCGCGCCTACTACCAGGATGAGCTGAAGGAGATTGCCGAGCGGGTAGAGGAGTTCACCTACACTTCCCACTATTATCGGGACCAGGGACCGCTTACCGAAGCCTTCCTGCGTCATCACTGTCCCGACTATGCGGAGCGAGAAATCTACATCTGTGGTCCCCCGGGGATGAACGCTCACCTGCAGCGACTGCTGACCGATCAGGGCGTTCCTGCCTCACGCATTCACAGCGAGGTCTTCGATTTCCTATGAACAAGATCGCCTATACCGCCTTCATCGCCTTCCTGGCCAGTATCCTCACCCTGCTGTCGGCCAGTGCGCTATCCCAATCGGATAACGAGGCACGCGACGACGAAGCGCTCGACGCCGTCACGTGGGACGAACTGGCCGAGCATGATGGTGCCGAGAGCTGCTGGAAGGCCATTCACGGCCGGGTCTACGACGTCACCGACTACATCCCCGACCACCCTACCGAGGAGGAGGTGATGCTGGAGTGGTGCGGCAGGGATGCCACCGAGGGCTGGGAGAACAAGCGTCCCGGCGTGCCTCACAGCCCGCGGGCCGCGTCACGGCTAGAGTCCCTTCTGGTGGGGCGACTGGTCGGGGAGGACGGCCAGCCAGTAATGCCGGACGATGCGGCCGACGCGGACGCCGAAGTGATCGATGCGGACCGGGCGCTTTCTCCGGCGGAAGACGAGCGCCTCCACCGTGCCATGCTGGGCCTGCCCCTGGATGGCCACTACCGCGGTGTCTTCACCGACCGCGGGGTCATCCAGGTCAATATCACCTTCGACCTGCGCGATGGACGCTTCGAGTCGGTCGACTATCGCCACCTGGCCTACCGTGGGGTGGACTACCTGGAGCTGGAGGAGGGTGACGAGCTCTACCCCGTCAGGGTGCAGTATGAGCAGATCGCCGAGCGGCTCGAGGGTGAGCCCGTGACGCGCATCTTCGCGCTCTACGAGCCCCAGCGCATGGTCGATGACGTGGACGGATACAGCGGTGCCACGCTGCGCGGTGCCAAGGTGATCTCGGCGATTCGGGATGGCCTGAATCGAGGCGTCTACTCCTGGCCTTGAACACGGCAGGGAGTGCCCCGGCCGCCTTGCGTTGAGGGCGGCTCCCTCGCCAAATCCAACGGCATGCGGTAAAGATAGGGTCTACAACGACTGAATCGATTCGGAACGATCGCATGCCCGTCCCTTCCACTGAGGAGAGTCGCGACTTCACGGCTGCGCCTCTGGCAACCTTCCCACAGCGCCACCAGCTCGTTCACGAGCAGGTGCATCTGCTCTATGAGCGGCTGTGGCAGCCGGTGCTTGCCAGCGTGCTGGGGGCGTGCCTGCTGGTCGCCGCCATGTGGCCGTTATTGTCGGCCGCCCAGCTGATCGGATGGCTGGCCGCGCTGGTCGTCGTCTCCGCCGGTCGCCTGGGGCTTGCCTGGTATTATCATTGCTTGCCCGCAAGCCGGCGTCGCCAGCGGCGCTGGCTGCATCGATTCGCCTGGGGTGCCGGTATCGCCGGCGCCGTATGGGGGGCTGCGGGGTTGCTCATGTTCACCATGGAGCACCATGGCCAGCTTGCCGCCCTGACCATCGTGCTGACCGGGGTCGCCGCCGGTGGCATGACCACCCTCTCTTCGGTGTGGTGGGTGGCCCCCGTCTTCATCCTGCCTGTCGTCTTGCCACTGCTGGGCCAGCTGCTATTTCATGGGTCGCCGTTCTCCTGGCTGCTCGCTGCCATGGTTGTGCTGTTCCTGGGGCTCCTGCTGACGGTCAGCCATCGGCTCTACCGCATCATCAGCGACAATATCGCCCTGCGGCTGGCCGTCACCTCACGGGAGGCGCAGCTGCGTGAGAGCGAGAGTCGCCATCGTGCCATCTTCCGCCACACGCCCCTGGGGGTGATGCACTTCGACCGGGAAGGGCGCGTCGTCGATTTCAACGAGAAGTGCCTGGATATCCTCGGGACCAGTCGAGATCGTTTGCAGGGCTTGAACCTGCTGGAGCAATTGGAGGACAAGCGGGTCTCCCGCGCGGTTCGCCAGTCGCTGATCAGCGGGACTGGTTATTACGAAGGAACCTATCGCGCGATTGTCAGCGGCAAGCAGACGCCGCTTCGTGCCTTCTACAATGCCCTGCGCAACGAGGATGGGGCCATCGTCGGCGGCGTGGCGCTGATCGAGGATGTCACCGAGCGCAAGCGAGCCGAAGAGACCATTCACCGCCAAGCCTATTTCGATCAGCTGACCGAGCTACCCAATCGCCGCCTGCTGATCGAGACCCTGGCGTCCACGATTCGGGACCGTCGCGATGACGGTCGCCTTGGCCTGGTGATGTTCCTCGACCTCGACCGCTTCAAGATGATCAACGATTCACTGGGCCACGCCATCGGCGACGAGCTGCTCAGGCAGCTAAGCAAGCGGCTGCTGGTCAGCATGCAGGATGGCGACATGGCGGCGCGGCTCAGCGGTGACGAGTTCGTTGTGCTGGTGCCGGCCCTGTCGGGCGACCGGCAGGCCGAGCTGGTGCGGGCCGAGCAGATGGCAAGGGATCTTCTCTCCTCGCTGCGCAAGGTCTATGACCTCGAGGGCCATCGAATCAGCGTCACGCCGAGCATCGGCTATACCCTCTTTCCTCTCGCCGTCGACGATGACGTGGGCGATGTGCTGCGGCATGCCGATACCGCCATGTACCAGGCCAAGGTCAAGGGCCGGGCCCAGGTGTGCGGCTATGAGCCGGCGATGCAGACCCAGATCACCTGGCGCCTGGAGATGGAGCAGGCGCTGCGCCGGGCCCTGGCGGAAGATCAGCTCTGTACCCACTTCCAGCCCCAGCTCGACCAGGAGGGGCGCATTGTCGGCGTCGAGGCGCTGATGCGCTGGCAGCACCCGACTCACGGCTGGATCTCGCCGGAAGTCTTCATCGCCATCGCCGAGGAGAGCGACCTTATCGTCGAGCTCGAGACCTGGATGCTGGATAGCTGCTGCGAGCTGTTGGCTCGCCTGCCGGTCGAGACGCTGCCATGTCTTTCGGTCAACATCAGCGTGCGACACTTCACCCAGCCGGGGTTCGTCGAGGGTGTGACCTGGGTGCTGGGGACCCATGGCGTCGCCTCGTCGCGGCTGACCATCGAGCTGACCGAGAGCATCATGATCGACGGGCTGGGTGATGCGGTGGATCGCATGCATCAGCTCAAGCGGCTGGGGGTCAATCTTGCCCTGGACGATTTCGGTACCGGCTTCTCCTCCCTGACATACCTGAAGTGCCTGCCGCTGGACGAACTGAAGATCGACCGCAGCTTCGTCAGTGACCTGGACTCCGACAGCAACGATGCCGCCATCGTCGAGACGATACTGGCCATGGCGCAGCACCTCGGTATCGAGGTCGTGGCCGAGGGTGTCGAGAATGAGGCCCAGCTGGATTTCCTGCTGACCCGCGGCTGTCGGCGCTTCCAGGGCTTCCACTTTCATCGACCCATGGCCGCGGAAGCGCTGGAACAGCTTCTCTCCCGCTGCCAGGAATCGGCTGGCTCCGGTCAGATCACCGACTGATCAGCCCAGGCCACCGCTTGCCCAGAGCCAGGCGGCGATCAGCATGAAATGGCCGGGGTACCAGGCCAGCCACAGCCGGCGCGGCATGGCGCTCGGCACGCTGGGCGTGAGGCGGTGGGCGCCGGCGGCCAGCCACAGGACCACCAGGCAGGTGGCCACGGTGAAGGACTTGGCCATGTCGGAGCTATTCATCAGCCCGGCCACCACCAGCACCGGTGCTGCCATGGTGACGGCGAGCAGGCGTTCGCCCAGCGCTTCGCCGGCGCCGTGCAGCTGATGGAAGGCGAGCATGAGCAGCGGAATCAACAGCAGGCCACGGTGCCCGTATTCCACCCAGTTGCCGGCCACATACCAGCCGAGCAATGAGACGCCAACACCCAGTGCCAGCGGCACGTCCAACTTGCCCTGCTGATAGCGCGCCAGCAGGCTGCGCAGCCAGGTGCCCCAGGCCAGGCCCAGCGCCAGGGTGAAGCAGACATTGAGGATGAAGGCATCCGATGCCCGGGGCATCATCATGTAGGGCAGCTGGGCCACCAGGCCGATCACCAGGATACGCCGGGCGTAGCGCAGGGGGTTGCGGGTATTGAACAGCCCGTGCCAGGCGACCATGGCGGCGAAGAGCGGGAAGGCGATGCGCCCGATCGACGAGCCTGCCCAGTCGAGCTGCCAGCCTGTGGGCAGCGCGTAGCGGGTCAGGTGGTCGATGGTCATGGTGGCCAGCGCCAGCCACTGGCCCCAACCGGTCCAGGTCGAGGCGGGGCGATCCGTCGCCGGCACAGCGGCGGCCTGTGTGGTCATCGCGACCTCCATGTTTTTGATGACAGTTGTGATGAAAGTTGTGATGACAGCTGTGACGCTGGCCTGGCTGACAGTAGCGATGACAGCGTGGCATTACCAGAGATTGACCGGGCAATGCCGATCATGGTTCCGGACATGCCGTCGGCGCGAGCGTGCAAAGGGGGAGAGTAATGCGAAGCGGCTTCGGATTCGATCTGCGCAGCATGGAGATTTTCGTCGAGACTCTGGAACAGGGCAGCCAGAGCGCCGCCGCCCGGCGGCTGGGACTCAAGCAGTCGTCGGTGTCGCAGAGCCTGGCCAACCTCGAGGAGGGGCTGGGCGTGACGCTGTTCAAGCGCAACACCCGGCCCCTGGAGCCGACCAGCGCGGGCCGCTTCTTCTACGACCGTGCCCGGCGGCTACTGGAGGAGGCGCGCAGCACCCGTCGTGAACTGGTGTCGGGTGCCTTCGGCCAGCTGCACCAGGTTCGCCTGGCGCTGGTCGACTCGCTGGCCACCGCGGTCGGCCAGCCGCTGATCGAGCTGATCAAGCGCTATACCCGCGACTACACGCTGACCACCGGGCTGTCACATATGCACAGCCATGCCCTGCTGACCCGCCATGTGGATATCATCGTCTCCGACGACCGACTCGAGAACTACGATGGCCTGGAGCGCCATGCCCTGCTACGCGAACCCTTCGTGCTGGTGGTGCCGCTCGGCTGGACGGGGCCGCTGGACAACCTGCGCTGGATCGCCCGTCAGCTCGATTTCGTGCGCTACACGCCGCAGTCGTTGATCGGCCAGGCCATCGAGCGCCATCTGCGCTTGAACAAGCTGGAGCTGCCGGCCCGGCTGCATCTCGACAACACCTTTGCGGTGCTGCGTCTGGTCAGCGCCGGGGCCGGCTGGACCATCACCACGCCGCTGTGCCTCTACCAGGCCGGGCTCGAGAACCTCAGGGTCCAGGTGGCGCCGCTGCCGGTGGCGCCGCTCACCCGGGAATTGACCCTGGTCTCGCGTCGCGATGAGCTGGGCGACCTGCCCGCGCTATTGGCCCGGGACAGCCGCCGCCTGCTGGAGCAACGTTTCCGCCGCCAGCTCGACCAGGCCCTGCCATGGCTCTCCGAGGCGGTTTCTACCCGCTCCTGAGCCCCCAGATGGTGCACTATCGTTTTTATCGATAGTCCCTGCGTCACCAACACCGATGCTCTTTGCGGTCCGGGGAAAGAGCGGCCAAGACTGAAACGCAATGTTTCAAGCCGCACAGGGCTTTCCCCGAGATGCCAAGAACAATAAGACGCTATGTGCGCCTCGTCGACCGCCTCAATCGCGGGGTGGGCCGGGTGATCATGTACCTGGTCTTCGTCATGATGGGGCTGCTGCTCTATGCCTCCTTCTCGCGCACGGTGCTCAACAGCCCGCTGATGTGGGGCGTGGAGATGTCCCAGTTCATGCTGGTGAGCTATTACCTGCTGGGCGGGGCCTATGCGATGCAGATGGGGGCCCATGTACGCATGGACCTCTTCTATAGCCGCTGGACGCCTCGCACCCAGGCGCTGGTCGATGCCATCACCATCCTCTTCCTGATCTTCTTCCTGGTCACGCTGCTGCTGGGCGGCATCTCCAGCACCCAGTACGCGCTGCAGTACGGGCAGCGCAACTACTCCGCCTGGGCGCCGCCGCTGGCGCCGATCAAGATCATCATGTGTATCGGCATCCTGCTGATGCTGCTGCAGGCCGTCGCGACCTTCTTCAAGGATGTCGCCACCGCCCGCGGGCAGGACATCTATGCGGAGGAGGCCGAATGAGCTACGAGATGATCGCGCTGATGATGTTCTCGAGCATGATGCTGCTGCTGTTGACCGGCCAGCGGGTGTTCGGCGTCATCGGTTTCGTCGGCGCCGCCTCGGCGCTGCTGCTGTGGGGCGATGGCGGCGTGGAGATGCCGTTCAATGCCAGCTTCGTGCTGATGAACTGGTATCCACTGCTGACCCTGCCGCTGTTCGTGTTCATGGGCTACATGCTCTCCGAGTCGGGCATCGCCGGCGACCTCTACGAGATGTTCCATGTCTGGATGGGCTCGCTGCGGGGCGGCCTGGCGGTGGGCACCATCGGCCTGATGGTGGTGGTCTCGGCCATGAACGGCCTGAGCGTGGCCGGCATGGCGATCGGTGCCAGTATCGCGCTGCCCGAGCTGCTGCGCCGCGGCTACGACAAGATCATGGTGACCGGGGTGATCCAGGCGGGTAGTTCGCTGGGCATCCTGGTGCCGCCCAGCGTGGTGCTGGTGCTCTACGGCATGATCGCCCGCCAGCCGGTGGGCAAGCTATGGCTGGCCGGGGCCATTCCGGGGCTGATCCTGGCCGCGCTGTTCGTGATCTATATCGTGGTGCGCTGCCGGCTGCAGCCGAGCCTGGGGCCGGCCCTGCCTCCCGAGGAGCGCAACATGAGCCTGGGCGCGAAGCTCAAGTTGCTGCGCGCGGGTATCCTGCCGCTGCTGATCTTCTTCTCGATGACCGGCCTGTTCCTGATGGGGATCACCAGCCTGGTGGAGAGCGCCGCCTATGGCGCCTTCGCGGCGACCCTGGCGGCGCTGTTCAAGGGACGCCTGACCCGGGCCGTGATCGAGGTCACGGTGCGCCGCACCCTGGGCATCAGCTGCATGTTCATGTGGATCATCCTCGCCGCGCTCAGCTTCGGCGCCGTATTCGACGGCCTGGGGGCGGTGCGGGCGATCGAGAACGTCTTTCTCGACCGCATGGGCCTCGGCCCCTGGGAGATCCTGCTGATGATGCAGCTCTCCTACATCCTGATGGGCATGTTCCTCGACGATACCGCGATGCTGGTGATCGTGGCGCCGCTCTATGTGCCGCTGGTGGTGAGCCTGGGCTTCGACCCGGTGTGGTACGGCGTGCTCTACACCATCACCGTGCAGATCGCCTACATGACGCCACCGTTCGGCTACAACCTGTTCCTGATGCGTGCCATGGCGCCGCCGGAGGTGTCGCTCGGCGACATCTACCGCAGCGTCTGGCCGTTCGTGATGATCATGCTCCTGGGGCTGGGCCTGATCACCGTCTTCCCGCAGCTGGCGCTGTGGCTGCCGGAGCTCTACTACGGCTACTGACGCTTTCCTGGTGCCTGGCCGTGGGCAAGTGAAACAACAACAAACCAGATCGGGAGAATGATCATGACCAATCGCAACAGGCGGGACTTTCTCAAGAAGGCCGGGGTCGCTACCGCCGCCACCGTAGGGGCGGCCACCGTCGGCGCCCCCTACGTCCACGCCCAGTCGCGGGCCCCCATTCGCTGGCGCATGCAGACCTACGCCGGGCCGGCGTTGGCGGCCCACGTCATCAAGCCCTCCATCGATGCCTTCAACAAGGCCGCCAACGGCGAGATGGAGATCGAGCTCTTCTATGCCGACCAGCTGGTGCCCACCGGTGAGCTGTTCCGTGCCATGCAGCGCGGCACCATCGACGCGGTGCAGAGCGACGACGACTCCATCGCCGCGCCGGTGGATGTCTCGGTCTTCGGCGGTTACTTTCCCTTCGCCTCGCGCTACAGCCTGGACGTGCCGGCGCTGTTCCACCATTACGGGCTCAAGGAGATCTGGGAGGAGGCCTACGCCGAGGTCGACGGCGTCACCTGGCTCGGCGCCGGGGCCTGGGATCCCTGCAACTTCGTGACCCGCGACCCGATCCGCAGCCTGGAAGACCTGCGTGGCAAGCGCGTCTTCACCTTCCCCACGGCGGGGCGCTTCCTGAGCCGCTTCGGCGTGGTGCCGGTGACGCTGCCCTGGGAAGACATCGAGGTCGCCATGCAGACCCGGGAGCTCGACGGGATCGCCTGGGCGGGAATCACCGAGGCCTACACCGTCGGCTGGGCCGACGTTGCCAGCTACTACCTCACCAACAACATTTCCGGGGCCTGGGCCGGCTCCTACTTTGCCAATTCCGACCGCTGGAACGAGGTCCCCGAGCACCTGCAGACGTTGTTCAAGCTGTGCATGGACAATTCCCACTACTATCGGCAGCACTGGTATTGGTGGGGGGAGGCGCACTATCGCACCACCGGTGGCAAACTGGAGCTGACCTCCATCCCCGAGGAGGAGTGGCAGACCCTGGAGGATGCGGCGCTGGAGTTCTGGGACGAGATCGCCGAACAGAGCGATCGCAATGCGCGGGTGGTGCAGATCCTCAAGGATTACCGCCAGACCATGCAGCAGGCCGGTCCTCCCTACCGCTACAGCTGAGCGTCAGGCAGTGAACCCGTGGGGCAGGCGGCGCTCGCCGCCTGCCCCGTCCAGCCATCGCCGGGGCATCGAATGACAACAACAGGGCAGCAGAGGGAGAGACCATGAGCCGACTTCAGGCAAGAGAGATCAAGAGTGCGGAGGATGCCCGGCGCATCGTCGAGGAGCGCGGCCTGAGCCACGTCAAGGTCGGCCTGTTCGATATCGACGGGGTCATGGTCGGCAAGTACATGCGCCGCGACAAGTTCTTCCACGCCCTGGAGGAGGGCTTCGCCTTCTGCGACGTGGTGCTGGGCTGGGACAGCAAGGATGAGCTCTACGACAACGTCAAGTACACCGGCTGGCACACCGGCTATCCGGATGCCGGCCTGAGAATCCTGCCCGACAGCTGCCGCGACCTCGCCTGCGAAGGCGACATGCTGCTGTTTCTCGCCGAGTTTACCGGCCCCGCCGAGGCGATCTGCCCGCGCGGACTGCTTCGGCGCGTATTGGCCAAGGCCCGCGACATGGGCTTCATTGCCCACGGTGCGCTGGAGTACGAGTTCTTCCTGTTCCAGGAGACACCGGAGTCGATCCGCGAAAAGGGCTTTCGCAACCTCAAGCCGCTGACCCCGGACATGATGGGCTATTCGATGCTCAGGAGTTCGGTCCACAGTGAGCTCTATCACGAACTGCTGGCGCTCTCCGAGGCGATGGATTTCCCCATCGAAGGCCTGCATACCGAGACCGGCCCCGGCGTGCTGGAAGCGGCCATTGGCGTCGACGAGGCGCTGGCCGCCGGCGACAAGGGAGCGCTGTTCAAGACGTTCACCAAGGTGTGGGCGCAGCGTCGCGGCCTGATGGCCACCTTCATGGCCAAGTGGTCGCCAGACTACCCCGGCCAGAGCGGTCATATCCACCTGTCGCTCAATCACATCGACAGCGGCGAGTCGGCCTTCTTCGATGCCGACAAGCCGCACCAGATGAGCGAGATCCAGCGTCACTTCGTGGCCGGGCAGCAGCAGCTGATGCCGGAATTCCTGGCCATGTTCGCTCCGACCGTCAACAGCTATACCCGCCTGATCCCCGGCTTCTGGGCACCCACCGATGCCACATGGGGGGTGGAGAACCGTACCACGGCGCTGCGGGTGATACCGGGCAGCGCCAAGTCGCAGCGGGTGGAATATCGCCTGGGCAGCGCCGACGCCAACCCCTACCTGGCCCTTGCCGCGGCAATCGGTGCCGGGCTGCATGGCATCGAGCAGCGGCTCGAGCCGGGCGAGCCGGTGAGCGGCAACGCCTACGAGCTGACCGACCCCGCCAGCCAGGCCCTGCCGCAGACCCTGTGGGAAGCCGCCCAGCGGCTCAAGGCCTCGGGGTCGGCACGGACCCTATTCGGCGACGACTTCGTCGAGCATTTTGCCGCGACTCGCGAATGGGAGGAGCGGCAGTTCCGGCGACATATTACTGATTGGGAGTTGGATCGCTATTTCGAAATCATTTGAGGTGGTTATGGCCATACAGAAGACGATTTCCCCCGTCGACGGCTCGGTCTACGTCGAACGGGAACAGGCCGATCCGGCCCTGGTGGAGGCGACGCTGGCGCGGGCGGTGACGGCGCAGCGGGCCTGGCGCGACGTGCCGCTCTCCGAGCGTGCCCGGTATTGCTCGCGCATGGTGGATGCCTTCGTGGCGTGCCGCGACGCGCTGGCAGAGGAACTGACCTGGCAGATGGGGCGGCCGATCGCCGCCGCTGCGGGCGAGATCGGTGGCTTCGAGGAGCGTGCGCGCACCATGATTGCGCTGGCGGACGACGCGCTCGCCCCCATCGTGCTCCAGGACAAGCCGGGCTTCAGCCGCTATATCACCCGCGAGCCGCTGGGGGTGTCGTTCATCGTCGCGCCCTGGAACTTCCCCTTCATGACCGCGGTGAATGCGGTGGTGCCGGCGATCATGGCCGGCAATGCGGTGATCCTCAAGCACTCGGCGCAGACGCCGTTGTGCGCCGAGCGCTTCCAGCAGGCCTTCGACGAGGCCGGGCTGCCGGAAGGGGTCTTCCAGCACCTGCATCTCTCCCACGAGGCCACCGAAGACCTGATCCAGGACCGCCGCATCGCCCATGTCTCCTTCACCGGATCGGTGCCCGGCGGGGCGATGGTCGAGCGCAACGCCGCAGGGCGATTCATTGCCACCGGGCTCGAGCTGGGCGGCAAGGACCCGGCCTATATCCGCCCCGATGTGGATCTGGATGCCGCCGTCGACGGGGTGATGGACGGGGCCTTCTTCAATTCAGGGCAGAGCTGCTGTGGCATCGAGCGTCTCTATGTGCACCGCGACATCTTCGATGCCTTCGTCGAGCGTGCCGTGGCCTGGGTCAGGCAGCTTCGGCTCGGCAATCCCACCGACCCTGCCACCTCCCTGGGTCCGCTGGTGCGGCCGGCGGCGGCGGATTTCGTGCGCGGCCAGATCGAGGAGGCGGTCGCCGCCGGGGCCAGGGCCTGGATCGACCCCGGCGACTATCCGCTCTCGGTGCCGGGCAGCGCCTACCTGGCGCCCCAGGTGCTGACCGGCGTCGATCACTCGATGCGGGTGATGACCGAAGAGAGCTTCGGCCCGGTGGTGGGCATCATGGCGGTGGACTCCGACGACGAAGCCGTCGCGTTGATGAACGACAGCGACTTCGGGCTCACCGCGGCGGTGTTCACCCGCGACAGGGCCATCGGGGCGGCGCTGGCCCGTCGGCTCGACGCCGGTACCGTCTTCACCAACCGCTGCGACTACCTCGACCCGGAGCTGGCCTGGACCGGCGTCAAGCAGTCGGGGCGCGGTTGCTCCCTTTCGCGGCTGGGCTACGAGACGCTGACGCGGCCCAAGTCCTTCCACCTCAAGCATGCCTGAACGGGCAGCACCGCCCAGGAGTTCAATATGAATCATCCGGATATGCAGCCGTTCACCACGGGCTGGAACTACCCCGCCAATATCCTCACCGGGGTGGGCCGCATCCGCGAGCTGCCCGCGGCCTGCAAGGCGCTCGGCATGCAGGCACCGCTGCTGATCACCGACCCCGGCCTCGCCGCGCTGCCGATGGTGCAGGAGAGCGTGCAAGCCTGCCAGGACAGCGGGCTCGGCATCGCCGTCTTCAGCCAGGTGAAGGGCAACCCCACCGGGAAGAACGTCCTCGACGGCATGGCAGCCTTTCGGGACGGCGGCCATGACGGCGTGATCGCCTTCGGCGGCGGTTCGGGGCTGGATGCCGCCAAGGCCGTGGCGCTGATGGCCAATCAGCGGGAAGGGTTGTCGCTGTGGTCGCTGGAGGATATCGGCGATAACTGGAAGAACGCCGATGCCCAGGCCATTGCGCCCATCATTGCCGTGCCCACCACGGCGGGAACCGGTTCGGAGGTGGGGCGTGCCTCGGTGATCACCGACGAGGTCGAGCACGTCAAGCGCATCATCTTCCATCCGGGCATGGTGCCGGCCATGGTGATCCTCGACCCCGAGTTGACCGTGGGGCTGCCACCGGCGATGACCGCCGCCACCGGCATGGATGCCCTGTCCCACTGCCTGGAAGCCTGGTGCTCACCGCTCTACCACCCCATGGCCGAGGGCATCGCGGTCGAGGGGATGCGACGCATCTATCACTATCTGCCTCGCGCCTATGCCGACGGGCACGACCTGGAGGCGCGCATGAACATGCTGGTGGCTTCGAGCATGGGCGCTACCGCCTTCCAGCGCGGCCTGGGGGCGATGCACGCCCTGGCGCATCCGCTCGGCGCGCTGCATGACGCCCACCACGGAACGCTCAACGCCATTCTGATGCCCTATGTGCTGCGTGCCAACGAGCGCGCCATCGGCGAGCCCATGGTGCGCCTGGGCCGCTACCTCGACCTGGACCAGCCGGGCACGGCGGCGGTGATCGACTGGGTACTGGAAATGCGCGAGCGGCTCGGCATCCCGCATACCCTGGCCGACCTCGGCATCGATATCCGCCAGGCCGACAAGGTGGGCAATATGGCCGTGGCCGACCCGTCATCGGGCTCCAACCCGATCAAGTTCACTGCCGATGACTACCGCGATATCTTCGTTTCCGCCGTAGCAGGGCGACTGTAATCAGCAGGGCGACTGTAATCAGCAGGACGACTCTAATCAGCAGGACGACGGTAAACAGGAAGGACGACCGTAAACAGGGTGGCCGTAACCCCCACAGGGAGACTGAGCGATGCGTATAGGGCTTCTGCAGTGCGATGATGTGGCGCCTGAGCTGCGCGAGGCCCATGGCAACTATCCGGAGATGTTCGCCGCGCTCTTCCATAAGGTCGACCCGGCGCTCGAGTTCGTCGTCTGGCGCTGCCAGGATGGCGAGATTCCCGACGATATCGATGCGGTGGATGCCTGGCTGACCACCGGCTCCAAGCACGGCGTCAATGACGGCCTTGCCTGGGTCGATGACCTCTGCGGCTTCGTGCGGCGGCTGTGGGAGGCGGGCAAGCCGCTGGTGGGCATCTGCTTCGGCCATCAGTTGATGGCCAAGGCATTGGGCGGCGCAGTGGTGAAGAGCCCCAAGGGCTGGGGCGTGGGGATGTCGTTCAACCGTGTCGAGACACGAGCGGAGTGGATGGCGCCCTGGCAGCCGAGCCTCGACCTGCTTGTCAGCCATCAGGATCAGGTCAGCGAACTGCCACCGCAAACCCGGGTGCTCGCCGGCAGCGAGTTCTGCCCCTTCTATCTGATTCAGATCGGCGCGCACTTCCTCGGCGTTCAGGGCCATCCGGAGTTCGCCAAGCCCTATTCGCGGGACCTGATGGCGCTGCGCGCCGAGCTGGTGGGCGAAGAGCGGGTACGCGAGGGAGAGGCTTCGCTCTCGGCGCCAGTGGACGACACCCTGATGGTGCGCTGGATCCTCAACTTCATGAAGCGTGCCATGGAAGGCAGGGATGCTTGAGCACCGCCGCCGGTGCGCTGCCCCATCCTGCCCGGCTATCGCGCACCCTTCCCTGGTAAGGCACGCGCTGCGTTGAGCAGGCGCAGGCCATTGGCCACCACGATCAGGCTGGCGCCCATGTCGGCGAATACCGCCATCCACAGGGTGGCGTGGCCGGTGAAGGCGAGCATCATGAATATCGCCTTGATGCCCAGGGCCAAGGCGATGTTCTGGATCAGGACCCGGCGGGTGGCCCGCGACAGGTCGATGAAGGTGACCAACCGGCGGGGGTCGTCGTCCATCAGTGCCACGTCGGCGGTCTCGATGGCGGCGTCGCTGCCTGCAGCGCCCATGGCAAAGCCGATGTCGGCCCGGGCCAGGGCGGGGGTATCGTTGATGCCGTCACCCACCATGCCGACGACACCCTGTTGGGCCCGGGCGTCGATCATCGCCAGCTTGTCCTCCGGCAGCAAAGCCCCGTAGGCGTCGTCGATGCCGGCCTCGGCGGCGACGGCCGCGACGCTGGTCGGGTTGTCCCCACTGAGCACCATCGTCCTGATGCCGCGGGCCTGCAGTGCGGCGATGGCCGCCTGGCTCTCTCCACGCAGCGGATCGCTGACGGCAAACAGTGCCACAGGACGGTCGCCCTCGCCGAGGATCACCAGCGTCTCGCCACGTGCCTCGTACTCGGCAATGCGACGCTCGGCGTCGCTCGTCAGCCGAGCGAATTGCGCAAGCAGGCGGCGATTGCCCAGCCATACCGGGCGTCCTTCAAGCGTCGCGACGACGCCGAGGCCGGGCTGCTCATTGACCTCTTCCACCCGTAGCGGCGCGATGCCGGCGTGCGCAGCGGCCTGTGCCACGGCCGCGGAGACCGGGTGGCCGGAACGGCTCGCGAGCCCGGCCGCCAGGGCGTGAAGCCGCTCGCGGCCCTCCGGCGCCAGGCCGGCATCGAGTGCTTGCCAGTGACGCTGGGCCGGCTCGCCCCGGGTCAGGGTACCGGTCTTGTCGAAGGCCAGGATGCGCAGGCGGTGGCCCTGCTCCAGGAAGGTGCCGCCCTTGATCAGGATGCCGGACCTGGCTGCCGCCGCGAGGCCGCTGACGATGGTCACGGGGGTGGAGATCACCAGGGCGCAGGGGCAGGCGATGACCAGCAGTACCAGGGCACGATAGATACCTTCCAGCCAGGTCACCCCGAACAACAGGGGCAGCAGCAGGGCGGTAAGCAGCGCCATGGCGAAGACCGCGGGGGTATAGATGGCGGCAAAGCGGTCGATGAAGCGCTGGGTGGGGGCGCGTTGCCCCTGGGCCTGCTCGACGGCGTGGATGATCCGCGCCAGCGTGGTATCGCTGGCGGCCCGGGTAGTGCGATAGGTGAATTCGCCGTTGCGGTTCACGCTGCCGGCGAAGACGCTGTCGCCGGGGTGCTTGTCCACGGGCAGGCTCTCGCCGGTGATGGGGGATTCATCCAGCGTGGGCGTGCCTAGCTCCACCTCTCCGTCCAGGGCGAGGCGCTCGCCGGCTTGCACGCGAACCCGGCTGCCGACGGCAACGGCGTCTGCGGCCTGCCGGATGAATCCGCCGTCGGCCTGCTCCACGTTGGCCGTTTCCGGGGCCAGCGAGAGCAGGTCGCGAATGGCGCGTCGCGCCCTGCCCAGCGAGTGTGCCTCGATACGCTCGGCCAGGGTGAACAGCACGATCACCATGGCGGCTTCGGCCCACTGTCCGATCAGCAGTGCGCCGGTCACCGCCACGCTCATCAGCGCATTGATGTTGAGGGTGCGGTGGCGCAGGGCAATGAAACCCTTCTTCCAGGTGGGCAGGCCGACCATGCCGATGGCCGCCAGCGCCAGTGCGGCAGCGAGCCAGGGTTCGGCCAGGCCCAGCCAGTGACTGGCCTCGGCGGCCAGGGCGAGAGTCGCAGCCATGCCCAGCTTCCACCAGTTCTCCTGTTCGTTGGTGGCGGCCCCGGGTGGGCGGTGGCTCGGGCTCGCCACCTGCGGTGTCATGCCGGTGGCGGCGATGCGTCGATGGATCGCTTCCTCGTCGGCATCACGGTGATGCACGGTCAGCACCCGGCCGATCAGGTCGAACTCCAGCGCCTCGACGCCAGGGGCGTCCGAGAGCGCCCGGCGCAGCAGCGCCTCCTCGGTGGGACAATCCATGGCCTCGATTCGTAGCCGCAGGGCTCGTGTACCCGCGGGTGGCGGCGTCGGTCGTTCACTACCGGAGCGAGGCGAGAGGGGAGCGCAGCAGTCGTCGGTCTTCTCGAGCATGGTGGAGCTTCCTTGTCATCGTCTATGCTGATGACACACCCTGTAGCCACTACAGGGTCAAGAAAAATCCTGGAGGAATGAAATGAAGATCGGCGAGCTGGCCACCCGTACGGGCTGCCCGGTGGAGACCATCCGCTACTATGAGCGGGAAGGGCTGTTGCCCGAGCCGGCCCGCAGCAGTGGCAACTATCGGCTCTACGCCGAGCCCCACGCCGAGCGGCTGCGCTTCATCCGCCACTGCCGCACGCTGGATATGACCCTGGACGAGATCCGCACACTGCTCGACTACCATGACCATCCGCGTCAGCCCTGCAATGCCGTCAATGGTCTGATCGACGACCACCTGGCCCACGTCGAGGCCCGCATCGAGCAGCTGCAGGCGCTGCAAGAAGCACTGGCAACCTTGCGCTCTCGCTGCAACGGCGAAACCGACTCCAGCCACTGCGGCATTCTGCAGGAGCTGTCGCAGGAGCGGCCGGGTGAGGGGGCGGTCAACCTGAACGGCGGCAGCCATGTGGCCGGCGCTCACCGTGGCGGTTGATCACTGCCGCTGAAAAGCCCGCCTGCCCAGCGCCCACACCTCGTCGAGCACCCAGCCGTTGTCGGCGAGTACCAGCAGGTCGGCGTCGCTGCCCGCCTGCAGGCGCCCCTTGCGTGGGAGCTTGAGGGCGTCGGCGGCATGGGTGCTGGCGACGCCGATGGCGCGCTCCAGCGGAATGCCATGGTCGTTGACGCATTGCCCCAGCACCTCGAACAGGCTGCCCAGTCGGCCCGCCCTCAGGCCGACGAAGCGGCGTGCCTCGTCGAACTGGGGCAGCGAGGCATTGGCATCCGATGAGAGCGTGATTCTCGACGGCTCCACGCGGGCTTCCAGAGCCCGGGCCACGGCTTCCGATGCCGGCACTTCGCCGCCGGCCAGCAGCTCCGGCGTGGTGCTGGTGGTGAAGTCGATGCGCCCCCCTTCGCGGGCGAAGCGCAGGCCATCCTCGAACAGCGAAGGCGTTCGATTGATATGGGTGGGCAGGAACTGGGCCACCGGAATGGCGCTGGTGCGGGCGGCCTCACGCAGCGGTTCCAGATGCGTGGGGGCATCGCCGGTATGGATGAAGACGATACCCGACTTGCCGGCCAGCATCCCGGCGGTTCGTGCCTCGGAAGCCAGCCGGGCGAGCTCGAAGGCGCTGGGCTGGGAGCCGCGGTGGTCGCTGATCGCCACTTCCCCCAGGCCGATGAATTCCGGCACGAAGAGAATATCGCTGCCCACGGAGCCGGTCAGCGTCACTGGCGGCAGCTGGTAGGAGCCGGTATAGCAGTAGGTGGTCAGGCCTCCCGCAGCGAGCTCCCGGGCCTTGCCCAGCAGGTTGGCCGGTGTACGAGTCAGGGCATCGGTGCCCAGCGCGCCGACCAGGGTGGTGGTGCCTGAGGCCAGGGCGTCCTCGAGGGTGAGTTCGGCGGTGCGCGTGCCGAAGCCACCTTCGCCGCCGCCGCCGATGAAGTGCACCAGCGGGTCGACCAGGCCGGGAATGACCCGGCGGCCTTCCAGGTCGATCACCTCGACGGCGCTACCGCTGACGGGCGGTTCGGCATCGGCCGACACAATGGCGGCGATGCGCTGATCGACAATCAGCAGATGACAGAGCCCCAGGGGCTCGGGAGCGAAGAGGCGGGCATTCTTCAGCAGGGTCAGCATACAGGGTCCTGATTCAGCGTGGTTGGGAAGCAGCGAACGCCGGCAGGGCCGGCGTTCGAAGGCGTTGCCGCGGCAGAACCTATAGCTTGATATCGTAGCTGAAGTAGCGGTTCATGATCTCGTCGTAGGTGCCGTCTTCCTTGAGGGCGGCGAGGGCCTCGTTGAAGTCGTCCGCGAGTGCCTGGTCGCGCTTGCGGAAGGCCACGCCCACGCCCTCGCCGAAGATATGTGAGGGCTCCTTGATGAAGTCGCTGATCCGCTTGAATTCGCTCTCGTCGGTGTCAATCGCCATGTTGGACTCCGCCACCGGGTAGTCCATGAAGGCCAGGTCCAGGCGACCGGCACGCATGTCGGTGACCACCTCGCTGCCGCCGGTGTAGCGGCGCACTTCCACCACATCGCCGTAGAGCTCGGTGACATAGTTGTCCTGCAGCGTGGCACGCTGCACGCCCACGACCAGCCCCTCGAGACTGGCGCGGTCGTCGATGTCGATCTCCCGGTCCAGCGCAGTTACCCAGACGCTGGGCGTGGTGTAGTAGGCCTCGGAAAAGAGTACCTGCTGGGCACGCTCCTCGTTGATCGACATCGACGACATGATGGCATCGTAGTTGCGTGCCAGCAGGCCAGGGATGATGCCGTCCCAATCCTGTTCCACCCAGGTGCAGGTGGCTTCCAGATAGTCACACACGGCTTCGCCAAGCTCGATCTCGAAACCGGTCAGCTCGCCATCGGCCTCGCGATACATGAACGGCTCGTAAGGCAGGTCGACGCCGAGGCGGATTTCGCTGTAATCACGAGCCTGGGCGGTACCGGCAACCAGGGTGGCGCCAAGGGTGGCGGTCAGCAAGAAGGATGAATAACGCATGGGACTCTCTCCAAAAGGACATGGCACGAGTGCATGCCGTAATCGCATGTCTTCGGTGCATGTCATGAGCGCATGAATGCTGCGCACAGGCAGCTTGTGCTTGTTGGTAGGCAGTTGATGAACTGCTGGGAATTGGCCGTGAAGCCGGAGCCGTTATCGACGGAGCGCAGTCATGGGCAGGCGTTAGCCGGGGCCATGGCTTGGATCACGAGGAGGACGGCAGAGAACGAGGCACTGGCGTGCCGGGCCAGGGGCTGGCCGGAAGGGGGCTATTCGTCGAACCATTCGCTGAGATAGAAACTCTCAACGAAACCACCATTGATGATCATGGGAAGAACCTCTCGCTCTTTTCAAGGCGACCTGCCAAACATGCGCGAACGCGCCTGGCCTGTCAAGCGGCCACGCCATCGGAATGGCGTGGCCTTGTGACGGGTATCGAGGTTACCGTGAAGGCTTACTCTTCGCCGAAGTAGCGCTCGAAGATCTCGTCGTAGGTGCCGTCTTCCTTGAGGGTGGCCAGCGCTTCGTTGAAGCGTTCCGCGAGCGCTTCGTCGCGCAGACGGAAGGCGATGCCGAAGCCTTCGCCGAAGTACTCCTCGGGTTCGGTGACCATTTCACCGACCACCTGGTACTCGCCTTCGTGGTTCTCGAGCAGCGTGACCTGGCCGACGATGAACTCCAGGAAGACGAGGTCCAGGCGCTGTGACTGCAGATCAAGCACCATGTCGTCGGCGGTGGAGTAGCGGCTGATATTGGCTACGCCACCGTAGTTGTCGGTGACGTAGCTGTCGAAGGTGGTGCCACGCTGCACGCCGATGCTCTTGTCGGCCAGGGCCTCTTCATTGATCTCTTCGATCTCGCTGCCGGCGGGGGCGAACCAGGCGCCGGGGATGGTGATGTAGGGATCGGAGAAGAGCACGGTCTGGCGGCGCTCGTCATTGATGGTCATGGAGGACATGATGGCGTCGTAGTTGCGCGCCAGCAGGCCGGGAATGATGCCGTCCCACTCCTGTTCGATCCACTCGCAGGTTACACCGATCTCGGCGCACAGGGCGTTGCCCAGTTCGATGTCGAAGCCGGTCAGCTCGCCGTCGGCGTCACGGTACTCCATCGGCTCGTAGGGTACGTCGACGCCGAAGCGCACGTGGTCGTAATCACGAGCCTGGGCAGTGCCGGCGGCAATGGCCAGGCCCAGGAGGGAGACGGTCAGCAGTTTTTTCATGATGGTTTCCTTGTTGTCATTTCGTGCACCGTTTTACGGTGACGTCGCGCCTGAATTTAGCGCAGCCACGCCAGGGCCGAAAGCCCACGGGCGTGAATTTTCCAACGCCTGTTTGACGTTGCCACATCAGCCGCTCTGCGGCCGGAGGTGAGCGAGCAGACGTTTCTCCAACCAACGGAAGAAGAACAGGATGGCGAACGTCAGGCAGAGATAGATCGCCGCGGCAAACAGGAACGCCTCGAATGGCGCATAGAAACGTGCATAGACGAAGCGGGCGGCGCCGGTGAGATCCATCAGCGTGACCACGCTGGCGATGGCGCTGGCATGGAGCATGAAGATTACCTCGTTGCCGTAGGCCGGCAGCGCCCGGCGAAAGGCGCTGGGCAGGATGATGCGTCGCATCGTCAAGCCCGGCGACATGCCATAGGCCCTGGCCGCTTCGATCTCGCCGCGTGACGTGGCCTTGATGGCACCGCGGAATATCTCGGTGGTATAGGCCGCGGTGTTCAGCGTGAAGGCGATCAGCGCCGGGTAGAACGCCTCTCTCAGCATCGGCCAGAGGAAGGTCTCCTGGATGCCATCGAAGAAGACGACGCCGTAGTAGATGATATAGAGCTGGATCAGCAGCGGCGTGCCGCGAAAGACGTAGGTATAGACGTAGATTGGCAGGCTGATCCAGCGGTGCCGGGAGCTGCGCCCGATGGCCAGCGGCACTGCGAGCACCAGTCCTACCAGCAGCGACAGGAACACCAGCTGTGTGGTGGTTACCAGGCCTTCCCAGTAGAAGGCGATAGTGTTGGGCGTGAAGATGCGATTGTCAGCGAGTAGCGCATTGAACCATTCCATATCAGTGCTCCCCGAAGCCAACGTTGTAGCGTTTCTGCAGTCGGACGAACAGCCACTCCGAGAGGCTGGCGATCAACAGGTAGACGGCTGCAACCGGCAACAGGAAGGTGAACGGTTCATGGGTGGCGCGGGAGGCTTCGGCGGCCACGCGCACCATATCCGTCAGGCCGATCACCGACACCAGAGCGGTGGTCTTGAGTAGCACCATCCAGTTGTTGGAGAGTCCGGGCAGGGCGTGGCGCATCATCAGCGGAAAGCGTATTCGCCGGAACACCAGCCAGGGGCTCATGCCGTAGGCCTTGCCGGCCTCGATCTGGCCGTGATCCACCGCCATGAAGGCGCCGCGGAAGGTCTCGCCCATGTAGGCGCCGAAGATGAAGCCGATGGTGATGACCCCGGCGGCAAAGGCATTGAGGTTGACGTACCAGTCCACGCCGAAGCGGTCGTAGATCATATCGGTCAACACGTTCAATGCCATCTGGCCACCGAAGAACAGCAGCATCATCAACACCAGGTCGGGCACGCCGCGAATCACCGTGGTGTAGAGCGTGGCAACCTTGTGCAGCAGCCAGCTGCGCGACATCTTGGCACTGGCGGTGAGCAGCCCCAGTATGATGGACAGTATCAGTGACAGCAGCGCTAGCTGGATGGTGACGCCGGCACCTTCCAGTAGCCGGGGCCCATAGCCGTGTAGGTCGAGCATGGTGGAATTCCTCAGTACTTCGGCGCCAGGAACTGCTTGAGCCGCGGCGAGGTGGGGTTGACCAGCACGTCCTGAGGCGGTCCTGCCTCTTCAGCCAGGCCCTGGTGCAGGTAGATCACCTGACTGGAGACGTCGCGAGCGAAGCCCATCTCATGGGTGACCACCACCATGGTGCGCCCCTCGTCGGCCAGGCCATGCATGACCTTGAGCACCTCGCCCACCAGCTCCGGGTCCAGCGCCGATGTGGGCTCATCGAACAGCATCACCTCCGGGTCCATGGCCAGCGCCCGGGCAATGGCGCCGCGCTGCTGCTGGCCACCGGACATCTGTGCCGGGTAGGCATCGGCACGGGCGGTCAGCCCGACACGCTCAAGCAGGGCACGGCCTTGCTCGATGGCTTCCTTCTTCGGCTTGCCGAGCACATGGATCGGCGCCTCGATGACGTTTTCGAGCAGCGTCATGTGGGCCCAGAGGTTGAAGCTCTGGAATACCATCGACAGCTTGGCGCGCATCCGCACCACCTGCTTCCAGTCGGCCGGTTCGCGGCCATGGCGGGTCTGCTTGAACTGCACCGCTTCGCCGTGGACGATCAGGTCGCCGTCGTCGGGTTGCTCGAGCAGGTTCATGCAGCGCAGGAAAGTACTCTTGCCGGAGCCGGAGGCCCCGATCAAGGTTATGACGTCACCTTTCCTGGCCTGCAGCGAGAGGCCCTTGAGCACTTCGGTATCGCCGAAGCGCTTCTTGATGTTGCGCACTTCGAGAGGAATCGGGGTATCGGCCATGGGTGGACTCCAGGTCGGGACGGGTCGCCAGCAGCGACGGGCCGGTTAAGCGTGCAGGCATGAAAAAGGGGCGATTCTAACAGGCCAGGATGCTTTGACCAGGCTGGTCGGGGGTGGGTGCCATTCGACCTTGGCTGTATGGGTCGGTGCGCTTTGTCATCAGATTGCTCCAGATTATTGTTGTATAGCCGTTATTTTTACTGTCAATGATATCGTGAATAGGGGAATTTGGCTCCGATGCCTTGGGTTGCGACGCTCGTTCAGACAGGCTGCTCGGCCCGGGTCGCCAGCAGTGCTGCCCGGGCCCCCAGCTCGACCTGGGCATTGGGAAATACCACGCTCAGAGGGGTCTCTCCGACGATGAAGGGCCCTGCCTTGTCGTCCTCGGCCAGTCGTGTGCCGGGGGGGAACTCGGTGAAATTGGGCGTATCGTCGGCAAAGCAGAGCCGGAACGACTCGGATTCCCGCATCAGCTCATGGGCGACCCGGAAGAAGGCCATCTGCGACGCCGGCGCCTGGGCTGGCTTTCGTCCCGCAATCAGGTCTTCCAGCAGCCGGCCCATCGGGGCGAGGGCCGCCAGGTCGTTGTGACCGAAGGGCAGGGCGCGCCCCAGCTCCAGGGTGAAGGCCTGGGCCTGGTGATAATGCTTCGAGTAGTGGGAGAAGGTCCAGCTGTGGCGGTGCTGATGCAGTGCCGCCTGGATATCCGCCCCGGCAAGCCATGTCCATTGCTCGGCCCGGGTGGGCGTCTCGCCGAAAGGCTCGACCACGAAACGTGGATAACGGCTGTCACGAATCGCCGTATGCAAGTCGTAGTGCAGTCGGGGCAGCTGTGCATGGCGCGCGAAGAAACCATCGACGGCGCGCATCAGCTCCCGTGCTCGCTCGGGTTCCCTGCCCTCTTCGTCCAACTCTCGACGAAACAGCCTGTTGAGATTGGTTTCCACATAGCGCTTGCCGCTACGAATCGATGCCAGGTTGCCCAGAATCACCAGCACCGGTGCGCCCACTGCGAGAAGCCGCGCCTCGAGTCGGGCCAAGCAGCGGCCCAGCAGCTCGATGGGAGCGGTCTCGTTGCCGTGGATGCCCGCGGAGAGAACGCAGGCCTGGGCGTCTTTGCCAGCCGAATCGGGAATCAGCTCGAGTATGCCCGGGGCATGAATCAGAAAACGTCCACCCGCCATGCGTCCTGTACGCTCGGTGGGTGCCGTCCCCTCCAGACTCAGCTCGATCCATTCCGCCAGCATGGCCCTGCCCTGATCGTGTCGTGAATTCTGAGCTACCTTCCCGTTGATGAACGTTCCCCACAAGCCCCGGCGTCGGGCTGGTGAAAGCCCGGGTGCGATATTGAAACTGGGGCTACCGCCAGTCGTTGCAGGCATCGCCCTGCTCAACCTCGATCAGCTCATCCACGGGGAAGGCCATGCGTTCGGCATCTTCGACCAGCGCACGGTAAACGGTCGGGTCGAGTTCGGGTTCGCGGGCAAGAACCCACAGGTAGTCGCGGGTAGGGCCCGATACCAGTGCCCAGCGATACTCGTCGTCGAGCGCCAGCACGTTGTAGCCACCATAGAAGGGCCCGAAGAAGCTCACCTTGAGATGGGCCACGCGCTCGTCCCTGACGAAGTAGGCGCGTCCCTCCGCCTCGTTCTCCTCGCCGGTTTCCAGGTTCACGCCGCGGTTGATGACCCGCACGCCGCCGTCATCGCGCAGGGAGTAGTCGGCGGTGACGCAGTCCAGTCCGCGCTCGAAGGAGTGGTCGAAGCGGGCAACCTCATACCATTGGCCGAGGTAGCGTTCGAGTTCGAAGCCGGTGACCGGCTGCGTGCCCTTGGGGGTTCCGGTACATGCGCTCAGCATCAGGCTAATGGAGAGGGCGGCGATCCTGGCGATGCGTGGGCTCATGGGTTCTCCTGTCGAGGGGCGTGCAGACCTTTGGCCAATGGGGATGGGCGCCAACGAGGCCTAAGCTGGCACCATTCAATCCTGAAGGCGAGGAGCCTGCCATGCCAACCGCTCACGGTGACAACTCCCCGGATCATGTCCGGTGGCTCAATGCGCATTACGATGCCGCGACCACGAGCGAAGGTGGGAGCCTGCTGGCTCGGCTGCGCAACGCCTTTGTTGATGCCGGTTGCGACCCTGACCATCTGAGTGTCGATGAGGTGGCCGGCATCGACCAGCTCCATCTTGGCGGGCGCCGGGCAAGCCGCTCCCTGGCGGCGATGGGAGAGCTGCAAGGCGGTGAACGGGTGCTCGACGTCGGCTGTGGCACCGGCGGCGCCGGCCGTCTGCTGGCCGCCGAGTACGGCTGCAACGTGGTGGGTGTCGACATTACGGCGGCCTTCGTGGAAGTGGCGAGCTGGCTCAGCGCGGCAACCGGCCTGACCGATCGTACCCGCTTCCTGTGTGCCGATGCCGCCAGTGTGCCCCTGGCCCCGGACAGCGTCGACCGGGTGTGGTGCCAGCATGCGCTGATGAACATGCCGCACGTACCGCGGGTGCTGGCGGAGTGGCAGCGCCTGCTGGCGCCTGGTGGATGCGTGCTGTTGCATGAGGTCGTTGCCGGTGACAACCCCGAGCCGCTGGCACTTCCGGTTCCCTGGGCACGTACGCCTGCCACCAGCCATCTGCGCAGTCGGGAGCAGCTCGAGCGCGCCATGGCGCTATCCGGCTTCGAGCCGCTGAGGGTGGATGATGTAACTGATGCGGCCCTGGCCTGGCGACAGGTGCGCAGCCGACGTGAGAGTCGCCTTGATGACGCGCTCGAGAAGGGCCACGGATTGCCGGGGCCGGAGCAGATTTTCGGGGAGGTGTTTCCCATCATGGGGCGTAACCTGCGTGACAATCTCGCCGCAGGCAAGGTGCGCATTCTCGAAGGGGTCTGGCGTGTCATGAATTGACGAATTCGAACGGAGAGGACAAAACGTTCACTTTCCTCCACGCAGATGCTTCCTGCGCTGTAGTTATCAGCCATGGCTGACATATTCCGTTTTCAGCAGCAGCCCGACATCTGGACATCCAATCCAGCCTTCGGGGTGTTCTCATGCGTCACTGGTACGACGAGGGGTTGCCGAGGCGCCGTCGGCCGGGCCGCATGAACGTCATGCACTACGTTGCCTGGCCATTTCCTCGAGATAGTCATCGGCCAGCGCTGTCTTCTGCTCGCTGGCCAGGCCGCGCCCGGCTAGCTGGAAGACTTCCTGTTCTTCTTCATCGAGGTGATGCAGCACCAGGTGGTTCAGCTTCTTGGCGTTGGCCAGCCAGCCCGGGGAGGCGTAGTCGGTGGCATCCAGCGTTTCGATCATCTCGTCGATTTCGTGGTGTTCCGCCACGCTGTGCCGTGCTTTCTCCTGGGTCAGGTCGATGGCCATCATGGGGATGTAGAGGGCTCGCTCCTCGGCGGCGGCGTGATGCTTCAATTCGTCGCGTACCTGGCGGTACAGCGCATGCCGTTCCTCGCTGTCGCCCTGTGTCTCCATCAGGCGGGCGAGCAGATCGCGTTGAATATCGTGGTCTTGTCGCAGTGCCTCGAAGATTGTCATGGATTTTCTCCTGTCATGGAGGGGCGATCACCGTCACCCTACAATCGCCTGTCCCAGCTGCTCAAGCATCATGGCCCGGATCAGCCCTGGCCGGTGGGGTTGGCAAATGCCTTTACCGGCGAAGCCGCGCGGCTCAGCTCGGGGCACTACTGGAAGATATTCGGCCAGTGCTCATCGGCCGCCTCGATGTTGCCGGGAATGTCGCTCTCCCAGCGTCGCTGGATCCGTCGGTTATAGTTCAGATAGAGCTTGTCGTCGACGATTTTCCACGCCTCGGGAATGGTTGCTGCGGCCTCACCGCGTGCCGCCGCCCAGGCGCACCAGCCACCGTACTGCGGTGCATAGGTCTCGGGGGCCGCCTGGAATCGGTCACGATGCTCTGCCGACACGAACTGCCAGGTGGCATTACGCCACTCTAACTGATAGCCGGGCGAACCCTGGATCGGCTTACCCTGGGTGAAATAAGCCACCGGATCCGTGCCGCCGATGGCCAGGCCATCGCGGGTAAAGATGCGCCCCTCGGCGAGAGCCCCCATGGACCAAGCCACGCCGATCATCAGGGTCGCTGCCATCCACCAACCTGTACGCTTCATGATTCGCCTCCTCGCGATAAATCGTTCACGAGGTGTCTGTCGGGAAATGGCCCATAGCCTTACAGGCGATGTTGGTTGGCTGGTTTCGGCCCGGCCCTCGGCCACATCCCATTGCAGCGAGTGCACTGTCACGATCAAGGAGAGGCGGAGCTGCTCGACCGCCGCCTCCCGTTTTCCGCGTCAAGTTGATGCAGATCAACTAAGGTCAGTGGTCATTCAGCCAAGCGCTGGGCAATGGCCTGGCCCAGGGTCTCCGTGGTTCCCTGGCCGCGGATATCAGGGGTCAGCAGGCTGGCGTCGCCTTCGGCCAGTACCGCTTCGAAGGCATCGACGATGGCCTTGGCGGCCTCGGCGTGGCCCAAGTGCTCGAGCATCATCGCCCCGGACCAGATCTGGCCGATGGGGTTGGCGATACCCTTGCCGGCGATGTCCGGTGCACTGCCGTGGACCGGTTCGAACAGGCTGGGGAACTTGCCTTCCGGGTTGATGTTGGCCGAGGGGGCCACGCCGATGGTGCCGGTGCAGGCTGGGCCCAGGTCGGAGAGGATGTCGCCGAACAGGTTGCTGCCCACCACCACGTCGAACCAGTCGGGATGCAGGACGAAATTGGCGGTCAGGATATCGATGTGAAACTTGTCGACGCTGACGTCCGAATAGTTGCTGGACATGGCCTCCACGCGTTCGTCCCACCAGGGCATGGTGATGGCGATGCCGTTGGACTTGGTGGCCGAGGTGAGCTTCTTCCGCGGGCGGCTCTGGGCCAGGTCGAAGGCGTACTTCAGCACCCGGTCGACGCCGTGGCGGCTCATCACCGTCTCCTGGATCACCACCTCACGGTCGGTGCCCTCGAACATCTTGCCGCCGACGCTGGAGTACTCGCCCTCGGTGTTCTCGCGCACCACGTAGAAGTCGATGTCGCCGGGGTTGCGGTCGGCAAGGGGACTCTTGATACCGGGCAGCAGCTTGCAGGGGCGCAGGTTGATGTACTGGTCGAACTGACGGCGGAACTGCAGCAGCGACCCCCAGAGAGAGACATGGTCCGGTACGGTGTCAGGCCAGCCCACGGCGCCGTAGAAGATGGCGTCGAAATCCTTGAGCTGGTCGAACCAGTCGTCGGGCATCATCTGGCCGTGCTTCGCGTAGTAGTTGCAGCAGGCGAAATCGAAATGCTCGAAAGCCAGGTCGATGCCGAATTTCTTGGCGGCGGCTTCCAGGGCGCGCAGGCCTTCGGGCATCACTTCGGTGCCGATGCCATCACCGGGGATGACGGCGATACGATGGGTCATGGTCAGTTCCTCATGCCGTTTTCATGAATTGAAGGATATGGTCGTGCAGCGCACTCGGCGCTTCCTCGGGAATGTAGTGGCCACAGGGCAGGGCCTCGCCGTCGACCCGCTCGGCGACGGCACGCCACTCCGCCAGCGGGTCGAAACAGCGCTCGATGATGCCGTGCTGCCCCCATAGCACACTCAAGGGGCAGGCGATGCGGCGCCCGGCCTCGCGGTCGGCGCTGTCGTGTTCCAGGTCGATGGTATTCGAGGCGCGATAGTCCTCGCACAGTGCATGGGCGGCTCCTGGCTGGGCCAGGCAACGCTGGTACTCGACGATGGCGGCCGGGTCGAAGGCATCGAGGTTGGCGTGACGTCCGCCCATGGTGCGTGTGATGTAGTCGGCCGGGGATGCCTCGATCAGTGTTTCCGGCAATGGTGCCGGCTGGATCAGGAAGAACCAGTGGAAGTAGGCGGTGGCGAAGGTACGATCGGTCTTCTCGTACATTGCCAGGGTGGGAGCGATATCCAGCAGCATCAGCTTCTCCACCGCCTCAGGGTGGTCCATGGCCAGGCGGTGGGCCACCCGTCCGCCCCGGTCGTGGCCACAGAGCAGGAAGCGTTCGAAGCCCAGTTCGTGCATTACCGCGACCTGGTCGGCGGCCATGGCCCGTTTGCTGTAGTTGGCGTGACCCGGCTCGCCGGGAGGCTTGGAGGCATCGCCGTAGCCACGCAGATCGGTTGCCACCACCGTGAAGTGGCGTGCCAGCGACTCGGCCAGGCGATGCCAGATCAGATGGGTCTGGGGGTGGCCGTGAAGCAGCAACAACGGTGGTCCCGAGCCGCCGATGAGGCCGGGTATGCGGATACCGTTATTGTCGATCGAGAATGATCGATACTCCTCGAACATGGCGGTGCTCCTGTCTGACCGATTCATGCGAACACGATTCAGGATGGTGAGGACAGTGTAGTCATTGGCAGGAAGGTGATAATCAGGCTCAATGGCAATATATTGTTGAACTGAGGTGTAGAAAGCATGACGCAGCTCGACGATCTCGCCTTCTTTCGGCAGCTGGCCCGCGCCGGTAGCCTTACCGCCACGGCCAGGGAGCTGGGGCTGTCGTTGTCGGCGGTCAGCAAGCGCCTCAAGGTGCTGGAGGCGCGTCTCGGCGTGGAGCTGGCCAGCCGCACCACGCGCAGGCTGACGCTGACCGCCGAGGGAGAGCGCTACCTGGCGCGGGGGGCGGCAATCCTGGAGGAGCTTGCCGAGCTGGAAGAGGCCCTGGGCGAGCAACAGGCGGCGCTGTCCGGGCCGCTGCGGGTCAACGCCACCTTCGGCTTCGGCCGCCACCACGTGGCACCGCTGCTCTCGGCCTTCTGCACCCGGCACCCCGGCGTCGAGGGTGTGCTCGAGCTGAGCAATTATCCGCTGAGCCTCGGCGACCAGGGGTTCGATATCGGCATACGCGTGGGCGAGCCACCCGATTCGCGCCTGGTAGCTCGGCGTATCCTCGTCAACCGCCGGGTGCTTTGTGCCGCACCCGCCTATGTGTCGCGCATGGCGCCGCTTGCCTCGTTGAACGACCTGACGGCTCACCCCTGCCTGGTCCTGCGCGAAAACGAGAGCGACTACGCGGTGTGGCGGTTCTGCCACCGCGGTGGCGATGTCGAGCAGGCGGTCAAGGTGGCGGGGCCGCTGGCCAGCAATGATGGCGAGGTGATCGTGGGGCTGGCGCTGGATGGTCATGGGATCGCACTGCGCTCCTGGTGGGACGTGCACGAGCACCTGGCAAGGGGTGCCCTGATCGAGCTGCTCCCCGAGTGGCGAGGGGTGCGGGCCGATTTTCATGCCGTCTATCAGCAACGGCGGCATGTTCCTGCGCGCATTCGCGCCTTCGTCGACTTCCTCGAACGGGAGATGCCGGGGAGGGTGCCGGCGATGGCGGGCGGAGCCTGATGGCCGGTGGGTTCAGCCTCGGTGTCGGCGCCGTTGGCGGGCATCGGCATAGCGCTTGAGACCGTACAGCAAGGCCAGGCCCGCGATGATGCCAGCGCCCGCCCAGGCGAGCTCATGACGATCCTCGGCGGAGAGCAGCGTGCCGAGCTGGCTGCTGAGCAGGATGATGCCGGCCAGCCCTGGCGTGGCACCGATCAGGGTGCCCAGCAGGTAGTCGCGAAAACGGATGTGAAAGGCGCCGGCGAGCAGGTTGGTCAGCGTGTACGGCGCCAGGGGCAAGAGGTTGAGCAGGGTTATGGTGCGCACGCCGCGCCCGGCCAGGTATCGCGAAAGCCCTAGCAGCCGCTTTCCGCCGTAGAGCAGCAGGGCGTCGCGCCCCAGCCAGCGCCCCAGCCAGAATGTGGCAATCGCACCCAGGAGCGTACCGATGAACGAATAGACGAACCCCCACACCGGGCCGAAGACCAGGCCCGCCAGTACCACCAGCACGCTGAGCGGGAAAAGCACCAGTGAGGCGGCCACGAAGACCGCGACCACCACGGCGCCGGCCCAGGGCCGGTCGCGCCAGGCCAGCGAACCCTGCAGCAGGGCGAACAGGGTGTTGGCATCGAACAGGTCGCGTGCAGCCAGCCATTGCCACAGCAGCCCCAGCGGGACGAGGACCGCAAGAGAAGCGAGGATGATCAGGGCCGAACGCGGCATCGTTGCGATCTGCGCAGGGGTAAGGCTAAAGCATAGGTGGCTCGCGCCGGGAGGCCAAATGGTTCGGCTGGCGGCGGTGCCTCAGGTACTGTCACCGACCAGCAGCTCGAAGCCCACGTCGTGGCGCCGACGCGTCACCCGCTTGGCGTCGAGTCGTTTCAACACCTCCTCTGCCGCCAGCCTTCCCATGTTTTCCCGGGGGGAGCGGATGGTGGTCAGCCGCGGGGTGACATGCTGGCCCAGGGGCAGTCCGTTGAAGCCGGCGATGGCGATGTCGCCCGGTATGGTCATGCCCAGCCGCTGGGCCCTCAGCAGTGCGCCGGTGGCCAGGTCGTCGTTGGCGAAATGGATGGCGTCGGCGCTCGGATATCGCGACAGCACACGCTCGAGCCCGCTAGCACCGGCATCCAGGCTGCCCAGCTGGTCCAGCTCGATCATCGGTGCCTCCAGTCCTGCGGCATGCAGCACCTCGCGATGACCCTCGAAGCGCATCCTGGCCCGGTAGTCCCGGTCAAGGCAGGCGCCCACATAGACGACGGACCGGTATTGCTGCGCCAGCAGGTGCCTTGCCATGCAACGCCCGGCTTCGTGATGATCCAGGCCCACATTCAGGTCGAGGGCGTCACCCAGTTCCATCACCTCCATGATCGGCTTGTCCCAGTGGGTCAGCAGGCTTCGGCACGCTTCGCTGTGGCGCAGGCCGGCGGTGACCAGCGCCGAGCAGGACCAGCCGAGGAAGGTACGAATCAGCTGGTATTCACGCTCGATGTCGTAGTCGGTGTTGCCGAGCAGGATCTGATAGCCCTCGCGCTCGAAGGTCTCCTGTAGCCCATGGATGACCTCGATGAAGACGGCGTTGGCCAGTGACGGCACGATCACCGCAATAAAGCGCGAGCGAGCCGAGGCGAGGCTGCCTGCCACCAGGTTCGGCACATAGCCGAGTCGCTCGACGGTGGCGAGGACCTTGACCCGGGTGGCGGCATTGACGCGTTCGGGCGCGTTCAGTGCTCGCGATACCGTAATCGCCGAGACGCCGGCGGCATCCGCCACCTGCTGCAGGGTGGGTTGTTCCGAGCCGCGCCGGCGGCGTGTCGACCTTCGCTTGTCCGACATTAGTCGTACTCCTTGGCACTTCGCTTGCTGCTGCACTGGCGATCATCTAAAACTATGTTAGCGCTAACATGGTAGCGCTAACACGATGACACTGACAGCAACCGGACAGGAGGCGACAGGTGAACGACAAGTCGGCAGGCGGATCACGAGTCGGTGTCATTGGGCTCGGGGCCATGGGCATGGGAGTGGCGCTGACCCTTCTGGAGAAGGGGAGCGCTGTCATCGGCTGCGATGTGAGCGAGCCGGCGCGTCAGCGCTTCGAGGCGAGCGGTGGCCTTGGCGTTGCGACGCCCGCCGAACTGGCCGAGCGCTGCGATGTGGTGCTGGTGGTCGTGGTCAATGCGGACCAGGTCGAGCAGGTTCTGTTCGGTGAGCAGGGGCTGGTGGGCCGCATGGCACCGGGGGGCCTGGTGATCCAGTGCGCCACCGTGGCGCCGAGCGTAGCTCGCCGGCTGGGCGAGCGCCTGGCGGCCGAGGGGCTCGAGATGCTCGATGCACCGATCAGCGGTGGCGCGGCCAAGGCACGCTCCGGTCAGCTCTCGGTGATGGCGTCGGGTTCCGCAGCGGCATTCGCCAAGGCCGAGCCGGTGCTCGAGGCCGTGGCGGCTACCGTCTACCGCCTGGGCGATGCAGCGGGGGTCGGTTCCAGCATGAAACTGGTCAACCAGCTGCTGGCCGGCGTCCATATCGCCGCGGCGGCGGAGGCCGTGGCCCTGGGGATTCGCATGGGGCTCGACCCCGACACCGTTCACGAGGTCATCACCCACTCGGCGGGCAATTCCTGGATGTTCGAGAATCGCGTGCCGCACATCCTGGCCGGCGACTATACCCCGCTGTCCGCCGTCGACATCTTCGTCAAGGATCTCAACATCGTTCATGACACGGGGCGTGAGCTGGCCATGGCGACGCCGGTGGCGGCCAGCGCCCTGCAGCAGTTCACCGCTGCCAAGGGGGCCGGCTTCGGACGAGAGGACGATGCGGCGGTGATCAAGGTGTACCAGCGGCTGTCGGGCATCACCCTGCCCGGGGCGGCCGGCAAAGCGGAGGAGAGCTGACCGTGGCTATCGTGCTGGGCGCCATCGCCGACGACTTCACCGGGGCCACCGACCTGGCCAACAACCTGGTGCGCGGCGGCATGCGCTGCGTGCAGCTGAACGGTGTACCCGAGCTTCCGCTCGAAGCGCTGGTGGATACCTCCCGGGGCGTCGATGCCGTCGTCATCGCCTTGAAGTCCCGCTCCTGCCCGGTCGACAAGGCCGTCGCCGATTCGCTGGCGGCGCTGGCGTGGCTCCAGGCCCAGGGAGTGCGTCAGCTCTTCTTCAAGTACTGCTCCACCTTCGACTCCACCGATGAGGGCAACATCGGCCCGGTCAGCGACGCCCTGGCGGAGCGACTCGGCGCTCGCCAGACGGTGATGGTGCCGGCCTTCCCGGTCAACGGGAGAACGGTCTATCAGGGTCACCTGTTCGTCGGCGACCGGCTGCTCAACGAGTGCGGCATGCAGCACCACCCGCTTACCCCGATGCGCGATGCCGACCTGGTCCGGGTATTGGCGCGGCAGACTTCGCAACCCGTCGGCCTGGTGCCGCGCTCGGTGATTGCACAGGGCAGCGAGGCCACCCGGAGACACCTCGACAAACTTTCACAGCAGGGCGTTAGCCGGGCGGTCTGCGACACCCTGGACGAAGGCGACCTGGCCACCCTGGCGGCTGCCGTGGCGGACTTTGCCCTGGTCACCGGCGGCTCCGGGCTGGGCCAGATGCTGCCGGCGCAGTATCGGCAGCGTGGCTGGCTCGATGAGCTGACAGACCCCGGGCAGCTGGCGCCCGCCTCGGGCAGTGCCCTGGTGCTGTCAGGGAGCTGTTCGACGGCAACGCTGGCCCAGGTCGATCACTTCCTGGCGCGACACTCCGGTTTCGCCCTGGACCCCCAGGCCCTGGCCGAAGGCGACGCCCACCTGGGCGAGGCGCTGGCCTTTGCCCGCCGGGCGCTGGCTGGCGGTGGCCCGGTGCTGCTCTACGCCTCTGCCGATGCCGAGCGGGTTCGGCAGGCGCAGCAGGCGCTGGGCGTCGAGCGGGCCGGCGAGCTGGTCGAGGCGGCACTGAGCACACTTGCCAGCAGCCTGGTCGCCGAAGGGGTAGGGCGGCTGGTGGTGGCGGGTGGCGAAACGGCCGGGGCGGTGGTCTCGGCCCTGGGGGTACGCGCCATGCGCATCGGCGAGCAGATCGCCCCGGGTGTCCCCTGGACCCAGGCCACCCTGGCCGGGCGCGAGGCGCCGCTGTCACTGGCACTGAAGTCCGGGAACTTCGGCGACACCGATTTCTTCACCCGCGCCTTCGAGGTACTGACGACGGAGGGCGCGCCATGAGCGTGCACGACGAGAACGGCCTGCGCGAGCAGATCGCGACCCTCGGCGAATCGCTCTTCTCGCGAGGGCTGACCATGGGCTCCAGCGGCAATATCAGCGTGCGGCTGGACGATGGCGGCTGGCTGATGACGCCGACCAATGCCTGCCTGGGGCGGCTCGATCCCGCCCGTATCTCGAGGCTAGACGGGCAAGGCCGGCTGCTGAGCGGCGACCGGCCCACCAAGGAGAGCTTCCTGCACATGGCGATGTATGAGGAGCGGCCCCGCTCCGGTGCCATCGTGCACCTGCACTCGACCCATTCGGTGGCCGTCTCCTGCCTGCCGCAGATCGACCCCTGCGACTGCATCCCTCCGTTGACCGCCTACTACGTGATGCGGGTGGGCAAGCTGCCCCTGGTGCCCTACCACCTGCCCGGCGACCCTGCGCTGGGTGACGCGGTGCGCGGGCTGGCAGGCAAGCACAGCGCGGTGCTGCTGGCCAACCATGGCCCTGTGGTGGCCGGCAAGACGCTGGAGGCGGCGGTCTACGCCACCGAGGAGCTGGAAGAGACCGCCAGGCTGTTCCTGCTGCTGCGCGGGGAGAACCCGCGCTGCCTGACGCCGGAGCAGGTGGCCGAACTCGAAGCGCGCTTTCCCCGCGACTGACACGAATCCCGAGGCACGAATCCTGAGGCACAAACACTGGGACACTAGCGATGATCCGACTGGCCGCCAACCTCACCATGCTGTTTACCGAACATGGCTTTCTCGACCGGTTCGCGGCGGCTGCCGACGCGGGCTTCCGCGGCGTGGAATACCTGTTTCCCTACGACCACGACCCCCAGGTGCTGGCGAGCGCCCTGCGCGAGGCCGGCGTGGAGCAGGTGCTCTTCAACCTGCCCCCCGGGAACTGGGAGGCGGGGGAGCGCGGGCTGGCGAGCCTGCCGGGGCGGGAGGCGGAATTCCGCGATGCCGTGATCGAGGCGCTGCGCTACGCCGAGGCGCTGGACTGCCCGCGGGTACACGCCATGGCAGGCCTGCTGCCGGTGGATGCCGATGCCTATACCCGGGCCCATCATCAGGCGACCTATGTGGCGAACCTGCGCTTCGCCGCCGGGGAAGCCGCCAAGGCGGGGCGGCAGGTACTGATCGAGCCGATCAATACCCGCGACATGCCGGGCTACTTCCTGTCGCGCCAGGCCCAGGCCATGGCAGTGCTGGAGGCGGTGGGTGCCGACAACCTTCGCCTGCAGTTCGATCTCTATCACTGCCAGGTCATGGAGGGTGACCTGACTCGCCATCTGGAGCGGCAATTCCCGGCCATCGCCCATGTCCAGATCGCCGGTGTGCCAGAGCGCCATGAGCCCGACGTGGGCGAAGTCCATTACCCGGCGATCCTGTTGCGTCTCGAGGCGCTCGGCTACGACGGCTGGGTGGGCTGCGAGTATCGCCCCGCCGCCGGCACCCGCCAAGGGCTGGGGTGGGGGCGGGCCCACGGCCTGAAAACCTGATCAATGACAATGACTGCGAGGCTTCAATGCATATAGCGATTACCGGCGCAGCCGGCTTTCTCGGTCAGCGGCTCGTGGCGCGGCTGCTGTCCCGTGGCACGCTGGCTGATCAGGCCATTCGCCGCCTGACGCTCATCGACATGGTCGAGCCGCCGGTGGCGGCCGCCGACGGCGTCGAGGTAACGCGCCTGGCGCTGGATATCACCGAGCCGGGCGGCCTCGACCCGGTGCTGGCCACCAAGCCGGATGTGATCTATCACCTGGCGGCCGTCGTCAGCGCCGCCGCCGAGGCGGACCTGGCGCTCGGCATGCGGGTCAACTTCGATGCTACCCGGGCACTGCTCGAGGGGTGTCACGCCCACGGCCTTGCCGGGACACGCCTGGTCATGGCCAGTTCGGTGGCCGCCTACGGCGGCGAGCTGCCCGAGGTGGTCGACGACATGACCGCACTGCAGCCGCAGAACTCCTACGGTGCCCAGAAGGCCATGAGCGAGCTGCTGATCAACGACTACAGCCGGCGTGGGCTGGTGGACGGCCGGGTACTGCGCCTGCCGACCATCATCATTCGACCGGGGCGCCCCAACGCGGCGGCGTCGAGCTTCGCCTCGAGCATCCTGCGCGAGCCGTTGAACGGCGAAGCGGCCGTCTGCCCGGTGCCCACCGATCTGGCGATGTTCGTGATGTCGCCGCAGAAGGTGGTCGAGGCCCTGGTCCACGGTGCCGAGGTGGCCGGCGACGCCCTGGGGCCCTTCCGCGCCTTCATGCTGCCGGGCATCACGGTCAGCGTGGCGGAGATGCTCGAGACGCTGCGCCAGGTGGCGGGCGACGAGGCGCTCGCCCTGGTACGCCATGAGCCCGACCCGCGCATTTCGGCCATCGTGTCCGGCTGGCCCTCCCGCTTCACCACGCGTCGCGCCCGGGAACTCGGTTTCCGGGGTGATGGCGACCTGCGTGAAATCGTCGATGCCTACCTGAAAGCGGAGGCGTGACAGCGCGCCCGTCCGAGACGGGCCTACCAGCAAACCCAACGGTGTTCCACGAAAAACGAGGTAACAGAACAATGAAAACACGATTCGCACGCCGCACTCTCTCTAGCGCCATCGGAACCGTCACCGCGGCGGCACTGGCCGGCATGGCCTTCCAGGCCCAGGCGGCCCAGGAGATCACGCTCGGCCATACGCTCTCCTCCACCTCGCACTATGCCGTCGGGGCACGGGCCTTCAAGGAGCGGCTGGAGGAGTTGAGCAACGGGGCCTTTACCGTCAACGAGCATACGTCCGGCTCCCTGGGCGGCGAGCGGGAGATGATCGAGGGCCTGCAGATCGGCACCGTGGACCTGGTCATCACTTCCACCGGCCCGCTGGGCAACTTCGTGCCGGAAACCTATGTGCTGGACCTGCCCTTCCTGTTCGAGGACTACGATCAGGCGCGCTGCGTGCTCGACGGTGAGCTGGGCGACGAGCTGCTCGGCAAGATAGGCGAGCACGACCTGGTGGGCCTGGCCTGGACCGAGAACGGCTTTCGCCACCTGACCAACAGCCGGCGTGAGGTGCTCTCACCGGCGGACGCCGATGGGCTGCGCGTTCGCACCATGGAGAACGAGGTCCATCAGGAAGCCTTTCGCCAGTTGGGCGCACGGCCCACCCCGATGGCCTTCCCGGAGCTGTTCACTGCGCTTCAGCAGGGCACCGTCGATGGGCAGGAGAATCCCATCACCGTGATCGTGGCGACCAACTTCTGGGAAGTGCAGGACCACCTGTCGCTGACCGGCCACGTCTACTCGCCGGCGATCATGCTGGGCTCGCCGATCATGTTCGACGGCCTGAGCGAGGAGGAGCAGGAGTGGTTCCGCGAGGCGGCTCGTGCGTCGGCCGAAGCCACCCGTGGCGAGGTGTCGCGCCTCGAGGAAGAGGGTGTCGCCCTGCTGGAGGAGAACGGCATGACGGTGAAGACCGACATCGATATCGGCCCTTTCCAGGAAGCGGTGCAGCCCGCCTACGAGATCTTCACGTCCCAGCACGGCAGCGAGATGCTGGAGCGCATCCAGGCCGAGGCCGGCAACTGCTGACCTTTCCCACCCCGGGCTTCCGGCACGACGCCGGGAGCCCTCTGGTCATGGTGATTCCCAATGGTCTCGCTGTTTCTTCGCCTTGAGCGCCAGTTGACGCGCCTGGCCATGCTGGCCGCGGTGGCCATGCTGGTCGTGTCGGTGACCCTGGGGTTCTATCAGGTGCTGACCCGGTTCCTGTTCAACGCCCCCTCCACCTGGTCGGAGGTCGCCTCCAGGACGGCCATGATCTGGTGCGTGTTCATGGCGGCGGCCGCCACCTTCCGGGGTGGCTACATGATGGCCGTCGAAGCCATCTACAAGATCGTGCCGCAGCGGCTGATGCTGCTGCTGGAAATCGTCATCGTCTGCTGCTGCCTGCTGGTGCTGGCGGTGCTGATCCATTTCGGCATCCAGATGACGATGCGCGTCAGCAACCAGACGATGTCGGGCATGAACATCTCGATGTCCTGGGCCTATGCGGCCATTCCCACCGGTGCCGGCTTCGCCATTGTCGCGGTGATGGCACGCATCCTCGCCCAGATCACCGGTCGCGAGATGATCGGCCCCGAGGGGCGCGAAGCCAGCCCCGAGCTGGAGTCCCCGGCGGTGCAAAAGGCCCGGAAGGTCGTCGGCTCCGAGATGACGCCAGATGGCTCCCGTCCGGGAGGACCCCAGCCATGAATCTGGTCATCGGCCTCTCGCTGATCATTCTCTTCGCCTTCGGCGTGCCGATCGCGGTCTCCATCGTTCTGGCCTCGATCATCGGCATCGAGTTCTTCTCCCGGCTGCCGCTGCTGCTGGTACCCCAGCAGATGTTCATCGGCATCGACAAGTTCCCGCTGATGGCGATCCCGTTCTTCATCCTGGCGGGTAACCTGATGGCGGCGGGCGGCATCTCCCGGCGCCTGGTGGACCTGGCCAAGTCCATCGTCGGCGGCATCCAGGGTGGCCTGGCCATGACCTGCGTGCTGACCTGCATGATGTTTGCCGCGGTGTCGGGCTCCAGCGTCGCCACCACCTTCGCCATCGGCGCGATCCTCATACCGGCGATGGTCAGGCATGGCTACCCCAAGCCCCTGGCGGCCTCGATCCAGGCCTCCTCCGCGGAGCTTGGCGTGCTGATACCGCCGTCGATTCCCCTGATCCTGTTCGGCGTCAGCACCGACACCTCCATCGGCCAGCTGTTCCTCGCCGGCATCGGCCCCGGCATCCTGATCGGCTGCGCCTTGATCCTGTTCCTCTACCTGTTCTGCAAGGTGCGGGGCTACGGCCTTGATGACCACAAGGACAGCACGAGCTTCATGATCTCGTTCAAGCGTGCCTGGGCGGCACTGCTGATGCCAGTGGTGGTGATCGGCGGCATCTACGGCGGGGTGTTCACCCCCACCGAGGCGTCGGCGGTGGCGGTGTTCTATGCGCTGATCGTCGGCGGCTTCTACTACCGCGAGCTGCAGCTGGACGACCTATGGCCGATCCTGCGGCAGAGCGTCATCTCCACCGCGGCGGTCATGCTGATCATTGCGGCGGCGTCGCTGTTCAGCTTCCTGCTCAGCCGCACCGGCCTGCCGTCCCAGATCGCCGGCTGGGTGACCGAGGTGTTCGACAGCCCCATGGCGTTCCTGCTGGCGGTCAACGTACTGCTGCTGCTGGTGGGCATGTTCATCGAGACCTCGGCGGCCATCCTGGTGCTGGCGCCCATCCTGACGCCCATTGCCATCCAGTTCGGGGTTCATCCCGTGCACTTCGGCTTGATCATGGTGGTGAACCTGGCCCTGGGGATGATCACGCCGCCGCTGGGGGTGAACCTGTTTGCCGCCTGCGCGGTGGCCAGGATCACCATCGACGAGATGCTGCCGTGGCTGGTGCGCTTCGTGCTGGTGGTGCTCGCCTGCCTGGTGGCGATCACCTACATGCCCTGGATCTCCATGGGGCTGGTGCGGCTGGTCTATTGAATAGCGAACAACAACAAGGAAATCGTGATGTCATTCTTCCCTGCCATGCCCCCCAGCGACGCCCTTATCGCCGGTGAATGGGTCGCCACGAGAGAGCGGCTGGAGGTGCAGGCGCCCTCCAGCGGCGAGGTGATCGCAGAGATTGCCCGCAGTCAGTCGTGGGAGGTCGAGACGGCGGTCGTCGCCGCCCGCGGCGCCTTTACCGGCGAGCTGGGCGACTGGGCGTGCTGGTCGGCCCGCCGCCGCAGTGAATGGCTGCTCGCCTTCGCCGCGGTGATCGAGGCCGATCACGCCAATCTGGCGGCACTCGAGTGCGCCGATACCGGCAAGCCGATGACCCAGGCCCGGGGCGATATCACGGCCTGCGCCCGCTACTTCCGCTTCTATGGCGGGGCCGCCGACAAGCTGCACGGCGAGACCATTCCCTTCGAGAACGACTTTGCGGTGATGACCCTGCGCGAGCCCTATGGGGTCTGCGCGCAGATCATTCCCTGGAACTATCCCGCCCAGATCTTCGGGCGCTGCGTGGCGGCGGCACTGGCGGCCGGCAATACCGTGGTGCTCAAGCCGGCCGAGGATGCCTGCCTCAGCGGCCTGCGCCTGGCCCAGCTGGCCTACGAGAACGGGCTGCCGCCCGGGGTGCTCAATGTGGTGCCCGGGCTCGGGCGGGAGGCGGGTGCCGCCCTGGCGGCTCACCCCGGCATCGACCACCTTTCCTTTACCGGCTCGCCGGAAACGGGAACCCAGGTGGCCCAGGCCGCCGCCGTTCATCATGTGCCGGTGACCATGGAGCTGGGCGGCAAGTCGCCGCAGATCGTCTTCGCCGATGCCGACATGGAGGCCGCGCTGGAGGCGGTGGTGCGCGGCATCGTCCAGAACGCCGGCCAGACCTGCTCGGCGGGCAGTCGCCTGCTGGTGGAGGCGAGCTGCGCCGAGGCCATGCTGGGAGCGCTGGCCGAACGCTTCTCGGCGCTGCGCTGCGACGCCGGTGAGGCGGATGCCGACTGCGGCCCGTTGATCAACGCCCGCCAGAAGGCGAAGCTGGAGGCACGGCTGGCGGCGGCGGCCGAGGACGGTATCCGCGTGGCGGCGAAGGGGCAGCTGGCCGCTGGCGCCCCGGATGGCGGCCATTTCGTGGTACCGCAGATCCTCGCGGAGATTCCCGACGGCCATGAAGTGCTCCGGGAGGAGCTGTTCGGCCCGGTGCTGGCAGTGCAGACCTTTGCCGACGAGGCCGAGGCGCTGCGGCTGGCCAATGCCACCGACTTCGGCCTCTGTGCCGGCATCTGGACAGGCGACGGCGGACGACAGCTGCGCCTGGCCAGGGGGATTCGCAGCGGCCAGGTATTCATCAACAACTACGGCGCCGGGGGTGGCATCGAGCTGCCCTTCGGCGGTGTCGGCCGCTCCGGGCATGGCCGGGAGAAGGGATTCGAAGGCCTGAAGAGCTATACCCGGCTCAAGACCGTGGCTATCAAGCACGGCTGAGCGAGCCGCCGGTCCGCGATTTACCGCGGGATGAACCAGAGGAGCAATATAATGAGTCAGCTATTTCGAGTCGGCCTGGTGGGCGTGGGCCTGATGGGCCACGGTATCGCCGCGAACATCCTGAAAGGAGGGCATACGCTCTGCTTTCTCGACCACCCCGGCAACCAGCCCGTGGACGACCTGCGCGCCGCCGGGGCGACCGCGAAGGCTAGCGGCCGCGAGGTGGCCGAGGCCGCCGATGTGGTCATTCTCTGCGTGACCGGCTCGCCCCAGGTGGAGGCGGTGCTGTTCGAGCCCGGCGGGGTGCTGGAAGGGCTGCGGGCGGGCTGCGTGGTTGTCGACTGCTCCACGGCGCTGCCCAGCTCCACCGAGCGAGTGGCCGCCCGGGTGGAGGCGGCCGGCGGGCGCTTCATGGATGCCGCCATGACCCGCACCCCCAAGGAGGCGGAGGAGGGCCGGTTGAACCTCATCGTCGGTGCACCGGAGGCGCTGTTCGCCGAGGTGCAACCGCTGCTCGAGTGCTTTGCCGAGAACATCGCCCATGCCGGCCAGGTTGGCGCCGGCCATACCCTCAAGCTGCTGCACAATTTCGTCTCGCTGGGCTTCACCGCGGTGCTGGCCGAGGCCGCCGCGGCGTCACGGCGGGCCGGTATCGACGACGCTGCCTTCCTCGACGTGCTGGGCAAGGGCGGCGGTGGCGGGGTGATCCTGGAGCGCCTGCGGCCCTACATCGCCGATGGCGACGCCTCCGGTTTTCGCTTCAGCGTGGCCAACGGCCTCAAGGATATCGGCTACTACCGCACCATGACCGAAGACCTCGACGCCCAGCGCGGCGTGGCCGATGCGGTGCTGGCGCTCTACCAGTCGATGAGCGATGCCGGCCATGCCGACCGCCCCGTGCCGGAGCTGGTTGGCCTGCTGGGGCCGTCACAGGGCTGATCGATCCTGGTCTCCCCGAGGCTCCCGGGGGGCAGCGGTGTGACCCTCTGGCAGCCGTGCCAGCGGCTGCTGGCGGAAGTAGCGTGTCAGCAGCTCATACAGTGCCGGGTAGGCCTCGTGGAGGATATCGGGCGCGGTAAAGAAGTACTCGCAGCACACCGCGAAGCACTCCCCCGGATGGCTGGCGGCGTAGTCGTCGATGGGTGTTTCCTCGCCACGTTCGAGGCGTGCCTGGAGGTCGTCCCATACGCCGATGAAGACCCGGTGCCACTCCTTCGGGTCGATGTCCCGGGGTAGCGGCGGGAAGCCGTCGACGTCCAGCGAGTTGCCCAGGTCGAGCTTGTGGGCGAGCTCATGGATCACCACGTTGAAGCCGTCGAGGCCGCCGCTCTCCATCAGGTCGGGAAAGGCGAGCACCACCGGCCCCTGGGACGAGGTCTCGCCGGCCCGCTCATCCACGTACTCGTGCATCACACCGAACTCGTCCAACTCCTCCACATGGCGGCGGAACGACTCGGGCAGGATCTGCAGTTCGTGCACCCCACTGAAGGCGTCGACATGGTCGTCGAAGGGCCAGCCCAGGGTCAGCAGGCAGGCCTGGGCGGAGAGCGCCAGCTGTGCCGGCAGGTCGAAGGGTGTCCGGCCGGCCAGCTCGGGGTGCAGGCTCAGCCGCTTGAGGTGCAGGAAGTGCCAGGCACGCCGGCCCAGGCGGTCGGCCTCCTCATCGCCCAGCGCCGCCAGCAGCGGCAGGCGTGCACGGGCCTCGGCCCAGGCCGCCTCGGGGAAGGGATGACGCGAGGCGAAGCGCTCGGCCCGCCAGCGGCGAAGGCGACCGAACATGGCCTCAGTTCTCCTCGGGATTGCCCGGCGTCAGGCTGCCGGACTTCCAGGACCAGTCGCGCCAGCGCAGGTCGAACAGGTCCTTGCGCCGGTCCTTGAGGTTGGTCACCGAGCCTTCGGCGCGCACCACGGTGAGCCGGGTCAGGTCCAGGTCCGAGAAGATCACCATCTCGGTATTCGGCGTGGTCTCCGAGAGCACCGCGTCGTGGGGGAAGGCGAAGTCCGAGGGTGTGAATACCGAGGACTGGGCGTACTGGATGTCGAGGTTGCGGATCGATGGCACGTTGCCGACGCTGCCGCACAGCACCACGTAGCATTCGTTCTCGATGGCCCGCGCCTGGGCGCAGTGGCGCACCCGCAGGTAGCCGTTCTTGGTGTCGGTCCAGAAGGGCACGAAGAGGATGTCCATGTCCTGGTCGGCGAGCAGGCGGCCGAGCTCGGGAAATTCCACGTCGTAGCAGATCAGGATGCCCACGCGGCCGGCATCGGTCTCGAACACGCGCAGTTCGTCACCGCCCTCGATCACCCACTCCCGGCGCTCCTGTGGGGTGATGTGCAGCTTGGCCTGCTTTTCGATGGTGCCGTCGCGATGACACAGGTATGCGATGTTGTAGAGCCGGTCGTCCTCACCCTCTTCAATCATCGAACCCGCGACGATATTGATGTTGTAGGAGACCGCCATGCGCGACAGCTCGGTCTTGAACTGCTCGGTGAAGCCGGCCAGGAAGCGGATGGCGGCGAGCTGGTCCTGCTGGGTGGCGCGGTCCTGCAGCCCCATCAGCGGGGCATTGAACAGCTCCGGGAAGACGGCGAAGTCGCTCTGGTAGCTGGAGAGGGCGTCGACGAAGTACTCGACCTGCTGCAGTACCACCTCCACCGAGGCGCATTCGCGCATCTGCCACTGCACGGCGCCGACACGTACCTGGGTGGGGCGGTTTTCCAGCACCCGCTCGGCGGGCTCAAAGAGAATGTTGTTCCACTCCAGCAGGGTGGCGTAGCCCTGGGACTTCTCGTCTTCCGGCAGGTACTTGCGCAACAGCCGCTTGACCTGGAAGTCGTTGGCCAGCTGGAAGGAGAGAATCGGGTCATGAATCTCCTTGCGTGCAACCAGCTCGATGTACTCGGTGGGCGAGAGTTCCCCGGCGTGCTCGTGGTAATTGGGGATACGCCCGCCGGCGAGTATCGCGCGCAGGTTGAGCGAACGACACAGCTCCTTGCGCGCCTCGTAGAGGCGGCGCCCCAGCCGGTAGCCGCGATAGTCGGGATGGATCAGCACATCCAGCCCGTACATGGCATCGCCTTGCGGATCGTTGAGGATGATCTCGCGGTTGCCCACCAGGTCATCGTAGGTGTGAGGGTTGGAGAACTCGTCGTAGTCGACCCGCACGGTCAGCGCCACGCCTATCAGCCTCTCGTCGTCCTCGATGGCGATCTGGCCATCGGGAAACTCCTGGATCAGTCGGTCGATGGAGTGCTGTGGCCAGGCGCCACCAATATCGTCGTAGACGGCATCCATCAGAATCTTGAGCTGAGGGTAGTCGTCCTGCGTCAGGTTGCGCAGGTTCAGATGCAGGTCTTCGAGGGACATGGCGCGTCGGTTCCTGTCAGGGTGAAAGACGAAGTCTAGCATGGTCACGGGGTCGGCCGCGGTAGGCGCCGGCTGCGGCCTTGAAGGCAAGCGGCAATGGCGTCATGCGCCTGTCATATCAGCGAGTCAAGATGCACCGCAAAGAGGCCGAAGTGCGGCTACGCTGATTCAGACGAGAAAACGTTCTCAACCTGTCGTGACAATAATAACGGGCGTGCCATGAACAACGACAACAAGCGCATCCGGCTCGAAGACGTGAGCAAGACCTGGGGTGGCCAGGCCGCCGTGGACCGGATCTCCTTCGATGTCGCACCCGGCGAGTTCGTGATCCTGCTGGGCCCCTCGGGCTGCGGCAAGTCGACGACGCTGCGCATGATCGCCGGCCTCGAGCAGGCCAGCGATGGACGCATCCGCATCGGCGAGCGCGACGTGACCCATCTGCCACCCGGCGATCGCGGCCTGAGCATGGTGTTCCAGTCCTATGCGCTGTTTCCCCACCTGAGCGTCGCCGACAACATTGTCTTCGGCCTGCGCAGCCGCAAGGTGCCCAAGTCCGAGCGCAAAGAGCGCCTTGCCCGGGTGGCAAACCTGGTCGATCTCACCGCCTACCTTGACCGCAAGCCGGCCCAGCTCTCGGGCGGGCAACGCCAGCGTGTGGCGCTGGCCCGGTCGATCATCTCCGAGCACCCCATCTGCCTGATGGACGAGCCGCTCTCCAACCTCGATGCCCGGCTGCGTGGCGAGATGCGCCGTGAGATCAAGGCCCTGCAGCAGCGGCTGGGCATGACGGTGATCTACGTCACCCACGACCAGGTGGAAGCCATGAGCATGGGCGACCGGGTCATCCTGATGGAGGCGGGGCGCATCGTGCAGGACGCGACCCCCGATGAACTCTACAACCGGCCGGCCACGGCCTTCGCGGCAAGCTTCATCGGCAGCCCGGCCATGAACCTGGTGACACTCGCCGCGGCGGCCGATGGGGCCGTCATCGAGGGTGAGCCGCGCTGCAGCGTGGCGTCCCACGACGCCAAGGGGCACCTGCTGGGGGTACGTCCCGAAGACATCGTCGTACTGCCCGCTGATGCCAGTGGCGTGCCGGCCGAGGTGGTCGATGCCGAGTACCTGGGAGCCGACAGCATCGTGCGGCTCAAGGTGGGCCGCCAGGAGCTGCGTGCGCGCCTGGATGGCGTGCCCGGCGTGGCCAGGGGGGCGGCCTGCCGCCTTCAGTGGGCGCCCTGGGCGACCCACTTCTTCGATTCTGGAGACGGGCAACGCCTGGCGCTCCAGGGGTATGACCTGTCTGCGGCCCCCGGTCGCCTGAGGCAGACTCAAGCAGCGCAGAGAAGCGGGGTACAGACCCCGCGCGGTTCTTCCGGAAAATACTCACCAGGAGTCAACCCATGAACACACGCCTTGCTCCCACCCTCTGCGGCCTGGCCGCTGCCGGCCTGCTGAGCGCCGGTCAGGCCGTGGCCGACGATCCGGTCGAGCTGACCATGTACTATCCCATCGCCGTCGGTGGAGCGCTGACCGATGTCATCGACGGCCTGGTCGCCGACTTCCAGGCCGATCATCCCGACATCTCGGTGAATGCCATCTATGCCGGCAACTATGACGACACCCGGGTTCGGGCGATGTCGGCCATCGAGGCGGGCGATGCACCGCAGCTCTCGGTGCTCTTCTCCATCGATCTCTTCGACCTGATCGAGCAGGATGCCATCGTCGCCTTCGACGATCTTCTCGAGACCGACGAGGAGCGCGAATGGCTCGATAGCTTCTACCCCGGATTGATGGAAAACGGCCAGCTCGACGGCCAGACCTACGGCATTCCGTTCCAGCGCTCCACCATCGTGCTCTACTGGAACAAGGAGGCCTTCGAAGCCGCCGGGCTCGACCCCGAGACACCGCCGGAAACCTGGGAAGAGATGGCCGAAATGGCCGCTGCCGTGCGCGAGGCCAGCGGCGGCGACCAGTGGGGCGTCATGGTGCCCTCCACCGGCTACCCCTACTGGATGTTCCAGGCCTTCGCCTTCCAGAACGGGCATCGGCTGATGAGCGAGGATGGCACCGAGGTCTTTTTCGACGACCCTGCCTCCATCGAGGCGCTGGAGTACTGGGTGTCGCTGACCCAGGAGCACGAGGCGATGCCCGATGGCACCATCGAGTGGGGCACCCTGCGTCAGAGCTTCATCGAACAGGCCACGGCCATGATGTGGCACACCACCGGTAACCTCACCGCCGTGCGCAACGAGGCCTCGTTCGACTTCGGCGTGGCCATGCTGCCCATGAACACCCAGCGCGGCAGCCCCACCGGCGGTGGCAACTTCTACATCTTCAACGACACCACCGAAGACGAGCAGCGCGCCGCCATGACCTTCATCCGCTGGATGACCGATCCCGAGCGCGCGGCGGCCTGGTCCATCGAGACCGGCTATATGGGCGTGAGCCCGGCTGCCTACGAGACCGAGGTCCTGCGCGACTACGTCGAGACCTTTCCACCGGCGGCGGTGGCCCGGGACCAGCTCGAGCACGGCACCGCGGAGCTCTCCACCTACCAGGGCGGGCGCGTGCGCCGGGCGCTGGACAATGCGATACAGGCGGCGCTGACCGGCCAGATGTCGCCGGAGGAGGCGCTCAACCAGGCTCAGGCAGAGGCCGAAGCGGCGTTGCGTCGCTACGCGCGTTCACGTTGAGGCTTCGAGGCGACGTAACGTCGAGTCTTTGAACCGATGCAAGCAGGCGCCGGGGGCAAGGTCGTAGAGGAGGTCATTTGCCATGGATGGCAAATGTAGCGTCCAGGGAAGGATTCATAGCGCCTCCTCGTAGGCCTTGCCCCCGGACAGCCCCGATACGGGTAAGGGACATGCTGATCCACAACGCCGACCGACGCATGCAGATCTACGGCGCACTGCTGCTGCTCCCGGCGGCGGTGCTGCTGGGTACCTTCGCCTATCTGCCAACGGTGTCCACCCTCGTCAACAGCCTGTTCCTGCCCGGCTTTCGCGGCTCACCGCCGGAGTTCGTCGGACTCGAGAACTACGCGCTATTGATCGAGGACCGCACCTTCTGGCGGGTGGCGCGCAACAACCTGATCTATGCGCTGGGCACCATACCCACGTCCATCGCCCTGGCGCTGGGCATGGCGTTATTCGTCAATGCCCGCCTGCCTGGGCGCGGCTTCGTGCGCATGGCCTATTTCACCCCGACCATTCTGCCGATGATCGCCGCCGCCAATATCTGGATGTTCTTCTACGCGCCGCAGATCGGCCTGTTCAACAAGATACTCGGGGCGCTGGGCCTGTCCGGGGTCAACTGGCTGGGCGATCCCAGCGTGGCGCTTGGCTCTGTCATCGTCATGACCATCTGGAAGGAAGCCGGCTTCTTCATGATCTTCTACCTGGCGGCACTGCAGAGCATCCCCCCGGAGCTCAAGGAAGCCTCGGACCTGGAGGGCACCGACCGCTGGAGCTTCTTCTGGCGGGTCACCTTCCCGCTGCTGATGCCCACGACCCTGTTCGTGCTGATCAACGCGCTGATCAATGCCGTGCGGGTGGTGGACCACCTGTTCATCCTGACCAAGGGTGGGCCCAACAACGCCACCAACCTGCTGCTCTACTACGTCTACGAGAATGCCTTCTCCTTCTTCGACCGCACCTATGCCGCCACCATCACCGTGGTGATCCTGCTGGTGCTGGCGGTGGTGGCCACGGTGAAGTTCACCATCCTCGACCGCAGGACCCACTATCAGTGAGCACGGGGGACGATTCATGAGGCAGTCGAGCCTGACGAGCTCAGCAAGGAGACGGTTCGCCCTGCGGTTACCCAGCCTGGAGACCACCGCCGCCTGGCTGCTGGCGCTGATCTGGATTTTCCCGCTGCTCTACGCCTTCTGGGCGGCCTTCCACCCGGCGGCCTACATGGTGCGCTTCGACCTCTTCGCCCCGGTGACCCTGGAGAATTTTGCCAACGCCTGGGCCCAGGCGCCGTTCGCCCGCTACTACCTCAACACCTTCCTGCTGGTCACCGGGGTGGTGATGGCACAGTTCGTGGTCTGTACCCTGGCCGGCTTCGCCTTCGCGCGCTTCCCGATTCCCGGCAAGGACATTCTGTTCATGCTGGTGCTGATCCAGCTCTTCGTCTTCCCCGAGGTCCTGATCGTCGAGAACTACCGCATCGCAAGCTCGCTCGGGCTGGTCGACACCATCACCGGCATCGGGCTGCCCTACGTGGCCAGCGCCTTCGGTATCTTCCTGCTGCGACAGACCTTCAAGACCATACCCCGCGAGCTGGAGGACGCCGCCCGGATCGAGGGGTGCGGCTGGATGGCGATCCTGCTCAAGGTCTACGTGCCCCTGGCCAAGCCCACCTATCTCGCCTATGGCCTGGTCTCGATCAGCCACCACTGGAACAACTTCCTCTGGCCGCTGGTGGTGACCAACTCGGTGGAAAGCCGCCCGCTCACGGTGGGGCTCGGCATCTTCTCGGCGCCGGAGACCGGGGTCAACTGGGCCACCGTCAGCGCCGCCACGCTGCTCAGTGTCGCCCCGCTGCTGGTGGCCTTCCTGCTCTTCCAGCGCCAGTTCGTGCAGTCGTTCCTGCGGGCGGGAATTCGCTGATAAAGGTCGATTGACTACCCTTGGGGTGAATGTATGACCCAAGGAGAGATGTCATGGCTCATGGACAGTCGGCAGGACAGGGCAAACACGCTCAGCTTTACCGTATGGTCATGGAGGAGCACCTGTGCCCCTTCGGACTGAAGAGCAAGGACCTGCTGGAGCGCAAGGGATTCGATGTCGAGGATCACCACCTGACCACGCGGGAGGAGACGGAAGATTTCAAGGAAAAGCATGGGGTGGATACGACGCCTCAGGCCTTCATCGATGGCCGGCGCATCGGTGGCTATGAGGAGCTGCGCGAATATTTCGGCCTGGATTCGCCGGGCGAGGACGAGACCACCTACCAGCCGGTAATTGCCCTGTTTGCCACGGCTTTTCTGCTGGGACTTGCCGTCAGCTGGACGGCGACCGGCACCCTGCTGAGCGCGAGGATGCCGGAGTATTTCGTGGCCATCGCCATGGCCCTGCTGGGGCTGCAGAAGCTCAAGGACGTGGAGAGCTTCAGCACGATGTTCCTCAACTACGACCTGCTGGCCCAGCGTCAGGTGCGCTACGGCTACGTCTACCCCTATGCCGAGACACTGGCGGGCATCCTGATGCTGGCCGGTGCCCTGGTATGGTTGGCCGCGCCGGTGGCGCTGTTCATCGGCACGGTGGGCGCCGTCTCGGTGTTCAAGGCGGTCTATGTCGACAAGCGGGAGCTCAAGTGTGCCTGCGTCGGCGGTGACAGCAAGGTGCCGCTGGGCTTCGTGTCGCTGACCGAGAACCTGATCATGGTCGGCATGGGTATCTGGATGCCGTTGCGCATGTACGTGCTGTAGCGGCCGCTCGTGCCGTCTTGATGTGTCGTCGGCTGCATCGTAGCGGCACTGGCGTCTCCCGTTGGCCTACGCGGGCAGCGGGCCATCCTGCAGTGACGCCAGCACGCTGCGGTTGCGGCCCGTACGTTTGGCCTGGTAGAGCGCCTCGTCGGCCCGTTTCAGCAGTGTAGAGGCAGCCTGGGTTGCCGATGGACGAAGTACGGCGACGCCGATGCTGACCGTGATCACGGGGGAGTGCGAAGCGCCCTGGTTGGGTATGGCCAAGGCTTGTATGCCCTGGCGAATTCGCTCGGCGGCGAGTTTTGCCGATGCCGGCGAGGCGTTTGGCATCAATACCAGGAACTCCTCTCCCCCATAGCGAACGATCAGGTCGATCTCCTGGCGGATATGGTTCTGCATGTCAGTGGCAACGCGGCGCAGGCACTCATCGCCAGGCAGGTGACCGTAGCGGTCGTTGTAATTCTTGAAGCAGTCGATATCGATGACCAGCATGCCGAGCATCGTTTGCTCGGTGATGGCTTCGTTCCAGCGCTGGGCGAGCGCGCTGTCGAAATGGCGGCGATTGGCGACACCGGTCAGCGGGTCGGTGGCCGACATCTTGGTCAGGGTCTGGTTGTCTTTCAGCGCGGCCTTGGTCTTCAACTTCTCGCGCAACAGCAGCAGGTAGGACTGCCGTTCGCTGGCCTCCAGGCGGTAGTTGGCCACCAGGGTAAAGATGGCACTCGAGGTAAAGACAACAAAGGTGTTGATCTTGACTGGGCTCTCAATGGCGTCATAGGGCACCACGAAGGCCGCCATGATAACCCCGCATAGCAGGGATGTGGCCAAGGCGAAGCCGAAGCGCAGCGAAAAGACGATGTTGCCCACCACAAGGATCAGGCCGAACGAGAAGGTATCGAGAAACGAATAAGGGGATGTGGACAGGACGAAGATCACGTTGGAGAGCATCATCGCCACGATCATGGTGGCGGACATTGTCGCCTCTCGCATGGCTGGTGGCAGGCCGCGGTGCACACAATAGAGGGCCACGATACCCAAGGGAGTCATCAGGCCGAAGCGGATCCAGGCAGCGGTGTGTAATGATTCTGGACGAATGACATAGTCGTTGAAGATAAAGAGGCAGTAGATGACCAGCGCCACGATGCCGGCTATCAGCAGGTGACGACTGCGCCGAGCTGAGGTGTCGGCTTCGAAGCGTGCTTCCACCGCCGGGCTGAAGCGCAGGCGGTACCAGGGCCTGCTCAGGTTCGACTCAACGGCTTGCAGCAAGGTCTCTTTCACAGCCGGCTCCCCCACGTGAATGGCACCATTTCTTTGGCTTGGTGCTCAGGAAGGGATATCGGCCGGCAAAAGCCTAACTTTACTTTTTTCTTGCGTCTGTCATTCTCCCGCACGCCCACCCATGGCGAAGGCATGGGCTCGATTTGGCGGCGTGGTGTCCTGGGTCATACGTTGCGGGTTGCCTTGCGGATCAGGGGTTGGGTCAACGTCTGCGCCATGATGACACCCGCCAGTACCAGCACGCCTCCAACCAGGTGGAACAGCGCGATCCGCTCGTTCAGGAAGGCCATGGCGATCAGGGCGCTGAACAGTGGCATCAAGTTGATGAAGATACTCGCCTGGCTGGCACCGATCTGGCGGATGGCGCGCATCCACAGGAAGGTGGTGACGATCGAGGCGGGGATGCCGGCGTAGAGAATCAGCCAGACATTATGGCCGTCCACCGGCGTCATCGGCCCCAGCAGGTAGCCGGGCAGCAGGAACAGCACGGCGAAGCAGACCTGCACGTAGAGCACGACCCAGGGCGGCAGGTCCAGCGGCCAGCGCTTGAGCATGACGCCGTAGAGGGCGTAGCAGGTGGCGGCGACCACCATCAGCAGGTCGCCCAGGGCCACTTCCAGCTGCAGCAGCGAGAGTGGGTTGCCTCGCCCCAGCAGTACGGTAACGCCGAACAGCGCCACGATGCCGCCCAGGGTGCCACCGAGGCTCGGCGCCTCGCGCAGGATCAACGCGCTGAGCAGTACGGTGAGCAGCGGCACCATGGCGGCAAGGATGCCCATGTTGGTGGCCGAGGTGGTCTCGGCGGCGACATAGGCCAGGCCCTGCCACAGTGCCATGCCGATCAGGCCCAGCACCGCAAGCTTTGGCCAGTGGCGGCGGATGGCATCGCGATGCTGCCAGGCGGACGGCAGCACGAAGGGCGTGAGCACGGCCAGTGCCAGCACCCAGCGCAGGAAGGCGATACTGCTGGGGGCGATGGAGCCCACGGTGAGCTGGTTGATGGTCATGTTGCCCGACCAGATCAGCACCGCACCGAGCGGGGCGAGGAAATAGAGCAGCGGCATGGCGACCTCTTTGACAAAGCAGAGCCCCGCGTGGGCGGGGCTCTGTAGAGCTGTCATCATATCGTGCTGAGACGAGGCTGCAAGTCATGAGAAGGCTAATGATATCGGCCTCTCGAGTCGGCGGGCGACGCGTCAGTAGGCCTAGCGCAGTTGACTGTCCTTGCTGCCGCGACGGTTGTAGCCGCTGTAGGTCGTCTGCTGCTTGTCCCGCTCGCTCTGGCAGGCAATGCACAGGCGCACGCCCTTGATCGCCTCGCGGCGAGCCTGGGGAATCTCGTCGCCGCACTCCTCGCAGTGCTTCCGGCTCTCGCCGGTGGGAAGCTGGCTGCGTACCCGCTGCAGCGCGTCCTCCACCGTACTCTCGATCTGCTCCTGCTCGGCGCCGTCTCTTGACCAGCCCCCTGCCATGCTGTCGCCTCCTTTGGCTCTCACCAAGCCGTTTCAGTAACGCAGTCAATGTCCCTCAAGAGGGTTTGTGACGCAGCTCGCCATTCAGCGCCTTGATGATGCTATAGCACATCAACAGCATCACGATCGAGAACGGAATCGCCGTCGCCGTCACCCCCGCCTGAAGCGCCGACAGGCCGCCGCCGATCAGCAGCACGATGGCAATCAACCCCTCCACCGCTGCCCAGAACATCCGCTGAGGCCTGGGCGCATCGATCTTGCCACCGGCGGTGATGGTGTCGATCACCAGGGAGCCGGAGTCCGACGAGGTGATGAAGAAAATCAGCGCCAGCACGATGCCAAGGGTCGACATCAGGCCCGTCAACGGGAGTTCGTTGAGCATGCCGAACAGCGACAGCTCGGGGCTGTAGTTGTCGATCACGTAGTCCTTGACCAGGCTGGTGTCGGGGCTGGCGTAGAGTTGATCCAGTGCCGTGGCGCCAAAGACGCCCATCCAGATGAAGATGAACAGGCTGGGAATCAGCAGTACACAGAGCACGAACTCGCGAACCGTACGCCCGCGCGACACTCGCGCGATGAACATGCCGACGAAGGGTGCCCAGCTGATCCACCAGGCCCAGTAGAAGATGCTCCAGGCCTGGCGATAGGCGTCGTCGTCACGGCCGATCGGTGCCGACAAGGGTATTAACTCCTTCACATAGGTCGTAAGCCCGGTCCAGAAGCCGCTCAGGGCCACCAGGGTGGGGCCGGCAAACAGCACGAAGAAGAAGAACAGCACCGCCAGGACCATGTTGATCTCGGAAAGCTTCTTCACGCCGCCCTCGAGCCCGCGCCACACAGACACCAGTGCCGCCGCCGTCACCAGCAGGATGATGATGACCTGGGCGGTGGTGCTGACCTCCAGGCCGAAGACGAAATTCATCCCCGCATTGGCCTGTTGGGCACCAAGCCCCAGCGATGTGGCGAGGCCGAACAGGGTGGAAAACACCGCCAGGATGTCGATCGCATGGCCCCACCAGCCCCACACGCGATCGCCGAGGATCGGGAAGAAGGCCGAGCGAATCGAGAAGGGCAGGCCCTTGTTGTAGGTGAAAATGGACAGCGCCAGGGCCATCACCACATAGACGGCCCAGCCGTGGATGCCCCAGTGCAGATAGGTGCCCGCCAGCCCCATGGCCGTGGCCTCGGGAATGGCCTCTGGGTTCAGGGCTCCATCGGCGCCAAAGGGAGACGGTATGCCCAGCGGCAGCGAGACGTTGGCATGGTAGACCGGCTCCAGCACGCCGAAGAACAGCAGCCCGATGCCGATACCGGCGGCGAACAGCATCGCAAACCAGGAGAGATAGCCGTACTCGGGGCGGGCATCCGGACCGCCCAGCCGGACCGAGCCATAGGGCAAGACGACCAGCGCCAGGCAGAACAGGATGAAGAAGTCGACCACTATCATGAAATACCAGTCCAGGGTGCCGGTAGAGAAACCGACGATGGACTGGAAGAGATTTCCCGCCCGTTCCGGGAACAGCAGGGTGAGGATGATGAAGACGACCGATGCGAGTGCCGATACGGCGAAGACCCGGTTGTGGATATCGAAGCCGATGGGGCCCAGTGTTCCTTCGACGTTATCCTGGCCAACGACATAATCGGTTTGCATGTCGTTGGCCCCGGGAGGTGACGAGGGGTCGCTCGGGGAGCTCATGAGTTATTCCTCCTTGATTATTAGTTTATTAAATTATTGGTTATAAATTCGCAGGGCTTTCTCATAAATGTGGAGCCTTGGTATCAGGAGAACAGTCTAGCCCACCGCGAGGACGGCAGGCGTAGGGTGTCATGCATGGGTGTCGCTGGCCAACGGGAAGCGCGCTCGCCGTTCGAGATCGTCCAGGTCGATGGTGTTGCGCATGTACTGGACGCTGGCATCGAACGACGGCTGGTGGTCCCAGGGTGTGACCTTGCCCTGCATGAGCGCCCGTGAGACCAGCTTGCGGCGTCGCTGGCTGGCGATCACCTCGCCGTGCAACCGCTCATAGTTCCAGCGGCTGGCGACCTCGTCGCGGAACTGCTTGCACAGCTCCAGGTGGGTGGGGTCCTCGGCCAGGTTGTTGAGCTCGAGCGGGTCTGCCTCGAGGTCGAACAGCTGGTCGGGGTCGGGTGCGGTGTGGACGAACTTGTAGCGCCCGCGTCGGATCATCAGCAGCGGTGCGATGGCGCCCTCGCCGAGGTATTCGCCGATCACCTCGTCATGGCCGCCGGTGCCGGTCAGGTGCGGCAGCAGGCTGCGACCGTCGATGGGCACGGCGTACTCCGGTGCGGTGCCGTCGTGGGCGATCTCGGCGAAGGTCGGCAGCAGGTCCATGGTCGACACCGACTCGCGCACCCGGCCCGGGGTGAAGCGGCCGGGGGCGTGGACGATCATCGGCACCCGTGCGGAGTCCTCGAACCAGCTCATCTTGTACCAGAGGCCGCGCTCGCCGAGCATGTCGCCGTGGTCTCCGGAGAAGACGATGATGGTGTCTTCGTCGAGGCCGGTCTCTTTCAAGGCCTTCAGTACCTCGCCGATCTGGTCGTCGACGTAGCTCAGCGCTCCGTAATAGGCGTGGCGGGCGTTGCGGATCTGCTCGTCGCTGACGGTGTCTTCGTCGAACTGATAGACATGACGCAGGCGCTGGGAGTGCGGGTCCGTCAATTCCCGCGAGTAGGGTACACGCGGCATGTCGATGGCGTCGTGGTCGTAGCGGTCCCAGTACTCCCGGGGAATGGTGTAGGGGTCGTGGGGGTGGGTCAGCGACACCGTCAGGCAGAAGGGGCGCCGCTCGCCGTTGCGGGCCGGGTTGTTGCGTGCGGTGTTGTTGCGAACATAGTCGTGTAGAAAGCGCTTGGCGCGGAAGGTGACCTCGTCGTCGAAATCGAGCTGGTTGGAGCGCACGCAGGGGCCGGCCTGAATCACCGATGACATATTGTGGTAGTAGCTCGGTCGCTCGTCGAAGTTTTCCCAGTCGACGAACCAGCCGAAGTCGGCCGGGTAGATGTCGGTGGTCAGGCGCTCCTCGAAGCCGTGCAGCTGATCGGGACCGCAGAAGTGCATCTTGCCCGAGAGCGCAGTGGCGTAGCCGGCATCGCGCAGGTAGTGGGCGAAGGTGGGGATGTCGGCGGCGAACTCGGCGGCGTTGTCGTAGCCGCCAATGCGCGACGGCAGCTGGCCGGCCATCAGCGTGAAGCGCGACGGTGCACATAGCGGGCTGTTGCAGTAGGCCGAATCGAAGACCACGCCTTCGGCCGCCAGGCGTGACAGATGCGGAGTCTTGACCAGGGGGTGCCCGTAGAAGGGCAGGGCAGAGGCCGCCACCTGGTCGGCCATCAGGAACAGGATGTTGGGCTGCTTGGGCGTCATGGGGCCTCTCTTGCTCGTTGCTGCGCGCTAGGGTTTCATGCTCGAGCCAAACCGCGGCTGGCTAGCATGACAGTCTCCCTGCTAATCTCATGGCCTGTAAACTCGCTGAATTTTTATGGAACATATTAGGTGAGCTAATGATGGGGGTAGGTGGGAGAGCATCGCCAAACGGTTTGCGGGTGTTCGAGGCGGCGGCCAGGCACCTCAGCTTCACGGCCGCGGCGAGAGAGCTGCGCTCGACCCAGTCGGCGGTCAGCCAGCAGGTCCGGGCCCTTGAAGAGCAGCTCGGCATGCCGTTGTTCGAGCGCATCTATCGCGGGGTAAGATTGACCGAGGCGGGGCAGGCGCTGTTCGCCGGTGTGCAGGAGGGGTTCGCGATCATCGATGACACCATCGATCGGCTCCAGCACAGGTACCGACACCCGCATGTGAACATCCTCACCGACTTCTCGTTCGCAGCCTATTGGCTGATGCCGCGGCTGCCGAGCTTCCGTAAAGCACATCCGCATATCGACGTGCGCATCGTGACCAACCAGGGCGTGCTCGACTGGCGCACCCAGGAGGTCGACGTGGCCATCCTGTTCTGTGACGAGCGGACCCTGGCGTCCGGCGTGCCGCGACTGTTCCACGAGGAGGTCCTTCCGGTCTGCAGCCCCGGCTTCCTGCAGCAGCACGGGCCGATCGAGTCTCCCGAGCGACTTGCCGAGCTGCCGTTGTTGGCCTTGACCGCTGACCAGGGGCAGAGCTGGCTGGACTGGCCGAGTTACTTCGAGCAACTGGCAGGCATCGGCTATCTGGAATCCCCGGAGCTGACGTTCAATAACTACACGCTGCTGATTCAGGCGGCGATCGCCGGACAGGGCATCGGGATGGGATGGCGAGGGTTGGTCGATGACATGCTCGAGAGTGGCATGCTGGTCGGTCTGCAGGAGTTGGGGCTGCGCTCGTCGCGTGGCTATGGGCTGATCGATGCGCGGCCGGATACGTCGGGTGAGGCGAAGCGAGCGCTGCAACAATGGGTACTGGCTTGTGCCGAGGAAGCCCAGGACAAGCACACGGTGCTGTGAAGAAAGGAAGCCAGACGAGGGCAAAACGGCCCCCGTCCGGTATCCGGTCAAACGCCGAGGATTTCCTTGGCCTGGTTCAATAAATCTTCGGAGCGAGCATGGTCGCCGGCATTGTGGGCTTCCTCGCCCTCCTGGCGCAGCTCGTTGACCTGCTCGAGTTCGGCCTCGCTTAGCTGGGCGACCTTGGCGTCGTCCTGCAGGGCCTCGTCGATCTCGCCCATCAGCATGGGGCAACTGGCGGCCCAGGCCGGAAAGGCGAAGGCGAGTAATACCAGTGCGGCAAACAGTGTCTTTATCATTGTCGATATCTCCTTTGAACGCAGCCGGTCGGCTGGTCCGAATGGATAGGCAGTGCCTCGGCCGGAACCGTCTTTCTGAGCCAGCTTTATCCGACGTGATGCGGTGCCGGCGAGCCATCGGTTCGGCCGCTGTCAGTATAGATAACCCGGGCCAACTGCACAGGACAGAAACGCCCCGCTGTCATGCAACAGCAGGGCGCTTGCGAGGTTGGCCTGGCCTGGACTTCAGCCGATGGCGGCAATGGCTGCCTTGGCCACCTGTACGTCCTGGTCGGGCTTGACGCCGGAAACCCCGACGCTGCCGGCGACCTGGCCGTCGACGATCACCGGCACACCACCGGAGAGCAGTGCCTGTAGCGGTGCGGAAACGAAGGCGGTGCGACCGTTGTTGATCATCTCCTCGAAGACCTGGGTCTCCTTGCGGCCCATGGCGGCGCTACGCGCCTTCTCGGCGGCCACATTGGCAGTGAAGGGGGCGGTGCCGTCGAGGCGGCGCAGGCCGAGCAGGTGGCCGCCGTCGTCGGCGACAGCGATGGTGACCAGCCAGCCGTTGGCTTCGGCCTCCTGCTGGGCGGCATCGAGGATGGCGTTGACGTCGGTGAGGGTGAGTGCGGGCTTGGTGTTCATGGTGATCTCCTGTTTGGGATGAGTGTTGCTGTACTGAATTAATAGCTACCCCAGTGGCTGAATCACCGGGGCTGTTCCGGCAACAGGCCTGCGAGGAGGCGCTGTAAACCCTTCCCTGGGCGCTACCGATGCCATCCATGGCATCGGACCTCCTCTACGGCCTGTCCCCGGCGCCCCTCGGGTTGGTAGATTCATTGGCCGAGGGCCGTGCTCGCTGCAGGTTGTAACGTCTCGTCGACGATTTCTATCCAGTGCCTGACGGGCGTTCGCCCCGCGCCGTTCAGGTGTGTCTGGCAGCCGATATTAGCGGTCACGATGAGCTCCGGGTTGCCGGCTTCCAGGGCGTTGAGCTTGTTGTCGCGCAACTGGGTGGCGAGCTCCGGCTGGGTGATGGAGTAGGTGCCCGCCGAGCCGCAGCAGAGGTGGGCATCCTGTACCGGCGTCAGCGAAAAGCCGAGCTTGACCAGCACGCCTTCGACGGCGCCACCGAGCTTCTGGGCATGCTGCAGGGTGCAGGGGCAGTGGAAGGCGAGCTTGCGGCTCTCCTTCACCTTCAGCGCTTCCAGCTCCTCGTCGCGCAGCACTTCGACGAGATCCCGGGCCAGCTCACTGACCCGTCGGGCTTTCTCGGCGTACTCGGGGTCGCCCTCCAGCATCTCGCCGTACTCCTTGACGAAGGCGCCACAGCCGCTGGCGGTCTGCACGATGGCTTCGGCACCGGCCTCAACGTGTGGCCACCAGGCGTCGATATTGGCGCGGATGCGGGCTCGGCCGTCGTCCTGGGCGTTGAGGTGGAAATCCACAGCGCCACAGCAGCCTGCCTCGGGAGCCGGGGTGAGGCCAATGCCCAGGCGGTCCAGCACCCTTGCCGTGGCGGCATTGGTGTTGGGCGAGAGCCCCGGCTGTACACAGCCTTCGAGAATCAGCATCTGGCGTTCGTGTCTCTTGCCCTCGGGCCGTGCCCCGGCATCCACCGGCTTGGGCGGCAGCTTGTCCTTGAGCTTCCCCGGCACCAGCGGCTTGAAGGTCTGGCCCAGCTTGAGCAGCGCCTGGAAGCGTTTGGGATCGGTCAGGGCCTTGCGCAGCCCATAGCGCAGGGCGCGGTCGCTAGCCTTGCGCGGCACCCGCCGCTCGATCTCGGCGCGGCCGATGTCGAGCAGCTTGTGGTACTCCACGCCGGAGGGGCAGGTGGTCTCGCAGTTGCGACAGGTCAGGCAGCGGTCCAGGTGCAGCCGGGTCTGCTCGGTGACGTTCACGTCGTCGTCGGGGTTCTCCAGCATCTCCTTCATCAGGTAGATGCGTCCCCGGGGGCCGTCGCGTTCGTCGCCCAGCAATTGATAAGTAGGGCAGGTGGCGTTGCAGAAGCCGCAGTGAACGCAGCTGCGCAGCACGCGGTCGGCCTCGCGGATGTGCGGCTTCTTGAGGTCTTCCTCGGTAAAGTGCGTCTGCATGTAGGTTTCCTCGATACGTCTCAGAACGCCGCGTAGAGCCGGCCCGGGTTGAAGATGCCCTTGGGGTCGAGCTCGGCCTTGAGGTTGCGGTGATACTTCAGCAGCACCGATGGCAGCGGGGTAAAGGGCTCGTCGCTTCCCGGCCCTCCACAGGCGCCCAGGTAGGTGGCATGACCATCGACGCGCCGGCAGGCGCTGCGCAGGGTCTCGGCATCGATGGCACTCCTGACCCAGCACTGGGCGCCGGCCCAGTCGTGGATCATCGAGGCTTCCGCTGCGTCGGCGAGCCCCAGCGAGGCCGTGCGATGGGGCAGTGACAGGCGCCACAGGGGCCGGTCGCTGGCCCTGGCGGAGGCGTCACCCTGGCCGAAGAAGTCCAGCTTCAGATCCCGTAGCGCGGGCCAGAAGTTTTCATCCAGCTCATCGCCGCCGAGACGCTCGCGGGTGGCGGCCACGGAGCTCGGCCCGCTTTCCAGGCGGATATGCAGGGCGCCCTCCAGCCAGGCTGCCGCACTGATGGGCAGCGGTTCACGGCCCCAGTCGGCCAGCCTGTTGCGCGCCTCCTCGAGTGAGATATCCAGGTGCAGGCTGCGGCTGGCGCCGGGCCGAGGCAGCACCTTGAAGGTGACTTCGGTGAGCAGCCCGAGGGTGCCCTGGGCGCCGACCATCAGCCTCGACAGGTCGTAGCCGGCGACGTTCTTCATCACCTGGCCGCCGAAGCGCTGCTCGATCCCCTCGTGGCCGATCACCCGGACCCCGAGTACGAAATCGCGCACGCTGCCGGCCCAGGGGCGGCGGGGGCCGGAGAGACCGGTGGCGACCATGCCGCCCACGGTACTCGCTTCACCAAAGCGTGGCGGCTCGAAGGGCAGCATCTGCCCCTGCTCGGCGAGGGCGGCCTCGAGCTCGGCGAGAGGAGTGCCGCTGCGTACCGATACCACCAGCTCCACCGGGTCGTAGAAGGTGATACCCCGGTGCTCGGCGGTGGATAGCACTTCGCCCTCTGTGGGACGGCCGTAGAAGCCGCGGGTATCGCCGCCGACGATGCGCAGCGGGGTGCCGGTGGCACTCGCCTGACGGATGCGCTCTGCCAATGACTCGCTGGCGTCATGGTCATGGGGTGTCGTTGCTGTCTTGTCCATGGTCACTCCAGTCAGCCTTGCTTGGCGGGGTCGGCTGCCGCGCTCTTGATGGTGCGGAATTCCGAGCAGCGGGCCGGCGTGGGAATGTTCTTGCCCGGGTTGAGCAGGCCCGTCGGATCGAAGGCGGCCTTGGCGGCGCGGAAGGTGGCCAGCTCGTCGGGGCGGAACTGGGCGCACATCTGGTTGATCTTCTCGCGGCCGACGCCATGCTCGCCGGTGATGGTGCCGCCCACCTCGACGCACAGTTCCAGGATCTTGCCGCCCAGCGCCTCGGCCTCGTCCAGCTCGCCCGGGGTGTTGGCATCGAACAGGATCAGCGGGTGCATGTTGCCGTCGCCGGCATGGAAGACGTTGGCCACGCGCAGGCCGTACTGCTCGGACAGGTCGGAGATGCCCTTGAGCACCCGGGCCAGTTCACGGCGCGGAATGGTGCCGTCCATGCAGTAGTAGTCCGGCGACATGCGGCCCACCGCCGGGAAGGCGTTCTTGCGACCGGCCCAGAACAGCGCGCGCTCGGCATCGTCGCGGGCCTGCTGGATACCGGTGGCGCCGGCCGCCTCGAGTACGCGGCGAACGGTCTCGCAGTCGTCATCGACGTCGGCTTCGACGCCATCCAGTTCGCAGAGCAGGATGGCCTCGGCCTCCACCGGATAGCCGGCGCCGATGAAGTCCTCGGCGGCGCGAATGGCCAGGTTGTCCATCATCTCCAGGCCGCCGGGAATGATGCCCGCGGCGATGATCGAGCCCACGGCGTTGCCGGCCTTCTCGATGTCATCGAAGCTGGCCATCAGCACCTTGGCGGTCTCGGGCTTGGGCAGCAGCTTGACGGTGATCTCGGTGACCACGCCGAGCATGCCCTCGGAGCCATTGAACAGCGCCAGCAGGTCGAAGCCGGGGGCGTCCAGGGCATCGCTGCCCAGGGTCATGTGCTCGCCCTCGATGGTCAGTACCTCGACCTTGATCACGTTGTGCACGGTCAGGCCGTACTTGAGGCAGTGCACGCCGCCGGCGTTCTCGGCCACGTTGCCGCCGATGGAGCAGGCGATCTGGGAAGAGGGGTCCGGGGCGTAGTAGAGGCCATAGGGTGAGGCCGCCTCGGAGATGGCCAGGTTGCGTACACCGGGCTCGACCCGGGCAATTCGCGCCTCGGGGTCGATCTCCAGGATGCGGCTGAAGCGCGACAGCACCAGCAGCACGCCGTGCTCCAGCGGCATGGCACCGCCCGAGAGGCCGGTGCCGGCACCGCGGGTCACCACCGGCACACCGAGGCGGTGGCAGGTCTTGAGCAGCTGTTCGACCTGCGCCAGGGTCTCTGGCAGCGCCACCAGCATGGGCAGAGTGCGATAGACCGAGAGGCCGTCGCACTCGAAGGGGTGCAGGTCTTCTTCACGATGCAGCAGCGTCAGGCCGGGTACGTCCTGGGCGAGACTGTCGCGGATGGCGGTCTTGTCCAGCTGCGGCGCCGCGCCATCGAGTCGTTCATCGTAGAGGATATTCATGGAGACGCCTCATTGAGAGTCATGGCGGCAGGAGTTGTGATCGTGCTAAAGCCCCAATCTGCGCGCTAACCGACTCGCTGTCCAGCTTCCGGTCTGCTGGTATGACCAGTTGTTTTCGACTATATTGGAAAATATTTCCACCATATACCATTAGTCGTTCGATGACAGCCGGTCAATGACGATCCTGCTCTGGCGGCTTGCGGAGATCACCTCATGACAAAGGAATCGGGGACTCGGGAGGTCGCGCCATGGGGCGCCACGGAGCCGGTGGGTACCAGGGAGTCCGACGAGCTTGCCCTGCCGACGCGCACCCCCGATGCGGTGGCCGCAAGGCTCGAGCACCTGATCCTCGACGGGGTTTTCCGGCCGGGGCAGCTGCTGCCTTCTGAGCGTCGGCTTTGCGAGCGGCTGGGCGTATCGCGCTCTTCGCTGCGAGAGGGGCTGCGCGCGCTGCGTAGCAAGGGCATCATCGTGACGCGACAGGGGCGGGGGTCGGTGGTGGCCGACCTGGTCCCGGGGCGGGACGACAGCCCTTTGATGCACCTGCTGCGCGACCATCCGCGCACGCTGTACGATCTCCTCGAGGTGCGTTCACTGCTCGAGGGGGAGTCGGCGAAGCTGGCCGCCGAACGTGCCACACCCAGCGACCGCGTGCTGATCCAGCGCCGCTATGAAGCCATGATCGATTACGTGAAGGAGTGCCCGAAGATCGAGGTCGAGCAGTTGGCACACCTGGATCATGCCTTCCACCTGGCGATCTGCCAGGCGTCTCACAACCCCGTGCTGGTACATACCCTGCAGACGCTTACCGATCTGCTGCTCAGCTCGGTGTTCGCCTCGGTGAAGAACCTCTACCACCGCGAGGCCCCGCGCGAAATGATCAACCGCCAGCATGCCCGACTCTATCGGGCCATCATCGAGGGCAAGCCCCAGGCCGCCAAGCGCGCGGCCCTGGACCACCTCGCCGGTATCGGTCAGCAGCTGCACGAGATCGAAGCGGAAGACCAGCGGCTGGAGCGCTCGGCCATGCGCCTGAAGGAGTGGCAGTGACCAGTGCTGGAGCTCCCGGTCGGGAGCACGGCCGATAGCCAGCGGTCAGGAGTTCGCCGCGTTGCGGGTCTCCCCGTCGTCGATGACGCCGGCGATCGAGGCGACCTCGAGCTTGTTGCACAGGTGGTCGCGCAGCACCTGGCCCAGCCGCTTGCTGTCACGCTTCTTGAGCGCGGCGATCATCTCTTCATGGTCCTGTACGGCGCGGCGCCAATAGCTTTCGGTCATCTTCTTGGAGTAGCGAACCCGCTTCACCCGTTGGCTGAGATTGTTGTACATCTCCAGCAGCACATCGTTGTTCGAAGCGGCCAGCAGGCTCTCGTGGATCCTCTGGTTCACCTGGAAATATTCCGGCAGTTCACGATTGTGATAATGCACCAGCATGCGCTCGTGTAGCGCGCAGATCGCCGCGATGCCTTCATCGCTGATCTGCTGGCAGGCCAGTTCGCCCGAAAGCCCTTCCAGGGCACCCATGAGGTCATAGGTGTCCTTCACCATCTTGTAGGTCAACTGCTTGACGCGGGCGCCCCGGTTGGGCAGCAGCTCCACCAGGCCCTCCGAGGCCAGCACCTTGAGCGCTTCGCGCAGCGGCGTGCGCGATACGCCGAAATTCTCGCACAGCTGCTTCTCGGAGATGCGCTCCCCGGGGGCCAGTTCCCCATGCTCGATAAGGTCTCGAATGCGGTCGGCGACCTCACGATAGAGGGTACGAGGCTGAATCTTGGTCATGGTCTGTTTCCTTGTCCGCGGTCGCTATCGTGGGATTTCCCTGCATGGCGATCGCCGCTGCTTCTCCTGCCTGGTATTCAAGCACACTGCGCGGTTGACGGCACACCCTGAAAGGTATTATGAATTCAAAATTCTCTCAAGCTTCTCTGATGCCGCCAAGCGGTGCCAGCGAATGCAGAGGGGTATACCAGTGACACAGCAACGAAGCGAGCCAATACCAGCGACATAACTCCAGCGACATAACCCCAGCGACATAACAACAAGGAGCACCCCATGGCCGGCAAGGTCTTTCGCAGCAGCGTCCAACTCACTCGTGAGCAGGGAAGAGCCATTCTCGACGGCGTCTTCGCCCAGGCCCGGCGTGCCGGCACAGAGCCGCTGACCGCCGTGGTGCTGGATGGCGGAGGTCATGTGGTCGCCGCCGAACGCGAGGATGGTTGCGCCCCGTTGCGCTTCCCCGTTGCCCAGGGCAAGGCATTTGCCGCGCTTGGCATCGGTGTGGCCAGCGGAGTGGTGGGGGCGCGCAACGCCGAGCGTCCCGCCTTTCTCGCCAGCGTGTCCACCGCGTCGGGCGGGCACTTCATCCCCGTCGCCGGGGGCGTGCTGGTCCTCGATGCCGATGAGCGCGTTATCGGCGCGGTGGGCGTCAGTGGCGCCTCTTCCGCCGAGGACGAGAGTGCTGCCATCGCGGGTATCGAGTCAGCGGGCCTGGTCCACGGCCTCGAACCGCTATGAGTCGGACGAGCTGACTTGACACCTCTTCTCGGTTAGGACTAGCTTAGGCTGAAGACGCATTTAGAATAAAGAATTCAATTTTCATCTGCGTCTATCCAAGCCAGCCCACCAAAGCGTCAATACTAGAACAATGAGGTAACACGCCATGCTATTCCAACGTGTCGCTGTCACCACGCTCGCCATCGCGGTGGCGTCGGTATCGCTGCAGGCCCAGGCCCGCGAGATCACCTTCGGCCATGTGGGAGGCCCCGACTCCCTGTTCTCCGACTCCGCCAACCACTTCGCCGAGCTTGTCAATGAGCGCCTGCCTGAGCCCTACGAGGTGGTGGTCTTCGGCTCCAGCCAGCTGGGTACCGATTCGGAGCTGCTGCAGCGCATGCGGCTGGGTACCGTCGACCTGGCGCTGCCCTCCACCATCATGTCCTCGGTGGCGGACGAGTTCGGCCTCTTCGAACTGCCCTACCTGATCCAGGACCGCGAGCACATGAAGCGGGTCGAGGAGGAGATCGTCTGGCCGACCCTGGCGCCGCTAGCCGAACAGAACGGCTATCGCATCCTGGCCGTGTGGGAGAACGGCTTCCGCCATATCACCAACAATCGGCGTGCGATCAACACGCCCGAAGACCTGCGTGGCATCAAGCTGCGGGTACCCCAGGGCGTCTGGCGCGTGCGCATGTTCGAGGAGTGGGGTGCCGAGCCCTCGCCGATGTCGCTCTCCGAGGTGTTCATGGCCCTGCAGACCGGCGTCATGGACGGCCAGGAGAACCCCCTGGCGCAGATCGTCGGCCAGCGCTTCCAGGAGGTGCAGGACTACCTCTCCCTTACCGGCCACGTCTACACGCCGGCCTATCTCACCGCCGGTCGCCGCTTCAACAACCTGCCCGATGAGATCCAGGAGATCATCATCGAGGCGGCCAAGGAGACCCAGACATTCGTCTACGAGCATGCCGCCCAGCTCGACGAGGACCTGATCGACGTGATTCGCCAGGCGAATACCGAGGTCAACGAGGTCGATACCTCGGTCTTCATCGAGGCATCCGGGTCCATCTACGAGGCCTTCGCCAACGAGGTACCCGGCTCGCAGGAGCTGATCGACAGGGTGCTGGAGCTCGGTAACGACTCCTGACCCGCCTTGCGTCACCCGCAAGGCTCCCGCCCCCGCGCCGTCAGGCGGCGTGGGGGCTCCTGTCCACTTTCCTGAACGAGTCGAGAGCCATGGGTACCGTGAATACTGTTTCCCGCATCCTGGAGCGCCTTCTCGAGATCATCACGGTGGTGCTGATGGTTTCGCTGACGCTGGTGGTGCTCTATGCGGTGGTGACCCGCTACGCCTGGCGCACCCCCTCCTGGTATGACGAGGTGGCCGCCATCATGCTGGTCTGGCTGACCTACTACGCCGGGGCGCTGGCGGCGCTCAAGCGTGGCCATATCGGCGTCGATGGCGTATTGGCCGCCATGCCGGTGCATATCCGCATGCCGATTGCCTATCTCACCGAGTCGCTGTTCATCGGTTTCTTCCTGGTGCTCGGCTGGGCCGGCCTGGTGGTGCTCGATGTCATGCAGGGCATGGCGCTGATCACCCTGCGCTGGGTGCCGCTCACCTTTACCCAGTCGGTCATTCCCATCGGGGCGGCGCTGTTCATCATCGCCCAATTGCTCAGCATGCCGGCTCACCTGGCCAGGGTGCGCTCGGGCCTCACCCAGGAAGAGGAGGAGATCCGCCACGCCATCGCCGAGGCCGAACGTGACAATGCGCGGGCCGGATTCACCGCGGATGCACTGACCAAGAGGGATCAGCCATGACACTCCCCTTCATGATAATTGGCCTGCTGGGGCTGATCCTGATGGGCCTGCCCATCGCGGTGGCCCTGGCGATCGTGGCGACGGTGGCCATTGTCGCCTACCAGGGCCTGGAGATGCTGCCCAACATCGGGCTGACGATGTTCGAGGGAGCGAGCAGCTTCCCGCTGCTGGCCATCCCGATGTTCGTGCTGGCCGGGGCCATCATGAACACCGGCGGCATCTCCAAGCGCCTGATCGCCTTTGCCTCGGCGCTGTTCGGCTTCATCCGGGGTGGGCTGGCGATGATCAACATCGGCGTTTCGCTGTTCTTCGCCGAGATCTCCGGCTCCGCGGTGGCCGACGTGGCCGCCACCGGCTCGGTGCTGATCCCGGCGATGAAGAAGCGCGGCTACCCGGCGCCCTTCGCTGCGGCGGTCACCTCCTCCTCGGCGTCCCTGGCGATCATCATTCCACCCTCCATCCCGATGATCCTGTATGGCGTCATGTCCGGCGCCTCCATCGTCCAGCTGTTCGTGGCCGGCATCGTGCCCGGGCTGCTGGGGGCCGGTGGCCTGATGGCGCTGAGCTACTACTACGCCCGCAAGTACGACTGGCCGGTGGAAGAGGTGTTCCAGTTCAAGCGCGTCAAGCAGACCGCCAAGGAAGCCAGCTGGGCCCTGACACTGCCGCTCATCATCCTCGGCTCCATCTTCGGCGGCTTCGTGACCGCTACTGAAGGGGCAGGGCTCGCCGTCGCGGCGGCGATCTTCATCAGCGCCGTGATCTACCGTGAGCTGGACATGCGCACCCTCTACAAGGCGATCATCGACGGCGGCCAGCAGACCGCCGTGGTGATGCTGCTGGTGGCGGCCTCGGCGTTGATCGGCGTATTCCTGACCGAGATGCGCATGCCCCAGCAGTTGGCCCAGGCGGTGCTCGGCCTGACGGATAACAAGTACGCCATCCTGATGATGCTGAACGTCTTCTTCCTGCTGATCGGGCTTTTCCTGCACTCGGCGGCGGCGATCATCCTGGTAGTGCCCATCGTCATGCCGCTGGTGGGTGCCGCCGGCATCGATCCGGTCCACTTCGGCCTGGTGGTCTGTCTCAACCTGGCCATCGGACAGCAGACCCCGCCGGTGGCGAGCGTGCTGATCACGGCCTGCTCGATCGCCAGGACGGATGTCTGGTCGGTGACCCGCTCGAACCTCGGCTTCATCACCGTGCTGCTCTTCATCCTGCTGCTGGTGACCTACATCCCCGCCATTCCGATGGCACTGGTGGAGTTCTTCTACCGCTAGAGATGAGCCCAGCCTCTGCCGGCAGGCTGGAGGCCTTGTGCCACTGTCCGCCTGCCGGCGAGGAGCTACCGGGCATGTCCGATTCGTCGCTCATGGCCTGCGGGCAGGAGAGCGGCAAGCAGCGGTTTGTCAGGCGGCTGACGGAATTCTTTATCAAAAATACAAGAGTCTTGCTTTGGAGACGTTGCCATGTTGAATCTGGACTACCACCCTTCGGGTCGCCACTTTCTGCAGATCCCCGGGCCCTCGCCGGTGCCGGATCGCATCCTGCGGGCCATGAGCCTGCCGACCATCGATCATCGTGGCCCCGAGTTCGGTGCCCTGGGGCGTGAGCTGCTCGACAAGATCAAGCAGGTCTTCAAGACCGGGAACCCCGTCGTCATCTACCCGGCTTCGGGAACCGGCGCCTGGGAGGCGGCGCTGGTCAATGTCCTGTCACCGGGCGACCGCGTGCTGATGTTCGAGACCGGCCACTTCGCCACCCTGTGGCAGAAGATGGCGCTGCGCCTGGGCCTGGAACCCGAGTTCCTCGGCTTGCCGGGAGCGGAAGGCTGGCGGCAGGGGGTGCAGGCGGACATGATCGAGGCGCGCCTGAGGGAAGACGGCGGCCATGAGATCAAGGCGGTCTGCGTGGTGCACAACGAGACCTCCACCGGGGTGACCAGCGACATCACGGCGGTGCGTCGTGCCATCGATGCCGTGGGCCACCCGGCACTGCTGCTGGTCGACACCATCTCGGGGCTGGCCAGCGCCGACTATCGCCACGATGAGTGGGGCGTGGACGTGACGATCTCCGGCTCCCAGAAGGGGCTCATGCTGCCGCCGGGCATCAGCTTCAATGCCGTATCCGACAAGGCCATCGCTGCCAGTCGCGAGGCGCAGCTGCCCAAGAGCTTCTGGGCCTGGGACGAGATCATCGAGGCCAACCAGAACGGCTACTGGCCCTATACGCCGAGTACCAACCTGCTCTATGGCCTCAACGAGTCGCTGGACATGCTGCTCGAGGAGGGGCTCGACCATGTGCTTGCGCGCCACCAGCGCTGGGCGGCCGGGGTGCGTGCGGCGGTGGCGGCATGGGGCCTGGAGATCCAGTGCCAGGACGCGGCGCTCTACTCCCCGGTACTGACCGGCGTGATGATGCCGGATGGTGTCGATGCCGATGCCGTGCGCAAGATCATCTACGAGCGCTTCGACCTGTCGCTCGGCATGGGCCTGGGCAAGGTCAAGGGCAGGATGTTCCGCATCGGCCATCTGGGCGACTGCAACGACCTGACACTGATCGCCACCCTGGGCGGCTGTGAAGCCGGCATGAAACTCAGCGGCGTGCCGCTCAAGGATAGTGGCGTGGTGGCGGCGTTGGACTACTTTGCCCGGCATCCGCTCGACGCCAGGTGAGCCCATCCTGACATGGCTGAGGAAGGCAGAATGACGTCTATGACGGGAAAGACCCCTTCCCCGGATGCGCGGATCAAGCCAGTGACTGAGCTGGCGGCTCGCCTTTCCCGGGAGATGGAAGGCGAGGTACTGTTCGACCATGCATCGCGTGGCCGCTACTCGACAGACGCCTCGATCTATCAGGTGATGCCGCTGGGGGTGGTGATACCACGCCACCAGGAGGACCTGGCCCTGGCACTGGCCATCGCCCGGGACGCCGGCGCCCCGGTGCTGCCCCGGGGTGCGGGCACCAGCCAGTGCGGCCAGACGGTGGGTGAGGCGCTGGTGATCGACACCACCCGCTGGCTCGACCAGGTGGTCGAGTTCGACGCCGAGGCACGCACGGTGGTGGTGGAGCCCGGGATCGTGCTCGATCATCTCAATGCCTGGCTCAAGCCCCATGGGCTCTGGTTTCCGGTGGATGTCTCCACCAGCGCCCAGTGCACCGTGGGTGGCATGACCGGCAACAACTCCTGCGGCTCGCGCTCGATCCGCTACGGCAATATGGTCCACAACGTGCTCGGCGTGGATGCCCTGCTGGCCGACGGAGGCGAGGCGAGCTTCGGTTTCGTCGAGGAGCTGGCCGAGGGTAGCCGGGCGCGCCTGATTGCCGACAAGGTACGGGCCATCGCCGAGCGGGTCGGCCCCGAGATACGCGATCACTTTCCCAAGGTGCTGCGCCGCGTCGGCGGCTACAACCTGGACCTGTTCGATTGCCAGAACCCCAAGCCTTACGACCCGGCTGGCCGGGTCAATCTGGCCCACCTGCTGGTCGGTTCGGAGGGTACCCTGGCGGTCAGTCGCCGCATCACGCTGCGGCTCTCGCCGCTGCCCGAGCACAAGGTGCTCGGGGTGGTGAACTTCCCCACCTTCTACCAGGCCATGGATTTCACCCAGCATATCGTCAAGCTCGACCCCACCGCGGTGGAACTGGTCGACCGCACCATGATCGATCTGTCGCTGGAGAATCCGGCATTTCGTCCGGTGATCGAAAAGGCCCTGATCGGCAAGCCCGAGGCCGTGCTGCTGGTGGAGTTCGCCGGCGAGGATCGCGGGACACAGCTGGCGTCGCTGCGCGCGCTCAACCAGCTGATGGGCGACCTGGGGCTGGGCGGCAGCGTGGTCGACATGCCGGAGCCCGCCGAGCAGAAGGCGCTGTGGAACGTGCGCAAGGCGGGGCTCAACATCATGATGAGCATGAAGGGCGACGGCAAGCCGGTCTCCTTCATCGAGGACTGCGCGGTGCCCCTGGAGCACCTGGCCGAGTATACCGACAAGCTCACCGAGGTCTTTCACCGCCATGGGACGGAGGGCACCTGGTACGCCCATGCCAGCGTCGGCACCCTGCACGTGCGCCCGATCCTCGACATGCGTCGCGACGGCGCCGGCAAGATGCGCGAGATCGCCGAGCAGGCGTCGGCACTGGTGCGCGAGTACAAGGGCGCCTACTCCGGTGAACACGGCGACGGCCTCTGCCGCGGCGAGTGGGTGGCCTGGCAGTTCGGGCCCACGATCAACGACGCCTTCCGCGAGGTCAAGCGGCTCTTCGATCCGGACAATCGCTTCAACCCGGGCAAGATCGTCGACACCCCGAAGATGGACGACGACCGCTACTTTCGATTCCCCCGGGATTACCGGGCGATTCCGGTGACGCCGGTGTTCGACTGGTCGGCGTGGAACGTCAGGCGCGACCCGCTGACCGGTGAGCAGAGTAAACCAGGCAGCGCCGGCGACCCCACCCATGGCCTGGCCATGGCGGTGGAGATGTGCAACAACAACGGCCACTGCCGCAAGTTCGATGCCGGCACCATGTGCCCGAGCTACCGCATCACCCGTGACGAGAAACACCTGACCCGGGGGCGTGCCAATACCCTGCGGCTGGTGCTTTCCGGTCAACTGGGCGAGGAGGGCCTGGCCAGCGATGACGTCAAGGAGGCACTGGATCTCTGTGTCTCCTGCAAGGGCTGCCGGCGGGACTGCCCCACCGGGGTCGACATGGCCAAGTTCAAGATCGAGGCGCGTAGCGCCCGGGTGCGGGTCAAGGGGCTGTCGCTGCGCGACCGCATGGTCGGCGAGATGCCGCGCTACGCGCCCTGGGCGAGCCGGTTCTCCGCCCTGGTCAACGGAATCGAGCGGATCCCCTTCATCGCCCGTGGGGTCAAGCGCGGGCTTGGGCTGGCACCGGAGCGCGCGCTGCCGGCCTTTGCTGGAAACTTCCTGGCTGAAGCGCACACCGCGCAGGAGACGGCGACCCGCGAGGTGCTCCTGTTCGTCGATACCTTCAACAACTATATGGAGGGAGACAACGCCAGGGCCGCCAAGCGCGTGCTGGAATCCGCCGGCTACGAGGTACACCTCAACGTGAAGCAGGGCGAGCGACCGCTGTGCTGCGGGCGCACCTACCTCTCGTCCGGCCAGTTCGACAAGGCGAAAGCCGAGGCGCAGCGGACGCTGGAGGCGCTGATGCCCTATGTGAACAGTGGCATGGCCATTGTCGGCCTCGAGCCGTCATGCCTGCTCAGCATGCGTGACGAGTTCCTGCAGTATGGGTTCGGCGAGGAGGCGAGGGCACTGGCAGAGGCGGCCTGTCTGTTCGAGGAGTTCCTGGTCAAGGCGCGTGAGGCCGGGGAACTGCCGCTGGAACTCAAGCCGCTGGCATACCGGCGCGTCATGCTTCACGGCCACTGTCATCAGAAGGCCTTCGATGCCGTGCGCCCCATCGAGCAGGTGCTGTCATGGATTCCCGAACTCGAGGTCGAGACCATCGAGTCCTCCTGCTGCGGCATGGCCGGCAGTTTCGGTTACGAGGTCGAACACTATGACGCCTCGATGGAAATGGCCGAGCTGTCGCTGCTGCCGGCGATCCGGGAGGCCGGTGACGAGGCCGTCGTGGTGGCCGATGGCACCAGCTGTCGCCACCAGATCAAGGATGGCGCGGGGCGTGAGGCGATCCACGTGGCTCGGCTGCTGGAGCAGGCACTGGCCTGAGGCGAACCCGCCAGGCATCATGATCAAGGCAAGGCACCATGGCCAGGCACCATGGAAAGGGGCGACAGGGGTCGCCCCTTTCGTCGTGACGAGGACGGACGACAATGATCGATCTACGCAGTGACACCGTGACCCGACCCACTTCGGCCATGCGCGAAGCGATTGCCCGGGCACCGGTGGGAGACGATGTATGGGGCGATGACCCCAGCGTTGCCGCCTTCGAGGCGGTGGTGGCCGAGAGAGCCGGCATGGCGGCCGCACTGTTCTTCCCCTCGGGGACCCAGAGCAACCTGGCGGCCCTCATGGTGCACTGCCAGCGGGGCGACGAATATATCGCCGGCCAGTTCTCGCATATCTATCGCGACGAGGGCGGCGGTGCGGCGGTGCTGGGCAGCATCCAGCCCCAGCCCATCGAGCATGACCCGGACGGTAGCCTGCCGCTGGAGAGGGTGCAGGCGGCCATCAAGGGAGCCGACATTCATCATGCCAGCACCCGGCTGTTGGCGCTGGAGAACACCTTCCGGGGCAAGGTGCTGCCGGAAGCCTATACCCGTCGTGCCACGGCGCTGGCCCATGAGCATGGGCTGGCCACCCACCTGGACGGCGCACGACTGTTCAACGCCGTGGTGGCCTCCGGGCGCTCACTCGCCGAGCTGTGCCAGGGCTTCGACTCGGTATCGCTCTGCTTTTCAAAAGGGCTTGGCGCGCCGGTGGGCTCGCTGCTGCTGGGCGACGAGGCATTCATTGCCCGGGCGAGGCGCTGGCGCAAGACGTTGGGCGGCGGCATGCGCCAGGCGGGGCTCTTGGCGGCGGGCTGTCACCATGCGCTGGAGCACCATGTCGAACGCCTGGCCGAGGACCACGACAATGCCCGGCGCCTGGCCGAGGGCCTGGCCGAGGGCCTGGTAGACGTGCCGGGCGTAGAGGTGCGTGCCTGCGATACCAACATGGTCTTCGCCGCCTTTCCCGAGGCTCACTGCCGGGGGGTGCAGGCCCATCTCGAGGCGCACGGCATCCTGGTGGCGGTGGCGCCGGTTACCCGGCTGGTGACCCACCTCGATGTGACTGCCGACGATATCGAGCGGACGGTCGCGGCGGTGAACGATTACTACCACACCACGGCACTCCGGGGGGCCCAGTGACCGCCGTCGAAGCCCTGCAGCGGATGGCGGACAAGTCGCTGTCAGGCAGTGAGTACCTGGCGTCATGCTTCGACAGGATTCACCAGCGGGAGGGTGAGGTCCAGGCGTGGGAATGCCTGGCCGCCCCACAGCGAGTCTCCCACGGTAAAGGGCTGCTGCAGAACATCCCCGTCGGTATCAAGGACATCTACGACACCCGTGACTTCCCCACGCGTTGGGGTACCGACTACATCCGCTGCGACCGCTCGGTTTCGGATGCCTCGCCAGTGGCGCTGCTGAAGAATGCGGGTGCCTTTGTGATGGGCAAGACCGTCAGTACGGAGTTCGCCTATTTCTCACCGGGAAAGACGCGCAACCCCTATGATCTCGACAGGACCCCGGGCGGGTCTTCCAGTGGCTCCGCCGCGGCGGTGGCCGATGGCATGGTGCCGATTGCCCTTGGTACCCAGACAGCTGGCAGCATCACCCGGCCGGCCAGTTACTGCAATGTGATCGGTTTCAAGCCTACCTATGGCCTCATTTCACGAGCCGGCATCAGGCCTTTCAGTGAAACCTTGGATACCGTTGGCTACTTTGCGCGATCCGTCGACGACATCGCTCTGGTGCACGCCGCTCTGACCTGCACTCAGTTTGCCCCACTGGCCCGGCTCGACCTTGCGGGCCTGAAGATCGGCGTGATACGCGTGCCGTCCGATGGCGACCTGGACCGGGATGTCGAGGGTGCACTCGACAGGACCTGTCAGCGACTGAGCGCCGAAGGCGTCGCGATCACCTCGTCGCTTGGTCATGCCAGGGAACTGGATCGGCTCGTCGAGTTGCAGAGCCTGGTAATGGCGTTTGAGTCATCACACTGTCTCGCCGACGTTTATTTCCAGCATGCCGACGACATGAGCGACAAGCTTCGCGAGATTCTCGAGCGCGGCTTTGCCATCACCCTCGATGAGTATTGTGGCGCACGAGAGGAAGCGGAGAGGCTACAGCGCTGTGTCGTGGCGCTTTTCAAGGAGGTAGACCTGCTGCTTTCACCATCCGCGGTGAACGTGGCTCCGTTGGCATCGGGCATTTCGACGGGAGACCCCCTTTACTCACGCGCCTGGACACTGCTGGGGCTACCAACCATCTCGTTACCCATCGAGAGTGGGCATCATGGGATGCCTGTGGGTATGCAGTTGATTGCCCCCCGCTATCGCGATTCAGTACTCCTGGGGTATAGCCACGAGTTGCTGTCACGGCTAGGACGCTACGCTCGCGCTCTGGATGAATAGCACCGGACTTGCCCGGCGATCTGCTCCCGATTCCGATTCATCAACGAACCAGCCCCCATGGCCGAGGCCATGGGGGCTGTCTGCTGCGCTTCCGGAAAGGGTCAGCCGGCACGCATCAGCGGGTCGGTGACGCCGATCACATAGAACGCGATCATGGCAATGATCCCGGTGAAGATCAGGTAGTAGAGCGTCGGCAGGATCGTCTTGCGGATGGTTTCCCCTTCGCGCCCGAGCAGCCCCACGGTGGCAGACGCCGCGACCACGTTATGGATGGCAATCATGTTGCCCGCGGCGGCGCCCACGGCCTGTAGCGCCACCATCATGGCGGTGGAAACGCCCAGTTGCTGTGCCACGTTGAACTGGAACTCGGCCAGCATCAGGTTGGACACGGTATTGGAGCCGGCGATGAAGGCGCCCAGGCCGCCCACGGCCGGGGCGAAGAACGGATAGATATTGCCCACCCCGTCGGCCACGAATTGCGCCATGGCAACCGGCATCGAGACCAGGTCCGCCGCGTTGACACCGGAGTTGATCAGGATCCGCACCATGGGGATGGTGAAGATCAGCACGAAGCCGGCACCGAGAATGGTCTTCGAGGACTCGCCGAAGGCCGCCTTGAGCTCGCCCAGGCGCATCTTGTGGAGCAGGGCGGTGAGCAGCACCACCATCAGCAGGATGCCACCGGGCAGGTAGAGCGGCTGGATGGCGCCGGAGACCCCGGCCTCACCGAGGATATTGCTCCAGCCGAAGCTCAGAGACTGAAGCGCTTCGCGGAACGGGTCGATGGTGCGGGAGGCGACCAGGATCACGGCCAGCAGCACGTAGGGGAGCCAGCCCATGAAGGTGGTGATCGGGGTCTTGCCCACGATGTCTTCGGTCTTGATCACCAGCTTGCCGATCCAGGCGTCCGGCCAGCTCTTGGCATCCGGGAAATCCCAGGTGTCCTTGGGGATCAAAAAACCCTTGCGCGCCGCAGGCACGACGATGGCCAGGCCCACGCCGGCGCCGATCATGGACGGGAACTCCGGGCCGAGCAGTACGCCCGCCAACATGTAGGGCACCACGAAGGCCACGCCGGCGAAGAGCGCGAAGGGGGCGATGGAGAGGCCTTCCTTCCAGGATTTATTCGCGCCGAAGAACTTGACCATGATCACCACCATGATCAGCGGCATCAGGACGCCGACGATGCCGTGGATCACGGCCACCTCGGCGGCGATCAAGCGGAAGTATTCCAGCCAGGTATAGCCGCCGGCTTCCAGTGCCTCGGTGATGCCATCGCGGTTGATGCCCCCGGTGACCCCCACCACGATCGGTGTGCCCACGGCGCCGAAGGAGACCGGGGTGGACTGGATCATCATGCCCACCACCACGGCGGCCAGGGCCGGGAAGCCGAGTGCCACCATCAGTGGGGCGGCCACGGCGGCCGGGGTGCCGAAGCCGGAGGCGCCCTCGATGAAGCAGCCGAACAGCCAGGCGACGATGATCGCCTGGACGCGACGGTCGGGACTGATGCCCGAGAACCCCTTGCGGATCGCGGTGATGCCGCCGGAGTGCTTCAGGGTGTTGAGCAGCAGGATGGCACCGAAGATGATCCACAGGATCGACACGGTGAGGATCAGGCCCTGGAGGGTCGAGGCCAGTACTCGGTTGAAGCTCATGTCCCAGGCGAGCAGGGCAATGAGGGCGGTGACCACATAGACCGCCGGCATGGCGGTCTTCGCCGGCATGCGCAGGCCGATCAGCAGCACGCCGGCCAGGATCAGCGGCGTAAAGGCGAGTAGGGCAAGTGTCGTGTCCGTCATGAGCTGACGTTACCTCGCTGTCTCGTGTTCAGGAGTCGGGTGACGGCTCAGTGCTGGGCCTTGAACCATCGCGATGGGAGTGGACGATACGGGCAGATGGCCCGCATTTCCAATCATGGTTAATTGGTATTACCAATATTTTTCTAATTAAACTGCACCCTGTTTTTTCTATTAAATAAAGATAAACAATAATTTATCTGTAGTTTTTGGATCGATGTCGGCATTGATCGTCATCGGGGATTTAGACTAATGGATATCAAGAGAGCCACTGCGAGGTGACAGGCGATGGATTGGTATCGTCGGGGAAAGGCTGGCACTATCGCTATATGACCCCTACGTTATATGACCCCCGGCAAAAGCGAGGAGACGGCATGGCTATGGTTCTCTACGAACTCTGCGGTATCGATGAGGAATTGCGTTTCTCCCCCTACTGCTGGCGGGTTCGCTACGCCCTGGCACACAAGGGACTGACGGTGGAAACCCGCCCCTGGTATTTCACCGACAAGGAGGCGCTGGCCTTCTCCGGCTCCGACAAGGTGCCGGTGCTGGTCGACGGTGATCGGACCATTGCCGACAGCTACGAGATCCTGCGCTATCTGGATCACAGCTATCCCGGCGCACCGCTGCTGGCTGACGGGGTGGCAGAGGCCCGTGCCCGGTTCTTCAAGCACTATGCCGAGCGGGCCCTGGCGCCGGCGATGATGCGGACCATCATCATGGACCTGCTCAATGCCATCCATCCCAAGGATCGTGACTATTTTCGCGAGACGCGGGAGAAGCGCTTCGGGCGTGCTCTCGAAGAATTTCACTCCCCCGCAAAGGGGCTCGCGCAGTTGGATGCCGCCCTCGAGCCACTGCGTGGCCAACTGAAGGAATCGGACTTCATCGATGGAGCAGCCCCTGCCGCTGCCGACTACCTCGTCTTCGGCAGCTTCATGTGGGCACGCGTGGTCTCCAGTGCCGACCTGGTTTCCAACGCCGATCCGGTATACGGATGGCTCGAACGCATGCTCGACCTGCACGGCGGCCTTGGCCGCAGCGCCATGCGCGTGACCGATGTCGAGGGTGCCTACCGCTGAATATGTTGCAGTGCACAAAAATGCTTGCTATGCTGCATCGCAACAAGGCGGTTTCGGATGGGAACCAGCCTTGGCTACCCGAACCGTACTGGAGGTGTTTCATGAGCAAGACTACCGAGCAAGCAACCGAGCAAGCCACTCAGCAGTTCGAGAGCCTGTTTGTCGCGCCGGCGCGTGCCTATGGCTCGCTGACGCTGGAGTACTACGAAAAGCTGATGGCTGCCCAACTGGATGCCTTCCGCACCTACTCTGACCTGAGCCTGGCCCAGGCCCGCGCCTGGATCGACGTCAAGGACGCCGAAGGCCTCAAGCAGGTCGTGGCCGATCAGCAGAAGGCCGTTCAGGATCTGGGCGAGCGCCTGCAGGGCGACACCCAGAAGGTGGTCACCCTGAGTCAGGAGTTCCTGCAAAAGGGACAGAAGCTGGCGGAAGAGAACGTCAAGAGTGGCCAGAAGCTGGCGGAAGAAAACGTCAAGAATGGCCAGAAGCTGGCAGAAGATGCCGTCAAGAAGGTCCAGGCCAGCAAGTAAGGCCTCCGGGCAAGAGCGCCAGACAAGCTCAGCAGCAACGAGCCGGATCAGGCCTTCAAGCCTGGGTAGAGACCGCCATCCTTCGGGATGGCGGTCTTTTGCGTATGATGGCGGTCTCTTGCGTAGTGCGTAGTGCGTAGTGCGTAGTGCGTAGTGCGTGGAGAGGGACGCCTGACGGCCCGTTTCAGCCGGACGAGGGGTTCAGCAGCTCGACGACTTCCTCTTCCTCCACCTGGCCGAAATCGGCATAGAACTGGCCGACTGCCATGAAGCCCCGGGGTATCTCCAGGCAGGCCACTTCATCCGCCACGGCTTCCAGGCGTGCCACGGCGCTGGGAGCGCCGACCCCCATGGCGGCGATAAGCCGTTCGGGACGGCCACGCAGCGTCTTCAGGGCGGCCTCCATGGTGGCGCCGGTGGCGCTGCCATCGTCCACCACCACCACCACTCGGCCCTCGGGCGGTATCGGTGGGCGAACCGGGCTGTAGCGCTCCCGGCGCTCCTTCAACAGCTGGCGCTGGCGATCGACTTCGCGCTCCACGGCTTCGGGAGGAAAATGCGAAGCGGCATCATCGAGCTTCATGCTGCCATCTTCGCTCACCGCACCGATGGCGAATTCGGGACTGCCCGGCGCGCGTATCTTGCGCACCAGCACCACGTCCAACTCACCTTCCAGCGCATCGGCCAGATGACGTCCCATGGGCACGCCACCACGGGGAATAGCCAGGATCAGCGGGTTGTGCCCCTTCAGGTGCTCCAGTCGCTGAGCAAGCTGCCTGGCGGCATCGAGACGGTCGCGGAACATGGGAAATCTCCGGAAAGCGGTCTTACCCACAGTGTAGCGAGCAATTCATCCAGCTTGAAAAAACGCCGCCGGAGGCCATCCGGCGGCGTTCTGTAAAGCGAGGGGTCTCCTCAAAGGTTGGATTTGGCTTCTTCGCTCTTGGCAGCGACCGCCACTTCGGTCTCGATGGGCTCGCGCTTCGGTTTTCCGGGCAGGATCGCGTCGAGCAGCAGCGCAGTCAGTGCGGCGGGCACCAGGCCGGACTTGAGCAGCAGGCCGAGCTGACCGGGCATGGTTTCGGCAATCTGCTCTACTGCCGGCAGGCCGATGCCCAGGCTCAGGGCGACGGCGATGATCAGCATGGCGCGCTGGTTGAGCTCGCACTCCTGGATGATCTTCAGGCCCGCCGAGGCGATCATGCCGAACATGACTACCCCGGCGCCGCCCAGCACCGCGTGGGGCATGGCGGCAACCAGGCCACCCAGCTTCGGGAACAGGCCCATGCAGATCAGCAGGATGCCGCCTATGGTCACCACGTGTCGGCTGACCACGCCGGTCAGGGTGATAAGACCCACATTCTGGGCGTAGGCGGTGTTGGGCAGGGTGTTGAAGATGGCCGCGAAGGAGGTGGCCACGCCATCGGCCATCACGCCGCCGGAGAGCTCGCGGTCCTTGGCCTGACGGCCGGCGCCACCGATGGTGATGGCCGAGATGTTGCCGATGGTCTCGAGGCCGACGACAAACATGATCAGGGTCATGCCGATAATCGCGGTCAGGTGGAATTCCAGTCCGTACTGGAGGGGCTTGGGGAAGGCGAACCAGGCGGCGTTGCTGACGCTGGAGAAGTCCACCATGCCCAGGGCGATGGAGACCAGGTAACCACTGACCAGCCCCACCAGAATGGAGGAGGCCTTGAGGAAACCGCGGCCGAACTGATGAACGACGATGGTCACCACCAGCACGAACAGCGCCAGGCCCAGGTTGGTGGGGGAGGCGAAGTCATCGGCCCCCACACCGCCAGCGGCGTAGTTGAGGCCCACCGGCATCAGGGTAATGCCGATCAGGAGTACCACGATGCCGGTGACCACCGGGGAGAACCAGTGGCGTATCTTCTTGAGGAAGGCGCCCAGGCCCACCTGCAATAGGCCGGCGATCAAGGAGGCGCCCAGCACCGAAGCCAGGCCGAAAGTACCGGCCAGGGGCAGGGCCACCGGCAGGAAGCCGAAGCTGGTGCCCTGAACAATGGGCAGGCGCGCGCCGATGGGACCCATGCCGATGGTCTGGATCAGGGTGGCGATCCCGGCCACGAAGAGCGCCACCTGGATCAGGAAGATCTGCTCACCGGTGGTGGCGCCGATAACGCCGGCAATGATGATGGGCGGGGTCACGTTTCCCGCGAACATCGCCATGATGTGCTGGATGCCCAGCGGGATTGCCTTGCCCAGCGGCGGCATGGCGTCGGGGTTCTGGTTGATGGTACGAGAGGGTTTCTTCTGCAAGGAAGCGTGCTCGGCATCGGTCATGTCAGGCTCTCAGACTTGTTATTGTATCCATAGGCGCTTCTTTCTGGCGCCAGGGCGTGAATTAAATGTACACAATCGATGTGATTTTGAAAGACACTCCAGGTGTATTTTTCAGCGTCCCCTGGAATTTTTCTTTATAAACAATTCGATACGGCCCATATCCTGACCGTTTGGTCATATTTTGGGCGCCCTGTTCCTGCCGTCAAACTCTTCTTCATCGCCGCTGAGCGAGAGGCGACGAGTCGACGGGAAGCATGAGTCGGGCCAGCGCGTGAAAGGAGGGCGGGAGGGGATAGGGGGCGGCCAGGAAGAGGGGGCGGCAGGCATCTCAAGCACAGCCGGCAAAGGGGCTCAGCGCCGGCAACGTGCCGGCGCTTCGGCGATCACCCGTCGGTACGAGCCTCCAGGCGGAAGCGGGCGATGCGGTTGATCTGCTCGATGGCGGTGCGGCGTTCCTGTTCCGGTGTGTTTTCCAGGCGAGCCACGAAGGCGTCGAGAATGGCGTGGCGATCGCTACCCTTGACGGCCATCACGAAGGGAAAATCGAAGCGGGCCTTGTAGGCGTCATTCAGTCGCTGGAAGCGCGCCATCTCTTCCGGTGTGCACTGGTCAAGCCCTGCACCCGCCTGTTCACGGGTGGAGTCATCGGTCAGTTCACCGGCGATGGCGGCCTTGCCGGCAAGGTCGGGGTGGGCGCGGATCACCTCCAGCTGCCTTTCCACCGGCGCTTCTCTCAGCGTTCGTCCCATGGCCTCGGCTAGCCCGGCCGGGGTGTCCTGTTCGCCGTCGAGGCCCTGTTGCCAGGTCAGGTCGGCGACCCAGGGGGAGTGCTCATAGATGTCGCCGTACTGCGAGACGAATGCCTGGCGGTCGAGGGAGCTGGGGCGCGGTTCGAGGGTCTTGTCACTCATCGTGGGTCTCCTCAGTAGTGGTCGGGGAACAGGTTTTATTAAACCTCATGGGAAAGTGTATACAAAAAAATTTTGAAATGTACTATAAAAAGAGCTAAAACTGTCTTCATGCTTCCAGTTACCATGATGCACCGACAACGGTAGCATCGCCAGCCAAGCATGGGAGAAACCGATGGGACGACTGACAACGCACGTTCTGGATACAGCGAAGGGCCAGCCCGGCGAGGGGATCGAGATAGCGGTCTACCGGCTGGAAGGTGAGCAGCGCACACGTCTCAAGAGTGTCGTGACCAATGATGATGGTCGCTGCGATGCGCCCATCCTGGAAGGAGACGACTTCCTGGCCGGCGAGTACGAGCTGGTCTTTCATGCCGGTGCCTATCTGCGACGCCAGGGGGTGGCAGCTGACGAGCCCCGCTTCCTGGACGTGATACCGCTGCGTTTTGGCGTGGCCGATGCGTCACAGCACTACCATGTGCCACTGCTGCTGTCGCCGTATGGCTATTCCACCTACCGCGGCAGCTGATCACGGCGGCTCTTTGCCCCGGCCGCCCGCACAGGCGGTCGTGTGGTGGTCGGCTGATCACCGGTGGCACGATGTTCGCCAGCACCGGGTCGCTCAACAACAATCAAGCAATGTGAGAATCCCCTCATGCAAGCCTACCTACTCGACTTCGCAAATTTCATGCTGCGCTGGCTGCACGTCATCGCCGCCATCGCCTGGATCGGCGAGTCGATCTACTTCGTAATGCTGGATAACGGCCTTAAGAAGCCCAAGGCCGCAGAAGATCGTGAGAAGGGCGTCTTCGGTGAGATGTGGGCGGTGCACGGCGGCGGCTTCTATCACAACCAGAAGTACGCCACGGCCCCGGCCAAGCTTCCCGACGAGCTGCACTGGTCGTTCTGGAAGTCCTACACCACCTGGCTGTCGGGTTTTGCACTATTCGTCACCCTCTATATGTTCAATCCGGGCTTCTACCTGGTGAACCCCAATGCCAACTGGGAGTGGGCGGCCAATATGAGTGGCTGGCAGGCCAACGTGCTGGCACTGGTGTTCCTGGTCGGCGGCTGGGTCGTCTACAACGAGCTGTGCAAGCGCATCAGCCCCGATATGACCCGCGACGGGGTGCTCAGCATCGCGGTGGCGGTGATGATGGTGGTCGTGGCCTACCTGAGCGTGCAGATGTTCTCCGGTCGGGCGGCCTTCCTGCTGACCGGTGCGGTGATGGCAACCGCCATGTCGGCCAACGTGTTCTTCTGGATCATTCCCGGCCAGCGCCGCATGGTCAACGCCATGAAGGCGGGCGAGACGCCCAATCCGCTGGACGGCAAGCGTGGCAAGCAGCGTTCGGTGCACAACACCTATTTCACGCTGCCGGTGGTATTGCTGATGATCAGCAACCACTACTCCTTCGCCTACAACCATGAGCACGCCTGGATCTTGATGTCGCTGTTCATCTTTGCCGGCGCACTGATCCGCCAGTTCTTCGTGCTGATGCACGCGGGCAAGATACAGCCGGCGTATCCCGTGGCGGGCGTGGCACTGATCCTGGCGGCGTTCTGGATGGGGATGCCTGCCGGGCAGACCGCGGCGACGGACAGGGATACGGCAGCCGATGGTCCCGAGCTCGAGGAGGTTCATGCCCTGATCGATCAGCACTGTGTCGCCTGCCACTCCCGTGAGCCGACTCAGCCTGGCTTTGCCGCACCGCCGGCCGGTATCGCCTATGACAGCGAGGACCAGATCCTGCGTCAGAAGAGCCAGATCCAGCAGGTGGTGGCCAGCAAGTATATGCCGCTGGGCAACATGACCGGCATGACCGACGAGGAGCGCGAGATAATCGCCGCCTGGTCGGAATGACCCGGGGGCATGCCGCCCCTGTGATCGATACACAGCCCGCCACAAGGCGGGCTGTGTACGTTTCAGTCAGGTTCATTGTCGAGCCACGATGCGTATACAATGGTTGCCATAGCAGGGCCCATAAGGAGGGATACCATGAATCAGCGGCAAAGCCTTGCCGATGGCGAGGCGGCGGGCAAGGCGCCCCCCCGACGCCTGGGAAAGAACGGCGATGGTGCCGAGCGGCACGAGACGATCTATCGCTCGATCAGCGATGCCATCATCGAGCATCGCCTCAAGCCCGGCGCCCGGCTGCGCGAGGATGCGCTGGCCGAGGTGTTCGGCATCAGCCGTACCGGTATCCGCAAGATTCTTCAGCGTCTGGCCATGGAACAGCTGGTCACGCTGACGCCGCGCCGCGGGGCCAGCGTCACCCGTCCCACGGCCGAAGAGGCCAAGGATGTCTTCGATGCCCGGCAGATGGTGGAGTGCGGCCTGATGCCGGATGTTGCCCGACGCATTACGCCAGAGGATGTCCGTGAGCTGCGTGACATGGCGAATCGTGAACGCGAGGCGCTGAAGGCCGGCGAACAGAGCCGTGCCATCAAGCTCTCCGCCGCCTTCCACGAGCGCCTGGCCCGGCTCTCCGGCAATGCGACGCTGGCGACGTTCGTCGGTCAACTCTGTTCACGCTCCTCGTTGATCCTTGCCGTCTACGGCAACCCCGGCCACCTGGGCTGCGAGTCTCACGATCACGACGACCTGATCGGCTATCTGGAGGCACACAACGGTGAACGTGCCGCCGCCTTCATGAGCCGCCACCTCAAGGCCATCGAGGCCTCCCTCTCCATCGTCGAGGAGGAGGAGGAGGTGCCCGATCTGCAGCGCATCTTTACCAGCGGCTGACCGTTTGGCATCGCGCGCTCTGTGACGGTGCCTTCACCGGCCTGCATGCCACTTTTTGGTGCATCAGGCCCGGCGTACCGCCCTGTCTCTTTGCCGGGCGTGACGGCTTCTGGTCTCCAGCGGCATTGAGTCGCGGAAAGCCAAGCCATTGTCGTATACGATATTTGCTTGTTTTGTATTTTAGGAGACGAAAATTTCGTCTGCTCAATGACGGTGGTCAATCCAATTCTGGCCTCACTTTTGCATTAACTCTCCCGGCAGTACAGGCGATGCCGCGTTGCCTGTCTGGTAAACCCACGAGGGGAGAGTGCAAAAATGGTATACAACAAGAGTGCGCAAACCTGGCGCTGGGCGGCCCCCGCCGCCCTGAGCATCGGCCTCGCCGCCCTGGCATCGCCGACGACCGTCCAGGCCGAGCAGACACTACGGATCGCGATGACGGCGTCGGACATTCCGCTGACCACCGGCCAGCCGGACAGCGGCTTCGAGGGTTATCGCTTCGTCGGCTACACCATCTACGATGCGTTGATCAACTGGGACATGTCGTCCGCCGACGAGGTCAGTGGCCTGACGCCGGGCCTGGCGGAGTCGTGGGAGGTCGACGAGGATGACCAGCAGGTGTGGTATTTCCACCTGCGCGAGGGGGTCACCTTTCACGACGGCAGCGACTGGAATGCCGATGCCGCGATCTGGAATCTCGACAAGGTCTACGACGAGGACTCGCCGCAGTTCGATGCCCGCCAGGCCGGCAACGTGCGTGGCCGCATCCCCTCCATGGACGGCTACGAGAAGGTCGACGACTACACCATCAGCTTTACCACCAGCGAGCCGGATGCCTGGTTCCCCTATCAGCTGACCTTCCTGCTGTTCTCCAGCCCGGCCCAGTGGGAAGCGCTGGACGGCGACTGGGATGAATTTGCCCGTCAGCCATCCGGTACCGGACCGTTCAAACTGACGCGCCTGGTGCCCCGTGAGCGTGCCGTGCTCGAACCCTTTGCCGATTACTGGGATGCCGATCGCGTGCCGCAGGTCGACCGCGTGGAGCTGCTGCCCATGCCGGAGTCGAGTAGCCGCACCTCGGCGCTGCTGTCGGACCAGGTCGACTGGATCGAATCGCCGGCGGCGGACGCCATCGCGCGCATGGAATCCCAGGGCATGACCATCACCAGCAACCCCTATCCGCACACCTGGCCCTACCAGTTCTCCATGCTCGAGGGCAGCCCGTGGCGCGATATCAACGTGCGCAAGGCGGCCAACCTGGCGGTGGATCGTGAAGGCCTCGGAGCGCTGCTGGGGGGCATGATGGTCCCGGCGGTGGGTACCGTGACCCCGGGTCATCCCTGGTTCGGCGAGCCCGAGTTCGAGATCGGCCACGACCCCGACGAGGCACGCCGCCTGCTCGCGGAGAGCGGCTACAGCTCGGATAACCCGGTCGAGATCAAGGTGCTGATCTCCACCTCCGGCTCCGGCCAGATGCAGCCGCTGGCGATGAACGAGTATATCCAGCAGAACCTCGCCGAAGTCGGCATCCAGTTGGAGTTCGAAGTGCTGGACTGGGAGTCGCTGTTCCCCAACTGGCGGCGCGGCGCCGATCACCAGACCAGCCTCGAGGCGCATGCCACCAACATCACCTTCGGCTGGCTCGACCCCTTCGCGGCCTTCTATCGCTTCATGCACTCCAGCATGGCGCCGCCCAACGGCTTCAACTGGGGCTACATGGATGACCCCGAGTATGACCGTCTGCTCGACGAGGCCAAGGTGACCTTCGACCAGGAGGCCCAGGACGCGCTGTTGGCCGAGTTTCACGCGCGCATGGTCGACGACGCGGCCTGGCTGTGGGTGGCCCACGACGTGGGGCCGCGGGCCATGAACCCGCGTGTCCAGGGCTTCGTGCAGTCCAAGAACTGGTTCCAGGACCTGACCCCGGTCTACATCGAAGAGTGAGCCGCGCAGCGGCATGGCGGCAGAAGGTTGCCGCCGTGCCGCTGCCCGCCTGGAGATCGCATGCCTATCTATTTCCTCAAGCGCGTGCTCTACGTCATTCCCATTACGCTGGCAGTGAGCTTCTTCTGCTTCTCGCTGGTTCACCTCTCCCCGGGCGATCCAATGGACGCGGTGGTGTCGGCGGATGCGCCGTCCGAGGTGGTGGCAATGGTGCAGCGCGCCTATGGCTTCGACCGCCCGCTGCCGGAGCAGTACGGCCGCTGGGTGCTGCGCGCGGTGCAGGGCGACCTGGGGCTGTCGGCGGCCAACGGCCGGGCGGTCACCGCGGAAGTGTTCAGCGCATTGAAGAACACCCTGCTGCTGGCGGTGGCCGCCTCGCTGATCGGCTTCACCCTGGGCTGCGTGTTCGGCACCCTGGCCGGCTACTTCCAGGGCTCGCTGCTGGATCGCCTGGTCACCGGAATCGCGGTGGGCGGCGTCAGCGTGCCGCATTACTGGTTGGGCATGCTGCTGGTGATCGTGTTCTCGGTGGAGCTCAACTGGCTGCCCTCCTCGGGGGCCGGGCCCGGCAGCTCCAGCGACTGGGCCTTCGAGTGGGCCTATCTGCGCCACCTGATCCTGCCTGCCGTGACCCTGTCGGTGATCCCCATGGGCGTGGTCACGCGCACGGTGCGTGCCATGGTCGCCGATATCCTGGCCCATGAGTTCGTCGAGGCGCTGCGCGCCAAGGGCCTGGCCGAGCGTCAGGTGTTTCGCCATGTGGTCAAGAACGTGGCACCCACGGCCCTGGCGGTGATGGGGCTGCAGCTGGGCTATCTGCTGGGTGGGTCGATCCTGGTCGAGACGGTGTTCTCGTGGCCGGGTACCGGCCTGCTGCTCAATAACGCCATCTTCCAGCGTGACCTGCCGATCCTGCAGGGCACCATCCTGGTGCTGGCGCTGTTCTTCGTGATGCTCAACCTCATCGTCGATCTGGCCCAGGCGCGCCTGGACCCCCGGATCCAGCGCGGCTGAACGGCCGAGGAGTACGCTATGTCACTTACCCTCGAGGGCGGCCAGGCCGCCTCCCAGGCGCCTCCCTCGGCGCCGGTCAAGGGCTACTGGCGCTCGGTGTTCGGCCGCCTGTGCCGCGACCCGGTGGCCCTGGTGTCCGCCATCGTGCTGCTGCTGATCGTGCTGGCAGCGGTGTTTGCGCCGTGGGTGGCGCCGGCCAGCCCCTTCCAGACCAGCATGCTCAGTCGCCTGCAGCCGATCGGCTCGCCGGGCTTTCCCCTGGGCAGCGACGAGCTGGGTCGCGACGTGCTGTCGCGGCTGATTCACGGTGCCCGGCTGTCGCTGCTGATCGGCGTGATGCCGGTGATCAACGCCTTCGTGATCGGCAGCGCCATCGGCATCGTCGCCGGCTTCGTCGGCGGCAAGACCAACAGCGTGATCATGCGCGTGATCGATGTCTTCTACGCCTTCCCCGCGGTGCTGCTGGCCGTGGCGCTGGCCGGTGCGCTGGGGGCCGGGCTGGTCAACTCGCTGCTGTCGCTGACGGTGGTCTTCATACCGCCCATCGCCCGAGTCGCGGAGAGCGTGACCACCCAGGTACGCAGCGTCGACTACATCGAGGCGGCCCGCGCCAGCGGCGCCCGAAGCCTGACCATCATCCGCCGCCATGTGCTGGGCAACGTGCTGGGGCCGATCTTCGTCTATGCCACCTCGTTGATCAGCGTCAGCATGATCCTCGCCTCGGGCCTCTCCTTCCTGGGCCTGGGGGCCAGGCCGCCGATGCCGGAGTGGGGGCTGATGCTCAACACCATGCGCGATGCCATCTACGTCAATCCCTGGGTGGCGGTGCTGCCGGGGATGATGATCTTCACGGTGTCGATCTGCTTCAACATGCTCAGCGACGGGCTGCGCTCGGCCATGGACGTCAAGCTATGATGAAATCGCAATCGTTCTCCGGGAGCGCCTCACTGGACCGCGGCGGCAAGGCGCAGCCGCTGTTGCGGGTGCGCGGTCTCAAGAAACACTTCACCATTGCCCGGGGCGGATTCGGCCGCCAGGCCTCCCGGGTGCACGCCGTGGACGGCGTCGACTTCGATGTCTTCAAGGGCGAGACGCTGGGGATCGTCGGCGAGTCCGGCTGCGGCAAGTCGACCACCGCGCGCCTGCTGATGCACCTGCTGGCCGCGGATGACGGCGAGATGGTCTTCGACGGCGACCCGATCGGCCAGTACGGCGGCATTTCCGTGCGCGCGATGCGGCGCCAGGTGCAGATGGTGTTCCAGAACTCCTATGCCTCGCTCAACCCGCGGATGAGCGTCGAGGACTCCATCGCCTTCGGCCCCCAGGTGCACGGCGTGACGCGCCGCGAATCGCGCCAGCGGGCGCGGCGCCTGCTTGACCAGGTCGGCCTCTCGGCGAGCCTGTTCGCGCATCGCTATCCGCACGAGCTGTCGGGGGGCCAGCGCCAGCGGGTCAATATCGCCCGGGCCCTGGCGCTGGAGCCGCGGCTGTTGATCCTCGACGAGGCGGTGTCGGCCCTCGACAAGTCGGTGGAGGCCCAGGTGCTCAACCTGCTGATGGATCTCAAGCAGGAGTATGGCCTGACCTATCTGTTCATCTCCCACGACCTCAACGTGGTGCGTTACATCAGCGACCGGGTGATGGTGATGTATCTCGGCAAGGTCGCCGAGATGGGCGAGGTGGAGGCGCTATATCGCGCCCCGGCGCATCCCTATACCCGGGCGCTGCTGTCGGCGATGCCGTCGATGAATCCCGACCAGCGCACCGAGCAGGCGCCGCTCGTCGGCGACCCGCCCAACCCCATCGACCTGCCGCCGGGCTGTCGCTTCTGCCCGCGCTGCCCGATGGTCGAGGAGGCCTGCCGCGCCGCGGAGCCGGCGCTCGAAGCCTGCGGTACGGCTCATCAGGTGGCCTGCCGGCGTGCCGATGAGGTCATGGCCGGTGCCGTCCCCATCAAGCGCCTGTCAGAGGAGAGCCCGACATGACCCTAGCTGCTGCCAAGCCCGCCGCCGCTGCCGCGACTCAGGCCCCGCTGGTGGAAATCACCGACCTGACGGTGCGTTTTCGCACCCCGACCCGCCAGGTGCACGCCGTCAACGGGGTCGACCTGACTCTCGGCCGCGGCGAGGTATTGACCATTCTCGGCGAGAGCGGCTCCGGCAAGAGCGTGACCCTGCGTACCCTGATGTGCCTGCTGCCGGAGCGGCGCACGCAGATCTCGGGCCGGGTCAGTGTCGATGGCCAGGACGTGCTGGCCATGTCACAGCGCCAGTTGACCCGTTTTCGCGGTCGCACGGCATCGATGATCTTCCAGGAGCCGATGCTGGCCTTCGATCCGGTCTACCGCATCGGCGAGCAGATCGCCGAGACGGCGTGTCGGCATGAAGGCGTCAGCCGGCGCGAGGGCATGGCCCGGGCGCTGGAGCTGTTCGAACTGGTCCGCATCCCCTCGCCCCAGCGCCGCCTGGCCAACTATCCCCATGAACTTTCCGGGGGCATGAGTCAGCGGGCGATGATCGCGCTGGCGCTCTCCTGCCGGCCCAAGCTGCTGCTCGCCGACGAGCCGACGACGGCGCTGGACGCCACGGTGCAGATCCAGATTCTGTTGTTGCTGCGCGACCTGCAGCGCGAGCTGGGGATGTCGGTGATCTTCGTCACCCATGACATGGGCGTTGCCAACGAGGTCTCCGATCGTATTGCGGTGATGTATGCCGGGCGCATCGTCGAGTCGGGGAAGGTCGAGGAGATCATCGGGCAGCCGCGTCACCCCTATACCCAGGGCCTGATGGCCTCGCGTGCGTCGGGCGCGCAGCGCGGCCAGCGGCTGCAGGCGATTCCCGGCGCGCCGCCCGACCTTGCCGAACTGCCGCGGGGCTGTGCCTTTGCGCCACGCTGCCCGCAGGCGACCGACGACTGTCTGGCGGCGGTGCCGATCGTCCGGCCGTTGAGCGACACTCACTGGGCGGCCTGTTATCGGCTGGGGGCGTGATGCCTGAGTCGCATCGCGGAGGCAGCGCGCCGCTGCCTTCATGAGCCGCCACCTCAAGGCCATCGAGGCCTCCCTCTCCATCGGTAAGCCCGATGTGACGGAGGGTGAAGTCTTCCTGGCGTTTTAACAAGTAGTCGGGTGGGAGCCGCATCATGCGGGCGTCAGTGGACCCTTTGGCCATTCCCACTCATGCAGAAGCCCCGAGCCTTAGGCTCGGGGCTTCTGCATGAGTGGGAATAGGTTTGGCAGTCTGGATTCGGATGTGGCCGGTCATCAAGCCGGAGGCGGTGATCGCCCGCCCGGCCGTGGCCGGGCGGAGCGGGATCACTGACGGAAGCGCTGGCAGGGGCCCCAGTGCTGCATCAACAGGTAGTAGGTAATGCCGGCGGGGATCAGGCTGGCGTACCAGGAGACGGCTGAGAAGGTCAGGGCGGACACGATGCCGACGGCGGTGGCGATCAGTGCGGCATAGTTGACGCCCTGGTAGGGACCGGTCTCGTCATACAGCTTGCCGATATCCAGGGTGCGGCGACGAATGATGTAGTAGTCGACGACCAGGATGGCAAAGATCGGGCCGAGGAAGGCGGAGTAGGTCTGCACGAACAGCTGCAGGCCGGCGGCGGATTCCGGTTGCACCAGCTTCCAGGGGAAGGTGGCGAAGGCCAGCAGCCCGACGATCACGGTGGCGATGGGGAACTTCAGCTTGAACACGTCCATCAGCACGTAGGTCGGCGGCACCACGTTGTTGAGCACGTTGGTGGTGACCTGGGCGAAGGCGATGAACAGCAGGGTGGTCATCAGCAGGGGGGTGTTGTCCACGGCATTGGCGAAGACCTGGATGGGGTCGGCGGTGCCGGTGGCTTCCGAGACCATGAAGCCGATCAGGCCCATGAACATGGTGCAGGGCAGGATCGACATGGCGTAGATGGTGGTCAGCAGGCCCGGGCCGGTTCCCTTCTTGTGCTCGCGGGAGTAGTCGCTGACGTTGAGCATCATGGTGCTGTAGATACCCAGGAACAGCATGGTGGCGCCCCAGAACGGCATGCCCCATGAACCTTCCATGGTCAGCAGGTTGGCGGAAAGCTCATCGCCATAGCGCTGCACCGTGGCATAGAACATGTACATCAGCGAGACGAGGATGAAACCGCTGCCGATGTTCTCCAGCCACTTGATGCCCTGGAAGCCCATTACCGAGAGGCCGATCTGCAGGAACTGGAAGGTGATGAAGTAGAAGATCAGGTTGTCGAAGCCGAACAGGGTGGCCGATACCATGTTCAGCGCACCGGCCCCGATCCAGCTCTGGAAGCCGTACCACACCACGGCGGGAACGGCGCGGACGAGGCCGGGTATGCGTGTGCCGGCAAAGCCGAAGGCGCTGCGCGCCTGAACCATGAAAGGGATGCCGTACTTGTAGCCGGCTGCGCCATTGATGGCGAGCGCGATGCCGATCACGAAACAGCCGATGGCAATGGCGAGTGTCGCCTGGATCAGGTTCAGCGTGCCGACCACGCTGGAGCCCATGGCGAAGGTGCCGATGGATACGCACCCGCCGAACCAGGCCAGGAAGTAGGAGGGCCGCCCCATGATGCGGGTCTGCTGGGGGGCCAGGCTCTCCTCCCCTATGCCCTTGGTGGCGTCATGTGTCGTGCCCAAAGTGATGTCCGGGGCGCCGGGCTGCGCCTTTGCTGTCGGATCGCTCATTATTGTGTCCTCGCAAGGATGTTTGCCAAATTTATCGTTGTCGGTCGTCCGTGCCGTATAGGGCCGCTATTCCGCTGGCGGCTTTCTGTGGTGCTTACTCTTGCTTGGGGAGTGCCCGGCCGATGGGTGTCAGGCCGGAAAAGTGCTCGAACTGGCCGGTAAAGGCCTTGGGTCTTGGGAAGGCCAGGTCGCCATGCTTGCTGGTGCCAAGCCCCAGGCCGACCACCGCCTCGGACAGCTTCACGGCGGCGGTAACGCCCTCTATGACGGGAAGCCCTACCGCCCGGCTGATTTCCTCGGTCAGGTCGGCCATGCCGCCGCAGCCAAGCACGATGGCGCCGATGTTGTCCTCGTCTCGGGCGCGACGGCACTCGTCGATGATGCGATTCAGCGCCATCTCCCCGTTCTCCTCCAGATCCAGCACCGGGATCTCGGCGGCACGGACCCGTCGGCAGTGATGGCGAAAGCCATACTGCTCCAGCAGGTGCTCGGCGATGATGCCGGTACGCCCCAGGGTGGTGACGATGGAGAAGCGGGTGCTGATCAGGGCGGCCATGTGAAAGGCCGCCTCGGCGATTCCGATCACCGGGGCACGGGTCAGCTCACGGGCGGCCATCAGCCCCGGGTCGCCGAAGCAGGCAATGACATAGGCGTCCGCCCCCTCACGCTCTCCGGCCAGCACTTCCTCCAGCACGCCGACGGCGCTGATCGCCTCGTCGAAGTGGCTCTCGATGGAAACCGGGCCGCTGGCGGGCTGAGTGGCGGCAATATGTGTGCCTGGCGCGGCTATGCGCTGGGCGGCCGCACCAATTTTCGCGGTCATGGCCAGGGTGGTGTTGGGGTTGATGACGCGTATCTGCATCGGGAACTCCGCGGTGAGATTTGTTGTGAACAAAATGAAATGTCTTTGTACACAAGATAGACGGGCAGCGTCGTGTGCGCAAGCATTCCGTTGATGTGCTGATCATGAGTTTTTATTGTTCAAAAACAAATGTTTATTCAATTAATGCAGGAATTTCAGCGTTTTCTGGCCGTTAGACCTAGGTCGTATTTCTGAAAGGACATAGGGTATTGGCGACCATGAGGAGAAGTTGTTGTATACACTATTGTCCGGGTGGTGACGCCAGCTGTCAGCCTGCGCTGCGAGGGGACGGGTGCATTCGGCGATATAGGTAGATATCGAGTACGTTGCCTTGATTTTTTGTATACAAAAGCTAATGCTATGAGGAGTAAGAGCGGCAGCGGTTCCAGATGTCATGGCTCCAATGGCCCTTCAATAGGTTGGTGCCGATGCCTTGCAATAGGAGTGGGTACAGTATACTTTTCTATTGTATACATTAATTGTCGCATCATGATGTTGCCAGGCAGCGCCTTGGCCCCGTGAGGCAGGAAGAGCGAGCCAGGAAGGGCTGGCGAGAAAGAACCAGCCAGGAAGAACCAGCCAGAAAGAACAAGAGGAACGTCCTTGATGAGCGTAAGCAGTTATTATCCCCGCGACTTGATCGGCTATGGCCGCACGCCCCCCCACGCCAACTGGCCCGGCAAGGCGAAGATCGCCGTACAGTTCGTGCTCAACTACGAAGAGGGCGGCGAGAATTGCGTCCTGCATGGCGATTCGGGGTCCGAGCAGTTCCTATCCGAGATCATCGGTGCCCCTTCGTTTCCCGACCGCCACCTGAGCATGGAGTCAATCTACGAATATGGCTCCCGGGCCGGGGTCTGGCGCATCCTGCGCGAGTTCGAACGGCGCGGCCTGCCGCTGACGGTGTTCGGCGTTGCCATGGCGCTGGAGCGTCACCCGGAAGTGGCCCAGGCTTTCAAGGAGCTGGGCCATGAGATCGCCTGCCACGGCTATCGCTGGATTCATTATCAGGACGTGCCGGAGCACGTCGAGCGAGAGCATCTGCAGCAGGCGATGGAGATTTTCCAGCGCCTCTATGGCGAGAAGCCGCTGGGCTGGTACACCGGCCGTGATAGCCCGAACACCCGACGGCTGGTGCTCGACGAGGGTGGCTTCCTCTATGACAGTGACTACTACGGGGACGACCTGCCGTTCTGGACTCGCCAGGCGGATAGCCAGGGTCGCGAACACGATCACCTGATCGTGCCCTATACCCTGGACAGCAACGACATGCGCTTCGCCGCGCCCCAGGGCTTCAACACCGCCGACCACTTTTTCAGCTATTTGCGCGACGCCTTCGACGTGCTCTATGCGGAAGGGGAGGAGTCGCCGAAAATGCTCTCGGTGGGCATGCACTGCCGGCTGCTGGGCCGCCCCGGCCGATTCCGCGCCCTGCAGCGGTTTCTCGACCATATCGAGGCCCACGACCGGGTCTGGGTGACTCGCAGGGTGGACATCGCGCGGCACTGGGCCGAGCATCACCCGGCACCGGCGCGCTGACGTCGAACCCCGACAGGACAGCCTAGCTGCTTTACGAGGGGCGCCGGGGACAGGCCGAAGAGGAGGTCCTTCGCCATGGATGGCGAAGGTAGCGCCCAGGGAGGGGTTCACAGCGCCTCCTCGAAGGCCTGTCGACGGTTCAGCCCCGAAAGACGCACCCGTCACGATAGCTAGAGCGCTATCTTTGGCATTCTTTCAGGACGCATCATGAGCCAACGCACGTATTATGCCCCCCGCGGGGGGCATCCGCCCCAGACCCAGCTGCTTTCGGACCGAGCAGTCTTCACCGAGGCCTACGCCGTGATCCCCAAGGGGGTGTTCGGCGATATCGTCACCAGCAACCTGCCGTTCTGGGACAACACCCGGCTATGGGTGCTGGCACGGCCGCTCTCCGGCTTTGCCGAGACCTTCTGCCAGTACATCATGGAGGTGTCGCCGGGGGGCGGCAGCGAGAAGCCCGAGCTCGATCCCGGGGCCGAGGGCGTCCTGTTCGTGGTGGAAGGGGAGATGACCCTGACGCTGGCCGGCGAGCGCCACCGCATGGCCGCGGGCGGCTACGCCTTCCTGCCACCGGGCAGCCACTGGCAGCTGCGCAACGAGTCCGATGCCCCGGTGCGCTTCCACTGGGTGCGCAAGGCCTATGAGTTCGTCGAGGGCATCGAGGTGCCGGAGGCGTTCGTGGTCAACGAGAACGATATCGCGCCGACGCCGATGCCGGACACCGACGAGCGCTGGGCCACCACTCGCTTCGTCGACCCGGCCGACGTACGCCATGACATGCACGTCAACATCGTCACCTTCCAGCCCGGCGCCGTGATCCCCTTCGACGAGACCCATGTCATGGAGCATGGGCTCTATGTGTTGGAGGGCAAGGCGGTCTATCACCTCAACCAGGACTGGGTCGAGGTCGAGGCCGGCGACTTCATGTGGCTGCGCGCCTTTTGCCCCCAGGCCTGCTACGCCGGCGGCCCCGGGCCGTTCCGCTACCTGCTCTACAAGGACGTGAACCGCCACCCGGCGCTGCGCCTGGGCGCTCGCTGAAAGGGCGCTTGGCGCTTGGCGCTTGCAGTCGTGGCACCGTTCGAGGCTTTGCCGGCGACAGGTTTTCGAGGGGGCGCTGTGAACCCCTCCCTGGGCGCTACCGATGCCATCCCTGGCATCGGACCCCTTCTCCAACCTGTCCCCGGCGCCTCTCGCTTGGTTCGCTGCGTTGGGGCCGGTAGAACGGCCGCGCCATACAATAAGCCACTATGGCTGAGATGAAGGAGTCCTCATGCTGGAACTGAAAGCCGAACCGCTGACACCGGAGGCCTTCGCCCCCTTCGGCGACGTCATCGACACGCGCACGGCCGACTATTTTCACATCAACGCCGGGCGCACCCGTCGTTACCACGACCTGGCGAAGGTAGAAACCCTTGGTGAGCAGGCTCGGACGCTGATCAGTATCTTCGTCAGCGAGCCCATCGAATTGCCGCTCGAACTCGACTTCCTGGAGCGTCATCCCCAGGGCAGCCAGGCCTTCATGCCGCTGCACGAGGAGCGTTTCGTGATCGTGGTGGCCCCGCCGGGGGAGACCATCGACCCGGACGAGGTGCGCGCCTTCGTCACCGATGGCCGCCAGGGAGTGAACTATCGAGCCGGGACCTGGCATGCGATCCAATCGGTGCTCGAGCGACAGGGGGAGTTCCTGGTCGTCGACCGTGGCGGTGAGGGCAATAACTGCGATGAGCACCCGCTGGCGCTGCGAGTCAGCCTCTGACTCAAGGTGCTGCCAAGCAAGTGGCTCTTCCAGGCGGTAGGGCCCTTCTTGCTTTCCAGCAGGATGTCAGGGCATCAAGAGGGGGGACGGTTTATGCAGGAAATCGCCTCCCCGGTATGTCGGATATGGTTAGCCAGTAGGCGCTGGGCCAGGTCACTGTCCCGGGCCTTCAGTGCCTCAAGGATCTGGCGATGCTCCTCAGTCGACTCCTGCCAGCGGCCCAAGCGATCCAAGGCTAGATAGCGCGCTCGTTCCAGGCGCCCTAGCAAGCCTTGGTGGGTCTCCTCCAGCGCTGGGTTTTTAGCGCCAGTCACGATCAATCCATGGATGCGCTGGTTGAGTTCGAAATAGGCATTGCGGTCGCCCTTCACCAGAAGTCGCTCAAGACGTTCTTGCAAGGTTTCGAGGCGCTTGAGTTCAGTATTGGTCATGCGTTTTGCGGCCAGGCCGGCGGCCAGGCTTTCCAGGCCAGCCTCTACCTCGAAAAGATGGTCCAGCTCCTTGGCGTCAATCGGGGCCACCCGAGCCCGGCGGTTGCGGGGCATTACCACCAGCCCCTCTGCAGACAGACGCTTCAGGGCCTCTCTTAGAGGGGTTCGGGAGATGCCCAACTGTGCGCAGAGGGTGGGCTCCTGAAGTAGCTCACCCGGGGGTAGTTGGCCCCGTACGATAAGTCGGCGCAGGGTCTGGTAGGCTTCTTGAGCCAAGGTTGGTGCAGTGATGCGGGCCACACCCGCAGGGGAATCTGTACTCATAGGCTATCCTCTTGACTGGATGGTTCAATTTTCCCCACTGATACAATGGAATTCCAGTCAGATGCGATTAGTCAGTACTTGACGGCCTACTAACTTTACCAGTTTCTCAGGCAGACCAAGGCAGGGCTTGCTGGGCAAAGCGGCAAAGCTGCCTGCAGAGGGTGCTGGCGCCCCCAAGTTGACCATGGCCTGAGCCTGATGCAACGCACAGGTGACACCATCGAGGGCGGGTACTGGCAGGCGTGTAGCTACATCGCGGGCTAGGCCGGCGAGGGGCGCCCCGGCAAGGATCAGGACATCGGCACCGTCGTCATGTACCGCCCGCTCGGCCAGAGCCACCAGGCGCTCGCCTTGATCCTCCTGCACTCGACCGATATGGGCCAAGGGCTCGTCCAGAGCGCGAATACTGGCTAAGCGATCGGAGAAGCCGTAGCCGGCTATGGTTTCCCGGTACCAGGCCTGGATGCGCTGGGAGATCGCGATCACCGAAAAACGGCTTCCTTGCTGGCAGGCGCTTACCAGTGCTGCCTCTGTCATCCCCACTACCGGGATCGGCAGGATCTCACGCAGGGCGGTAAGACCCGGATCGCCAAACGCCGCCACCACCACGGCATCATGACCTTCATACTGTTCTGCGGCAATTTGCATTGCGGCATAGCCGCCGATCTGGGCCTCGGCGCGGGTCTCGATATAGGCCACACCGAAAGGGGCGGTGGCCATGGTCAGCTCGGTGCCGGGGCGGATGCTGCGGCGGGCCTCTCGTTCGATCAGGGCAGTGACATCGGTTGAGATATTGGGATTGATGACCAGTAGTTTCATGGCGTGCTCACTAAGTATGTTCGTGGCGGGTTAGCCCGCGCCGCTTAAAGAAAGAGCCCCGGCCCCTGTTTGGAGCCGGAGGCAGAAGCAGTCAGTACCCTAGTGCCCGCGGCAACCAGGTGACGATGCCGGGAAAAGCGATACAGGCGAACAGCACCACATATTGGAAAACGATGAAGGGCCAGGCGCTTTTCATCAGCTCGTTGAGGCTTATCTTCGAGATGCCGCACATCACGAACAGCAGCACACCCACCGGCGGTGTCATCATGCCTACCACCAAGTTCATGACGAACAGGAATCCGAACAGCAGTGGGTCAATACCATATGCCAAGGCAATGGGCGCTAGTAGCGGCACCAGCATGATGTAAGCGGCGTTGGACTCGATGAACATGCCGACCCCGATCAGCAGCACCATGACCAGCAGCAGAAACACCAGCGGATCTTGGGTGAAGTTCTGCACCCATTGGGAAAGCTGCAGAGGGATCAGGTCGAGGGTGAAGGCGAAGGTCATTGTGGAAGCGAAGGCAATCAAGGCGCCTACCATGGCCGCGGTCACGGCAGCATTGAACATCGCCTTGGGCAGGTCGGAGATGCGCAGCTTGCGGGTCACGAAAAAGCCGATGAGAAGTGCATAGACCACCGCGATGGCAGCTCCCTCGGTAGGGGTGAAGGCACCGCCAACGATGCCGCCCACTACGACGATAGGCATCAAGAGAATCGGTAGGGCGCGCCAGGTCTGCACCAGCACGTGCTTAAGGCCGATCCTGCTCTCGGTGCCTAGCGGGTAGCGGCGGCGCATGGCGATGAAGCTGGCCAGTCCCATGAAACCCACCGCCAAGATGATTCCGGGTACGACGCCTGCCATGAAGAGTCCGCCTACCGACACGGATGACCCAGCCATCAAGGCGTAGACGATCATGGCGTTGCTGGGCGGGATGATGGCCCCCAGGTTGGCGGCGGAGGCTACCACTGCGCTGCTGTAGCCGGTACCGTACTGCTGACGCATGGAGGGCACCAGTGAGCTGCCCAACGCACTAGCACTGGCCACGGCGGCCCCGCTGACAGCCGCCAGTACCATGCCAGCGACGATGGCGACATGGGCCAGTCCACCATGTATGCGACCGATCAACGAGTTGGCGAAGTCCACCAGGCGCTGCAGGACGCCGCCGGCCACCATCAGCTCGCCGGCCAGCATGAAGAGCGGGATAGCCATCAGCGGGAAGCTATTGACCGAGTGCATCATGCGCTGAGGGAGTATCGAGAAATCCATGCCACCCACATAGAGACCCACCAGGGAGGCCAAGCCCAAGGCGAAGGCCAGTGGCATCCGCAGCAGGGCGAAGCTCAGGAAGGTAAAGACGATGGCAGGAGTCATGATGGCAGCCCTCCACGGTGGGTCGGGGCGCTGGGAAGTGGCTCCAGGCGCAGGGCCTGAGCCACCAGATGCAGGCAGCTATGGCCGGCGCAGACCAGCACGGCGATATAGAATACGGCGGCGGTGATCGGCAGGGTGGGCATCAGCTCCTGCCACTTGCTGGCCACCGCTCCCAGGCTGATCCAGAACAGTCCCGCCATCATGGCGGCACCGAACAGGGCCATCAGTTGCGCCAGTCGCTGCTGTAGCCCCTCGGGCAAGTGGGAGACCAGGGCGTCGATACCTACATGTATGCCGACCTTGATGCCGTGGGGAATGGCCAGGAAGATCGCCCAGACGAAGAACAGCCGCGAGAGCTCGTCGGCGGAGTCGATAGAGCTGGAGAGCACATAGCGGGTGAACACCTGGGCCGAGACGAGGAGGGTCATCATGCCCATGGCCACCAGAATGGCGTAATAGGATGTCCGGTCGAGCAGCACCAGGCCATGCAGGAAGTGGCGCTTGACCGGGCTGGAGGCGTGCGCCTCCAGCTGGTGCCAGGCGGAAGTCATGACGTGAGTTCCTCGAGCACCCGGTCGACGACCTCGGTACCGATTCTGTCGCGCAGCTGCTCCACCACACCCTGGCTGGCCTCACGCAGGGCGGCGCGAGTCTCGTCGCTGATCGGGGTGAACTGCATGCCCCGTTCGATCAGCGTCGCCCGGGCCGCCTCATCCTCTTCGGCGGCGGTCTGCCGCTGCCAGGCCACCGCCTCGGCCATGGCCTCGCGCACGGCCTGCTGCTTTTCCTCGCTTAGCCGATTGAAGACGTTGCGGTTGGCCACCACCACGATGAAGTCGTAGAAGTGGCCGGTATCGGAGAGATGGCCCTGCACTTCGTCCAGTCGGCGGGTACTGATGATGCTGTAGGGATTCTCCTGGCCGTCCAGCACCCCCTGTTGCAGGGCACCGTAGACCTCGCTTATATCCATTGAGATCGGACTGGCGCCGATGGCACGGAAGGTGTCCAGGTGAGTCTGATTGGGCTGCAGGCGGATTCTCAGACCGTTGAGGTCTTCGACGGTTTCGATGGGGCGTTCGTTGTTGGTCACATGGCGGAAGCCCAGCTCCATATAGCCCAGCGCCACGAATCCCTTCTCGGCCAGCTTCTCGTCGAGCAGTTCGCCGACGTCACCATCGATCAGGGCGAAGGCATCCTCGCGATCAGCGAAGGCGAAGGGCAGGCTCAGTGCCTCCAGCTCCGGCACGGTACGCGACAGGAAGGCGATGCCGACCCAAGTGCCGGCGATGGACCCAGACGAAACCTGATCGACGTTCTCGCTGGCGCCGCCTAGCTGCATGTTGGGGAACAGCTGGGCGCTCAAGTCGCCGTCAGTACGCTCGGCCAGGGTATCCCGGAAGATCTCCATTGCCCGGCTGCTGGAGTGGTCATCGGGGAAGTTACCGCTGAAGCGCAGGGTCTCGGCACTGACGAGCAGGGGAGAGCCTAGGCCGAGCGCCAACAGAATGGCTGCAGAACGTTTTGCGAGTCGTGTTGTTGTTGTCATACAGGATTCCTTTTGTTTTCACGAGTGGGCTGCCGATCGCCTTGCATTTCTGTGTGGGCGACCTTCTGAACCCTAGCGGAGCTTCCAGGAAAATACAAAACATAGAATACAGTTTTTTTAAAAACTCTTAAAAAACAATGGAATAATATTTTTATTTTCATGAAAATTTGGATTTAATGAGGTTTTTCTTGCAAAAAATCAGGGCTGTGCGAATCTGTTGGGGTGTGAGGTTTTTGTATACAGAATATCAATAACAGCTCCGGAGCCAGCCATGAATCGTACCCTGCTGGGCATGCTGACGCCTTCCTCCAATACTGTGCTAGAGCCTTATACCGCGGCCCTGCTTCAAGGGCTCTTTCCTCGGGTCACAGCCCACTTCCAGCGCTTCACCGTCAAGGAGACCTCACTGAGCGGCCCGGACCAGGCGTTCGATCCTACGCCCCAATTGGAGGCGGCACGGCTGCTCAACGACGCGCGGATGGACGTTATCGCCTGGAGCGGCACCTCGGCGAGCTGGTTGGGTTTCGAAACCGATCGCCAGCTGTGCGCCGCTATCGCCGAGATGACCGGGGTGCCAGCCACCAGCAGTGTGCTGGCGCTCAACGAGATCCTGACACGCACCGGGGTGACCCGACTGGGACTGGTGACGCCCTATCTCGATGAAATCCAGGGGGCCATCGTCGCTAACTACGCTGCCGAGGGCATCGAGGTAGTGGCGGAGCGCCACCTCAATGACCGTGGCAACTTCTCCTTCTCGGAATACGACGAAGCGACGCTGGCGGGGCTGGTGCGGGAGGTGGCTCAGTGCCATCCCCAGGCCATTACTCTGCTGTGCACCAATATGCGAGGTGCCGCCATTGTGCCGGCGCTGGAGCAGGAGCTGGGCATTCCAATCTATGACTCGGTGAGCGTCGCGGTATGGAAGTCTCTGCAGCTTGCGGGGGAGGACACCACTTGCATCCAGGGCTGGGGCGGCCTCTTCCAGGACCCGCGGCTGGGCCCTTGACGCCACCCCAGGACACTCACAGGTGCAGTGACTCGACAACACACGCCGGCTGACAGGCTGGCAGGCTGACAACGAGCAGGAGGTAGGTATGCCCCCCCAGGAGAGAGTGCTGAGGATGTTTGTCAACGGGCAGGCCATGTCGGGCGGCAGTCTCAGCTTTGCGCTGGAGGGAGCCCGATACCTGGGGGCGATCGAGACGGCCCCCCGCTATCGCTTCTACTCGGTGAGGGACGAGTTTCCCGGCCTGCTCCCCGTGGCATCTGCAGGGGAGAGAGTCCCGGGAGAGCTCTACGCGCTCTCCCATTCCCAGCTGCGCGAAGGCCTGCTGCCGAATGAGCCGGACGAACTCGAGCTGACCATCATCGAGCTGGAAGATGGTTCGGGCGCCCTGAGCATGCGTCTGCGCGACGCCGCCATCGATCGGCCGGGTGTCGTGGATATCACCCGGCATGGCGGCTGGCTGAACTACCTGAAGACGCTGACAACGACGGCGGGACGGCGGGGCCGGGGTGATCGGCCCGCGCCAGTCTGAGGGAGCGTCGGCGCCTCGCGCGGGCCGAACCGCGCGCACCTGCCAATCAATATAACAAGAGAGTGACATCATGCAGCTAGATACCCTGATCAAGAACGGCCTGATCATCACCGCCGCCGATCGTTACCACGCCGATATCGGCATCAAGGATGGGCGCATCGTCACCCTTGGCCAGGGCCTGGAGGGCGCCGAGGAGGTGATCGACGCCGACGGCCTCTGGGTAATGCCCGGCGGCATCGATGCCCACTGTCATCTGGATCAGCCCCTGAGCGACGGCGCGGTGATGGCCGACGGCTTCGAGAGCGGCACTCGCTCGGCGGCCTGCGGTGGGACGACCACGGTGATCCCCTTTGCCGCCCAGCAGAAGGGGCAGAGCCTGCGTGCCGCGGTGGCGGATTATCACCGCCGCAGCGAGGGCCAGGCGCTGATCGATTACGCCTTCCATATGATCGTCACGGACCCCACCGAGACGGTGCTCAAGGAGGAGTTGCCGGCGCTGATCGCCGAGGGCTACAGCTCCTTCAAGATCTACCTCACCTACGACGACCTCAAGCTCAATGACCGGGAGGTCCTCGAGGTGCTGGCCATGGCCCGCCGCGAGGGCGGCATGGTGATGGTGCATGCCGAGAACGCCGACTGCATCGCCTACCTCACTGAACTGCTCGAATCCCAGGGACAGACGTCGCCGTTCTACCACGGCGTGGCGCATTCGGCGATCGCCGAGCGTGAGGCCACCCACCGCGCCATCTCCCTGGCGGAGTTGATCGACGTGCCACTGTTGATCGTGCATGTGTCCGGTCCCGAGGCCATCGAGCAGATCCGCTGGGCCCAGGGACGCGGCCTGCGGGTCTACGGCGAGACCTGCCCCCAGTACCTGATGCTCACCGCCGCCGATCTGGACAAGGAGGGCTTCGAGGGCGCCAAGTGCGTATGCAGCCCGCCCCCCCGCGACAAGGCGGCCCAGGAGGCGGTGTGGCAGGCGCTGGAGAGTGGCGTCTTCCAGGTCTTCTCCTCGGACCACGCCCCTTTCCGCTACGATGACCCTCAGGGCAAGAAGCTGCATGGAGACGAGGCCGGCTTCCACCATATCCCCAACGGGATTCCGGGGCTCGAGACGCGGCTGGCGATCCTCTTCTCCGAGGGGGTGGTGAAGGGGCGCATCGATGCCACCCGCTTCGTTGCGCTGACCGCCACCAACCCGGCCAAGATCTATGGCCTCTATCCCCGCAAGGGCACCATCGCCATCGGCAGCGATGCCGATCTGACCCTATGGGACCCTGAGGCCCGCACCACAGTGCGCAACGCGGCCCTGCACCATGCCGTGGACTACACCCCCTATGAGGGGTTAGAGCTTACCGGGCGGCCGGTGCTTGCCCTGTGCCGCGGCCAGGTGGTGTCCCGCGACGGTGAACCGACCGCCGTGCCGGGACATGGGCGCTTCCTGAAGTGTGACAAGCCACAGCCGGCCCGGCCTCGTGGTGTGGCTAA
>NZ_JAKCMI010000020.1 GCF_021412585.1 Halomonas alkalisoli | reverse complement strand
TTAGCCACACCACGAGGCCGGGCCGGCTGTGGCTTGTCACACTTCAGGAAGCGCCCATGTCCCGGCACGGCGGTCGGTTCACCGTCGCGGGACACCACCTGGCCGCGGCACAGGGCAAGCACCGGCCGCCCGGTAAGCTCTAACCCCTCATAGGGGGTGTAGTCCACGGCATGGTGCAGGGCCGCGTTGCGCACTGTGGTGCGGGCCTCAGGGTCCCATAGGGTCAGATCGGCATCGCTGCCGATGGCGATGGTGCCCTTGCGGGGATAGAGGCCATAGATCTTGGCCGGGTTGGTGGCGGTCAGCGCAACGAAGCGGGTGGCATCGATGCGCCCCTTCACCACCCCCTCGGAGAAGAGGATCGCCAGCCGCGTCTCGAGCCCCGGAATCCCGTTGGGGATATGGTGGAAGCCGGCCTCGTCTCCATGCAGCTTCTTGCCCTGAGGGTCATCGTAGCGGAAAGGGGCGTGGTCCGAGGAGAAGACCTGGAAGACGCCACTCTCCAGCGCCTGCCACACCGCCTCCTGGGCCGCCTTGTCGCGGGGGGGCGGGCTGCATACGCACTTGGCGCCCTCGAAGCCCTCCTTGTCCAGATCGGCGGCGGTGAGCATCAGGTACTGGGGGCAGGTCTCGCCGTAGACCCGCAGGCCGCGTCCCTGGGCCCAGCGGATCTGCTCGATGGCCTCGGGACCGGACACATGCACGATCAACAGTGGCACGTCGATCAACTCCGCCAGGGAGATGGCGCGGTGGGTGGCCTCACGCTCGGCGATCGCCGAATGCGCCACGCCGTGGTAGAACGGCGACGTCTGTCCCTGGGATTCGAGCAGTTCAGTGAGGTAGGCGATGCAGTCGGCGTTCTCGGCATGCACCATCACCATGCCGCCCTCGCGGCGGGCCATGGCCAGCACCTCGAGGACCTCCCGGTCATTGAGCTTGAGGTCGTCGTAGGTGAGGTAGATCTTGAAGGAGCTGTAGCCCTCGGCGATCAGCGCCGGCAACTCCTCCTTGAGCACCGTCTCGGTGGGGTCCGTGACGATCATATGGAAGGCGTAATCGATCAGCGCCTGGCCCTCGCTGCGGCGGTGATAATCCGCCACCGCGGCACGCAGGCTCTGCCCCTTCTGCTGGGCGGCAAAGGGGATCACCGTGGTCGTCCCACCGCAGGCCGCCGAGCGAGTGCCGCTCTCGAAGCCGTCGGCCATCACCGCGCCGTCGCTCAGGGGCTGATCCAGATGACAGTGGGCATCGATGCCGCCGGGCATTACCCAGAGGCCGTCGGCGTCGATCACCTCCTCGGCGCCCTCCAGGCCCTGGCCAAGGGTGACGATGCGCCCATCCTTGATGCCGATATCGGCGTGGTAACGATCGGCGGCGGTGATGATCAGGCCGTTCTTGATCAGGGTATCTAACTGCATGACAGTAGGCTCTCGCTATGAGGTGGGATTAGAAAAAGGCTGGCTCGTTCGGCTCATGCATCAGCAGGACTCGCGCAACTGAGCACTTGAGAGCTTCATGACGAATGCCTCTAGCTGGGAGTCAAATGTGGCCACTGATGTTGGAACCCTGCCTCTTCCATCAGCTGGGCCGCATGCAAGAGCATGGCCTCGTGGCCGGGGCGCGCGATGATTTGCACACCGAAAGGAAGTTCGCCGGCTTTTCTTGGCGCCGGAATCGACAAGGAGGGAAAGCCGACAAGGGAGACGATGAACGTGCAGGCAAGGTAGTCGATAATACTCTCGCAAGGTTGGCCACCGACAGTCATGACCTCGCCTTGGGAATTCGGGAAAGGCATGACACTGGCGGCAGGCATCAGCAAGATGTCGACATTCTCGAACATTCTCTGGAAAGCCCTCCACGTCCTTGTTCGGGTCACTTCCGCATTCAGGTATTCTTCTGCCGTGATATGCCGGCCTTGTCTTACATTCCAAACGTAGGACTCGGTCAACTGATTTTCATGCTCATCGACCATGCTGCCGAACTTGACCCATGACTCGGCCGCACGAAGCGTCTTGAAGGCCTGGAGCGCCCCATCGAGGTCAGGCTTGACGTCGTGGAGTGTGCCAAACACAGGCTCAGCCTGCCGACAAGCATGGTAGAAGGCATCACCCACCTCGTCATCGACGCGAAAGGCTCCATTCAGTGTCAACGATGCCGCAACGCGTGGCTTGCGCGTCTCTCCTGCCGGCCAGCGGGGCTTCAAAGATGTCGGGTCGTCGGGGTGCATGCCGGCCATGACCGAAACCATCAACGAGGCATCCTTCACATTGCGCGAGAGTACTCCTTGGGTCGCAAGGCTGCTCCACCCTAGTGCTCGCCGCGGCTCCGGTATGATTCCCGGAGTTGGTCTCAAACCGATGCAGCCACAAAAGGAAGCAGGGGTGCGAACCGAACCACCGAAGTCGGTTCCCTGTGCGAGGGGCACCATCCCCGTACTTACGGCTACAGCGGACCCACCACTCGAGCCGGCCGAGGTCAGTCGCGTATCCCAAGGATTGCAAGTAGGCCCACGCAGGGCATTAGTGCAGACTGCCCCGAAGGCAAACTCGGGTGTGTTGGTCTTTCCAATGATGATCGCTCCAGCCTTACGCAGCCGCGCCACCGACTCCTCATCCTGAGTCGGCACATTGTCTGCAAAGATCCTGGATCCCTGCGTGGTAAGAAGGTCGGCAGTAGCAGTCACATCCTTGATCGCCACGGGCAACCCATGCAACAGGCCTAACGTGCTGCCCGAGGCACGCTCACGGTCGGATTTGCGAGCCGCAGCTCTAGCAGCATCAGCGTCCACAGTGATAAAGGCTTTCAGGCGATCATCGAGTGCATCAATACGCTCGAGGCTTGCCTCAACAATATCGAGAGATGAAACCCTGCCTCTGTGCAACTCATCCAACAGACCATGGGCGGAAAGCATTAAAGTATCCATGCATGAACCCCTTTTTCATAAAATCTTGTAAGGGAGCCAAGTGACAATGGCCGGAAAAGCAATGATCAGGGCCACTGTCAACAGCACGACTAGAATGAATGGCAACACACCGATGAATACATCCGTCACAGGTCCTGTACGGCGCACACCTTGAACCACGAACAAATTCATGCCTACCGGTGGGGTAATCAGCGCCAACTCCATCATCAGCACCAGGAAGATACCAAACCAGACCGGATCGATGCCCATGAAGACGACGACAGGAAATACTATGGGAATAGTACCAACCATCATGGATAGCGTCTCTATAAAGCACCCTAAAATCAGATAAAAAACGATCAAAGCCAAAATGAAGCCCAATACGCTGAGATCCATTTGAGCAACGAACGCCGTCATAGCCTGAGGCACACCCAAAATACCGATGATGAATTTCAAGTAGAATGCCGCAATGATAATAAGAAGTATCATAGCGGTGGTGCGCACAGTGGAGAGGAATGCTTCATGCAGCATCGTGAAAGTGAGTGCTCGATTGAAAGCAGCCAAGCCAAAAGCCATGATTACACCAACCGCCGCCGCCTCGGTGGGAGTTGCCCAGCCTAAGTAAATACTTCCCATGACGACAGCAAAGATACTCATTGGAGGAATAAGGTGGCGAAGGCTTTCCATCTTCTTGGCCCAACTTGGCTTTTCCATAGCATTACCAGCCAGCTTAGGATAGAAGCTGCAGATAACGATTATTGCCAGCATGAACAGGGAGGCCAACAGCAAGCCCGGCACAATTCCAGCCGCAAAAAGGCGGCCAATGGATGTACTGGTCAGCGCACCATAGATGATAAGGTTAACACTGGGCGGAATCAGGATCCCAAGCGTCGCACCGGCAGCGATGGAGCCCAAAACAAGCCTTTCGTTGTATTGACGTTCCTTAAGCTCGGGCAATGCTACGGTCGAGATAGTGGCAGCCGTCGCTACCGACGAACCTGACACGGCTGCAAACATGGCGCTCGCACCGATATTGGTATGCAGAAGGCCTCCTGGTAAGCGTCCGAGCCAGTCTGATAGACCATGATACATCCTCTGGGTAATGCCACTGCGCAGCAACAGCTCACCGAGCAGGATAAATAACGGAATGGCTGTCAAGATAAAGTCATTCATGACAGACCACAACTGAGTTCCAAATGTATTGATCAGCTGAGGACCGAGATAGACCAAGGCGCCCAAAACGCTAATAAGAAATATAGCTACAGCGACATGGACACCCAACACCATAAGGCCAAGCATGGTGGCGAAGCCAATGGCTGCACCTGCAATATCAATCATGTTTTTTCCCCTCATTAAGCGTGCGCTTGGCCTCAGATACCTGCTCATCGACCTCATCCTGAAGAGATGGAGGGCCATAGGTATTATTGACACTGTCGACTCTCTTGCGAGACAGAAGCCACAGGCTATGAAGCGCCATGGCACAGGCAACCAAGGCAAACAGGCCGATACCTGCAACCCATAATGATTGAGGAATCCACAGGGGTGTCTGCAGTGGCGTACTGGCACGACTAGTGTATGCGATGCTTTCCTGGAGTGAGTCCCAGGCGCGCAGCAGCATGAACACAGCGAAACCAGCAAAAAGAGCCGCTGCTATTGTATTCAGTATCGCTTGGACGGGTTTCGGGAAATACCCGATCGCGACATCGATTCGAGTGTGCATCCTGTACAGGAGTGCAGAAGCAAAGCCCACCGCTGCCGTAGTCGCCAGTACATAACCTCCGATCTCATCGACACCCTGAACCGAGTGTGAAAGGAACCGTCTAGCCAATATCTCATAGCCAATCAAAAAACTCAGGCCAAGAGCAGCATAACCACAGACAATGGCAGCTATATTTATTAGGCCTTCAAGCGGTTTAAGATAGTTTTTGTCCCGCATGATCCACCTCCCTAATCGACCGGCCCATGGACAAGCCATGGGGCCGGACAGGGTTAGAAAACACTTATTCGATGGTTAGTCCACGCAGCTCACCGACCGTTTCGTTCCAGATGCGAGAACACTCAGGATAGTTGTTGTTACAGGTGTTGCCCCAAGTCTGAAGGACCACGGCCTCGACAGCCTCATTGACGAGGTGAATATCGCCGTCACTCGGTTCCTTCAATGTCATGTTGAAAGGATTGTAGCCATGGCAATCGTCACCACCAATGGTGCAGTTAACCGCTTCGTCGGTCAGGTTTCTGGCCATGTCCCAGAACTGGTCTTCCAGCTCCTGGTAAGCGGCGTCCAGCGCGACCTGGGCTTCCGGGGACAGCCTGTTCCAGGTATCGAGGTTCATGAAGTGCCCTTGCACCGACCAGCTGATGCCATGCATCACCAGGGAATCGGTCACTTCGGGCCAGTTGCCGGTATTGGCTGATGTGGGAGAGGTCACGGCACACTCGGCGACACCACGCTGAAGAGCAGGGTAGACCTCCGCAAACTGCATGGTGACGGGTGTAGCCCCCAGATATTCCACAAGTGCTGACATGCTCGGCGTGTAGGAACGTACTCGCAGGCCGTCAAGGTCCTGGACGCCGTCGACATCACCCTTACAGAAAAACACCTGGGGGCCGAAGGGCCACAGGCTCATCACTCTAGCACCGAACCGCTCAGCGACACGCTCCTCAAGCGGAGCGCGGTATACACCAACGACCTCCTTCAAAGTGTCGATGTCCGGTGACACACCAATCAGATCAAGACCTTCAACAAAGGGATCGTCTCGAGCGGCAGAGCCAATCGTGGTTTCAACGACATCAAAGGCTCCGCTACGTACGAGCCGAAGTGTGTCCTGCATGTTGACACCCACTACATCCAGCGGATTGAAGTTGACTGAGATGTCAAGCCCTGTCGTATCTGCCAGATTCGCATAAAATTCTTTTTCCAGCTCAGTATGGTGCAGATGGGTCGATACAATTCCGATTGCCCTGAGATTGATCTCTGCCAATGCTGACTGTCCATAAACAACCACACCAGCGGTTAATGCTGCAATAGCGAACTTCTTCTTGTTGTACATGATTACACTCCGATACTCTCGATCTAGTGTTATAGCCTACCGCAACGTTTCAATTGATGAAGGCCAACGCTCTCACCGGTGAGCCTGAAGCCCCCTTGATACGCAGTGGTATACCTTGAAATTGAAACTCACCGACTCCTATCACCTCCTCTAGATTCCACAACCATTCGTAATGAACCATCTCCAGATCACGACAAATCCTGTGGTTAATAAAGAGATTTTCATCGACACGATCTGTTGACGGTCCTTCCACACCATGCACTTTCGAGCCGCGCTCATGTAACCAATGAGTAGCACCCGCACTGATTTGCGGGTTGTTGTTGCAGACAGAATCGTTTGGCCAGTGCCTTGCATTTAACCCTGTACACATTAGCACGATGTGTCCATCGACTCTTACACCAGATTCCTTCTCAGCGGCTTCCATATCTTCTCTTGTCACCTCACCTCTATCCGGTATATGCCTGAGGTCAAGGCAAACGGCTTTTCCCATGAACATTTCCACAGGCATTTTATCAATAGTCGCACCTTCTGGATTATTATGTGATAACGCATCAATATGCGTTCCAGTATGGTCGAGCATACCCATATAATAGGTTGTAAAGGTCAGCAGGTCGTCAGGTGTTCCCTGCTTGAATTTCTTGGATGTTTCATGCGTCGTGTGCGGGATAATAACCGGCCTTGCCAGGCGCCCAAGAGCGGGCAACCCATCTGCTAGCGGTAATGTTAAGTCCACAATTCTTGACATTTTCTTCTCTCCTTTCAGTCAATTTACATACCTTCTCAAACTCGGTCGCTACAACCTGGCCAAGGTAGGACCCCAGCGCTCAAGCAACTGCGTCGAGCGACCCAAGGCACGCAGCGCCCCCCATACGGTTACACTCACGGAGTCCAAGATCGGAACACCTGTTTCAAGTTCCAGCTCGCTGGCTATAGATGCTCCGGACAAATTTGTACACAAAATGACAATCGCATCCGGCTTCTTGGTAGCGACATGCCGCACTCCTTCGGCAATACGATCAGAGCCCACGACGCCAAAAGAAAAATTGTCCTTCAGATCAAAATGAACCTCCGACACACAATGCAGACAATGCTTGTTGAAATTGTTAACTATTCTATTCTGAACATCTTCAGTGTAGGGCGTCACCAGCCCGTAGGTCTTCGCGCCCATCGCAGCCAGTGCCTCCATTAGAGATATCACAGTGGTGGTGGCGCGGATTCCAGTCTCGCCCTGAATCAGTTCAATCAGACGTCGGTCCGATTCGAGGCCTATCCAGCTTGCAGAGGTCCCATTCCAACTGATGACGTCAGCTTTGGCATGGGAGAGTAAGTGTGCCGCATTCAGCATAGGGCGGGCGTCAAACTGCCCCAGCGCCTTGTCACCCAACGAAATCTCGGTGACGGTGAACCTGCTGAAGTGAACCGTGACGTCCTCAAGCGTGCTGACCATCGCCGCTGTCACCGGCTCGAGCACGGTATTGGAGGAGGGGGTGAGCATCCCGACTCTCAGAATTGTCATCAATATCTTCCTTTTTTGTTAACAATCTTGCCTTGTACTTCTAGCAATTGACCGAGAGGTTGTCAAAGGTTATCTTTTATGGGTAGTCTCGCACGCCATACCCATACGCTTGACAAAGCGGAAAAATCAAGATAGGAGTCACTGCGCAATGGAGCCCATAGATGACACTCTTATGGAAGAAGGCAAGGGCAGGGCACGAAGTGGGGGGGCATCCCGTGCCGAAATGTACAAGCGCCTGTCGACCGCGATCAGCGACCACCTGCTTCCCACTGAAGCTCGTCTTCCCGAAGAAAAACTTGCAAAATATTTTTCAACCAGCCGACCAAAAGTCCGTGAGGTTCTCACCTTGCTGGCCAGAGACAAGCTGGTCGAAATCAAGCCGAACAGGGGAGCTTTTGTCGCAAGACCCACTGTTGAGCAGACTAGGCAGATGTGCGAAGCACGCATGATCATCGAATGTGCAATGGCTCGCCTGGCAGCGGAACGAGCCTCTGCAGATGACATCAGATCCCTAAGAACTATCGTGGAACAAGAAATGGCTTGCTGGGATGGTGACGACTATACAGGTGCCATCAGGTGCTCCCGTGAGTTCCACACCAAGATTGCAATGATGTCCAACAACACTGTTCTGAGTGAAATGCTGGCCAACATCTTGTCCCGCAGTGCCCTGTCGCAGGCATACTATGCCGCACGTGGACGGTCTGGCTGCATGTGTGATGACCATTTCGCTCTACTGGAAGCTATAGCGGTGGGTGACGCCGACAAGGCCGAGCGCTTGATGTCAACACACATCGGTCACATACAGGCAAAAATGGACTTGAGTGAACCTGATGATGTTGTAGATATCGAAGAGGCCCTCTCTAATGCAATCTGACACCGAACAACGACTCGCTAATCTTCGTGGGTATGGGTCTACCCCGCCCCATCCACAATGGCCGAAGGGTGCCCGTATTGCCTTGTCATTCGTGCTCAATATCGAAGAAGGTTCGGAATCACATATCCTGGATGGTGATACTGCTGCCGAGCACCTGAATTCCGACATGCTGTGTGGCCCATGGGAGGGCACACGCAACCTCAACATGGAGTCTCATTACGAGTATGGAAGCCGCGTCGGCGTCTGGCGGCTACTCGACATCTTTCGTGATCGCTCACTACCCTTGACGGCTTTTGCGGTTGCCCAGTCCATGGAAAGGGTGCCGGAGATCGCCGAACGACTGGTTCAAGATGGCCATGAAATTGCTGCGCATGGCTGGAGGTGGATCGACTATCGTAACGTCGAACTTAAGTCTGAGCGCGAACACATGCGACGTTGTGTCGATATTCTTTTGAAGTTGACAGGCAAGGCACCAACTGGCTGGTACACAGGAAGAATCAGCGCCAACACTAGAAACTTAGTTATTGAACATGGTGGATTTACCTATGATTCCGATGCCTACAACGATGAGATTCCTTATTGGATTGAACATAATCAGGGGCACCATCTTGTCATACCCTATAGTTTTGATACTAATGATATGCGATTTGCGTCGTCGCCTGGATTCGATACCGGGAAAGACTGGCTTGATTACCTGTGTGCCACCTTTGACCAGCTGTACCGAGAGGGACTGAAAAGCCCTCGCATGATGTCAATTGGCCTACACTGCCGCTTGGCTGGACGTCCAGGACGTGCCGCTGCACTTGAAAAATTCCTTGACTATATCTCTACTCACAAAGGAGTCTGGATTGCACGGAGAGAAGACATTGCTAAGCACTGGTTTAACCACCACCACCCTAACCCTTAACTCTTTTAACTTGCCAGACAAAAAAACACAAACATTAACGCAAAATTATTCTTATAATGGATTGACTGATTTAAGAAAAACATAACCACTTCACATTCATAGCAAACTTTTTTAGAAACACCCCGGAATTTATAAAAAAGTCACATGGCAATCAACTTAACCTGTCAGCTTTTAATTCTTACGGCCTTTCGCTGCACAGCAGCGGGGCAGGAGCAATGAGATGCGACTATTGTTGCTAAATGGTAATAGTAATGCTGCCTTGACCGCGCAGATGACTGAAGAGGCACGACGCATTCTGGGCCAGAGTGTAGAGGTGCTGTCGGATACGGCTACAGAGAGCGTTCCTTACATCGGCTCTCGCCGAGATTGTGCCTTGGCCGGCGCTGAATTAGTTAAATTAGTTGAGATTCATTTAGCGAAAGATGACAGGCGCTACGATGCTATACTTCTGAGTTGCTTTGGCGAGCCAGGCATCGCCGCAGTTCGCGAGATTAGCCCGGTGCCGGTGGTAGGAATGCTTGAGTCCTCGTTGCTTACCGCCCAGCAACTGGGCGGGCGCTTCTCAATACTTACTCCCGGAGAGCGTTGGCCGAAGATGATTGAAGAGGTGGTATACGATCTCGGTTTAGCGCGGCGCTGCCTAGCCATAGAAGCAATTAACATCGAAGACTTGAAATTGCCAAGCCAACGTGAAGAGATGCATCACCGCCTAGCTGAGACCCTAACCCGACACCAGAAAAGACTAAATCCCGATGTGACAATCATTGGCGGAGCAGCTTTTGCCGGGCTGGCTACTAGCCTACCTGCTCAACACAACTCTCGGCTTGTCGACTGCTTCGAGGCTGCGATACTGCAGTGTCAGGCGCTGATGCAGCTAGGCGGTGAATCGACCCGGATATTATAAATTGGGATATAGAGTAGCCCCAAGACAGAGCCTTATTCGAAAATCATTCCGAGCATCTATATTCATGTTCAGAACCCCTTAGCCACACCACGAGGCCGGGCCGGCTGTGGCTTGTCACACTTCAGGAAGCGCCCATGTCCCGGCACGGCGGTCGGTTCACCGTCGCGGGACACCACCTGGCCGCGGCACAGGGCAAGCACCGGCCGCCCGGTAAGCTCTAACCCCTCATAGGGGGTGTAGTCCACGGCATGGTGCAGGGCCGCGTTGCGCACTGTGGTGCGGGCCTCAGGGTCCCATAGGGTCAGATCGGCATCGCTGCCGATGGCGATGGTGCCCTTGCGGGGATAGAGGCCATAGATCTTGGCCGGGTTGGTGGCGGTCAGCGCAACGAAGCGGGTGGCATCGATGCGCCCCTTCACCACCCCCTCGGAGAAGAGGATCGCCAGCCGCGTCTCGAGCCCCGGAATCCCGTTGGGGATATGGTGGAAGCCGGCCTCGTCTCCATGCAGCTTCTTGCCCTGAGGGTCATCGTAGCGGAAAGGGGCGTGGTCCGAGGAGAAGACCTGGAAGACGCCACTCTCCAGCGCCTGCCACACCGCCTCCTGGGCCGCCTTGTCGCGGGGGGGCGGGCTGCATACGCACTTGGCGCCCTCGAAGCCCTCCTTGTCCAGATCGGCGGCGGTGAGCATCAGGTACTGGGGGCAGGTCTCGCCGTAGACCCGCAGGCCGCGTCCCTGGGCCCAGCGGATCTGCTCGATGGCCTCGGGACCGGACACATGCACGATCAACAGTGGCACGTCGATCAACTCCGCCAGGGAGATGGCGCGGTGGGTGGCCTCACGCTCGGCGATCGCCGAATGCGCCACGCCGTGGTAGAACGGCGACGTCTGTCCCTGGGATTCGAGCAGTTCAGTGAGGTAGGCGATGCAGTCGGCGTTCTCGGCATGCACCATCACCATGCCGCCCTCGCGGCGGGCCATGGCCAGCACCTCGAGGACCTCCCGGTCATTGAGCTTGAGGTCGTCGTAGGTGAGGTAGATCTTGAAGGAGCTGTAGCCCTCGGCGATCAGCGCCGGCAACTCCTCCTTGAGCACCGTCTCGGTGGGGTCCGTGACGATCATATGGAAGGCGTAATCGATCAGCGCCTGGCCCTCGCTGCGGCGGTGATAATCCGCCACCGCGGCACGCAGGCTCTGCCCCTTCTGCTGGGCGGCAAAGGGGATCACCGTGGTCGTCCCACCGCAGGCCGCCGAGCGAGTGCCGCTCTCGAAGCCGTCGGCCATCACCGCGCCGTCGCTCAGGGGCTGATCCAGATGACAGTGGGCATCGATGCCGCCGGGCATTACCCAGAGGCCGTCGGCGTCGATCACCTCCTCGGCGCCCTCCAGGCCCTGGCCAAGGGTGACGATGCGCCCATCCTTGATGCCGATATCGGCGTGGTAACGATCGGCGGCGGTGATGATCAGGCCGTTCTTGATCAGGGTATCTA
>NZ_JAKCMI010000019.1 GCF_021412585.1 Halomonas alkalisoli | reverse complement strand
AGCAATGAAGATCATCATTCTTGGCGCCGGCCAGGTCGGCGGTACGCTGGCCGAGCATCTGGCCCGCGAGGAAAACGACATCACCGTGGTGGACACCGACGGCGAGCGGCTGCGCGAGCTGCACACCCGGCTCGACATCCGCACCGTGGTGGGGCCGGGCTCCTACCCCGTGGTGCTGCGCCAGGCCGGCTGCGAGGACGCCGATATGCTGATCGCGGTGACCAGCCAGGACGAGGTCAACATGATCGCCTGCCAGGTCGCCCACACCCTGTTTCGCACCCCCACCAAGATCGCCCGGGTCCGCGCCACCGCCTACCTCACCCGCAAGGGGCTGTTCGCCCACGAGGCGGTGCCCATCGACGTGCTGATCAGCCCCGAGCAGGTGGTCACCGACCACATCCGCCGGTTGATCGAGCACCCCGGCGCGCTGCAGGTGCTGGAGTTCGCCGGTGGGCTGGTGCAGCTGGTGGCGGTCAAGGCGTTCTACGGCGGCCCGCTGGTGGGCCAGGACCTGGGCTTCCTGCGACGCCACATGCCCAGCGTCGACACCCGGGTGGCGGCCATCTACCGCCGCAACCGGCCGATCATTCCCCGCGGCGACACCGTGATCGAGGCCGACGACGAGGTCTTCTTCATCGCCGCCCGCCGCGACATCCGCGCGGTGATGAGTGAGCTGCGCCGGGTCGACCGCGACTTCCGCCGGGTGATGATCGCCGGCGGCGGCAACATCGGCGAGCGGCTGGCCGAACACCTCGAGCACAGCCACCAGGTCAAGATCATCGAGCACGGCATCGAGCGCTGCACGGTGCTCGCCGAGCGCCTCGACCGCACCGTGGTGCTGCACGGCAGCGCCACCAACAAGCGGCTGCTGGAAGAGGAGAACATCGAGGACTGCGACATCTTTTGCGCGCTGACCAACGACGACGAGGTCAACATCATGTCGTCGATGCTGGCCAAGCGCATGGGTGCCAAGAAGGTGCTGACGCTGATCAACAACGCCGCCTACGTGGACCTGGTCCAGGGCGGCGAGATCGACATCGCCATCTCGCCGCAGCAGGCCACCATCGGCAGCCTGCTGACCCACGTGCGCCGCGGCGACATCGTCAACGTGCACTCGCTGCGCCGCGGTGCCGCCGAGGCGATCGAGGCCATCGCCCACGGCGACATGCAATCCTCCAAGGTGGTTGGCCGCGCCATCGGCGACATCGACCTGCCCAGCGGCACCACCATCGGTGCGCTGGTGCGCGGCAAGGAGGTGCTGATCGCCCACGACGACGTGGTGGTGGAGTCGGGCGATCACCTGATCCTGTTCGTGATCGACAAGCGCCGCATTCGCGAGGTGGAACGCCTCTTCCAGGTCGGCCTGACCTTCTTCTGATGCCAACGGGGCGCCTCTTGATGTCACGCTGCTGCTTCGCGCCTATGGTTCGCACGCCTGTCGCCAGGGGAATCTTCGCATGAGCCTGCGCATCATCCTGCGCATCCTGGGCATGCTGCTGATGATGTTCAGCCTGACCATGGTGCCACCCATCCTGATCTCGCTGCTGTTCGGCGATGCCCAGTGGGATGCCTTCGCCATCGCGATCATCATCACCGCGGCAACGGGACTGGTGATGTACCTGCCCAACCGGCTGGCTCGCAAGGAGCTGCGCACCCGCGACGGCTTCCTGATCGCCGCCCTGTTCTGGAGCGTACTGGGGCTGTTCGGCTCGCTACCACTGATGTTGACCGGCGACGCCGCCCTGTCGCCCACCGACGCGGTTTTCGAGTCCTTCTCGGGGCTGACCACCACCGGCGCCACGGTGATCACCGGCATCGACTTCCTGCCGGAGTCGATCCTCTACTATCGCCAGCAGCTGCAGTGGCTCGGCGGGATGGGGATCGTGGTACTGGCGGTGGCGATCCTGCCGACCCTGGGGGTCGGGGGCATGGCCCTCTATCGCACGGAGATCCCGGGCCCGCTGAAGGACTCCAAGCTCACGCCGCGCATCACCGAGACCGCCAAGGCGCTGTGGTACATCTACGCCGCCCTGACCATCACCTGCTTCCTGGCCTACCTGGCCGCCGGCATGAACTGGTTCGATGCCCTGGGCCACAGTTTCTCAACCGTGGCCATCGGCGGTTTTTCCACCTACGACGCCAGCATCGGCCATTTCGACAGTGCCACCATCGAGCTGATCTGCATGTTCTTCCTGATCATCTCGGCAATGAGTTTCAGCCTCCATTTTCTGGCCTGGCGCGGCCGGCGCATCCGCCACTATTTCCAGGACCCGGAAGCCCGTTTCCTGCTGATGTTCCTGGCTTTCCTGTCCGTCATCACCGTGATCTCGCTGTGGCTTACCGGCACCTACGATACCGAGCGGGGCCTGCGCCATGGCCTCTTCCAGGTCGTCTCGATCGCCACCACCGCCGGTTTCGGCGTGGCGGACTTCGCGGCCTGGCCGGGCGCGCTGCCGTTCCTGCTGTTCATGGCGGCCTTCGTCGGCGGCTGCTCCGGGTCCACCGGCGGCGGCATGAAGGTGATCCGCATCATCCTGATCCTGAAGCAAGGCATGCGCGAAGTCATGCGCCTGATCCACCCCAACGCGGTGATCGCGGTCAAGATCGGCAAGGTGAGCGTACCCGATGGCATCGCCCAGGCGGTGTGGGGTTTCTTCTCGGTCTATGTGATGCTGTTCTTCCTGATGCTGGTGGGCGTCATGGCCACCGGCGTCGATCAGGTCACCGCCTGGTCGACGGTGGCCTCGGCGCTCAACAACCTGGGCCCTGCACTCGGGGAAGCCTCAGCGAATTACGGCGAAATGCCGATGCTCGCCAAGTGGATCCTGGTGGTTGCCATGCTGCTGGGCCGCCTGGAGATCTTCACGGTGCTGGTGCTGTTCACCCCGGCCTTCTGGCGCCGTTAGGGAAACACTGCACAAATGCCTACACGAGCGAATCGCTGCGTTGCGCGGTGCTCGGAATCCTCACATATACCCCATATGCTCCGGTTCCTGTGCTCCGTGCGCCTTGCGCTTCATCTCGCTCGACGATTTGTTCAGCGTTTCCTTGGATAAGCCTGATGCTACTTCCGACAGGCCGGGTTTGGAGCGCGGGCCGGCTTCGTGGATAATCGGGCATTCATCCCCTTTCAACCCCGAGCGTTCATGACCCACTCCCAGGACACCGTGACCGACCCCCGCCAGGAAGGCGACTTCAGCGGCCCGCGCCAAGTCATCGAGCTGGGCGGGACCCGCTATACCCTGCTGGGCACTGCCCATGTCTCGGCGCAGAGCGCCGATGACGTGCGCCGCCTGATCGGCTCCGGTGAATTCGACGCCGTGGCCATCGAGCTGTGCGACTCCCGCCACCAGAACCTCAGCGACCCGGATGCCCTGGGCAAGCAGGATCTCTTCGAAATCTTTCGCCAGGGCAAGGCCGGCATGGTCGCCGCCAGCCTGGCGCTGGGCGCCTTCCAGCAGCGAGTCGCCGAACAGTCGGGTATCGAGCCGGGTGCCGAGATGCGTGCCGCCCTGGAGGAGGCACGCCGGCACGAGCTGCCCTTGCTGCTGATCGACCGCGACGTGGGCATCACCCTCAAGCGCATCTACCACAACGTACCCTGGTGGCAACGCATGTCGCTGTTCACCGGGCTACTCGGCAGCGTGCTCTCGCGCCAGGAGATCAAGCCCGAGGAGATCGAGCGGCTGAAGCAGGGCGACGTGCTGGAGTCCACCTTCAATGAGTTCGCCGCCGAGTCCGAGGCGCTCTACATTCCGCTGATCACCGAGCGCGACCGCTACATGGTGATGTGCCTGGCCGAGCAGGCCCCTCCCGGGCGCTATCGCAATGTGCTGGTGGTGATCGGTGCCGGGCATATGAAGGGGATGGCCGAGCGCTTCGGCGAACCCTTGCCCGCCTCGCCCCGGGAAGAGCGTGAGAAGCTGGAGGTCACGCCGCCGCCGTCGAAGATTTGGCGCTCACTCCCCTGGCTGATCACGGCCCTGGTGCTGACCGGCTTCGCCATCGGCTTCTCGCGCAACACCGAACTGGGCTGGCAGCTGGTCGGCGAGTGGTTCCTGATCAACGGCGTGCTCTCGGGGCTCGCCACCCTGGCCGCCCTGGCTCACCCGGTCACGGTACTGGCCACCATGGTCGCGGCACCGCTCACCTCGCTGAATCCGACCATCGGCGCCGGCTTCGTCGCCGCCGGGGTGGAGCTGTGGATGCGCAAGCCCAAGGTGCGCGACTTTTCCACCCTGCGCCACGATGTCACCGAGCTGAAGGGCTGGTGGCGCAATCGGGTTTCACGCACCCTGCTGGTGTTCCTGTTCGCCACGCTGGGCTCCGCCGCCGGCACCTGGATCGCCGGCTTCCGCATCGCCGGCGCGCTGTTCGGCGGCTGACGGGGCGCATCACCCCCCTTCCGAGGCCTCGCCGCTCTCATCCGGGTGCGTACCATAGGCCTGAGAGAATGCCTCGATGACCTGCGCCACCACCTTGCGCTGCGCGACCGGCAGCGCGAGGTAGCGTTGCAGCACCTGGCGCTCCTCGCCACTGATCGACGCCTCCCAGCGGCCCCGGGCCTCGCGAATCTGCAGCCCGGCGGCTTCCCCGTAGCGCAGCGCCTGGGGCTCGACGCCCAACCACTCCGCCAGCACCTGGAGCTTCTCCTGCTTGGGAAGGGTCTCGCCACAGAGCCAACGACGCACCCCCTGCAGGGTGACGGGCTTGCCCCAGTAGCGCAGGTTGAATTCACGTTCCAGCACGGCGGGCCGTGGCTCGTAGCCAGCCGACCGCATTGCGGTTGCCAGGCGTTCGGCAAAGGCGGTTTTTTCGTTCATGCGGCGAATGTGCCGCGCAGTTCAGGCTCGCAGTTAAACTGGAGTTGATCTAATATAGCAACCAATGGTTAACTCCATCATGTCAGTTGATCATCGATGCCAGCCGCGTCAAGGCCCGGCCGTTGGCTCAAAACACAACAGGACCCCCCATGCCGGACTCGCTTCAAAGGGATCTCGATGCGAGCTACTGTCCGAGGGTACTGGCGGAAACCGCCGGTGCCATCCAGCCCCATGGCTGCCTGATCGTCGTCGATCAGCGGTGGCGCAGCGTGACCCTCACCAGCACCAACCTGGATCGGTTCCTTGGCCAGGCACCGGCCGATGTGCTCGGCCGCTCTCCATCCGCCGTACTGGGCTCGGTTCCCATCGGCCTGCTCGCCTCCCGGTTCGGCAAAGGCGAGGAAGGCCGCGCCAGTACCGCCACCTGCCGGCTCGACATCACCCCACAGCCACTACATGTCACCGCACACGGCGTGGCGACCAGCATCGTCCTGGAGCTGGAGCCATGCGGAAACCTGACCGACAACCTGACGGAACGGGTGGCTGGCTGGGGTTCACGCATCGCTGGGGCCGACTGCCCAGGCAGGGTGCTCTCGCTGCTATTGGCCGCACTGCGCGAGCTGACCGGGCTCGAGACCGCCGAGGCCTATCGCATCGACGATGGCGGCCACCTGCAACGACTGGCGGCGGACGCTGCCTCCGACCAGGTCCGCAACGCATGCGGCGCCTTTTCCGCCGGCCTTCCGCACCCGACGGGGAGCCTCTTTTCCGGCAGCACACCATTGCGGATGATCGCCGACACCACGGCAAGCCCCGTCCCGCTGACGGGTCCGGGGGCGGCTGCCCTGGACCTCTCCCGGGCCGTGCTCCGCTCGATTCCTGTGCGCGACCGGAACTGGCTGCGGCAGTTGCAGGCGCATACCGCCCTTGTCATCAACCTGTACGATGGGCAGCGCCGCTGGGGGCTGATCGCCTGCCATGGGCGCCAGGCCCGTTACCTGGCACCCAGGCTTCGCCAGCTGCTGCAGCTGTTGGCCCATACGGCATTCCAGCGCCATGCCCTGCTGCAGGAGCGGGCAGAATCCCTGCGTCGACGCCGGTTGCTGGCAATGGCCGGCCAGCTCGGCGTTCGCCGACCGCGACGGCCCTCCAACACCGCGCTGCTGGCAGCCGCCAAGGCCTGCAAGCACTACTTCCAAGCCTGTGGTGTCGCCCTAGTATATCAAGGTAAGGCCCTGGGACTTGGCAAGCGTCCGCCTGCCCGAACCCTACAGCAGCTTGCCGCTGATCTCGACCGTTGTTCACCCGATGCCCTCTGGCACAGTCATCGACTGGCCGATACCGCACTCGGCAAGGCCTTGCCGCCACAGGGAGACTTCAGTGGCCTGCTGGCGGCTCCCCTGACCAGCGAGGCACAGCCAGCCGGGTGGCTAATGCTGTTTCGGCAGCCGACAAGGCGGCGCACCGTCGCACAGCAGAATGAAGTCCTCCAGACCGAAGCGCCCCACGACAGCATCGCCTGGTCCACCGCCGACCAGCATGCCGCTGTCGAGCTGGGCAGGATGCTATCCAATGACATCACCGTCTGGCGGGCCAGGCATCGCTGCAGGCGCCTGCATGAGCGCAATGCCAGGCTCAGGCACCTGGCCCGCACCGATCCGGTCGCAGGCATTGCCAACCGTCACCGGATCGAGGAGCTGCTCAAGGCGGAGCTCGCCATAGCCGAGCATGGTGGCAAACCCTGCTCGCTGCTGCTGTTCGATATCGACCATTTCAAGCGAATCAACGACAGCCATGGGCATGACGCAGGCGACAGCGTGCTGCGACAGGTGGCCCAGACCGTTCAAGCGCGTCTGCGAGCCTCGGATCACCTGGGCCGCTGGGGGGGCGAGGAGTTTCTGATCATCGCCCCGGACTGTACCCTGCCCCAGGCCACCGAGCTGGCGGCTCGCCTCTGCCAGGACCGGCTAGAGACACCCTTCCCTGCTGTCGGCCCGGTCTCGATCAGCATCGGCGTCACTGCCTGGCAGCCGGGTGACACCCCGAGCCAACTGGTGCATCGGGCCGACATGGCCATGTATCAGGCCAAGGAGGCGGGGCGCGCCTGCGTTCGAGTCGCCGAGGCGGCAGACTGAAGACTTACCGGGTGCGCCGGTTCTGCAGCCGCTTCATGGCGGGCGTCGGCGCCAGGAGCTTCTCGAAGCGCCGGCTGGCGGCATAGCTGTCGTTGAAGGCGTCGAAGTAGTCATCCAGCACGTCGCCGGCCAGGGTGTCCCCCGATTGACGCAGCAGTTCGGCGGCCACCTCGGCCGTGCAGAGGTGTGCCGCCGACGCCGGCTTGCGCAGCCGATAGCGGGTCAGTCGCTCGGTGGCCAGCGGCAGCACCGGCAGGTTCTTCAGGTAGGGGCTCTTGCGGAAGATCCGCCGTGCCTGGCGCCAGGTGCCGTCGAGCAGGATAAAGACCGGTGTCTTCCCGGCGCTCTTGACGCTCGCGACGGCGTCCAGGCTCACCACGCGGTCGGCGTAGTCGGGCTGATCATCGGGAAAGATCACGAAGGGGGCGAAGCGGCTATCCTCGAGCAGTGCCAGCAATCGCTCGTCCGGGGTCGTACGGTACCAGGTAAACACCTCGGTGGTGGGCAGCACGTCCCGGATCAGTCGCCCGGTATTGGTCGGCTTGTGGTGCTCCAGGGGGTGCGTCAACAGCCAGACACGAGCCGTACTCTCCACCGTGAACCGATAGGGGCAAAGGCAGTTGAGGCGAGGCAGGTTGCAACCGGGACAGCGCTCGACGAAGCTCCCGCGCCCCTTGAACTCTCGCCGTGGCGGCCGAGGATGACCCGTTGCGGGGTCACGATCGCTGAAATCGCTGGGCGTATTGTCCGACATGAGGGCCTTTGGCGGTGCTGAAAGGGGCGGCATTCTATCATGGCTCCCCGCTGCGGGAGAGGCCGCTTGCCGAGTGGCATTAGCCCAGCAGGGTCTCCGGCATCCACAGCCGCCCCTCCCGCTGCCAGTGGCGTACGAGTTCTGGCACCCCCCTGCCGGCGGGCTGGCTGACGCGAGTCACGCCCGGCGGCGCCAGCGTCTCGGCCTCGGGGTCCACCAGCACGCAGGGGGCCTCCAGGGGAGCATGATCCAGCAATGAAGCGGCGGGCATCACGGCAAGCGAGGTGCCGACCACCAGCAGCAGGTCGGCCTCGCCGACGATCTCACAGGCCTCGGCAAAGTGCGGCACGCTCTCGCCGAACCACACCACGTCCGGGCGCAGCTGGCTCCCCTTGTCGCAGATATCGCCCAACTCGATGCCGCCACGGGGCAGGCGATACTGCATTCGGGCATCCACCGTAGAGCGCGCCTTGAGGATTTCGCCATGCAGGTGCAGCACGTTGCGGGATCCCGCGCGCTCGTGCAGGTCATCGATGTTCTGGGTGATGATACTGACCCGAAAACCCCGCTTCTCCAGCTCCGCCAGGGCCTTGTGGGCGGCATTGGGCCGGGCCCGGCGGACCTGGGCCCGGCGCGTATTGTAGAATTCCAGCACACGCCGGGGATCACGACGCCAGGCTTCGGGGGTGGCCACCGCCTCGATGGGGTGGTCGGCCCAAAGGCCATCGTCGGCCCGGAAGGTCTGGATACCGCTCTCGGCGCTGATGCCGGAACCGGTAAAGACCACAAGATGGGGGCGCCTCTCCTCCGCCATACCTTGCCTCGTCATTGCCGCTGCCTGCCGGACGCACTGAAGTGGCGGGCCTGGAAGCGGCTCGCTTCAATAGACCAGGCCATTCTCCTCGCTACCGACAAACCGCTGCTTGTTGCGGTAGGGATAGACGTCGATGACTCGTCCATCGCGAATGGCCTGCTGTAATCCCTTCCAGTAATCCGCGTCGAGCAACTCCGCGTGCAGTTCATAGAAGAGCTTGCGCAGTCGGATATCGGCGAACAGGAAGGGGCCGAATTCCTCGGGAAAAATATCATTCGGCCCCACCGAGTACCAGGGTTCGTCGGATAGCTCCTGCTCGGGGTACATCGGCTCCGGAATATGGCGGAAATTGCACTCGGTGAGATAGCAGACCTCGTCATAGTCGTAGAAGATCACCCGGCCGTGGCGGGTGACGCCGAAGTTCTTGAGCAGCATGTCACCGGGGAATATATTGGCAGCCGCCATCTGCTTGATGGCATTGCCGTAGTCCTTGAGTACGGCCCGTGTCTCGGCTTCATCGCACTGCTCCAGGTAGAGGTTGAGCGGCGTCATCATCCGCTCCGTGTAGCAGTGCTTGATGATGACCTTGTCACCCTTGAGCTGGACGTTGGAGGGTGCCACCTCGAGCAGTTCCTCCAGGCACTCCGGTGCAAAGTGATCCTTGCGGGCGATGAAGTTGGAGAATTCCTGGGTATCCGCCATGCGGCCGACCCTGTCGTGACGCTTGACCAGGCTGTACTTCTCACGGACGTTATCCCGGCTCATCTGCTTGGAAGGGTCGAAGCGATCCTTGATGATCTTGAAGACCGTGCGAAACGACGGCAGCACGAATACCGCCATGACCATGCCACGCACCCCCGGCGCGATGATGAACTTGTCCTCCCGCTTGGCCACCTGCCGGTTCAGCGCACGGAAGAACTCCGTCTTGCCATGCTTGAAGAAACCGATCGTGGCGTACAGCTCCCCTTCGGGCTTGTCGGGCATCAACTCCTGCAGATAGTCGACGAACTCTCCCGGCACCTGCACCTCCACCTGGAAGTAGGCACGGGTGAAGGAGAAGATGATCGACACCTCGTCGGACTCGATGAGCACCGTATCCAGGTGCAGCCCCTTCCCTTCATCGTGAAGCACCGGCAACACCAGCGGGACCTGTTCACCGCCCCCTCGAATGCGCCCCACCAGATAGGCGCCCTTGTTGCGGTAGAAGACGCTCTTGAGCAGCTCGACCTCGGTATCCGGCGCGTCGAGAATGGCGGCCGGCAGGTGGCCACGCAGGAACTCGGCGGCCAGCCGGGTATCACGCTGCAGGTTGTCGAAGGGTGTCTCGAAGGGAGCACCCGCCAGTGCCCAGTGGATGGCTTCCTGCCATTTTCCGTCCACCGGCAGGCGACGACAGCGCTCGATCCCCGAGTGGTGCGCCGCCGCATCCCGGGAGCTGTAGACGAACATCCAGTCGTTGCGGATATGGCGGTGATGGAAGATAGAGCAGAACATCGAGTTGAAATAGGTTTCGGCCAGCTCGTAGTCGAGACGCTGGCTGATCAGTTCGGCGTAGTGATTCCTGCCCTCGCGCCAGCATTCACAGTGGGTCAGTTCCTCGTCGGCGAAGGATCGCTTGAGCCTGTCGAGGGTTTCCTCGACCTTCTCGTCGTAGAGGTTGATGCGTTCCGCAGAAGCCTGCTGTGCCTCCCGCCATGCGGCATCACGGAAACGCCGGCTGGCATCCGCGGTGATCTCCTTGAAACGCGAACGGTACTCATCGAAGCCGTGCAGGATCGTGGCAGCAAGACGATAGGCGGGGGAATGCTTCATGGCGGACTCCGGGCAGCTTGAACGACAAGCTTCGCGGATTTGGCCACGTTTCGCGAGCAGACCATGGTGGACCATGGGTGTAGTGAGGCGACACGGACGTCATCCCTTCATCCACGCCAACGAAAACCACACGGATGCGGCATCCAGATGGCAATGCCATGACAATCAACGCGCTCGCGATTCCTGACCAGTCATGGCATTGAGTCACACCGTTCCCCCGGCCGTGGGGAGATCGACCGGCTCACTCCACCGCCCGGTAGATCTCCCAGCGGGTGGAGCCGCTGACGACCAGGGGCTCGATCGCCTTGCCCCACTCCCGGTGGTCGGCGCGCTCGGCGAGCTTGTCCCACTGGGCGCTCAGAGTCGCGATGTCCGCCACCCGAACGTCCACGGCGACAACCGACTCGGCGGCACCGATGCTGCCGGTGGTGATGGTGTAGTCGGTCTGGCCGATCTCGCGGCCGATGGTGCGCCACCACTCCTGGGTCTTCGCAAGCAGCTCCTGCTTGTGCCCAAAGCGGGCCTGACAGTACCAGCGTGCAATGATCATGACATCCTCCCGTGCTCTGCAGGTTGCGAGTCGCCGGGGTATGCCCCGGCGATCACAGGGACGCAGCAGGCGGCAGAAAGGTTCCCGCCTATCCCTATCAGCCGAGAAGAAAACGTGCCGTGGAGGTGTCCACCACTTGCGCTGGTTCCCAAGTGGCAGGACAGGATCAGGCCCCGTGGTAGCCGTCCTCTTCGGGATCCTCATGGGCGCCCCTGGGAAGCTCACCGGCCCAGGCCATCGCAGCGGCGCGTTCGCGGCAAGAGAAAGTGCGGATATCCACCGCCTTGAACAGCCGCTCTTCCAGGTGGGCGAAATGCTCGATCCACGCCTGGTCGGTGACCACGGCGGCGCGGTGGTAGTGGTCGAGATCGCCGAGCTGAGTCAGGCCATAACCGATGTCCTTGAGCAGGGCAGTCAGCGTCATCAAGCGCAGGTTGTCGATCTCGATCACCAGGCTGATCACGGGATGATCCCGCTTGGCGGCCTCAATGGCATCAATGGCGCGCTGCAGCTCTCTGCCCGTCACGATGCCCCCCGCCTTCATCGCCACGACATGGTCTGCCGGGTGGGAGATCAGATCCAACATGGGCGTTCTCCTTGAGGTCTGGAGCAATACGAAGTGCCTCGGCCACTTTCAGCATAGCGCGCCATGGCGGCCTGGCGGAAAGCATGACGCACACACCCTGGGCGAAGCCAGCCTGGTGGAGTAGAAACGGCGGCTCAGGCGACGCGCGGCGCGGCATCGCTGCGCACGCAGTTCAGCAGGCAGAAGACCGCCAGCGCACCGGTCAGCGTGGGTAGCAGGAAGCCCACGGCGTAGCTGCCGGTGAGCCACACGATCAGGCTGAACAGCGCCGGGCCCACCAGCACCCCCATGTAGGTCAGCACCAGCACGGCGGCGGTGGCCTCGCCCACCTCACCGGGCTGGCAGCGCCGCGCCACCTCGCCCAGATAGACCCCGTTCCAGCCCACCGCCGTGGCGCCGGCGACCACCATCAGGGCAATCGTCAGCCAGGTCGGCACCACGGTGCCGAGTACGGCCAGCAGAAAGAAGAGCACGGAGATAACGCCGGCCAGGCCGAATAGCACCGGCAGGCTCCCTCCCAGGCGGTCGGCCAGGGCACCCCAGGCCAGTCGCCCCGACACCCCGGCCACATGCACCAGCGACACCACGGCCCCCGCCATGACCAGGCTCAGCAGCAGCTCCTCGACCATGAAGGCCACCGCGAAGCTGAGCAGCGAGAGCTGCGCCGCGGAGAGGCAGAAGCCGGTGGCGCCCAGCCAGCGCATGGCACGGGAGCGGCGCAGGACATCCAGGCTGCCGGCCCCCTGCATGCGTACGCTGGCATCTCGGCTGGCATCCCAGCGGGAGCGACGTGGCTGCAGCAGCAGCAGTGTGGCAAGGCTGGCCGCGCCCACCGCCAGGAAGGCCGCCTGCCAGTTCCAGTAGGCCGCCAGCGGCGGTGCCATCAGGCCGGCCAGCACGCCGCCCAGGGGCACGCCGGTCTGCTTGATGGAGTAGACGAGATTGCGTCGTTCGGGGGGCGTGAAGCGGGAGAGCAGCTCCGCCGCCGCGGGACTGGTGATGCCGTAGGCGAGGCCCAGCATCAGGGTGGTGCCGAGCAGCGCCAGCGGCGTGCCGATCAGGGCCAGCGCGCAGCCCCCCATCACCAGCGCGATGGCCAGCTGGCTGGCCCGACAGCCGCCCAGGCGCCGGGCTAGCACCGCCGACTGCAGCGAGGTGAGCATTGCCACCCCGTAGAGCAGGCTGACCTGCAGCCCGACCCAGCCGGTCGGCACGCCGAAAGCGGCGGCGATCTGTGGCGCCAGGGTCGGCACCAGCAGCATTCCCGCGCTGCACAGCACCTGTACCCAGGTCGCGGCCAGCAGCACCACGAGCCCCTCGCCCCATTCGGGGGAGGCGGGGGGCTGGACGGTAGGGGATGGCGGCATGGGCGCGCTTCCTGGCCAAGGAAACCGTTAGCCTACACACAATCTGCAGCTTCCCGCCAATACTTGCGCCGGGACGAGCGCCACGGCGCCTCCCGGCTCCCGCCTTACCAGGGCAGCGGTTCGCCGTTGCTATGCCAGAAGGTACCGGTGGTCTCGAGCGTCAGTGCCGCGATACGCGCCGCGATACCGGCTGCGGCCTCCTCCGGTGAAATCATGCCGCCGAAGTTGACCATGCGGGTCTTCACGAAGCCGGGATGGAGCTGGATGACCGAAATTCCGCGGGGAGCCAGGTCCATGGCCAGCGACTTGCCGAAGGCATTGAGTGCCGCCTTGGAGGCGCGATAGCCATAACGGCCACCGGAATCGTTGTCGGCGATCGAACCCATGCGGCTGGTGATGTTGGCGATCTTGCTGCCTTCCCCCAGGTTGTCGAGCAACGCCTCGACCACGGCGAGCGGCGCGTAGGCATTGATCTCCATCTGTTCCCGGATGGTGTCGAAGTTCAGTTCGCCCAGGGACTCGTCGCGCAGCAGCCCCGCGTTGTTGATCAGCAGGTCGAGCCGCTGATCCTTCACCTCCTCGGCGAGTCGGGCGATATCCGCGGCACGGGTCACATCGATACCTTCCACCACCCGGCTGGCCACTGCGTCCAGCTCGGCGGATGTCTGGCGACAGACCCCGATCACTTGCCAGCCCTCGCCATGATAGTGCCGGGCCAGTGCCAGGCCGACGCCGCGATTGGCACCGGTGATCAAGACGGTTGAGGACATGATGACTCCTGTTGAATGGTAGAACGGTCGGTTTAACGTTGACCGGAGGTTTTCCTGGCTTGCTCAGGGAGAGGTTGGGGGTCACGGGGCTCACTTCAAGCGGCAAGTGCTTCCCACTGCCCCTCAACGAAGAAGCCCCGTATAATGGTTACGTAATGTAAACATTGCCCGACATAGCCGGGCGCCCCTTTCACCGATGCTCGCCATCGAACAAGGAAGCTTCCATGGCCAACCGTGCCACTCCCCTTTTCCTGATCGCCCTGGGCGGCGCAGCCGTCGGCTTGATCGTCGGCTGGCAGCTGCCGGCGGTCGCCACTTCCACCGAAACGGCGGCGGATGACGCTAGCGTCATGACCGCCTTTGAGCGCATCCAGCTGGGCGAACGCCACCGTGGCGAGATCACCTCGCAGAGTGAGCTCAACGGCAAGGATGGCAGCCGTTTCACCCGCTTCACCCTGCCGCTCGAAGAGGGAGCGCTGGTCGAAATCGAGCTCGGCGGTCCCCTGCAGGGCGCCCTGTCGCTATATGACGATGAAGAGCAGCTGCTGGCATCCACCTACGCCCCCACTGACTACCTCGACCCGGCCCAGACACCGGCGCTGCGCCGCCGCATCGACGAGAGCGGTGATTACACCCTGATCGTGAGTGGCAACGACCTGCACAGCTATGGGCCCTTCAGCGTCACCAGCCGCAGCATGGAGCTCACCACCAGCGACACCCTGAGCGTACCGTCACGTGCCGACGGCTGGCTGCAGGACGGGCCGGATCACTACACCCTGACGGTGGAAGAGAGCGGGCTTTACCAGATCGAGATGCGCTCCAGCGATGTGGACGCCTACCTGGTCCTGGAAGGCGCTCATGGCTACCACCGCGAGGATGACGACAGCGCCGGCGACCTGGACGCCCGCATCGCCGATTTCCTCGAGCCGGGCGAATACCAGCTCACCGCTCGCACCGCCTATGGCCAGGAGAGCGGCCTCTACACCCTCACCGTCGAGCCTCATGAACTCGCCCACGGCGCCGCCCTGCGCAACAGCGGCGAGCTGGCGATCGACGAGCCGCTGCATGGCTGGCTCAACGGCGAGGCGCTGGAATACCAGCTGACCCTCGTGTCTCCCGCCCTCGTCACCATCGACATGCTCTCCGACGACTTTGATGCCTTCCTCGAGCTGCGCGGCGAGGACATCTTCACCAGCGACGACGACGGCGGTGAAGGACTCAATGCACGTATCCGCTACAACCTGGGGCCGGGCGGCTACACCGTTACCGCCCGCAGCCACAGCTTCAGCGGCAGCGGCCTGTTCGAACTCAAGGCTTCCGCAGTGGAACTCGACGAACTCCCCGACGATGGTCAGCTGGCAATCGGCCAACCCATCGAAGCCTGGCTGGAAGCGGGTGCCCGGGACGCCTATACGTTTCAACTGGAAGAAGCCGGCACCTACCGCCTGGACATGATCTCCAGCGAGCTGGACGCCTTCCTGGAGCTGGAGGGAGAAGGACTGTTCTTGAACGATGACGATGGCGGCAACAACCTCGATGCCCGTATCGAGGCGCACCTGGAGCCCGGCGAATACCGCGCCATCGCGCGCTCCTTCAACGGCGGCGACAGCGGCACCTATGTGCTGAGCCTGAGCGCCGAATAGTCGCCCACTGCCATGACGGTGGCCCCGGCCGACCTGGCGACCGCCTGTGGCGGGGCCATCGGTGGCCCATGGCACCTAACCAGCGACCAGGCGTGCGGCCAGAAAGGCGATTATCACCAGCAGTATGGCGATGAACATGCCGGCGCGGCGAGCGTAGAGGTGCAGCATGGTGGCTCCTTAGGCTATGTACGAAAAGTCGCCGAGCGAAGGTCAGGCAAGGCAAAAATCGGCGAAAAAGCGGAGTTTACGGGGTGTAAATGAGCATTTTGAGTCGATTTTTAACGCCGCATGGCCGAGCGCAGGCAGTTTTCGTACAAAGCCTAGACGATATCGAATCGATCGGAATAGATACGGGTCGGCGCGGCACCAATGTGCAACAGCGCCTTTTCGGCGGCATTCATCAGCGGTTCGGGGCCGCAGATGAAGTACTCCCGTCGGCCGTCGTCGGCAGGTAACCGCCGCCTCACCAGCGCCTCGTCGATCATGCCGCTCTCGCCTTGCCACTCCGGCTCCGGGTCGCTGATCACGTGGATGACCTCGAGGGGCAGGACCTCCTCGAGTTCCATCAGCTCGTCGCGGAAGGTGGCCTCGTCCCAGGTATCGTTGGCATAGAGCAGCCAAAGCGGCACTGTCGCACCCTGGTCCCTCAAGGTGCGAAGAATGCTCATGATCGGTGTGATACCGATGCCCCCCGCAATCAGCACCGCTCCCGAATCACTCGCCATATTCGGCACGAAAGCGCCGTAGGGGCCCTCGATATAGGCCAGCGTGCCCGGCTTGACGTCGGGCAGGGTATGGGTGAAATCGCCGAGCCGCTTGGCGGTGAAGGCGATCCGCTCGCTTTTGACGGCCGATGACGCAATCGAGAAAGGATGCTGCTGCAGCGAGAACGGCGTCTCGCCCAGGGTGATCCAGAAGAACTGCCCTGGCGCGAAGTCGAGGCGATGGTCGCCGTCGGCCTCCAGGGTCAGCGTGGCGGCATCGCCCCGCTCCTGGCGGTTGTCGATCACTCGCCAGGGGCGCTTCCGGTTGCGCCAGACCCGGAACAGACGCGACTCCAGCAATAGCAGCAGCGGCACGGCAATGACCGCAATCAGCACCAGCGAGGTCGCCAGCCCTGCCGTGTAGTGCTGCACCATCAGCGCATGGCCGAGGCCGGCGGAGACGATGAACAGCGACAGCATGCCGTGCAGCGCCCGCCACCATTCGTAGGAGAGGCCGAAGCGGGTCCGCCACAGCGAGCTCGCCACCAGCAGCAGTGTCGCTGCCAGCAGCAGGATCAGCGTCACTGCCCGCAGCGTCTCGTCGCGCGGATCGAGAAACTCGATCCATTCGGGCCGCGTGGCGATCATGACGACGGGGTGAGCCAGCACCAGCAGCAGGGCACAGATGCCCGTCTGCCGGTGGAACTGCAGGATATTGTCAAAGCCCAGTGATTCGGCGAACCAGCGATGGCGCCCCGATATCACCACCTGCATGGCCAGCACGCCAAGCGCCAGCAACCCGAGAAAGGCGCCGAAAACAGCACCCAGCGCCCGAGCCTCCTCGGGCCGGGCGACCAGCGCCACGATCAGCGGCGTCAGTACCAGCAGCATATAGCTGCCACACCAGAAGAGCGCTTTTCGCATCAGTGGGCTCACGGCTTCCCTCCCTTGTTCGATCCTTGGCGTCCTGCCTTGCCCAAGATAGTGCTTCATCCGGTAATCGACTGAAATTTTTCGTCCCCGTCGCCGGCACGCCAATGGCTGAGTCGGGAGGACTGCTACGCTGAACTCTAATAATCACTATACCGTCTCGACAATGGAGGATGACGATGTCACGGCAAATGGATCATGCCAATCTCTTCGACGATGCCCGCTCCCGCCTGGAAGACGTCTTCGAGGCGCTGGACGTCCACGATGACGTCATCGAGCGCCTGATGCAGCCCAGCCTGTCGCTACAGGTGAGCGTTTCGGTGCGCATGGACGACGGCCGGCTGCGCGTCTTCCCCGGCTGGCGAGTGCAATACGACACTACGCTGGGCCCGGCCAAGGGTGGCATTCGCTTCCACCCCGACGTCGATCAGTTGGAGGTCACCACCTTGAGCTTCTGGATGGCGGTGAAGTGTGCCGTCGTCGACCTGCCCTATGGCGGCGGCAAGGGCGGGGTCAAGGTCGACCCCAAGCAACTCTCTCGCCTCGAGCTGGAACGGCTCGCCCGGGGCTACATTCGTGCCATTGCCGATGTGATGGGCCCCCGCCGTGACATCCCCGCACCGGACGTCAACACCAACGCCACGGTGATGGGCTGGATGGCCGACGAATACGACCATATCGTGCGCGGCAAGGAGCCTGCTGCGATTACCGGCAAGCCACCGGCCCTGGGCGGCTCCCTCGGCCGAGTGGCGGCCACCGGGCGCGGCGCCCTGCAGGTGCTGGACCTGTGGGCCAAGCGTGAGCAGCGCAAGCCGGAAGACACGACCCTGGCCATCCAGGGCTTCGGCAATGCCGCCTACCACTTTGCCCGGCTGGCCCACGAGCGCGGCTATCGCATCGTCGCCCTCTCCGACTCGGGCGGCGCCATCTACAGCGACGAAGGGCTGGACCCGGAGCCGATCATGCAGCAGAAGACAAGGAACCAGCGGCTGCACGACCTCGTCTACTGCGATGAATCGGTCTGTATCGCCGAGGACGTCGAGCACCTCGACCGGGACGACCTGTTGACCCTCGATGTCGATGTGCTGGTACTGGCGGCGCTCGAGGATCAGGTTCACGACGACAACGTGGGCCAGGTGAAGGCAAAGGCCCTGCTCGAGATCGCCAATGGCCCGGTTACCAGCAAGGCCGAGGCGGCGCTCGACGAGCGGGGCGTTCCGGTCCTGCCGGACGTGCTGGCCAATACCGGCGGCGTCATCGTCAGCTACTTCGAGTGGGTGCAGAACCTCACCGGCGAGCGCTGGTCGGAGGAGACCGTCAACGAACGTCTGGCGGAACGGATCGAAAGCCAGGGCCGGCTGGTGCTGGAGCGGGCCGAGAAGGAGTCGATCTCCTACCGCCAGGCCGCTTATCGCCAGGGTATCGAACGCATCGCCCGCGGCATCCTTCAACGGGGCAACTGCCAGGACAGCGAATGACGGCATATACGGCGACCAGGTCCTCTAGGCGACAAGCACCGAGGTGAAGAGCACCGAGGTGACAACGCCCCGCGGGGCGGCGACAATGGCGGCCCCGTTCCACGAGCCAGGCTGACATGTCGGAAGCGTTGACGATTCTCCACCGGGATGAGCACCTGGTCGCCGTGCACAAGCCGGCTGGCCTGCTGGTGCACCGCACGGCCCTGGCACGGGGTGAGCGCGAATTCCTGCTGCAGCGCCTGCGCGACCAGCTCGGCCAGCGGGTCTACCCCGTGCACCGCCTGGACCGCCCCACCTCGGGGGCGATGGTCTTCGCCCTGTCGACGACCGCGGCAGCCCGGCTGGCGGAAGCCTTTACCGAGCGCCGGGTCGCCAAGCGCTACCTGGCAGTAGTTCGCGGCATCGGCCCCGAGCACGACTGGCTCGACTACCCGCTGCGCGAGGAGGACGGCAGCCGCCCCAAGGCGGAAATGCCGGCCATGGAGGCGATGACCGAAGTGAGGCGGCTCGACAGCGTCGAGCTGCCGGTGCAGGTGGACCGCTACCCCCAGAGCCGCTACTCGCTGATGCAGGCGTGCCCCGTGACCGGGCGCCGCCACCAGATACGCCGTCACCTGTCGCAGCGGGGCTATCCCATCATCGGTGACGCCAAGCACGGCAAGGGCAACCACAACCGCTTCTTCAAGGAGCGGCTGGGGTGTTCGCGGCTGCTGCTGGCCGCCGTGGGCCTGGCCTTCGACCATCCGTTCGAGGCGTATCGGCTGACCTTGAGCTGTGCCCTGGACGTCCCCATGTCGTCACTGTTCGAACGCTTCGGCTGGGGCGGCCACCTGCCGGTGAACGGCGCCGGCCTCAGCGCCCCCAACCCCGAACCCACTGCCTGACCGGGAGTCCGAGCCACCTATCATGACAGCCCCATTCTCGAGCCACGGCGACCCCGCCACCCAGCATGACCACGACCTTCGTTTCGGCGGCATCCGTCGGCTCTATGGCTCCCGTGCCGCCGAGCGCTTCCGCACCGCCCATGTGGTGGTGGTAGGCGTCGGCGGCGTAGGCAGCTGGGCGGTGGAAGCCCTGGCCCGCTCGGGCATCGGCAAGCTCACGCTGATCGACCTGGACGATGTCTGCGTCTCCAATGTCAATCGCCAGCTCCACGCCCTGGACGGCACCATCGGCCGACCCAAGGTGGAGGTCCTGGCCGAGCGCTGCCGGGCGATCCAGCCGGGCATCCAGGTGGTGGCGGATAGCGCCTTCGTCACCGCTACCAACCTGGCCGAGCGCATTCCCCAGGATGCCGACCACGTGGTGGATGCCATCGACAGCGTGCTGGCCAAGGCCGCGCTCATCGCCTGGTGCAAGCGGCGCAAGCTGCCGATCACCGTGACCGGTGCCGCCGGCGGCCAGACCGACCCGACACGCATCCGCATAGCGGACCTCAGCCGCACGGAGCATGACCCGCTGCTGGCCAAGGTTCGCGCACGCCTGCGCCGTGACTTCGGCTTCTCCCGCAACCCCAAGCGCCGCTTCTCGGTGGAGTGCGTCTACTCCGACGAGCAGCTGGTCTATCCGGGCAGCGATGGCGAGGTATGCTTCCAGAAGCCGGGAACCGGCGAGGCGATACGGCTCGATTGCGCCTCGGGCTTCGGCTCCGCCACCTTCGTCACCGGCAGCTTCGGTTTCACGGCCGTCTCGCGGGTGTTGGCCAGGCTGGCCAGGCTCGCCGCCGCACCCGGCGAGTGACCCTCCCTACCACGCTTCACGCATGGAGTCTCCGATGACAAGCCCCTACCCCGTTCCCGGCATCTACAGCCACTACAAGGGCAACCGCTACGAGGTGCTGGGCGTCGCCCACCACAGCGAGAGCGAGGAAGCCCTGGTGGTCTATCGCGCCCTCTACGGCGAGTACGGCCTGTGGGTGCGGCCGCTCGCCATGTTCACCGAAACCGTCGAGGTCCAGGGCGAACCGGTACCGCGCTTCGACCTGGAGAAGGCGTTCTAGCTGAGGTAAGTGTGGATTCCCGTAGCGAGCGAAGAGAGGCTGACCGCCGCCGGAACGGAGCAACCGGAGTTGACTGGCTGCTCAATGAGGATTGTGAGTACCGCCGGCGGCCAGGATATCGAGCGCAGTAGGGAAGGCGCCTTACCTTAACGTTGGCCCCGATGTGCCCATCCAGTCATCCGCTTCTCCAGCACGGCAAACAGCTCATACATCACCATCGCCATGGCGCTGATCACGATCAGCCCGGCGAACACCAGCGCCATGCGCATCTGCGAGCCGGCACTCATCATCAGGTAGCCGATACCCTGGTTGGAGGCCACCGTCTCGGACACCACGGTGCCGACGAAGGCCAGGGTGATGGCCACCTTCAGCGAGGCGAAGAAGTAGGGCAGCGAGCGCGGCAGCCCCACCTTGAGCAGCACATCGAGTCGCTTCGCCCCCAGCACCCGCAGCACGTCCTCCATTTCCGGCTCCAGGGTCGCAAGCCCGGTGGCCACGTTGACCACGATGGGAAAGAAGCAGATCAGGAAGGCGGTGAGGATCGCCGGCACCGAGCCGATGCCGAACCACACCACCAGGATCGGCACGAAGGCGACCTTGGGAATGGCGTTGAAGCCCACCAGCAGCGGGTAGCAGGCGTGGTAGAGAAACTTCGACGAACCGATGATGAAGCCCAGCAAGAGGCCCACCGCCACGCCGATGCCAAAGCCCACCATGGTGGTCCAGAAGGTCTGCCAGGAGTGCATGCCGATGGGGCCGGCGTAGGTCACCAGCGCCTGGGCCGTGGCCCAGGCCCCGGGAAAGATGAACTTCGGCACGTCGAGCAGCCGCACCGTGGCTTCCCAGATCACCACCAGGATCGCCACCGCCGCCCAGGGTGCGATCCGCTGGCGGCTCTTTTCACTCAGTTGCATGTCACGTCCTCGATCAGGTGCCGCGGATCTCGCCGATCTGCTTGCGCAGGCTCTGCACCAGGCCGGTGAACGGCTCCTCGTAGGTGATCGCCAGTTCACGCGGGCGTGGCAGGTCGATGGTGCGCCGCTCGATGATGCGCCCCGGCCGCCGACTCATCACGTAGACGGTGTCGGCCAGGAAGGCCGCCTCGCGCAGGTCGTGGGTCACCAGCACCACGGTGAAGCGCTGGGCTTCCCACAGGTCGCGCAGCACGCACCACAGCTCCTCGCGGGTGAAGGCGTCCAGGGCGGCGAAGGGTTCATCGAGCATCAGCAGCCGCGGGCGATGGATCAGCGCCCGGCAGATCGACGCCCGCTGCTGCATGCCGCCGGAGAGCTGCCAGGGAAACTGGTCCTCGTAGCCCTCGAGCCCCACGGTGCGCAGCAGGTCCCGGGCCCAGCCGACGAACTCGGCCCGGCGCTTGCGGAACTGCGAGCGGTAGGGCTTGACGATCTCCAGCGGCAGCAGGACGTTGTCCAGGGTGGTTCGCCAGGGCAGCAGGTTGGCATTCTGGAAGGCCATCCCCGATATCTTCAGCGGACCGCCCACCGGCGCGCCATCGACCCTCACCTGGCCTGCGGAGGGGCCATGCAGGCCGGTACACAGCTTCATGAAGGTCGACTTGCCGCAGCCGCTGGGGCCGACGAAGGCGACGAACTCGCCCTCCTCGATGGTCAGGGTGATGTCCTCGATGGCATTGCCCGAGTCGTCGTAGGCCAGGCTCACCTGGTCGAAGGCGACGAAAGGCGTGTCGGTTGCCTGCGCCAGGGGTACTTCCGCCATGCCGCTACTCCGCCCGGTCGGCAAAGATCATCCGTTCGTCCCGAGCCGGCAGGAAGCGCGAGGTGAAGACACGCTCCGCGTCGGGCACCGACGGCAGATCATAGGCGTCGGCCACCAGTTGAATGGCGTTGCGCAGCCGCTCCTCGTCCACCGCCCCGGCGCCGTTGGCACGGGCATCCTCGGTATCGATCACGCTGTCGATGGCAAGCCTGAGGCGCCGGGTCTCCATCTCCCTGTCGATCAACGAGTCGCGGTTGTAGACATAGTCGATGGCGCCATCCGGGTCGGCCAGGGTCTCCTCGAGAGCGCGGTTGAAGGCGCGCAGGAAGCCCTCGACGGCTTCCGGGTTCTCCTCGGAGAAGGCCTCGCTGGCGATGATGGCATTGCCATAGAGCGGCACGCCATAGTCGGGGAACGGCATGATGGTGAGCTCCTCCTCACCCATTCCACGCCCTTCCAGATTGAGCAGGCTGGTGAAGTAGAACCCGGTGATCGCATCCACGTCGCCGCGCACCAGCAGGGTCTCGCGCAGGGTCGGATCGACGTTCTGCCACTCGACGTCGTCGGCATCGAGATCGTTGGCCGCAGCGAAGATGCCCCAGGCCCGATAGCCGGTATCGAAGGCCGGCGCGGCGATGGACTTGCCGGCGAGGTCCGCGGGGGACTCGATCTCCCGATCCTTGCGTGCGAAGACCGAGGCCGGGCTGCCGTCATACACCACGTAGACCCCCTGGATGCCTGGCCCATCGGGATTCTCGGCGAGAAACTCCACCAGGGCGTTGAGGTCGCCGAAGCCCATCTCGTAGGCGCCGGAGGCGACCCGGTTGATGGCGCCGGCGGAACCACTGCCGGAGTCGATCTGGACATTGAGCCCCTCCTCGGCGAAATAGCCGCGCTCCACGGCCATCAGGAAGGGCGCCGAAGGGCCCTCGAAACGCCAGTCGAGCTGGAAACGAATGCGGGTCTCGTCGGCCTGGGCCAGCGGCGCCCCGGCCAGTATCAGACCAAGTGCGCCGACCAGCAGGCCGGTGGAACGGGAAAGGTGACGACTCATCAAGGCTGCCCTCGCAGGTTCTGGTTATGATTGTTGTATGCAGTTTTCCTGCCAATGCCCTGCGCACTGGCAGCTGCCAAGAGCGGCACACGCCCTCGCTGGCAGGACAGGGCGGCAAGGGCAACATACTGGTGCAGTACGCGACGACTCGCACGCCCACATGCACCAGCGTAGATCATTGCCGGCGGTTTCCCAGAGGGCGGGGCGAGAACGGAAGGACAGAAACGCCGACACCGGCGCAGTGCGCCGATGTCGGGAGGGGAAAATGAGGGTGCGGCTACGGCAGGACTTACTCGTTGCCCGCTTCCTGCATCTGCTTGAGCATGTAGTTCTCGATACCGACCTTGTCGATCAGGCCGAGCTCGGTCTCGATATGGTCGATGTGGTCTTCCTCATCGGCAAGGATCTCGCGGAAGAGGTCGCGGCTCACGTAGTCCTTGACCTTCTCGCAGTGGGCGATCGCTGCGATATAGGCCTTGCGTCCTTCGTGTTCGATCTTGAGATCGGACTCGAGCATCTCGCGGACGTTTTCACCGATATGGAGCTTGCCGAGATCCTGCAGGTTGGGGAGACCCTCGAGAAACAGGATACGCTCGATCAGCTTGTCGGCGTGCTGCATCTCCTCGATGGACTCGTCGTACTCCCACTTCGCCAGCGCCTTGAGGCCCCAGTCCTTGTACATCTTCGCATGCAGGAAATACTGATTGATCGCCACCAGCTCATTGCCGAGCGCGGTATTCAGGTGCTCGATGACCTTGGCATCGCCTTTCATGGCACTTCTCCATTCTCGTCGGGGATCGGGGACTACTCAGTATTAGCCACACTGACAAAAAAGTCCAACAACGACAAGAGCTTGGATAAAGGTCAACAATAATGATAGAGATTGGCATCAGGGCCGGAGGGGGCGGCAAGCCATCACGTCAACATCGGGAAATACGCGCTACACGGCATAGGCCAGGCCGGCAGCCGAGGCCTTCATTTCCGACCTGATGGCGTCACGGGTGATGGTCTTGGCCACAGAGGCGCACTTGCCGCACTGGGTCGCGCAGCCGGTCTCGCGCTGCACCTCGCGCCAGCTGCGAGCCCCGTCTTCGACGGTCGCACGGATCTTGTGGTCGGATACGCCCTTGCAGAGACATACGTACATTTGCCATCACCTCTATCATAGCCACTAGAGTTAATGTAAATGATTCGCATAGCGTCTCGCAAGTGGAAATCGACCATTTTTTGACCGATATCATGTTCACCGTCTGCCAGGACGATGCTATCGATCGGCCTTGGGCACCACCACCACCCGGGTCCCGGAGGCGATATCGGTCCAGCTGCGCTTCTGTCCGTCGAAGAGGATCCACAAGTAGCCAAGGCCAAAAGCCGCCAGCGACACCCATCCCACCAGGTAGCGCACCAGGCTCTGAGTCCAGGTGATCGAATACCCATCGTCGCTCTGCACGCGCAATCGCCAGGCCTGCATCCCCAGGGTCATGCCGCCACGGGTCCAGAAGAAGGCGAAGAAAGCGTAGGCGCTCAACGCCAGGGCCAGCCGCAGCGAGAGCACCTGGGCCAGGCCGGCCCCCACCGATTCAGGCGGCAGCTCCAACACCAGCCTCACCCAGGCCACGTGGGCGGTAGTGATGCCGATCCAGATGGCCAGCACCAGCAGCCCGTCATACACCATGGCACCCAGCCGCTTGCCAAGGCCGGCCGGCCATACCTCGTCGAGTTGATCGAAACGTCGTCGCATAGACTCCTAGCCTGTTCGTCGCAGGAAATAGAACCCCAGGGCTGCACTGATCAGGGTTGGCGCCAGCACCGCCCAGATCGGCGAAAAGCCGAATACCGTGGACGCAGGCGCCAGCAGGTCCTGCAGATACTTGAAGCAGAGCCCGGTCACCACGCCATAGAAGACCCGCGTTCCGGCAGCGACGGTACGCAAGGGGCCGAAGACGAAGGAGGCTGCCACCAGCACCAGCGACGCCATGGTCAGCGGCATCAGCATCTTCTGCCAGAAATAGAGCAGTGGCTGCGTGGCCTGCAGCCCCTGGTTGTTCAGGAAACGGGCATAGGCCCAGAGCTCGCTGGGTGCCTGGCTGTTGATGGGGCGCAGCAGCCGGTTGAGCTGGGCCGGCGTGAGGCTGGTCTCCCACCCCTGCTCGGCGAGGTGCTCGGCCTCGCTGCGCCCCGCCTCGAAGCGCGTCGTCGCCACCTCCTCGAGAACCCAGACACCGTCGCGCCAGACCGCACGCTCGGCCACGGTGGCCTCGCGCAGTTCGCGGCCCTCGAAGCGGTAGCGGGTCAGGTCGACCACGGTATCGTCGGCCCGTATGGCGCCGAAGCGATAGACGCTGTCGCCCTCGCGCTGCCACCCGCCGCGCTGCATCACCACGGCGCCTTCGCCCTGCATCTGTTCCAGCCGCCAGGCACTGGCGAACTGCTCGGTGCGCGGGCTGACGTACTCGGCCACGATCAACACCACCGCCACCACCAGGATGATCGGCTTCATGACGCCCCAGAGAATCCGGGTCAGCGAGCGGCCCGCGGCACGCATCACCGTCAGCTCGTTGCTCGACGCCATGCTGCCCAGGCCGATCAAGGCACCGATCAGCACCCCCACCGGGGCGTATTGATAGAAGCGCCAGGGCAACCGCAGGAGCAGGTAGAGCAATACTTGGAAGGCGCCATAGTTGCCTTCCACGTCGTCCAGGTCATTGATGTAGGAAATCACCAGATCAAGACCCAGCAGCACCACCTGAACCACGATGATGGCACCCAGCACATTGCGGGCGATATAGCGGTCGAGGCGATCCGTTACCATCAGCGCATTCCCTTCTTCTGGGCACGTACCATCATGCCCAGGCCGAGCGCCAGGAAGGCGCCGTGAATGGGCCACATGCCTATCGCCGCGGGCATCGCGCCGCGCCCGATGGCATCCAGCGCCGCCAGCAGCAGGCTCAGGTAGCAGACATGCAGGAAAATGGCCGGCAACAGCTTGGCGAAGCGTCCCTGGCGTGGATTGACCCGGGACAGCGGCATCGCCATCAAGGTCAGGATGAAGACCATGATCGGCAGGGAGAGCCGCCACTGCAGCTGTGCCCTCGCCTCACTGGAGTCATCGCTCAGCAGCTCCCTGGTAGAGGCGTAATCGGGCGACTCCAGCTCACGCCTGTCGCCACCCAGCGCAAGCCGCACGGCATAGGTGGCAAACTCGAGGTGCTCGGCCTCGAACCGCCCCGGATCGACGCTGTAGCGCTCGCCATCGGCCAGCACCAGGAACCGGCTGCCGGTCTCCTCGTCCACGGTCTGGTAGCCGCTTGCCGCCCGTGTCACGGCACGCTCGGGCGTGCCGTCCCGCCTGCGTTGGCTCTCGCTGATAAAGACCTCCTGCATGCGGCTGCCATCGTCGCTGAAGGACTCGGTGTAGGCGGTACGCCCGCCGCCGAAGTCCTGGAAGCGACCCGGCGCCAGGGCGGTAAAGTCCAGCCTGCTGCGCTGGTCCTCCAGCATCACGGCATTGTGCAGCGCCCCGGCGGGGGTCAGCCACAGGCTGCACAACCCCACCAGCACCGCGACCAGGGCAGCCGGTGCCAGACTGACCTGCAGCAGCCGCGCCGGGCTGGTGCCACAGGCGACCAGCACGGTGATCTCGCTGTTCAGGTAGAGCTGGCCGTATGCGAGCAGAATGCCGAGAAAGAACGCCAGCGGCAGAATCAGCTCGAGAAACCCCGGCAGATGGAACAGCATGAGGTTGCCGAGAATGCTGGCGGGAATGTCCCCCTCCGCCGCATCGGCAAAATAGCGGATGAAGCGGCTACCCATAATGACCAGCAGCAGGACACCGGCAACGGCGGCCATCGTCAGTAGAATCTCGCGGGTCAGGTAACGAAAAATGATCATGCAGCCGTCTTCCATGCAATGGCGCCATGCCTTGAGTACACTGGGGTGACTCGGCAATGGCCTGGAGCCGTGCCGGCATTATCCAGAATCCCCCTTCGCTTGTCTTGTGGAGTCACAATGGAATTCCCAGTTCAGACGGCTAATCCCGCCAAGGCCGAAACGGCCTGCCTCGTGGTACCGGTGTTCAAGGACGGCGACCTGCTGCCTACCGCCGCCAAGCTCGACGATGCCAGCGAGCGATTGATCGGGCAGCTGATCGAGCGCGGCGACTTCGATGCCAAGCCGGGCAGCGTGCAGCTGGTGCCATTTGCCCCCGGCCTGGGCGCCGACCGCCTGATGCTGGTGGGCCTGGGCGAGCGCGACAAGTGCCAGGAGCGGGTATTCATCAAGGCCCTGGACGCCGCCTTTACCGCCCTCGCCGGCCTGCCGGTGGAGGATGCCGCGGTGGCCTTCACCGACGTTCCGGTGTCCGACCGTGCCTGCGACTGGAAGGCACGCATGGTGGCCGAGGCCGCTCACCGTGCCGTCTACCGTTTCAACGAGTTCAAGTCGGAGCCGGCACCGATCCCCAGGCTGGCCCGTATCACGCTACTGGTCAGCGAAGGTGGCAACGCCGCAGAGGCCCGCGAAGGCGCCCGAATCGGTGACGCCGTCGGCCAGGGTGTCGCCCTGACCCGCACCCTGGGCAACCTGCCGGGCAACGTCTGCACGCCGAGCTACCTGGCCGGGCAGGCCGAGTCGCTGGGCAAGGGCTCGGGCGGCGCACTCACGGTCGAGATCCTCGACGAAGCGGCGCTGGAGGCGCTGGGTGCCAACAGCCTGCTCTCCGTGGGCCGCGGCAGTGAAGAGCCCACCCGCCTGATCGTGATGAAATATCAGGGTGCCGAGGACGCCGAGGAAGCCCCGCATGTACTGGTGGGCAAGGGGATCACCTTCGATACCGGCGGCATCTCGCTCAAGCCCGGCGAGTCCATGGACGAGATGAAATTCGACATGTGTGGCGCGGCCAGCGTGTTCGGCACCGCCAAGGCGGTCCTGGCGATCAAGCCCAAGCTCAACCTGGTCTTCATCGTTGCCGCCGCCGAGAACATGCCCGATGGCAGCGCCACCAAGCCCGGCGACATCATCAAGACCCTCAAGGGCCTGACGGTCGAGGTGCTCAACACCGACGCCGAGGGCCGCCTGGTGCTGTGCGACGCCCTGACCTACGCCGAGCGCTTCGAGCCTGCCAGCGTGGTCGACATCGCCACCCTCACCGGGGCGGCCATCATCGCCCTGGGCCACCACGCCACGGGGCTGCTCTCCAACGACGACGACCTGGCGCTGGACCTGCTGGATGCCGGCGAAGCCGCCTGGGACCGCGCCTGGCACATGCCGCTGTGGGAAGAGTACCTGGAGCAGCTGGACTCCAACTTCGCCGACCTGGCCAATATCGGCGGCCGCCCGGCCGGCACCATCACCGCCGCCTGCTTCCTCTCGCGTTTCGCCGACAAGTTCCCCTGGGCGCACCTGGACGTCGCCGGTACCGCCTGGACCTCGGGCAAGCAGAAGGGGGCCAGCGGCCGCCCGGTGGGCCTGCTGACCCAGTACCTGCTGGACCGGGAGGCGGATGCCCGCGTCGAGATCGGCGACAATTGAGCCAAGAGGGTTGCCATCGCGCTCGGCAACCTTTACATCTGGACCATTGACAACGCATCGAGCCGGCTCAGCCCGGCTCGATGTTCCTGTATCGCCCCTTGGGAGCGGCCGATGGCCGTCCAAGGGACTGCGGAGACCCTTTGCCGTGCCCACTGATAGCTTTGACCTACAACCCAACGCCACCCCCACGGCGACGCCGATCCGTGAGGATATCCTCAAGAATCCCGGCTTCGGTCGCTACTTCACCGATCACATGGCGCATGTGCGCTGGACGCTGGACGCCGGCTGGCACGGCCGCGAGGTGCGTCCCTACGGCCCGCTGACGCTGGACCCCGCGGCCGCCGTGCTGCACTACGCCCAGGAGATCTTCGAAGGCATCAAGGCGTACCGTCACGCCGACGGCTCGGTGTGGACCTTCCGCCCCGAGAAGAACGCCGAGCGCTTCCGCCGCAGCGCCCGTCGCCTGGCCCTGCCGGAACTCTCCGACGAGGACTTCATCGGCTCGCTCAAGGCGCTGCTGGCCCAGGACCACGCCTGGGTGCCGACCCCGAAGAGCGCGGCTGACGAGTGCAGCCTCTATTTGCGCCCCTTCATGATCGCCAGCGAGAAGTTCCTCGGCGTGCGCCCGGCCCACGAGGTCGACTACTACGTCATCGCCTCGCCGGCCGCGGCCTACTTCAAGGGTGGCGTGGAGCCGGTCTCCATCTGGCTCTCCAGCCACTACAATCGCGCCGCCCCCGGCGGTACCGGCTTCGCCAAGTGCGGCGGCAACTATGCCGCCTCCCTGGCCGCCCAGAAGGAGGCGAGCGCCCACGACTGCGGCCAGGTGGCCTTCCTCGACGCCCGCGAAAACAAGTGGATCGAGGAGTTGGGCGGCATGAACCTGTTCTTCGTCTTCAAGGACGGTCGCATCGCCACCCCGCGCCTCACCGACACTATCCTCGAGGGCGTGACCCGCGACTCGGTGCTGACCCTGGCCCGGGACGAAGGGCTCTCCCCCGAGGAGCGGCCGATCAGCATCGACGAGTGGCGCGAGGGCGCCGCCTCCGGTGAAATCACCGAGGTCTTCGCCTGCGGCACCGCCGCGGTGATCACCCCTGTGGGTGAACTGGTCACCGAAGAGGGCCGTATCCGGCTGGCCGCCGGCAGCGACAACCCCATCGCCAAGCGTCTGCGCACCAAGCTGCTCGACCTGCAGTACGGTCGCGCCGAAGACACGCATGGTTGGTTGACCAAGCTGGTCTGAAAAAAGCAGATTCTCGCTACGCCAGGAGCCGGCCAATGCCTCGCGAGGCGGCCGGGAGCAGGTCGAAGAGGAGGTCTTTTGCCATGGATGGCAAAAGTAGCGCCCAGGGATGGGTTCACAGCGCCTCCTCGTAACCCTGTCGCCGAGAAAGCCCCTCAGCCACCAGGTCAGCGAGTTCCCATGACCCAGGTAGACTTTTACATCCTTCCCGATACCACCCTCGAGGCACGCCTCGACTTCGCCTGCCGCCTGGCCGAGACCATCGCCGGCAAGGGCTTCCGGCTGCACCTGCACGCCGAGGACGAGGCCATGGCCCGCGACCTCGACGACAGGCTGTGGACCTTCCGCCCCGACGCTTACCTGCCCCATGCCCTTGTGGACAGTACCCCGCTTGGCAGCGAGATGGCCGACAGCGTGGCGGTGACCATCGGCTGGGAGCATCCCCCCGAGCCGGTTCCCGATACACCCATGGCGATGCTCAACCTCGACCCCGGCATCCCCGAGTGGTTCTCGCGCTTCGATCGGGTCGCCGAGATCATCAACCAGCACCAGCAGGTGCTCACCGCCAAGCGCGAGTGCTGGCAGACCTACAAGCAGCGCGGCTATCCGGTAAAGGCGCATCAGCTCAAGGGATGAGCTCCCGTTTCCAGGGTTACGGAAGACTGCCTGTACCGGGGCTGATCCGAGGGCAGGCCTACGAGGAGGCGCTGTAAACCCGTCCCTGGGCGCTACATTCGTCATCCCTGACGAATGACCTCCTCTTCGACCTGCCCCCGGCGCCCCTCTGAAGTTCTATCGTGCCGCTCTTGGCTGACGCCAAGTGCCTCATCGCGCTATAATCGCATCCATTTTTCGAACACTCTTCTTACGACTTCCTGCCGCCCGGCGCCACGACCGGCGGCGATCATTTCTGGACCCGGAACGCCCCCATGGACAAGACCTACCAACCCGAGCAGATCGAATCCCGCTGGTACGAGCGCTGGGAGGCCGACGGCCGCTTCGCCCCCTCGGGCGAGGGCGAGCCCTACTCCATCATGATCCCGCCGCCCAACGTCACCGGCAGCCTGCACATGGGCCACGCGTTCCAGGACACCATCATGGACACCCTGATCCGCTGGCGGCGCATGCAGGGCAACAACACCCTGTGGCAGGTGGGCACCGACCACGCCGGCATCGCCACGCAGATGCTGGTGGAGCGCAAGGTCGCCGCCGAAGAGGGCAAGACGCGCCATGACCTCGGCCGTGACGCCTTCATCGAAAAAGTGTGGGAGTGGAAGCACGAGTCCGGCGGACACATCACCCGCCAGCTGCGCCGCATGGGTGCCAGCGTCGACTGGAGCCGCGAGCGCTTCACCATGGATGACGGCTTCTACCAGGCGGTGCAGGAAGTCTTCGTGCGCCTCTATGAAGAGGACCTGATCTACCGCGGCAAGCGCCTGGTCAACTGGGACCCGACCCTGCACACCGCGATCTCCGACCTCGAGGTGGAGAACCGCGACCAGCAGGGTAGCTTCTGGCACTTCCGCTATCCGCTGGCCGACGGCGTCACCACCGACGCGGGCCTCGGCTACCTGGTCGTCGCCACCACCCGTCCCGAGACGATGCTGGGCGACACCGGTGTGGCGGTCAATCCCGAGGACCCGCGCTACGCCTCGCTGGTGGGCAAGTTCATCGAACTGCCCCTGGTCGGCCGCCGCATCCCCATCGTCGCCGACGAGCACGCCGACATGGAGAAGGGCTCGGGCTGCGTGAAGATCACCCCGGCCCACGACTTCAACGACTACGAAGTCGGCCGCCGCCAACATCTTCCGCTGATCAACGTCTTCACCCAGGACGCGGCGATCCTGCCCCAGGCCGAAGCCTTCGATATCCAGGGCCGCCCGCTGCCCGACATCGACCCCAGCCTTCCCCAGGCCTACGCCGGGCTCGACCGCTTCGAGGCGCGCAAGCAGATCGTCGCCGACATGGAGGCCGCCGGCCTGCTGGAGCAGATCGAGACGGTCAACAATACCCTGCCCTTTGGCGACCGCTCTGGCGACGTCATCGAGCCGCTGCTCACGGACCAGTGGTTCGTCGCCGTGGAGAGCCTGGCCAAGCCCGCCATCGAGGCGGTGGAGAACGGCGACATCCAGTTCGTGCCGAAGAACTACGAGAACATGTACTTCTCGTGGATGCGCGACCTGCAGGACTGGTGCATCTCGCGCCAACTGTGGTGGGGCCACCGCATTCCCGCCTGGTACGACAGCGAGGGCAACGTCTATGTCGCCCGCACCGAGGCCGAGGCCCGCGAGAAGCATGGCCTGCCCGCCGACCTCGCCCTGACCCAGGACGAGGACGTGCTCGACACCTGGTTCAGCTCGGGCCTGTGGACCTTCGGCACCCTGGGCTGGCCGGAGAAGACCCCGGAGCTCGAGACCTTCCACCCCTCCAGCGTGCTGGTCACCGGCTTCGACATCATCTTCTTCTGGGTCGCGCGAATGATCATGCTGACCCTGAAGTTCACCGGCGAGGTACCCTTCAAGCAGGTCTACGTCCACGGCCTGGTGCGCGACGGCCAGGGCCAGAAGATGTCCAAGTCCAAGGGCAACGTGCTCGATCCCATCGACCTGATCGACGGCATCCAGCTGGACGAGCTACTGGAGAAGCGCACCGGCAGCCTGATGCAGCCGCAGAAGGCCAAGGCGATCGCCAAGGCCACCCGCGACGAGTTCCCCGAGGGCATCGAACCCCACGGCACCGACGCGCTACGCTTCACCTTCCTCTCCCAGGCCACCACCGGGCGCGACATCAAGTTCGACATGGGCCGCCTGGACGGCTACCGCAACTTCTGCAACAAGCTGTGGAACGCCTCCCGCTACGTGCTGATGAATGCCGAGGGCGAGGATTGCGGCGCCTCTCTCGAAGGTCAGGGCGGCGACGTCGAGCTGTCGCTGGCCGACCGCTGGATCGTCTCGCGCCTGCAGCAGACCGAGACCCAGGTGACCCGCGCCATGGAGGAGTTCCGCTTCGACCACGCGTCGCAAGCACTCTATGAATTCGTCTGGAACGAGTACTGCGACTGGTACCTGGAGCTCTCCAAGCCGGTGCTGTGGGACGAAGGCGCCAGCGAAGCGGCCAAGCGCGGCACACGGCGCACCCTGGTTCGCGTCTTGGAAGCGATCCTGCGCCTGGCCCATCCGATGATGCCCTACATCAGCGAGGAGATCTGGCAGCGCGTGGCGCCCCTGGCAGGCAAGGCCGCTGGCGACGGTGCCGAATCGATCATGAACCAGCCTTGGCCCGTGGCCGAGCAGGAGAAGATCGACGAGCAGGCGACCCGCGATATCGAGTGGCTCAAGGGCGTGATCGTGGCGGTGCGCAACATCCGTGCCGAGATGAACATTGCCCCGGGCAAGCCACTGGAGGTCCTGCTCACAAAGGGCGGCCCGGACGATCCGGCGCGCCTGGAGGCTAACCGCCGGTTCCTGCCTAAGCTGGCCAAGCTGGCGAGCGTCGACTGGCTGTACGATCCCCAACAGGCGCCCCTGTCTGCCACCCAGTTGGTAGGCGAAATGGAAGTGCTGGTGCCCATGGCCGACCTGATCGACAAGGATGCCGAACTGGCGCGCCTGGCCCGCGAGATCGACAAGCAGGACAAGCTGATCGGCGGCATCGAGAAGAAGCTCGGCAACGAGAGCTTCATCGCCAAGGCGCCCGATGCCGTAGTGGAGAAGGAACGCACCAAGCTGGCCGATTTTCAGGCCGCCCGTCGCCTGCTGGTGGAGCAGCACGACAAGATCTCCGCGCTCTGATCAGCGGCCCGATAACGCCGCGCTCCCATTAGCGGCCCGAAACCGCCGCGCTCTCATTAGCGGCCCGAAACCGCCGCGCTCTGATCAGCGGCCCGAAACCGCCGCGCTCTGATCGGCGGCCCGAAACCGCCGCCCTAGTGGGCGGCCATATTGGAGTCTACGGATATGCCTCGGGTCGACCCTAGCGATAGCGATGCCAAGGCCACCTTACCCGGCTCGCTGGGAGAGGGGCTGACGCTCGAGGCGATCCGGCCGCTCTTTTCTCTCTTCGAGCATGCCAGCACCGGGGCCATCTCGGTGGACGCCGAGGCCCGGCTCACCTGGATCAACGACAGCTACTGCCGGCTGCTGGGCATCGAGGATCCTGCCAGTGCCATCGGCCGACCGGTCGCCGAGGTCGTTCCCCATACGCGGATGCCCGAGGTGGTACGCAACGGCCGCCCTATCCTGCTCGACATCATGGAGTTCGAGGACCGCCAGCTGGTGGTGGTGCGCCTGCCGCTGCACGACAGGGAAAGCGGCGAGGTAAGCGGTGCCGTGGCCTTCATCGTCTTTGATGACCTGGAGCCCCTCACCCCGCTGATCGGCAAGTATCGTCGCCTGCAGAACGACCTGGCAGCGGCCCGGCGTGCCCTGGCCAAGCGTGGCGCCCGCTACGACATGGGGGACTTCATCGGCGCCAGCCCGTCCGTACTGGAGGTCAAGCGTCGTGCCCGGCTGGCCGCCGCCCGCGCCACGCCGGTGCTGCTCCTGGGCGAGACGGGAACCGGCAAGGAGGTGCTGGCCCAGGCCATCCATGGCGCCTCGCCCCGCGGCGACCTCCCGTTCGTTGCCGTCAATGTGGCCGCCGTGCCCGAGAACCTGCTGGAAGCGGAGTTCTTCGGTGTCGTTCCGGGGGCCTTTACCGGCGCCGACCGCCGCCCCCGCCAGGGCAAGTTCCAGCTTGCCGACGGCGGCACCCTGTTCCTCGATGAAGTGGGAGACATGCCGCTGGCCGTACAGGCCAAGCTGCTGCGGGCCCTGCAGGAGGGCGAGGTGGAGCCGCTGGGCTCCAACGAGGTCAAGCGGGTGGATGTCCGCGTGATCGCCGCCACCAGCTGTGACCTGGAGGCCATGGTGGCAGAAGGCAGCTTCCGCTCCGACCTCTACTACCGGCTCAACGTGCTGCGCATTCGCGTGCCTCCGCTACGCGAGCGACTGGCTGACCTGGGCATCCTGTGTGAAACCATCCTCGGCAAACTGGCCCAGGAGAGCGGCGAGTCCCGAGCCGAGATCACCAACGAAGCCGTGATGTTGCTGCACCAGCATGACTGGCCGGGCAATATCCGTGAGTTGCGCAATACCCTGGAGCAGACGCTGGCACTCAACGAAGCGTGCCGCGTGATCGACGTGCCGGAACTCCTGGCCGCCCTTCCCTACCAACCCCGTGACGCTCAGCCCCATAACGCGGTCGCCCCCATTCGGGCCCTGGCCGAGGTGGTGGCCGAAGCCGAGCGTACCGCACTGCAGAACGCCCTGGCTGCGTGCCGTGGCAACAAGTCCCGCGCGGCCCGCCTGTTGGGCATCCCGCGCTCGGTGCTCTACGAGAAGCTCGCCAAACTGTCCTCAAATCCGGACACCTGACCGGAAAGCAGACAGAATACGCTGCGACGAAGGTCGACTATTGTCCGAAAATCCGGACAACCTCTCTTTCCTGCGTGATCAAAACGCCCATCAAGCGATTGTTTTACAACGTTTTTTAATATCTGGCATGAACCGTGCAACTAAATGGGGCAAGCGTCACCTGGCGTGGCGCCAACAAAGCCGCATGCCTGCGGCGACGACAAGAAACCAACGCAGATCAACAACGTCGTTCCAGCAGCTGTTGCATTGACCACAGCTGTACTGACAAAGCTGCACTGAAAATAATGTACAAGGAGCCTTCATGCCGTTCATTCCGACTCTCGCCACTCGCATCCGCCCCGTCACCCTCGGTGTCGCCGCCGCCGCACTGCTGGCGGGTGCCACCGGTGTCAGTTCCGCCGAAGCCCAGGAGCGCGTCCGTTGGCAGGTACCCATCGCCTTCCCGTCGCACCTGGTCGGCCTGAGCACCCCCGTACGCTATCTCAGCGAGACGCTGGACGAGGTGTCCGGCGGCAATATCAACCTGCGCTACTACGAGCCGGGCGAGCTGATTCCCCCGTTCGAGATTCTCGATGCCGTTTCCGAAGGCCGCTACGACGCCGGCTTCACCTGGGTCGGCTACGACCAGGGCAGCATCCCCTCACTGCCGCTGTTCGCCGGTGCTCCCTTCGGCATGGAACCGCCGGCCTACCTGGCCTGGCACTACTTCGGTGGTGGTGCCGAGCTGCTCGAGGAGATCTACGAGGAGTACAACGTCAAGCCGCTGCTGTGCAGCATGATCGGTCCCGAAGCCGCCGGCTGGTTCGCCGAGCCGCTGGAGTCTCTCGACCAGATCGACGGCCTGCGCATCCGCTTCGCCGGCATCGGCGGCCGTGTCATGGAAAACCTGGGCGCCTCGGTCACCATGATCCCCGGCGGCGAGCTCTACCAGGCCATGGAGCGCGGCACCATCGACGCCATGGAGTTCTCCGCCCCGGCGGTGGACCGCATCCTGGGCATGCAGGAGATCGTCCAGAACTACGTGCTGCCGGGCTGGCACCAGACCTTCACCACCGCCCACCTGCTGATCAACCAGGAGAGCTGGGACGCGCTGGAGCCGCAGACCCGCGCCACCATCGACATGGGTTGCCGTGCCGCCACGCTCTATGGCTACTCCGAGAGCGAGATGGAAAACCCCAAGGCCCTGCGTGACTTCGAGGATGAAGGCGTCAACGCCCAGGTGCTGTCCGATGAGATTCTCGGTGAACTGCGCCGCGTGACCAACGAGGTCCAGGCCGAGATCGCCGCCGAGGACGAGATGTTCGGCCGCGTCCTGGAGAGCCAGCAGGCGTTCATGAAGGTCCACGGCAACTGGCACGTCAAGGGCCACCTGCCGCGCTCCTACTATGCGCCGGAAGAGATCGGCCAGCAGTAAGCTGCCCGGCACCTCCCCGCGGCTTGCCGGCCGCCGCCACCGGGCGGCGGCCGGCCTCTGCCCTCTGTCATGCAAGACCGTCATTCAAGGACTGTCATTCAAGGTCTGTCTTTCCAGGACCAGCTTTCTTTAACGAGTCACGGAGTCATCCATGAGCACTCACGATTCCGCGCCCGGAGCCCCGGCACGGGGGGGCGACCCTGCGCAGGCTCTGCCCACCAACCGGTTGAGCCACGTTCTCGACACCGCCATCGCGGTGATCGGCAAGACGCTCTCCTGGCTGTGGATCGCCACCCTCGCCGTCGTGCTGACCAATGTCTTCAGCCGCTTCATCCTCGGCCGCGGCTCCATCGCCCTGGAGGAGATGTCCTGGCACCTGTTCGGCGCCACCATGATCCTCACCCTGGCCTATGCCGTGGTCACCGATGACCACGTCCGCGTCGACGTGCTGCGCGAGAAGTTCTCGCTGCGCTTCCAGGCCTGGGTCGAACTGCTCGGCATCGTCCTGCTGGTGCTGCCGATCCTCTACTTCATGATCGACAACCTCGCCGAGTACGCCTACCGCTCCTTTACCCGCGGTGAGCGCTCCCAGGCGCCCAGCGGCCTGCCCTATCGCTTCATCATCAAGAGCACGCTGCCCATCGGCATGGCCCTGATCGCCATCGCGCTCTCGTCGCGGGCGCTGCGCTGCTGCACCTACCTCTTTCGCTTTCCTCGGGAGCTGCACCTGCGTCGCCCGACCGACTTTCGCTAACGAGGATCATCATGGGTCTCGAAGAATATCTCGTCATCGGCATGTTCGCCGGGTTCATGGGGCTGCTGCTGCTCGGCTTCCCCGTGGCCTGGGCGCTGGCCGGCATCGGTTTCCTGTTCGCCATCGTCGGTCATGTGCTGGTCGAGCACATGGGCGCCGATCTGTGGTTCTCCTGGGGCGGCACCATCGGCGTGCTCGACCGACGGCTCTACGGCATCGTCGCCAATGAGCTGATGGTGGCGCTGCCGCTGTTCATCTTCATGGGGATCATGCTCGACCGTTCCGGCATCGCCGAGCGGTTGATGAATTCCCTGGTGCGGGTGCTCGGCGGCCTGCGCGGCGGCTATGCGGTGACGGTGGTGATCGTCGGCGTGCTGCTGGCGGCGTCCACCGGCATCGTCGGTGCCTCGGTGGTGCTGCTCGGCATGCTCTCCATCGGCCCCATGCTGCAGGCGAAGTACAACAAGTCGCTGGCCGTGGGCACCGCCTGTTCGGTGGGTACCCTGGGCATCCTGGTGCCGCCGAGCATCATGCTGGTGCTGATGGCGGATCGCCTGGGCACCTCGGAGGCCTCGGTGGGCCGGCTGTTCATGGGCGCGCTGATTCCCGGCATCATGCTGGGGGTGATGTACATCGCCTTCATCGTGATCGCGGCCTATATCAAGAAGGACCTGGCACCGGCGCCGGCGAACCGCCAGCCGCTCAATGCCCGGGCGCTGCTCGAGGTGCTGATCGCCGTGCTGCCGCCCATGGCGCTGATCGTGGCGGTGCTCGGTTCGATCTTCACCGGCTTTGCCACCACCACCGAGGCCTCGGCGGTGGGCGCCCTGGGGGCCATGCTGCTGGCGCTGTTCAATCGCCGCCTGAGCTTCGACATCGTCTCCAAGGCGCTCTACCAGACCACCCGCACCACCGCCTTCATCTTCGGCATCTTCGTCGGCGCCACCATCTTCGCCGTGGTGCTGCGCGGGCTGGGCGGCGACGACGTGATCCGCGATGCCATCACCGGGCTGCCCTTCGGGCCCGCCGGGGTGGTGCTGACGGTGATGCTGGTGGTGTTCCTGCTCGGCTTCTTCCTCGACTGGGTGGAGATCACGCTGATCATCCTGCCGCTGGTGGCGCCGGTGGTGTTCAGCCTGGGCGTCGACCCGGTTTGGTTCGCCATCCTCTTTGCCATCTGCCTGCAGACCTCGTTCCTGACGCCGCCGGTGGGCTTCGCGCTGTTCTACATCAAGGGCGTCTGTCCCCCGGGCATCACCACCGTCGATATCTACAAGGGCGTGGCGCCCTTCGTGGCCATACAGCTGCTGGGGCTGGCACTGGTGTTCTTCTTTGAGCCGCTGGCCACCTGGCTGCCCTCGCAGGTCTACAGCGGACGATGACCCACAATCGGAGATACGCTCATGCAACTGACTGACCGCACAGCCCTGATTACCGGCGCCGCCGGGGGTATCGGGCGCGCCATCGCCGAACGGTACGCCCGTGAGGGTGCCCGGGTCGCGATTGCCGACCTCAACCTCGACGCTGCCGAAGCCGTGGTACGCGCCATCCGCGAGCAGGGTGGCAAAGCCATGGCCGTGGCGATGGATGTGACCGACGAGGCGGCCGTGGAGGCCGGTGTCACGAGGGTCGTTCAGGAATGGGGGCGCCTGGACATCGCCATCGCCAATGCCGGAATTCAGCATATCGAGCCGCTGCATACCCTCAGCTTCGCCGACTGGCGCAAGGTCGTCTCGGTGCATCTGGACGGCGCCTTCCTGCTGACGAGTGCGGCCCTGCGCCAGATGTACCAACAGCAAAGCGGTGGCTGCCTGCTTTACATGGGCTCGGTGCACAGCAAGCTCGCCTCACCGCTCAAGGCGCCCTATGTGGCAGCCAAGCATGCCCTGCTCGGGCTATGCCGCACGGTGGCCAAGGAGGGCGCGGCACACCGGGTGCGCACCAATGTCATCTGCCCCGGCTTCGTGCGTACGCCGCTGGTCGACAAGCAGATTCCCGAGCAGGCCGCCGCACTGGGAATCTCCGAGGAAGCGGTGATACGCGACGTGATGCTCAAGGACACCGTGGACAGGGAGTTCACCACCCTGGACGATATCGCCGAGGTGGCACTTCACCTCGCCGCCTTCCCCACGGCGGCGCTCACGGGCCAGTCGATCGTGGCCAGCCACGGCTGGTATATGCAGTAGCGCGAACTCACCAGGCAGTCGGCCAAACCGACTGCCTGGCGCAGGGAACGGGCACAAGAGCAGGGGCCGGCCAATTGACACCACCATTAGGGAACGCTGTTCTGCTATAGGCGTTTCGCCTAGAATGGGCTCACACTTCCACAACGCGTGCCGACGCCCATGTCTCAGACTGAAACCAACTTTGCGCCTGGACGCATTCTGCTCTTCAATCTCCTGGGTGCCATCCTGGTGTGGACCTGGATGTCGCCTGGGCTGATGTTCTGGACGGAGATCGATGATGCCGTCTTCTTCGCCACCAACGCCTGGCTCGGCGAAGAGAACGAAGCCTGGGTGCTGTTCGTGGCGGCCACCAACAATCGCCTGTTCGACGTCGCAAGCCTCATGATCCTGCTGGCGATCTATCTCTGGGCCATCGGTCGCGATCCCGACCCGCATCACCGCATGCTGCGCTGGGGCGGCATCGGCGTCACCATGCTGCTCTCGGCGGTTTTCATCGCCCAGGGAGTTCGCATGGTGGTGCCCTACACCCATCCCAGCCCTACCCTGGTGTACGAGAACGTCAACCTGATCACCGAGATGGTCGACTTCTCGACCAAGGACAGCTCCAGCAGCAGCTTCCCCGGCGACCACGGCGTGAACCTGGTGCTGTTCACCGCCTTCATGTGGCGCTTTGCGGGGCTCAAGGTGATGCTGGTCAGCGCCCTGTTCGCCGTGCTCCTCAGCGCGCCGCGCATCCTCAGCGGCGCCCACTGGTTCAGCGACGTCTACTTCGCGGCCATCGCCATCAACCTGGTCGTCGCCCCCTGGATCCTGCTCACGCCGCTGGCACCGGCGCTGTCGCGAGCCCTTACCGCCGGGATGATTCGGGTACGTAACGCCTTGCCGGGCCGTTAGGGAAAGTCGCTTGCCTATTGCGCTAGATATCCTGGCTGCCGGCGGTACTCGCATTCCTCATTGAGCCGCCAGTCAACTCCGGATGCTCCGTTCCGGCGGCAGCCAGCCTATCTTCGCTCATTACGGCAATCGGTCTTTCCCTATTTCTTCGGATGTTGAAAAGCGCGGCCATGGCCGCGCTTTTTGCTTGCTTCAATTCGCTTTGCGCCAGCCTCCTAGTACCCGCTGATCCGGGCCGAAGAACACCAGCCGGTCGTGATCGATGAGGTAGCGGTAGGCCGTTTCCATCATGGTGGTGACGCGACGGGCATCGTCGAGCTGCGGGCAGCCCATTTTCGTGCTGGCCAGCTCGCGGAACTGGATGCGATTGCCGTCATCCAGCTGCACCCTGCCATTGATCGCGTTGCAGCCGTCATGCCCGCTGACGCGGCCGTCGGGCGCAATCACGAAATGGGGCGTGGTGGGCATCGAGAGGCGTTCATCGGTGCCGACCAGCAGCAGGTTCCAGCGCTGCCCCACCACCGGCCCATCCAGCTTGCCCCCCGATGATTCCACGGCGCGCCTGTCGACATCGGAGGGTTTGCTGCTGCAGGCCGCCAGCGTCAGCGCCAGCAGGCCCATCAGCAGGCTACGGCCCAGGTAATTCCGTTTCATTATTGGTGCATCCTTAATCATTTCTTAGAGGGTGTTTACAAATGTCACGAGCGACGGCCAGGCAAGGCGAAATCAGCCGAAAAAGCGGAGTTTACGGGGTTGTAAATGAGCATTTTGAGGCTGATTTCAACGCCGCATGGCCTAGCGCAGTAGTTTGTAGACACCCTCTTACCAGGTGCCGGTGTTTTCCATGGATACCCAGGGCTCGCTGGGCGGCAGCGCCTCGCCCCTCTGCAGCAGCTCGATGGAGATGCCGTCAGGACTGCGCACGAAGGCCATATGGCCGTCCCGGGGTGGCCGATTGATGGTCACTCCATTCTCCTGAAGCCGCTCGCACAGGGCATAGATATCATCGACCCGGTAGGCCAGGTGGCCGAAGTTGCGCCCACCGGTGTACTCCTCGGGATCCCAGTTCCAGGTCAGCTCCAGCTCGGGAGCCTTGAGCTCGGCCGAGCGCGCCTCGTCCTCCGGCGCTGCCAGAAATACCAGGGTGAAGCGCCCCTTCTCGTTCTCCTTGCGGCGCACCTCCTTCAGTCCGAGCAGGTCGCAGTAGAAGCGCAGCGACGCATCCAGGTCGCTGACGCGCACCATGGTGTGCAGAAATTGCATAAGCCCTCCTTGTCTTTCATCTCTTCAGGCGAACAGCCCGGGAAACGCTGAACAAGTCGTCGAGCGAGATGAATCGCAAGGCGCACGGAGCACAGGAACCGGAGCATATGGGGTATATGTGAGGATTCCGAGCACCGCGCAACGCAGCGATTCGCTCGCGCAGACAGTTGTGCAGTGTTTTCCTAATCATGAGTGTACTCGTTGAAGACAGCCGGTGTCCGGTCCTCGTGACGCCAGGTCAGCACGGCGTAATCGTCGTAGCGACCGGTTTCCATGCCAGGAGAACCGTGGGGCATGCCCGGCACCGTCAGCCCCACCACGTCGGGCTTCTCCTCGAGAAGGCGATGGATATCGGCGGCGGGCACGTGGCCTTCGATCACGTAGCCCTCGACCAGCGCCGTGTGGCAGGAGGAGAGTTCCGGTGTGACGCCATGCTCCACCTTCACCGAGCGCATGTCGCGGGTCTTGTGCTGACGCACCTCGAAGCCCGCTTCCTTGAGGTGGTCGGCCCAGTCGGTACAGCAACCACAGTTGGGATCCTGGTACATCTCGACCACCGGACCCGCCTGGGTGCTGGTACCAGGAGTCAGGGCCAGGTACAGGGCCAAGGCGCCTCCGATCAGCAGGGATAATGCCGCCGCCTTTTTCGTCTTGCGGTTTGCCGTTAGGGTTTTCATGCTAGGGACTCCTGAAGCGTTGACGCCGGATAATGGAATCGTGACAAGCCCATGGCGGCTTGCCAATAGCAAAGACAATGGAGACGGCGAAATGTCGCATTATTGTGATCTGGCACCGGGTCACCCGTTTCACGGCCCCTACCACGACGCGGAATATGGTTTCCCGGTCGATGACGACCAGGTGCTTTTCGAGCGGCTGGTGCTGGAAATCAACCAGGCGGGGCTCTCCTGGCTGACGGTATTGAAGAAGCGCGATGCCTTTCGCCTCGCCTTCGAGGACTTTCACATCGACCGGATCGCCGACTATGCGGAGGATGACCGGCAGCGGCTACTGAGCAATGCCGGCATCATCCGCAACCGCCTCAAGGTGGATGCGGTCATACACAATGCCGGGGTCGTGCAGTCGCTCCGTCGGGAGCACGGCAGCTTCAAGGCCTGGCTGGACCACCACCACCCACTGCCCCATGCCGACTGGGTCAAGCTGTTTCGCAAGACCTTCCGCTTCACCGGGCCCGAGATCGTCGGCGAGTTCCTGATGAGTACCGGCTACCTGCCCGGCGCCCATCGCGACGACTGCCCGGTCCACGCCCGTATACTCACTGCCAGCCCCGCCTGGCTGTCAACCTAGCCGTTTTCGGGCAGGCCCGGCGCGAGACAAGAAGAAGGAGAGAGCACCTTTGGATACCCTGACTCAGGCGGCACTGGGTGCGGCGGTGGGGGGCGCCGTTCTCGGCCGCCGACTGGGCCGCAAGGCGGTGGTGATCGGTGCAGTCCTGGGCACCCTCCCGGATTTTGACGTCTTCATCGACTACGGCGATGCGGTGGCAAACTACACCGAGCACCGCGGCTTCACCCACTCGCTGTTCATGCTCACCGGGCTTGGCACGCTGCTGGCACTCATGGCCGACCGTTTCGCCCCGGCCCGTGATATTGCCTTGCGCCACTGGTGGGCCTTCTTCGTCCTCTGCCTGGTCACCCACCCGCTGCTCGATGCCCTGACCACCTACGGCACACAGCTATGGTGGCCGATGGACCTGCGGCCCAGTGCCTGGCCGGTAGTCTTCATCATCGATCCGCTCTACACCCTGACGCTGCTGGCAGGAATCGGCGTGGCGCTGGTCACCGGCAACGGCCGGCGCGGCCCTGCCTGGGGACTGGCGCTCTCCAGCGCCTACCTGCTGTTCGCCATGGGTGCCAAGGTGCTGGTGGAGCACCGCCTCGAGCCGGTGCTGGCCGAACAGGGGCTGCAGGACACGCCGCGCCTGGTACAGCCCACCCCCTTCAATACCCTGCTATGGCGCGTGACCCTCATCGACGAGGCGCAGCATCACGAAGCCCTGATGAGCCTCTTCGACGGTGACAGGCCGCCTGCCTTCGAGACCTTCGAACGCGGCGCCGAGCTTGAGCCCACCGCGCTGGCGCTCGAGCGGGGTGAGCGGCTCGACTGGTTCGCCGGCCCCTTCCTGCGATACGAGGTCCGCGACCTTGAGGGTGAAGAGACCCTGGTGGCCACCGACCTGCGCCTCGGCTTTCCGGGCTTTCATGCCTTCAGCTTCACCCTGGCGGTCCGCGAGGACGGCGACTGGCGGCCGGCGGCCCCGACAGAGCTGCTCCCGGCCGATGTCCGCGCCGACCTCGACGTCCTGGGGCAGTTGGCCTCGCGCATCTTCAGCCCCGAACCTCCGCTCTGTACCAGCCATTTCGTCGCCGACCGCTGGGTGGTCGACACACCGGAGTCATGCTGAGCGGCGCCTAGCGACAAGAGGGCCTGGCACGACGCAGCGGGGGCGGCCCATGGCCGCCCCCGCTGTGCTATTTCGCCGGACTATTTCACCGGACTATTTCACCGGGCTATTTCGACAGACTATTTCTTCGACGGACGGTGCCGACATACTCCTTGACCGGTCTCTGTCGGCATTGGCTGAATGGCTCAGAGAGCGGCCACCAGCCCGTCGATGGCCTGCCTGGCCTCCTTGAGCGAGGCATCGCGATGCCCCTCCCCCATGGCCAGCCCCTCGGCGAACACCACCGTCACGTCGGTGATGCCGATCAGGCCCAGCATGCCCTTGAGATGCGGCGTCTGGCTGTCCATCTCGGTGCCGGCGTACTGCCCGCCGCGGGCCGCCAGGATAACGGCACGCTTGCCCTCCACCAGGCCCTGGGGCCCCTTGTCGGTGTAGCGGAAGGTTTCACCGGCACGCAACACCCGGTCGAACCAGGCCTTGAGCTGGGAGGGAATGCCCATGTTGTACAGGGGCACCGCCAGCACCAGGACGTCGTGCGCCTTCAGCTCGTCGATCAGCCCATCGGAGCGCTCGGCCAGGGTACGCTGCTCGGGCGTGCGCTCCGCCGCCGGCACCTGCCAGCTGGAAAGCTCGGCGACACCAAGGTGCGGCAGCTCATCGGCCACCAGGTCGCGGCGGGTAACCTCGATGGTGTCCCGCTCATTGCTGCGTGTGGTGAAGTGATCGGCCAGGGCAATGGACTGGCCCTGAGCGCCGAGGATGGAAGAAGTGACGACGAGTGCACGGGTGGTCATGGCGGTTCTCCTGAAACGATGACGATCAATGACCGCCATTCTATTGCGCCAAATAATCGTATAAAAGCGCAACATTTCGCCCAAGAAAGACAATTAAATCGAAAGGATTCCACCAAAACACAAAAGCCCTGCCGCATGCGGCAGGGCCCTTGTCAGCTTCTCATGGCGCCGTGATGGCGCCCGGTATCAGCTGAAGTTCTGGGCGACGAAATCCCAGTTGATCAGGTTCCACACGCTGTCCAGGTACTTGGGACGGGCGTTGCGGTAGTCGATGTAGTAGGCGTGCTCCCACACATCGATGGTCAGTACCGGGGTCTGGCCATGGGCGATGGGGGTATCGGCGTTGCTGGTATTGACGATATCCACGCCGCCATCGTCGGTCTTGACCAGCCAGGTCCAGCCGGAGCCGAAGTTGGCCACGGCGTTGGCGTTGAAGGTCTCCTTGAACTTGTCGAAGGAGCCGAACTTGGCATTGATCGCCTCGGCCAGCGCACCGCTGGGCTCGCCGCCACCGTTGGGCGACAGGCAGTGCCAGTAGAAGGTGTGGTTCCACACCTGAGCCGCCTGGTTGAACAGGCCGCCTGACGCGCTCTTGATGATCTCTTCCAGCGACTTGCTGGCGTTGTCGGTGCCTTCGACCAGCTCGTTGAGCTTGGTGACATAGGCCTGGTGGTGCTTGCCGTAATGGTATTCGAGGGTCTCGGCGGAGATGTGCGGCTCGAGCGCGTTCTTTTCGTAGGGCAGTGCGGGCAATTCAAATGCCATCGGGTCTTGCTCCTTGCTTTCACGGTGGGAATCGAGGCGATCCGGACTTGCCTCCTGGCCGCCTCGTCGGTATTTTCCAAGCATACACTAGATTAATTCCAACGGGCACCATGTCAAGCGACCCTGATGAAAAACCGGCTGATACCGCCGCGGAGCGACTGCTGCGCCTGCTGAAGTCCCGCGGGCCGCACTCCGCAGCCGAACTCGGCGATATGCTCGGCACCACCGGCGAGAACGCCCGCCAACAGCTGAGCAAGCTCGCTGTCCGGGGGCTGGTGGCCCAGCGTGCGCGACCGGGTGGCGTCGGTCGCCCCGCCATCGAGTGGCGACTCACCGAGGCCGGCCACGGCCGCTTTCCCGACACCCACGCCGAGCTCGCCTCCAAGCTGATCGTCAGCGTGCGCGACACCCTGGGCGAAGCGGCGCTGGACCGGCTGGTGGAGGCGCGTGGCGCCGAGACCCTGGCCCACTATCGCCGCGAGCTGGCGGATGCCGGGACCCTGGCGGCACGGGTCGCGCGCCTGGCCGAGATCCGCAGCCGTGAAGGCTATATGGCCGAATGGCAGGAAGACGCGGACGGCAGCCTGCTGCTGGTCGAGAATCACTGCCCGATCTGCAGCGCCGCCCGCACCTGCCCGGCCTTCTGCCACTCCGAACTGCAGGTGTTTCGCGCCGTGCTGGGCCCGGACGTCAGCGTCGAGCGTGTCGAGCACGTGCTGGAGGGGGCACGACGCTGCGCCTATCGAATCATCAAGCAAGGAGGTTCATAGCTGGCGCTGCGGCCTCCGCCAAGGCGCCTGACGGCGCCAGTCGCGATGGAAACTCGGAGCGCCGAACCGAGCGCTCCTACAGCTGCCTTTTCCTGCCATAACAGGCGACTACCACCCTGTAGGAGCAGCTTTAGCTCGCGACTGGAGGCCGCAGGACTCCCGGCGGTGTTGCCGGTATTCGCGACGACAACCAACCTTTCAGCCTCCGCCGAGGCGCCTATCGGCGCCAGTCGCGATGGGGACCAGCGCTCCAACAGCTGCTTTCTCCACCAATGTCGCCACGCCGCTGTCGGAGTAGCTTCAGCTCACGACTGGAGGCCGCAGGCCTCCCGGCGGTGTTGCCGACGCCAACGATCACCGCCAACGCGGCGGCCTCCACCACGCGCCTGCTGAGTCGTAATCAGGTAAGCCTAAGGCGCGATGCCCTGCCCACACCCTCTCAACGTCTCCCCCTCGATGGTCAGGGTCACCCGTGCGGGGAACGGCTCGCCGCTCATGTCATCGAAGCAGGCCCTCGCTTCCAGCCACAGCTCGAAAGGCTGATCGGTCAGGCCGCTGGCCAGGGACACGCGCCCCTGGGCGTTGTCCATCGCGGTGACGCGGTAGGGCAGCGTCAGCTCCCGCGCACCATAGTCCAGCGTCAGCGTCAGTTCTGGGGTGTCATGCGCCAGATTGACGTGCCAGCCCGGCTCGTTGCCGCGGCCGTGGAACATCACCCCGGGGCGCTGCTCGCGGGTCAGGGGGGAGCGGGCCATGTCGGCACTGCAGTCGAGCCGGCCGTTGGCGCTCTCCACCACCGCGTCTCCTCCCTTGTTCCAGAAGCTGAGATCGCCCTGCTGGTAGCGCGCACCGCTGGCCACCACCGCCGGTGCCAGGCGATAGCCGCCGTGGGCGGACCACAGCCGCAGCTCGCGCTCGCCAAAGGCGGTGACCAGATCCTGTTGCGGCGTGCAGCGCCAGGCCTCGAAGCGCTCGGCGCCACCGGGAAAGAGCAGCGAAGGCAGCAGCGGCGCGGTGCTGGCGACCTGACTGGTGCCGGGACGCGGCCCGTCGACGGGTGTAGCGGCACAGCCGACCAGCAACAGCGAAGCGGCAGCCAGCAGCGCTGGGCGAAGGGAAAAGGGTCCACAAAGCGTCATGACAGTTCCTTGGGCGTATCAAACCGACACAGCATAACAGGCGCCGGGGCGAAGGCCGCGGCGCCTGTTTTCACGCTTGCTGTCGAAGCATGCCCGCCCCGGGCGCGGGATCAGCCGTGGCGTCGGCGCAGCTCCCGGGCCGCCTCGACCATGTTGGCCAGGGCCGGCTCCACCTCGGCCCAGCCGCGCGTCTTGAGGCCGCAATCGGGATTGACCCACAGCCGCTCGGCCGGGATCCGCTCGGCGGCCTTCTCCATCAGCTGCACCATCCAGTCCACCTGGGGAATGTTGGGCGAGTGAATGTCATAGACCCCGGGGCCGATCTCGTTGGGGTAGGCGAAGTCCTGGAAGACATCGAGCAGTTCCATGTCCGAGCGCGACGTCTCGATGGTGATCACGTCGGCGTCCAGGGCGGCGATGGCGGCGATGATGTCGTTGAACTCCGAATAGCACATGTGGGTGTGGATCTGGGTCTCATCCCGAGCCACGGCGGCGGTCAGGCGGAAACAGGCCACCGCCCAGTCGAGATAGGCCGGCCATTCGCCGCGCCGCAGCGGCAGCCCTTCACGCAGCGCCGGCTCGTCGATCTGGATGGCCGGAATGCCCGCCGCCTCCAGGTCGGCCACCTCGTCGCGCAGCGCCAGGGCGATCTGGCGACAGGTGGTCGAGCGGGGCTGGTCGTCTCGCACGAAGGACCACTGCAGCATGGTCACGGGGCCCGTGAGCATGCCCTTCATCGGCCTGTCGGTGAGCGTCTGGGCGTACTCGCTCCAGCGCACCGTCATCGCCGCCGGACGCGCCACGTCGCCCACGATAACCGGCGGCTTGACGCAGCGTGAACCATAGCTCTGCACCCAGCCGAAGCGGGTAAAGACGTAGCCCTCGAGCTGCTCGCCGAAGTACTCCACCATGTCGTTACGCTCGGCCTCGCCATGCACCAGCATGTCGATCCCCAGCCGTTCCTGGCGTACCACCGCATCGGCGATCTCGTCGCGCATGCGCGCTTCGTAGTCGTCACGGCCCAGCTCGCCGGCCTTGAAGGCTCGCCGGGCCGCACGAATCTCGGCGGTCTGCGGAAAGGAGCCGATGGTGGTGGTGGGAAACAGCGGCAGGTCCAGCGCGCGCCGCTGCTGCCGGGCCCGCTCGGGGTAGGCACCGGCACGGCGAGTGTCGCCCTCGGCGATGCCGGCCAGCCGCTCGGCCACGGCCGGCTTGTGGATTCGCGGCGATTCGCGACGAGCGTCCAGCGCCGCGGTGGCGGCCTCGAGCCGTCCGCGATCCTCGGCGGTGGCGCGGTTGTCCAGCAGTCGCGACAGGGTCACCGTCTCGTCGAGCTTCTGGCGGGCAAAGGCGAACCAGCTCCTGAGCTCCTCATCCAGATCGGTCTCGGCGTCCAGGTCCACCGGCACATGCAGCAGTGAGCAGGAGGGTGCCACCCAGAGCCGCTCGCCCAGGCGCATGCGGGCACCGGCGAGCCGCTCACGCAGCACCGCCAGGTCGGCCCGCCAGATGTTGCGTCCATCGATGGCCCCCACCGAGAGCACCTTGTAGCCAGGCAGGTTGTCGATCACCGTGGTCAGCTGGCCGGGATCCCGAACCACATCGATATGCAGGCCATCCACAGGCAGGCTGACCGCCAGCTGCAGGTTGTCGCCAAGCCCGCCGAAGTAGCTCGCCACCATCAGCTTGACCGGCGCGTTGCGTAGCGTGTTGTAGGCCGACTCGAAGGCCTGCTTCCACTCCCTGGGCAGGTCCTGGACCAGCGCCGGTTCATCGAGCTGTACCCACGTCACCCCCTGGTCGGCAAGCCGAGCCAGGATCTCGCCGTAGACCGGCAACACGGCATCGAGCAGCGACAGGCGATCGAACGCCTCGTCGCCCTTCTCCTTGGCCAGCCACAGCCAGGTCAGGGGACCGGTCAGCACCACCTTGACCGGGTGACCGGCGTCACGGGCCTCGGCCACCTCGTCGAACAGCCGGCTGCTGGCGAGCTGGAAGCGCTGCCCCGCGTGCAGCTCAGGGACCAGGTAGTGGTAGTTGGTATCGAAGTACTTGGTCATTTCGCAGGCGGCGGCGGGCTCACCGCTGGGGGCCCGGCCACGCGCCATGCGGAAGGTGGTGTCCAGATCGACTTCGCCGGCGGCGACTTCCTCGTTGGCACCAAACCGCGGTGGCACGGCGCCCAGCAGCGTGGAGACGTTGAGCACGTGGTCGTAGAAGGCGAAGTCTCCCACCGTGACCAGATCGAGCCCCGCCTCTCGCTGCACCTGCCAGTGGCTACGACGAAGCTCACGGCCGGTGGACTCCAGCGCCTCGCGGTCAATCTCACCGCGCCAGTAGGCCTCGACGGCGTGCTTCAGCTCGCGACCGCCGCCGATTCGCGGATAGCCAGATATATGAGCTAATGTCATGATGATGTCTCTTCTACATGAATGAATGCAGAGTAGTCTCGCCGGCCACCTCTGGTGAATCAAACTAAACATACTAATCAAAAACATGAAATGGATTCATCATGCTTGAATTACGCCACCTGCGCACCCTGATTGCCCTGCGTGACGCGGGTTCCCTGGTGGAAGCCGCAGAACGGGTACACCTGACCCAGTCCGCGCTCTCGCACCAGATCAAGGATCTGGAGGAGCGCCTGGGTAGCCAGCTGTTCGTGCGCAAGTCCCGCCCGGTGGAGTTCACCCGTGCGGGCCAGCGCCTGCTGGCGCTGGCCGAACAGGTCCTGCCGCTGGTACGCATGGCCGAGCGGGACCTGGCGAGGCTGGTCGGCCATGAGCCAGGCCGGCTGCACATGGCCATCGAATGCCACAGCTGTTTCCAATGGCTGATGCCGACCATCGATCACTTCCGCGATCACTGGCCGGAGGTCGAGATCGACATCCCCGGCGGCCACCACTTCGACCCGCTGCCAGCGCTGGCCCGGGAGCAGCTCGACCTGGTGATCACCGCCGACCCGCAGACACTGCCCGGGGTCTACTACGAGCCGCTGTTCCGCTATCAGGGCCTGCTGGCGGTGGCTCGCCAGCACCCGCTGGCCGACCGCGCCTTCGTGGTTCCCCAGGACCTCGCCGAGGAGACGCTGATCACCTACCCGGTGGAGCACAGCCGGCTGGATGTCTTTACCCAGTTCCTCGACCCCGCCGGGGTCAGGCCACGAGAGCTTCGCACGGCCGAGTTGACCATCATGATGATGCAGCTGGTCGCCAGCGGACGCGGGGTCTGCGCGCTGCCCAACTGGGCGTTGACCGAGTACCTGGAACGGGACTATGTGAAGGCGGTGGCACTGGGCGAAGAGGGGATGTGGAGCACGCTGTATGCCGCCATTCGGGAAGAGAGCCGCGACCAGCCCTGGATGGAAGACTTCCTGCGCACCGCGCGGGAGACGTCGTTCGCGGTGCTGGAAGGCATCAGGCCGGCTTGACGGGCAACGCGGCCTCCCTGGGGATCGGCAGCAGCAGCGAGAAGCGCGCGCCCCCCAGCTCCTGGCTGTCGTCCACCACCACGCTGCCGCCGTGCCAGGCCATGACCTTCTGGACGATGGAGAGCCCCAGCCCATAGCCGCCCGAGCGACGCGTGCGGCTGTCATCGAGCCGGGCGAAGGGCTTGAAGATCGCCTGACGCTCGCTCTCCGGGACACCCGGGCCATCATCCTCGATATCCAGCCGCACCAGCCGCGCCTCCACCGTGAGGCGTACCAGCACACGGGAACGGGCGTGTCGGCAGGCATTGGCCACCAGGTTCTGCAGCGCCCGCTGCAGATAACGCGAATCGGCAAGGACCTCCACCTCGGGGCCGGGCGCCAGCTCCAGGTGAAGGTGGCCGTGCAGGGGCGCCAGGGTATCGAGCACCCGCCTGGCCATGGCGCGACAGTCGACGACGGCACGCTGCAGCTCGGTGCCGTTGACGATGCCGCTGTCGAGGCGGGCATAGGTGAGGATCTCATCGATAAGCTGGTCGAGCTCCTCGATATCGCCGTCGATGCCATGCAGCTGCCGATGGACGGCCGGGTCGTCGGTCATGTCCTCGACCATCTGCACGGCGAAGCGAATCCGGGCGACGGGTGTGCGCAATTCGTGGGATACGGCGCGAATCATCTCCTGCTGGGAGCGCAGCAGCGACTGCACCTGAGCCGCCATGGCGTTGAAGGCCATGCCCACCCGGCCGATGAAGCCACCGCCGTCGACCTTGACCCGTGTGTCGAGTCGGCCACTGGCAATGCGACCGGCGGCCAGCTCCAGGCGGGCCAGGCGGGCTTCGACGCCACGCACGATGAGATAGATGATCGCTGCCAGCACGGCCAGCATGATCACCAGCACCAGCAGCAACAGGGAAATGGGTGTCGGTTCCAGCGCCGAGACCGGGCCGATCGATAGCCACTGTCGGCCGCCATTCTGCGCCGGCACGGAAAGATAGACCGTCAGCGCCCAGTGGCCCGGCAGCAGGCGTATCACCAGTTCGCCCTCGCGCAGGCGCGAGAGCTGGGGACTGTCGAGCCCCTCCGGAGCCAGGTCGCTGAGGTGGATCGGCAGGGCATCGGTAGTCACGCTGGCCAGCCGCCGCTGACGGACGTCGCCTTCCACCTCGGCCAACCAGTCCCCCAGCATCTGGGCCAGGCCACGCAGCTGGCGCTCATTGAGCCCGGACAGGCGCGCCTCGAGCACCCGGTATTCCCCGGCTATGCGGCGATAGAGGCGCCAGTTCTCGCCATCTTCCGGCTTGACCAGGACGCTGCCACGCTCCAGGCGCCGCCGCTCGAACCAGCCCAGGCCGGCGTCGTCGGGGCTGCGCAGGGAAAGGCGCATGTCGAGCCGATCGGATTGCTGGGTCAGCCAGTCACCACGCTCGTTCGCCGGCAGGCCAGCGACCTTTCGGGTCAACAGCAGCAGCGGTGCTTCGGCCAGCTGCTCGCGGTACTGTTCGATACGCACCCGATCGACCAGGGCCAGGCCCATCAGGGCCAGGCCGAAGGTCAGCAGCAGCGCCAGGGCCAGGGCCAGGTAGACGCGCAGGAAGGTGCCATCGGCCAGGAACCGCTGCATGGCTCAGGCGTCCTTGACGAACAGGTAACCCTTGCTGCGCACGGTCTTGATGCGGTGCGGATGGTTGGGGTCATCGCCGATCTTCGGGCGGATTCGCGACACTCGCACGTCGATGGAGCGGTCCTGCCCATCGTACTTGATGCCGCGCAGGTCGCTGAATATCTCCTCGCGGGTGAGTACGCGGCCCGCATTGCTGGCCAGCAGCCACAGCAGATCGAATTCGGCACTGGTCAGGTCGATGCGATCGCCTTCCAGCCAGGCTTCGCGGGTCGCACTGTCGATTTCCAGGTTGCCGAACGAAAGGCGCACGTCGCCCCCCTGTTCGGTATTGTCCGCCCGTCGCAGCAGGGCACGCATCCGCGCCAGCAGGACCCGGGGCTGAACCGGCTTGGGAACATAGTCATCGGCACCCATCTCCAGCCCCAGCACCTGATCCATATCGTCGGTGCGGGCAGTCAGCATGAGAATCGGGCCGCTATAGTCGGGCCTGGCCCGTCGGCAGATCGACAGGCCATCTTCACCCGGCAGCATCAAATCGAGGATCACCAGATCCGGCTGCAGGGTCTGGATCTGCTCAACACCTCGCGAGCCCTCGGCCTCCACGGTCACCTGGAAGCCATTGGCCTCCAGATAGTCCCGCGTGAGTTCGGCCAAGCGCACGTCGTCCTCGATAATCAGCACGTGTTCCATGTCACTGCTTTCCAGGTTGTCTTCCATCCTAGTCATCCCCGTGCTGGGCAATTCATTTGCATTTCCGGGACGCCCTGTCCCGCCATCTTTATCAAGGATACCCGAAATATGCCATTTCGCATGCTTGTGTTGATATTACGTACAAACGGCCTGACCAGCGAAGCATAGCCCAAAGCTCGGCGATGCCACAGGAAGTCACCAGCTCGCCCACAGGTTATCCACTTGATGACTGCCAAAAAGCACTCTATCTTGTGTTCACCAGCAACCAAACCACAAGATGATGTGCATCTAGCAAGTTGCGCCCTTGCTGTCAATGCCCATGTCACCCCGACGAAAAGATCCGAAAGGAAGGGAACACCCGACCATGGAACAGCTCCAGACCCCCGATGCGGCCAGCCTGTCCATCACCGCACCGCAGACGCTGCGTGTCATCAAGCGTACCGGTGACGTGGCAGCCTTCGACGTCAGCAAGATCGCCGTCGCCATGTCCAAGGCCTTCATCGCCGTGGAGGGCGACAATGCCGCCACCTCCTCCCGGGTGCGCGATTTCGTCGCCGAGGCCTCGCACACCATCGCCGAGACCTTCCAGCGCCGCATGGCCGATGGCGGCACGGTACACATCGAGGACATCCAGGATCAGGTCGAACTGGCCCTGATGCGTGCCGGCGAGCAGAAGGTCGCCCGCGCCTACGTCCTCTATCGCGAAGCCCACGCCCGGGCCCGGGCCGCCGCCGGCGACGACATCGAGAAACCCCACCCGACGCTCAACGTCACGGCCCTCGATGGCAGCCGCCGCCCGCTCGATCTCGGGCGGATCGAGACCCTGGTGTTCGACGCCTGCGCGGAGCTGGCCAACGTCGACCCCAACCGCATCGTCGAGGAAGCGCTGAAGAACCTCTACGACGGCGTTACCGTCGATGGCGTCTCCCAGGCGCTGATGATGACCGCCCGCACCCTGGTGGAGAAGGATCCCAACTACACCTACGTCACCGCCCGGCTACTGCAGGACAACCTGCGCCGCGAGGCGCTGTCGTTCCTGGGCGTGGCCGAGGAGGCCACCTTCGGCGAGATGGCCGAGCTCTACAAGCCGGCCTTCCACGCCTACGTGGCCCGTGGCATCGAGTTCGAGCAGCTCGACCCCAGGCTCGCCGAGTTCGATCTCGAGCGGCTGGGCGACGCGCTGGACCACACCCGCGACAACGCCTTCACCTACCTGGGCCTGCAGACCCTCTACGACCGCTACTTCATCCACAAGGATGACGTGCGCTACGAGCTGCCCCAGGTCATGTTCATGCGCGTCGCCATGGGTCTCTCGCTGAACGAGGACGACCGCGAAGGCCGCGCCATCGAATTCTACGAGCTGCTCTCCAGCTTCGACTACATGGCCTCCACGCCGACGCTGTTCAACGCCGGCACCCTGCGCAGCCAGCTCTCCTCCTGCTATCTCACCACCGTGCCCGACAACCTGGATGGCATCTACAGCGCCATCCGCGACAACGCCCTGCTCTCCAAGTGGGCCGGCGGCCTGGGCAACGACTGGACGCCGGTGCGCGCCCTGGGCTCCTACATCAAGGGCACCAACGGCAAGAGCCAGGGCGTGGTGCCCTTCCTCAAGGTGGTCAACGACACCGCGGTGGCGGTGAACCAGGGCGGCAAGCGCAAGGGTGCGGTCTGCGCCTACCTGGAGACCTGGCACCTGGACGTCGAGGAGTTCCTCGACCTGCGCAAGAACACCGGTGACGACCGCCGCCGCGCCCATGACATGAACACCGCCAACTGGGTGCCGGACCTGTTCATGAAGCGGGTCTTCGACGACAAGGAGTGGACGCTCTTCTCGCCCTCCAACTGCCCGGACCTCCACGACCTCTACGGCGCCGCCTTCGAGAAGCGCTATGAAGAGTACGAGGCGATGACCTACAGCGGTCAGCTCAAGCTCTACAAGCGGGTCCGCGCCAAGGACCTGTGGCGCAAGATGCTCTCGATGCTGTTCGAGACGGGCCATCCGTGGATCACCTTCAAGGACCCGTGCAACCTGCGCAGCCCGCAGCAGCACGCCGGCGTGGTGCACTCCTCGAACCTGTGCACCGAGATCACGCTCAACACCAGCGTCGACGAGATTGCGGTGTGTAACCTGGGCTCGGTCAACCTGGCCCAGCATGTGACCGATGGCCAGCTCGACAACGAGAAGCTGGGTAAGACGGTACGTACCGCGGTGCGGATGCTCGATAACGTCATCGACATCAACTACTACGCGGTACCCCAGGCGCGCAACTCCAACTTCAAGCACCGCCCGGTGGGGCTGGGCATCATGGGCTTCCAGGATGCGCTCTACGCCCTGGGCATCGCCTACGCCAGCGACGGCGCCATCGAGTTCGCCGACCGCTCCATGGAGCTGGTCAGCTACCACGCCATCGAGGCCTCGAGCGATCTCGCCGCCGAACGCGGCCGTTACGAAAGCTTCGACGGTTCGCTCTGGAGCCAGGGCGTGCTGCCCATCGACTCCATCGAGAAGCTCAGGGTCGAGCGCGGCGAGCAGTACATCGAGGTGGACACCTCGAGCACCCAGGACTGGGGGCGCATCCGCAACAAGGTCGCCAAGCAGGGCATGCGCAACTCCAACGTCATGGCCATTGCCCCCACGGCCACCATCTCCAACATCTGCGGCGTCACCCAGTCCATCGAGCCGACGTATCAGAACCTCTATGTGAAGTCGAACCTCTCCGGCGAGTTCACCGTGGTCAACGCCTTCATGGTCAATGACCTGAAGGAACGCGGCCTGTGGGACGAGGTGATGATCAACGACCTCAAGTACTACGACGGCAGCGTCCAGCCCATCGACCGGGTGCCGGATGACCTCAAGGCGAAGTACGCCTCCGCCTTCGAGGTGGAGCCCAAGTGGCTGGTGGAAGCGGCCTCACGCCGCCAGAAGTGGATCGACCAGGCCCAGTCGCTGAACCTCTACATCAAGGGGGTTTCCGGCAAGAAGCTCGACGTGACCTATCGCATGGCCTGGTTCCGTGGCCTCAAGACCACCTACTACCTGCGCGCCCTGGGCGCCACTTCGGTAGAGAAGTCCACCGTGGAGCGCGGCACCCTGAACGCCGTGAGCAACGGCGGTGCCCCGGAGCCGACCCCGACACCCGCCGCGCCGGCCGCGTCCGAGCCGCGGGGCATAGAGGACTTCCTCAGCGGCAAGGCGGGCAGCGGTTCACGCGCGCCCAGCGCCTCCGAGATCGATGACCTGGGCTGCGAGGCCTGCCAGTAACACGGACACCCCCTGCAGGCGCGCGGCAAACCGCGCGCCTGCAGGCAGCCGGACCACATACCGGAGAGAAACAGATGCTGAACTGGGACGAATTCAACGAAGACGAGACCGCCGTTGCCGACAAGCCGGCACCGGCAACCCCGGCGCCCGCCGCCAAGGCGCAGCCGAGCGCCCCGGCTGACGCCGGCGAGATCCAGGAAGCCAGCGGGAACTACGTGATCGCCGAGGCCGACCGCATCGAGCGCGCCCGCAAGTCGCTGGAGGAGCTCGACGTCGCCGCCGGCCTCGAGGAGCTGGAGATGGGTGCGGCGCGCATCGAGGTCAGCGACAAGCAGATGATCAACGCCCGCGCCGACCTCAACCAGTTGGTGCCGTTCAAGTACGAGTGGGCCTGGCAGAAGTACCTGGACGGCAGCGCCAACCACTGGATGCCCCAGGAAGTGAACATGAACGCCGATATCGCCCTGTGGAAGAGCCAGGAAGGGCTCACCGCGGACGAACGGCGCATCGTCGAGCGCAGCCTGGGCTACTTCTCCACCGCCGACTCGCTGGTGGCCAACAACCTGGTGCTGGCGCTCTACCGCCTGATCACCAACCCCGAGTGCCGCCAGTACCTGCTGCGCCAGGCCTTCGAGGAAGCCATCCACACCCACGCCTACCAGTACTGCGTGGAGTCCCTGGGCATGGACGAGGGCGCAGTCTTCAACATGTACCGCGAAGTCCCCTCCGTGGCCGCCAAGTCGGCCTGGAGCCTCAAGCACACCCAGTCGCTGGCGCGTGCCGACTTCAACACCGGCACCCCGGAGACCGACCAGGAACTGCTGCGCAACCTGGTGGCCTTCTACTGCGTCACCGAAGGCATCTTCTTCTACTGCGGCTTCAGCCAGATCCTCTCCATGGGGCGGCGCAACAAGATGACCGGCGTGGCCGAGCAGTTCCAGTACATCCTGCGCGACGAGTCGATGCACCTCAACTTCGGCGTCGACATGATCAACCAGATCAAGATCGAGAACCCGCACCTGTGGACCGCCGAGTTCCAGGACGAGGTGACCCAGATGATCCTCGAGGGCACCGAGCTCGAGATCGCCTATGCCCGCGACACCATGCCCCGCGGCGTGCTGGGCATGAACGCGGCGATCATGGAGGAGTACCTGCGCTTCATCTGCAACCGCCGCCTGGCCCAGATCGGCCTGAAGGAGCAGTACCCCGGCGCCCAGAACCCCTTCCCCTGGATGAGCGAGATCATCGACCTGCGCAAGGAGAAGAACTTCTTCGAGACCCGCGTCACCGAGTACCAGGTGGGGGGTGCGCTGAGCTGGGATTGAGCGGACTGGCAAGCAGGGGGCATACCCGATAGTTGCAAGCTTGGGAGGAAGCACCATGACCGAATCGAGAAGTGTCATCAAACGCGTCTACGTGCCCACGCATGTACGCGATCTTCCAGGCGGGGAGAGAGTCCGCATTCCCGGCTACTACAAGAAGCCACCTTCGAGCTGATATGACGACGCCTCTCCCGGCAACGGGCGGGGCGTTTTTCATGAACCCTGGCAACGCCTACGATCGGGCAATGCCTCTCTGCAGTCGCAGCAACCGAGGACAATCCGATGCATGCAACACGACCCGTAGAATCACGTCGCGACTCCCGGGCCTGGCAAACCGCACTGGACCGGGCGCTGGCCGCCCATGACAGCGCAGACGCCCTCGCCCACTACCCCCATGTGGCCTTCGCCTTCCCCTCGTCATCCCCCAACCCCTACTCGCGGGACTATCCGCTGCTCAACTACCGGGAGCTGAAGGAGTGGGCGACCTCCCGTGGCTGGCGGGTGCGGCCCGCCCCGGAACGGGCACCCGCAGGCGAGAAGTACAGCCCGCCGGTGCGCTTCACCCGCGGCAAGGCATGGAGTTCGCATTGAGCCTGCGTTGCACTTCCCTGCCCTGGCCCCTAGGCTCATAGGTTTTTGACTAGGGGCACAGGGACGACATGCATCACACGGCCGTACGACTGCTTCGACAATTCTCGGCGACAGGCCTGCTGGTGGGGACGCTGTTCTTTGCCTTCTCCCTTACGCCGAGCCTGTTGCCGAGGCCCATGTACTCACAGGGCATCGTTTCGGGGCTCTCGCTTGCCGCCGGCTACGCGCTGGGCTATGCCGGCCACTGGCTCTGGTACTACCTGCACCTTCCCAGGCCCAGTCTCCGGCTGGCACTCTCCATCAAGCTCACCGCGGCAGTGGTGTGCGCCGTGATCGCCGCCGCCTTCCTGTGGCAGGCCTCCGAATGGCAGAACAGCATTCGCGAGCTCATGGGCATGGAAGAGGTCAGCGGCATACGGCCGTTCTACATCGGCACGATCACCTTGCTGGTCTTCGGCGCCCTGCTGCTGCTCGCCAGGCTGTTCCGGCGCACCTTCCGCTTCCTGTCACGGCGGCTGCAGCACTACATCCCCCACCGGGTATCGAATGTCATCGGCATCCTGGTCGCCACCATGCTGTTCTGGTCGGTCATCGACGGCGTCATCTTCACCCTGGCCCTGCGCGTCGCCGACAACTCCTTCCAGCAGTTGGATGAGCTGATCCAGGACGACCTGGCGCCACCCGCCGACCCGATGCAGACCGGCAGCGCCAGCTCGCTGATCGGCTGGGAAGAGCTGGGCAGCCGCGGCCGGCGCTACATTTCCCGAACCCCTTCCGCGGAGGCGCTGACGGACTTCCTCGGCGAGCCCGCGCAGGCGCCGATACGGGTCTACGTTGGCCTGAGTGCCGCGGAGACACCGAAGCAGCGGGCCCGGCTCGCCCTGGAGGAGCTGAAGCGCGTCCGCGCCTTCGAGCGCTCGGTGCTGGTGCTGGCCACCCCCACCGGCCGCGGCTGGGTCGACCCCGGCGCCCAGAACACCCTGGAGTACCTGCAGCGCGGCGATGTGGCCACGGCAACCGCGCAATACTCCTACCTGCCGAGCCACCTCTCCATCATTGCCGAGGGGGATTACGGGGCAGAGAACGCTCGCGCGCTGTTCGAGACGGTCTACGACTACTGGACCACCCTTCCCACCGAGTCGCGGCCGAGGCTCTACCTGCACGGCCTCAGCCTGGGGTCGCTCAACTCCGATCTCTCCTTCGACTTCTACGACATCATCGACGACCCCTTCCACGGCGCCCTGTGGAGCGGCCCGCCTTATCGCAGTGAAACCTGGCAAGCGGTGACCCGCAGCCGCGAGCTCGGATCGCCGGCCTGGCTGCCGACCTTCCGCAACGGCTCGGTGGTGCGTTTCATGAACCAGTATCAGGGGCTGGAGATGCCTTATGGCGAGTGGGGGGACTTCCGTATCGCCTACCTGCAGTATGGCAGCGACCCGATCACCTTCTTCGAACCCTGGTCGTTCTTCCGGGAACCGGAATGGATGCGCGAGCCCCGCGCACCGGACGTCTCGCCGGAACTGCGCTGGTACCCGGTGGTGACCATGCTACAGCTGCTGGCCGACCTGACCATCGGCAACGCCCCGCCCGGCTACGGCCACTCCTTCGCCGCCAGGCACTACCTGGACGCCTGGGCAAAACTGATCGAACCGGAAGACTGGACCGAGGAGGAGCTGGAGCGACTGCAAAGGCGGGTCGCCGAGTCTTATCGTTGAATTCGACGGTGATCAAGAAGATGTCACCCTCTTCGGAGACTACTGAAATCGCGAGGTGCAGCCTCTTCCGAAGGAAGAGGCTGCATGCAAAGGGGGATCGGCCCCTACTGGGAAATGGTTATTTCTCGCCAGCCACGGGCCATATAGCTGAAGTTACCTTCGGGGTTGTTGCCTTCCAACCATAGCCTGGCCGCATCGGGAGAAATAGTCCCCAGAAGCTCCCATGCTGCGTCCAGATACTCCAGGACATGAAGGTAATCGTTCCCGCCCCCACCCCTCAGATCAACGTTCATCTCATCGAAGAAGCAATTACCGCCCCGACAGCTGTAGGGCGCGGCGATTATCGAACCCTCCAGGTCACCGCCACCGCCACCCTTGACCGTATAATCGCCCAAGACGATGATCAGCCCCTGAAACTCAGGATTACCATTAAACTCGACATCACCATCAATGATCAGTACGCCGTCGCCTGCTGAGCTACCGCTCCCCGTATATTTATGTCGGCTTGGCTGACAAACCTCACTCAAGCATGTGGTTCCATCCGGCATCACTTCATCTTCAACATACCTGGTGGGTTGATACTCGCCATCCGAGTCTAGGTGATTTCCCTCGGATATGATATTGAAGCCTGACATGCTGCCACTCAAAGAATCCGAACTGGTACTGCTGTATGCATCGGAAAAAATGGCAGAAATGAAATCATGAAACAAGTTGGCATCAGAAAGAATATGATCCTTCGGCTTGGTTGCTATCCCACCTTTATAATTGCAAAGCCTGTTCTGACCACTATTGCAAGTGGAATAATTCCCCGTATAGTCACCATTTTGATCCACTGCCGCAGCTGCATAAAAGGTGCCGTCGCCCGAACCGTCATCATCCTCAATAAAAACATACTTGCTTTCACCGTTATTGCCGACGATATCGTCGACGATCTTTTTCGCCTCCTCCTTGCTGGCTGCCGATATAGCCGGGTTGCGCGTGCCATCAACTTCTTCTTCACCTTCCACGCCGGCCTGAGACGACATCCCCTCATAATTATCCAGAGTCGCCGCGATATTGAGCGGCGAGAGGTTCCCTGCACCCAATCCATTAAGACGAGCCAGAATCTCGATCTCACGAGATGCTACAAGATCAGTTCTAGCGCTGTCTGAAAAAACCTCCCCCGTGGCCCGTAACGGTATATCTAGTCCCACGCCATCCATCATCTGAATACGAAAAAAGACGTTGGGGTGAGCACCCTCACTCCCCGCCACAGGGTGGTGATCTCCAAGACTCACCTCACTGTCGAGAGCACTTTCAAAGGTACTTTCAGATGTATTACCCACATCAACAGCCAGGGTACCTGCCCAGGCCTCCGAGGCCCCGAATTCCGCCGCCATCATGGCCAAGGCACTGCTTCGGTAGTTGCCCGACAGGCGCTCATCGACCAGTGAGGACTGCATGCCGGATAGGCCAAGCATCAGTGACATCGTCAAGAGGGACAGGACGACGACCAGCGCAGCTCCTCTTTGTCTTTTCATATTTCATCCCCCATTTTGACAGCGTATTCGACACCTATTGCACTGCAACCGCCCGATTGACTGCCTGGAAATTGATAACCCTATCTTGGACACAAGCCGTTTCACCCGGCTCATCCATCAAGCAGAAACTTATCACATAAACACCAAAGCTAGAGTCCGTCGTATCGACTTCAAAACCACCGCTAGCAAAACCTGTGACTAGCGGCTCTGCAGGTGGATTCGTAGAGTCAGAGCAGTCTTGCTCCAGCACTAAAGAAAACCCTTCTCGGGCATTGCTATCAGAGGATAGATAGTATTGACGGACCACATCTTCATCTTGGCTACATCCGTCCGAATCATTGGCCGCAACAAAACCAACCTCTAGAATATTATTAGATGAATCCCAAACTATCTGATCATTATCCGCTCTTCGGATATCCCGAATTAACGTCTCGGTTGCAAAGGTGAGCGCCGCCTGCTTGTTGCCCATCAGCTCGGTCTGACGAAACGTCTGGAAGCCCATCAGGAACAGCTGACCAGCGCCAAGAATGATGATCAGACCAATCACCAGGGCAACCATCAGCTCAACAAGGCTAAAACCCCGCTGACGCCGGGAGTGCCGGCCGCCGCCGAGACTTGGAAAAACGCTGTGCCAGTGTCGATGGTTCATAGCTCAGGCAACCTGAAGAGATAGACGAAGGGATCCAGGCTCTCTTCATCCATGAAGCGCTCCTCCCGCCATTCCACGGTGACGGTATATCGGCACTCACCGGTGCGTACAATACCGCTGTTCACGTCGATCAAGACACCCCCGAACCATTCGCCTAACCAAGCGCCTTCAATATCCGTCAGCGCCGAAGCATCGGGACAACTGCCCAGTTCCGATAGCGCAGCCCAGGCCCTTTCCTGGGCGTCGATGGCCGCCAGGCTCACCACTGAACGCTGGTAGCCCATATGGGCGCTCTGCAGCGCCTTGAGCTGCATGGCCGCGACGCCCAGCAGCCCGATGGAGAGCACCACCAGGGCGATCAAGGCCTCTATCAGCGTAAAGCCTGTCTGTGAACGGTAGCCCTTCATCGACCCCCTCATGGCGACCTTCCGACACGCCCGGTGGTACTTACCTGCATCTCACTATCGTTGCCATTGCTGTGCGCAATCGTTATGGTGCAGCCGGCAGTACAGTTCGTTCTGCGACCGAGGGCATTGAACGTGATGGCCGTCGTCGTGACATCGGTTCGGTTGTCACGACCGTTTCGCTCGACCAACAGTTCGTTGTCTGCGTCCCTTACCCGGTAACGCCAGGGGCTCGCCTGGTCCACGGTAAACGTCACCGCCTCTCGGCGCTTGATCGCTTCGCTCCTGGCGTAGTTGAGCCCCGATAGCACTTCGTTGTAGTCGCCCGCCAATCGGTTGCTCGCCATCATGCTCTGAAAGCCCGGTACGGCAATGGTGGCCATGATGGCCGCCACCGCGATGGTCACCAACAGCTCGATCAAGGTGAACCCGCGGGCTTTCATCATATTCACCAGCAGTTGCCGCCAGCAGGGCCGCGCTCGCCACGATGTGTCAGCGTCAAGTCGCCGGAGCAGCGATCTGCCTGGGAGGTGGTCGCCGTCAGCGTGTAGCCGGTAGCCGTTGCAGAAAGCGAAATGGTATAGATGCCATCCGGCGAGGTCGTGGTGATCGCACAACCGGAATAGGTATTATCGACCGTATAGCAGCGCTCGAGCTGCTGGGCGGCCTGCATCAGCCCTGCATGGGCGTCTGCACGGCGGCTGTTCTCCACGTAGCGCTGGTAGTTGGGTATCGCAATCGCCGCCAGGATGCCGATCACGGCTACCGCTATCATCAGTTCGATGAGCGTGAAGCCGGCGGTGTGCCGGAGGATGCCGTTGGCGGCCCGGGAGCGGCCTTGAATGGCTAGCCTCATCAAGCGGCGCTTCTCCATGGTTGCGTTACGTTTGGTTTCAGTATGTATCATGGTGTCGTCTGCCGCTAGTGCGGCATCAAAAAGCCGGGCCTTTGCCCGGCTTCCGTGCCTGTACGAACGAATGAGCCCGTGATCATGCCGGTACCAGTTTTCTCCTACCCTGGGCCCATCATAGCGAATCGCTGGTGATCACGCGCTCACGCAGCTCGCGGGGCATCGAGAAGGTGATGGTCTCTTCCCGGCCGGCCAGCTCCTCCGGCGCCTCGGCGCCCAGGCCCTGCAGCCTCTCGATCACCCCCTTGACCAGCACTTCCGGTGCGCTGGCCCCGGCGGTGATGCCGATGGTGGAGACGCCCTTGAACCAGTCGGGCTCGATCTGGTCGGCGTCGTCGATCAGGTAGGCCGGTGTGCCGCTCCGCTCGGCCAGCTCGCGCAGGCGATTGGAGTTGGAACTGTTGGGGCTGCCCACCACCAGCAGCAGGTCGCTGCCGGCCGCCAGCTCGCGCACGGCGTCCTGGCGGTTCTGGGTGGCGTAGCAGATGTCGTCCTTGCGCGGCCCCTCGATCTCGGGAAACTTCTTGCGCAGGGCGTCGATCACTCGGGCGGTGTCGTCCATGGAGAGGGTCGTCTGGGTGACGAAGGAGAGCCGCGACGGGTCCTTGACCTGGAGCCGTTCGACGTCGGCCTCATCCTCGACCAGGTAGATCTCGCCGCCATGGCCGGTGTCGTAGCGCCCCATGGTGCCTTCCACCTCGGGATGGCCGGCGTGGCCGATCAGGATGCACTCCTGGCCGCGCCTGGCGTATCGCAACACTTCCAGATGCACCTTGGTGACCAGCGGGCAGGTGGCGTCGAACACCTTGAGGCCGCGGCGTTCGGCGTCCTCCTGCACGGCGCGGGAGACGCCGTGGGCGGAGAAGATGACGATGACGTCATCGGGCACCTCGTGGAGCTCCTCGACGAAGACGGCTCCGCGCTCGCGCAGGGTGTCGACCACGAAGCGGTTGTGCACCACTTCATGACGCACGTAGATGGGCGGGCCGAAGACATCCAGCGCCCGGTTGACGATCTCGATGGCGCGATCGACGCCGGCACAGAAGCCGCGGGGATTGGCCAACTTGATTTTCATGGGTTTGCGTTGCATGGCGCCTTGCCTTGATGCCTGGGCATCCGGTCATGGATTCTCTGATGAAAACGTTCTCAGGCGTTCTTAATGAGTCTGTGCAGGCTTCACCGCGATGACTTCCACCTCGAAGGTCAGGGTACGCCCTGCCAGCGGATGATTGAAGTCCACTTCCACCTGCTTGCCCTCGACGCTGGTGATGACACCGGGCAGCTCGCCCCCGGCGGCGTCGGCGAACGACATCACGGTGCCTACCTCGGGCTCGATATCCTCGAAGTCGTCACGGCTGAGCAGTTGCACGTTCTGCGGGTTGTGCTGGCCGAAGGCGTGCTCGGGGGTGATCTCGAAGCTTCCGCTCTCGCCGTCGCTCATTCCCTTCAGCGGATACTCGAAGCCCGGCGGCAGGTTGCCGTCGCCCATCTGGAAGGTGGCGGGCTCCTTCTCGCGGGTGGAGTCCACCACGGTGCCGTCCTCGAGCTTGAGGGTGAAGTGCAGGGTGACTTCCATCCCCTCGTCGACGCGATATTCGCTCATGGTTGCCCTCTGCTGTCTCTGTCGTGTCGCGGCATGAGTCCTGTCAGCCGCGGCGGCGCGCTTGCTTGCGCCCCTCGAAAATGGATTCCCAGATCAGGCCGATGGCCCCCAGGGTGATGCCGATGTCGGCCACATTGAAGGCCGGGTAGTACCAGCCGGCCACATGGAACGACAGGAAGTCCACGACGTAGCCGTGCACCAGGCGATCGTAGAGGTTGCCCAGCGCCCCGCCAATGATCAGGGCCAGCGCGATCGCCAGCAGCGTCTCGTCGCGCTTGAGGCGAGTCAGCCAGTAGGTCAGGCCGATACTGGCGCCCACGGCGACGATGGCGAAAAACCAGCGCTGCCAGCCGGGGCTGCCGGCCAGGAAGCTGAAGGCCGCACCGGTGTTGTGCAGCAGCGTCAGGTTGAAGAACGGCAGCACCTCCACCGGCTGGCCGTAGCTCAACAGGCTGGTGGCCAGCGCCTTGGTGCCCAGGTCCAGCACGATCCAGGCCGCCGCCAGCCATAGCCAGCGCAGCGGCCGCCGCATCGGTTCTCCGCCGCGCACCTCAGGCATAGTGACGCACTTCGCCGGGGCCCTGGGGCAGGTTGCCAATACAGCGACCGCAGAGGTCCGGATGCTCGCTGTGCGAACCGACGTCCTCGCGGTGATGCCAGCAGCGCTCGCACTTCTGGTGCGGGCTGGCCGCCACGGCGACCTTGAGGCCGTCGAGCTCGGTGGCTTCGGCATTTTCGGCGTTTTGGCCCTCGGCCAGCGGCGACAGGCGCACCTCGCTGGTCAGCATCACGAAGCGCAGTTCATCGCCGAGCTTGGCCAGGGTCGTGCGCAACTCGTCGCTGACGTAGAGCGTGACCTCGGCGGCCAGGCTGCCCTTGATGGTCTTGGCGTTGCGGGCGTCCTCCAGGCACTTGTTGACCGCCTGCTTCACCTCGAGCACCTGCTCCCAGAAGTCGCGGCCCAGGGGCGCATCGTCGGCGAGGGTCGAGAGCCCTTCGTAGTAGGTCTCGAGCAGCACGCTGTCGCCCCGCTGGCCGGGAATATGCGTATAGATCTCCTCGGCGGTGAACGAGAGGATCGGTGCCACCCAGCGGGAGAGCGCCTGCACCACCTGGTAGAGGGCGGTCTGGCAGCTGCGTCGCGCCAGGGAGTCGGCCTGGGTGGTGTACTGGCGATCCTTGATCACGTCCAGGTAGAAGCCGCCCAGCTCCCGGGAGCAGAAGGTGTGAACCTGCTGGTAGACGTCGAGGAAACGGTACTCCTCATAGGCCGTCTCGATGCGCGCCTGGAGCTGGGCGGCGCGATCCACCACCCACTGGTCCAGGGCCAGCATGTCGTCGAAGGCCACCTGGTCCCGGCTCGGCTCGAAGCCGTTGAGGTTCGAGAGCAGGAAGCGCGCGGTGTTGCGGATACGCCGGTAGACGTCGGCGGTGCGCTTGAGGATCTCGTCGGAGACCGCCATCTCGCCGGAATAGTCGGTGGAGGAGACCCACAGGCGCAGGATGTCGGCACCCAGCTTGTCCATCACCTCCTGGGGGGCCACCACGTTGCCCATGGACTTGGACATCTTGCGGCCATGGGCGTCCACGGTGAAGCCGTGGGTCAGCAGCCCGCGATAGGGCGGGTGGCCGTCGATGGCGCAGCCGGTCAGCAGCGACGAATGGAACCAGCCGCGGTGCTGGTCGGAACCCTCCAGGTAGAGGTCGGCACGGGGGCCGCTCTCGTGGCCGTGAGGATGCGAACCGCGCAGCACATGGCGGTGGGTGGTGCCGGAGTCGAACCAGACGTCCAGGGTGTCGGTGACCTTGTCGTAGTCGGCGGCTTCGTCACCCAGCAGCTCGGCCGGGTCGAGGCGGAACCAGGCATCGATGCCCTCGACCTCGACGCGCTTGGCCGCCTCTTCCATCAGTTCGACGGTGCGCGGGTGCAGCTCGCCGGTGGCCTTGTGCAGGAAGAAGGGAATCGGCACGCCCCAGTTGCGCTGGCGCGAGATGCACCAGTCGGGGCGATTGGCGATCATGGAGTGCAGGCGAGCCTGGCCCCAGGCGGGCGTGAAGTGGGTCGCCTCGATGCCGGCCAGGGCGCGCTCACGCAGGGTGCGGCCATCCTTGCCCTGGATATCCATGCCCACGAACCACTGGGCGGTGGCGCGATAGATCACCGGCGTCTTGTGGCGCCAGCAGTGCATGTAGCTGTGGGTGATCGGCTTGTGGGCCAGCAGTGCGCCCACCTCGCGCAGCTTGTCGACGATCTGCGGATTGGCCTTCCAGATCATCTGGCCGCCGAAGAACGGCAGGTCGTCGGCGTAGACGCCGTTGCCCTGTACCGGGCTCTTGATCTCCTCGAACGCCATGCCGTGGGCGCGGCAGGTGACGAAGTCGTCGACGCCATAGGCCGGGGCCGAGTGGACGATCCCCGTGCTGCCCACCTCGGACTCGACGTAGTCGGCCAGGTAGATCGGCGACAGGCGGTCATAGAAGGGGTGGTGGAACTCGATGAGGTCCAGCCGCTCGCCGGTGGCGGTGGCGATGATCTCGCCCTCCAGGCCGTAGCGTTCCAGGCAGCTCTCCACCAGCTCCTCGGCCAGCAGCAGCAGGCGCTCGCCGGTGTCGACCAGGGCGTAGGTGAAGGCCGGATGCACGTTGAGCGCCTGGTTGGCGGGCACGGTCCAGGGCGTGGTGGTCCAGATCACGATGGCGGCGGGCTTGGGCAGCTCGGTCAGGCCGAAGGCGGCCGCCAGCCTGGCCTCGTCGGCGGCCGGGAAGGCCACGTCGATGGCGTCGGACTGCTTGTCCTGGTACTCCACCTCGGCCTCGGCCAGGGCCGAGCCGCAGTCGAAGCACCAGTTGACCGGCTTGAGCCCCTTGAACACGTAGCCCGCCTCGACCATGTCGGCCAGGGCGCGGATCTCGCCGGCCTCGTTGGCGAAGTCCATGGAGCGGTAGGGGTTGCCCCAGTCGCCGATCACGCCCAGCCGCACGAAGTCGGAAAGCTGCTCCTGGATCTGCTCGCCGGCATACTCGCGGCACAGCCCCCGGGCCTTCTCGGGCTCGAGGTGCTTGCCGTGGGTGGTCTCCACCTTGTGCTCGATGGGCAGGCCGTGGCAATCCCAGCCGGGCACGTAGGGGGCATCGAAGCCGGCCAGGTTCTTCGACTTGACGATGATGTCCTTGAGGATCTTGTTGACGGCGTGACCGATATGAATGCTGCCGTTGGCATAGGGAGGGCCATCGTGCAGCACGAACTGTTCGCGCCCGCGGCGCTCGTCACGCAGGCGCTGGTAGAGCTTCATGTCCTGCCACTGCGCCACCTGACCGGGCTCACGCTTGGGCAGCATGCCGCGCATGGGGAAGTCGGTTTCGGGCAGATTCAGAGTGTGCTTGTAGTCGCTCATATCCTGGGGGTCAGCCGTCGTCGTGGTCGGCGGGGCGTCCCGCCGAGAATTCGGAAGCCACGGCCTCGCGCGCCAGGGGCGCCGATGCCAGTGGAAGTGTGTCGTCTGTCAGGCCGGCGCCATCGGCTCCGATGCCCGCATCGAAATAGCCCCGGGCCCGCACCTGGTCGGCGCCGATCTGCCGCTTGAGGTCGGCGAAGTCGTCGAACTTCACCTCGCCGCGCAGCTTGGCGCAGGGGAAGACCGCCAGCCGCTGGCCGTAGAGGTCACCGTCGAAGTCGAACAGGTGAGCCTCCAGCACCGGACGAATGCTGCCCACCGTTGGGCGCCAGCCGATATTGGCGACGCCCGGCCAGCGGCTGCCATCGGGCAACTCGGTCACCACCGCATAGACGCCGCGCAGCGCCAGGGGCAACGGCAGCAGCGGCAGGTTGGCGGTGGGTACGCCGATGGTGCGGCCGAGCTTCTGGTCGGCGACTACCCGTCCGGCCAGGCGATAGGGCCGGCCCAACATGCGCGCCGCCTGGGAGAAGTTGCCGCTGGCCAGCAGGGTCCGCACCCGGGTGCTGGAGACGCGCTCGTCGTCCAGGGTGAAGGTGCGGGTATGCTCGACGCTGAAGCCCCTGGGCCCGCGACGCTCGCCCTCTTCGGCCAGCAGGTTGAAGTCCCCGCTGCGGTCGCAGCCGAAGCGGAAGTCATCCCCTACCACCAGATGGCGTACGCCCAAGCCTTCGACCAGCACCCGGTCGATGAATTCCACCGCCGTCAGGCTGCGCAGGGCATCGTTGAAGGGCAGGCAGAGCACAGTCTCCACGCCGGCCTCGCCCAGCAGGCGCACCTTCTCGCGCAGGCGGGTCAGCCTCGGCGGGGCCTGGTCGCCGGCGAAGAACTCCCGGGGCTGGGGCTCGAACACCACCACCGTGACCGGCAGCTGCAGCTTCGAGGCCTGCTCGCGGCACTGGTCGAGAATCGCCTGATGGCCGCGGTGCACCCCATCGAAATTGCCGATGGTGGCCACGCAGCCGCGATGCTCCTCGCGCAGATTGTGCAGTCCTCGAATGACTTCCATTTAGTCGTCGCTAAGCCTTTTGATTGAAACGTGTAAAGGGGTCGATTATAGCGAACCTGGCCCCCCTTGACAGCCGCCCGCCTATGTTCAAGACACCGAACGGCCGGGGCTGATCCGGGGGCAGGCCGCTCACCCTTTCATCCGGAAGTGACGCAGCCGCACCCCGAAGGCCATCAGCCAGGCGAAATAGACCGCCGCACCGGCCACCACCAGCATCGCCAGCCACTGCACCCGGGTCCAGACGCCCCAGCCCAGCCACTGCTGCCAGTCGGGAGAGAGCCACGCAAGGCCCAGCCCCATGACCGTACAGCCGCCCAGCAGCTGCAATCCAAAACGCCCCCAGCCGGGCTGGAACACCAGCACCCGCTCCTTCCACAGCAGCCAGCCCAGCAGGCCGGCATTGAGGAAGGCCGACAGCGCCGTGGCCAGGGCCAGGCCGGCGTGGGCCAGCGGCCAGATGAGGATCAGGTTCAAGACCATGTTGGCCGCCATGGCGATGATGCCGATCTTCACCGGGGTCTTGGTGTTCTGGCGGGCGAAGAAGCCCGGCGCCAGCACCTTGATCAGCATGAAGGCGATCAGCCCGAAGGCGTAGGCGCGCAGGCTCATGGCCGCCATGGTGATGTCGTGCTCGGTCATGGCGCCATAGTGGAACAGCGAGATCAGCAGCGGCTCTGCCAGCACCGCCAGGGCCAGGGCCGCCGGCAGCCCCAGCAGCAGCACGGTCCGCACCGCCCAGTCGAGCATGGCGGCGAAATGCTCCCCGGACTGGGCCGCATGGCGCTTGGAGAGCGCCGGCAGGATCACCGTACCGATGGCGATACCAAACACGCCCAGGGGCAGTTCCACCAGCCGGTCGGAGTAGTAGAGCCAGGAGACGCTACCCGGCGCCAGCAGCGAAGCCAGCACGGTGTCGAGCAGCAGGTTGATCTGCGACACCGAGACCCCGAACAGCGCCGGCGCCATCAGCACCAGGATGCGCTTCACCCCGCTGTGGGCGAAGTTGGGCCAGGGCGTGGGCATCAGCCCCAGGCGGACCAGGAACGGCACCTGGAAGGCCAGTTGGGCGAACCCCGCGATCAGCACGCCCCAGGCCAGCGCCATGGCGGGCTCTTCCATCAGCGGCGTCAGCAACAGTGCCGCACCGATCAGCGAAAGATTCAGCAGCACCGGGGTGAAGGCCGGCACCGCGAAACGGTTCCAGGTATTGAGCACGCTGCCGGCGAAGGCCGTCAGCGAGACCAGCAGCAGGTAGGGAAAGGTCAGCCGCAGCATGTCGGCGGTCAGCGCCAGCTTGGCCGGGTCGCGACCGAAACCGGGGGCGAAGAGCCACACCAGCCAGGGCGACGCCAGCATGGCCAGCGCCGTGATCAGTGCCAGCACCGCGGTGAGACTGCCCGCCACGGCATTGAGCAGTTCGCGGACCTCACGCTTGCTGCCACGGGTGGCGTACTCCGACAGCACCGGCACGAAGGCCTGGTTGAAGGCACCCTCGGCAAACAGCCGGCGCATGAAGTTGGGGATCTTGAAGGCGACGAAGAAGGCATCGGCACCGCTGCCGGCACCGAACAGCGTCGCCACCACCACGTCGCGCACCAGCCCCATGACCCGCGACAGCATGGTCATCACGCTGACCACCAGGCCGGAGCGCATCAGCCCTCCGGCCTTTGGCGCCACGGCCCGGTCATCGTCGGCCACCGCCACAGGGAAGGGGTCCCCTGGCGGTAGCGGCTTTGACTCGGGCGGCTGTTCGCGATCCGTCACGCTATCCCTTCCTCGGCAGGCTGACTCAACGAAGATTCACTCGGGTAGAAACCAGACACAAAAAAACCGGCCTCGGCCGGTTTTTCGTGGGATATCTTCGAACGTGAGCGCATCGGCGCCGCAGCGTTCGGGACTCCTCCAAAGCGTCCGGCTTACGCAGCCAGCGCCTTAATTCGCTTGTTCAGGCGGCTCTTCAGGCGCGCGGCCTTCTTCTTGGAGAGCACGTCCTTGTCGGCGATACGGTCGATGACCGGCTGCGCCTGCTTGAACTGGCTCATGGCCTCGGCGTGATCGCCGCCCTGGATGGCCTTGATGACGCGCTTGAGGTAAGTACGCACCATGGCACGCTGACTCGCCTTCAGAACACGACGGCCTTCGGCCTGACGGGCACGCTTGCGGGCTTGCTTGCTGTTCGCCACTGACTATCTCCTGGAATACATTAACGCCGCCGGGCATCCCGACGGCATTGATAACATTTTGTCCGGACTGGAAAAATTAGCTTTTCCGCCGGTGTGGCCATCCGGCAACGCGATGGTTGTCGACGGGCCGTGTCTGAGAGGATGGCGCATCCTACCATAACAACCCACTGCCTTGCCACAGGTGGATGAACTCACGCGCAGTGAGGCGTGGCTGTCACTCAGAGCACCACCAGGTTATCGCGATGAATGAGCTCCGGCGCCTCCATGTAGCCCAGGATCGCCTCGATCTGATGGCTGGGCTTGCCGAGAAGGCGGCTTGCCTCGACGGCATCGTAGTTGACCAGCCCCTTGGCGACCCGCTCGCCCTGCTCGTCGACACAGAGCACCATGTCGCCGCGCACGAAGTTGCCCGATAGCGCCTTGACCCCCACCGGCAGCAGGCTCGAGCCGCTGCCGCGCAGCACCTTCACCGCACCGGCATCCAGGACCAGGCTGCCCCGCACTTGCAGCTGGCCGGCCAGCCAGCGCTTGCGTGCCGCCATGGGCGCTTCTTCCGGTGACAGCAGCGTGCCGAGCCGCTCGCCCTCCACCAGCCGGGTAAGTACCTCGGGCTGGCGCCCGCTGGCAATCGCCGTGACCGCGCCGGAGCGAGCAGCCAGCCGCGCAGCCTGCACCTTGGTGGTCATGCCACCGCGCCCCAGCGATCCGCCGCTGCCCGCCATGGCGGCTAGCGACGGATCGCCGGCACGCCCTTCGTGGATCAGCCGGGCACCGGGGTTGTGGCGCGGGTCGGCGTCGAACAGCCCCTCCTGGTCGGTGAGGATCACCAGGGCATCGGCTTCCAGCAGGTTGGCCACCAAGGCGCCCAGGGTGTCGTTGTCGCCGAAGCGGATCTCGTCGGTGACCACGGTATCGTTCTCGTTCACCACCGGCACCACCCGCAGATCGACCAGGGTGCGCAATGCCGAACGAGCATTGAGGTAGCGCTTGCGGTTGGAGAGATCGTCGTGGGTCAACAGCACCTGGGCGGTGAGCAGGCCGTGCCGGGCGAAGTGGTGCTCATAGCACTGGGTGAGGCCATTCTGGCCCACGGCGGCGGCGGCCTGCAGCTCGTGCACCGCCGAAGGACGCACCTGCCAGCCCAGCCGCACCATGCCGGCCGCCACGGCGCCGGAGGAGACCAGCACCACTTCGATGCCACGCTTGTGCAGCGCGGCGATCTGGTCCACCCAGCCACCGATGGCAGGCTCATCGAGACCGCGACCGTCATTGGTCAGCAGCGCGCTGCCGATCTTCACCACCACCCGACGAGCGCCACGCAGCGCATCGCGTCCCGGTACCCGCTCGTTGCTCACCTTTCGACTCTCCAACAAGGCTGAACCTCAAACCCAGAGACACTGCGCGAGCGCAGCCAGTTGTTACCTCAAGGAGCGTATTCGACCTCGACGTCATAATCATCATCATCGAAGTCGTCATCATCGTCGTCCTTGCGCTTGCGACGCCGACCCAGCCGCGCCTCGGCACGCGCCACGGACTCGGCCTCCATGCGCTCGCGCATCTGACGCTCGCGCTCCGCAGCCTCCTCGTCCTCGTGCTCGAGACGGCGCCGCTCGGTCAACCAGCGATGCGCCGCCTGCACCAGGGCATCGGTGCCCTCGCCGCTGATGGCGGAGATACGATACACCGGGCCCTCCCAGGCGAGACCCTCGACGATAGCGGCCACCCGCGCCTCGCGCTCCTCCTCGGGCACCAGGTCGAGCTTGTTGACCACCAGCCAGCGCGGCAGCTCGGCGAGGGCTGGCGAGAACTGGCCCAGCTCGTGGATGATCGCCTCGGCGGCCTCCACCGGATCGGACTCGTCGAAGGGCGCCATGTCGACCACATGAAAGAGCAGCCGGGTGCGCGTCAGGTGCTTGAGGAAACGCAGCCCCAGCCCGGCACCGTCGGATGCCCCTTCGATCAGCCCCGGCACGTCGGCCATGACGAAGTGCTCGTGCATGCCGAGCTTTACCACGCCCAGGTTGGGCACCAGGGTGGTGAAGGGGTAGTCGGCCACCTTGGGCTTGGCCGCGGAGACGGAACGGATCAGCGTCGACTTGCCGGCGTTGGGCATGCCAAGCAGGCCCACGTCGGCCATCACCTTCATTTCCAGGCGCAGGTTGCGCCGCTCGCCCTCGGTGCCCGTCGTGGTCTTGCGCGGAGCCCGATTGGTGGAGGACTTGAAGTGGATATTGCCGAGTCCACGGCGCCCGCCCTGAGCCACCAGCACCTGCTGGCCGATCTCGGTGATATCGACGATCACTTCGAGGGTGTCCTCGTCGATCACGGTGGTGCCGACCGGCACCTTGACCACCAGGTCGTCACCGGCGCGGCCGCTCATCTGCCGCCCCTGGCCGGGCCGGCCGTTCTCGGCCTGATAGAAACGCTGGAACTTGAAGTCGATGAGGGTATTGAGGGAGTCGTCACCCACCAGGTAGACGCTACCGCCATGCCCGCCGTCGCCGCCATCGGGGCCACCCTTGGGCACGTATTTCTCGCGGCGGAAGCTGAGGCAGCCACTGCCACCCCTGCCTGCCTCCACGATGATCGAGGCTTCGTCGACGAACTGCATTGCTACTCTCCCGACGGTATCCACCGTCATGATACAAGAAGGCCCCGCCTTGGCGGGGCCCTCCTACTACCGGTTCGTGCGCTCTCAGGCAGAGACGACGCTGACGAACTTGCGGTTTTTCGGACCCTTGGTCTCGAACTTGACCACACCGTCGCTCAGGGCGAACAGCGTGTGGTCGCGGCCGAGGCCGACACCGGTGCCGGCGTGGAACTTGGTGCCACGCTGACGGACGATGATGTTACCGGCGGTCACGACCTGGCCACCGAACAGCTTGACGCCAAGGCGTTTGGATTCTGAATCGCGGCCGTTACGGGTAGAGCCGGCTGCCTTCTTATGAGCCATTGCAAAGTCCTCGCTCGTTCAGGGGGTTGCCGCTTACGCGGAGATCCCGGTGATCTTGACTTCAGTGAACCACTGACGGTGGCCCTGACGCTTCATGCTGTGCTTCCGGCGACGGAACTTGATGATGCGGATCTTTTCGCCACGGCCGTGGGAAACGATCTCGGCAGCCACCTTGGCACCGTCAACCAGCGGTGCACCAATGGTGACGTCATCACCATCGGCTACCAGGAGGACCTGGTCGAACTCGATGGTTTCGCCGGTCGGCACTTCCAGCTTCTCGAGCTTGAGAGTCTGGCCTTCCTGAACGCGGTACTGCTTGCCACCGCTCTTGATTACTGCGTACATGTGCGTGTCTCTCCAGAACTCATCGGGGTTGGCTCTTCGTCGGCCTGCTTCGAGTGGCGCCCCTTTTGGCAGCCATCTGACAGGGAGCGTGATGAGTGGGCCGCGTATTATAACGACACCCACCTGGCCGTTCAAGCCACATCTTGGCTAGCTGCTGCACGCCGTCATTAACAGGGATGACGCCGCTTGACGCCCATTGGGGGTGCCCATAGCATGACCCGCAACCCAAGGCCACGGGCAAAGCCTCCGACTTGCCGGCCCCACCGCTTGATGACAACGAATCCATGCCAGCCAACGTCACTTCGAATTCATCTGCCAGCACGCCGTCGGACTCGCCGCTTCACGCTGCGGTTGCCGATGATTTTGCCGCGGTAAACCGCACCATCATCTCCCAGCTGGCCTCGCGGGTTCCGCTGGTGGAGACCATCGGGCAGTACATCATCGCCAGCGGCGGCAAGCGCCTGCGCCCGCTGCTGGTCCTGCTGGCCGCCCGCGCACTGGGCTACCAGGGCGACAAGCACATCTCCCTGGCCACGCTGATCGAATTCATGCACACCTCGACGCTGCTGCATGACGACGTGGTGGACGACTCCCACATGCGCCGCGGCCGGGCCACCGCCAACGACGCCTGGGGCAATGCGCCTTCGGTGCTGGTGGGCGACTATCTCTACTCCCGCTCCTTCCAGATGATGGTAGAGATCGGCTCGCTGCGGATCATGGGCGTGCTTTCGGGGGCCACCTGCGTGATTGCCGAGGGCGAGGTGCAGCAGCTCACCAACGTGGGCAATCCCGATATCGACGAGGCCACCTACTTCGAGACCATCCTGGGCAAGACCGCCATGCTGTTCGAGGCGGCGTCGCACAGCGGCGCGATCCTCGCCGAGGCGACCCCGCAACAGGAAACGGCGCTGCAGCACTACGGCCGCTACCTGGGGCTCGCCTTCCAGCTCATCGACGATCTGCTCGACTATCAGGGCGATGCCACCGCCATGGGCAAGAACGTGGGCGACGACCTGGCCGAAGGCAAGCCGACCCTGCCCCTGATACAGGCCATGTCCGCCGGAACCCCCGAGCAGACCCGAACGATTCGCCAGGCCATTCGCCAGGGCGGCCTCGACCATCTGGACGAAGTGCTGGCCATCGTGCGCGATACCGGCGCGCTGGACTACACCCGTGCCCGCGCCGAGGAGATGGCCGCCAAGGCCCTGGAACAGCTGGATCTCCTGCCCGCCAGCCCCTACCGGGACAGCATGGCCGAACTGGCCCGCATGGCGGTGGACCGAGAGGCCTGAGGCAGCTCCGCCAGAGGGCTTGCAAGCCCAAGGCAATTGCGTATAATGCCGATCTCGTCAGGCCCCCAGTCGCCTGACGGCACAGTGAAAACTGGCAGAAATCGGAGTATAGCTCAGCTTGGTAGAGCGCTGCCTTCGGGAGGCAGAGGTCGTAGGTTCGAATCCTGCTACTCCGACCAGAGAATTCAGTAAAAACCGCCACTTACGGGTCACACCGGGTGGCGGTTTTTCGTTGGGCAAGCTTACTCCCCCTCCTTTAGCCTAGGTTCAGCAACTTCGGCGTGAACGCGCCCCTAAAAGGCGCTATTCTGCGCGGCCGGGGCCTCCGCCCCGCCTCTCTCGACCCGACGATTCAACCCGTTCCATGAAAGACTTGCGCCAGAACAAGTCCAATTATACGGAGGGGTTCGTGAAAACAGACGGCCTCGACAGCACACTCACTGATTCGGCTACGCCCGGGCCCGACTGGGCCAGCGCCGATCTCGACATCCTGCGTGCCAAGTTCTATCAGCTATACATCGCTGTGGAGCAGAGCCCCGCGGCGACCGCCATCACCGATACCGACGGCCGTATCGAGTACGTCAACCAGCGCTTCCTCGATGTCACCGGCTATACCCGCGAGGAGCTGGTGGGCAAGACCCCCGCCATGATCCAGTCGGGCATGACGCCGGGCGACGTCTATCGCGACATGTGGCAGACCCTGCGCAGCGGCCGGGTCTGGCGTGGCGAACTGCAGAACCGCAAGAAGAACGGCGAGCTCTACTGGGAGGCCGAAACCATCACCCCGGTGCGCGATGACAGCGGGGAAGTCGTCAGCTTCGTGGCGGTAAAAGAGGACATCACCGAGCGCAGGCGCCAGGAGGAGGAGCTCAAGCTGCTGGCCAGCGTGTTCCAGACCGGCCAGGCCACGCTGATCACAGATGCCGACATGCGCATCGAACGGGTCAACCAGGCCTTTACCGACATCACCGGTTATTCGGAGGAGGACGTCATCGGCCTGACGCCGAAGCTCTTCAAGTCCGGACGCCACGACAAGGCATTCTATGTCGGGCTCTGGAACGAACTACTGGAGACCGGGCACTGGCAGGGCGAGATCTGGAATCGCAACAAGTACGGGGAGACCTATCCGCTATGGCAGTCGATCACCGCCGTGTACGACACCAACGGCGAGGTCCGACGCTACATTGCCGTTTTCCACAACATCGCCGAACGCAAGCGAATGGAGAGCGAACTCGAACACCAGGCCACCCGCGATCACCTGACCGGCGCCCATAACCGTCGCGCCTTCGACACAGCCATGCGCAAGGCGATTCGCCAGGCCGAGCGCAGCGACAACACCTTCTCGTTGCTGCTGTTCGATATCGATCACTTCAAGTCGGTCAACGACCAGCATGGCCACGAAACGGGGGACATCATCCTCCAGCGCCTGGCCGCGCTGATCGGCCAGACCCTGCGCAGCACCGACCTGCTGGCTCGCTGGGGCGGTGAGGAGTTTGCCATCCTGCTACAGGACACCTCCGCCCAGGGGGGGACGATCTTCGCCGAGCGGCTGCGCCAACAGGTGGCGGAGACCCGCCTTCACGGCCTGGCCGTGACCATCAGCCTTGGCATTACAGAGTACCGTCGGGGCGACAGCCCGGAAGCGCTACTGGCACGCGCCGACAGCGCGCTTTATCGTGCCAAGCGGGCGGGCCGCAACCGGGTGGGCATCGCCGACGCAAACGCCTGAGCCTTCACTGGATGACCGTGCACTGCCCCCCACCTGCCCAGGATCCAGGCCAAACGCCCTGGTTGCGCCTTGCCGTTGCCGTTACCGACGACAGGGCGACTCAGCCACTCGCCCAGCCGAACCCCAGCACCGGCATGGCCAGGGCAAAGAGCACCGTGGTAATGATGAGCACCGCTGCCAGGCTGACCAGCGCCCCGGCGCGCACCATATCCATCACGCTCAACCTGCCGCTGCCGAAGACCACGGCGTTGGGCGGCGTCGCCACGGGAAGCATGAAGGCACAGCTCGCCGCCATGGCCACCGGCACGGCAAGCAGCAGGGGGCTCGCCCCCAGGCTAACGGTCAACGCCGCCGTCAGCGGCAGGATGGCGGCCGCGGTGGCGGTATTGCTGGTGACATGGCTCATCAGCATTACCACCACCACGACCATGCCCACCAGGGTCCACTGCGGCCAGCCGCCGAAGGCGGCAAGGCCTTCGGCCACGGTCGCGGCCAGCCCGCTGGTTTCTATGGCGGTGCCGAGACTGAGCCCGCCGCCCACCAGAATCAGCACGCCCCAGGGCAGGTGACGGGCACTGTCCCAGTCGAGCAGGAACTGTCGCACCTTCCAGCGGGCGGGTGTCACGAAGAGCAGGAGTGCACCGATCACGGCAATCCCCGCGTCGGTGAGCTCCAGCCCAGGCAGCAGGTTCTGCAGCAGCGGTCGCGATACCCAGGCCAGCGCCACCAGTGCAAAGATGATGGCGACACGACGCTCCGGCCGGGTCATGCGCCCCAGGTCTTCGGCCTGCTCCTGCAGTATCTGCTCGACACCAGGCACGACATCCCGCGGCAATGGGTATACCAGACGGGTCAATACCCACCAGGCCAGGGCCAGCAGCAGAAGCGCAGGGGGCACCGCCAGCAGCATCCACTGAGCGAAGCCGATCTCGATACCGTAGTTGTCAGCCATGAAGCCAGCCAGCAGCGCGTTGGGCGGGGTGCCGATCAGGGTGCCCATGCCGCCGATATTGGCAGCCAGGGCGATGCCCAGCAGCAGGGTCAGCGCCATGTTGCGACTGGCCCCGACGCCGCCCTGCCGCTCCAGCAAGCCCAGCACCGAGAGGCCGATCGGCACCATCAGTGCTGCCGTGGCGGTATTGCTCACCCACATGCTCAGGCCAGCCGTGGCCATCATGAAGCCCGCCACCAACTGGTGCGGGCGGTGCCCGGATACCGTCAATACCACCAGGGCAATGCGCCGGTGCAGGCCCCAGCGCTGAATCCCCTCGGCCAGCAGGAAGCCGCCCAGGAACAGGAAAATCAGTGGGTTGGCATAAGGGGCGGCAACCTCGGCAATGGGTGATGTGCCCATCAACGGCAATACCGCCACGGGCAGCAGCGCCGTCACGGCAATGGGAACCGGCTCGGTCACCCACCACAGGGCCATCCAGAGGGTGAGTGCCATGACCTGCCAGGCCGCCGGCGACATGCCTGCCGGCGGCGCCATCGCGATCAACACCAGTGCCAGCAGCGGGCCCGAAAGCAGTGACAGCGCCAACCCCAGCCGCGCCAGCGCCTCGCGACGGGCCTCGCTAGCGGTTTCCTCATTCAGCGGCTCAGTCATCCTCCCCGTCTCCTTGTCGGCGTCTCGGCATCCCGACCACGACCATGGGGCCAGCGCAGCCAGTTTTCGGTCAGGGGCTAAAGCCAGGAATCCAAGGGAACCAGCCGGCTGACGCCGGCTCCCAGGTGGCGCCAGAAGCCGCCAGGTTCGCTCATCAGCCGCACCGACTCGCCGCCGATTTCGGTCTGCCAATAACGCTGCCCGGCTTCCGTGCGATCGACCCGATAGCTGAGCGCCGAGCTCTTGCCCAGATCGGCGAGCGCTTGAAGCTCGGCGGCCAGGCTCTCGCTGTAGGCCAGCACGCCCACCTCGGTATTCCACCACACCGAGCGTGGATCGGCGTTGGCCGAGCCCACGAACACCCGGTCGTTGTCGATACCGAGGGCCTTGATGTGCAGGGCCGATGCCGAGCCCCCGACGCTGATCTCCCCCTCGCTGCCGGGCTCCCGTTCGGCGCGCAGCTCATGAAGCTGGACAACGCTCTGCAGCAGCCCGTCGCGACGCGCCTGATAGGCGCCATGCACCAGCGGCACATCGGTGGCCTCCAGGGAGTTGGTGAACACCGCCACCTCGACGCCGGCATCGGCCAGTGACCGCAGGTATTGCGTGCCGGCCCTGCCTGGCACGAAGTAGGCGGAGATCACCACCAGTCGTTCGCTCGGCTCGCCCACCTCGGCGAGCAGCTCCCCGGCCATGGTGCGTGCCAGGGCAGGTCGGCCTGGCCAGGCGGGCTTGCCCGGTGGGTCCCATAGCGCCACGCCTTCGCCCCAGTGCAGCCTGCCCACCAGCGGCCCCTGCCCGGCATCGGCATAGCGTTCGCGCAGCCCGGTGAAATAGGCGTCGTCGCCATTGTCGCCGACCCACTCTCCCAGGGAAGCCTGAAGCTCGCGCCAGGCCCCCTCCTCGGCGCGATGGTAGCGACCGATGGGCTGCGCCAGGCCATGGTTCCAGTAGAGGGAATAGCTTCTCGCGAGTGGCTCGACCACCGGGCCGATGGCCATCATGTCCAGGTCGGAGAAGTTGCGCGGCTCGCTGGCGCTGTAGTACTCGTCGCCCAGGTTGCGCCCGCCGACCAGGGCCACCGCACCATCGGCGAGCCACAGCTTGTTGTGCATGCGCCGATGCTGGCGCCCTGCCCGGGGGATCGAGGCCAGCACCCGGGTCGTCAGGTAGCCCCGCCCCAGGGCGAGCGGGTTATAGACGCGCACCTGGACGTTGGGATGGCTATCCAGTGCGGCCAGGCGACGCCCCTGGCCCACCGCGCCAATATCGTCGAGGAGCAGCCGTACTTTCACCCCCCGCTCGGCGGCGTCCAGCAGGCGGGCGAGCAGGACGCGGGTGGTCAGGCCGTCCCCCATCAGGTAGGTCTGGATATCCAGCCGCTGATCGGCCTGCTCGCTGAGCAGGACGCGCAGGCTGAAGGCGTCTTGTCCGCTGGAAACCAGGGCGAAGCCGCTCTGGCCATCATGCGGGGCGGCGCTTTGGGCGGCCCACTGGCCCAGCCAGGTCGTTTCGATGTCATCCGGCGTCATCGCCGCGCCGTGCTCACGGGAAACGGCGCTGGCGGCACAGCCTGCCAGCAGCCACGGCAAGGCGGCCAGCAGGGTAGCCGCCAGCCGTCGAACCCAGGCAGCGGCTCGACGCTCAGCTATCGTCATCGTCTTCCGCCAGGCGGCGGTCCATGGCCTTGCGCGCCCGGTTGCGACGGTAGAGGCGTGCCAGGGCCAGAAACAGGGCACAGAGGACCATGGCGGCCAGGGTCACGCCCTGCCAGGGTCGGGCGGCATCGCCCATCAGGGTTTCCAGGGTGATGATCAGGATGAAACCCAGCGCCTGGCTGGCAATGGCCAGGACTCTCAGGGTATCGAAGGACGTCTTTGCCATGTTGGCTCCCGCCAGGTGACAGACCATTGCTCGCACAGTAGGCTTTGCTCAGCCTGCGCGGTGGTGTAAACAAGTGTGCGATTCTACCCGGTCCTGCCGCCAACGCCGACCCCGTTCTCGGAGCTGAACCCAATGGATGCCTTTGCCCTGGGCCCCGTACTGATTTCCATACCCCGACTCTATGCCATCGGCTGCGCCCTGCTGTTGCTGCTGGCCGCATGGCTGCTGCTGGGCCTCTCCACCGGCACCCGGGTCCGCTGGTTCAACGGCCTGGTGCTGGCCTGGCTGGTGGGCGCTCGCCTTGGGCACGTGGCCATGAACCTGGACGCCTACGCCGCCGCCCCGCTGGACGTGCTGAAGCTCTGGCAAGCCGGCTTCCACGGTATCTGGGGACTGCTGGCGGCACTGGTCTGGACCGCCTGGTCGCTGCGCGAGCACCTGCTGTCGATGATCGGCGCCATGGGCCTTACCATCGGCACCTCGGCGCTGTGGCTGGTGCTGGTCACCCTGGCACCGCTGGGCGGCGACATGGCGATACGCGAACTGCCCGATGTCACTCTGGAGAACCTCGACGGCGAACCGGTCAACCTGCAGTCGCTGCGCGGCGAGCGGGTCGTGGTCAACCTGTGGGCCACCTGGTGCCCGCCCTGCCTGCGCGAGATGCCGCTGCTGGCCGAGGCAGACACCCGGGAGGGCGTCACGGTGGTGGTGGTCAATCAAGGTGAGGACCTGCTGCAGGTGGTACGCTATCTCGACGAGCAGACGCTGGCCTTTCGCTACCCGCTGCTCGACCCCGGCCAGGAGATGATGCGAGTCATGGAGTCCCCCGGCCTGCCCACCACGGTGCTGTTCAACCCCGAAGGACGTGCCGTGGAGCGCCATGTGGGCGAACTCTCCCGCGCCCAGCTCGACAGCTGGCTGAACCGGCACTGAGGGCGCTCCCCCTACCACTTCTAGTCGCACATCACCACTCTTAAGCCGTGGCGGGCTTTGCGTTAGAATCGCCCGCCCTGTTGCTGCCGGCGGCTTGAGCCATCGGCGGCGCGTGCACCGTTTTCAGCATTCCCGAGGCATCATGAGCGACTTTTCACCCGGCCAACGCTGGATCAGTGACGGCGAGGCCGAACTGGGCCTGGGCACCATCCTCAGTTGCGATCAGCGCAGCGTTACCGTGCTGTTCGGCGCCAGCCAGGAGACCCGCACCTACAGCAGTCGCCAGGCCCCCCTCACCCGAGTGGCCTTCGGCAGCGGCGACCGCATCGAGTCCGCCGACGGCTGGCAGCTGCTGGTCGAGGACAGCAAGGAGGTCGACGGGCTGATCGTCTATATCGGTGAGGATGCCAAGGGCGAGCTGCGTGAGCTGCCCGAAGCCAAGCTGGCCGATACCATGCAGTTCGACCAGGCCCGCGATCGCCTGCTGACCGGCCAGGTGGACCGCAACGACTGGTTCGACCTGCGCTTTCGCACGCTGCACCACTTCAACCGTATCGAGCAGAATCCGGCGCTGGGCATGTCCGGCCCCCGCATCGACCTGATCCCGCACCAGCTCTATATTGCCGATGAGGTCTCCCGTCGCCACGCCCCGCGGGTACTGCTCGCCGATGAGGTCGGCCTGGGCAAGACCATCGAGGCGGGCCTGATCCTGCACCGGCTGCTGCTGACCGGCCGCGCCGAACGGGCGCTGATCCTGGTGCCGCCGAGCCTGACCCACCAGTGGCTGGTGGAGCTGCTGCGCCGCTTCGCCCTGGACGTGACCCTGCTCGACGAGCAGCAGAGCCTGGCCCAGGCCGAGACCAACCCCTTCGAGTCCGGCCAGCTGGTGCTCGCCAGCCAGGAGTGGCTGTTCGCCAACCCGCACCGCCAGGCCCAGGCCGAGGCCTGCAGCTGGGACCTGCTGATCGTCGACGAAGCGCACCACCTGGACTGGAGCGCCGAGAAGGTCGGCCCCGGCTACGCCTGCGTCGAGCGCCTCGCCACGACGGTGCCCGGCGTGCTGCTGCTGACCGCGACGCCGGAGCAGATGGGGCTGGAAAGCCATTTCGCCCGCCTGCGCCTGCTCGACCCGGACCGCTACCACAGCCTCGAGCGCTTCCGCGACGAGGAGCAGCACTACGTGGAGGTGGCCCAGGCCATCGACGCCCTGGAACGCTTGCCCGCAGCCGACGACAGCGATGACCGCGAGCGGATCGCGGCGGTGATCGACGAGCCCGACAGCCTGGCCCTGCTGGCTACCCTGGCCAACCCCGAGAGCGGCGAGCCACAGCAGGAGAGCGCCCGCAGCCAGCTGCGCGACCAGCTGCTGGACCGTCACGGCACCGGCCGGGTGATGTTCCGCAACAGCCGCCGTCACGTCGGCGGCTTCCCCGAGCGCCGCCTGCACCTGGCCCACCTGCCCCCGCCTTCCTCCTACCGGCGCGTCTTCCGCAAGCTCGAGCGCGACGAGGACTACCTCGACGAACTGCTGATCGAGACCGGACTCGATCACCCGGATGTGCTGATCTACCCGGACGCCATGTATCGCGCCCTGGCCGAGGATCCGCTCAACGCCGAGCCCTGGTGGCAGTTCGATCCTCGGGTGACCTGGCTCATGGAGCGCCTGAGCGACGACGGCGAGCACGGCTTCGCCGGCGGCAAGGTACTGGTGATCGCCCATGGCCGCGAAACGGCCCAGGAGCTGGCCGAGGCGCTGCGCGTGCTGGGTGGCATTCACGCCCCGCTCTTCCACGAGGGCCTGACCCTGGTGGAGCGGGACCGCGCCGCGGCGGACTTCGCCGACGAGGAGGAGGGCAGCCAGCTGCTGGTCTGCTCGGAGATCGGCTCGGAGGGGCGCAACTTCCAGTTCTGCCGGCACCTGGTGATGTTCGACCTGCCCCAGCACCCCGACCAGCTTGAACAGCGCATCGGCCGCCTGGACCGCATCGGCCAGCGACACGCCATCGAGATCCATGTGCCGCTGTTCGAGGCCAGCCCCGCCGAGCGCCTGCTGCGCTGGTACCGGGACGGCATGGATGCCTTCCAGGCGCCCCACGGTGTGGGCAACGAGCTCTTCGATGCCTTCGGCGACGCCCTCTCCGAGGCCCTGCTCGACGACGAGGCGCTGGAGGAGGTCATCTCCGAGACGCGCACCCTCTTCCTCAGCCGCCTGGCCGAGCGTGACGCCGGCCGCAACCGGCTGCTGGAACTCAATGCCTGCCGTCCGGCACGCGCCGAGGCGGTCGCCAGTGCCATCCGCGCGCTGGACGACGATGCGGCGCTGCCCCGTTACCTGGATCAGGCAATGGATGTCTTCGGGGTCGACAGCCAGGAGCTGGGCAACGGCCTGCTGCACCTGCAGCCGAGCCAGCACATGCTCGACGGCCTGCCGGGCCTGGCCAAGGGCGAGGAGGGTTTTACGGCGACGCTCTCCCGGTCACGGGCGCTGGCCCGCGACGACGTGCAGCGGCTCTCCTGGGAGCACCCGCTGCTGCGCGAGATGATGGGCCGTATCATCGACGGCACCATGGGCAATACCGCCCTGTCCCTGCTCAGGCACCCGGCGATTCCCGCCGGGCGTCTGATGGCGGAGCTGATCTTCCGCACCCACTGTCCGGCACCCAGGCGCCTGCATGTGAACCGCTTCCTCCCGCCTACCGCGGTGCGGGTGCTGCTCGACGAATCCGGCGCCGTGCTCACCGACAAGGTCTCCTTCACCGGACTGTCGAAGAACCTGCAGAAGGTCAAGAAGGCAATGGCGCGGGACCTGATCCGCAGCCGCCACGATCAGCTGCGCGACCTGCTTACCCAGGGCGAGGCGGAAGCCGAACGGGAATTGCCGAGCATCATCGAAGCGGCCCAGGCCCGCATGCGCAGCGAACTGGATACCGAGCTCGCCCGCCTGGAAGCCCTGGCACGGCTGAATCCGGCAGTGCGCGAGGAGGAGCTCGATGCCATGCGTCGCGAGCGCAGCGAACTGGACGAGGCCATCGATGGGGCCCGCCTGCGGCTCGACGCCGTGCGCGTGATCGTCACGGTGGACCAGGAGAGCCGCTGAGCCCCCTGGGCCGGCTCAGCGCCTGCCCAGGATCTCCGCCAGTGCCTCCTCCAGGGTCGGATAGCGAAACTCGAAGCCGGCGTCGAGCAGGCGCCGAGGACGCATGTCGGCACCGGTCAGCAGCAGCCGGGCCATCTCGCCGAAGGCGGTTTCCAGGGCGATGGCGGGCACCGGCAGCGCTGCGGGCCGGTGGAGCTGGCCTGCCAGGGTGCGGGTGAATTCGGCGTTGGTGACCGGATGGGGGGCGCTACCGTTGAAGGGCCCCTCCATCTCGCCGTGCTCCAGCAGGAACTGAATGATGCGCACCAGATCCTCGCGGTGGATCCAGGGCATGAACTGCTTGCCGTCACCGAAGCGTCCGCCCAGCCCCAGCTTGAAGGGCGGCAGCATCTTCTCCAGGCTGCCGCCTCCGAGGTCCAGCACCAGGCCGGTACGCAGCAAGGCGACCCGCGTGCCGAAATCCGCCGCCTCCATGGCGGTGTCCTCCCAGCGCTTGCAGAGTCGGTGGGCGAATTCATCGTGGGGCGGCGTCTCTTCGGTGACCTCGCGATCGCCCTGGTCGCCGTAGTAGCCCATGGCCGAGCCCGACACCATCACTCGCGGCGCCATCCCCCCCGACTGCTTGAGCTGCTCGCAGAGGATCACCAGGTCGCGGGTGATATTGACTCGCGAGTCGATCAGCCGCTTCTTCTGACTGTCGCTCCAGCGACGCGCCGCTATCGGCTCGCCGGCCAGGTTGACGATGGCGTCCGGTGGCGAGTCGACGAAATCCAGCACGGAGCGACGAAGATCGGTGCCCGCCGGGAGCTGCCCCTTTACGGCTGCAGGGTCCCGCGAGACCACCTGCAGGCGATGCCCTGCCTCCTTGAGGCGCTGACAGAGGCGCTGTCCCACGAAGCCACTGCCACCCGTAATCAGCACATGCATAGCACCCTCCTCCCCTGGATTCATGATGGCGCGCAGATAGTTATACAGCCGTTGTACGCTTCTGCTAGTCTAACGTAAAAATCGATCCACCGTGTGAGGCCTCCATGTCACCACCGACACGCCCCACAGCTGCCATCATCGGTGCCGGCATCGCCGGCCTGGCCTGTGCGCGGGTACTTCAGGCCGCCGGCTGGCAGGTCACCCTGTTCGAGAAGGCCCGCGGCCCCGGCGGCCGCATGACCAGCCGGAGCCTCGCCGCCGCCACGGTGGATATCGGCGCGCAGTTCTTCAGCGTCCGGGACGAAGCCTTTCGTCGTGAAGCCGAAACCTGGCTGAAGGCCGGCCTGATAGCGCCCTGGCCTTGGAAACTGTGGCGGGTCACGAACGACGGCTGGCACTATCGTCATGATGGCAGAGAACGCTACGCAGGCAAGCCACGCATGAGCGCAGTGACGCGCCACCTCTCCCGGGGGCTGGCCCTGGAGGCGAACTGTCGCATCGTCTCGCTGGCGCGGGACACCGGCGGCTGGTCGCTCCAGGATCAGGCCAGGCAGCACCATGGCCCCTTCGACCATGTCGTGATCACGGCGCCTTCGCCCCAGGCTCAGGCACTGGTGGCGCCGCATGATTCCCGGCTGACCGAGGCGTGCGAGGGCGTCATCCAGCGCCCCTGCTGGGCGGCATGGGCCTGCTTCGACCGGCCGCTGGCCACGGCGCCGGGGGTCTCCCTTGACTGGCAGGCCGTGATGTTCTCCGAGGGTCCGCTGCGCTTCGTCGCCCGCAACGACCACAAGCCCGGCCGTGAGCAGCAGGGTGAAAGCCTCACCCTGCTTGCCCGGCTGGAGTGGAGTGAAGCGCATCTGGAAATGCATGAAACCAGCGTGGCCGACAGTCTGCTGACCGCCTTTCGCAAGACCTTGCCGGATTCGACCCTGCTGCCCGCCATCACGGCGATCGGCGCACACCGGTGGCGCTACGCCCAACCCGATGTCTTCGCCGGCGGCGAGGCCGTCAATCGGGACTATCGACTCTCGACCACTGGCCTTGCGCTCTGTGGCGACGGCTGGCGCGGGCCGCGGGTAGAGGACGCCTGGCTCTCAGGCCACCACCTGGGGCATGCGCTGGCGGCCCAGGATTGACGCCGCGCCCTGCAGGCACCACCCACTGATTGCGACGCCAATGGTTGTACATTGCGCGATTGGTGTACAATATTGTCCACCAAGGAGAGTCACGCCCGGGTGCCTGGCACCCTGCGGCGGCCTGGAACGGCAATGACAACAGCGAGAGGCAGATGCGAGCATGACCGACAAGGCAACCCACCCGGCCGACACACCGCTCTATCCGATCCGCGAAGTGTCGCGCATAACCGGTGTCAATTCGGTCACCCTGCGCGCCTGGGAACGGCGTTACGGGCTGATCTGCCCCCAGCGCACCCCCAAGGGTCATCGCCTCTACGCACGGGAAGACATCGAGCGCGTCGAGCAGATCCTGCAGTGGCTGAGCCGCGGCGTGCCGGTCAGCCAGGTCAAGGAACTGCTCGACCAGCCCGAAGCCGCCCCCGTCCCGGAGCCCGCCTCCGGGGATTGGCCCAGCCAGCGGCGCCAGCTGGTTGCCGCCGTGGAGGCGCTGGACATGGCGCAGCTGGAGCGGCTGTTCAACCAGAGCCTGGCGCTCTACCCGGTGACCACCGGCCTGGCCGAGCTCTGGCAGCCCGCCATCCGCGAGCTGGAAGAGCGCTGGGACGACCAGCTCGGTGCCAGGCTGCAACGCGTCAACCTGGAAACCTTCCTGCGCACGCGGATCGGCACCCGGCTCTACCATGCCAATCAGGTCGTCAAGGGCCCCGTCGTACTGATGGCCGCCCTGCCCGATGACCCCGGCCCGCTCTGGCTGCTGCTGGCAGCCCTGGCCGGCAGCGATGCCGGCTACCGCATCCAGCTGCTCGACGCCCCCCTGCCCTTCGGCGAACTGCCGCTGGCGGTGGAACGCCTCAAGGCCTCGGCCCTGATGCTCGTCAGCGGCCGCGCCGAGCGCCCCGACCTGATTCGCCGCCAGCTGCCCCGCCTGGCCGAGCAGCTCGATGTCCCCCTCGGGCTCACCGGGCCGGTGGCCCGCATACGCGGCAGCGACCTGGCCGATAGCCATGTGGAACTGCTCGGGGATGACCTCCCCCTGGCGCTGGCAAGGCTGCGCTCGCTGCTCAACGACGCCTGACCTTCGCTTTCCCACCAAGGAGCCACCATGTCCTGCGTGCTGATGTGGTTTCGCAGCGACCTGCGAGTCCATGACAATACGGCGCTGGCTGCCGCGGCACGCCAGGGCCCGGTTGTGGCGGTCTTCCTGCGCTCCCTGCCCCAGTGGCAAGGCTACGGCCACGGCCCCAACAAGCTCGACTTCTGGGGCCGTGGCGTGGCGGCGCTGCGTGACGACCTGGCCGGCCTGAACATCCCGCTGCTGCACCGGGATATCGAAACCTACGACCAGGCCCCGGCGACACTGCTCGGCATCGCCCGGGAGACAGGGGCGCAGGGGCTGCATTTCAATCGCGAGTACCCGCTGGACGAACAGCGGCGCGACCAGGCCGTGGCGACCACCTTCGCCCGGGCCGGGCTCTCCGCCACGGGGCATCACGATGCCACGACCTTCGCCCCCGGCGAACTGCTGACGGGAAAAGGGGACTATTTCCGCGTTTTCACCCCCTTCGCCAAGGCTTGGCATCGACAGCTCAGCGCCGAGCGCCTGACCCTTCGCGATACCCCTCCTCCCCAGTCACCGCCGGCCATTGCCAGCGACCCACTGCCGCCCTCTCCCCATTTCGGTGAGCAGCCCGTGTCGACCGATGACTGGCCTGCCGGCGTGGAGCCGGCAGCCGACCGGCTCGAGCGCTTCCTGCGCTTTCGCGGACGCCACTATGCGCGGCAGCGGGATGTGCCAGCCGTCCACGGTACCAGCGAGCTCTCGCCCTATCTGGCGCTGGGGATGATTTCCCATCGCCAGTGCCTGCAGGCCGTGTTCGGCGAGAACCATGGCCGGTTGGCCGAAGGCGATGTCGGCCTCGTGGCCTGGGTGAACGAACTGGTCTGGCGCGAGTTCTACCAGCACGTGGCGGCAGGCTTCCCGAGGGTGTGCCGGCATCACGCCTTTCAGCAGCATACCGAAGCCCTGGCGTGGCGCAGGGACGAGGCCGGCTTTCGTGCCTGGTGCGAGGGTCGGACCGGCTACCCCATCGTCGATGCCGCCATGCGCCAGCTGGTGCAGACCGGCTGGATGCACAATCGCCTGCGCATGATCACCGCCATGTTCCTCAGCAAGCACCTCTTGATCGACTGGCGACAGGGCGAGGCCTTCTTCCTGCGGCATCTGGTCGATGGCGAATTCTGCGCCAACAACGGCGGCTGGCAGTGGGCGGCTTCCACCGGCACCGACGCCGCCCCCTATTTCCGCATCTTCAACCCCACCACCCAGTCGAGCCGCTTCGACCCCGAGGGTGCCTTCATCGCCACATTCGTGCCGGAGCTGGCCGCGCTTCCCCCCAAGGGCAGGCTGGCTCCGTCCGCGGAGCAGCGTCACCAGACCCGCTACCCACCGCCGATCGTCGATCACAAGGTCGCCAGGCTGCGCGCCCTGGACGCCTTCAAGGCACTGACGCCCGACTGATCCTTACCCACGGGAGAGCCACCCCATGAGCCAGGAACCTGCCCTGGAGGCCTTCTGCGCCTTCTTCAATAAGCTAGACACAACCTATACAAATAAACTGTACGAGGTATATACTGAGGACGTGGTCTTCACCGACCCTCTGCACCATATCCAGGGGCGGGATGCGCTGGAAAGGTACTTCCATGGGTTGTACGAAAATGTGACCGAGTGCAGCTTCGATTTCCACGACCGCCTGCACCAGGGCAACGAGGCCTGTGTGACCTGGACGATGCGGCTGATCCATCCGCGACTGGCTCGCGGGCGCCCCGTCTCGGTGGATGGGTGCTCGAGGCTGTCATTCCCGGCTGAAGACCCACGGCGGGTGTGTCGACATCGGGATTTCTTCGATGCCGGCGCCATGCTCTACGAGCACCTGCCGATTCTGGGCCCGACGGTTCGCTTGCTCAAGCGCCGCCTGGGCGAGTAACCGGCACCGCCCTGCGGTGCGCTCAGGGAGGCGGCATGGTGGCATTGAGTGGAAGGCGGGTTGTCTGGCTGACCGGAGCGACCTCGGGTATCGGCCGCGCCCTGGCTACGCGCCTGCTGGATGAAGGGCATCACGTGGCACTGAGCGCCCGTAGCCTCGACGCCTTGGCCGAACTCGCCGGAGACCGGAGCAATGCCCTGCTGCTGCCGGTGGACGTGAGCGACCGTGAGGCGGTACGCGCCGCGGGGGTCCATCTCGACGACCTGTTCGGCCGACTGGACCTGGCGATATTCAACGCCGGCACCTGCGAGTACGTGGACGCACGGCGGTTCGATCTCGACCTGGTGCAGCGGGTCTTCGCGCCCAATTTCTTCGGCGTCCTTCATTGCCTGGATGCCGCACTGCCGCTGCTGCGCAAGGCTCGCGCCGAAGGCAGTCGCCCGCTGATCGCCGCGACCTCCAGCGCCTCGGCCTACGTGCCGTTGCCCCGGGCGGCCGCCTACGGCGCATCCAAGGCCGCCCTGAGCCATTTCCTGGAGTCGCTGCGCCTGGACCTGTACGAGGAGGGCATCGATATCAGCCTGATCCACCCCGGTTTCGTCGAGACGCCCCTGTCGGCGCGCAACGACTTCCCCATGCCCATGCGAATCTCTGCCTCCGCGGCTGCCGACGCGATTCTCGACGGCCTCGAGCGCCGCCGCCTGGACATCCATTTTCCCCGCCGCTTCACCCTGGGAGTGCGACTGATGGGCATCCTGCCCCCGACCCTGCGTCATCGCCTGGGCCTTCGCCTGGTGCGCCCGACGTACAGTGAGCCCCGCCCATGACCGCCTCCTTCTCCCCCGGCAACCCAGGTTCGCAAGCCGCTCAGCACGTCGCCGTGGTGGGCAGCGGCATCAGTGGCATGGCCGCCGCCTGGTACCTCAGCCAGCGTCACACGGTGACGCTGTTCGAGGCCGCCGACCGGCTGGGCGGGCATACGGCGACCGTGGATGTGGAGCTGGAAGGCCAGCACCACGCCATCGATACCGGGTTCATTGTCTTCAACGACCGCACCTACCCTCATTTTCAGCGCCTGCTCGCCGAACTCGGCGTTGCCAGCCAGCCCACCGAGATGAGTTTCTCGGTGCATGAGACGCTGCTGGATTTCGAGTACAACGGACACACCCTGGGCTCCCTGTTCGCCCAGCGCAGCAACCTGCTGAGCCCCCGTTTCTATCGCCTACTGGCCGATATCCTGCGCTTCAACCGGCGTGCTCTTCACGAGCTGGAGAGTGGCAGCCTTGGCGGCGACATGAGCCTCGGTGACTACCTGGACCAGGCCGGCTACGGCCGCGATTTCCAGCGCCGCTACCTGCTGCCCATGGGCGCGGCCATCTGGTCGGCGAGTGTTCGCGACATGCGCACCTTCCCGGCCCTCTTCTTCCTGCGCTTCTTTCATCACCACGGCCTGCTTTCGGTCAACGACCGCCCCCAGTGGTACACCCTGGTGGGCGGCTCTCGCGCCTACATTCCGGCACTGACCGCGCCCTATGCCGAGCGCATCCGGCTGGCCACCCCGGTTCTCGGCATCCACCGTGGCCCGGAAGGCGTGTTCATCGATTCCCGGGCGGGCCGGGAACGGTTCGATCAGGTGGTACTGGCCTGTCATGCGGACCAGGCCCAGGGGCTGCTGGTGGACGCCACCCCCGACGAGCGCGACATACTCGCCGCGTTGCCGTATCGAGACAACGACGTGGTACTGCACACCGACACCCGGCTGCTGCCCCGCCGCCGCCGCACCTGGGCAAGCTGGAACTACCGCCTCGATGGGCGGAGCGAAGACGCCCGGGCCGCCGTGACCTACAACATGAACATCCTGCAGCGGCTCGATACCGCGCACACCTTCTGCGTCACGCTCAACGACAGTGCTGCCATCGACCCGACGAAGGTACTCGGCCGATTCCGCTACGCGCACCCCCAGTTCTCGCTGGCCGGGCAGGCGGCACAAGCCCGCCACGCCGAGATCTCCAGCGTGCACCGACGCACCCATTTCTGCGGCGCTTACTGGCGCAACGGCTTTCACGAGGATGGCGTGTGGAGCGCCCTGCGTGTGGCGCGCGCCCTCGGCTGCGACGAACAGCGGCCCCCGGCCGCTACGCCCCCGCTTGCCCTGGAGGCGTCGTCATGACCGCCGCCCCCCGGTCGCGGGTCTATCATGGCACCCTGCGACACCGCCGCTTCCTGCCGCGAGAGCATGCCTTCGTCTATCGGCTATGGATGGCCTGGCTCGACCTGGATGAACTGCCCACGCTGTTCGATGGCGTCCCCGGCTTCAGCGCCCGGCGGCCGGCCCTGGCGCGCTTTCGTCGCAGCGACTACCTGGCACCCCATGACCGGCCACTCAAGCAGGCGGTGCGAGAGGAGGTCGAGCGCCAGCTCGGTGTCGCCCCAGGGGGCCGCATCTGCCTGCTGACGCAGCTGCGTACCCTGGGCTCGGGCTTCAACCCCCTGTCGCTCTATTACCTCTACGACAGCGACGGAAGCTTGCGCGCCCTGCTCGCCGAGGTCACCAATACGCCCTGGGGCGAGCGCACCCGCTACGCCTGTCGCGTGGAGCCTGGCCGTCACCATCACACCGCCGGCTTCGACAAGACGCTGCATGTGTCGCCCTTCCACCCCATGGACATGACCTACCGCTGGCGTTTCAACACGCCGGGGGAGCGGCTGTTGATGCATATGGAAAACTGGCGGGAGCAAGAGCGACACTTCGATGCCACCCTGCTCCTCGCCGCCAGGCCGGCCACCCGCCGGGTACTGCTGGAGACCCTGGCGCGCCAGCCCTGGATGAACCTCAAGAGCCGAGCCGCCATTTACCTGGAGGCGCTACGCCTGTGGCGCAAGGGCGTGCCGATCCATGGCCATCCCGCCCGTTCCACCCGCGAGGAGACTTCACCGTGACGTCCTTACGTTCCGCTTCCTGCTGCCCGGTGCCGGCCGACGGCGGGCGCCTGACACGCTGGCTCCGGCCCCGGGTGATGGCCCAGCTCGACCGCCTGGAGGGCGGCCGGATCACCCTGATCGAAGGCAACCAGTGCCACCATCTCGGCCAGGACGGCCCATTGCGGGTGACGCTGGTGGTGCGCCATCCACGGGCGTGGCGGCGCCTGGCCCTGGGAGGCAGCGTGGGAGCGGCCGAAGCCTTTATCGACGGCGACTGGGATGCGGACGACCTGGTGGCGCTGATCCGCCTGTTCGCCGCCAATCTGGAGCGGGTCAATGGCGACCTGGAAAACGGCACCGCCCGGGTCGGCCGCTGGCTACTGGGAGCCCTTAACACCCTGCGGCGCAATACCCGCCGCGGCGCCAAGCGTCACATCGCCGCCCACTACGATATCGGCAACGAGCTGTTCGCCACCTTCCTGGATCGCGAACACCGGATGTATTCCAGTGCCGTCTTCCCCCATGCCGATGCGACTCTCGAGGAGGCCTCGACCCACAAGCTCGACCTGATGCTGGCAAAGCTCGACGTGCGACCGGAGCATCACCTGCTGGAGATCGGTACCGGCTGGGGCGGGCTGGCCATCCATGCGGCGAAGACGCGCGGCTGCCGCGTCACCACCACGACCATTTCCGCCGAGCAGTACGCCTATACGGCACAACGCATCCGGGAAGAGGGGCTGGAGGAGAGGATCACGCTGCTGCAGTTGGACTACCGGGAGCTGGAGGGGCGCTTCGACCGGCTGATTTCGGTGGAGATGATCGAGGCCGTGGGGCATCAGTACCTGCCGACCTACCTCAAGACGCTGGATCGGCTGCTGACCGACGATGGCCTGGCCCTGCTCCAGGCCATCACCATTCGCGACCAGCGCTTCGAAGCCGCCAAGCGCGAGATGGACTTCATCAAGCGACACGTCTTTCCCGGTGGCTTCCTGCCCTCCCACCGGGTGATCCTCGACGGCATGACACGCCACACCTCGCTCAACGTGCTGGCACTCGACGAAATCGGCCCCCATTACGCCCGCACGCTGCGGGAATGGCGCCATCGCTTCGAGGCGAACCTGGAGACGGTGAGAAAGCTGGGCTACGAGGAGCGCTTCATTCGCCTGTGGCGCTACTATCTCTGCTACTGCGAGGGAGGCTTTCTCGAGCGGACGATCGGCACCTGCCACCTGCTGCTGGCCCGGCCCGGCGCCCGTCCGGGACCGCTGAAAGGCCTGCCGTGATCGCAGGCAGCGATCAGGCGACGGGAGTGGTGCCCAGCGAGGCTGTCGACGACTGCCCAGCCAGGCTCTGCCAGTGCTCCTCCAGCGCCCCGACTGCCATCGGGCGGGCGAAGTAGAACCCCTGAACCAGACGACAGCCGGCATCGCGCAGGAAGTCGAGCTGCCCCTGGGTCTCCACTCCCTCGGCGATGACATCCAGCGACAGCCCCCGAGCCATGGCCAGCACCGCACTGACGATGGCGGCATCGGCGGGGTCGTCGGGCAGCGAGCGGATGAAGGCCCGGTCCAGCTTGATCTTGTCCAGCGGCAGGCGCTTGAGGTAGCCCAGGGACGAATAGCCGGTACCGAAATCATCAATGGCAATGCGGTGGCCACGCTCTCGCAGAGCCTCGAGGCGCGGCACGATATCGCCGGCGCGTTCGTCGAGCAGCACCGACTCGGTCAGTTCGAGACCAAGCTGGCCGGCAGCAATGCCGTGGCGGGCCAGGCCGGAGGAGAGCGCCGACTCCAGCTCGCCCTGAAACATCTGGATGGCCGAGATATTGATCCATACCGGCAGCTTGGGCATCCCCATTTCACGCCAGCGCGCCATCTGCCCCAGGGCCTCGTCGATGACCCAGTTGCCAAGCATGCCCATCAGGCCGTGCCGCTCGGCCAGGGGAATGAAGTCGCCCGGCGAAACGAGGCCGTGCTCGGGGTGCCGCCAGCGCAGCAGGGCCTCCAGTCCCACCACGAGGCCATCGCTGGTGCGATGCTGGCTCTGGTAATAGAGCTCCAGCTGGCCGCCGTTGGCCAGTGCGTCACGCAGGCTATAGACCAGCGCCATCTGCGGCGTGTCCTGGACGTCCAGTGCCGGCCGGAAGCGCTGGCTGACGTTGCGGCCGTGACGCTTGGCCGAGTAGAGCGCCGACTCGAGCCGCTGGAAGAGCACGCCGGAGTCGCTGCCGTCTTCGGGGGCCCGGCAGCTGCCGATCGACAGCCCCAGGCGCAGGGAACGGTGATCGATCTCGAAGGGCTCGCCCAGGTGTTCACGCAGGCCGGCAATCCACTTGTCATGGTCGTCGAAGGTGGTGGTGCGGATCACCAGGAATTCGTCGCCGCCCAGGCGCCCCACCACGCCACCCGCCACATGCCCCGCCAATCGCTGCCCGAAGCGTGCCAGCAGGCGGTCGCCCTGGTCGACGCCCAGGCTGTCGTTGACCGACTTGAAGCCGTCGATATCGATCATCGCCATGTCCAGGCTTTCTCCCGCCCGCAGGTGGCGCAGGCGCGATGTCATCAGGTCATGGAGCCGTCGACGGTTGGGCAATCCGGTCAGCGGATCCTCGAAGCCGATGCGCCGCAGGTCCTGCTCGCGGGCCTTGTGCACGGAGATATCGGTGAAGGTGCCGACGTAGTGGCTGATCCGTCCTTTCCGGTCCACCACCGCCTTGACCCGCAGCCACTCGGGGTACTCCTCGCCCTGCTTGCGACGGTTCCATATTTCGCCCTCCCAGCGACCCTTGCTTTCCAGGGTTTGCCAGAAGCGCTTGAAGAAGCTGGAATCGTGCCGGGACGCCACCAGGTTGGCGGCATTGACGCCACGCACCTCCTCCTCGGTGAAACCGGTTATCCGGGTGAAGGCGGGGTTGACCGCCAGGATCCGGTTCTCGGCATCGGTGATCTGCACCCCCTCTTCGGAGAGCATCAGCGCCTGCTGCATCAGGTCGGCATTCTGCCGCTCACGTCGCAGCTGTCGCCAGGCATGGGTCAGGCCGGCCGCCACGACGGTCACCGCCACCAGGCGCAGGCCCGCACCAGGCAGCCAGATGCATGCCGGCAGCGCAGCCATTGCGGCCCAGGTCAACGGGCGATTGATCGCGTAGGGTGACCACATGTCGTATCCCGGTCAGACGGATGGAGGGAAAAACGCGCCCGTGCTGCGCATCGACCTATCGAATAGAGTATCGACAGCTAGCGCCATCACTTTAATCGCTCCTGCACCTCGCGTCATGCCTGACGTGCAATCCCCGGCCTCGGCCAGTAGACTAGTCGGGGCCGCCCAGGGCGGGACGGCCCAAGAGCCAATGCCGCGTCCGCTATACTCGCGGGGAGGCCCACAACAACTGCGACTCGGAACGACTCAGTGACCAAGCAACACTCTTTCGTACGCGAAGAACTGCTGGCGTGCAGCCGCGGTGAGCTTTTCGGCCCCGGCAATGCCCAATTGCCGGCTCCCAATATGCTGATGCTCGATCGCATCACGCATATCCACGAAGCGGGAGGCCAGTTCAACAAGGGCGAACTGACCGCCGAGCTGGATATTCATCCCGACCTCTGGTTCTTCGATTGCCACTTCCCCGGCGACCCGGTCATGCCCGGCTGCCTGGGCCTGGACGCCATGTGGCAGCTGGTGGGCTTCTATCTGGGCTGGCTCGGCCACCCCGGCAGGGGGCGGGCACTCGGCTGTGGTGAGGTGAAGTTCACCGGCCAGATTCTGCCCGATGCCAAGAAGGTCACCTACCAGATCAACATCAAGCGCATCATCACCCGGCGCCTGATTCTGGGCATGGCCGATGGTACAGTGACTGTCGACGGCCGCGAAATCTATCAGGCGAATGACCTGCGTGTCGGCCTGTTCACCTCTACCGCGAATTTCTGATCAGGAGGCTTCCATGCGACGAGTGGTAGTCACCGGCCTGGGCATCGTATCTTGCCTGGGCAACGACCGGCAGGCGGTCGTCGAGGCGCTAAGGAACGGGCGCTCGGGCATTCGCTTCAAGGAAGAGTATGCCGAACGCGGCTTTCGCAGCCAGGTGGCTGGGGCCGTGGATATCGATCTCGATAGCCTCATCGACCGCAAGCTGCGCCGCTTCATGGGCGACGCGGCGGCCTATGCGTATGTCAGCATGGCCCAGGCCGTCGAGGATTCGGGGCTCACACCGGAACAGGTCTCCCATGAGCGCACCGGCCTGATTGCCGGCTCCGGCGGCGCTTCCAGCGCCAACCAGGTCGAAGCCGCCGATGTCATGCGCGAGAAAGGCCTGCGCCGGGTCGGTCCCTATCGGGTCACCCGCACCATGGGCAGCACCGTTTCCGCCTGCCTGGCCACGCCCTTCCAGATCAAGGGGGTCAACTATTCGATCTCCTCGGCCTGCGCCACCTCGGCCCACTGCATCGGCAACGCCATGGAGCAGATCCAGCTGGGCAAGCAGGACATCGTCTTCGCCGGCGGCGGCGAGGAGGAGCACTGGACCCTCTCCTGCCTGTTCGATGCCATGGGCGCCCTGTCGACGCACTACAACGACACGCCCGAGAAGGCCTCACGGCCCTACGACAAGGCCCGCGACGGCTTCGTCATCGCCGGTGGCGGTGGCATGCTGGTGCTCGAAGAGCTGGAACACGCCAAGGCCCGCGGCGCGAAGATCTACGCCGAGCTGGTCGGCTATGGCGCCACCTCCGACGGCCACGACATGGTGGCCCCGTCGGGTGAAGGCGCGACTCGCTGCATGCGCCAGGCACTCGCCACGGTGGAAGGCGATATCGACTATATCAACACCCACGGCACCTCGACCCCGGTGGGTGATGTCGCCGAGCTCAAGGCCATCCGTGCGGTGTTCGGCGACAGCACGCCGGCCATGAGCTCCACCAAGTCGCTGACCGGTCACTCGTTGGGGGCCACCGGCGTACAGGAAACGATCTATTCGCTGCTGATGATGGAAAACGACTTCATCGCCGCCTCGGCCAACGTCGAGGAACTCGACGACCAGGCCGCCGGCTTCGATATCGTCACCAGCCGTCGCGACGGCGTATCCATCGACCGCGTGCTCTCCAACAGCTTCGGCTTCGGCGGCACCAACGCCTGCCTGGTACTCCAGCGTTATCGCGACTGAGCCAGTGTATTACTGACATCTGTCGCACCCTGAAAAAGGCGTCCGCTTCGCGGACGCCTTTTTCGTGACCCGGTTTTTTCCTGACCGGCAGACTTATGACGCGGAGCGGACACTCCTCCCGCGGGCAGGCGCAGGGGCCTCGGGCCGCGGCACTTCGGAAATCTCCGCCAGCCGCGCCTCGATCCATGCCTCCACCTCGACCAGCACCTCTTCGGGCGTGCGGCCCTCGGTGGCAATGGGCTCGCCCACCACCACGCTCAGCAGCCCCGGGTTCTTGACCCAGTGCCGACCCGGCCAACGCTCGCCGGCGTTGTGCGCCACCGGCACCACAGGCACCCCGGCACGACAGGCGATCACCGTACCGCTCTTGTTGTAGCGCCTGCGCTCGCCGGGCGCCACCCGGGTACCCTCGGGGAAGATCAGCACCGACAGGCCCTCGTTCAGGCGCTGTACGCCCTGGGTCAGGACCTGGCGCATGGCCCGGGCCGGCTTCGAACGGTCCAGTGCAATGGGGTGCAGCAGGCGCAACCCCCAGCCGAACAGGGGAATCCTCAGCAGCTCCTGCTTGAGCACCGTGCACACCGGCGGCTTGAGCACCTGCAGATAGATGGTTTCCCATTCACACTGATGATTGGCCAGGATCACGCAAGGCCCTTCCGGCAGATGCTCCCTGCCGCTGACCCGGTAACGCACGCCACAGGTCCAACGGAACCAGGCGGTAATGAAGTGGTTATAGAGATTGAGCAGCCGGTAACGGGTCGGCAGCGGCATAAGCGGTGCCACGGGCAGGAAGAGCCCCCCGCAAACCAGGATGGCGAGGAAATAGCCCAGGTAGAACAGCAGGCTGCGAATCACATTCATGGGTGAGCGTCACCCTCCTCGAGCGGTTGCCGCGCGTGACACCACTCGTCCAGCAGACGCCCCACCTCCAGCCGCCAGGGCTTCTGGTGAACGCCGAAGGCCTCCAGCACGCGCCGGCAATTGAGCACGCGTCGCAACGGCTGGTCGTGATGATGCTTGAGCGCCTTCACCTCCCCCAGCGCCACCTGTTCCCCCAGCCCCTCGAGGCGAGTCGACAGTTGCGTGCGAACCATGGTGGTGAAGGTATAGGCGCTGACCGGCTCCGTGCCCGCCAGGTGATAGGCGCCCCAGGCAGTGGAGCCGCAGCCGAGCTGGTGAAGCATGCCGATCAGTGCCATGGCCACGGCATCCGCCGAGGTGGGGCAGAAGATGACATCCTGGGCGGCACGCACATCCTCTCCGCCCATCAGGCTGTCGATCACACCGCTCAGCCAGGCATGCCCCCCCTCCAGGGCAAACAGCGGCCCCAGCCGTACGATCAGATGCCGGGGGTGACTGCTGCGGATCCGATCCCCGATGGCGATCAGGCGCCGCAGGCTCTCGTCCCGCGGCGCCGGGATCACATGCTCATCGATCGGGGTATCGAAGCCATCCTGGTAGAGCTGATCGGAGACGCACCAGACCAGCGGCATATCGATCTCGCGGCAAGCCGCAAGGACGACATCCACACCTTCGCCATGGCTCACTACCGCGGAGGGATCGATCTCCATCGGCGCCGACAGCGGCGGTATGATCACCGCATCCGGCTGCAGTTCGCGCAGGTAGGCGGCATCGACGGCGATACCGGGCTCGATAACCAGCTCGGTATCGCTTCTACGGTGCGCCACCCGGGCCAGTGCCAGGTTCAGGCAGTGACCGGCATCCAGTATCAGCAGCTTCACTCAACGCCTCCGCCCGTCATGACATGGGCACTCAGAACGGGAACATCAACTTATCTGAATCTGTGCAATAGATTCGCCACTGATTCCCCTTTAACAACAATGACATAAAGCACCTCGCTAGTCAATAGTCAACAAAAAGTGTGCAAGAAACTAAGCTGGGCCCCGTTCTTGGGACATTTTTGAACACTTTCTCGCCACGAAAATTTAACCCATTTATATCAACAGGATAGCCAAGGCCAGGGGCGGTGTACACCACGGAGATTACAACCTGACCTTGAAACGAAAGACACGATCATCAGGGCTGGGGGGATAGCCCGAAGCAGTTCCTCGTTCTATGCCTACTGCCCGCCGCCTCCTGAGCCATTTGAGGTCCTTCGTACCAGCGTCGACGAGTATATCATTCACATCACAGAGCACACGTGGCGGTCACTATGACTCCCATCGCCGCCAGACCTGATGCATGCAACATCGCTTAATAAGGTTAAGCACCCCAACCTGCCCCCCTTGACGTTCCTAGGACCGTGCATGGTGGCTTACCGCTGGGACGCAAAAACAGAATACAGGCTCAAGCAACTACCCACCGAAGTGGTTATGGTACCCCCATGGACGGGGTCAATGTAGATCTACCAGATTAGTTGACAGATGACACAGATGTAAGCAGTAGCTGATATTCGATAGGCGCTAACGCTTCTCATTGCGTGAAATCCTAGATACAGAAGATGAAGATGGTGCGTAACACAATGAAAATACTGGATATATCTACAGAAGAAATCGGACGCCAATCACATCATATAGTACCTGATACCAGGAGTAGCACTACATATTGACATTTGAGAATGCCAAGCTAGACTCATTAGGAAGCCCATGATGAGGTAAACCTGATGAGTAGTAGCCAGCACCCCGGATCTGAAAACAGCCAACGCCCTGACGTCCCCAAGGGCCCACCCAGCCAAACGCCTGGACGTCCCGACCATGTTCCTGGCCCTCCTCCGACACCTCGTTCGCCTGGGCACCGTGAGGTTGGCTGATGTATTGGTGGGATAAATGGCCTGGGCGGTTGGAAGCCGAAGCTCAGGCCTTTGTTGAATATGGGATCCCATATGAGATCGATTTAGAGGCCAAGGAGAAAGGCCTCTTGATCATTCAAGCCGCCTTTCTTTGGGAAGAAGAGGAACTCCCCCTCTCTATCTACTTCCCCGATGATTATCCGTACTTCCCTCCCAAGGTTACTACACAAAAACGTAACCTGAGACACCAAGAGCCTCATGAAGGCGGCCTCTGCCTACTAGCTCACGCACAGGATACTTGGGATACCAGTGATACGATTGCAGATGTAATCTCACGACAGCTACCAGATATATTACGGATCAATGAAGGTGATCCTAAAGCAAAACACAGAGAGGAGAAGATCGGCATCCCTATTGGGGCTTATATGACCTACGAAATCAACAGCCATTTATTACTTCCCAGCCTCCCTGAAAGCATATCACAAGGCAAAGGCACCCTTAATCTCAGACTGTCCAGCGCACATCCATTGAGGGGCATTGCATATAGCGCAAACAATGAAATGACAAGCAGTAAAATCGGAACCAACACAGTTGTCCAACAAAACACTGGGATATACTGCCATACGAATGCTTCTGGCTATTGGGCATATCTAAGCAATCCCCCTTCTTCTTTAGATGCAAAGACAATTATCAAAGAAGCCGAAAAGGACTTGGGCCACTCACTGCCAAGAAACATGCACAAATTCAAGGAGTATAGAAAAGACCAAAAACACCCATTAGAGCATAGGCTGGATATTTACGCATTCGCATATCATGATGAGCTAGAGCATGAAAAGAGCATTCCCACTTGGATTGTCGTAGCCAGGCGGAGCGTGAAAGGCACTGCAAGAACTGATGCACAGCTTATAAGATCACATGCTGAGAGCCGGAAAGAGGTTTTCAAGAGAATACCTGAAGCAAGTCCGCTAGAGGGTGCCACTGTCACTTGTATTGGGCTAGGTAGCATCGGATCACCTATAGCCATTGAGTTGGCAAAAGCAGGTATCGGTAAGCTCCACCTCGTTGACAGTGACATCGTAGAGCCAGGGAATAGTGTCCGATGGGCAAGCGGCTTCGGTGCAGCGGGATTGCACAAGAGCATTCATATAGCTCAGTTAATAAAGGTCAATTACCCCTACACACAAATAGGTGAACACATCCCCATTCGCATTGGAAGCACAGCTTATTTTGACGCCAAAAGTGGACAAAAATCATCTCATAACGAAACCCTTCACAGAGCCATTTCGGATAGTGACTTGATCATTGACTCAAGTGCATCTATGGGAGTACATCGTTACCTATCGAGTTTATCAAGAGGTTATGAAATTCCACATATCATCGTATCTTCCACTCATGGAGCATGGGGAGGAAGAGTTGCCAGGCTGACTCCTGGAGAGACGGGCTGCTGGAGCTGCTTACTACATTATGAGAATGATGGAAGCATCCCGATACCTAGTGACAAGATGGATGATGAGGCCGTGCAACCTCATGGATGCCTCGATCCAACCTTTACAGGCACATCCTTTGACTTGATGTCTATTTCTATGATGGCGACTAGGCTATCTGTTGCTACTTTGTGTCGCGGTAGCGATAGCGGCTATCCCGACTACGCTTGGGATTATAGTTCAATTTGTTTCCGAAATGAAGATGCCAACTTGTGTACACCATCGTGGAAGACTGCACGTATCAAACCACATCCAAGGTGTGCGGCATGCCAGCAAGATAAACAGCCACAACAGTCATAATTCATTATGCTTTTGAAGCAGAAAAAATTTAAGTAAAAAATTCAGTTGTTATCAATTGAAGACAAGACTCTTTGTACAGTACTAGGAGAGCACCCAGCCAGCTCAGCTGTCTTGCGTATGCTAAATCCTTTAGTTCGAATTTCTGCCACTCTCAAGTGTAGAGCGCTATCAGAAGGTCTCCCCTTGTAAACGCCACGAGATTTGGCTTTCTCAATGCCTTCTGCTTGCCTTCGCCTACGATCTTCATAATCTTTCCTAGCCACCGCAGCAAGCATATCCAAAAGCATGTCATTAACAGCATCAAGCATCCGGGCAGTAAAATCTTCACCACCTGTAGCCCGCATCGCTGCATGGCTCGTTGGTAAGTCCAGAGCGACAATTCGGACGCCAGCTTGCTGTATAGCCACTTTAAGCGATTCCCAATCAGCTCGGGCCAAGCGGGTCAGTCGATCCACCTGCTCTATTAGAAGCACATCTCCTGGCCCTGAATCTGCTAGTAGTCTGAGTAATTCAAAACGATCAGCTTGAGCACCACTTGCATTTTCAGTATACCAAGCAGCCACTCTGACACCATGTTCATCGGCAAATCGCTTAAGCACTATTCGCGCTCGATTCGCATCTTGGTCATTTGTAGAAGCTCGAAGATATCCACGGACAAAAATCTGTGGGGACATGATTGCGCACCTCCTTGTACCGTTTTGGTTGTATTTATATCCATTGTACCTCTTTGGATGCAAAAGGCAATATTATCAGTACAAAAGCAATGCCAACCAAGTCGTACTTGTTTAGGTATACCAAAATGGTCACAGGAAATTACAGCCTAAAAATATAAATGGTAACTAAATTAATTTTCCAAATAATATTCGGACGCTAAAAAAAGCGCAATAACTTATCAGCTAGATTGACAAGTGAAAAAAATGAGTCAAAATTATACAACCAATCTTTGGAGATAAGAAAAATGGATTTTCCTAATGTAGAGAAATGGGTCTTGGTGACTTTCAGCGATGGTGACACCACATATCGATTTTTATTTATTCATGTAAAGCTTCCAGGTGGGGGTCTTGATAACAGGGAATTTTGCATAAAACACTTTGATCCAACAGATTTGGTCGCGGAAACAAAGGATGAAGCGATTCAGTTAGCGGGTGAAGGCTTTGAATTAGGCTTCGATCTAGATTATTTATCACCGGCCAATGAGCCTTTTAGCATAATCTTGGCACTTGCTAATAGGAACAATCATCATGGGATTAAATACTTTCAAAACATTCTCAACAAAATAAGGTGGATAAGGCACTTTGGAAATTTTTCTGATAAGGACTTATGTCTCGAATCGACATTCGAAACACTACAAGCTTGGGAAGTAAACTGAATGTTGATCCAATGAACCAGAGCATCGACATGGATGTCATATTGAGGACTCTAGAAGCTGACCGCCGCGCCGATACGCTGGCGAAGGAGGTATCGCGCAGCCGGGTCAGGTACGGAATTGAAACCGAGAATCCTGAGAGACTTGTGGCCATCAATGTAAGAGGTAAAATCAGAAGCCTTACTCGGAAGGACGATTCGCGGTAGTGTTTCAGGCATTGCCGAACAACGTAGGAATTCTCCATGAACTTCAGCGTGCTAACGTATCTCGACGAGACTATCCCATACGAGGTGCGCGGAAGGGTGCTAAAGTTTGCCAAGGAGCGTCCTGAAACGGGGGATGAGCTGCTTTCTATCCTCCGGAAAGAAGCCCGAGCCTTGGAGCTGTATGACGCCATTTACGCCGATGTCGATGCAGAGCATGACCTACCCAACCCGATGCTGTCACGCACAGTCAGGGGCTGTATCGACCACGCGGGCCTAGTGCCAGATGGAGTTGACCGGGATATTCTGCACTGCGAATGCCCCAAGATCCTGGAGGCAATCGAAAGTGCGTATCAAAAGCACGTCCGGGATCAGCTTCAGGTTACGTGAAGTGGCCAACGAAATTCTGATCAGGTGCTAGGCTCAGATCAGACCGACCAAGAGATACTGATCATGAGCAAGAGACGTCGGCAGTACAACAGCAACTTCAAGTCCTATGTGGCCCTCGACGCCATGAACTGGCTTGATCTTTGCCATCATTTTCGAGGTGGAGCACCTGCACGCATCCGGTACCAGGCAACAAAAAACCCCACACCGCTGAGCGAGTATGGGGTTTCATGATCGAGCATCAGCAGCTGCCGACGCGCTGAATCAGTCTTCGGTGCGGACCAGCCAAGATTCGACAGTCTCATCGCCGAATTCGTCTTTCCATGCTTTTAGGGTTTTTTGATTGCCGCCTCGCGTTTCAACGACTTCGCCCGAGTGCGGATTTTCATAGATTTTTAGCTTACGCTTCCGACGCTGACCCGGTGCCTGCTGGCCACTATCAGCCTGCTGTCCGGGCCGGAGCAGAGACAGAACATCGGCAGAGCTTTTGTCAAAATCCTTCATTAACGATTCAAGCTGATTTTTGAACTCAATCTCCGTTTGGAGCCGGGGATCAGATTTCATTTTTTCCAGCTGTTCAGCGATTTGCTGCATTTGTTTTTCTTGCTGGGCGTACTGTTGCAGAAGATTTGACATAGGATAGGTCTCTAGAGGGTTAATTCACATGTGGCATGATAATTAAATGTAAATAAAAACGCAATGGCATTTTTTCCTTGCTGCCTTGGTTCAATGGCAAATGGCGAGTGGTGTACTCGAGTAGCTTGCAGAAGTTACCACTGCTCAATCTAGGCTGCCAAGCCAAGGACTGCGTCTAATAGCCTTCATATGCTTCACATTTTCACAGCAACCAATCAATCTGTCGAGTGTCTCGTGCTGCTTAGATCATCGTTGATGGGCAAGCATTTCTCAACAGATCAAGGATACGGGAAGGGAAGCTAGCTTCTTGCCCACCAAACGTCACAGCTGTTCATCTATAGCCTTACCGGTTCAGAATTTCCGCGCACCCTGTACGACATCAAGGAATAATTAGACACATTCCAGATGTCGGGCGCGGCCAATCCGCCTAGCCAACCGGCCAGGTGCCGTCCTGCGTAGGTAACGACAAGGGTGGTACCGAAGACATGTGGCTGCATGGTTCGTGGGTATGGTTTCGGTCGATGTGGATATTCCCGCCGATCTTCCTTGCCGTGATGCTGATCTATCTCTTTCGCGGCGCGGGCTGACCAAAGCGCGGTGGATGTCAACGTCAGTGAAGAAGACCCGTACCCGTCACTCCCAGGCCTACAAGGACGAGGCCTTGGCACTCGCTGATCGTGTTGGTGCCAGTACCGCCGCTCGTGAGCTAGGGCTTCAACCCAGTCAGCTCTACCAATGGCGAGCCAAGGCCAACAGCAGCAAAGTGCCTCGGCTCGCGGCAGCCAGTATTGCTCGACGCTGTACCAGTCGTTGCTGACGCGGCACGACCTCAAGTGCAGCATGAGCGCCAAGGGCAACTGTTACGACAATGCCTGCGCTGAGAGCTTCTTCCACAGCCTCAAGGTTGAAGCCTTCCACGGTGAGCGATTCGAGACCCGTGAGGCGATGCGACGACAGGTGTTCAAGTCATTGAGTTGCACTACAACCGGCAGCGCCGGCACAGTGCAATCGGGATGATTAGCCCAGAGGCCTTTGAGGCTCGAATGATCGCTTAGATCGGTGTCCAATAATGCTGACTAAGATCACTCTCAAGCGCTATTGATGGCTGTATAGCCACCATATCCCGCTGAAGGCGCTGGACCATCAAGCACCGATTGCAGCGATGAAGGAATGGCAGGCCAAACGGCCTAAGCCATTTACCAACGGGTAGTCAATCATACAGCACACGACAACTAACTGAAGCAGTACCCACCTCCTGAATAGACTGCGCCATGAAGCTAGTTTTAATCTTTTGTTCCCGGCGAGCACCAAAACAATAAAGCGGGGCCTTCGGGGGTCCTCTCTTTTCCTTCCGACCAGATTAGATAATGAAAGTAAACTTAGCGTCTAAAAGGCACTTTCTTCTAGTAAAACAGTCCCTGTTATTTCGCCTTCGGAAACTATTACCAGGCAATTATGTACTTTTCTATAATGCTTGGAAACCTTCGTATCTCTTGGCTTCAGCTTTGCACTACATAGCTTGCACTTTACTAAATGACTTATGCTAGCAGTCTTTTCGTTTCTGACTGACTCTTTATTGTTAACTATTAGTTCTCTGTGCCCATCCAACTCCTCGGTTATCCCAATGCAGTTAAACTTTATAGTAGCTTCGTAGAAATCCCATACCACTCGCTCAGAGGGGTCATAAAGGCATAGCTGTCCGCTAAGTTTTCTAGCATCTCCCCTAGACTCGAATACTATGATTTTATCCTCAGCCTCCATGGATAACTTTGTAGAATGAAAATAATCAGAATACTCACATTGAGTGACAACTCCGAGTGACGATAGCTTAGAGATATTTCTTTTGGATTCTTTATCCCCCAAACCTCTACGCTTGTTTGCATCCGTATTATCCTCAAAACAGGGATGTAAGTACCATGGAGGTGAGAGAGGAGGGTCCAACCAGACTGCCCCCCATTATGTCTAATAAAAAAGACAGATCCACCACATTTTGGGCAGCGCGTCGGACGGCAGCCACTATCTTTAGAAATGGCTGAGTTCGTGCTTGCCTGGTAACTTAAATGCTTATCTCTGAAGCTACCCTTCCCACCTTTTCCTAAATGCCCATCTCCTCCCCAGCCGCAGGTACAATCTAGCGGGTGGTTCCATGCATTACATCCCATACTTCACCACTTCTTTAGGTTGGTTCTTGGATAGCAGGCTAACTGGCCAGTGAAAGCATTTCTATCTAAGTAATCCTTATCAAAAAATTAAGCGGCAATTCTGAATCCAGGTTTTTTACATGCGGCAACGACCATCGGAAAATAGTGATACTTGGCGAGGAAATCCAATAACTGTGTCCACAAACTGGATTCTAACCCCTCCATTTGCCCAACCCCACACACCTTTGCCAAACTGAGGAGCCTGGGTATCGCATGATTGTCCCATGTAAATGACCCCATCCTTGTATCGGAGACGACGAACGGGGAAGCGAAGGCCTATCTCTTCCTCGACCAACTCGGTAGCGAGGATCTCACCAAGATCTCCAGAACTTCCCTTGGTCGTTTGACGCATTGTGGCGCTGAGGATTTTACTGGCGACGTCGTATCCGAGTCGCTCCACGTCCTCAGCGATGCGTTCGAGATGATCGTAGTGCGAGCGGATGGTGTTAACTAGGTCATTGCGGATCTTATCGAGGCCACCATCCTTCTCGACGTAGGTCCAGTAATGCTTGCGCTTATTCTTTTCTTTGGTGAACTGGCACCACCTTTCATACAGCCGCACGGCGCTCCACCGTTTATCTGACTCTAATCCTGACACCGGTTATGGCGCACTGGCGGCACCTTGACAACTTCGCTTACCCAGCTTCATTGATGTCACCCTTTCTGAATGGCAACTTTGGGTCTTTTAGAGCTGATCATTGATGGAAAGTATTGACCGCCATACGAGCAGGCACGCTACCGCCGAGGGAATCCTGACGCGAGCTGCGCCTTCCCATCCTGGAGGCCTGAGACGTCGCCATTTCGAGACATGGCAGCATCAGGCAGATACATACTTTCACATTACAGACTAATCAAACTTTCTTCGATTAGCGAATGGTGGTCTTGAGGCGTGTCAGTGAAATGTTCCCTTTGTGCACGCGTTGGGATTAGGGCATGGATGACAAAGCCAGTCCCACACGGGGAGGGCCGGGGCCGACGAGATGTGTTGGGATGGGCCAGTGCTAGCTCGGCGACAGTGAAAGTGCCGTGTTCAAGGTGAGCTTGAACAGCAAGAAAGCTCGTCGGCGGCCATCAGCCTCACATCACGCCAGCTAGCGGTGAGGGATCGTGCCCAGTTCGTTCACCCAGATCAGAACAATGGCTCACCATAACAGCATCGGGTGGCGGCTTAATCGGCACAATGACTCACCACAACGGCCTCGGCAGCTACCAACTCGGCACGATCACTCACGATAGTGCCCTGGCGGCCCGCAGCTAGGCACAATCTCTCACCACAACGGCTTCGGCAGCTATCAACTCGGCACGTTCACTCACCGTTAGAGCCCTGGCGGCCCGCAGCTAGGCACAATCTCTCACCACAACGGCTTCGGCAGCTATCAACTCGGCACGATCACTCACCGTTAGAGCCCTGGCGGCCATCAGTTAGGCACAATCTCTCACCACAACGGCTTCGGCAGCTATCAACTCGGCACGATCACTCACCGTTAGAGCCCTGGCGGCCATCAGCTAGGCACAATGGCTCACCACAACGGCTTTGGCAGCTACCAACTCGGCACGATCACTCCTCGGGAGTGCCCTGGTGGCCCGCAGCTAGGCACTATCGCTCACCACAACGGCCTCGGCAGCTATCAACTCGGCACGATCACTCACCGTTAGAGCCCTGGCGGCCATCAGCTAGGCACAATGGCTCACCACAACAGTCCCGGCAGCACCGATCTCGGCACAATCACTCGCCGGAGGAGTTCTGGGTGGCCGTCAGCTAGGCACAAAGACTCACCACAACGGCTTTGGCAGCTACCAACTCGGCACGATCACTCCCCGGGAGTGCCCTGGTGGCCCGCAGCTAGGCACTATCGCTCACCACAACGGCCTCGGCAGCTATCAACTCGGCACGATCACTCACCTGGAATGCCCTGCCGGCCCTAAGCTAGGCACAATCGCTCACCACAACGGCTTCGGCAGTTCCTTACTCGGCACGATCACTCACCGGAAGTAGCTTGAGCAGCCATCAGCTCGGCACAATGGCTCACCACAACAGTCCCGGCAGCACCGATCTCGGCACAATTACTCACCGGAGGAGTTCTGGGTGGCCGTCAGCTAGGCACTAAGACTCACCACAACGGCTTCGGCAGCTACCAACTAGGCATGATCACTACTGGGAGTGCCCTGGCGGCTCTCAGCTAGGCACAATCACTCACCGGGAGTGCCCTGGCGGCTCTCAGCTAGGCACAATCACTCACCACAACGGCTTCGGCAGCTACCAACTAGCCATGATCACTCCTGGGAGTGCCCTGGCGGCCCTCAGCTAGGCACAATGGCTCACCACAACGGCCTCGGCAGGTCCGATCTCGGCACAATCGCTCACCAGTTCCCCTGGACGGTGGCCTACTAGGCACGATCATTCACCTCTAGAAATGTCTTTAACCGCTCGCTTGGAGACTCATGAAAGTGAGTTCATAGGTCGGGGATAGCGACCAGCTGCCGGATGTGGTGTAGGCAACGCACCCTCCGCTGAAACCGGTGAGCCATCGTGCCTAGCTGAGTGGGATCAACCTGGATATAGCCGTCGATCCTCCCTACCCTCCGGCCGGTTTTGACGGTTCCGGTGAGTCATGGTGCCTAGCTGATCGCCCTTCAGGCGCCTTCTAGCGTGCCAGTGGGATCGGGGATAGCGACCGGCCGCCGAATGTGGTGTAGGCAAAGCATCCCGGGTGGTGAGGCGAGAGGCGGGCCATCGCGCCGCGCTGAGCGAGATCAACCAGGATAGGGCCGTGGATCCTCCCTACCCCACGGCCCTATTTCAGCTGCCGGCTAGCAGAATGCGCTACGGAATACGATGACGCGCAGATGGGACCTGGCGCGATGTGGTATAGGCAACGCCCCCGATTGCTGGGGCGAGAGGCGGCGGCTCGGTATCAGTAACCTGCCGAAAGTCAGTTTCCTTGGGGAAGCACTGAAGGGACCCCATCCTCTGGACCACCTGACAGGTCATCTAAGCTCTGATCAGTAGTTCATAGGCGTCAGGGAGTGTATAGAGCACGACGGACGGGTGCCTGACGGGAATGATCGGCATACTTTTCGCTCTGAGTGCCCTGAGATACTGGTTGCCATAGAAAGCACTTTCCGTAAGCACGCCCTGGCCCACCTTCAGGCCATTGACAAACAGGTCCAGGAGCACTTTCAGGCGATGAGCAAAAACTGCCGCTAATTTCCTGACTCGCCGATAATGCGCCACCATGAAATTTACTTGGGATAAGTAGGTGATGCATGGGCATCCAATCGATATCGGCGACCACGCTTGGTAAATAAGCTATAGTAGCTGAGCTGCGCTAGAATGGATGCATTAGCTAGAAGGGTGCCACCAACAGATGTCTTCATTTTATGGCTTGCCCAAGTAAAAGACAGGTCGTGCTTATAGCATCTTGATTACAGAATGCGGATGAGACTGTGTGAAAAATTTGAAGTATATCACATATCTTAAGAATTTTTTGGATTTGGCGATCTCTCGAAAATTTTGAGGAGGCTGTATATGAAACCCCACCAAATTACGCGTACAACTTCCTGCTCTAGGAATAATCTAAATTTCAATATAGCCTCGACCAGAGCGATCAATTAGACAAGGTTGTCATAATACCTTCGCAAAGATCCACTTGCAGTGCCTGCGATAAACAGTCCCCTTTACACAAAAACCAACACTCTACTCATACATTATAAAATACTGCGAACTGGGGACAACAAAACGTTTTTTATTTATCTCCAGCACACTATTGGCCCCAAGACCATGAAGCAAAAGAGACGCCTTATAAATACGATTATCCTCCTGCCCAACCTCTGACTCGACGAACTTCCTGTAGTCGTCTTTGAACTGAACAGTAGCACTTTCATTTCTAACGCCAATCAAACTTAATGCGTTAGCAATTAAATTACCTCCAAATTGAGCAGCATTAATAACAGGTATTAGATAGATTACCAACACAAAGACAACACTTATTTTACTCTTCGACTTTTTCTTTTCTTCTGATTCTTCACAAAACTCATCTATCGAATCCCATATCAGATAGAAAACCGTCATGAGCACAACTGATGAAACCACCTCTTTGATCGACAACAAATCCTTGAGCATTACAATTAAGGCCAACAAAGCAAAAATAGTAACAGCATTGTAGCGCAAGGCTTTCTTAAGCTTACCCTTTGTCAATGGTAGAAACTTAGACTCTTCGCCTTCCCTAGGTATGTTACGAACCTTATTATAGAACCAGTTTTTATTAAAATAAGGAACGCCTAGTTTTCGCAACTGCCGCAATGCAATAATAGACACACAAAAGAGAAGGAGCACCACGACTGAATACACCAAACCGAATACAAGGGCCACTGCGATTAACAAAATGCCATCGCCTACCGTCAAGCCAGAGGGATAGTATCCAACGCCACCGCTATATATAAGAATTATAAGTAAACCTATCCCCATGCCAAGTTGTAACGACACTTTAAGCATTTTTGAAATCATGTTTAGCTGCGTTTCAATTTCAGCCAACTTCATATAATATCCCCCTATCGAGTAAATATTATTCGACAGCAACATCTGTTCTCTATTATAAGAGCATGACAACAGAGCAGAAATGGCGCAACAGTTGCACGACTGGTACGAGAGATTGGATCTATCAATAGTGACATTTCTTCGTCATGCCAGCATCGACAGAAGCGCTCCTTGAAGGCTGGTACAATGAGGCAGAGATCAACTGCCGCCAGCTAACGAAAGCCGATGACATCGCGAGGTCCCGCTGATCATGTGCGGACGTTTTGTGCATTTCTCCGAGATTTCCAGCGTAGCTGGCCGTCTCGGGCTGTCCGAGCCGCACAGTAGCTGGAAGCCCTGCTACAACGTGGCCCCTGGCACCTGGATTCATGTCGTCAGGCGACATGATGACGACTCTTCCCTAGTACTAGATAAAGTGTGGTGGGGATACAAGCCTCAGTGGGCTAAGGAGGACGCCCCTGAGCCGATCAATGCCACTGTCGAGAAGGTGGCCATCTCCAACTTCTTCAAGGGAGCGTTTGCCCACCATCGATGCCTTGTACCGGCAGATGGATGGTTCGAATGGGTGGTAGTTGATGGCCAGAAGCAACCGCACTACTTTTGCCGCGAGGATCGTGAGCTGATCTGGCTGGCAGCAATCTGGGCCGAGCGCGTCGATGGTGTCCCCGGCTGCGCGATCTTGACCGAACCCGCTCGCGGCGTTGCCAAGCAGATCCATGCCCGCATGCCGCTCGTGCTAGATGACGAGAGCCTGGAGCCTTGGCTCGATCCAGACATGACAGACCGTGAGATAATGCGCCAGGTCATTCATCACCTGAGCGCCGAGTACATCACCCACTGGCCCGTGTCGTCGCGCGTCAACAAACCCATCGAGAACGATCCCAAGCTGATCGAGCCTGTTACCTCCGGCTCGCATTGATGTTTGTCCCTCCCCCCAAGATCATAGGTCGTTTTACGCAGGGGGCAGAAGGATCATGCTGAATCGCCTGTTCGTGGCCTGGCTGGCCCGCCTCCCACTAGCCGCTCAGGCCGATGTCCTGAGCGGCAGCTGGAACATCCGCCATCTCGGCTGATTACCGCTTGCCAAAATGATACCTCCTGCCTCTGGACCACCAAGAGGCACATGACCGCATCTCCGACCATGCACCAGTCTATGTCGGCCTGAGCGGCGCCAAGCTGCAAACCGTGCATGCCGTCAGCGGGACGCTTCTGCCTAGCACCTCGGCTCCCGATTGCATCGACCTCAATACGAGTAGCGGCTCGCGCCTGGAAGACTTGCCACACATCGGCCCGGCCCGTGGCAAGGACATCGTAGAAGGTCGACCCTAGACGTCTGCGGATCGCCTTACCCGTATTAGCGGCCTTGGTACCGTCAGGGTGCGAGAGATCCAGACCAGGGCTCTGCTGGGGGAGAGAGCATGAAATAGCCGTCGCCAAAAACAGACTTGTCGATAATAGTGACTGTCTATAGCCTGATAGACGCAAACCAGCAGAGGACATGCAGATGACTAGCAAGACAACTCAAAAGACACGCCAGCAACTCAATGATCGCTCAAATGCACTTAACCCCAATAGGGGTACCAACGGCACCAACCATGAGAACGGGAAAGTGCACGGCAATCGTGGGAAGCAGTTTAACCCGAACAATCGCTAAACCAATGGAGAGGCCCTAGCATACTCTAGGGCCTTCATCAATATGCGCAAAGAGCTAGGCTACCCTTCACTTGGAGATGTTGTTAAATACGTATTCCGAGCTTCAGGAACAATGCCTCGGAAAGGCGCTCATGGCAATAACAACATATTCTCTGAGGAAGAAAAAAAAAGCATACAGAAGAAATTACAACGCCTTGCCGCAGAGGAAGGTGAGCTAGAAAATAATTTATATGAATCATTCGCTGCTGCTAGCCAATTGCTTTCAGAAGTGCTCACCTGTCCAATAACAGCAAGCCAGATTGAGGATATCATCAACGACTTATATGAATGCTATTATGACTTGATCAAAGAAAAAGGCACGCTGATGTCTAAGCCGGACACGGTTCGGTATTTTGTGACAGCATATGGAGTGGATGTCGGTGTCCGCTCTCTTACTTTAAGCTGGCTCAAATGGAGGCCTCACTACCCTTGTACGATTACGCCAGACAAAGAGTTTTGGTATCTTCCAGCAGAGAAGCACGGTGGAGTGACATGGCCACTTTCACACGCTCTAAAATGGGCATATGACGTGGTTGGTGTTTCACAAACCCGATTTCACCAACCGCACGGCATCGGCACGGATTATCACCTAGACAACAATCTTAAGTGCGCAAAGTCTTGGACAAGTGGGCAGGCCATTCCCAGCATGTTTGTTCTCAAGAAAAATCTTGATGACTCCTTTCAGGCCTTATCAGATAACGGAATTTTTGTTGAAAACTCGAAACGCAATAATATTATTACGGTCGTGTCTTTGTCACGCATTTCAACAATGATCGCAAAAGATATTGAGCACTACTATGGGACTGACTTCCTATTTGACGTTATTGCGCAGATCAAGAAGTATGTCTCTTGGATACAAGAAGAGATAATTGAATATGACCATGAGCTTCAAAAGCATGCGACTTTTATGAACAAGCCTAGCAAGCAATACCATCAATTGAGGTGGAAAATACTTGCCGGCTTTTGGGGTCATTTTGAAGCCAAAAAAACTTCAGCTCAAAAATTAATTAACGAACACATGGGAGATGACCATAAAGTTAACCCAGGTATAATTAACTGGCTAGAAAAGCGTTATGGCCCCTACAGTGCTTTGGTGCCAATAGATAGTCAAAACCGGAGCAATGCAGATAAGCCGGAGCGATTTGAGGATATTGTCGAAGATGCCTTAAAGATGCTCAACGATTCGGCATCCATTAATGATTCATTAACCATTATTTGTGACGAAATACGTCTGCATCAAATCGACAAACATGCCCCATGGCTTATTCCCTGGCTACAAGGAGCATCCTGCTACTGGTCAGGGCATTATGGTGACGCTTTTCATTACTACCAGGAAGCGTACACGCTAGCCAAATATAGTGCTGGCAATTACCAGTACCGCTTGCTTAATCAATATCTCGAGGTCGCAGCAAAAACTGGACGATGGCGAGATTTCAAAAAAGCAGCTAATTGGGCATCTTACTTAAACTTTCCAATTCGCTGGTTGCGCGAAGATGAGCCAAACGACGAAAACCTAAGGTCCGTGTATAATTTATTGGGCAACCCTAAGCTTAAGTATGCAAGATTATAGTTGTTGTCACAAAAGTTAAGGTAATTACCGGACACTTGTCTCCTCGGATGCATACCCCAAGTTCAGTTGACAGCTCCAAGCCTGGACCAAAAAGTCCTATTCCAGCGCTGCTTATATGCGACTGACAGCAGCTGTTAATGCACCTTGGGCAGCTCATCCCAGTGCGTTGTCCAGCGTGGTGTGCGGTTGGCACAGCGAAGATGCCAGGCAGCACTGGCCGAGGGACGTCCGAACGTCACAGTGCCACGTCCTATCCTGCCGTTGAGTTTGTCGAGGGTCGCCATCAGGCGGTCGTTGCGTTCACGGTCAGCTCGGCTCTCTGGTGTATCCAGCAGCGAGAGCTGTTGCCGATTGGCATCCACCAGATCGACCAGCATCACACCCGCTTTCATGAACAGGTAACGCGGACGATAGATGGCATCGAATGCTTGGCTGGCGGCATGCAGGATGTCACGGCTATCGTCGGTGGGCTGAGGCAGTTCCACGATGGTGCTGGGGGAGTACTGCGGCAGATCGGGACGGTGACAATTGGTTTTGAGAAATACATAGACGGCACGCGCCACGCTGTTCTGGGTCCGCAGCTTCTCGGCGCTGCGCTGAGCGAACTGCCGGATGGCCTGGTGGATCTCCTGCCGGTTTCCGGTCAGGCGGCCGAAGGAGCGCGAGGTCATGATTCGCTGACGGGCCTCCCCCGAATCGTTCATCTCGATGCATGGGATCCCCTTCAACTCCAAGCAGGTGCGCTCCAAGGTCACCGAGAAGCGTTGTCGAATCTGCTTCGGCTCCGCCTGCGCCAAGTCCCACGCCGACTGAATGCCAAGTAGGCCTAGCCTTTCGACCAGCCGACGTCCCACACCCCATACATCGCCCAGCGACACCTGCTGCAACAGCGCCTCACACTGAGCGCTGCCGGGCCTAAGTACGCAAACGCCGCCATAGATCGGTATCTTTTTGGCCGCCCGGTTGGCCAACTTGGCCAGGGTGCGGGTTGGGGCAATCCCAACGCTGACGGGGATATGTGTGTATCGCCGTACTTTGGTGAACAGTTCCTGGGCATGGGCAAGCATTTGTTCGGGAGCGAAACCATCGAAGCGCACAAACATCTCGTCGATCGAATACGGCTCGACCCCTGCCGAGTACTCCTCCAGCACCTGCTGTACCCGAGAGGACATGTCGCCGTATAGCTCATAGTTGGACGACAGCAGCTGGATTCGGTGCTGACGCAGCAGCGGCCTCAGCTCAAAGGCCGGTGTGCCCATCTCCACCCCCAGTGCCTTGAGTTCATTGGAGCGTGCGATCACGCAGCCGTCGTTGTTAGAGAGCACACCCACGGGAACGCCCTCGAGACGTGGCTGGAAGGCCCTTTCACAGCTGACATAAAAGTTATTGCAGTCAATTAGTCCGATCATGGCGCTGCATCCAGACTACACGAGGTACTCATGGACCACGGCACGAACGACGCCCCAGGCTTGGCATTCCAGATCAGCAGCAGGGATCGGCCGATAGCTGGGGTTACCCGAGGTCAGGTAGGGCCGATTACCAATCAGCTCATAGCGCTTCACCACCAGCTCCCCTTCCACAGACGCCACCAGGATGTGTCCTGGCCTTGGCTCGATTGCGCTGTCGATTACCAGGAGGTCGCCGGCATGGATGCCTAGTGCCTCCATGCTGTCGCCGGTCACGGTCATGAAGAAGGTCGAAGCAGCTCGCTTCACCAACCGTTCGTTGAGATCCAGAGTGCGCCCCTCGTAGTCTTGGGCCGGGCTGGGAAAGCCCGAGAGGCCGCCCCGCGTGAGGACCAACGGGAACGGGAGCGGCAAGGCCGGCGGCTCCGGATGGGCAGGGATGAGCGTGTCGTGGGACATGGTGGCCTCCTATTGATACCTGATATTTATACAGTATCAGGCAGGAGGCGCCGTCTGCCAAGGTCTCCGGACACTCGTGAGGCTAAACTTGGCCTATTCCTCGTCCGCAGCAGGCATTTATTCAGTATCCCTACTTTAGCAGTGACAGAATTTCTGGATTCGGCCAGAAGCAGCCTTTGAGATTTTTTTGATATATAACGCCCACAGCATGGGAAAATTTGTCCCTGTGCCTGTGCCTGTGCCTGTGCCTGTGCCTGTGCCTGTGCCTGTGCCTGTGCCTGTGCCTGTGCCTGTGCCTGTGATTGTTAGGGCATTTATCCCTACGGGGCATCAATGCACTCCTCAATCGAGTTTTTCATATAGAAAACAAGCGCTTCAAAATCCTCCTGCCTCCCCCATCGATCCTCAATCTTTCCCAGGTAGCCTTCCCGCGCATACTTCAATAGCATTGCGTGGTGAGGAGGTGCTTGCTTCTCCGCCCACTCCGCAGCCGTATCTTTTGGGGCAATATCGCCAGTAGTTGCGGTCAGCCACATACGCGACAAGGTCAAAACGACATTACGCTCATCTCCAGCTGCCTCTGCCAAAAGACTGGGCAAAGAATCCCGGATTGCCCTCCGGATATCAGTCATTGGTACCGGCTCAAAAACCTTAGCAGCATAGCTTCCATACAGCGGCAGGCTGTTATCCATCACTTTCTTCAGAACAATTGCAAGATCAGGATCTTGGACTGGTTCCGGAACGCTTCCGGCGTCAAATTCCTCTCGCAACCACTCACCGTATACAAACTCAGCCCGAGGCGGGAATTGCCACGGCACGACATCAGAAACCGTTATCACCGTCAGCTCTACCGGCCTGATGGCTTGCGGATTCCCGATCGCGCCGGATACGCTCATTAACTGAGACACTAGGGTCTTTCTTTGCTCAAAGGTAGGCGGGGTAGAGACTGCAACCAAGATATCTACGTCGCTATCGCGCTTTAAACCACCAACAACGGCAGAGCCGAAGAGATAAATGCCGATAATCGAATCACCAAGCACACCTTCAACGACTGACTGTGCATTTTTCGCTTCATCTGGTATCTCTGTATCTGCCATATCCGCCGGGAGGTCCTGTCTCTCTAACGCCAAAATCAGCGCGAGTTTACGAGTCCTCTGGATTTTCTTGTTCAATGATTTTCATGCGATGTGCAACTTCATTTTCTAGCTCTATCATGTGGATTTGCATTTCTTTGTACTCGATAGACGATCTTTCTAAATTATTTCTTACTTGAGCATGCTCCGCTGATAACGCAGAATATTGGTTCATGAAACGCTCAAAATCTGGATTTTCTATATCGTCTCTGGATAAATGTTCTTGACGATGCCGTATATTATTACGTGCCGCATCTAGCTCCTGCATCCGTTGTTGTAGCATTTGTAGCTCTTTCTCATGCGACATTAACTTGTGCTTGCTGTGCTCCAACTCTTGAAACAAGTGATTCATCTCGATTTTTCGCCTATTCAGGTACTCCATCTCTTTCCTGCGCTTATTGGCCAGCTTGTCTCTTCGTCTAACCTCTCTAATCTCTTCAACTATTTCATCACTTACTTGCTCATCTAGATTTTCTCTAGCCAACTCTAAAAAACGATCAGCTTGATACATATGAAAAGTGCTGTTCGCTCTATCTTTGAACTCTTTAATTAACTCTGGGCGTGGCCCTACAGTTCTTCCCTTGAACTTCTCCCACCAATCTTCTTTTTTATCATCTGTGACTAGTACAACGCCTTTCCCGGAATCGATGGCTTTGTCGATGACTTGGGCCCAAACAATAAGATCTCCGTACTTTCGGCATTTTTCTACAAAAATCTCGCTATCACCAGACTTAGAGCCATCTTTGAATCCCGGTGGTATCTTTTGCCTATACCTTTCTTCACCCTCGGATATCAATTCAACTAACTTGTCTTTTTCGTAAGGCGAGCCGACCCTATTCTCGAAAATAGCTGAAATAGCCCCTTTAATTTCATCATTTGAAATTCTATTCGTATGAACTGCCTTATTCTTATTCAGCTCCTCACAAAGCTCATCAAACACACGACTAACTTTAGCCATGGTGCTGTTGCTAACAAAGGGGTGCTGACGAGCATTCTCAAGATCACTTTTTAGAGTCTCAATCGATTTTTGGGTTTCATCATATGACCTCTCTTGTTGATCTATAACAGAAAGGCGGTTATTCAAGTACTCTTCGGCTGCCCTATGCGGAATCCACGCTCGATCCTTAATCTTCTCTAGAATACGAAGAAATTCGCTTCGAGTTGTATCTGAGTACCTATATAAATTCAAAAGTATATTGGCATCGAAGACGAACAACGACGTGCCCCAGATCTCTCTCAGTCTTATTTCACTTTCTTTAAAGTGACCAGGGAATAAATCCTTCATACTTACTCCAAAATTGGAAAGTTGTATTATGTAGCATACTCGATATTCCACTTGAACGTGCATGCATGTTCAATAATATTATGCTGCGCGTTCGACCACACCTCATCCTATTGAAACCCCTTGGTATTAATTATAATTGGCTATATAACACCGGTCATCGTGCATGCTACATATCCCCAATGAACGTGATCGATGCCTTTCTGGCATGTCGGTTTTGGGCCCCTGGATTCATCAGAATAGACTAACATTTCTCATTCGGCCAGAAGCAGCCTTTCAGCACCTTTTGATATTACGTTCAGCTTGAGCCGCGGCTTGCCTTAGCGCGCAGCGGAAGAACAAGTCGTTGGACTCGAAGCGGTTGTTATGTAGTTTTGCTCCATTTCGCCAGAGTTTCATCATACGGGCCCTCGTACTTCCAACGGCTCAAGAAATACTTTCGCTCATCTCTTGGAAAACCGGTTGCGCAATATATGAACGCCATTTGCTGCCAAGGATCCATCTGACCATATGATTCTTTATGCTCACGGAGCCAATCGAATGCCTCATTCTCCCTAGCTGCCAGCAGAATCTCCCGTCTGGCATAAGAATCGCTATTTTGAAACCTGGCTGCGAGCACAGAAAAATGATTCATGTGTTTGTTTCTTGTAAACAGACTCAAAATAGAAAGACGAAAGAATTCATTATTTGCAATCTCTTCTACATCCAAGAGTTGAATGAGCTTTTCGCCAATCTCCACCCATTGCTCGGGCTTGATCGACTGGATTGAGGATATATAAGTGCAGATGTTTGCAAGGCAAGGGCCTAATCTCTCGATGTTTTCGACCGAAACATCCAGCGCCCCCGGATGTCCAACTTGCGCAAGCCTGCGATAAAACCAACGAAGTCGAATATAGTCAACCTCATCTTTGGAAAGATACTCATCAATGATTCCGCGAATCACTTTCCCCGAGAATCTCTTCCAATCTTCCGGCTTTACGTCGTTGTAGGAAATGCTGACATAAGGGTTCCCGCCAGTGTATTTACGAATGATCTTCAGTAGCCGATCTTCATTCTTATTGATCGGACGGTCTTCAATCATTTCCGCGCACAGCATTTGAAAATCAGCGGGAGAGAACACTTTGGTCTTGTGCCGCTGTAACATCAGCCGTTGTTGCTTGTCTAGAATGTTTGCCATCAATGACAAGGCTGATTGCGCTGCCTTGCTTGAGCCGCAAAAAACTACGATGTCATCAGCGTACCGTAAGAATTGAAGTCCGTTAGACTTCATGCTGTTATCTATTGGTATTAAGGTTGCCTCGGCAATCAAGTGAATTGCGTGCGGCCCAATTGGGACTCCTCTAGACACCCCGGCAGTGGTCGACTCAAGCAATGATACTATCCATTTGACAGCTTGATTGGGGAAGCCGGAAGCAATCAACTGGTTTTCCACTGCATGGTGATAAATCTGGTTATAAAAATCGGCAATGTCGCAGTACAAGATCGCCGACGCGCTCTTGCTCTTGTGGCATGCGCTTGTCCAGAAGTCATTCCATGCGGTCTTTGAGCTATACAATCCTTCATCAAGGTTGGGGGCAAATCGATAGCTGAAGACTTGCGCAGGCTCTAATCGCCGATCCTCTATTCCCGTTCCATATTGATGGATGATTGCCGTCAGAAGTATCGAATCTTGGGGGTGGAGCTGTGTGGCCTGTCGATAAGAAATGTCATCTTTCGGAACAATGAAACGACGACAGGACTTGGCAAGGAATGCGGTGAGCGGTTTTCCTTCGACTTTTGCGCGAAACTCATCTGCGGAAGCGCGAATCGCTTCATGCTCTAGGACCTTCGGGAAGATGTCGCCATCAGAGTGAAGAGTCAGGAACTCGATCGCCCATTCAATTGAGTCACTCCGTAATGTCATTCTATTTTCCTTGATTAAAATAACACCCGGCTCATGCGCCGATTTGGAGCTGCGAAGCGGCGGAAAATCAGTCGCCGTGCAGCCGATTGTTATTAGAAAGGTATCTCTACGAGTTCAAGGTTGAAGTCAAATTCATGATCGTAGTTCCCATCAGAAGTTTCGAGTCGGAGTATTCCCCTCCCACCAACATTATACTCCTCTTTAATTTCATCACCCTCCCATGCTTTCGCGATAGTCCGGCTCGCCTTAAGTTTAACTTGAGCCCATCCATTGCGGCCGATCTTCGGCACTGGCGGCGAGATAAAGTAGCGATACTTAAAAGGCTCTATATCTGCTTCAGAGTGAGGACACTCTTTGGAATCGTGGATTACTTTCCAATCGTTACCAGTATAGAGATAAATAGCAGAAATCTCCGGCGAGACCCGGTTCGTTTTGTTGTGCAGGTCAAACGTGAACGTTATTATTGCTTCAGCGGTGTGTTTTGATGTACTTAGATCCCCAGAAGGAGCCTTCGTTGTGACTGATATTTTATTTTCTTCTCGCCCTTGGGCTTCAGCTTTTGCCCATGCGATATTTTTTGAAAGCTCTTCTTTCAAGTAAGCAATAGAACCGCCATAAACAATATGTCTTTTGTGCTTTAAATCAAAAGGTATATCCGAAGCATCATTTGTTAAAAGAATGCATATTTTATCTTTTGCGTGGGCATAGCCAAGCTCATAAAATACGTTCGCGTTTCTATTTGTAAGATCAGCAATGATGAAATCGGCAACGTCTATTTGACGATATATTCTATCCAGCATCCCTTCACCAAAAAGCTGCTCATCAAGCCTTTCTGCAAGGACCTCATTTTCTTTAGCGGCGGACTTAATCCCCAACTGGTATATGTCATCAAAGTCTGAGCTAAAAGGCATCAGAACGAAGGTAAAATAATCTATCTCTTTACTCAAAAACCTCTCCATTGTAGATATAACAGTAGTATTAGGTAGCGTGCTCGATATTCCACTTGAACATGCATGCGTATTCAAATGTTATGCTGAGCGCTCGACCAACTGTCAGGATATTGAAATCCCTGGCCTTTAATTATAATTCGGCCACATAGCACACCGATCATAGCGCATACTACATATCCCCAATGACGTGCACACAGCCTTTCTGGCATGTCCGCTTTGGGTCGTTTCGAGCCAATCACTGATTGAAAGTATTGACCGCCATACGAGCAGGCACGCTACCGCCGAGGGAATCCTGACGCGAACTGACGTCTCCCTTGAGTAGCGGCCTGGTGCGTCGCAATTCTAAGACACGCCAGCATCCGGCAGATACATACGTTCACACAGATTAATCAAACATTCATCTACTTGCGAATATTGGCCTTGAGATGCGTCAACGAAATGCTCCATAGCTCAGTGCGTTGAGAGGGCCGCCAGCATAGGAGAACCGGTCTCACGCGACCATGGAGCGAACTGTACTGGCCTAGGCTTTGTCCGAAAAGTCTGCCCGTAGGCAACGGTCTATGCACGCCAGGCATACCATGGCCCTGAAGCTGCTGGCCAACTTGTCGTATCGCGTGCAGACCCGCCGCAGCTCCTTGATCCAGCCGAAACAGCGCTCGATGATGTTTCGGTCTCGATAGCGGGGCTTATCAAAGCCCCTCGGGGCGCCAGGGCGCGGTTTTAGCTTCATCTTGCGCCGGGCAATGATCGGCTTCATACGGTGCCGGTCGCAGTAGCGGCGCAGCGGGTCACTATCATAGCCCTTGTCTGCCACGATGAAGCGGCAGCGCTTGCGGGGCCGACCCTTGGCCCCAGGCAGATGAACGTGCTCCATGGCGGGGTTGAAGTGCCGAGTATCCGAGTCCTGCCCGGGTGACAAGGTGAACGTCAGCGGCCAACCATTCCGGTCACAGACCATGTGGATCTTGGTGGTCAGGCCGCGCCGGCTGCGGCCCAGGGCATGGTCTATGGGTTCTTGGTGCCCCCCTTTTTGCCGCCTCCAGAGGCGGCCCGGGTGGCGCGGATCGACGTCGAATCGATCATCCAGGTATCCAGATCCATCAGGCCATCCTCTCGCAAGCGGAGCTGGAGACGTGCCAGGACAGCTTCGAAGGTGCCGTCATCGCGCCACTGGCGGAAGCGGTCGTAGAAGGTCTTCCCAGGACCATAGCGCTCGGGTAGATCGCGCCATTTGGCACCCGAGCACAGGATCCAGAAGATGCCGTTCAACACCTGTCGGTCATCGCGGCGTGGGCGCCCTGTCTGCTGCGGTGGCGAGACGATGTCCTCGATGAGGCCCCAACCGCTCTCGGAGATCTCGTAGCGTCCTGCCATGGGTCACCTATGCTGCTGCGGCATAGGTGACATTAGCAAATTCGAGTTTTCGGACAAAGCCTAGGCGAGGGCAGCTTGGCAGCATGGGATTTCCCGAATTAACCGCACTTCCTGTGTCGTAAGTCTCGCGAGATGTTCCTGCCGGCGGCCACCTGGGACAAGCGTGACGGCGGCAACTCCGGCTGCGCGTTCCTCACTCCGCTCAACGATCCCTCCTTGAAAGCTCCCGAGCTGATTGGTCCATCAATGAAGACTCAGGTTGACCGCTGCCATCGTGATGACGAGGATTTGACGTTTCACGCAGGGAGTGAGGTGGCATGGTAATTCGTCTTTTTGTGGCATGGTTGGTGATGATGCCGTCGCTGACCTTCGCTGACATCATCGTTGGCAGCTGGAATATTAAGAATCTCGGATGGGATAACGATAAGCGCTACGACAAGGTCGCCCACGTTGCCAGCCACTTCGATTTACTTGCGATCCAGGAGCTAATGAACGAAGAGGCACTGGAGCGTCTGGAACAGGAGGTCGAGGCGATGACGGGAGAGTCTTGGTCTTCCATGGCCAGTCATGCGCTTGGGCGCTCCACATACAGGGAGCAGTATGCGTTCCTCTGGCGGGACAGCGCGGTCGAGTATCACAGTGGCGCGGTGGTCTTCTTCGACCACCGCGACATGTTTGCCAGGGAGCCCTACTCCGCTAAGTTCCGCAGCCGTCAGACTGGTCAGGAATTTGCAGCGGCCACCGTGCATATCACCTATGGCCGGCGCCTCGTGGATCGTTTGCCAGAGATAGAGGCCCTCGCCGATTACTGGCAGTGGCTCGAAGAGGTCTACCCCGATACGCCTCGCCTGTTGCTCGGTGACTTCAATCTGCGGCCCGAGCACCTTGGCTGGGAACCTTTGCGCGCACTCGGCGTGATACCCGTCATCACTGACGGAGCCACCACGCTGGGACTGACCGATGGTCGCTATGCAAACCTATACGATAACATCTGGAAAATTGGCAGTAGGCTCGATGTGACTGAGCGCGGCATCGTCCGATTCCCTGAGCTGTTCGGCATCGACCACGAACGGGCACGTGACGCCGTTTCCGATCATGCGCCGGTCTATCTAACGCTGGGTAGCGCCAGGCTTGAGTTGAGAGCATTCAACGGCAACGTCCATATCCCTGGTGAATTCGAGGAATCCTGTATTGACATCAATGCGGCCGATCCCGAACAGTTGAACCAGCTGCCCCATGTAGGGCCGGCACGCGCAACCAACATCGATGAGGGGCGCCCATGGCAGTCCCTGGAGGATCTCACACGGATTCAAGGCCTAAGCGCGGCCAGAATCGACGAAATACAAAAAAGCGGCCTGCTCTGCGAGTGATCGATCAACGGTCCGAAAGCAGGTCGCTCCAGCGAGTCTTATATTCAAGTGCCTTGTACTATGGAAGCATCGCTTATGGCTTCAAGATGCCATGAGCGCCTAGGAACACCGTCCCCTGCCCTAATAGCGATTAATAGCACTCAGCGTCTGCGTCAGCCTCTCCGAGCGTTCTCTACCCGCCGTGAAGCACAGTCGTATTGATGAAATTTCCTGCCGACCATTTAGACCTATGCCCGCCTTAATGTAGGTATTGCCTTGCAATCTGTGCTCGAGCCAACGCCATAATAGTTAGCCAGGCTCATACTTTCTTATTACTCTCATATAAGAATAATTTTTTATCGCTGAATTATTGATAATCACATAAAGCCCTCCTACTCTGTAACAGGAACTTACAATAGGGAGGGGGGGCAACATGAAATCCATAAAAGAAATACCAGTAGCTAACGCAATGAAAGCAAAAACCATCGCTGATGGTAATGTTGTTGAAATCCTTTCACACTTGATCATTAACGCGCTGGTTAGTGTCCTTTTTGCATGCCTCTTAGTGGCAATGTTTTTTATATTTTACGCTTTTTGCTTACCTCTTTTCTATGTTATGTACTCAGGTTCGATTACTGCTGGCATTAAATTTGGCTGGGACAATACATTGCAGTATTCCATATACTCAGGTGCAATAGGGGGTATAGGTTTTTTCTTGGTCATGGGGATAGGCCCGATCATTTATCGCGAAAAATCTGATGAAAACCACAAGCGCTATCATGAAATCAAAACATCCGAGGGCTTCGAGAATGCGGAAGAACTTAAGTCTAAAGAATTCAACATAATGACGAACAGCAATTTAAGCAAGGTGCTTATCATATGGGGAAAGCAGTACGCACCAAACCCGGATTACACTGTGATTAATCCTGAGGACATCATTGAATCCGAAGTATATGTTGATGATCTTATGGTTTCAAAAGCCACTTCGGGGGTCAGCGGCAGCCTAGCAGGCGCCGCAGTTGGCGGGATTTTAACCGGAGGGACCGGCGCGATTGTCGGTGCGATTGCGGGAAAAAACAACAAGTCAATGACCGAAGTGAGAATTCGTAAGGTCGCCATCAACTTGATACTGAAAAACCCAAAAAGACCTTATGTTGAGCTAGCATTCTATGAAACAGGCCACAAAAATTACAAGGGACTAAAGAAAGGCGACTGGCTCTTAGATCACCACATAGATAGTGCAAATCATTGGCAAGCCGTATTTCAGAATCTAATCGCGGCGAAGCAGATTAATTAATTATTGAAGATTAAATATTATAATGTATAATTTTAGAAGAGGGATAGTATCAGCCTTAAATATTGAGCACATGCTTGACTAACTTTAAAAATTGGAGCGTGGCATTAAAATGAATATGAAATCAATTGTCGTAACCGCAACAATTGCTGCTTCTGTTATGACCACATCAGCGTTTGCCTGGACTACCGCAACATCTGATGACGAGTGGCGCTCTGGATGGGGCCAAGGTGTAGCAGAGGCGGAAGTCACACGTGGGTCGGGCAATAAGATCTATGTAGCTTGTGAGAGTGGAAGTAGACGCGCCAGTTCTATTCATTTCAGTCTTGCAGGAGATGGGCCGAGGTCGAATGAGATCATAATGATTTTTGATCAAGGACCTCTAGAAACAATTTCTGTAGATCAAAATGGTACTATATCATCAGATAGCCGCGCGGGCGCATTAAACTTTGATCATGTTCTTGAAAAGCTTAAAATACATAACAGTGTCTATATCCGATTTTCTGATGGACGTGAATCAACATTCACTCTTAAGGGCTCAGCTAAAGCAATCAGCGAAGATTGTAGGGCCGCCTTCTGGGACTAAATTAAGGGGTAAGGTATTATAGGGATGCGATCATGCATCCAATAATTTTGTTATCCATAAACTGTGCAATAACCAAACTCATTACAAGCTTTGGGTATTGCTCGAAATCTTCACTCCTTAGAGGTAACTAGGGAATCCCAGACCTTCCACCCAGAAACCGGTCCACCGTCAATGTGAGATTTCCGCTACGTTTACTCTGATAGTATGAGATCTCGCGATGAACCCGGCTTATTCATGAGGCAAGTCTGAGAACGAAGATAGCTGGTGGTTTCTCGTTATCCCCATAGATTCCATCCTGCAACGGGGCCATCCGCGTTGAGCTTGATGGCCAGCGCATCACCAGTGACAACGGTGCCTTGCTGCTGCGCGAAGCCCTCGACAGCAGCGGCGTGATCGCCGCCCTTGAGGATCGCCTGGTCGACCAGCACGACCCGCAGCGCGTCCGTCATTCGCTAGCCAGCCTGCTGCGCACCGTGGTTTTGCAGCATGCTAAGAGTTGGATTGATCTCAATGAAGTGGATAGTTACAGGCACCCCCTCGATCTAATACCCTAATTCAGCACCTGATGAATAAAGCAGGTTCAGAACACCGCTGCATAGGCTTGAATGACAATCGCGACGACCGCGTTCATTACCTTGGGCACGGCCAATCCCTCCCACAGCGCCTGGTCGATGAAGTAGAAGGCGGCCGAGAGGATCAAGAGCGGGAGCAGATTTCGTAACGCATAGGCGATAACGAGCCCTGTCACAAGTACGAGCAGAGCGCCGAGGCCTGCCTGCTCCAGCGATCCGTCGGAGCTGACGTAGGAGACTGCGCCGCCTGCTAACGCTAACATCAAGAGGACGGCCTGTAGCGATCTCGGTAGGGGCATGGCCCGGCCATTTCGCCTGGGCGAGATGGGACCGCCGCTACCCGGCGCCTTGCGGTAGGGATCCCTGCCGGTACCGGCGCAATGGATGCAGACATGATTGTCACGATCGAAACCGAAACCACCGCAAATCTCGCACAAGGCAGCCGACATAAGCCTACCCTCCGGCGAACAACGCCCAACAATAACAAATTAGGTCAGAAGCGCATTTCGCGCAAGCGCTGTGAAAGCGAACGGATGCCCGCAACTTGCTGTCGTGCTTTATTCAACTGTCGTCGTCTTAAACCTATTGCTCTTGGTGAGCGCGAAACCAAAATAAAGGTTTTAATATCTAACCTCTACTTACCACACACCCCATAACATAAGAATGCTAATAACCTGAATTCAAGCATTAAGCGCAGCACCTGCGGTTTCCAGGGCTCCTGAGTACCCCCCAGGAACACCTGTGCCGGTGTCCGATAACCGAGTCGCTTCCTAGGGCGGTCATTCAGCTTATTGACCACCTTGGGTAGCTCGGGGTCCGTTACCTGCCGGGAGTCCGTTCCCTTGGGGAAGTACTGCCGTACCAGGCCATTAGTGTTCTCGTTGCTCCCACGCTGGACGGAGCAGTAGGGATCACAAAAGTACGTCGCTGCGGTCACCGCCATGGCCACCGCCATGGCCACCGCCATGGCCACCGCTTCATGACCGGCGAATTCGGAACCATTGTCTAGTGCGATGGTGTGGCCAGCACCCGGCGAGGCTTCAGCAGGCGGATCATGGCCGCTTGCGTCAGCTTCGCCGAGATCCTGGGCAGCCGTGCCGCCAGCAGGTAGCCGCTCCGACGCTCTACCAGCGTAACTAGCCCCGATTGCTTGTGACCCTGGATCACGGTGTCGCCCTCCCAGTGGCCGATGAAGAGCCTGGCATCGACCTCAGTCGGGCGATGCTCGATGCCCGCCCGGTTAGGAATCTTGCCAAGCTCTGCGCTCTTGGCCTGGGGCCGGTGCTTGCTGCGCCGTGTGGGCTGGCGGAGATGCCGCCAGTGATCACCACCACGCGCCCTGTCATCCCAGATCAAGAAGTAGATCCACTGGTGCCTGACGCCTACGCCTGCCAAGGGCGCCATGAAACCGCTGATCTGTTCCGGGTTCCACTCCTCACGCAGCCGGTCGGCGACGGCAGCGATCATGCTGGGCAACCTCTTCGTCCGCTTCTAGGCGGTGCGGCGCCGGTGATCACTGAGAGACTGGGCCTGCTCGGGCTTGTAGCCACCAAAGTTGGCGTTGCGGCGCAGCTCACGGCTGATGGTGCTGCTGTGGATGCCCAGCTCTCTGGCGATCTGCCGCTGGCTCACACCAAAGTCATGGCGGGCGAATATCTGATATCGTTGGGTCTGGGTCAGCTGTCGGTATCCCATGCTCTGCTTCACTTTGGTAGGTAAGGCAGGGAGGGTACCGGCGCTGGCCCTCCTGCCTCTACCGTGCGGTCCAAAGTGCTGGGGTACTCTATGAATCTAAAAAGTATTGTAACTATTGCTAAAAGAATGGCTATAACAGACAGAGATATTCTTAAAGCTCCCGGAGAGACAAGGCCTGGAAATTCTAGCTCATATCTTAATTTTAATAAATTGATTAGCGCTATAGCCACAGACAATGAAAACAAAATTAAAAATATAAACTTATTATCGTCATTTAAAAGGGCACCAACCACCCAAAAGTTGGCAGGGACTTCATAATTAGCGACCATGAGCGCAAAAGCAATAGAAGCCAAGGGTATTAGAATAGAATATAAAACAAATCTAGAAGATACAGAGCGTTGCATTCTATGTAGTGAAATGTCTTTATAAATTTTCTCTCGCACCACATACTCGGCCAAGCCAGAAAGAAGACGGTCAGGCAATTTTAACAAACAAAAATGCGTGCCTCCAGTTTTAGATTTTCTTCGTTCCTCCAGCGCCTTATCATATTCTGGCCTTACTTTATGTGGTTCCTCTTTTTTTAACCATTTTAGCAATGCTTTATAAAATGGCACAACGATATCATATGTTGTTTTATCAACTCCTTTAATTTCTGAAAGCAATGGCTTAATTTCTTCTAAACTATCTTCAATAATTTCCACATTAGGTTCTTCCATGTAAAACTGAATCTTACACCGCAATAGCTGCGAAAGGATAAATTCAGCAACTACATCTTTACGTTTGAATTTATTATTATCCTTGCAAAGATAGGACTGAAGCTGCTGCGTTAGTTCTTTTGCGTCTGATTCAATTGTTTTCACAAGATTTTTTTCATAGACTGAAAATGTCTCGACACGACAGCACATCGCACATATTCCATATGATATAGCTTTAAAATCATTATTTCCTTTTTCCTCAAAAATATGCTTTACCTCACAGTTCATCGAAGCGCCTTCAGTTGGATTGCCTAGCATACTGTTCAGTGTTGCTTTTTGGTGGAGGTAAAGTGGCCAGACTTCCGAGTTAACAACATCTTCATATTTTGTCTTTTTTACATACTCGAAATAACAACCCAAAGTATTTATGCTTTTTTTATACCCCACCAAATCAGAAGAATAATACTGATAATCTAAAAAGGCCAAAGCTGAAAATATTGATTTTATTTCCTCATGGAAGTCTCCGTGGTAAGCAGGCCTGTACCGCATCACTTGAAAAAAGCTCAAATCTGATTCAATGATTCTAATTCCTTCTTGCCACCCTTGTTCGAAGTCAAGGTCTTTGACTCTTCTTTTCCATATTCTTTTATAAGAAAAAGTACAAATTAATATTATTTTAACCAATCTCCAAAAAAAACATTTAAGCTGGAATAAAAACCACGAATGTATTTTTTTAAATTTCATTTTCTACCTCCCTACCTCTCTATCTGCCAGAGTAGTTGTCACCTAACCAAATTTAGAGGCCTGGATTCATAGAATAACCGCTGCAATTTGGATTTAACGGTAGAGGCAGGAGGGCCAGCACCGATACCCTCCCTGCTTTACCGAGGGGATGGAGTCCGACGCACCCTATACCGGTGCTGCTGCGCCACACTAGAGGGTGGGAGGGCCACTGCCCGCCCATGGCTAAGGAGCACTTCCCATGACTATTTCCCGAATCGGTGTTGATATTGCCAAGTCTGTTTTCGACGTCTACGGTGTCGACCGTCATGATCAGGTTCAATAGCGCAGTAAGTTCTCCTGTGACAAGTGGCTGGGCGCGATCGCCAACCGTGTCCCTGTCGGTGCCGAGATCGCCATGGAAGCCTGTGCCTCATCTCACTATTGGGCGGGTGAACTTCAGGCACGCGGATATCACGTTAAGCTGATCGCGGCTCAGTTCGTGAAGCCCTACATCAAGAGCAACAAGAGTGACCGCGTTGATGCCGAGGCCTTCTGTGAGGCCATGAGAAGACCAACGATGCACTTCGTGGCGGCCAAGACGGCAGCTCAACAAGATATTCAGGCCGCTCACCCTATCCGGGAAGAGCTTGTTCAGCATCGCACGGCCAAGGCAAACCAGATTCACGGGTTGGTTGGCGAGTACGGGCTGGTGGCCCCCATCGGTATCGGTCAGCTACGCACGGCACTGCCACGCTGGCTGGAAGACGCCGAGAACGGCTTGACCGATAACTTCCGCTTCCTGCTTGCGGGGCTCGCCGAAGATCTCCGGTACCTGGATGACCGCATTGCCACGGTCACGGAGCGCATCGCGCACCACTCCAAAACTGTCCCTGTAGCGAAACGCCTGATGACTCTCCGGGGTGTCGGCATCATTACAGCCAGCGCGCTGGCCGGCGGCCTAGGTGATGCTAAGGCCTTCAAGCGCGGACGTGACTTTGCTCCCCTCACTGGGCCTGACGCCGCGTCAACACAGTACCGGCGGACGAGATCGCTTGCTGGGGATCAGCAAAAGGAGACAGTTATCTGCGGACATTGCTGGTACATGGTGCTCGAGCGGTCTTGCGATACACGGAAGGCAAGGAGGACAACCTGAGTCACTGGGTCCGGCAGCTGGCTGAGCGAAAACATGCCAACGTGGCAGTGATCGCCTTGGCCAACAAGACGGCGCGTATCGCCTGGTCGATCACCTGTCACGACATTGCATATGATCCGGATAGGGCAGCCCAAGCTGCGTAAATCCAACCCCATGAATCTAATGATTTTATTTCACTGAGGTCACCCACCACCACGATTGCTGAGCATGCTGCAAGATGGCAAACAGGTCGAACCGACGTCGGTAAACCCCGTTTTGGTCGAAGAGCAAGCAACTCGCTTTACCATTTGGGAACTGACGTGCGGATAGCCCATCAGGGTCCGATGCCTCTGGCATCATCTTAAAGATCGGATATACGTGTGTAGTCGTACCTACCAACTATCGTGCCTCGTGCTTGCAACCGGGTCGGACTCCATATACGACCAAAGTGAAGCAGAGCATGGGATACCGACAGCTGACCCAGACCCAACGATACCAGATTCACGCCCAACGAGGTGTCGGCATGAGCCAGCGACAGATCGCCAGAGAGCTTGGCATCCACAACAGCACTGTCAGCCGCGAGCTGCACCGTAACGCCGCTGCTGATGGGTATGATCCCGAGCAGGCTCAGACACTTAGCGATGACCGGCGCCGCACCGCCTGGAAGAGGACGAAGCGCCTGCCCAGCATGATCGCAGCCGTCGCCGATCGTCTGCGCGAAGAGTGGAGCCCGGAGCAGATCAGCGGCTTCATGACGCCCTTGACGGGCATGGGCGTGAGTCACCAGTGGATCTACTCCTTGATCTGGGATGACAAGGCACTCGGTGGCGACCTGTGGCAGTGCCTACGACAGCCCAAGCGGCGCAGCAAGTACCGTGCTCAGGCCAAGAGTGCGGGGCTTGGCAAGATCCCCAACAGGGTCGGTATCGAGCACTGTCCCGCTGAGGTGGATGACCGGCTCACTATTGGCCACTGGGAGGGCGACACAGTGCTCAAGGGGCACAAGCAGTCCGGATTGGTCACGCTGGTCGAGCGCCGCAGCGGCTATCTGCTGGCAGCACGGCTACCCAATATCACCGCAGAGCTGACGCAGAAGGCCATGATTCGGTTGCTGAAGCCCCGTCGTGGAGCAGTCCAGACCATCACGCTGGACAATGGCTCGGAGTTTGCCAGCCACGAGGCCGTGGGCAAGGCGGTGACGGCAGCCACCTACTTCTGTGCCCCCTACTGCTCAGGCCAACGAGGGACTAACGAGAACACCAATGGCCTGATACGGCAGTACTTCCCCAAGGTGATCGACTTCCGGCAGGTGACGGACGCCGAGGTGAGAGCGGTCGTCAAGAAGCTGAATGATCGCCCTAGGAAGCGACTCGGTTATCGGACACCGGCACAGGTGTTCCTGGGAGAATACTCAGGAGCCCTGGATACCGCAGGTGCTGCACTTATTGCTTGAATTCAGGGTCCATGCGCGGAACCGGGATCATCGGCCCCATTGTTCTCGCCGGTCTTGTCGAGTTCGCAGGACAACTTTATTTTGGCGGCTCGATTCACAGCTATATCTTGGATTCCTTTTAGCTGGTCTATCCCTACCGCCCCACCATCGTAGCGGACGGAGAGCCATGCTCATGTTGGCATTTGTGTCTACCAGCGAAATTGAATGAGGTCCTATATCGGGCAGTGATCCCTGCGGAACTGCACTATCACCTAACGCAAGTCACGCAGCACTTGATTGCGTTGCAAGGTCTGTTCTTCCATACAGGACCAGTAGAACATGTGATCGGCGCTGCCGCCTGCATCCAGTTCCGGCTCGCAGTTCGCGTCGCGTTGCCGTAGCCATGCGTGCTGTTCGTCAAGTAGCCCCTGGCCAATTCCACGAGCGTCCGCCAAGGGCTTAACCTCTTCCCAGAGCTGATTTAGTTCTCGGTCCGCGATCTCAAATTTTTGTTGGGCGCAGATGTTAGCATCACGCTGGGTCGAACCGTTGCAATAGGGTTGCGCAATGGCTGTCGCCGGACTTAGGGCAGCTACAACTAGAAAAACGAAAATTCGCTTCATGGTTAACCTCCATCTTCGAAACAAGCTAATTTAATATAATAATATACGAATATATTGTGGTGAAATTACATTTTCTATAACCCTTATTTAGAGTACCACTGATCAATTCGATGCCGAGCGCCTGTAGCGCTCAGCCCAGCAAGTTTCGCGCTTCAGCGGCTGATTTCTGACCATTTCAGCTGGCCTATTTTCCTTGGCAGCCGGCCTGTCCGGCTACCAGGCCAAACTCAAGACGCACTGGCCCCATCAACTCGGCCTTCGCGTCGGTGAGACAGCATCAGGTTGACCACTCCGAACAGACTGAACAGCTGCACTTGGTTCTTGGCCAGCCCTTTGTAGCGAACCTTACTGGTAGCCGACGAGGTTCTTGATGACATGAAACGGGTGCTCGACCTTGGCGCTGCTGCTGGCCTTGGCCTTCTCGAATGCCAGCAGCAGCGCTTTCCTGGGAGTGTCTTCCATCTTCTTGATGGTGCCGCGTTTGGCGGCGACACAGCACCGGGAGTCCGAGTGTCCTTCTCTTCTCCAAGGTGCTTCCACACACCGAGGTAACCCGCATCGCCGTATACCCGCTTGTCATCCTCCCGGACCAGATGACCTGCCATGGTGACATCGGCGAGGTTGGCCGAGGTGACGACGACACTGTGGGTCAGCCCAGTCACGGCATCGACGCCGATATGGGACTTCAAGCCGAAATACCACTGGTTGCCCTTCTTGGTCTGCTTCATCTCCGGGTCGCGTTGCTTGGCCTTGTTCTTGGTAGAGGGCGCGGCCGCCACAATGGTGGCGTCGACGATGGTACCCTCGCGCATGAACAAGCCTTGCTCGGCCAAGCTGGCGTTGATCTCCTTGAGCATCCGCTGGGCGAGTGCATGCTTCTCCAACAGGTGGCGGAAGCGAAGCTGCGTAGTTGCATCGGGAACGCTCTCCTCGGCCAAATCGATGCCCACGAAGTCGCGCATCGCCTGGCTGTCGTAGATCGCATCTTCGCGCGCCTCGTCAGCGAGCGCATACCATTGTTGCAGGAAGTAGATCCGCAGCATGCGCTCCAGGTCGATGGGCGGGCGGCCGCGCTTGCCGGCCGCGTTCGGGAAGTAGGCGGGCGACAGCGCGTCGGTGAGCCGTTGCCAAGGGACAAGGGTCTCCATCTGAGCTAGGAATCGCTCGCGGCGGGAGACCTTTTCCTTGTTCTGGTGCTCAGCCTGAGCGAACGAGATCTGCTTCATCGGGCGGCTCTGTCAGACGGTGGCAGGAAGGTCGGACTTTACCCCACCACCGGCTGCCTGGCAGCTGCGGCAGGATTTATGCAGCGTTTCCCTAAGGCTCATCCAGAGAGAACGAGCTATACTTAGACGCGTGGACATATCATAAGATAAGGTAGCAGGATGGCTACTTGCTTTCGTGCCAAAGACTGACAGGCATCTGTGAAGTGAATTTACGCAGCTTTCACCGCAAAGATTATTTCAGAGGAATATTTTTAATATCATATAGCATTGCTGTGAATCACGAAATATAAAATTAACAAAATAATAACGATTCACTTTTACTATGCTGCGAAAGATGAGGCGCTTTTTAATTCAGGGTAGTCATGAAGTAGATTCAACATGTTATATTGTATTAAATATTGCCACATGGTGTGCTTATGACTGACCACAAAAAACCTAACAAACAAGATAAAATTTATGATGAGGAAGGCTATAAAAAAGCAGAATCTGCTGACGCCTTGGCAACTGTTGTAGGAGTAATATGCGCTTTTATAATGATAATCATAGTTTTAAGCCTAGTGAACAATAACTCTATTGGTGACAGCACACGCTTAATACCAATTTTTTATATTATATTTGTTGGCATAGCTTCTTTATTTGCAATAGTCGCCATGATTAAAAAAGAAGAGTTTGAAGAAAACGTTATTAGAAAAAAAACCAAGGAGAAGGAAATGAACGATAAAATACTCAACGACTTAGTTCAGCAAGCCGAGAGACACGGAAACATTATTGTTTATGGGAATGTCCAGGGAGATGTTGCTACTCACATTGATAAATCACAATACAAGGAAGCCATTATAAATATTAGCAATAAAAATCCCGAACTAGCCAATGAATTAAAGATACTAGGAGCACTTGTTGATAGATCGGGAAACGAAGAAGCTGCTGAATATTTTAACTCATTCCAAAAGCATTTAGCAAACAACGATATAAATGATATAGACAAAGCCTCACTAAAATCCTTATGGAATAGCATTAAAAACCTTTTACCTGAGGTCGAAAGAATCTCCAACATACTACACACGTTGACTAAAATTTTCATGTAGTCCAATAATACAATAATCATATAACTTATATCATCTCCACCCCGCCATGAATATAATTATGGGCCCAAGCCCCATAGCTGATGATTCTCATAAATCAAGCTCTTGCCGTTGCACATTACTTTTTCCGAGTGCACTCCATCCGCTTGTTTTTTGACCTGCCTTAAAATAAGAAAGTGATATTAAGTTAAAGCTTTCTCTTCATTCCGAATACAAAGCACCACCTCCCCCTGCTCTAAATTTTCTGCCGGCAGTCGGAACCGAATGTTCTCACTATTAGGGTAGCGCCTAGCAGTGGCAGGGAGATCACTATCAAGTCCCGTCCACTTGGCCCGCAACAGCCGGCCATCACCGTCATCCCTGTCACGAATACCAATTGTGAGGGTGTGCTGAAAGAGGTGCTCACCGAAGTAATGACGATCCCGCAGCACCTGGCGGTTGCGAACGTAATGGGGTAGAAAACGGAGGCGGACTTGAAAGTTGGAATAGCGGTCTTGGGCACTCGGCCGATTCGCCTTCATCAAATAGGTTTGAAAGAGGGTTTCGCGGCTGGACTCCAAGGCACGGGCACCGATGGTCAATGCCGACCCATGCTCCTCGCGCTGATCGCTCATGACGATCTCCTCACCACGGATAAGCACCGTGGTCTCAATAAGCAGAAAACGCAGATCAGCGTCTTTGCGAAGAGACTCTTTGAGGCGGACACCCTCCAAGTCGATTCGAACGCTGGTATCGCCAAAGAGGAAGCGCTGGAGATTTTGGTACCCCTCCTCCGAGTTGACGATACCAAGCGGTCCGCTGTGACTGCGATAGACGAATGCACGACTGCTACCTTTTATGTAGGCGTGTTCCATCTGTACCAAGCCGTCGCTGCCCGGCCCCACCGCCAAACTCGCCAAGTTATAGTCAGTGTGGTTGGTACCAATGAGCGAAAAGATCCGCTCGACGGGGAAATGATTACCAACTTCATTCAAGCGCTGTTCATCCCAATCGTCCGGCAAGCCGAGAAACTTCCGCATCCGTTTTGGGCCGAAGGTGTCCGAGTCATTTAACCCAAGCAGGTCGCGCACGCTGGTCAAAAAGCCGAGACCACGCCGGAAATGGATACCACGGTGCGGTGTGGCATAAGTGAAAAGCCGGTCAATCTTCCGTATGGCGTTTTTCTTGAAGACCCGCTGAATAAGCGAGCGGCAAATGAGACCTCCCATGGAGTGTGCCACAAGGTGGACCCGTTTCGCGCCTGTTTGCTCCAAGACATAATCCACCAGATGGCCGAGATTCTCACCCAGGGTCTCGATATCGTCCCTAGTGCCATCGCCGGCGCGTTCGGAAGTGCGGTCATAGTATCGATAGATCCAGAGGGATCGGACCGGGAACCCGCCGGCCTTATATATCTTTTGCTCACCGTTCAGCAACTCCACCTCGCCGCGTTCGCTTACCCTAGCAAAGAGATCAGTGTAGCCGTGGTCCTTCATCATACGGACCAACGGGCTCTCAAAGAGGAAGAAATTGGGATCTCCGTCAGGACCTGTGCGAACCTGCGTACTGCCGAGATTGAAGCCGTAGTATGGCCGATCCACCGTGGATTCAACAGCCCCCTTGCTTCCTGCGTAACCTCGTACATAGATGATAGGTAAATATTTATCCATGCTCCCTCCTAATAGTCATTATTTATTTATCGCGTATGTCTGCTCAAAGTTTTTATTGGCAAAGTTTAATCGCGCAGGACAGTTACTCTTCTCAGTGTAGGCACCTGTATTATTCATTTTCAGAACTATCAAAAATCTTAGATGACTTGTCGATGCTGCAAGCGATAGCCGATGCAGCGCTAAGCTCCTAGAATTATAAAAAACAGATTTCCAGTTAAGTGCTTTTCATGTCTGGATTGTATTTCCGCCCACCTTCTCCACTTACTTTTTCCGTGTCGCAAATGAAAGTTTAACTTCTTATCGAGCAAGCCGAGTAGCAATAGCAAATGATAACACCTTTTCGAATTGGTCATATCTTCCACATAAACATTAAGATAACCGACATTTGTAGTAATATTTTTTAGAATACACGATCAGAAGAAATATACTTATTGCAAGCAGTACCAGTCCTAAAACCAGCCCACCGTCAGTAACGTAGGGTATATATTGCCAGCCGTTAGGAGCAATGGCGAACAATCCTTCGTAGCTCTTTACACCTTGATGGGCAGCAAGACGGCTATCCCAAAAACTTGGAGCCAGCACCGCCCAGTTATCGTCTACCCATTTCGTGACAACGCTCTTTCTATACTTGCTAAGACAGGCAAATAGGGTGGAAAAAGGAATTAAGCAGTAGATAGTTATCATAATGTATGAGATCACTGGATCCCGGTAATTATCCGTCTCGAAGTGCGTTGGCGGCCAAAGGAGCGCCAGGTTACGATCTTTGCTCCTCCACAGATAAAGCACCTGAAGCAGAGCAAATGCCGCCAAGAACAAGCACAACAGGATGGCGGCAACAAGAGCTACAGATATTTTTAATCCCTCATCAACGGGAGTACCTCCAATACTAGTTAATCCGGTTGCGAGGAAATAAAACAGCGGAATGGCCTACACAATTAGGAAGACCCCCAGCCACTTCCACATTTTACATAGGGGATTTTCCTCGACCATTGCGGAACTCCAGATAAATTGTTTAATTACACGACTTGACTGTTCGTGAAGAAATTTAGGACTGTAGATCATAATCTGATCTACGTCGAGAGAGAACTATGTACCTGTTTTTTAATATGTTTCAGAAAGCTGGCCTAAGTTAGATGGCATTTATTCATCGGCGCTTTTTATGAGCGTTGATAAGGAAAAACAAGATAAGATTATAAAAAATAAATATCAAAAACAGGCGTTGCGCACCACATTCAGCAACTTACGAGTCTATCCTTGGCCAAGTTTGTGGATAGGTGTATACATTCCCTAAGATTTCAATAACGAAAATAATTTCGTCAGCTGTATTTTGGGTGCGATAAAATTAAATACGGAGGCAGAAATATAGACACCCTCTTCATACGTACAAGGTTCCAATAGCTAACCAGAATTCAAGCAGCACCTGCGGTGTCAAGGGCTCCTGAATATTATCCAAGGATTATCAGTTTCGGTGCCCGATATAAGAGACGCTATCTTTCGTAACTTGGCATCGGTGACCGGTCGGAAATTCATTCCCTTGGGAAGTACTGACATGTTAGACCAATAGTTTTCTCAATGCTCCCACGCTGGCCGGAGAACAAGGTGATCACAGAAGTGTGTCGCTGTGTCCGAAGTCTAGCAGTCTGTCGGACTTGAGATTAATGAATGAGCTGAGGCGCGGGTCCTTCACCAACCCCTGTGTTGGTCTGGTGTGTGGCTCTTAACCTGCCCCTCAGCGTCTGCAAGGCGGTTCTGACGCCTTGCCTGTTGGGCAGATAGGCGCGGTGTCAGCGCCGGAGCTATAAGACCGTAGATCATCAAAACAGGTTGTCCCCCCGACCCGCATGGCCTTCTCTTGATGGTGCCGAAGACCGGTTCCACGGTATGTTTGCGCAACGCGTAGAGCGCTCGGCCCGCCTGCGTCTTCAAGAGGTGTGCCATTTGCTCGACGGGGTCGGTACTCTCCGGTGCCGGCGGGTCAGCCATAAAGCGCTCGAATACCGGGAGGTGGTGGACGTAGCGCTTCATCGCGAGCAAGGGCTCGATATCATGCGCCTGGTTCTTGGCCAGACCCTGTAGCGAACCTTCCAGTAGCCAGTAGCTGAAGAGGGCTCTTGATAATATAGGAGAGATCTCGGTTCCTGGATGATTAATTAACCAGGAATCGACAGTTAGCAAAAGCTACCGCCAAGCGGCTCCAGCAAAGCCACCATGCCAATCACGCATGACGCATCCCTCCCCCCATCTCAGGGCAGCAACGCCACATTTGGATACATACTCTTTGAGTAATCTAGTCAGGAATGCTTCGGTTTGCGTAATCGGTTAGGAGGAAAAATTGGGATGGAGATGGTCAATGGACATACTTCTCTACATCGCATTCTAATAGTTTTTCCATATGGATTTAAACTGGTTTAATAACAGAGCGTTACTTTATCACTTTAACTTCGCTAAATTAAAAATTAATAACATAGAATATGTGTACTTTTCAATTTTCTCCCAGAATGAAATCACCGATCAGAGTGTCAATTCAGCCATATCGATAGATCTACTAGTATTAAGGACCTACTCCCCAGCCGTGCTCAGCCAACACACAGCAACCTCCTCCCTTTTTTCCTACTGAGCCCCCCAGTACCCTGGATTCAATCAATGAGCGCAGCACCTGAGGCATTCAGGGATCTTGAGTATTCACCAAGGTACACCAGTGCCGATGTCCGATAATTGAGACGCTTCCTGGGGCGGTCATTCAGTTTTCTGTCGACCTTGCGCGGCTCGGTATCAGTAACCTGCCGAAAGTCAGTTCCCTTGGGGAAGCACTGGCGTACCAGGCCATTGGTGTTCTCGTTGCTCCTTCGCTGCCCAGAGCAGTTGGGATTACAGAAATTAGGTCGCGGCTCTCTCGGCCCCGGCTGGCCGGTGAACTCTTAGCCGTTGTCCTAGGTGATGGTCTCTATATCGCCCCGGCCAGGATTCAGCAAGCGAATCATAGTCGCTTACGTCAGCCCCGCTGAGATTCGGGGCAACCGTGCCCCCAGCAGGTGGCCGCTACTACGCTCTATCAGCGTGACCAACTCCCCCTGAATCACGGTGTCACCCTCCCAGTGCCCTATAGGGAGCCAGTCATCGACATCAGCAGGGCGGTGCTCGATCCCCACGCGGTTCAGGATCCTGTTGAGCCCTGCGCTCTTGGCCTGAGCGCGGTGCTTGCTGCGCCGCTTGGGTTGACGGAGATGCTGCCAGAGATCGCCACCATGCTACGTGTCCTCCCAGATCAAGGAGTAGATCCACTGGTGACTGGCGACTACGCCTGCCAAGGCGACATGAAACTTCTGATCTGCACCGGGCTTCACTCCTCATGCTGCCGATCAACGACGGCGGCTATCATCCTGGCCAAACGCTTCGCCCGCTTCCAGGCGTTGCGTCGCCGGTGATCGCTGAGGGACTGGGCCTGCTCAGGATCGTAGCCGCCGGCGCTGACCTTCCTGCTTTTACCGGAAGAACAAAAGTGCTTCGCCTATTTTATGAACCCATGGATAGGAATGAAAAGTAACGGGAAAAAGAGTTTAGCATGAGCATGTAATGCAACATCTGTCATTGTTCGATAGTCACTGGGTACCCCTGGCGGATCTTCTTTAGCTGATTACTCAATAGGTCAAAATAGGTATTGCTCTTCTCTTATCAGCTGTCTAATCTATATGCAAATCACAGAGCGGAGTATGGCGATGCTTGATAACATCGAACGGGACAAACAGGCGGCACACTTAACAGAGCAGTATCGAGGTAAGCTAGCGCCTTCAGACCTTAAGACGCTCGTGGACAGGTTGCTTACCTGTGACATCATAAAGCCCCAGCCCCACTGGGCAATCCAAGAATCCGACATCAGGGAACGGGCAAGTATTGTCCGTGAGTGGCAAATCGTCAATGTCATTGATACAGATGAAAAAATGAGTTTCCTTTTCTCAGACATGCTGGTGTGGGATTACAAACATCGTGGGTCACATGGTGACTATATCTTCACCAGCCTGATTGCAAATTTTGATATTGAAAGAGGCCTAGTGCAAACCAGAAACACACTTTACTGCCTCGACGGCGATGGCGAGGAAGTAAATGCTACGCTGTTAGAAGCAAACAAAATGAAGATGCTCGGACAGTCACTGCACATGATACGGGCTGTAGAGCAAAATATTGGACCCATCATCGGCAGCGCTGAGTAAAAAAGTGATTTTTAAGCATAGCCGCCCTGCTCTGTGTGATCAAGGTAGCGAAGTACGGCGGCCATCCTGCCAGTGGCAACTAGCTGCTGCGCCGTGAGGGCTCCCAGCTCGGGGATTGGCGTCTCTCGATACAAGCGCAGTGCTTCTTTTCTAGAGCCCGCCCAAACCTCGACACGCGGAAAATGACTTTCTCTGCTGGATCGAATGGCCGATGATACGATTTCACGCTTCCGCGCAGTCGCTCAAGGGGTACTTTAGCCTGGTCAGGCCCGTGTGGGAGATACGTGCGGCACGATATACACGCCATCGGTCACATGCACGTCATTCGCCGCAGCTTGTACCGCCTGGGCGCTCGCTATGCTTAGCTGGACGATCAGCACGTCCAGCTCAAGCAAATGACCCTCCCCGCGCCTAACAACGCTGTACTGCGCGCGATGGACTTCCCCCACTCCAGTGGACACGCATCGATAACTCCCAGATAGGAGAGAACCGATGCCCGAGATGATAACGGGGAAGAAAACTCAGCGGTACAGTACTGAGTTCAAAGTCAAGGCAGTGGAATGGAGCCACCAAGCCCACCGGAGCGTCAAAGGCGTTGCCGAAGCGCTGGATATTCACCCCTTCATGCTGTCACGCTGGCGAAAGGAATACCGAGAGGGACAGTTCGCCATGAAACGGGTCAAGAAAGCCCCAGCTGATGCTAAAAAGAAGATCCAGGAGCAGGATGAAGTCGCTCGCCTGAAGCGCCGCGTATCGGAGCTTGAGGAGGAGAACGACATCCTAAAAAAGTTTCAACGTTTTCAGGCAGAGGAACGACGGAAGCGTTCCGGTTCGTCTGGAAACACCGAGGACAGCACGAGGTAAAGGC